>JAFEEQ010000030.1 GCA_018241025.1 Pseudomonadota bacterium
AAGCCCAGCTCGGCCTGACCGTCGATGACCGCCTGTGCCGTCTGCACGGTATTGCCGCCCAGAATGTTCAGACGAATGGCGGGATGGGCGTGGGCAAAGCGCGCCAGCCGTTCCGGCAGCCAGTAGGCCAGCACTGTCTGGCTTGCCGCGATCGCAAGCGTTCCCCGCCGAAGCCCGGTCAGATCGTCGAGCACCGTCTCGGCGTTGCGCGCGTTCTGCAGCAGCAGCCGCGCTTCCGGCAGCAGCGCCCGGCCCGCCGCCGTCAATTCCATACGCCGCCCGACACGGTCGAACAGCTTCACATTGTGCCGTGCTTCCAGCGCCGCGATGGCCGCGCTCGCCGCCGATTGCGTGAGATGCAGCTCGTCGGCGGCCCTGGTCACATGCAGATGCTGGGCAACGGCGACGAAGATGCGGAGCTGTTCGAGGGTCATTGAAAACCATCAATATTATCGATCGATATGACAAATATAACTCGTTTTATTTATCAAGTCTCGGCTGTCAAATTCGACCCATGCCGCTCCGCCGTGCCATATTTTCTCTTTATCGCCTGCTTCCGGGCCTCGTGCTCTGCGTGGCGATCACCGCACTGGCGATGCTCCTGCAACGTCTCGAAGTCCGGCTCTTCGGCCGCGCCTGGGTCGAGGCGCTGGTGCTGGCCATTCTCGCGGGTACGGCCGTCCGCACCGTCTGGACCCCGGACGAACGCTGGCAGCCGGGCATCGGCTTCAGCGCGAAACTATTGCTCGAGATCGCGGTTGTCCTGCTCGGCGCTACCATCAGTGCGGGCATGGTGTTCGGTGCCGGGGCTGGAATTCTCGCTGTCATCGCCGGCACGGTGATCGTGACGATCGCGGCGAGCTATGGCATCGGCCGGCTTTTCGGCCTGCCGCACTGCATGGCGACGTTGATCGCTTGCGGGAATTCGATCTGCGGAAATTCCGCCATCGCCGCGGTCGCGCCAGTAATCGGCGCCGATAGCGAGGACGTCGCCGCTTCCATCGCGTTCACTGCGGTACTCGGCGTCGCCGTCGTCATCGGCCTGCCGCTGCTGTCCGTCGCGCTCCATCTCTCGCCCAAAGGGTTCGGCATCCTCGCCGGGCTGACCGTCTATGCCGTGCCGCAGGTTCTCGCCGCGACGGTTCCGGTCAGCGCGCTCTCCGCCCAGGTCGGCACGCTGGTGAAACTCGTGCGCGTCCTGATGCTGGGGCCGGTCGTGCTCGGTCTGTCGCTCTTCGGGCGCGCAGACGGCAACACCCAGCGCCTCCGGCTCCATCACATGGTGCCGTGGTTCATCGTCGGATTTCTTGCGCTGATCGCCGCGAGGTCCGCGGGCTGGATTCCGTCCGGCCTCCTGGCTCCCGCCGGAACCGTCGCCACCTGGCTCACGATCGTCGCGATGGCCGCGCTTGGTTTGGGCGTCGATCTGCGCTCGGTGGTCCGCGCCGGTCTGCGCGTGACCTCGGTCGTGACGTTGTCGCTTCTGGTGCTCGGGACTCTGTCGCTCGCCCTGATCGACGGTCTGCACCTCGGTTGAGCGTCACAGCGTCAGCAAAATCTTTCCGATGTGCTCGCTCCCCGCCAGGCGCTTATGCGCGTCGCCGGCTTCGGCGAGCGGATAGGTCCGGTCTACGACCGGTTTGATCTTTCCGGCTTCGATCAGCGGCCACACCTCGCGCAGAACCGCATCGCGGATCACGCCCTTCTCCTCGTTCGAACGTGCACGCAAGGTCGTTGCCAGAAGGCTCAAGCGCTTCATCAGCATCGGCGCGAAATTCACCGTGGCCTGCATGCCCGATTGATAGGCAATGTTCACAATGCGGCCCCAGATCGCCGCCGCGCTCATGTTGCGCTGGATATAGTCGCCGCCGACCATGTCGAGGATCACATCCACCCCCTTGCCGCCGGTCTTGTCCTTCACCACGGCGACGAAATCCTCTTCGCGATAGTTGATCGCGACATCGGCACCGAGCGCCGCTATCGCCTTACACTTATCGGCGCTGCCCGCTGTGGCGAAGACCTTGTGTCCCCGCGCGTGCAGTAGCTGGATCGCCGCCGTGCCGATGCCGCTCGATCCGCCATGAATCAGCACGCTTTCGCCCGGTTGCAACCGCGCGGCATCCATCAGGTTGGTCCAGACGGTGAAATAAACCTCCGGCAGCGCCGCCGCGTCGATCAGCCCGACACCCTTCGGCACGGGCAGGATGAGCTTGTCCGATACGGCGACATATTCCGCGTAGCCTCCGCCGCCCAGGAGCGCACACACCGCATCGCCCGGCTTGAACGCCGCCACGCCGGGGCCGACCGCCTCGATCGTTCCGGAGCATTCCATGCCGAGCGTTGCGGGCGCGCCGGGCGGCGGCGGATAGCCTCCCATCGCTTGCGAAAGATCGGCACGATTGAGCCCCGCGGCGGCGTTGCGGATCAGCACTTCGCCCGCTCCGGGAACCGGCTTGGCGATATCCGCCACTTTCAGGACATAACCGGACCCGGGATTCTCAATCTCGATGGCTCGCATGGCAGTTCCGTCGCTATAGTTCGGTAACGACAATAGCAGGACAGAGACGCCGATGCCGATCGATCCCGATGAAATGTCGCCGCGCAAGCCGAAGCCGGCGATCGTGTTGGGCGAGGATCTCTCCGCCCTCTCGGCACATGAACTCGAGGTCCGCATCGCGGCGATGGAAGAAGAGATCGTACGTTGCCGTGATGCCATCGCCGCACGCGGCGCGACGCGTTCCGCGGCCGATGCCTTCTTTAAGCGTTAATCGCGGTGAACGGGTGCGTAAAGATTAATACGCACAGCAATGCGTGTCCGCACTGCAACCATTCCTTTGGTTTATACCCATAAGGACCGTCGTTACGTATTGCGCCTCACTTGCGCGATGGTAGGTTTCGCGACGCGAGCACGGCACGGCGACATGAACACGGCTGAAGACGAATCCCTCGATCAGGTTTCCATCAAGAGCTTTACCGGCTCGGCATTGTTCGAGCGCACCTTCGACGAAGGCATGTCGCTGGTCGAGGAAACCGCGAAGTATCTCGACGGCCGTGGGCGCCAGGAATCCAAGGACCTTCCGCGTAAGGCGGCGCTGCTCTATGCCGGCGAAAGCATGCGCGTCACCACGCGCCTGATGCAGGCGGCAAGCTGGCTTCTGGTCCAGCGCGCGGTGCATGACGGCGACATGCCGGCCGAGGACGCGCAGAGCGAGCGCTATCGCCTCGGCTCGCGCGAAATCTGCCTCGGTGCCGCCGGCGCAGGCGCGGAGATGCTGCCGGATACGCTGCGCGACCTGATGGAGCGCAGCGACAATCTCTATCGCCGCATCGCCCGTCTCGACGACGTGCTGTTCGAGGGCGGATTGAAGGCGCAATCCGGTGCGCGGGCGCAGATTACCTTGCTCGAACGTGCCTTCGGACACGACGGCGCAAACTGACTGCACTTGTGCCGGCTTTGGGCAGGGCGCATTGTGCGTCCAACGATGGAGTCCATCATGGCCGGAACGATCGCCTGACCGAACGCCGCCCTTGCGGGCTGTTCCGTTTCGTCCTTATTCCATCGGACTTTCCATGACCAAGAACGACCACGGCCTGCGCCCGCGCATGCATGCCGACGAGACGTTTGCCGACGCCGCAGTGCTGCAACGGCTCATCGAACGGCAATTTCCGCAATGGGCAGACCTGCCGATCACGCCCGTCGGCTCCGGCGGCACCAGCAACGCCATCTATCGCCTTGGCACCGGCATGGCGGCGCGCCTGCCGCTGCGGCCATCCGGCGCCGGGCAGGCCGCGCTGGAGCAGCAATGGTTGCCCAGACTCGCGCCACATCTGCCGATCGACGTTGCAATGCCGATCGCACTCGGCGAACCGGGCGAGGGCTACCCCTTGCCCTGGTCGATCGTCACCTGGATCGAGGGCGAGATTGCCGAGCCCGACCGGCTTGCCGATCCGCACCGATTTGCCATCGAGCTCGCCGCGTTCATTCGGGCCTTGCGGGCGATAGACCTCGAAGGCGGACCGCCGCCGCGACAGGGAAATTCGGGGCGCGGCGTTCCGCTGTCGCGGCGCGGTGCCGCCATGCGTGCCGCGCTCGCGGCATCGCAGGATGTGATCGATGTCCGTTCCGCGGAACGCATTTGGGAAGAATCGCTTCACGCGCCGCAGTGGAACGGGCCGCCCTGCTGGATTCACGGCGACCTCAATCCCGGAAATCTCATTATGCGAGAGGGCAGGCTGGCCGGTGTGATCGATTTCGGCAGCTTTGCCGTCGGCGATCCAGCCTGCGATCTGCTTGCCGCCTGGTATGCGCTTCCCGCCGCGGCACGGCCTGTGTTCCGGAAGATGATCGAGGTCGACGAGGCGAGTTGGTCGCGTGGCCGCGGCTGGGCCTTGTCGATGGCGGTGATCGCGCTGCCCTACTATCGCGACACCAACCCTTGGATGGTGCGCCATGCCCTGCGCGTGGTGTCGGAGATATTGGCGGAGTAGGGCGCGGCCCAAAAACGAAACCGCCCGCTTGCGCGGGCGGTGACAACTTGCTCGAAGGCGGGGCGGCTTACTTCTTCTCGCCCGCGCCCATCATGCCGGCGAACTTCTTGTTGAAGCGCGTCAGGCGGCCGCCGCGGTCCATCAGCTGCTGCTGACCGCCGGTCCAGGCCGGGTGCGTGGTCGGGTCGATGTCGAGGGTCAGCTGCTGACCGCTCTCGCCCCAGGTCGTGCGGGTCTTGTAGGTCGAGCCGTCGTTCAGGCGGACATCGACAAAGTGGTAGTTGGGGTGAATGCCCTTTTTCATGGCTCTTCCGACGAAGTTTGAGGCCGGGCCTTATAGGGGGTCGGGGCGGCGGCTGCAAGCGCCGCAGCGGCGATGGGTCCCTTAGAAGCCGGGAAGGCGGTCCTATATACCGGGGGTCGCAAGGCAATCCGGGACAAGAACATGGCCGAAACCGGGGCAGAATATGCCGAACAGCTGGAACGGGTTGCGGCCGGGCGGGCGAAATCCCGCTCGCTGAAGCCCCTGCGCCAGCTGACGCCCTTCCTGTGGCCATACCGGGTGGCGATCGCGATCGCCACTGTGGCTCTGGTTTGCTCCTCGACCGCCAGCCTCCTGATCCCACCCGCCCTCGGTCAGCTCGTCCAGCACGGCTTCAGCGTGGAACTGGCCTCGCATATCGACGCCTACTTCTTCCCGCTGGTCGGCATCGCGCTGGCGCTCGCGGTGGCAACGGCGGTGCGCTTCTACTTCGTCACCTGGCTGGGCGAGCGCGTGATCGCCGACATCCGCAAAGCTGTGTTCGACCATGTCATCGGGCTGACGCCCGCCTTCTTCGAGATGACGCGCACCGGCGAGGTGCTCTCCCGCCTCACCGCCGACGCGACGCTGATCCAGACAGTGGTCGGCTCCTCGGCTTCGGTCGCGGCGCGCAATTTCATCATGCTCGTCGGTGCGCTGATCCTGCTCTTCGTCACCAGCATCAAGCTGACATTGCTCGTCATCGGCATCGTCGTGCTGGTGCTGATGCCTTTGCTCGGCTTCGGCCGCTGGGTGCGTAACCTGAGCCGCCGCAGCCAGGATCGCATCGCCGACACCAGCGCCCGCGCCGCCGAGACCCTGAACGCGGTGCAGACCGTGCAGGCCTTCACCCGCGAATCCGACGAGCGCGCGGCTTTTGGTGCCGCGGTCGAAGATTCCTTTGTCGTCGCGATCCAGCGCACCCGTGCCCGCGCCATCATGACCGCGGTGGTGATGGCGGCGGTGGCGACCTGCATCGTCGGCGTCTTCTGGGTCGGCGCGCATGACGTCGTCGATCATCGCATGGCCGTTGGCATCCTCACCCAGTTTGCCGGTTATGCCGTGATCTTCGTCGCCGGCATGGGCGCGATGAGCGAGACCTGGGGCGATCTCCAGCGCGCCGCCGGTGCGGCCGAGCGCTTGATGGAGCTGCTTCATGTCCGGCCGGATGTCGAAACGCCGTCCCACCCGCGTGCCATCGCAAAGCCTGCACGTGGTGCCATCGCGTTCCGCGATGTGACCTTCCACTATCCCACACGGCCGAACTACAAGGCGCTGAACGGCTTCTCGCTCGACATCGCACCCGGTGAAGCCGTGGCGCTGGTCGGTCCGTCCGGCGCGGGCAAATCGACGGTCTTCCAGCTTCTGTTGCGCTTCTTCGCGCCGCAATCCGGCAACATCACTTTCGACGGCATCGACATCGCTTCGGTCGATCCTGCGGATTTGCGCTCGAACATCGCCGTGGTCGCGCAGGACAGTGTGATCTTCTCGGGCACGCTCGCCGACAACATCCGTTACGGCCGCCCGGGCGCCAGCGACGAGGATGTCCGCCGCGCGGCCGACGCCGCGGCTGCGGCCGAATTCATCGACAAACTGCCCAATGGTTACGACACGCTCGTCGGCGAGCGCGGCGTGACGCTCTCCGGCGGCCAGCGCCAGCGCATCGCCATCGCCCGTGCCATCCTGCGCGATGCGCCGCTTCTCCTCCTCGATGAAGCAACCAGCGCACTCGACGCCGAGAACGAGCGCCTCGTACAGAAGGGCCTCGAGAATTTGATGGCCGGCCGCACCACCATCGTCATCGCCCATCGCCTCGCCACCATCCAGCGCCTCAAGCGTATCGTGGTGATGGACCAGGGGCGTGTCGTGGGCGAGGGCACGCATGCCGAGCTCGTGGCGCAGGAAGGGCTCTACGCGCGACTCGCCAATCTCCAGTTCACCGGCGCCCTGGCGCTGGCGAGCTGACGATGCGCCCGGCTCTTCGCGCGGCGATCACGGCCGGGTCCATCGTCCTGGTCACCGCCATTGCGCTCGCGGTGCGCAGTCTTACTGCCTATGGCGTTTTCACCGATGTGACGCCGAACTTCTCCGGGAGCTGCAAGCCGATCGCGACGCCGAGCGGTCCGGGCGACATCCTGATCGATGTGCCGTCGGGCCTGGCCTTCGTTTCGGTGACCGACCGCCGCGCACGTGCCGCCGGCAAGCCGTCGCCGCGCGACGGCATTTATGCTTTTGCTCTGAAAGATCCAGCGTCGCATTTGCGCAAGCTTGCCGGCACGCCGTCGGATTTCCATCCCTATGGCATCAGTCTCGCGCGCGACAGCCACGGCCAGGTCACGCTGTTTGCCATCAACCGCCGGGCCAGTGGCGAGAACAGCATCGAGACCTTCGGTGTCCCGGCCGGTGCGGCCAAACTCGATCATCTCGGCAGCATCGAGAGCGACGAACTCGTCGATCCGGAATCCATCGCCGCGCTGGACGGCGAGCGCTTCTATGTCACCAACACGCACGCCACGGTCTCGTCCTTCGGCCGCTGGCTCGACGACATGCTGGTCTTGCCGCGCGCCAATATTCTCTACTTCAACGGCTACACCTTCCGCGTCGTGGCGACTGCGCTGAACACACCGCGCGGCGTGGCTGCTTCGCCGGACGGCAATTATCTCTATGTCGCCGAGGCCTATAACCGCCGCCTGATGGCGTTCTCGGTCGGCCAGTTGTCCGGTGCCTTGCAGGAAGCCGGAAACCTCGCCGTCCCGGCTAATCTCGATCATCTCGCCTTCGACGCCAAAGGCCATCTCTGGCTCGCCGGCCAGCCGAAAGCCTTTGCGATGGCCGATTATCGGGACGATCCATCGAAGCCGGCGCCGTCGGAGATTTTCAATGTGGTGCTGTCGGCGGGCGTCCCGCAAGCTGCGACGCCGGTCTATGCGAATGCCGGCGGACAGATCGGCGGGGCATCGACCGCGGCCGTCAGCGGCGACCGCCTGTTTGTCGGCTCGGCCTACGATCGCAAAATTCTCGACTGCACGATGGCGCAGTAAGAGCGAAACAGGCGCCGTCGCCGGCGCCTGTTTCGTATCCCTTCATACTTGCGCGTGAATTTTACGCCGCGACCTCGTCGGTCGAGCTCGGATCGCGCAGCACATAGCCGCGGCCCCAGACGGTCTCGATGTAGTTGTCGCCGTTCGTCGCCGCCGCCAGTTTCTTGCGCAGCTTGCAGATGAACACGTCGATGATCTTGAGTTCCGGCTCGTCCATGCCGCCATAGAGATGGTTGAGGAACATCTCCTTGGTTAGGGTCGTGCCCTTGCGGAGCGAGAGCAGCTCCAGCATCTGGTATTCCTTGCCCGTAAGGTGGACGCGCTGGCCGTCGACTTCCACCGTCTTGGCGTCGAGGTTCACGATCAGCTTGCCGGTGGTGATCACCGACTGGCTGTGGCCCTTGGAGCGGCGGACCACCGCCTGGATGCGGGCGACCAGTTCGTCCTTGTGGAACGGCTTGGTCATGTAATCGTCGGCGCCGAAGCCGAGAGCCTTCACCTTCGCTTCGACAATCGCATTGCCGGAAAGGATCAGGACCGGCGTCTGCACTTTGGCGACGCGCAGGGCCTTCAGGACCTCGAAGCCGCTCATGTCCGGCAGCTGCAGGTCGAGCACGATGATGTCGTAATCGTAGAGCTTGCCGAGGTCGATGCCCTCTTCGCCCAGATCCGTGGTGTAGACGTTGAGCCCCTCGCTGCGGAGCATCAGCTCGATGCTGCGCGCCATGGCGCTGTCGTCTTCAATCAGGAGAACGCGCATATCAAAGTCCCTCTTGCGGCCAGCAGGCTTCGTTCAACTCTCTGACCCTATCCTTAACTGGTTAACATCCCGTTGCATTGATTAATGGCAACCTTACGGGGCTTAAGAATCGGTTCCCGGAAACTACCCATCCCCTTGATTCGGTTTGTTAAGTTTACCGCCACTTAAAACCTTCCCGGCAAGATGATGCGATCCGGCGGGCAGAAAGCGCGCCGAAAAAGGGCCCCATGCACGCTTTGCTGAAGGATATTGCCGCCATTTCCCCGGTCCGCCGTTTTGGCCGGGTGGCGCGTCTCGAAGGTCTTCTGGTCGAGGTCACCGGCGCCGCCGGGGCTATCTCGCTGGGCGGCCAGGTTCGGCTAAAGACTGGATCTAAAAAGGAAATTCCCTGTGAAGTGGTCGGCTTCCGCGATGGCCGGGCGCTGGTTATGCCACTCGGAAATCTCGACGGCCTGACCCTCGGCGCCCGCGCCGATTTCGAGGACAGCCCCGCCGTGATCTATCCGACCCAGGGCTGGCTCGGTCGCGTGGTCGACGGCTTCGGCAATCCGACCGACGGCCTCGGCCCCCTGCCGAAGGGCCCTGAGGCCTATCCGCTGAAGGCCAATCCGCCGGCGGCTTCATCCCGTGCCCGTGTCGGCGCCAAGCTCGATCTCGGCATCCGCGCGATGAATGCCTTTACCACCTGCTGTCTCGGTCAGCGCATGGGCATCTTCGCAGGTTCCGGCGTCGGCAAATCGACCTTGCTGTCGATGCTCGCGCGCAATTCGAACGCCGATGCTATCGTCATCGCGCTCGTTGGCGAGCGCGGCCGCGAGGTAAAGGAATTCATCGAAGACGATCTTGGGCCTGAAGGCCTCGCACGCTCCGTCGTCGTCGCCGCGACCTCGGATGAGCCGCCGCTGGTGCGCCGCCAGGCCGCCTATGTCGCGATGGCCGTTGCCGAACAGCTTCGCGATCAGGGTCTCAACGTTCTCATGCTGATGGATTCGGTGACGCGTTTCGCGATGGCGCAGCGCGAGATCGGCCTCTCCGCCGGCGAGCCGCCGGCCAGCAAGGGCTACACGCCGACCGTCTTCGCGGAACTGCCGCGCTTGCTCGAACGCGCCGGCCCCGGTTTCGCCAATGGCCAGGGTTCCATCACCGGCCTGTTCACGGTGCTCGTCGAAGGCGACGATCATAATGAACCAGTCGCCGATGCCGTACGCGGTATCCTTGACGGCCACATTGTCCTGGAACGGAACATCGCCGAGCGCGGTCGCTTCCCCGCGATCAACATCCTGAAGTCGGTTTCGCGCTCCATGCCGGGCTGCAATACCGCAGAAGAACAGGCACTTGTGCAACGTTCGCGCAGCCCCCTGGCCACCTATGAGGACATGGCGGAGCTGATCCGGCTGGGCGCCTACAAAGCTGGCACGAATGCTGAAGTGGATCGGGCTATCAAGGTTTACCCGCAGCTCGAGGCTTTCCTCGCTCAGGGAAAAGACGAGAGCACGGCGTTTACCGAATGCTATGCCGCCCTTGAGAAGATCATGGGTAAGGCGCCTTAGGGAAAGGTAGTGGGTCATGAAGCGTGGGGACACATTGATCCGTTTGCGCCGTTTTCGCGTCGACGAGATGAAACGCCGTATGGCGACGCTCGACGGCATGAAAGCGGATGCCGAGCGCAAGCTTTCCGATCTGGAAGACAGCGTGGCGCGCGAGCGTCAGCGCGCGTCGGATTCGGATATCGGCCGTCTCGCCTTTCCGTCCTTCCTGAAATCCATCGAGCAGCGCCGCGAGAATCTGCGCGCCACGCTCAAGGAGATCGAGCGTGAGCGCGTCACCGCGCAGGCCGATCTCAACGTCGCCTTCCAGGATTTGAAGAGCCTCGAATTCGCCGCCGAGCAGCAGGCCAAGCGCGCCGCCGAAATCGAATCGCGCCGCGCCCAGTCGCGTCTCGACGAGATGGCGCTGGTCCGCCACCTGCGCAAGCACGCGATGCGCGGGGCCTAGTCTCGCATCTTCATGCGCCGTCATGGCCGGGCTTGTCCCGGCCATCTATGAACACGAAGCCGAAATATTGAGGCGCTGCGGCTTCCATGCGTCGCCGAGCAAGCTCGGCGAATGCGGGATTGGATGATCTTGGATCGCCGGCACAGGGCCGGCGATGACGATCTCCTGGGGCGCGCCAAGACCCTCTGACTTTTCTCAAAGCCCTCAAGTTCCCGCACATTGTATGCTGCGAACGCTGATTCGCGTTGTGTGGGCGTTCGATGTCGTTCTCCGAATATATTTCCCCACTGGTCGGCCGGCTGATCCTGGCGTGGTTCTTTTTGAGCGGCGTCTACAGCTATGCCGGGCAATGGGACGTCTCTGTCCAGTTCATGGCATTGAAGGGCATTCCCGCGCCGCCGCTCATGCTCGCGCTTGCCTTGGTCGCAGCGACGCTTGGCGGATTTTCCCTGATACTCGGCTATCAGACGCGCCACGGCGCGGTCCTGCTGTTCGCCTTCACGCTGATCGTGTCGATTGCGATGCACGACTTCTGGAAGATCCACGACGTGATCGCGCGCGAAGCGGACTATCAGATTTTCGCGCGCAACATGGCGATCGCCGGCGCCTTGCTGTTCCTCGTGGGCATGGGGCCGGGGCCGGTCGCCATCGACAGTATCAAATCGAAAAAGCGCTGAACCTACCAGCCGCCGCCGCCGCCGCCGCCGCCACCGCCGCCGGAGAAGCCGCCGCCGCCCGAGCCGGAGCTCGATCCCGGCGCAACCGATGCCGAAGCCGCGGCACTGCCGAGTGACGATCCGATCGATGACGCAAACCCGGCCATGCCAAGCGAGTTGAAGTTCGAGCCGACATACCACATCGGCACATAGCCGGCGTCGGCGGCGCGACCCGCGGCTTCCGCCTCGGCGGCGAATTTCCGGCTCCACTCGTTCTCGCAATCGAGCGCGATGGCATAGGGCAGGAATTTCTCGAACACCTGCGGCGTGACGTTTGGCGGGTTGAGCAGTTCGAGGCGATCTTTCTCGGTCGTGGTCAGGAACATCTTGAAGCCGTCGATCTGGTCCATGACCGCCGCGCCCGACGCGGTCGGCGCCTTCAGCAGATGATAAAAGACATAGGCCATTACGCCGCCGAGGATCAGCGCCACACAGGCAAAGGGCGAGATCATCGATCCGAACTCATAGATGCCGAATATGAGTCCGCCGGCGAATGGCAAAGCGAAGGCGGTCATGAACAGCGCGCTGAAGAAATTGGCGATGCGCGAACCCGGCCCGGAAAAGACGCCCAGCCAGTTGTCATAGGCCTGATGCACGAGGAACGCGGTTCCCGCCGACCAGCCCGAAACCCAGATCAGCATGAACGCCGCCGGCGCCGGATTGTCGCTCAAAAGCGCGGCGGCAACACCCGTCAGCAACAGGATCACGACGCCGCCGGCGAACCATCCGCTGTTGGTGACGAAGTAGTGCTTTTCGCACTCGTTCTTCAGCGAGCGTTTGAGCGCGCTGATCGCGCGCTGGATCTCGCTGTGGTTGGTCTGCTTGAGTTCGATGGAATCGTCCGGTCCGTCGAACAATTCCTTGGCGAGCGCCATCTCGCTGGCCGACAGGTCGCCGATGTCCTTGCCGGTCCGGCTCAGCGTGTAGGTGTGGTGGTCCTCGGTGATCTTGACCACGCCCTTCACGGCCATGTTGATCAGCGCGGCTGCGAACGCCTTGCGGTCATAGGCCATGCGATGGATGTAGCGCACGGCTTCGGGCGAAAGACCGGCCGGCGGCGCGAAGAGCGGGATAATCGTTCCGCGCTTGGGGTCTCGGCCATGCTGCCACCAGGCGGCGAAGAAATAGACCGTCAGGACGAGCGCACCCAGGATCGCAACGAAGGTGCTCGCATTGTCCACAATGTAGTCCCGGCGAAGATCGTCGGCCGAGGGTGGCACGACCGCTCCCTTGGCGAAGCCGACGGCCACGGTCAGCCCGGCATAGGGTTCGAGCCGCGCGGTGGTGACGAAGCGGATCGTGTCGCCCGAGAGCCGGTCTGACGATGCAGCCGAACCGCTCTCGCCCTGCCTGCCGGTATAGGCCGACGATTGCAGGATCTTCGCGCCCTTGGGCAGGTGGATCGTCGCGCTGGCGCGGTCGATCGGGAAGATCCAGCCATTGCCGGTGACGTTCCAGTAGATCTCGTCGTATTTGTCGAAGAACCCGATCTGCCGCGCGGTGATGTAGGTCAGCACGAAGACATGCGGGCCCTCGGAGACGTATTTGTCCTTGTCGCCGAGTTTCACCCGCACGCCGTTGTCGAGCGATTCGGTGGCATAGGGCACGTCTCGTCCGTCGAGGCTTGCGCCGGTGACGTCGAAGCGCACTTTCACGCGCAGCCCGTTGTTGTCGACATAGCGGGTGGGGAAGTCGCGATAGATGCCGTGGCGGATCTGGTCGCCGGTGACATAGACCTGGATCGTTTCCTTGACGGTCAGCGTGCCGTTCTTGGCGACGAGAATGTCGCTGTCATAGCTGGTGATGCGTTCCGACTTGTCGGTTGTGTCGCTGTAGCTCGGAAGCTCCGGCGCGGTCGTGCGATTGCTGTGCCGGCTTTCGCTGAATTGCGCGTCCTGCGCGAAGGCCGGGAGCGCGAGCAGCACCCACAGCAGCAGCGCGAGGCCGCGGCGCAGCATCAGTTGAACGAAACCTTCGGGGCGTTTCGATCCGCCGGATCGTCGAGCTGGAAGAACTGCGCCGCCGTGAATCCGCCCATGCCCGCAACGAGGTTCGAGGGGAATTGCTGGATCGCGACGTTATAGTTGCGCACCGTGCCGTTGTAGTAGCGTCGCGCGAGCTGGATCTGGTCCTCGATGTCGGAGAGGTCCTTCTGCAGTTCCTGGAAATTCGCCGAGGCCTTGAGCTCGGGATAGGCCTCCGCCACCGCCATGATCTTGCCGATCGCCGCGGTCACCGCCTGTTCGGCGGCAGCGCGCTGCGCCGGATCCTGGCTCGCACCCTGGCTGCGCAACCGCGCCAGCTCGTCGAAGGTCGTACGCTCATGGGTCGCGTAACCCTTCACGGTCTCGACGAGATTCGGGATCAGATCGCTGCGCCGCTTGAGCTGGGCGTCAATGCCGCTCCAGCCTTCCTGGGTCATGGCCCGCCGGCTGACGAGACCGTTATAGGTCATGATCGCCCAGAGGACGACGAGGACCAGTACGCCGATGGCGATATAAGTGACCATGCGGCGAAGCTAGCTGCTTCGCCGCTGTCCGTCCATGCTGTCGTAATGTTTCGCCCGGCTCAGCGGTCGAAGAGCGAGCGCGCCGTGTGTGCGACCCCGATCACCACGCCGAACAGGATGGCGTAGGCAAGCAGGCTCAGCATGTGCAGGTCCTGGAAGGCCTGCCAGTCGGTGGATGCCGTGGCGGCGGCGTTCTGCTTGTGCAGCGTGATGGCGAGCACATACTCGACCAGCGCGAAGGCGATCAGCGCGACCAGGGTGGTCGAGATGACCGAGCCCATGTTCTGCATCATGACGCCGGCGCCGATTGCGATGACCGCCATGATCACGAGCGTGATGACGTCCGACGACGTCACGATCGCCTGAATGGCATGCCAGATATCCATAAGAGCAGACATGAGACCCCCAGTAGTGAATACGCTTCCCTCGCAGAGCCCCGGCCCGCGGCCGTCCGGCACTGCTTCTTAAGAAAGCATACACCAGTTCCGATCTGCCGCGAATTCAGGCAACGAAAAATGATGCAAATGCGAAAGTAGGGTTAACGCAGTCCCGCAGCTGCGAGAGGTGCGGCATGGCCATGAAGCTTGCGTGCGACCGCTTCGATCGCGATGGCTGCCGGCGATTGGGGGAATAGAGTCAAAAGCGAGCTCTGGCGGCGCACCGCGTCGGAGACGCGCGGATCGAACGGGATCGCACCGGCGCTTTCCGGTGTTGCCCGCAGAAACGCCTGCGCCGAACCGGCCAGCGCCTCGGCGACACGACGGCCTTCGGTCGCGTTCATGGCCATGTTCACCAAAACCTGCGGCAGGCGGCTCGTGGTGCGGCGCAGCATCAGCTTGGCGAAAGCATAGGCATCGGTGAGCGATGCCGGGTCGGGTGTCACGACGAGCAGAACCTCGTCGGCGCGCGCCGCGATGGTCATGACATTTGCATCGATGCCGGCGCCCAGGTCGATCAGCACGCGATCATATTGCGATGCGTGCTCCAGCGCCGTGCAGAGTTTCTCCACCGAATCGGTATTGAGATTGGCAAGCGCGCCCGAACCCGACGGCGCAGCAAGCAAGTCGAACCCCGTGCGGCCGCTGCCGACGTGCACGGTCGCTGCGCCCAACGGCTTCGTGCCGTCGATGACGGCCTTGAGATCGCCGGTCTCCGCCAGCCCCAGATGCACGCCGGCATTGGCGAGTCCGAAATCGGCATCGCAGAGCAGGACGCGCTCGCCCAGATGCGCGAAGGCATGGGCGAGGCTGACGGCGATCAGGGTCTTGCCCGTGCCGCCCTTGCCGGAACCGATCGCGGTGATGGTCATTGGGCGCTCCGTTGTTCGTCGAGCAGAAGCCGCGCGAGCGTGAGAGAGGTCGGCGATTCGAGCCCGCCCGCCACGAAGGGCGAGCGCGTCGTGTGCGCGAGCGGAATGCCCGCCGTCGCTGCCGCGGTCAGCGCACCGGCGCGGCGCGCCAGATCGAGGCCGGTCACGATCAGCCGCTTGGCGCCGAGCTGTGCGAGCGCATCGGCGATTTCGCCGACTTCTTCGGCGTCGCTCAATGCCGAGACCACGCCCACCGCTTCGACGCGGCCGATCTGGCCGAGCGCGGCGAACGCCGAGCGCGCCTTGCCATCGCGCGGATCGAAACCGGCGGTGTCGATAATGACGAAGGTCTTGGCGGGAATGCAGTCGGCGACAAGCTTGGTCAGCTCCGCCGCACTTTCGGCCGTTGCCATGCCGGAGTCGAGATGATCGGCGAACGTCTTCAGGCGCGCCACCGCACCGGCACCGGCGCTGTCCGCTGCCACCAGTGTCGTGCGCCGTCCGGCCAGCCGCGCATGCGCGGCGATCTTGGCGGCAACAGCGGTCTTTCCGGCGCCGTTCGGGCCGACCAGCAGCAGCGCATTGGCCGTCGCCATATCGATCGGCCAGGGCTTCATGCGCTTGTCGAGCGCCGAGGCCAGCGCCAGCGTCATGTCGCTCAATTGTGCTTTCGCCGCGGCTTCGGCGAGGGTGTGCGCGAGGCCTTCCGGCAGACGGTGCCGCCCGAGCGCGGCGAGAAGTTCGGCGCGATCGAAATGAAGGGCGTTCTTCTTTTCTGCGCCGCCAGTGCCGCGCAGCCGGCGCAGCAGGCCGTCGCGATAATTCGTATCGAAATCCGCCGCGAGAATCGGTTCGGCATTGTGCAGCATCGCGGCCGCCGCGGGCTTTTCATCCGTCTCCGGCTTGTCGAGCGCCGCGCGCACCATCACGCCGCCGCCCTTGGCTTTCTCCGACGCGATGATCACCGCCTCCGGACCCATATCGGCGCGCACGGTCGCGAGCGCTTCGCGCATGTCTTTCGCAAGGAAGGTGCGGAGTTGCATGACGGCCTTACACCTGTCCCATGGTGCGCAGCTTGACGCTGGCGTGGATTTCGCTCTGGCTCATGACGACGGTCTGGGCGCGGAAGCGCTCGATGATCGAGCGCACGAAGGGCCGCGCCTGCGGACTGGTGAGCAGCACCGGCACTTCGCCCTTGTTCGTCGCCTCGTCGAAGCGGTCGCGCACCGACTGGATGAAGGCCTGCAGCTGCGACGGCGCCATGGCGAGCTGACGGTCTTCGCCCTGGCCGACGATCGACTCGGCGAAGGCCTGCTCCCAGGCCGGCGACAGCGCGATGATCGGCAGATAGCCGCCAGGCGCCAGGTTGGCGTGGCAGAGCTGGCGCGCCAGACGGGCGCGGACATGCTCGGTGATATACATCGCGTTCTTGGTGTGGCCGACGGCTTCGGCGATGCCTTCGAGGATCGCCGGCAGGTCGCGGATCGAGACGCGCTCGCTGAGCAGCGTCTGCAGCACGCGCTGCACGCCGGTCACCGAGATCTGCGACGGGATCAGCTCTTCCACCAGCTTCTTGTTTTCCGGCGGCAGGTCGTCGAGCAGCTTCTTGGTCTCGGCATAAGACAGCAGCTCCGCCATATGCGACTTCAGCACTTCGGTCAGATGGGTGGTCAGGACGGTGCCCGGGTCGACCACGGTCAGGCCCTTGAAGCTGGCTTCCTCGCGCATCGTCTGGGCGATCCAGGTCGCGGGCAGGCCGAAGGCCGGCTCGGTCGTGTGCGTGCCCGGCAGGTCGATCGGCAGGCCACGCGGATCCATGACCAGCAGAGAACCCGGGTAGAGCTCGCCCGAGCCCGAATCCACTTCCTTGATCCGGATGCGGTACTCGTTCGAGCCGAGCTGCATGTTGTCGAGAATGCGCACTGCCGGCATGACGAAGCCCATCTCGGTCGCCAGCTGGCGGCGCAGGGCCTTGATCTGGTCGGTGATGCGGTGGCCCTTCACGTCGTTGATCAGCGGCAGCAGCGCATAGCCGAGCTCGACGCGCAGAAGGTCGAGCGCCAGCGCGGTCGAGATCGGCTCTTCCTTGGTCTTCTCGTCGGCCTGCGCCTTCGCTTCCTCGGCACGTTCCTGGGCCGCGCTCTCGTCCTTCTTCTTGTGGGCGAAGTAGGCAAGGCTGCCCGCACCGGCCGCCAGCAGCGAGAACACGATGTGCGGCATGCCGGGCAGGACCGCGATCGTGCCCATCACCGCCGCGGCCATGCCGAGTGCCTGCGGATAATAAGACAGCTGGCCGATCAGGGCCTTGTCGGTCGCGCCTTCGACACCGGCCTTGGAGACCATCAGGCCGGCCGCGGTCGAAACGATCAGCGCCGGCATCTGGCTGACGAGGCCATCGCCGACCGTCAGAAGCGTGAAGGTCGACGAGGCGTCGGTGAAGCTCATGCCTTTCTGCGCGACGGCGATGATGATGCCGCCGACGACGTTGATCGCGACGATCAGCAGGCCCGCGATGGCATCGCCGCGGACGAACTTGCTCGCACCGTCCATCGCGCCGAAGAAGTTGCTCTCGGCTTCGAGTTCCTTGCGCCGGCGCTTGGCTTCCTTCTCGTCGATCAGTCCGGCGGAAAGATCGGCGTCGACCGCCATCTGCTTGCCGGGCATCGCATCCAGGCTGAAGCGCGCCGCGACTTCGGCGATACGGCCCGAACCCTTGGTGATGACCACGAAATTCACGATCACCAGGATCGCGAAAACGATGAAGCCGATCACGAAATTGCCGCCCATGATCAGCTTGCCGAAAGCCTGGATGACGTAACCGGAGGCGGCGGTGCCTTCGTTGCCGTGACCGAGGATCAGGCGCGTGGATGCGAGATTGAGCGCCAGCCGCATCATGGTCGTGATGAGCAGGATGGTCGGGAAGGAGCTGAATTCGAGCGGCTTCTTGATGAAAACCGCCGTCATCAGGATCAGGATCGAAAAGCTCAGCGACAGCGCGAGGGCGACGTCGAGCAGCCATGGCGGCAGCGGCAGCAGCAGGACGACGAGGATCGCCATGATGCCGATGGCGAGCGCGAGATCCGATCGCTTCAGGATATCGGCGATCTGACCGATGCTGAAGTTGAAATTTCCGGTCGGTGCCGGATTGGCGGCGGATACATCAGACATGTCGAACTGCCGTGCTTCCCCTTGCCTGACCGCAAGAGGCACTCATCGAAGCCTTAACCGTTCGCGACCCGCTGCTCGCCGTGGTTCGGCACCGGGATGCCGGCCTGGCCGTATTCGCGCAGCTTGTTGCGCAGGGTGCGGATCGAGATGCCGAGGATGTTTGCCGCATGGGTGCGGTTGCCAAGGCAGTGGTCGAGCGTGTCGAGGATCAGGTCGCGCTCGACATCGGCCACCGTGCGGCCGACGAGCCCGCGCGTCACCGCGACAGCGTTGTTCACTGCGGCCTGCACCGGCGCCGGCAGATCGCTGGAACGCGGATTGTTTCCGACCTGCGTGCCGTCCGGCAGGCGGATCGCCTCCGGCTGGATGTCGGGACCGGTCGCCAGCAGCACGGCGCGATGGATGGTGTTCTCCAGCTCGCGCACGTTGCCGCGCCAGGGATGGCTCGCCAGCAGCCGCTCGGTCGAAGATGCGAGCGGGCGATAGGCGACGCCATTGGCCTGCGAGTATTTGTGCGCGAAGTGGCGGGCGAGGGCCTGTATGTCGCGCGGACGCTCGCGCAGCGCCGGCAGGCGCAGGTTTACGACGTTGAGACGATAGAGCAGATCCTCGCGGAAGGTGCCGTGTTTCACGGCTTCGGCGAGATCGCGGTTCGAGGTCGCGATGATGCGGATATCGACCTTGACCGGCTTGGTGCCGCCGACGCGGTCGATCTCACGCTCCTGGATCGCGCGCAACAGCTTGGCCTGGAGCCGCGCATCCATTTCGCTGATTTCGTCCAGCAGCAGCGTGCCGCCATTGGCCTCTTCGAACTTGCCGATGCGCCGGGCGATGGCGCCGGTGAAGGCGCCTTTCTCGTGGCCGAACAGTTCGCTCTCGAGCAGGTTCTCGGGGATCGCGGCGCAGTTGACCGAAATGAAGGGCTTGTCGGCGCGGTTCGACTTCTTGTGGATGTAGCGCGCCATCACTTCTTTACCGGTGCCGCTCTCGCCAGTGATGAGGATCGAGGCCTCGCTCGGCGCGACCTGGTCGGCGAGGGCGATCACCGCCTCCATCGCGCCGTCTTCGAAGATCATCTGATGGCTGTCGTCGGCGACGGCGGCCAGCACCGCGGCGATCAGCTCCGGATCGGGCGGCAGCGGGAGGTATTCCTTCGCGCCGGCACGGATCGCGTCGACGGCGCTGCGCGCATCGGTGCCGATGCCGCAGGCGACGACCGGGGTGCAGATCCGTTCCGTCGAGAGACCGCGGACCAGCGCGCCGATATCGCATTTGACGTCGCAGAGCACGAGGTCGGCACCCTTGCCGCCGCGCAGGCTCGCGAGCGCCTGCTCGATGTCGATGGCGTGGGTCACCTTGGCGCCGCGATCCATCGCGATCTTGGTCGCGGCGGTGAGTTGGCCCTGGAGCTGTCCGACGATGAGCAGTCTCATATCCGTATTCCTTCTTCAGGCCAGTCTTACGACTGACCGGCCTTGATGATTTCCGTCATGGTCACGCCGAGCCGGTCTTCGACCAGCACCACTTCGCCGCGCGCCACCAGGCGGTCGTTGACGTAGATGTCGATCGCTTCGCCGACCTTGCGGTCGAGCTCGACGATGGTGCCCTTGCCGAGCTTCAGGAGCTGGCTCACTTCCATGCCGGACTTGCCGAGCACGGCCGATACCGTCACCGGTACGTCGAACACCGCTTCGAGATCCTGCGCAGTGCGCTTGATGTCGGATTCGTTCGACGCATCGTTGTTCAGCAGGGCCGGGCTCTGGCCCGGCTGATCCTCATGTCCGAGATCGGGCAGATCGACATTGTCGCTGGCTGCCATGGCTTAAGCCTCCGTGGGGGAGTTGGAATTCGAGAAACGTCGCGCGATCAGCTCGCCGATCGCGGATTCGATGGCGGCAGCCGAGCGTTCGGCACCGCCACCGCGCCATTCGATGCGGCAATCGGCGCCGCTCATCGACGCCTCGCCCGATACGACGACACGGCCGTCAAAGCCCTCTTCGAGCGCGATTTCGGCAAGACGCGGCTTCAGGATCTCGGCGACCTGGGCGCTGGTGTGCAGGACGATGCGCGGCTCGCCGAGCGCCTGGTGCAGCGCGTGGCGCAGCGCGTCCTCGACATCGGCGGCGGGCAGGGCCTCGACCGCCGCGGCGGCGATCTTGTGCGCGGCGGCGAGTGCCAGATGGGCTGCTTCCTCGCGAACCGACTCGATCGACTGGCTCGAGCGTTGGGCGACATCGCGCAGGATGGTGACGAGCTGGCCGATCTCCTGGGCCTGTTGTTCGAGGGCGCGAACCTGGCCGGACTTCATGCCCTGCTCCCGCGCCCGCGCCGACAGCGCATCGATCTCTTCGGTGGTATAGCCCTTGCGTTGCCGCGCGCGCGCGGCATTGGAGACGAGATCGCCCTCGGGGCGGAATTCGACGTCGAAGGTGAATTTGGCGCTCATCAGTACACCAGCTCGTCTTCGGCGTTGCCGTTGGCGATCATGATCTCGCCCTTGTTGGCGAGGTCCTTCGCGATGTTGACCATGCGCATCTGCGCCTCGTCGACATCCTTCAGGCGGACCGGGCCCATCGCTTCCATGTCCTCACGCAGGATCTTTCCGGCGCGTTCGCTCATGTTGGAGAAGAACACGTCGCGCAGCGTGTCGGTCGCGCCCTTGAGGCCGAGGCCGAGCTTGTCCTTCTCGACATGGCGCAGCAGCGTCTGGATCGAACCCGGATCGAGCTTGCCGAGGTCTTCGAAGGTGAACATCAGCGCCTTGATGCGCTCGGCGCTGTCGCGCGAGCGCTCTTCCAGGGCCGTGACGAAGCGACTTTCGGTCTGGCGGTCGAAATTGTTGAAGATCTCGGCCATCTGCTCATGCGCGTCGCGCTTGGCGGTGCGGGCGAGATTGGACATGAACTCGACGCGCAGCGTCTGCTCGACCTTGTCGAGAATTTCCTTCGGAACCGCTTCCATGCGCAGCATGCGCTGCACGACTTCGAGGGCGAATTCTTCCGGCAGCGAGCCCAGAACGCGCGCCGCATGCTCCGGCTTGATCTTGGAGAGCACCACCGAAACGGTCTGCGGGTATTCGTTCTTCAGATAGTTCGCCAGAACCGTCTCGTTCACATTGGCGAGCTTGTCCCACATGGTGCGGCCGGCGGGGCCGCGGATCTCTTCCATGATCTGCGAGACCTTGTCTTCCGGCATGATCCGGGAGAGCAGGCGCTCGGTCGACTCATAAGAGCCCATCAGCGAGCCGGTTCCCGACATCTGCGAGACGAAGTCGACGAGGAGCTTTTCGACCAGGCTGGAGCTCACCGTGCCCAGGGTCGACATGACCTGGCTGACTTCCTTGACCTCGTCCTCGTCCATCATCTGCCAGAGGCGCGAGCTGTAGTCCTCGCCGAGCGAGAGCATGATGATGGCTGCGCGCTCGGCCCCGGAGAGGGAGCGGACGTCGTCGCGGGCTGCGGGTTTCTTGGACATGGGTCTTAGGCCGGTTCGTGGAGCCAGGTGCGGATGATCGCCATCGCCTCATCGGGGTGCGACTGGACGACTTCGCCGACTTTCTTGATCGAGGATTCGCGGACCTGGCCTTCGATCTGGGCGATGTCGATCGAGGCGCCGCGGCTCGGCGCTGCTAGTGCTGGCGCCGAGAGAGAACCATCGGCCGCAAGTGCGGCTGCGGCAGGCGCGGGCAGGGCGCCGGCCGGCATCGGACCGGCGAGAGCCGGCGCTGCGCCGGCGGCATTCGGCGCGAACATGCGGGCGATCAGCGGGCGGGCGACGAAGAATCCGATCAGCAGCGCGGTGATCGACAGGATCGCGACCTCGATGATCTTCATCCAGTCCTGGCTGTCGAGACCGAGCAGCGGCTGCGGGGCCGGCGTGCCGTCGCCGGTGTCGAGGCGGGCGAAGGCCATGTTGTCGACCTGCACGACATCGCCGCGCTTCGCGTCGAAGCCGATGGTCGATTTCACGAGGGCGTCGATCTGCTTCATTTCCGCCGGGGTGCGCGGCTTATAGGCGCCGCCGGCTCCGGTTGTGCCGTCTACCACGACGGCGACCGAAAGCTTTTTGACTGTGCCGCCTTCGACCGTGCTCGTCGTCGTCGTGCGGTCGATCTCGTAGTTGGTCGTCTCTTCGTTGCGCGTGCCTTCCGACTTGCTGCCGTCGTTCGAGGGCGCAGACGCGCCGCCGGGCAGGGCGCTGCCGACGGACACCGCGGCTGCCCCGTTGCCGTTACTGTCGCTGTTGCTGGTTTCGACCGTCTGGCTCGAGCGTACGACCTTGCTGTCGGGATCGTAGTGTTCGGAGACGATGTTCTCGTGTTTGTAGTCCATGTCGGCCGTGACCTGGACCTTGACGTGGCCGGGGCCGACGATGCTCGACACGATCGACTCGATGCGTGCGCGCAGCCGATCCTCGAAGTCGCTGGTCTGGTTGGTCTCGCCGATGGCGACCGCGTCCGGGCCGTTCTTGTCGTCGCCGCCGGCCAGAAGGTTGCCCTTGTCGTCGACGATGGCGACGCGCTCCGGCGTCAGACCGCTCACCGCGGCGGCAACGAGATGCTGCACCGCCTGGACCTGGCCGCGACTCAGGATGCCGCGCGTCTTGAGCACGACAGATGCCGTCGGGCTCTGGTCGTCATGGCTGAAGACCTGGTGTTCGGGAATGACGAGGTGCACGCGCACTTCATCGACGCCGTCGATGGTCTGGATCGAACGTGCGAGCTCGCCTTCGAGCGCGCGCAGGCGATTGATGTTCTGCACGAAGGCGGTTGCGCCGAAGGTGTCGGACTTGTCGAAGATCTCGTAGCCCACGCCGGCGGCCGGAAGATTCTCGGCGGCGAGACTCATGCGCAGCTTGGTGACGTCGTCGGCGGGAACGAGAATCGTGCCGCCATCGCCCTTGGCTTCATAGGCTTCGTTCATCGCGTCGAGCTTGGCGGTGACCTGCGCGGCGTCGCGCGGCTCGAGGCCGGAGAACAGGATCGCTTTCGGCGGCTCCGTCAGCGCGCCGGCGACATAGAGGAAGAATGCCGTCAGCGCTGCGGCAACGCCCGCCATGACGCCGAAACGCGCCGCGCCGAAGGATTTGACGAATTCCGGCAATGCCTGCCCTCCGCAAGAAGACGCTTCCGCGCCGTGCTAGGCAAACATTGCCGCGTGGTTGGTAAAGGCGGCCTTAATGGCGATCAATAAGTGCAAACGGCGGATAGGAGGGATTACTCCCCATCCGCCGCGCGGCATTCACGCTTCGCTAACTAATTCCGGTACTGCTGGACGCGGGTCGCACGCAGGCCCGGCATGCCGAAGCGATCGATCGCGCGCTGCCAGGCGAGGAATTCCTCCACCGTCAGCGTGTAGCGTTTGCAGGCGTCGTCCAGGCTCAGCAGTCCGCCGCGCACCGCGGCAACGACTTCGGCCTTGCGCCGGATGACCCAGCGCCGCGTACCCGGCGGCGGCAGGTCGGCGAGCGTCAGCGGGCTGCCATCCGGCCCGATGACGTAGCTCACACGTCCTTTTCTATCATCGACCATTATGCGGTCTCCCAATCACATCACCCATGCGCGACACTAACCTTGCCGGCTTTAACAATGGACCAAAGGGCGTGGTAAACGATCTCGTACTGCAACCATGAGAAGTGTAACGATTGCGGCGCGGCATATGCCGTGAAAGCCAGCTATGCCGCGCCTTTTTCATCGCATTACTGAATCTGCTCGAGCGTCTGCAGCATCTGGTCCGCGGTTGTGACGATGCGGGCCGACGCCGAATACGCGCGCTGCGTGGTGATGAGATTGGTGAACTCGGTCGCCAGATCCACGGTGGAACCTTCGAGGGCTTCGCTCTGGATGGTTCCCGCGCCGCCGAGATTGGCTTCGCCGATCGTCGGCGTTCCGCTTGCGCTCGACGCCGCATAGGCGTTGCCCGAAACCGCCGACAACCCGTCCGGATTGGCAAAAGTCGCGACCGGCAGCTTGAACACCTTCTGCGAGAGGCCGTTGGAGAACTGCGCGGTGACGAAGCCGTCCGCGTCGATCGACACGCCCGAAAGCGAACCGAACAGCGCGCCGTCGACCGAAGACGACACCAGCGCCGACGGATTGTCGAACTGGGTGAGGCCGTCGGAGCTGCCCGGCGTGCCCATGTCGATCGAGATCGTCTGCGGGTTGAGTCCGGAGGCGGTGGTGTCCCACGGGATCGTCACGCTGATCGAGCCGGTCGCCGTCGCCGCCGAGGTATCGGCGGTCTTCAGTGTGCCGTCGGCATTGAACTCCATCGTGCCGGAGGCGATCAGGTTGTTGGTCGGGCTGCCGATATTCGCACCTGCACCCTGATAGGTCACCTCATAGGACCAGCTGTTCGCGCCGGTCTTGACGTAAGAGACCTGGAGCGGCTGCGTGCCGCCCTGGCTGTCGTAGACGTTGATGGTGCGCTGGAAGTTCGGCGTCACCGTGCCCGCCGCCATGTCGCCCGGTGTATAACCGGTGGTGATGTCGGTCGAGGCCTGCAGGTTTGCCTTGAGCGACATCTTCGTCGTCGCCTCGGCCTTGCCGGCGAGGTTGTTGACGTTGATGTTGGTCAGGTCGTTGCGGTCCGTCGGCACGGCGCCATTGGCATCGAGCGGCCAGCCCATCAGATAGAGGCCGGCGGTGTTCTTCAGGTTGCCGCTCGAATCCGGCGTGAAGTTGCCGGCGCGGGTGTAGAGCAGCGTCTGGCTGTTGCCGCTGCTCGACAGATTGGGGCTCACCACGAAGAAGCCGTTGCCCGAGATCGCCAGATCCGTCGGCGACTGGGTGGAGGTGATGCCGCCCTGTTCGGTGACGTTCTGCAGCTGGTTGGCGGTCACGCCGGCCGACGACACGTCGCCAGATCCGACCGCCGAGGCCAGAAGCGTCGAGAACGCGTTGCCGCTGGCCTTGTAGCCGATGGTGTTCACGTTCGCGATGTTGGAGGAGGAGACGCTCAGGGCCCGGCTGTTCGCGGACAGGCCCGAGACGCCGATCATCATTGCGCCATACAAGCTCATTGCTCTGTCTTTCCTGCTGCGTTTCGGGGCGCTTCGTCCCCTTCGCGGCTTTCAGGCGCCCGTTTCTCGAGCGTCGGTTGGTTCGTTCTTAAAGCGATTGCACGCCGACCACGTCGGTCAGCGACACCGACATCGGTCCCACCATCAGAAGCGGGGTCGAGCCGGTCATGTCGACTTCACTGACCGCGCCGGTGCTGGTGACCGAATTGGTCACCGCGCTGCCGTCGGCTGCTTTGGCGGTGACGGTCAGTTTGTAGGTGCCGTCGGAAAGCTGGTTGCCGCCATTGTCCTTGCCGTCCCAGTCGAACACATGCGCGCCCGATCCGGTTTCGCCGGCGCCGGTGTAGACAACGTTGCCCTTGGCGTCGGTCACGGTCAGCTGGGTCTGCGAGGCGTCGGTATTGAGGTTGTAGGCCCACACCGCCTGGCCATTGGCCAGCGGCGCATTGCCGTTCGACACCGTGACCGCCTTGCCGAGATAGGACACGGCATAGGCGCTGTTCGCGCTGGTGCCCTGGTTGATCAGGGTCTTCAGGTTGTCGTTGGTGTTGATCTGCTGTTCGACCTGGCTGAACTGGACCAGCTGCTGGGTGAACTGGTTCGAGTCCATGGGGCTCAGCGGGTCCTGGTTCTGCAACTGTGTCGTCAGCAGGGTCAGGAAGGTGTCGAAGTTGCCGGCAAGCTGCTGCTGGGCCGAGCTGGCGCCGGTGGTCGTGGCCGGACTGGTCGCGGAAGGTACGGTCGTCATGTTGTCCTCAAACCCTGATATCGAGACGGCCGTCGCCGGCGGCGAGTCCGTTCATGGTGATGTTCGATGCGGCCTGATCGACGGCGGCAATGGCACGGACGGCCAGAGCGCGGCCACGGCCGCCGCCCGAGCCGGCGTTGCTGCCGCTCTGCTGCTGCTGACCCTTGAGCGAGAAGCTGAGCCCGCTCTGCGCGAGATCGAGACCCGCATCCTTCAGCGCGCGCTCCAGATGCGATGAATCCTGCTGCAGCAAGGCAAGCGTCTGCGGCTTCTCGACCGTCAGTATCGCCTGTGCCTTGCCGGCATCGTCGACGCTCAGCCGCACATCGACACGGCCGAGTTCGGCGGGATCGAGGCGGATGTCGAAATGCCTGGTGCCGCCGTCGGAGCGGGTCGCGATATTCACCGCCAGCGCATTGATATCGGGCTGGGTCGCCGCCTGATGCGCGGCATGGATCTGCACCTGTGCGGGCGCATTCGGTGCCGCCGGTTGCGACGGCGCCGCGGTAGCCGCGACAGGCTGGGGCGCCGCGGGCTGCGCGGTTTGGGCGGCAGGCTGCGAGGATTGCGCTGGCTGGGCCGGTGCAGCCGCCTGGGCTGGCTGCGCCCCCGGCTTGATGTCGGACGCATCGGCGGCGGCAGGCGAGGTATCCTTCGCCCCGTGCGCGCCCGGCGCCGGACCTCCGGTCTTCGCATTCGGATCGCTGCCGTCGCTCTTGGACGGCAGTACGTCGGTCAACGCCTTGTCCGCAAATTTGCGCGCAACGTCCTTACCGGCATCGGCCAGCTTACCGGCCGTAGACGATTTGCCTTCGGTCTTCTGTGTGCCTGCCGCAGGTTTGGCGTCGCCGGCCGCGTCGGGTTTGACGATGTCGCCCGCCGCCAGCATCGCCGCAGCAACGGCGACAGGCGTGGTCGCGACGCGTGCCGCGCTATCGGCCGCATCTTCCGCTTTCGCCGGACCCTTATCTGGCACGGGCTCGGTCTGCTGCGGCGGCGCCACTGGAGTCTGTATGGGATTGGCCGGCTGCAACGCAGCGACGACTGGTGTCGCGTCGGTGTCCGAGGTGTCAGACGATGCATCCTTCGCATCGTCGCGTCCGCCTTTGACCGGAAGCGTCTTGCGGCCCCGGTCGGCACCCATCACGCCATCGCCGGCCTTCGCGTCGAAGCCCGTCCTGCCACGCGGCGCATCGCCCGGATTGCCGCTCGCAATGTCGTCGCCGGCGCTATCGTCCGTGGCATCGGATGCCGTTGCATCCTTCGCAGGATCGGACGGCGTTGCCGCAGGCGTCATATCCGGCGCGGCGGCGTTCTCCGGTGTCTTTGTATTGTCGTCGGCTGAGCCGGCGGACTGTGCGTCGCCGTTCATGGTGCCAGCCAGCATCGCGGCGAAGTCGCCGCCATTGGCATCACGCGCCGGTGCTGCCGCATGTGCGGCACTCGCCGGAGTCGTTACAGTGCTCGTTGCTGCGATGGCCACGATGATGCCCGCATGTTTCCGCGAAGCCTCGTAGCAAGGGCCGGACCAGATTTCCGCCGCCCACTTTCGCTTTATATTCCGATGAATCGCGTAAGAAGCAGCGGCCGTCGCGCCGGGCACGATCTGCCTTGCGCGGCAAACTCTGCCGATTGCGACCGGCGAAATTGTCCGTACGGGCCGCGAATTTCCGCGCAAAACCGCCAATCCACATGGCACGGCGCTTGCGATCCAATCGTCGGCGGCAAAGCATCGAATCGGAAATTCGCTTGAGCCTGAACGGAATCGCATCGGCGGCGTTGAGCGCGCTTCAGACCAACAGCACTGCGCTGAAGGTGGTCTCGAACAACGTCGCGAACATGAATACGGTCGGCTATGCCCGCCGTGTCGTGCAGCAGCAGGCGATCGCGGTCGGCGGCCAGCTCAACGGCGTGCAGATCTCCGATATTCAGCGCGTCGTCGACAAGTTCCTGGACGCTGAATCCCTGTCGGCACAATCCGCCTCGTCGCGTTACGACGCGCAGAGCACCGTGTTCGACCAGCTCGACGGGTTGCTCGGCCAGCCCGGCGACAGCACAAGCCTGACCTCGCGCTTCACCGCGCTTTCGGCATCGCTCGGTCAGGCCGCGCTATCGCCGACCACCAGCGCCAACCAGATCGGTACGCTGAACAGCCTTCAGAATCTTGCCTCGACGATCTCGACTCTCGCCGGACAGGTCACCACGCTGCGCAACCAGGTCGATCAGCAGGTCTCGACCTCGGTCTCGAGCGTCAATTCGCTGATCAAGCAGGTCTACGATCTCAACACGCAGCTCAAGACGTCCTATGTCGGCGGCGACAATTCCTCGGCGCTGCTCGATCAGCGCGATGTCGCGCTCCAGAATCTGTCGCAGCTCGTCGGCGTCCGGGTGAACGACCTCGGCGACGGCCGCGTCTCGGTGATGACCGAAGACGGCGTCAATCTCGTCAGCGACACTTATGCGCAGCTCTCCTATACGCCGGGCGCGAGCAACGGCACCTACGGATCGATCACGATCCAGGACGTCAACCCGAACTCCGGCCAGCCGATCGCGGCGCCGCAGTCTTTCGAGCCGCATTTGGCGTCGGGCAAACTAAAAGGCCTGATCGATGCCCGCGACACCGACCTCGCCCAGGTCGGCCAGGAGCTCGGCAATCTCGCGCGCACCACCGCGCTCGCCTACAACACGGTCAGCAACCAGAACACCGCCTATCCGCCGCCGTCGTCCCTGACCGGCCGCAACACCGGCCTGCTCTCGACCGATGCGCTCGATTTCACCGGCAAGACGACGGTCGCAGTCACCGATTCCAACGGCAATCTGGTCAAGCGTGTCGATGTCGATTTCGATGCCGGCACCATCTCGGTCAACGGCTCGGTTGTCGGCGCGACAGGCGGAAGCGTCGGCAGTTTCGTCACCGCGCTGAATTCGGCGCTTGGCAGCGACGGCACCGCGAGTTTCACCGACGGCAAGCTCTCCCTCACCGCGGCCAACAACAACGGCCTCGCGCTCAAGGATGACGCGACCACGCCGGCCAGCCGCGGCGGCGCCGGCTTCTCGGCCTTCTTCGGGCTGAACGACGTCTTCACCAGCGGCCTTCCGGCGATCCAGGCGACCGGCCTGTCCGCCACCGACAGTGCCGGCTTCGCGGCGGGCGGCCAGATCAGCCTCCAGCTCAAGGGCCCGGACGGCACGATCGCCCGCACCGCCAATGTAACGCTGACGGCCGGCATGACGATCGGCGACGCGGTCACCGCGCTGAACACCGCCATGGGCGGCTCGATGACCTTCGCGCTTGGCAGCGACGGCACCTTGAGCGCGACGCCGGCATCCAACTACGCCAACTATTCCTTCAACGTCACCGCCGACACGACGCAGCGCGGCACGACGGGCATGAGCCTTTCGCAGCTCTTCGGCATCGGTTCGAGCCAGCTCACGCAATTCGCCTCGACCTTCGCCGTCAATCCGGCGCTGGCGGCCACGCCGTCGCGTATCCCCTTTGCCCAGGCGCAGATCTCTGCGACCACGGCGGTCGGCGATACGGTGGTCGGTCCGGGCGACAATTCGGGCGCCGTCGCGCTGCAGAATGTCGACTCGTCGTCACAGAGCTTCGCCAAGGTCGGCGGCATGTCGGCCGAGGTTGCTTCGCTGTCCGACTACGCAGCCGCCTTCTATCAGGACATCGCGACCCGCGGCACGACCGTGCAGGCGAACCAGACCACGCAATCCGACCGCCTCCAGGAAGCGCAGACCCGCCAGTCGGCGACCTCGGGCGTCAACCTGGACGAGGAACTCAGCAACATGATGACCTACCAGCAGGCTTACAGCGCCGGCGCGCGCATGCTCCAGGTCGTCCAGCAGCTCTACGACACGCTGCTCCAGGTTCAGTAGAGGCGATCATGACCGTCGAACGCACGTCCACCGCTGCCCAGTCGCAGTTCCTGCTGCAGCAGATCCAGTCGGCATCGCAGAACCTCGACAAGAACCAGGCCCAGGTCGCCAGCGGCAAGGTCGCCAACAACTATACCGGCATCGGCGACAAGGTCTCGCTGCTCGAGGCCGCGCGCACCTCCGCCAACAAGGCCGATGCCTATCAGTCCAACACCACGCTCGCGCTCAACCAGGCGGATCTGCAGGACACGCAGATGTCGTCGCTGTCCGATCTTGCCAATCAGCTGCGCCAGGCGATGACCACGGCCGTCGCGCAGGGCGATGGCACGACGCTGATGACGACCGCGCAGGGCATCCTCGACCAGGTCAACCAGATTCTGAACACCAAGGATGCCAACGGCAACTATCTCTATGGCGGCGACAAGGACAACGTGCCGCCGGTGAACATCACTTCGCTCTCCCAGCTTGCGGCACTGCCTTCGGCATCCGATGCCTTCTCGAACGGCACGCTCAAGAAGTCGGTCATGGTCGGCGACGGCCAGAGCGTCCAGGTCGGCATGCTGGCGTCGGACATCGGCAGCGGCCTGATGCAGACCCTGAAAGACATCGCGACCTTCGACTCCGGCTCGTCGGGCCCGCTCTCGGCCTCGACGCCGATGACCAAGGCGGCGAACGACTTCCTCACCTCGGAGCTTCCGACCGCGATCAGTGCGGCGGCGACGGTGAACAACGCGGCGGCTTCGAACGGCTTCGTCTACAACCAGCTTCAGAATGCCTCGGATCACCAGTCGGCGCTTTCGACGCTCTACAAGGGCTTCGTCTCGAACATCGAAGATGTCGACATGCCGACCGCGATCACCAATCTCAACCAGAGCCAGGTCGCGCTCCAGGCCGCCTACCAGGTCACGGCGCAGCTTAACCAGGTCTCGCTGCTCAATTATCTGAAGTAGCTTGCCCCACCGGCGCACTGGGACTATAGCCCCGCGCCATGGACCTGAACCTGCCCAAGGGATCGCGTGTCGTCGCCGCCATGTCGGGTGGTGTGGACTCGTCGGTGACCGCGGCGCTGCTCAAGCGCGCGGGTTATGACGTGGTCGGCGTCACGCTCCAGCTTTACGACGCCGGCGCCGCCGCAAAGCGCAAGGGCGCCTGCTGTGCGGGTCAGGACATCCACGACGCCGCCCGCGTCGCCGAACGTCTCGGCATCCCGCATTACGTGCTCGACTACGAGCAGCGCTTCAAGGAGCGCGTGATCGCCGACTTCGCCGCATCTTATGCGCGCGGCGAAACGCCGATCCCCTGTGTCCGCTGCAACGAGAAGGTGAAGTTCGCCGATCTTCTCGACACCGCGCGCGAGCTCGGCGCCGCCGCCCTCGCCACCGGCCACTATGTCCGGCGCGTCGAAGGCGCAAACGGGGCGGAGATGCACCGCGCCGTCGACGACACGCGCGACCAGTCCTATTTCCTCTTTGCCACGACGGCGGCGCAACTCGACTATCTGCGTTTCCCACTCGGCGGCATGCCGAAGCGCGCGGTGCGCGCCCTCGCCGCCGAACTCGGCCTCGCCGTTGCCGACAAGCCAGACAGCCAGGACATCTGCTTCGTGCCCGACGGGAAGTACGCCTCCATCGTCGAGAAGCTGAAGCCCGATGCGGCGAAGCCGGGCGAGATTGTCGATCTCTCCGGCGCAGTCGTCGGCCATCACGACGGCGTCATCCACTTCACCGTCGGCCAGCGCAAGGGTCTCGGTCTCTCGGGCAATGCCGAACCGCTTTTCGTTCTCGCCCTCGATGCGGAAAATGCCCGCGTCGTCGTCGGTCCGCGCACCGCGCTCGGCACGCGCGAGGTCCAGGTGCGTGACATCAACTGGCTCGCCGCGCCCGCCGCGCCGTTCGACTGCAGCGTGAAGGTGCGTTCCACGCGCGCGCCCGTCGCGGCGCATGTCACGCCCGCCGCCGATGGCAGCGCGCGGGTCGACCTCTATGCCCCGGAGGAAAGCGTCGCGCCCGGCCAGGCCTGCGTCTTCTATGACGGCACACGTGTTCTCGGCGGCGGCTGGATCGCGAAACCGCAAGTTCAGCGTCAGGCGGCGGAATGAACCGCGTCCGCCACGCACTCGTGGTGGGCGGTTCCGGCATGCTCGCAGGCTTGAGCCGGTCTCTTCTCGACATCGGCGATCGTGTCTCGGTGCTGGCGCGCAGTGCCCACCGCGTCCGTGCCATCGCGCCGACACTCGAGCCCGTCATCTGCGATTACAACGACGCAACCGCGCTCGCCGAAGCCTTGCGCGATCTGCCGCCGCCCGGACTCGTCGTCGCATGGATCCACGGCCGCGCGCCGGAACTTCGCCGTGCGCTGGCCTCGCGCGTGGTTCCCGGCGGCCGTTTCGTGCAGGTTCTGGGCAGTGCCCATGGCGATCCTTCGCATCCGGAGCGGCTTTCCGAGATGGCCGCTGCTACGGAGTCCTTACCGATCACCTATCAAGCGGTGGTCCTTGGCTTCGTCGTCGAAGCCCACGGCTCGCGCTGGCTGACGCATGAAGAGATTTCCACCGGCGTCTTTCGTGCGATCATGGCGGACGTGCCGCTCGGTATCGTCGGCACCGTCGAACCGTGGAGCGCCCGGCCATAGCATCCCTTCCGGCTTTTGCATTCGCCCTTCCCCGCAATGTCCGCATCCTGCTCCTCACCCGCATGGTGCGCAGCGCCGGGCAGGGCGTCACGGTGGTCAGCTTCGCACTCTATCTCCACGCCCTCGGCTACAACGGTGCGGCCATCGGTGCGGTGCTGATGTCGGGTCTTCTGTTCGGTGCCGCGCTCACCGCGATCGTCGGTCCGTTGAGCGACCGTCGCGGCCGGCGCGGGTTGCTGCTCGTCTATGAATGCGCAGCCGCGTTGGCGGCGCTCGCTGCGCTGTTGTCGCGCAACGACGTGATCCTCGTCATCGCCGCGACCATTGCCGGCTTCGGCCGCGGCGCCAACGGCGCGGCCGGACCATTCGCACCGGTCGAGCAGGCCTGGCTCGCGCGCGAGGTGACCGGCCTGGTGCGCCGCCGCGTCCTCGCGCTGAACGCGACCTTCGGGTTCTTCGGTATGGCGACGGGCGCCGCGCTGGTTGCGCTGCCCAGTCTCTTCGGTCACGGTTTCGCCAACGCCGATTCCTATCGCATTCTCTTCGCCGTGCCGCTCGCCGGCTCGCTGATCGCCCTCGCGCTTCTGCTGCAAACCCGAGAGCCGCCAGCCGCGCCCATCGCGCCGCCCAGCGAAGCCGATCACGCCCTCACCAGGGAAGAGAACCGCCAGCTTCGCCGCCTCGCGATCACGAACATGATCAACGGTTTCGCCATCGGCATCGTCGGCCCGCTCATTGCCTATTGGTTCGTGCGCCGCTTCGGCCAGAAGCTGGAGATGATCGGGCCGGCCCTGGCGCTCGGCTTCCTGCTCGGCGGCACCGGATCGACCATCAGCGGCTATCTCAGCGTGCGATTCGGCGCGGTGCGCACCGTGCTTGCGATGCGCCTTTGCGGCCTCCTGCTTCTGATCGCGACACCTTTCGCCCCGACCTTCATCTTCGCTGCCGGTGCCTATGCGCTGCGCAGCGCTTTCAACCAGGGCACCGCCGGTCCGCGCCAGGCCGTTGCCGCGGAGCTCACGCGTGCCGAACGCCGCGGCGTCGCCGCCAGCATTCAAAGCCTCTCGCTACAGATTCCGCGCGCCGCAGGTCCGGTGCTGGGCGGCTGGCTGATCCATCGGGGCGCCTTCACGCTGCCCTTCCTGCTCGCTGCGGCATTGCAGGCCGTCTATCTCGCGCTCTACTGGCGCTTCTTCGCCCATCTCGACAGCACCGAAAGCCGTGCCGATTAGCGATTCGAGAGCTGGAGCCAATTGCCGTCCGGATCCTTGCCGTTGCAGAGCTGAAATTCGCCATCCGACACGGTGCCGAATTTCGCGCCGAGGGTGTTCAGCCTCGCACGCTCGGCGGCGACATCCTTTGCCAGGAATGCGATCTTCGGCCCCTTGCGTCCCGGCGACGGCGGCCCCGAATGCAGTGCGATGGTGATGCTGCCGGCCTTGAACTCGCGCCAGCCCGGCTCCGCCGTCACCTGCTTCAGCCCCAGAACATCCCGGTAGAAAACTGTCATCTTCTCCATCTGGTTGGTGAACAGGATCACCCGTGCCGCCTTCATCCCGCTTGCTCCGTTCATCGCCCGCGGGCACCCTTATACCGTCCCGGCCGGAGGCGCCTATGACCGATCTTGCGAAATCCGTCTTTCTCGAAGCCGCGCCCTTCCTGCTGGTCGACGATGTGGTGAAGAGCGGCGAATACTGGCGCGACGTGCTCGGCTTCAACCTCGGCCGCTATTTCGGCAACCCGCCGGGCTTCACCATCATGCAACGCAATACCGCCCGCGTGATGTTGCGTCAGGCGAAAAGCCCGGCGGCGCTCAGCAACACGGCGCGGCTGCACGAGGCGCTCGACCTCTACATCTGGGTATCCGATGTCACCGCCCTGCACGACGAGCTGAAAGCGCGCGGCGCGGAAATCGTCAATCCGCCCGAAGTCGAAGATGGCCGTAACGAGATGCTGGTGCGCGAGCTGAACGGCTATCTGCTCTGCTTCGGCGAGGTGCGCGGCTGGCCGTATTGAGACTGTAATCTCTTCGGCGCCACCACGGTCCAGGCCGCGAACAGAAGATCGCGCATCTCCGCCGCATCCAGATCCTCGACCTGCACGAAGCTCCACAGAAGCCGCCCCGCGCGCATCGGCTGGAACGTCTTCGGCCGCGCATCGAACAGCATCATCTGCTGCGCCATCGGCAGCTTGAAGATCCAGCGCTCGCCGTTGAACAGGGCGAAGCTCTTTTTCCCGACATTGAACCACAGCCCCATGCGGTCCTCGATCTCGCGCGCTTCCGGAAAGCCGAGCGCGATCTTGCGGATGGCGGCGAGCCTGGGCGGCGTCATGCGAAGGCCTCGCCCAATTCCTCGACGTCTTCCTCGACCAAAATCCCGGCCTGAAGTTTCTTCGGCGCCGTATGCCGCCACGCCGCCGTCAGGTAGTCGCGCAGCATGGCCGCATCCATCTGCTCGACATCGATATAGACCCAGAACGGCGAGCCGTTGCGCATCGGCCGGAACGGGGCGCCGACCGCCACCAGCATCATGATGTGATCGGGCGGCAGCCGGATCATCCAGCTCTCCGACTTGCCCCAATAGAGCGCGAACACCCGCTTGCCGATGTTGAACCAGGGTCCGTAACGATGGCTTTCCTCGCGCACGCCGGGCAGGCCGAGCGCGATGCGCTGGACAAGGACGTATTTCGGCGGTCGTTTCAGGCGAGCCATGCGGCAGATTATGCCATGGCAGCCCTGCGCGGGCATGTCAGCAGCCGTCGCTTGACAGGCTCCGACCCCCTCCCTTACATGCCCGCCCGCGTGCGGTTTTGGCAGCGTAGCTCAGTGGTAGAGCAGGGGAATCATAATCCCTTGGTCGGGGGTTCAAATCCCTCCGCTGCTACCAATCCGCACGATTGGAGGAGGTGAGTTTGGAACCCAAAGCCGCCGCCCCGATCACCATCGACGATGTCCGAGCTGCCGCGCGCGCCATTCAGGGCCAGGTCGAGCGCACGCCGACCCGCCATTCCGACACGCTCTCGCGCATCACCGGCGCCGACATCCATCTGAAATTCGAGAACCTGCAATACACCGCCTCCTTCAAGGAGCGCGGTGCGCTGAACAAGCTGCTCTCGCTCAGCGAAGACGAGCGCAAGCGCGGCGTCGCGGCGATGTCGGCCGGCAACCACGCCCAGGGTGTTGCCTATCACGCCGGCCGCCTCGGCATTCCGGCCACCATCGTGATGCCGGAAAGCACGCCCTTCGTGAAGGTGAAGCACACCAAGGATTTCGGCGCCCGCGTCGTGCTCGAAGGCGCGACTCTCAGCGAGTCGTTCGCCCGCGCCCAGCAGATCACGAAGGATGAGGGTCTCGTCTTCGTCCATCCCTATGACGACCCGATGGTCATCGCCGGCCAGGGCACCGTGGCGCTCGAAATGCTCGCCGATGCGGAAGAGCCGCTCGATACGCTGGTCGTGCCGATCGGCGGCGGCGGCCTGATCTCGGGCATCGCGATCGCGGCCAAGGCGATCAATCCCAACATCCAGATCTTCGGCGTCCAGACCCGCGCCTATCCCTCGATGTACGATGCCTTCAAGAGCGCGAACCTGCCGAGCGCAGGCCAGACCATCGCCGAAGGCATCGCGGTCAAGGATCCCGGCATGGTCACGCGTGAGATCGTTCGATCCACCGTGCGCGATGTTCTGCTGGTCGACGAAGTGCAGATCGAGCAGGCGCTGGCCGAGCTGCTCGAAATCGAAAAGACCGTGGTCGAAGGCGCCGGTGCCGCCGCCTATGCCGCGGTGCTGGAGAACAAGCAGCTCTTCGCCGGACGCCGGGTCGGCGTCGTGCTCTCGGGCGGCAACATCGACATGCGCCTGCTCTCCAACGTCATCCTGCGCGAGCTTTCGCGCGAGGGCCGCATCCTCACCGTCGAGATCCAGATCGAGGATCGCCCGGGACTGCTCGCCCGCGTCGCCACGCTGATCGGCGAGGCCGGCGGCAATATCCTCGAAGTCAGCCACAACCGCATGATGACCGACACGCCGGTGAAATCGGCCTATCTCGGCATGGTGGTGGAAGCCCGCGACCAGGGCCATGCCGACGAGATCCGCAAGGCGCTATCCGATGCGGGATTTACGCTGCGCGCTAACGGCTGAACTTCTCGCTTAAGACAATCGAACTCACGGTTCGCGCCACACCGTTCGCGCGGCCGATGCGGTCGAGCAAGGCATCGATGCGCGGCGGCGTCTCCGCCTCGACCGTGGCCACCAGATCGAAGGTCCCCGCCACTGCGAACAGCGAGCGCACCTCCGGCATCTTCCTGAGTTCAAGCGCGACGCGATCGGCACGCTTGGGATCGGTTTCGATCATCACAACGGCGCGGAGCTTGGCGGCGTCGGCATCGTCGGCGAGGCGCACCGTATAGCCCTTGATCGATCCTTCGCGCTCAAGGCGCGCGATCCGCTCCTGCACTGTCGACCGGGCCAGTCCCAGCTTGCGCGCCAGCGACGCGGTGGGCTCGCGCGCATTGGCGCGCAGCAGGGCGATCAGCCGGCGGTCACCCTCGCGCATGACCGCCTGCTCCGCAGTGACTAGGAGACGCGTCCCACGCCGTCGCTGCCGCTGCCGGGATTGTTTTCCGAATGCCGGATCTCGGAGACGACCACGCGCGGCGCGCGCCAAGGCTTGCGTTCGGCAATGGCGTCTTCGGGAACCTCGTTCTTGCGCGCGTCCATTCGAAACTCCGCATACGGCATCGCGCAAAGGATATCGCCCAGCCGCATGGGCGCGCAATTGGACTTTCGTTCAACATTTCGTTCGTACCAGCGAATCGCCGGACCAATCCTGCGATTCGCCGGTCGGGTTTGCAATTTCCGCGCTTTCGCCGCCTCCCGCCCGCACCGGTGGTGCGGGAAGATGCGTTTGAGTTCCAACGGGTTCCAGCGATGAAAAACGTTCTCCTCGTCGGCGGCGGCAAGATCGGCGTCGCGATCACCGAACTGCTTTCGGCCACCGGCGACTACCGCGTCACCGTCGTCGATCGCGACGCGGCGATGCTCGCGCGCATGCCGAAGAAGAATGTCGAGACCCGCGCGGTCGAGATCACCAGCCCCGAATTCGCCGCGGCGGTGAAGGGCCAGGACATCGTCCTCTCCGCCACGCCCTATCATCTCACCGCCACCGTGGCCGAAGCCGCCAAGTCCGCGGGCGCGCACTATCTCGACCTCACCGAAGACGTCGAATCCACCCGCACCATCAAGACGCTCGCCAAGGGCGCGGATACCGCGTTCATCCCCCAGTGTGGCCTGGCCCCCGGCTTCATCTCCATCGTCGCCTACGACCTTGCCAAGAAGTTCGAGAGCCTGCGCGACGTCCAGATGCGCGTCGGCGCGCTGCCGGTCTATCCGCACAATGCGCTCAAATACAATCTCACCTGGTCGACCGACGGCCTGATCAACGAATACTGCAACCCCTGCGAAGCGGTGCGTGACGGCCGCCGCGTCGAGGTGCCCTCGCTCGAGGAGCTCGAGCATTTCGATCTCGACGGCGTGCAGTACGAAGCCTTCAACACCTCTGGCGGTCTCGGCACGTTGTGCGACACGCTCGAAGGCAAGGTCGAGAACCTCAATTACAAGACCGCGCGCTACCCAGGCCACCGCGACATCGTGAAGATGCTGGTGCGCGACCTGCACCTCGGCACCCGCCGCGACATCTTCAAGGACGTGCTCGAGACCGCGATCCCGATCACCTATCAGGACGTGGTGCTGATCTTCGTCACTGTCTCCGGCATGCGCGGCGGCCGCCTGACGCAGGAAAGCTACGCCAAGAAGATCTACGCGCAGGAGGTCGGCGGCACGCTGATGAGCGCGATCCAGATCACGACGGCGAGCGGTATCTGTGCGATGTGCGACATGCTGGTGGAAGGCAAGCTCCCGCAGAAGGGCTTCGTCCGCCAGGAAGAAGCCAAGCTGAGCGACTTCCTCGCCAACCGGTTTGGCAAATATTACGCCTGAAAACTGTCATCCCCGGCCGAATGCCGCGAAGCGGCATGAGGGGAAGAGGACCCAGGTCGGAAACACCGTCACGGTTGCAAACACCTGGGTCCCCTTCCCTCGCTTCGCTCGCCGGGGATGACAGGTGTATTTTGTTTTGCAGCAGTCGCAATCGGTTCACTCAGGAAGCGATCAATGACAACCGACCTCCTCTCCCACTTCGCGATCACGTCCAACGGCCCCCACATCGTCCGTTCGCCCATCGATGGCGCCGAGATCGGCCGCATCGCCTATGACGACGCGAAATCCGTCGACGCCAAAATCGCGCACGCGGCTACCGCCTTCCGCGCCTGGCGCGACGTTCCGGCCCCGCGCCGCGGCGAGCTGGTGCGGCTCTTCGGCGAGGAACTCCGCGCCAACAAGGATGCCCTCGGCCGTCTCGTCACGCTCGAAGCCGGCAAGATCCTCCAGGAAGGCCTTGGCGAGGTGCAGGAGATGATCGACATCTGCGATTTCGCGGTCGGTCTTTCGCGCCAGCTCTACGGCCTCACCATCGCATCCGAGCGTCCCGGCCACCGCATGATGGAGACCTGGCATCCCGCCGGTCCCGTCGCCGTGATCTCCGCCTTCAACTTCCCGGTCGCGGTCTGGGCCTGGAACGCCGCGCTCGCGCTTGTCTGCGGCGACAGCGTGATCTGGAAGCCATCGGAGAAGACCCCGCTCACCGCGCTTGCCTGCCAGGCGCTGTTCGAGCGCGCCGCGAAACGTTTCGGCGACGCGCCGGCGCATCTCAGCCAGGTTGTGCTCGGCCTGCGCGATGTCGGCGAAATGCTGGCGAAGGACACGCGTATCCCCGTCGTCAGCGCCACCGGCTCGACCCGCATGGGCCGCGAGCTCGCCCCCGTCGTTGCCGCGCGTTTCGGCAAGACGATCCTCGAACTCGGCGGCAACAACGCGATGATCGTCGCGCCCTCGGCCAAGCTCGATCTCGCCGTCCGCGCCATCCTCTTCGCCGCCGTCGGCACCGCCGGCCAGCGATGCACCACGCTGCGCCGCCTCTTCGTGCATGACAGCGTCTACGACACGCTCGTTCCGGCACTGAAGAAGGCCTATGCCGGCCTTCCCATCGGCGATCCGTCGAAGCCCGGCACGCTGGTCGGCCCGCTGATCGACAAGGCGTCGTTCGAGAACATGGAACGCGCGCTCGCCTCTGCGAAATCCGAAGGCGGCATCGTCACCGGCGGCGGCCGCGCGCTGGCGGACTCGCACCCGAACGCATTCTACGCCCATCCCGCAATCGTCGAGATGCCTTCGCAGACGCCGACCGTCTGCCACGAGACCTTCGCGCCGATCCTCTATGTGATGCGCTACACGGATTTCGATACGGCGCTCGCATTGCACAACGCCGTGCCGCAGGGCCTTTCGTCCTGCATCTTTACCCTCGACATGCAGGAGGCCGAGCGCTTCATCGCCGCGTCGGGCTCCGATTGCGGCATCGCCAATGTGAACATCGGCCCCTCGGGCGCCGAGATCGGCGGCGCGTTCGGCGGCGAGAAGGAAACCGGCGGCGGCCGCGAATCCGGCTCCGACGCCTGGAAGGCCTACATGCGGCGCCAGACCGCGACCATCAATTATTCCAACGCCCTGCCGCTCGCCCAAGGCATCGAATTCAACGTCTGAGCGGCACTGGAAACCGGCTGCAGCCTCCCCATATCTGGTGAGGAATTGGAGGCTGCAGCATGGACGGGTTTTTCTTCTGGCCCTTCTTTTTCTTCTGGCCGTTCCACGGCCTGTTCAGCCTGATCATCGTCGTGGGCATCCTGGCGCTCGTCTTCGGTGGCCGGCGCCATCATTACTATTATGGTCCCTCCGGCGGCAGCCGCTCGGACGCGCTCGCGGTCCTCGAAGGCCGCTACGCCCGCGGCGAGATCAACCGCGAGGAATATCTCGAAAAGAAACGCGATCTCGGCGGCTGAGCGCAATAGGGTCAAGCGACTTCGCTTGACCCGTAAATTGCGCGAAAACCGAATAAGCCTCGGCCGTTAAGGATTTTTTCACCACGAACTTTCCCGCGCGGGATCTCTCGCCTAGCCTTTGTGCGTTGTTGTGGGGACGCCAAGGGATGCCGAAGAACGTGGCGCAGCTGACCGGCATGATCGTGACCGCGATCGTCGTGTTCGGAACCGATATCGATGTTCTGACCGCTGTCCCGCTCGGCATCTTTGCCGGCGCGATCGCCACCTTCTTCGTCGCGCTCGACGACGAACGCCGCAAAATCCGCGTGCGGGCTTAGCCGCCGTCCGGCGGGATCGAGTTGATCGCTTCTTCGAGCTCCTGGAAGCTCGGCTGGGCCTCGCTCGGAACGCTGCCGCGGCCGATTTCCACCGACACCTGCGCCGCATTGCCGTGCAGATGCGCGACCAGGATGTCCTGAATCACGCGATAGAACTGCGCTTCCTCGTCGATGATCGCCTTCAGCCGTGAGCCCATCGGGCCGACGATTCCGTAGGCCAGGAACACGCCCATGAAGGTACCGACGAGGGCCGAACCGATCATGCCGCCGAGAACTTCCGGCGGCTCGCTGATCGCGCCCATGGTCTTGATGACGCCGAGCACCGCCGCGACGATACCGAGCGCCGGCAGGCCGTCGGCCATGCTCTGGAGCGCATTGGCGCCGACCAGGGCCTCGTGATGGTGCTTCTCGAGCTGCTTCTCCATCGCGGTCTCGACCTGGTGCGGGTCTTCCAGGCTCATCGTCATCATCCGCAGCGTGTCGCAGATGAAGTCGAGCGCGAAATGGTCCTTCATGATCTTCGGATAGCGCTTGAAGATCGACGACTCTTCCGGCTTTTCGATATGCGCTTCCAGCGCGATGAGGCCCTTGGACTTCATCGTCTTGGTCAGCAGGAAGAGCAGGCAGAGCAGGTCGCGATAGTCCGCCGGCTTCCAGGCCGGCCCGGCGATGATTTTGCCGAGCGAGCCCATGATCTTCTTCATCGAATACATCGAGCCGGCGATCAGCATCGCGGCGATGGCGGCGCCGAAGATGGTCAACATCTCGTGCGGCAAGGCTTCGAAGATGACGCCCAGCGAGCCGCCGGTCATCAGATAGCCGCCGAACACGCAGGCGAAAAGTACCAGGATGCCGCCGATTTGAAGCATGACCCGCTCGTCGAGAGAAACAGGCCGTTAGTATTAAGCGGATCGCTTAAGAAGGGCTGAAGACGGCGGAATACCGCTTGCCGAATCCTTAATTTCGCCGAGCTTGCGGCTGACCAGCGCGGCGAGCTCCTGGGCGACGGTGTCGCCATGCCGCGCCGCATCGTCTTCGGTCCGCACCGAACGGAGAATGGCGCCGAGATGCAGCTGTACGATCTCCGGATCGGGCGATAGCGCGAACCGCGCGACGCAGTCGAGATAGGTGCAAAGCCCGTTGGCGATGCGCCCGGTTGCCGGAAGCCCCGCCGTCGCGGCCAGGCCGCGAATTTCGTGGGTCGCGTCGTAGACGTTCTGCCAGTCGGCGATCAGCGCGGCCTGGCGCAGACGGTCGACGAGGTCGAGAACCGCGTCGCGCAGCTCGGCGCAACGCATCGCGATCGCGCGGTTGGCCCTGGTCAGTGTGGCGTGACTGCGCAAAAGGCTCATCGCCTGGCCGCGGCGCGTCGCGGACAACAGGGCCGGATACTGCTCGGCGGGAACGATTTCGGCTTCTGAAATAGGCATCACGAATATTCCCTAGCGAACGGCAAGATCGTTCTCGAAATCGTCGCGCCGGCGGAACGGTCCGGCATATTCTTCGTCGACGTGGCGGCGGCGATCCGGTCCGAAATAGGTCGGACATTTCACGAAGGCGCGCGGCCGGTCGACGATTTCGCCGATGCGCTGGAACAGGTTGCCCGCCGTGATCGGCTTGGCCAGCACTTCGGTCGCGCCGGCATCGCGCGCTGCTTCGACGCGGTGACGCTCGGTATGGCCGGTGACCATGATGATCGGGATATAGGGATTGGGGCTCGTGCTCGACGTTCGCACTTCGCGGACGAAGGCGATGCCGTCCATCGGCGTCATCGAGAGATCGGAGAGGATGAGATCGGGCTGCTTGTCGCGCAGAAGACTGAACGCCTCCTCGCCGTCATTGGCCTCGAGGACCTGCGTGATGCCGAGCGCATTCAGGAGCGAACGCAGAAGCGTGCGCATATGCTGGTTGTCTTCAACCACCAGCGCCTTCAGATGTTCGAATGCCCCCCCGGACATATATCTCTCGCTCTAGTCTTGCCGCTGTGTGGCGGTTGATACGGCTTGCCGCTGCTTGCGGATCCATCCGGTCGTCGGCATTGCGTACAATGCCAAGATTGCTTTCGCCTTAATTGGCTAAGGCAGGTTAAGAATGAGGCGGTTAGGAAATCGTTACAAAGCTGTCCTAGGGGAACACGTGGTTTCGTGGATTCGCAAGCAGGTGGGACAAATTGCCGTGGGCTGGCCGGCCATGGCGGTGAAGGCCGTGCTTTCGCCTGCGGTTCTCGGTGCGGGCGCGATGATTTTCGACCGCGATGGCAAAGTCCTGCTCGCGCGCCATTCCTACAAGCCAGGCTGGTCGTTTCCCGGGGGCGGGATCAAGCGCGGTGAAGCTCCGGCCGATGGAATCCTGCGCGAACTTCAAGAGGAAATGGGAGTCGTCCGCGCCGATCCGCCGGAGCTTTTCAGCGTCTACAGCGGCAAAATCGGCTGGATCACCAACGTCGTCTTCCTGTTTCGCTTCCGCAATGCGGAGGTCGAGTTCCGCCGCAATCTCGAAGTGCGCGAGATCCGCTTCGCCGATCCGTCGGATTTGCCCGACGACACGTCGGCCGGAACGCAAAGGCGCCTGGCCGAGCATCTCGGCCAGGCGCCCATCAGTCCGTTCTGGTAGCGGCTACGAAGCCTTTTGCTCAGGCTGCGGCGAGGTTGCGGAGCGCGAGACCGGGAAGAACTTCTCCTGCATCTTGCCGAAGCATTCGGTCGCGATCTTCTCCGGCGTCCAGCCCGCTTCTTCGGTCAGCGTCATGATCGGACGCGGCTGGCTGTAGAGCTCGATGGTCTCGCCGCGCGCGCCGAAGATCTGGCCCGACACCTCCTTGGCCAGGTCGCTGATCAGCGCGACCGCGAGCTTCGCCGGCTGGTCGGGCCGGATCAGCGCCGCCATCTGCTCGCGGCGCTTGGCCTGCGCCTCGTCGCGGATCGGCACGCTCTGCGTCATGCGCGTCCACGCCACCGGCGCTATGATGTTCGAGCGCACGTTGAACTTCGCGCCTTCCATGGCGAGCACGCGCGACAGGCCCATGATGCCGAGCTTCGCCGCGGCATAGTTGGTCTGGCCGATATTGCCGATCAGCCCCGAGGTCGAGGTGAAAAGCGCATAGCTGCCGGACTGCTTCTCGCGGAAATGCTCGATCGTCGTGCGGCACACGTTGAACGAGCCGCGCAGATGCACCTCGATCACCTTGTCCCAGTCGAACTCGGTCATCTTGTGGAACATCGCATCGCGCAGGATGCCGGCCGGATTGATCACGCCGTCGAGTCCGCCGAGCTCCTTCAGCGTCTGGTCGCGCAGCGCTTCCATCGCCTTGAAGTCCGTCACGCTGTCGGAATTCGAGATCGCCTTGCCGCCGCCGGCGCGGATCTCGCGTGCGACTTCTTCCGCCGGTCCGGCCGAGCCCGAATCGCTGGCATCGCCCTTGAAGCCGCCACCCAGGTCGTTGACGACCACCGCCGCGCCTTCCTTGGCTGCGATCAGCGCGCAATCCTTTCCGATACCGTTGCCGCCGCCGGTGACCCAGACGACCTTGCCTTCGAGAATACCCATTGCTTCCTCCGTGTTTTGGTTGTGTACCGCCCTCATCCTTCGACAAGCTCAGGATGAGGTCATGGAGCTAACCCTCACCCTGAGCTTGTCGAAGGGTGAGGGAGCGCCGCTTTCTCAAACCGGATCCCATCCGAAAGTGCCCGTCGTCGGCAGAAGATCGACGAAGCTCGGCTTCATCGCGCTCATGCAATGCTCGCCGATGGTCTCCGGCGTCCAGCCTTCCAGCTTCGCCATGCCGCGCACCGGGCGGGGCTGGCTCATCAGGAACACCTCGTTGCCGCGCGCGACGAAAATCTGCCCGTTGACGTCCTTGCACGCCGGCGATGCGAGCGAGACGGCGAGCTGCGCCACCTGGTCGGCGCGCATATAGTTCTTCATCCGGTCCACGCGCTTCGCGCTGGCTTCGTCCTTCACCGGGATCGTCGCGATCATGCGCGACCAGGCGAAGGGCGCGATGCAGTTGGAGCGCACATTCTTCGCCGCGCCCTCCATCGCGATGATGCGCGACAGGCCGACGACGCCCATCTTCACCGCGGCATAGTTCGCCTGGCCGATATTGCCGATCAGGCCCGAGGTCGAGGTGAACAGCACATAGGAGCCTTCACCCTGCTCGCGGAAGTGATTGATCGTCTGGCGCGTGACGTTATAGGCGCCGTTCAGATGCACGTTGACGACCATGTCCCAATCCTGGTCGGACATCTTGTGGAACATGCTGTCGCGCAGGATGCCGGCGGGATTGATCACCGCGTGCAGGCCTTTGAACTCGTCCATGGCCTGCTGGATCATGTGGGCGACACCTGCCCGGTCGCTGACGCTGTCGCTGTTCGCAACGGCGCGTCCGCCGGCTTTGCGGATCTCCGCCGCGACCTGCTCCGCCGGTCCTGCCGAGCCTTCGTCGCCACCCGCGACTGCGCCGCCCAGATCGTTCACGACGACTGCCGCGCCTTCCTTGGCCGCGAGCAGCGCGCATTCCTTGCCGATGCCGTTGGCGCCGCCTGTCACCAGAACGACCTTGCCTTCGAGCACGCCCATATGTTTCCTCCACGGGAGATTGATGGATATTTCCCCTTAGCCTAGCGAGCCCGGCTTGAGCGACGCAAGCAATGTCCCCTGGACGATCCGGCCGGAGCGTCCCGAAGACGCGCCCCTGGTCGATGCGCTGAACGAGGCGGCTTTCGGCCCCGGACGCTTCGCGAAATCCGCCTATCGCCTTCGGGAAGGTGTGTCGCAGGTCGCAGAACTCGCTTTCGTCGCGATCGAAAAGGCGGAGTTGCGCGGTTCCGTGCGCTACTGGCCGGTCTCGATCGGCGGTCACCCCGCGCTGATGCTGGGCCCGCTGGCCGTGAAGGCCAGCGAGCGCGGCCGCGGCATCGGCATCATGCTGATGCAGCATTCCTTGGCGGAAGCCCGCGCCCAGGGCCACGCGGTCGTCATCCTCGTCGGCGATGAGCCCTATTACGCACGCGTCGGCTTCTCGCGCCTGCCGCCCGGTCGCGTTCGCTTCCCGGGACCCGTCGATCCCTCACGCATCCTCGGCCTGTCGCTGAAGGCGGGCGAGATGCTCAACCTCTCCGGCGAAGTCCGCCGCGCGAAGATCGACGATGCCGTTTGTGCCGATGGTGCGGGGTTGGGCTAAGCGCTATTCGGCCGCGATCTTCCGTGGACGTCCGCGCCTGCCTCGTGCGATGGGGCGATAGTGTGCCGCGAAAACCGCAGGATCGTCGTCAAAGGCGCGAAGTGTGATCGCAATGGGTTCGGGCAGCGCACGTGCTTCTCGATAGCTCCGGACCGTCCGCTCAGCCACGTCCAGCATGGCGGCGGTCTCGGCCGTGTTGAGACCATGCCGCGCCTCGAAATCGACAAGATGTTTGCCGGATAGCGGGCGTTGCTGCTCGGCGAGCGTGCGCAGCGTCGCCGCGCTGTAGTCCAATCCGTTTGCCCAGCCGATGCCGGAGCCGTAGGCGACCGGCTTCACGCGCTGAAAAGCAACGGCATCGTCCGCAAACACCTTGAAATGGCGGGAGCTGTGAACCAGTCCGGTAAGGTCCACGCGCGATCGCGTTCCATCGTCCCATGTCACGTTCAGCGACAGCGGCGCCTTTGCGGCTTCGACGGACCTGACTTTGGGCAAATCGTTCAATGGTAATCCTCCCACCGGGTCAACAATTCGTCGCGATTGGCGGCGATCCAGCGCAAGGCCATCCGCCGCACACGGGCCGGCGCCTCGCCCGCCAGCACAGCGTCGTTGCGGATCGCCACCAGCATCTCGAAATCCGGCCCAACCACATGGACATGCGGTGGGTTGTGGTCTTCGAAATACATCGCAATCTCGAAGCCCGCGAAGCGCGCTAATGTCGGCATGTCGGAATAATATATGGAAAATTCTGCCGGAATTCAAGAATAATCACGGCAAAATATGCCAGAATTATCGCCCTTCCACCCGCCACGCGATCAGTAGCGTGCCGAGTAGCAGCAACAGTGCCGCCCAGGCCGGGAGCAGCGGCTGCTGCTCCACCGCGGTCACGCGATAGGCGCCGTTGGCGCGCAGGCCGATCCAGCTCGCGCCGCTCGCACTGCCGCCGGCGCCGACGCGGCGCACATCCGGCATGCCGTCGGCAAGCCAGTGCACCGATCCGCCGGTCGCATTCGCCACCGGCGTCAGGATCGTGTCGGTCGCGCGCATGTCGGCGACTTCCTTCGGATTGAGCGGCCCCGCCGCCGCCACCGCGGTCAGCGTCCCATCGGTCAGGCGATAAAGCCCAAGCTCGTCCGCCTTCGCCTTGCCGCGCCACAGACCCGGTTCGACCTTGGTCAGCGTGACGGTTTCCTTTTTGCCCGACGGATAGGTGATGGTCACCGGCGGCGCGGTTGGCGCCATGGTGTGGCGCTCGGCAATGATTGAGCCGTCGGCGATGATCGCCGCGAGCCGCTCTTCTTCCAGCTCCGGCTCCTTCATCAGCCAGTGCGCGAGGCGGCGCAGCAGCTCCGCTTGCGGCCCGCCGCCCTCGAAGCCGCGCGCCCACAGCCAGGCATGATCGGACAGCAACTCCGCCACGCGGCCCTTCTTGACGTGATCGAGCACCAGCAGCGGCCTGTTGTTCGGCCCGCTCATCACCGTCTCGCCGGAGATCTTGGTCGCGCCGATGATGCGCAGCCAGCGACCCCAGGTCGGCGGCGCGGTCTCGGTGTTCGCGCCCGGCAGATCGCGCGTCACCGGATGGGCAAGGCCTTCGGGCGTCACCACCGGCTTGAAACCCTGGTTCAGCACTTCGCCCGTCGGCTGCGCCGGCAGCACCGCGGCGAGGATGGTGTGCGACAGGGAAAGTTCATGCGCGAATTCCGGCCCCGACGACACCAGAAGCGCGCCGCCATTCTCCACATAGCTCGCCAGATTCTCGTAATAGAGCGGCGTCAGAATCCCGCGATCGCTGTAGCGGTCGAAGATCACGAGGTCGAAGCTCGACAGCTTCTCGCTGAACAATTCCTGGGTCGGGAACACGATCAGCGACAGCTCGTCCACCGGCGTGCCGTCCTGCTTGGTCGGCGGACGCAGAATGGTGAAGTGGACGAGATCGACCGACGGATCGGATTTCAACAGGCTGCGCCACACCCGCTCGCCGGCATGCGGCTCGCCCGAAATCAGCAGCACGCGCAGCCGGTCGCGCACGCCCGACACCGTCACGACGGCGCGGTTGTTCTGCAGCGTCAGCTCCGACGGCCCGGGCTTGGCCTCGAGCTCAACGACATTCTCGCCGCCATGGCCGACCGGCACCTGGATCGTCGCAGGCTTGCCGACAGGAACGACTTCGGTGCGCAGCGGCTTGCCATCGATGCGCACGTCGACTTCTGCAGTTCCGCTCGGTGCCGAGCCATAGTCATCGACGCGAATTTGCATCGCTGCGCTCTGCCCGACGATGGCGAAGCGCGCGGCGTTGAGCACCGTCAGCTTGCGGTCGCGCTCGTCGCGCTTGCCGGCGATCAGCGCCTGCACCGGCGCGGCGATGCCCGGCTTGTCGGCCGGCGGCGTGTCGTGCACCTCGCCGTCGGTGATCAGGATCGCGCCCGCGACGCGCTCCGGCGGCACATCGGCTAGCGTGTCGTTCAGCGCCTTGAACAGTTCGGTGCCGTTATCCTCGCCCGTCGTCTGCGTCGTCACCGTGGCGACGCGCAATTCGAGATCGTGGTCGTTCGCGAGCTGCTTGCGGATCGCCGCCAGCGCCGCATCCGCCTGCGCCTTGCGGTCGCCGACGCCCATGCTCTGGGTCTTGTCCAGGATCACCGCCGCGACGTCGGGCAGGGGACTGCGCGTCTCGTCGACGATGAGCGGATTGGCCAGCACGAAGATCAGTGCCGCGAACACCAGCGCGCGCGCCCAGGCGCCGCGCGCGCGCAGGAAGAAGGACAGCGCGGTCAGAGCCACGGCCAGCCCGATCGCGATCCACAGCAGGGTCAGCGGCACATGCGGCGCGAAGTCGAGGCTCAGGTTCATTGGCCCTTGCCCAATCGTTTGAGCAGCGCCGGCACATGCACCTGGTCCGCCTTGTAGTTGCCGGTGAAGGTGTACATCACGACATTGATGCCGAAGCGATAGGCGAGCTCGCGCTGGCGCTCGCCGCCCGGCACCACATCGACCAGCGGCAGGCCGTTGGGTCCCACCGCCCAGGCCGCGGCCCAGTCATTGCCGCCGATGATCACCGGCGACACACCGTCGCCGCCGCGTGCCGGCGCCGGGCCGGTCTCCGGATCGGCCGGTGGCAGCGCTTCGACCCACAGCTTCCCGCCGTCCCAGCGTCCGGGAAATGTCTGCAGCAGATAGAACGCCTTGGTCAGCACGTGATCGGCCGGCAGCGGCTCGAGCGGCGGGATGTCGAGCTTCGCCAGCAACCGCCGCAGCGTCTGCTCGCCCGGCGAATTCGCGCCGCGCACCGAGCCCAGCGTCAGATCGCGGGTGTCGAACAGGATCGTGCCGCCATTGCGCATGTAGTCGGAGATCTTCGAAATCGCTTCCGGCGAGAGGTCCTTCTCGCGCGGGTCCATCGGCCAGTAGAGCAGGGGGAAGAACGACAGGTCGTCCTTGGCGATATCGACGCCCATCGGATCCTGCGGCTCATAGGATGTGCGCTGGCGCAGCTTGTTGCCGAGCCCCGTCAGCCCCGCGCGGCTCATGTCGTCGACATCCGGAATGCCGGTGATGACATAGGCGAGATGCGTATCCGACGCCGCCTTGATGTCGAAGGCATCGTCGGCGCGCGCATCGGGCACATGGGCGATGACCGCGATCACGAGCAGCACCGCCGCGCCGCGCGCGAAACGCAGCCGCGTCAGATATCCGCGCAGCCACAGCGACAGCAGCGCATCGAGGAACAGCAGCCCCGCCGCGATGGCGAGCAGCCAGGGCGCCAGCGCGAGCACATTGCTCTGCGTGTAATTCACGACGTCATGGCCAAGATCGCCGAACGGCACCAGCGCGGCATTCGCCTTCACCGCGTTCAGCGCATCCTCGGTACCAGGCGTGCCGTAGAGCCCCGGCGGATGCTCGCGCGAGACGATGATGCGGCCGAGATCCGCGGCGCGGATCGGCAATACTTCAGCCGGCGGATGGCGCAGCCTTCCGAACCCGTCGACGGTCGACACAGGCGGCAGCGTCACCGCTGTGCGCATCTCGGCTGGCCGCGAGCCGGCGCTCAGCGCCAGCAGCCGCCGCATCATGTCGACATAAAGTCCCGACAGCGGCAGCGTCGACCATGCCGGTCCTGCGGTGATGTGGAAGAGCACGATCCAACCCTTGCCGCGCGCTTCGCCGGTCACCAGCGGCGTGCCGTCGGCCAGCCGCGCCCAACTGCGCGATGCCAGCTCGACGGAAGGCTCCGCGAGAATCTGCCGCGTCACCGAAACATCCTTCGGAATCGTCAGCCCGGCGAAGGGACTGGAATCCGCAAACGGCGCGAGGCGCTGCGGTTCGGCCCAGGCGAGCGCACCGCCGAGATAGCGTCCGCCGACGCGCAGCTTCACCGGCACCAGATCGTCCGTTCCCTGCGCCACGCGCGGGCCGGCGAAGCGGATCACGATGCCGCCCTTGGCGATGAAATCCGCGACCGCCTTGTAGTCGCCGCCAGGCGGGCGGTTGTCGAAGCCGGCAATGTGCCCGATGTCCGACAGGATCAGCACAGACACATTGTGCGCCAACAGATCGCTGATATTTCCCTTGCGCACTTCGGCATAAGGCGCGAGTGCGCGTTCGAGATAATAGGTGTCGGAGAGCAGCGGCTGGGTATCTTCGTTGTTCTGCGCCGCGACCAGCCCCACGGCGCGCCGCGCCCCGGCTCCGCCCATCAGCTGGATAGTGCCCGCCGAATCCTGGTTCAGGATGGCGATCCGCGCCGTCTCGTTGCGCACTTCCAGCGGTAGCGAGATATGTGCCTTCGCCCGCGTCTTGCCGTCGTCGAATTTGAACGGCGCGCTCGCCAGCACCTCGCCATGACTGCCCAGTGCCGCGACCTGCCCGCCGCGCGGCCCGTCGCTCGTCGCACGCAGAATGGAAACGTCGAAACCGTTGGCGCGCTGCTCAGGCGGCAACAGCGCCAGCGTCTCGCGCCCCGGCGCATCGGCATAGATGGTGAGCGCGCCGGCATTGGCCAGCACATCGGCCATGGCCGCGCCGCTGCCGTCCTCGATCCCGTCGCTCAGCCATACGATCTGCGGCGTCTGCGCGAATTTCGCTTTCGCGATCGCTTTCGCCGCGCGCATCCGGTCGCCCAGCCACGGCTCTGGCGCCAGCGCCTGCGCGATGCGCGACGCCTGTCCGGCATCCATCAGGCTGACATCGGGCACGTCCGCCGTCGTCACCACAGCGACCGCGCGATCCTTCGCGCCGCGCAGCAGATCGGCGATGGTCGCCTGCCGCGCATCCCAGTTCGCCGCCGCGGTCCAGCCATTGTCGATCACCAGCACCAGCGGTCCGCTGCCTGCCACCACAGGCGGCTTCCCGAACAGCGGATCGGCCAGCGCCGCGATCACCAGCGCCGCCGCGACGATGCGAAGCAGCAGCAGCCACCATGGCGTCCGCGCCGGCGTCTCTTCTTTTCCCGAAAGCCCGAGCAGAAGGCGCAGCGGCGGAAACACCAGCCGCTTCGGCATCGGCGGTGTCACGCGCAGCAGCCAGAACACCACCGGCAACAGCACAAGCGCCGCGAGGACGTAAGGCGCACCGAAGCTCAGGCCGGACAGGAATTCCATGATCAGGCGCCGCTCATATCGGCATAGAGCGCGGTCAGCGCCGTCTGCGGCGGCTTGTCGGTGCGATGGGCGATGTAGCTCCAGCCCAGCCGCCGCGCCAGCGCACTCACCGTCTCGGCATGCGCCTTGAATCGCGTGCGATAAGCTTCGGCCACGGTCTCCGCCCGGCCGACGGTCTCATGCATCAATCCCTGCGCATCCTCGAAGCGCATCCGCCCGCTATAGGGGAAATCCTCTTCCGCCGGATCGATGATGTGCACGATCTGCCCGGTCACCGCCGAACGCGCCAGCCGCCGCAGCGTCTCCTCGATCTTGTCGAGCGGCGAAAGGAAATCGCTGAACCACACGAATTGCGCATTGCGCGCGATGATCGAATCCGGCGGCAGCGTCAGTTCCGGCTGGCGCAGGCCCATCAGCGTCAGGCCGATGCGGCGCAGCGCGGCGCGCGAACTCGCCGGCGGCTGGTGCTCGCCATAGAGCGCCACGCGCTCGCCGCCGCGGATCAAAAGCGACGCCAGCGCGAGGCCAAGCAGCTTGGCGCGATCCGCCTTGCTCACCGATCCGCTCGCGAACTGCATGCCTGCGGAGGTATCGCACCAGAACCAGGCCGATTGCGCCGCTTCCCATTCGCGCTCGCGCACAAAGAGATGCTGAGACTTCGCCGATTGGCGCCAGTCGATCGCCGCCGCTGCGTCTTCGGGCGTGTAGCGCCGGAACTGCCAGAAGCTCTCGCCCATGCCGGCCTTGCGCCGTCCGTGCACGCCCATGCTCACCGCCGCCGCCAGCCGCTCGGCCGAGATGATCAGCGGCGGCAACCCGGCGCCGAGCGCCTCTGCGTCGAACGGAAGACTGGCGGCTTCTTTCAAAGATGGCTCCGGCACAGCCGTTCGATCACGGCGGGCACGGTCAGGCCTTCGGCGCGCGCCGGGAAGGTCAGCGCCATGCGATGGCGCAGGATCGGCTGGGCAAGCGCCTCGACGTCGTCGCTCGACGGCGCCAGCCGTCCTTCGAGCAGCGCGCGCGCCCGCACGGCCAGCATGAACGCCTGGCTCGCGCGCGGCCCGGGTCCCCAGGCGATCTGGTCGCGAAAATCCTTGGCGCCTTCTTCGCCCGGCCGTGCCGCGCGTACGAGACGCAGAATCGAGTCGACGACTTTCTCGCCGACCGGGATATGGCGCACGATCTGCTGCGCCATCATCAATTCCTGCGCGCTGCACACCGCGACCGGCTTCTCTTCCTCGCCGAAGGTCGTCGCCGCGAGCATCTTCCGCTCCGATTCCTTGTCGGGATAATCGATGTCGATCTGCAGCAGGAAACGGTCGAGCTGTGCTTCGGGCAGCGGATAGGTGCCTTCCTGCTCCAGCGGGTTCTGCGTCGCGAGCACATGGAAGGGCTTGGGCAAGTCGTAGCGTTGGCCGGCCACCGTCACATGGCGCTCCTGCATCGACTGCAAAAGCGCCGATTGCGTGCGCGGGCTCGCGCGGTTGATCTCGTCGGCCATCAGCAGCTGCGTGAACACCGGGCCGGCGATGAAGCGGAAAGAGCGCTTGCCGCCGTCCTCCTCCAGAACTTCCGAACCGATGATGTCGGTCGGCATCAGGTCGGGGGTGAACTGGATGCGCTTGGAATCGAGGCCGAGAACGGTCCCCAGCGTATCGACCAGCTTGGTCTTGGCGAGGCCCGGCACGCCGATCAGAAGGCCGTGTCCGCCGGCCAGAAGTGTGACCAGCGTCTGCTCGATCACCGCGTCCTGGCCGAAGATCGTCCGCGCGATCGCCTCGCGCACCTTGGCCAGCGTCTGCGCGGCCCGTTCCACATGGGCGGCGGCGCTCGTACTTTCGGCCACGGTATCGTTCATGAAGGGAGCCCGGATGCTTGGTTGCCGGTCCCGGCGGCGCACCCTATCTTTCTGCGGCGCGCCGGGGACCGGACCTATGTAACCCGGCGATTATGGCGCAACAAGGATCGGCGCAGACGCGCACAGCCCTGTGATCGGAGTGGCTTAACGGAGATGAGCGGCGGCGGTTTCCCTCTCGGGCTCGCGGACCTGCAGCGCGAAGCCGCGGCGGGGCGCCGGTTGCCGCCGGTGGAGAAATGGAACCCCGCCCATTGCGGCGAGATCGACATCCGCATCGCCCGCGACGGCACCTGGTACCACATGGGCAGTCCGATCGGCCGCAAGGAGCTTGTCCGGCTGTTCTCCACCATCCTGCGCAAGGATCCGGAGGGTTACGTCCTCGTCACCCCGGTCGAGAAGATGCGCATCCGGGTCGAGGACGTGCCGTTCCTGGCGGTGCTGATGGATGTGTCCGGCGAAGGCTGCGATCAGGTTCTGACCTTCACCACCAATGTCGGCGACGAAGCGGTTGCCGGGCGCGACAATCCGATCCGGGTCGAAACCGATCCGGCGACCGGCGAACCGGCGCCCTATGTCCATATCCGCAAAGGCCTCGAAGCCCGCATCGCCCGCTCGGTGTTTTACCAACTCGCCGATCTCACCGTACCCGGTGTAGGCGGCGTGCTCGGCGTGTGGAGCGGCGGCGTATTCTTTCCCATCGGCCGGCCCGAATGAGCGATCTGCCCGGCCGCCGCATTGCAAAGGGCGGCATCGAACATCTGCGCCAGCGTCTTTTGCGCGAGCCGCCGCATCTGCCGCTGATGCCGGCACGCAGCGATTACGATCTCAATCCGCAGAACCGGCCGAAGGAAAAGCCGAAGCTGACGCCCGCCGCGGTGCTGATGCCGCTGATCTTCCGTGCCGAGCCGCATGTGCTGCTGACGCAGCGCACCGACCATCTCTCGCGCCATGCCGGTCAGGTCGCGTTTCCCGGCGGGCGCGCCGATCCGGGCGACATCTCGCTGGTCGAGACCGCGCTACGCGAAACCCGGGAAGAAACCGGTATCGATCCTGCCTTCGTCACGGTCGCGGGTTTCCTCGATGCCTACGAGACCGGTACGGGCTACGCCATCCTGCCGGTCGTCGGCATCCTGAGCGAAGGCTTCGCCCTCATGCCGCAGGAGCATGAGGTCGCCGAGATCTTCGAGGTTCCGCTCGATTTCCTGCTCGATCCGGCCAATCGTGTGCGCCAGACCCGCGAATTTCAGGGCACGCAGCGCAGCTTCTATTCCTTCACCTTCGAGGGACATTATATCTGGGGGGCCACGGCGGCGATGCTGATCAACTTCGCCGAAAGGATGTCTGCGCCATGACCAGGGAAATCCTCGAGCGCCTGCTGCTCTTCTTCGTGCCCTTTGTGCTCTACGGCAGCTATCTCCTGCTACTGCGCCTCCAGCCTCCGGAAGGCGGCCGGCGACATCCCTGGACGGCGCTCGTCATCGCCGGCCTCGTGCTCTATGCCGGCAGCTTCGTCGTCTGGGGAATCGAGGATGGCGAGCCGGTCGGCACCGGCGCCTATGTTGCGCCCCATATGGAAAACGGCAGGATTGTTCCCGCCCATTTCGATACGAAGAAGAAATGACCCTCGATCCCAAACGCCATCCCTGGATGACCGCGCCGGAAACGCGCGCCGTGCTCGATGCGCTCGGCGGTCAGGGCCGCTTCGTCGGTGGCGCGGTGCGCAATGCGCTGCTCGGCAAGAAGGTCGCCGATATCGATATCGCGACGCCGCTCGTCCCCGATGACGTCACCGCGCGTCTGACCAAGGCCGGCCTCGGCGCCGTGCCGACGGGCATCGAACACGGCACCGTCACCGCGACCGCGAACGGCAAGGCCTTCGAGGTCACGACGTTGCGCCGCGACGTCTCGACCGACGGCCGCCGCGCCACCGTCGCCTTCACCACCGACTGGGCCGAAGACGCGCAGCGCCGCGACTTCACGATGAACGCGCTCTATGCCGACGCCGATGGCGCGATCACCGATACCGTCGGCGGCGTCGAAGATCTGAAAGCCGGCCGCGTCCGCTTCGTCGGCGATCCGGTGACGCGCATCCGCGAAGATTTCCTGCGCATCCTGCGCCTCTTCCGCTTTCATGCCTGGTACGGCAAGGGTGCGATCGATCCCGCTGCGCTGCAGGCCGCTGCGGCTGAGAAAGGCGGTCTGACGTTGCTCGCTGGCGAGCGCGTCTCGAAAGAGATGCTGCGCCTGCTCGAAGCCGACGATCCGGTGCCCGTCATCCGCCAGATGGCGGCGAGCGGCATCCTCACCGATATCCTGAGCGGCAACCTGAACATCTCGCGCCTCGCCCGCCTCTGCGAAATCGACGCCGAGAACTTCTTCGAACCTGATGCCGTGCTGCGTCTCGCTGCGCTGCTGCCATCGAGCGAGGACGAAGCCCGCGCCGTCGCCAAGGAATGGCACCTCTCGAACGTCGTCACCGAACGCCTCGCCGGGATGGCCGGCGCGAAGCAGAAGATCGTCTCCTATCTGTCGGTGAAAGAAGTGCGCAAGCTGCTCTATCTCATCGGCGTGCCGCGCTTCAGCGATCTCGTTCGCCTGCGCTGGGCGGAAGACCCGAAGGCGTCGAACGCGATCAACTGGCGCATGCTGCTCGAAGTCGCCAAAACCTTCCCGCGTCCCACCTTCCCGCTCACCGGCCGCGACGTGATGCTCGCCGGCGTGCCGGAAGGCCCGCTGGTCGGCAAGATCCTCGAGGAAGTCGAGGAATGGTGGATCGACGCCGACTTCATCGAAGACGAATTCTCCCTCGCCGAGCGCCTCAAAGCCGTCGTGCAGGCGACGGCGTACTGAGTCTGACCCTCCCCTTGAGGGAGGGTCGAAAAATGCGAAGCGTTTTTCGGGGAGGGGTCTGACGACGAGCGCAAGGCCTGACCCCTCCCCGAAAAGTTTGTCGCGTCCGTTCGCTGTCGCTCACGGAACTCCAAATTTTGTCGACCCTCCCTCAAGGGGAGGGTGACTGATAAGGTCGCCACATGCCCTTCACCATCCTCGACACCATCTCCATCCCCGGCGACCCGCTGAAGCCGAATGACGACGCCTTCGGCCATATCGAAACCGCCGCCGTCGTGTTCGACGGCGCGACCTCGCTCGGCGATCCGCTCATGCCCGGCGACAGCGATGCGGCCTGGATCGCGCATTTCGGTGCTCGCCGCCTGATGGCCCATGCCGGCGATGGCGACGCGCCCGCCGACGCGCTGCGCCACGCTCTCGCCGATGCCGAGAAGTCCTTCACCGCGCTGCGCAAGCGACCGCCCGCCGAGAACTGGGAAATCCCGCTTGCCTCGATGGCCTTCGTCAGCCGCATCGAGACCGGCTTCGACTTTCTCTGGTTCGGCGATTGCGCCGGTCTGCTCAAGCGGCCCGGCGCACCGGTCGAAGTCCTCGGCGATTCCATCGCATCCAAATCGAGCGAAGCCGAGCGCGCCCGAAAGCTCGCCAAGGAAACCGGCCTCGCACCGACCACCAACGCCCGCGGTCCCGCCTTTCTCCCGACGCTGCGCAAGGCGCGCAATCGTGTGAACACCGGCAAGCACTGGTCGTTCAGCCCCGATGTCCGCGCTGCGGACTTCGTGAAGTCGATCAAGGTCGCAGCGCCGTCCGGTTCGCATCTGTTGCTCGCCTCCGACGGCTTCCTCGCCCTCGTCACCGATTACGGCCGCTACACGCCGGACACGTTGATGGACAAAGTGCTTTCGAAAGGCCTCGGCCTTCTTGCCGACCAGCTGCGCGAGATCGAGGACGCCGACAGCCAGGGCCACAAATATCCCCGCTTCAAGAAGAGCGACGACGCGACGGCGATTTTGCTGACCCTTGATTGATTTTGTGCTACCGTGTGTAGGCGATGCACCTCGCGCACAAGCCACCGTTGCAGCGTTCGCCGGAAATCCGCGCACCGCAGGCGGCTGGCCGTGCCGGCCCGCTCACCCAGCTCGCCGGCAATCTGAATGCGGCACCGCGCAGCCGCGCCCTCGGCACCATCCAGCGCCAACTCAATCCGGTCGTCCAGCGTGCGGTTACGGTCGAAGGCAAGTCGTACTCGATGCAGGACGGCACGCTCGGTGATCTTGTCGACAAGGTCGCGCTGATGACGATGACCGAAGACCGACGCCGTCCGGACCAGCTTCTGACGCGTTACGATTTCCAGAATCGCCGCTTCGCAAATTTCGCGGCACTCGTCCGCACCGTGAACGCGGAACTCAAAGATGTCGCCTTCGACGAAGAGATCGCCAAGCCGCCGCTCGCATCCGGCGGCGGCGGTCATGCCCTCAACCTCGCGCTTGGTCAGCTCGAACAGGGTGGTGAAACCGGCATGACGGGTCTCGTGCACGAGACCAACAAACGCCTGATGGAAGGCGAGGGCAAGGAAACCAAAGCGGTTCCGAAGATTCTTTCGCATTTCTGGAGCGGCGGAAAGCTCTCGCCCGAGGCTTTCAAGAATCTGAAGAAGTGGTCGGTGAAAGCCAATCAGGGCGGCTGGTTCCAGTATATTTTCACCGATCCGCAGATCAACAAAGTGCTCGGCAAGGACGACTCGCTCGACCTGCAGCTCAACGTCCTGCGCCAGCTGGGCGCCGTCATCGTGCATCTCGATCAGCTGCCGATCGCCAGGAAACCCGCCTACGACATGCTGAAGCGGCAGATCGTGGAGAGCGGTAAGCCTTCGGGCCTGTCCTTCATGTCCGATCTGGTGCGTTACGAGCAGCTGCTGGCGACCGGCGGCGTCTATGCCGATGTCGACGTTGGGCCGGGCTCGGTGGACCTCAACACCGCGCTCGATGTCACGGGCAATATCCCGCAGCTTGGTCCGATGTTCCGCACCTCGAAGGAAGCCAGGGAAGAGAGTGCGCTCGACAAGGACGGCCGCCTCAAGGAATCGTCGATGCTCGGTAAGTTCGCGCATCCGAACATGGCGATCGGCACGCATCTGATCGCGACCCAGCCCAACAATCCCGTCATCCGGGAAGCCTACGATCTTGCGAGCAAGGATCTGCTCGATGCGGGCGCGACCAACGGCCCGGCGCAGATTCTCAGGGCATTCAAGAAGCTCGGCCTCAATTTGCGCGATTCGGTTGCCGGCACCGTCCCGCAATGGCTGCCCAAGCTCGATTGGCTCACGCCCGAGAGCGACAATCTCGTCGATTGAGCGGCGAGTCTGCCGATTGCGGCACGCTCGGTTCAGGTCGTCGCATGCAGGATCGCCATGCCGCCTTCGACCACCATGCGGATTGCGACATAGAGCACGATGAAGAGGCCGGCATAGCTGATCCACTGCCAGCGGTGCAGCACCTTGGCGATCACGCTCGCCGCCACGCCCATCAATCCGATGGAAAGCGTCAGGCCGATCGCCAGTATGTCGAGATGCTTCTGGGCCGCGCCGGCGACGGCGAGCACGTTGTCGAGCGACATCGAGAGATCGGCGGCCGCGATCTGGATCACCGCGCGGCGCACCATCCGGGCATTGTGCTCGGCGCTGAACGGCCCGCCCAGCTTGTCGGGCTTCGAATTGAGCGCCTCGACTGAAGCCTGGTCGCCGAAATCGCGGATGTCGCGATAGAGCTTCCAGCACACCCAGAGCAGAAGGACGCCGCCTGCGAACATCAGCCCGATGATTTCGAGCAGCCAGACCGTCACCGAGGCCAGCGCGACCCGCAGCACCACGGCGGCAACCAGACCCCAGAAAATCACTTTGCGGCGGATGCCCTGCGGCACGCGGGCCGCCGCCATGCCGATGACGATGGCGTTGTCGCCCGCCAGTACCACGTCGATCAGCACGACCTGGATCAGCGCAAACACATCGCCGTGGGACAGGATCTCCAACGCCGCGCTCGCTTTACGGCCAGCGCACTTCGGGTGGCATCGAGACCAGGATGGCCTCGATATTGTGTCCGGTCTTGAGGCCGAACAGGGTTCCGCGGTCCCACATCAGGTTGAACTCCACATAGCGTCCGCGGCGTACGAGCTGATGGTGGCGCTCGGCGTCGGTCCAAGGCTGCCCCATCCGTCTACGTATGATTTGGGGATAAACCTCGGAAAATGCCAGCCCCACATCCTTCACGAAGGCGAAATCTTTCTCCCAATCGCCGCTATTGTGGCGGTCGAAGAAAATTCCGCCTGCGCCACGCGGCTCTTTGCGATGCGGTAAGTAGAAGTACTCGTCGCACCATTTCTTGTATTTCGCATAGGTCTCGGGGCCGAATGCGCGGCAGCCGCGCTGCATTGCAGCATGGAAATCGGCTTCGTCCTCGGCATTCGGAAACATCGGCGTCAGATCGGCGCCGCCGCCGAACCAGCTCTCCTGCGCCGTGATCATGTGACGGGTGTTCATGTGCACGGCCGGCACATGCGGATTGCGCATATGCGCGATCAGCGAGATCGAACTCGCCCAGAACCGCGTATCGGCGCCCGGATTATTTTCGAGCAACGCCTTCGCGGCGTCGGGCGACAGATGGCCGTTCACCGTCGAGGTATTGACGCCGACCTTTTCGAACACCCGGCCATGCATGACGCTCATCAGCCCGCCGCCGGCATCGGAGCCGTCTTCGTTGGTGCGCTTCGTCGGGGTACGGACGAACTTGCCGGGTGGCAATTCGCTGTGCTGCCCCGTGGTGTATTCCTCCTCGATTTTTTCGAACACCGCGCAAATCCGGTCGCGCAGGGATTCGAACCATGCCTGCGCCTCGGCTTTGCGGGTTTCGTCTGTCATCGCGGAAACATCCTCGTCTGGCGCAGTGCTTCGCCCAATATCATGGCGCCTGCCTGGGCCACGTTGATGGAACGCAAGCCCGATTTCATAGGTATACGCAAGCGCGCGTCGGCGGATGCGTGAACGGCGTCGGGCACGCCGGCGCTTTCGCGCCCGAGCAGAAGTCGATCATCGGGCGCGAAGGTGAAGTCGTATGGCGAGGTCTCGCCCTGCGATGTGAGGAGGATCAGGCGGCCATGGTGCACTGCGGCGCGATAGGCCTCCCACGAGGCATGTCGCGTCACCTCGGCCTCGTCGAGATAGTCCATGCCGGCCCGCCGCATCTTCGGCCCGCTGAAAACGAAGCCGCAGGGTTCGATCACATCGACCGCGACGCCCATGCAGGCGCCGAGCCGGATCAGGCTCCCGGCGTTCTGGGCGATGTCAGGCTCGAACAGGACGATGCGCATGATGCGCAAATAACCACGGGAATTGCCGGGGCGCACAGCCGATCGCGCCGGGCCTCGCCGGCACCGCGCGCCGGTGGGATGTATTGAGTCGTGCCGTCAGGTCGCCTGCGTCGATGCGCGAGGGTGTCAACGGCGTACGCTGCATCGCCAACCCTGTGAATCTGCGGCATTTTCTGCGTCATCGTGCCGCAAGACCCTCACAACCCATCTCTCTATTTTACCGCCGCAAAGCGGCGCGCTAATCGAGAACTCCGGGGGCAGCGCGTCGTCCGATTCCTGCCGCCCGGAGCGATGCATTCGAACAAGAGGGCGAACCCTTGGCCACCACCACGACCGCCGAACCGACCCGGCGCGATTTTCTCTACGTCGCCACGGGAGCCGTCGCGGCTGTCGGCGCCGCCGCCGCGGCCTGGCCCTTTATCGACCAGATGAACCCTAGCTCAGCGGTTCTCGCCCTGGCGTCCATTGAGGTCGATCTGACGCCGATCCAGGTCGGCCAGTCGGTCACCTTCGTCTTCCGCGGCCATCCGCTCTTCGTCCGCCGCCGCAGCCCGAAGGAGATCGAGATGGCCCGTGCCGTTTCGGTCTCGGACCTTCCGGACCCCGTCGCGCGCAACGACAATCTTCCCGCCGATGCCCCGGCGACCGATGCCAACCGCGAGATCAAGTCGGAATGGTATGTCTCCTCGGGCGTCTGCACCCATCTCGGCTGCACCCCGACCGCCAGCACCCCGCAGATCCCGCAGGGCGAATTCGGCGGCTGGCTCTGCCACTGCCATGGCTCGCAGTACGATACCGCCGGCCGCATCCGCAAAGGTCCCGCACCGCGCAATCTCCAGATTCCGGTGTATTCCTTCGTGTCCCCCACCCGCATCAAAGTCGGCTAACGGAGCGCATAGATGTCCGGTCCCTCGACCTACGTTCCGCAGACAGGCCTGACGCGCTGGCTCGACACGCGTCTGCCCCTCGTGCGTTTCGCCCACGACACCATGCTGTCGTTCCCGACGCCCCGTAACCTGAACTTCTGGTACGCCTTCGGCGCGATCCTGACCTTCTGTCTCGGCGTGCAGATCGTGACCGGCATCGTGCTGGCGATGCACTACACGCCGTCGGCGCTGGTCGGATCGATTCCGGATTCGAACCTCGCCTTCGACAGCGTCGAAAGCATCATGCGCGACGTGAACTACGGCTGGCTGCTGCGCTACGTGCATGCCAACGGCGCCTCGATGTTCTTCCTCGCGGTCTACATCCACATGTTCCGCGGCCTCTACTACGGCTCCTACAAGGCGCCGCGCGAGGTGCTCTGGATCCTCGGCGTGATCATCTACGTGCTGATGGTCCTCACCGCGTTCATGGGTTACAGCCTGGTCTGGGGCAACATGTCCTTCTGGGCGGTGACCGTGATCACCAACCTGTTCTCCTCGCTCGACCAGGTCATCCCGCATCTCGGTTCGGCGATCGCGACCTGGCTGTGGGGCGGCTTCGCCGTCGGCGACGCGACCCTCAACCGCTTCTTCTCGCTGCACTACCTGATGCCGTTCGTGATCGCGGGCGTGGTCGGGCTGCACATCTGGGCGCTGCACGTTCCGGGCAACAACAACCCGCTCGGCATCGACGTGAAGGGTCCGCAGGACACCGTCCCCTTCCATCCGTATTACACGGTGAAGGACGGGTTCTACGTGGCGCTCTTCGCGATCCTGTTCGCCGCGCTGGTGTTCTACGCCCCCGATCTGGTCGGCGATCCGAACAACTTCATCCCGGCCAACCCGGTCGTGACCCCGGCCGACATCGTGCCCGAATGGTACCTGCGTCCGTTCTACGCGATGCTGCGCTCGATCCCGCAGCAGCTTGCCGGCGTGCTCGTGCTGGCCGGCGCGCTCCTGACCCTCGTCTTCATTCCCTGGCTGGATTCGAGCCGCGTGCGCTCGAACCGCTTCCGCCCGGTGATGAAGGTGTTCTTCTGGGTCTTCGTCGCCGACTGCATCCTGCTCGGCTATTGCGGCAGCGAGGGCGTCGACGCGGCCTGGCATCTCGGCGGCATCGAGCTGTCGCTGGTCTGGGTCGCCCGTATCGCGACGGCCTACTACTACATCTACTTCTGGGTGCTCATGCCGCTGATCGGCCTGATCGAACGGCCGCTCCCGTTGCCGGACAGCATCGCCAAATCCGTGCTCGGCGCCTCCGCCGCGCCAGCCGAGTGAGGACTTCCATGCGCTTTGCCCTTCCGCTCGGTCTGGTTCTGGGTCTGGCTCTCGCCGCGCCCGCCGCGGCCGAGACGACACCGCCGCTCAAGGACGTGCACTTCTCCTTCGAAGGCCCGTTCGGCACCTTCAACCGCGCCGACCTCCAGCACGGCTTCCAGGTCTACAAGGAAGTCTGCTCCGCCTGTCACAGTCTGAACCGCGTCGCCTTCCACACCCTGTCGGAAGAAGGCGGCCCGAGCTTCACCGATGCCGAGATGAAGGCGATCGCGCGCGGCTACAACGTCCCCGCCGGCCCGAACGAGCAGGGCGAGACGACGGACGACAAGGGCCAGCCGCTGATGCGGCCGGCGACGCCGTCGGACCACTTCCCGCCGCCCTTCGCGAACGAGCAGGCGGCGCGCACGGCCAATGGCGGCGCGCTCCCGCCCGATCTCTCGCTGATCGTCAAGGCGCGTGAAGGCGGCCCGCAATACGTCTATTCGCTGATCACCAGCTTCGGTGAGAAGCCGCCGGCCGGTCACGTCGTGCCCGATGGCAAGTACTACAACCCGTATTTTCCGGGCGGCAACATCTCGATGCCGCAGCCGCTCACCGACGCGCAGGTGACGTTTGTCGACGGCGCGCCGAACAAGATCGCCGACGAAGCCTATGCCGTCGTGACCTTCCTCTCCTGGGCGGCCGAACCGCATCTGGAGGCCCGTCACCGCATCGGCCTCGGCGTGATGATCTTCCTGATCGTCCTCTCCGGCCTGCTCTATCTCTCCTACCGCAAGGTCTGGAAGGACACGCCGCATTAGCCTGTTCTCCTTCGGGGCGGCGCTGGCGCGCCGCTCCTCAGGATGACGACATTCGCGCTTTATCACCCGCGCAGGCCGCGTCATGCTGAGGTGCGAGCAAAGCGAGCCCCGAAGCATGAAAACAGTTCTCGGCGTCATCGGCGGCAGCGGCGTCTATGACATTCCCGGCCTCGAAAAGCCGCGCTGGAAGACGATCAAATCGCCCTGGGGCGCGCCGTCGGATGCGCTCCTCTTCGGCACCTACAAGGGCACCGACCTCGTCTTCCTGCCGCGCCATGGCCGCGGCCATGTCCAGACGCCGAGCTCGATCAACTACCGCGCCAATATCGACGTGCTGAAGCGCGTGGGCGTCACCGATATCATCTCGGTCAGCGCCTGCGGCTCCCTGAAGGAAGAACTCCCGCCCGGCACCTTCGTCATCGCCGACCAGTTCATCGACCGCACCTTCGCGCGCGAGAAAAGCTTCTTCGGCCCCGGCATGGTCGCGCATGTCTCCATGGCCCATCCGGTCGACAGCCGCATCGCCAATGCCCTTTCCAACGCTTGCGCGGAAGAAGGCATCGTCCACGCGCGCGGCGGCAGCTACATCTGCATCGAAGGTCCGCAATTCTCCTCGCTGGCCGAGAGCAATCTCTACCGCTCCTGGGGCTGCAGCGTGATCGGCATGACCGCGATGCCCGAGGCCAAGCTCGCCCGTGAGGCCGAACTGCCCTACGCCATCGTCGCGATGGTGACGGACTACGACTGCTGGCATCCGGACCACGATCACGTCACCGTCGACGCCGTGGTCAAGATCATGCACGCCAACGCCGAGCACGCCCGCAAGCTGATCATGAACGTCGCCGGCAAGCTCGGCCCGAACCGCACGCCGTCACCGGCGATCGAGAACGTCCTCGATACCGCCCTGATGACCGCCCCCGAAAAGCGCGACGCGCGCCTGATCCGCAAGCTCGACGCTGTGGCGGGACGTATACTGCCGAAAAAGAAGCCTGCGAGGGTTGCGAAGAAGGCCGCAAAGGCAAAGACGCGCCGGTGAAATGGGTAGCGCCGATTGTTGCCGTGGTGACACTTGTCGCCACCCCGGTTGCGGCGCATCCCACAGGCAGTTGCCGCCCGATTCCCGGCGCCGAAACTCTTTGGCGCAATCCTGCCACACGCTTCATCATGGTGGGTGAGACGCATGGTTCGGTCGAGACGCCCGCTATCTTCGGGGATCTCGTTTGCGCCGCCGCCGTCGCCGTACGCCGCCCCGTCATCGTCGCCATAGAACATCCTGCGCGCGAACAACGGGCGCTTGATGCTTTCATGCGCTCATCCGGCGACATCAGGGATCAGAACGCGCTCCGCGCACACTATCCCTGGACAAATGGTTTTGCCGACGGTCGTACCAGCGAGTCTTATTTTGCATTGATCGAATATTTGCGCGTGCTCAGGGCGAAACATCGTATCGCGAGGGTGGTCGCCATCGATCCGGAGGGCGTGCAGGATCGCGACGCAGGTATGGCGAGAAATCTCCTCGCCGCGTCCCGCGCCATTCGGTCGTCGTTGACACTCGTCCTTGCGGGAAACTTCCACACGGCAAAGGTGCCGCCGTTTCCGAATGTCGCGCCCGGCGCCGCGTCGATGCTGCCGCGCGACGCAACGGTTTCGCTGGTTGTTGCGATGGGAAACGGTACCATCTGGAATTGCCAACCCAATTGCGGTCTTCACCGCACGATGGCCATGGGCCACTTCGCTCGCGGTGTCATCATGGGGACTGCGTGGCTATCAGGTCACGATGGCACGCTAGCGACAGGAACGGCCACGACGCCGTCGCCACCCGCAGTTTGGCCCGACCAGCTTTAGTAGGTGCGCCATGGCTCAAGCCGAATTTAGAGCCGATTTCAGCGCCGCCGCGCATTCGGCCACCACCAGCGTCACTCCCTCCTGCTCCGCCAACCCGCACGCGGCCGTCGCGATCACCGGCACGCCGCGCGCCAGCGCCTGCAGGAGCTTGCGCGGGCTCTCTTCCAGCAGCGCCGGCTGCACCACCGCCGCGACACCTTCGAGCCAATCTTCGCCCGCGCGCCGCGTCCGCACACCGCTCCAGAAATCCGCGCCTTCCAGATCGCTCCCACAGAGCACGACCTCGAGATCGAGCGCCCGCGCCGCCTCGCGCAATTCGTAAGCACCCTTGCGCGCAATCGTCGGCCCCGGAAACGCGATGCGCCGCGGAACAACCGCATCCGTCCGCGCCGCCGCCCTCGGCATCGCCCAATCGAGCCGCACTGCCCGTTCGCCGAACAGCGCCGCAATCTCCGCATGCGGCGTCACGATCGCATCCGCTGCCGCCAGCGCCGCGCGCTCCGCCGCGACAAGCACCGCATCGGCGCGGAAATCCGCCAGCGTGCGCCGCTCCGGATGACGCGCCGCCGCCGCGTTCAAACGCGCCTCGATCATGCCCATCGGCAGCCGTGTCATCAGTACGGAGAACCGCCGCCCGCCCAGATGCCCATCGCGCCACAGGAACGGCAGCAGCGACTGCGCAATCACCACCTCGGTCACATCCGGCGTCAGCGCCTGTGCCGCCCGCCGCGCCAGCGCCTCGGCACGCAGCAATCCCGCCGCCCGCTTCGCCGGACCCTCAGCCGCACGCCGCGTGCGTCCCGCATGCCACAGCGTCGTCAGCGCTGCATCGGCAACGCGCTCAAATCCATCCCTCGCCCAGGCATAGCGTCCGAGCCGCCAGCGTGCGCCATCCAGCGGCAGCGCCAGAACATCGCCATGCTTCCGCGCTGTGCGCACATAGGCGCGAAACTCCGGCCAGTTCTCATCGACAACGAATGCCGTCCGCCCAACGGGCGCAGCCCTCGCACCTTCATGCCGGAAGCACTGCGTTTTCTCGCAGGTCCCGCAGGAATGCGCTTCTTGCCGGGTCTCGACAGGTGCATCGGCGGGAGAGCGCAGGGCCTGTGCTTCCCGCCCCATCAACCGCACCACCAGCGCATTGCACTCCACGATTACCCGCAGCATCGCCGGGGCAGGCGCCGCGAAGCGCAGATCGACGTAATTCCATGCCACCGTCGCATCGCGCCCGAACGCCGCGGCCGAGCCCGGCACGATCCGCGAATGCGCATGTCGCTCCATGATCGCGAACCCGGCCTGCAGCGCCGCGTCATAGAGCGCGTTGGACAGCTGGCACAGCCCGCCGCCCGTCGCGGGCACCAGACAGCCCTCCTGCAGCATCCGCCCCGCAACAAACCCGCGCCGGGCGCTCGCGCGTCCCATCTGCCGCCAGAAGCTGAACACCGCGCCCTCCGGTAGCATCGTGCGATCCAGCCGCCGCGCCGCCGCGCGCAGATTGTGCACCTTGCCCCATTGCAGCGCGCGTTCGCCGGCGCGCGTATCGCCCCAGAGCGGCGAGCGCGACTCCGCCAGCACCGCCGGAAACGCCGCCGTTTCGCCGCGCGACAGCCGCCGCGGCGCGCTTCCGATCTCGCGCAGCATCCGCTCGATCTGGAAGACATGCGTCTTCGCCCGAAACAGCAGGGAATCGAACCGTCCGGGCACAACCCGTTCGGGAAGCCGAAGGCCGCTATCCGAAACCGCCACGCGAAGTTTCCCCTGCCGACTGCTGCAGAATCGCCTGCGATCACGGCGAATGCTAGGCGCTCTTGGGGAATTCCCGCGATCCGTATAGAAGGACCCGTAACCCCACCGGGCCTCTCCCATGGACTTCAAATCCGTCATCCGGACCATCCCGGATTATCCCAAGCCGGGCATTATGTTCCGCGACGTGACGACCCTGATGGGCAATCCGCGCGCCTTCCGCCGCGCCGTGGACGAGATGGTCCAGCCCTATGCCGGCACCCGCATCGACGCCGTGGCCGGGATCGAGGCCCGCGGCTTCATCCTGGGCGGCGCCGTCGCGCACCAGCTCTCCACCGGCTTCGTCCCCGTGCGCAAGAAGGGCAAGCTGCCCTTCACCGTGATTGGCGAGGACTATGCGCTCGAATACGGCCAGGACCGGGTCGAGATCCACACCGACGCGGTGAACAAGGGCGACAACGTCATTGTGGTCGACGATCTCATCGCCACCGGCGGCACCTGCGTCGCCGCGATCAAGCTGCTCGAGCGCGCCGGCGCCAACGTGATCGGCTGCTCCTTCGCCATCGACCTTCCGGAACTCGGCGGCGCCGACAAGATCCGGGCGCTCGGGAAACAAGTCACGACGCTGGTCGCATACGAAGGGCACTAACTTTTTTCACCTCCCCATCGTGGGGAGGTCGACGCGAGTGAAACGAGCGTCGTGTGGGGACGTGGAAAGCGCTGAACAATGAAACTCTACTCCCACCCCGCCTCGCCCTTCGGCCGCAAGTGCAAGATCATCGCCCATGAGCTCGAGATCAAATACGAGTTCGTCCTCGTCAATGCGCGCGACGACGAAGAGCTGCGCAAGATCAACCCGCTCAAGAAAATCCCGATCCTCATCCTCGACGACGGCTCGGCGCTGTTCGACAGCCGGGTGATCTGCGAATACCTCAACGATTTCGGCAACGGAAAATTCTTCCCCGGCAAGGGGCTCTTCAACCAAAGCACGGGCCAGTGGCGCGCCCTCGGGCTCCAGGCGCTGGCCGACGGCATCATGGATGCCGCCGTCGCGCTGCGTTACGAGACCACCGCCGACGACAAGCGCAATCCCGACCATATCCGCCGCTATACGGCGACCATCACCGCCGCGCTCGACGCGCTGGAGCGCATGAAGTTCGCGGAAAAGCCGACCATCGGCGAAATCGCCACCGGCTGCGCTCTCGGCTATCTCGATTTCCGCTATGCCGAGATGGCCTGGCGCGAGGGTCGGCCGAAGCTCGCTGCCTGGTTCGAGAAATTCTCGCAATATCCATCGATGCTCGCGACCGTCCCGCACGCTTGAGCAAGCCGCTTTCGCAACCGGAGTAACGCCAATGTCTTACGCCAAGCTCTTCGAACCGATGCCCCTCGCCCACGGGCCCGCGATGAAGAACCGCTTCATGCTCGCGCCGCTCACCAATCTGCAGAGCCATACCGACGGCACCCTGTCCGACGACGAATTCCATTGGCTGACCAAGCGCGCCGATGGCGGCTTCGGCCTCGTCATGACCTGTGCTGCGCATGTCCAGGCGGTCGGGCAGGGCTTCCCCGGCCAGCTCGGCGTCTTCGGCGATCAGCATCTGGAGGGCCTCACGCGCCTCGCACACACCATCAAGGCCAAGGGTTCTGTCGCCGCGATGCAGCTCCACCACGCCGGCAATCGCTCGCCCAAGGATCTGGTCGGCACGCCCGTCTGCCCGTCCGACGATCCGGAGACCGGCGCCCGCGGCCTCTCGCTCGCCGAAGTCGAAACCCTGCGCGACGATTTCATCGCCGCGGCGAAGCGTGCCGAGAAGGCCGGCTTCGACGGCGTCGAGATCCACGGTGCCCACGGCTACATCCTCGCGCAGTTCCTCTCCGCCGAGATCAACAAGCGCACCGACCGTTACGGCGGCAGCCTCGAAAACCGCGCCCGCATCGTCTTCGAGATCATCGACGGCGTGCGCGCGCAATGCCGCCCCGATTTCCAGCTCGGTCTGCGCCTCTCCCCCGAACGCTTCGGCCTCAAGCTCGCCGAGATCCGCGAAGTCGCGCGCCGGGTGCTGGCCGAAGGCAAGATCGACTATCTCGACATGTCGCTTTGGGACTACGCCAAGGAACCGGTCGAGGAGGAGTTCAAGGGCCGCACCCTGATGAGCTATTTCACCGACCTGCCGCGCGGCCTTGTCCGCCTCGGAGCCGCAGGCAAGATCACCAGTGCCGAGCAATGCGCCGCGGTGCTCGACGCCGGCTGCGATTTCGTCCTGATCGGCCGCGGCGCGATCCTGCGCCACGATTTCCCCAAGCGGGTGCAAGCCGATCCGCACTACACCTCGCCCGCGCTCCCGGTGACGCGCCAGCACCTGAAAGACGAAGGTTTGGGCGACGCGTTCGTAGGCTACATGTCCGGCTGGCCGGGGTTTGTGGCAGTGGAGGAAGCGGTTCCGGCGTAGCGGCGCTGGGAGCGCAACTCCAAGTTTAAACGTGGCTTGATCGCCAGAGCGCGCGGATCTCATAATTTCCACCGTCATGGGCGGGCTTGACCCGCCCATCCATCGCCGCGCATCCGCGCGGCAAGAGACTCTCTGTCATGCGAAACGACTACGTCTACATCCTCACCAACAAGCCATATGGCACCTTGTATATCGGAATGACGTCCGACATGCCCGAACGTCTGACACAGCACCGCAACGGTACAGCCTCGACATTCACGAAGAAGTACGGTTTGACGCGGCTCGTCTATTGCGAGGTGCATGACCTCGTTACCACGGCTATCGCGCGGGAATCGTCGCTCAAGCGCTGGAAGCGGGACTGGAAGATTACCTTGATCGAAAAGGCAAATCCAACGTGGAAGGAACTCGACAACACGCTTGTTTGATTGATGGATGGGCGGGTCAAGCCCGCCCATGACGGGATGCTAGAGTTGCAGACGATTTCCCGCTAAACCCGGCGCCATGAAGATCAACGGCAAGCACACCCGTTCCATTTGGGCCGTCGGTGAGGATGCTTTCGGCATCTTCGACCAGACCAGGCTCCCGCACGAGGTCGTCACGCTGACGATCCGCACCCCCGAAGACGCCGCCCATGCGATCAAGTCGATGCAGACGCGCGGCGCGCCGCTGATCGGCGCCGTCGGCGCTTACGGCCTCGCCCTCGCCGTCCGCAATGACCCGTCCGACGACGCGATCCAGCACATGGTCGAGATGCTGGCCGAAACCCGGCCCACCGCGATCAACCTCAAATGGGCGCTGTGGCGCATGCGCGGTCTCCTGCTCAACCAGCCGCGCGACAAGCGTGCCGCGCTTGCCTGGGCCGAAGCCGCGGCCATCGCCGACGAAGATGCCGCGATGTGCGAAGCCATCGGGCGCAACGGCCTCGAGATCATCCGCGACCTGCACAGGAAGAAGGGCGGCAAGCTCAATATCCTCACCCATTGCAACGCCGGCTGGCTCGCCACCGTCGACTGGGGCACGGCGCTCGCGCCGATCTACATGGCGCATGACGAGGGCATCCCACTCCACGTCTTCGTCGACGAGACCCGCCCGCGCAATCAGGGCGCCTCGCTGACGGCGTTCGAGCTCGGCGCGCACGGCGTGGCGCACACCATCATCGCCGACAATGCCGGCGGCCACTACATGATGAACGGCGATGTCGACATGTGCGTCGTCGGCACCGACCGCGTCACCGCCAACGGCGACGTCGCCAACAAGATCGGCACCTACCTCAAGGCGCTCGCCGCGAAGGACAACGGCGTTCCGTTCTATGTCGCGCTTCCCAGCTCGACCATCGACTGGACGCTCAGCTCCGGCCGCGACATTCCCATCGAAGAAAGATCCGCGGACGAGGTCTTGAAAATGACCGGCCGCACCCCATCTGGAAGCGTCCTGACGGTTGAAATCGCGGCCCCCGGAAGCCCGGCGGCAAACCCCGGATTCGACGTCACGCCGGCGCGCCTCGTCACGGGATTCATCACCGAACGGGGGACTTGCGCCGCGACGGAGCAGGGCCTACGCAGCCTCTTCCCCGCCGCCTGATGGCCCTGTTGTTGGGCGGCGGGGATTTCCCTCTCGCGCAACTCGAAAACAGTACGTTGTGTCCGGGCCGCGTCCGCAGCCCCAACATATGGTGGTCCTGAAACCGATGAAGTCCCGCTGGGTTGAATCCGAAGCCGCCGATTTCGTGAAGCGCTACGCCGCCCAAGGCGTGAACGAAGACCTCGCCATCCGCACCTACACGACGCGGCTGCTCGGCTCCGATCCGAAGCTCGTCCTCCACGGCGGCGGCAACACCTCGGTGAAGACCACGGCGAAGGACCAGCTCGGCGAAGACGTCGATGTCCTCTGCGTGAAGGGCTCGGGCTGGGACATGGGCAATATCGAGCCGCAGGGTCTCCCCGCCGTGCGCCTGCACGAGCTGCGCCGTCTGCGCCGGCTCAACGTCCTCAGCGACGAGGACATGGTCAACTTCCAGCGCATCAATCTGCTCGACGCCTCGGCCCCGAACCCGTCGGTCGAGACGCTGCTGCACGCCTTCCTGCCGCACAAATTCATCGACCACACCCATTCGACCGCCGTGCTCGCGCTGACCGATCAGCCCGACGGCGAGAAGCTCGCGCGCGAGATCTACGGCAAGCGCGTCGCCTATGTGCCCTACTTCATCCCGGGCTTCACCCTCGCCAAGGCCGTCGCCGACGTGTTCGACGCCAATTCCGATGTCGAAGGCCTGGTCCTGCCGCGCCACGGCATTTTCACCTTCGCCGAGGACGCGAAGACCGCTTACGAGAAGATGATCGAATTCGTCACCCTGGCGGAAGATCGTCTCCAGAAGGACCGTAAGCCGCTCAAGCAGGCCGCGCTCCCCGCCCACATCGCCCGCGTTGCGGATATCGCGCCGATCCTGCGCGGCGCCGTCGCGCTGGAGCGCAACGCCATGGCCGGCACGGTCAAGCGCCAGATCCTCTGCTTCCGTTCGAGCCCCGCGATCCTGAACTACGTCAACGGCGCGGACCTTAAGCGCTACAGCCAGATCGGCGTCGTCACCCCCGACCACACCATCCGCACCAAAAACTGGCCGCTGGTCGTCCCCGCGCCCGACGCGCACAAGCTCGACGACTGGAAGAAGGATGTCACCGCCGCGGTCGACGCCTTCGTCGCCCACTACCACGACTACTTCAAGCGCAACAACGAGACTTCGAATCCGAAGAAGAAGGAACTCGATCCGCTCCCGCGCGTGATTCTCGTCCCCGGCGTCGGCATGTTCGGCGTCGGCGCCACCGCGAAGGATGCGGCCATCGCCGCCGACATCGCCGAGAACACCATCGAAGTCATTACCGACGCCGAAGCGATCGGCGAATACCGCTGCATCTCCGAAAACGACATGTTCGAGGTGGAATACTGGTCGCTCGAGCAGGCCAAGCTCGGCAAGTCGAACGAGAAGGTGCTGGCGCGCCAGGTCTGTGTGATCACCGGCGGCGGCTCGGGCATCGGCGCGGCTACGGCGAAAGCGATGGCAGCGGAGGGCGCGGAGATCGCGATCCTCGACCGCGATCACGACATGGCGGTCAAGGCCGCCAAGGCCGTGCACAAGCACGCCCTCGCGATCCAGTGCGACGTCACCGACCCCGCCTCGGTGAAGGCCGCCTTCGACAAGGTGGTCGAAGCCTTCGGCGGCGTCGACATCGTCGTCTCCAACGCCGGCGCCGCGTGGCAGGGCCAGATCGGCAGCGTCGACCCCGACGTGCTGCGCAAGAGCTTCGAGCTCAACTTCTTCGCCCATCAGACCGTGGCGCAGGCCGCGACCCATATCATGAAGGCGCAAGGCACCTATGGCTGCCTGCTCTTCAACACGAGCAAGCAAGCGGTGAACCCCGGCAAGGATTTCGGCCCTTATGGCCTGCCGAAGGCCGCTACGCTCTTCCTCGTGCGCCAATATGCGCTCGACCACGGCAAGGACGGCATCCGCGCCAACGCCGTGAACGCCGACCGTATCCGCAGCGGCCTCCTCACCGACGAGATGGTCGCCAACCGCGCCAAGGCGCGCGGCGTCTCCGAAGAGAGCTACATGTCCGGCAATCTTCTCGGCCGCGAAGTTTACGCATCCGAAGTTGCCGAAGCCTTCGTCTACCTCGCCCACGCCGAAAAAACGACGGCGGCGGTGATCACCGTCGACGGCGGCAACATCGAAGCGGCGCTGCGCTAAGTGCGAAACGGGCGGGCCGTGCCGGCCCGCCCGTCGCCGGTCTTAACGGTCGTAATACTCGTCGTCGCGCGCATCGGCGACAACGTCATGCACCTGGCGCATCGCATCGCGATAGGCATCATGCGCGCAGCGTTGCAGGTCCGAATTCTCGACGCGCTCGCCGGGCTTGGTCGTGCGGCTCCACAGGTCCTCGCAGACATCCCGCGCGGTGAAGCGAACGCGTTCGCGCAGTTCGCGCGCGCCATCGCGCGTCGTCAGGTCGAGATCGGCATAGGAAACGTCGCGCGACAGTTTCACGGTACCGTCCGGATAGGACCGCATGCGGTCACGCGGAATCTGCACGATAACGTGCTCTGTTCCATCGGGACCGTAAACGACTTTGTTGTAGGTCTCCGCCTGCGCGGAAACGCTGGACATCGCGGCGCCGGCCAGAAGAGCGGCGGCGAGGGTGACGATGGCTTTGCGCATGTGCTTCTCCTCGATCAAGAACCCCGTGCCCGAGTCTCTGAACGGGTTCCGCCTTTTGCTGTTCCGGTTCCACCGCATCATAAATTTGCCGTTTGCAGGGAACGCTCCGGGCAAAAAAGAAGGACCGCAGAAAGCGGCCCTTCATGCCTTTACCGGAGGCGCGTCAATAGTAGGTCCAGCGCCAGCTCCAGCTGCGGCAATAGCGGTGATGGTGGTGCCAATGCCAGTTGCTGCACCAGCGCGCGTGCCGCCGGTGATGCCAATAGCGGCCGTGATGCCAATAGCCGCGCCAGTGATGGTGGCGGTAATGATGGTGATGGTGGTCGCTGACATGGATGCTAAAGCCGACATCCGCTGCAGCAGGTGTCGAAACGGTCGCGCCCACGAGGCCCAGCGCCAGAGCGGAAGCAAGAAGTATCTTCATGGTTCTCTCTCGTTGGGTGTCGAGATGGAAACCAATAAGTTTGCGAATCGTTCAATCTGCAGCGGTCAGCACAGATTCAGCGCAGAATTTTCTGCGCTTGGTCCCCTTGAGTTTGGCCACGTACGACGACGTTCACGTCTTCAATCGGACTCTCGGTGGACCATGTGATATCGGAAATGTCGTGCGTTAATACGAGCATTTTGTTGCCGCTCCAGTGCATGCGCAGGGAAGGTCCGCCCCAATGCTCGATCGGCCCGCCTTGGTCGACTGCGAAGTAGGCGTTGCCCGCCCGATTGGGTTGAATCTCACCTCGCTGCAGGACCGATACATTGGTGGCTGGATCGCCGAACGCGCCGCAGTCGCGGTGGAAGCGCACGGCGACCTTGCTCCCATCCGGGCTCGGCAGCCGCCATTCATGATCGTTGCTGCACAGATAGGCTGAGGCCGTCTCGATCCAGAAGCCCGATGTGACGACCAGCGCCACGCCGATCAGCACGAGCGACGTCGCCCAGCCGAAAATCGCGAGTCGAAGATGTGGATCGGACGGTTCAGCCAACCGCTATCCCCCGTTGGCGCGGAACAGATCCAGCGTGCGCTGCTTGGCGAGCTTGGCGCTGGCATCGTCATAGTCCGTGCGCCGGTCGCTGTTGAATCCGTGGCCCGCCGGATAGACGTAGACTTTCACGTCCGGATGCGCGGTTTCGACCTTGCGCACCACCTCCATCGGGATGCCATGATCTTTCTCGCCGAAGTGGCAGATCGTCGGGCACTTCGGATTGAGGTCGATCATCTGCCCGACATTTCCGCCATAGTAGGACGATGCCGCGCTCAATCCGGTGCAGCGCCCCGCCGCGGCCCAGGTCACGCTGCCGCCATAGCAATAGCCGGTGATGAATACGTTGCCGCGCGCCTTCAGGTCGTCGATGCAGGTCTGCGTATCCGCAATCGACAGTTCGAAGGGGTGTTCGGCGCGCGCCAGCTTGATGCCGAGCTGGATGTCTTCGGGCGAATAAGTTGCCTGGAAATTCGGATGTTCGCGATCGTAGAGCGCCGGCGCGAGCACCTCGTAGCCGTCCGCCGCATAACCGTCGCACAGTTCCATGATGTGCTCGGTGACCCCGAAGATCTCTTGGATGAGCACGAGGCCGCCGCGCCGCGCGCCCGTCGGCTGCACGCGATAGACGCCGATCTCGGCGCCATCGCTCATCTTCATCTTTTCCATCTTGCCTTTGAGGGCCATGCATCTCTCCCGTTTTTCCGGCCCGGAGAGTGTCACCCCAAGCTGCACTTGGCGAGGGGCGTCAGGCGTTGAAGCGGAAATGCATCACGTCGCCGTCCTGGACGACATATTCCTTGCCTTCGAGGCGGAATTTGCCCGCATCGCGCGCGCCGGCTTCGCCGTTGTTTGCGACGAAATCGGCGAAAGCGATGGTCTCTGCGCGGATGAATCCGTGTTCGAAATCGGTGTGGATCACGCCCGCCGCCTGCGGCGCCTTCGAGCCCTTTGTCACAGTCCAGGCCCGGGCCTCCTTCGGCCCCACCGTGAAGAAGGTGAGCAGACCCAGCAACGCATAGCCGGCACGGATCAACCGGTTGAGGCCTGGCTCTTCCAGATCGAGGCTCGAGAGAAACTCTTCCCGCTCGCCCGACGGCAGCTGCGCGACCTCTTCCTCGATGCGGCAGGAGATCGTCACCGTGCCGGCGCCTTGCGCCTTCGCCATGGCTTCGACCGCGGCCGAAAACTTGTTGCCGGTCGCCGCCGAACCTTCGTCGACATTGCAGACATAGAGAACCGGTTTGCCCGTCAGCAGTGCGAGCTGCGCATAGGGACCGCGCTCTTCCGGCGTCAGATCGGCCATCCGCGCCGGCTTGCCTTCGCGCAGCAGCGTGATGGCCTTGGTCATCAGCGCGACCTGCTCCTTGGCTTCCTTCTCGCCGGAGTTGGCCTTCTTTTCGAGCGGCTTGATGCGCTTCTCGAGGCTTTCGAGATCGGCCAGCATCAGTTCGGTCTCCACGGTCTCGGCATCGCCGACCGGATCGATTCGGTTCTCCACATGGGTGATGTCGTCGTCCTCGAAGCAGCGCAGCACGTGCGCCACCGCGTCAACTTCGCGGATATTGGCGAGGAACTGGTTGCCGAGGCCTTCGCCCTTCGACGCGCCGCGCACCAGGCCGGCGATGTCGACGAAGGTGATACGGGTCGGGATGATCTCGGCCGACTTGCCGATCTCGGCAAGCTTGTCGAGGCGTGGATCCGGCACCGCAACGTCACCGACATTCGGTTCGATGGTGCAGAACGGATAGTTCGCCGCTTGCGCCGCCGCGGTCTGGGTCAAGGCGTTGAATAGCGTCGACTTGCCGACATTGGGAAGCCCGACAATCCCGCATTTGAAGCCCATCAGTCTTCGTCCTTTTCTTCCGGCTTCGCCTTCTTCGGCTGCGGATTGATCTTGAGCTGAACCTTGTTCAGGAAGGCGATGTCGTCGTCCTTGGCAAGCATCGGTGCGGCGGCGGCGATGGCTTCCACCATCGGTCCGAACCATTCGGCATCGCTCTTCGAGAACGAGCCGAGGACGTGGCCGACCACGCCGGACTTGCCCCCCGTCTTGCCGACGCCGATGCGCACCCGGCGATAATCGGGCCCGATGGCCGCAGTGATCGAGCGCAGGCCATTATTGCCCGCATCGCCACCGCCGGCCTTGGTCTTCAGTTTTCCGGCGGCGAGATCGATCTCGTCATGGATGACCACGACCGCATCATGCGCCAGTTTGTAGAATCGCATCGCTGCGCCGACCGAACGGCCGCTCAGATTCATGTAGGTCTGCGGCTTCAGGAGATAGACGCGGCGCCCGCCAATCGTCCCTTCGGCGAGCAAGCCCTCGAACTTCGCGCGCCAGGGGCCGAAACGGTACTCGTCATGCAGCGCATCGGCGACGATGAAGCCCGCATTGTGGCGGTCGCGCGCGTGCTCCGCGCCGGGATTGCCGAGCCCGGCGATGAGAAGAGGCGTATCGGACATGGCCCCGTCCTCGCGCGCGGTGCGCGCGGGTTACTTCTTCTCGGCGGCCTTGGCGGCATCCGCGGCAGGCGCAGCAGCCTCTTCGGCAGCCGGAGCGGCGGCGGCAGATGCGGCGGCGGCAGCAGCGGCGCGCTGCTCGTCGATCACGCTGGTCGGCGCCACGATCGAACAGATCGTGAAGTCGCGCTCGCGGACGATCGGCCTCACGCCTTCGGGCAGGGCCACCGACGAGATGTGCACCGAGTCATGGATGTCGAGACCGGCAAGATCGATCTCGATCGTGTTCGGGATCGATTCGGCCGGGCACAGCAGTTCGATGTCGTGGCGCACGATGTTGAGCACGCCGCCCTTCTTCAGGCCGGGCGACTCGCCCTGGTTCTTGAAATGCACCGGAATGGCGAGACGGACCTTGGCACCTTCGCCAAGGCGCATGAAATCGACATGGACAGGACGATCGGTGACCGGATCGAGCTGCACGGCACGCGGCAGGACGCGGGTCTTCTTGCCTTCGACGTCGAGCATCAGGAGCGTCGTCGTGAAATGGCCGGCGTCGACCTTGAGGGTCACCGAGTGGGCATCGATCGCGACGTTCTCGGGATCGACATCGCCACCATAAACGACAGCCGGGATGAGACCCTTCTGGCGCGCGCGATAGGCCGGGCCCTTGCCCGTGCCGGTGCGCGACTCGGCGCGCATTTCCTGAATCTCAGCCATGTCTTGAATTCCTTGGACTTTCCGCCCCTTGATGGCGCGAAGGCGCGGCTTTTAGCGGATGCGCCGCGCCCGCGCAACCGGGCTCGACCACAAGGCCGAAGGGGTCCCTAAGGTGCTGATTTTTTTAGTTTTATTGTGGACCCCACCTGGCCGTTTGCGACTGGCGCGACGCCGGTCTGCCTGTCCCTGAGATGCATCCTGTCATGTCCCGTGCCCTGGGTCGCAGCCTGTCCCGATTGTCCAGCCTGGCCGGCAGCGCCGGTATGGCCGTGGCGGTCCCACTTTTCGACCGGCTCATACCGCGCGCGGGATACGCCATCCGCAGGGACCTCGCCTACGGCCCCCACGTGCGCCACCGCCTCGACCTTTACGTCCCGGACGCACCGTCGGGCACCGTCCTCGTCTACTTCTATGGCGGCAGCTGGCAAAGCGGCAGCAAAGCAATCTACCGCTTCCTGGGCGAGGCCTTCGCGCGCCAGGGCGTTCTCGTCGCGGTGGTCGATTACCGGCTCTATCCCGAGGTGAAGTATCCCGCCTTTATCGAAGACGGTGCGATGGCAGTGCGCTTCATGCGCGATCGCGCGGCCGAGCATGGCGGCGATGCCGGCCGTCTCTTCGTCAGCGGGCATTCCGCCGGCGCCTATATCGCGACGATGCTCGGCGTGAACGCGACATATCTTGAGGCCGTTGGCGCAAAGCCATCCGATCTGCGCGGCGTCATCGGGATAGCCGGTCCTTATGACTTTCTGCCGGTACAGGATCCCGCACTGGTCGATATCTTCGGCGGCGGCCGCAACATGGCGACCCAGCCAATCAAGTATGCCGCCAGCCCCGCCCCGCCAATGCTCCTTGCCCACGGCACCGCCGATCGCATTGTCGGCGCAGGCAATACGCGCCGCTTCGCCACACGTCTTCTACAGGCGGGCAATAAGGTGCAGGTGAAGCTGTTCGACGGGGTCGGCCATCTCGGCATCGTCATGTCGCTTGCCCATGGCCTGCGCAAGCGCACGTCGCTCTACCACGACATGCTAGCCTTCATCGCAAACTGCTAGGACTATTTCTCACGGTTGCGAGTCGGGATCGGCTTCCGGCGTCTTGTCGACGGGGCGGACCGGCCGGTTCGTACCGTCACGCCCTTGTTGCGCTCCCAGGCTTCTCCGATCAGCCGCGCAAGCTCGGGTTTGCCGATCCTGCCGATCTGGACGATGACATTGGCGGTCTTGCCCCACATGTATTTCACGAAGGTCCGGGGATCGGCCTCGAACAGGAAGTCTTTGCGCTCCTCGTCGAGATTGAGATAGAGCCCATCGGGACGCATAACCGCGAAGATGCGCTTCTTGGTGCGATAGCCCGGGCGTCCGAAATGATCGATCTCGCTGACGCCCTCCAGCGCCATCGCGATCTTCTTCACGTCGGCAGGCGTCGCCATCAGTCGAACAGGCTCGAGACGCTTTCTTCGTGGTTGATGCGCTTGATCGCTTCGCCGATCAGCGGCGCGATCGAGATGCGGCGGATGTTGTGGCACTTGCGCTGTTCTTCGGTCGCCGCAATCGAGTCGGTGACCACCATCGATTTGAGGCTCGAACCCGCGATGCGGGCGACCGCACCGCCTGAAAAAACGCCGTGAGTTGCATACGCGCAGACGTCCTTGGCGCCCTTGGCCAGCAGGGCATCGGCCGCGTTGCAGATCGTGCCGCCCGAATCGACGATGTCGTCAATCAGGATGCAGCTGCGGCCCTTCACGTCGCCGATGATGTTCATCACTTCGCTCACGCCGGCGCGCTCGCGGCGCTTGTCGACGATGGCGAGGTCGGCACCCAGACGCTTGGCCAGGGCGCGGGCACGCACCACGCCGCCGACGTCCGGCGAAACCACGGTCATGTGATCGCCGCGGCCGAGATAATCCTCGATGTCCTTCACCATCACCGGCATGGCGAACAGGTTGTCGGTGGGAATATCGAAGAAGCCCTGGATCTGACCGGCATGAAGATCGACCGTCAGCACCCGGTTGGCGCCGGCCTCGGTAATCAGATTGGCCACCAGCTTCGCCGAGATCGGCGTGCGCGGACCGACTTTCCGGTCCTGGCGGGCATAGCCGAAATAGGGCAGGACCGCTGTGATGCGGCGCGCCGAGGAGCGGCGCAGGGCATCGATCACGATCAGGAGCTCCATCAGATTGTCGTTGGCCGGATAGCTCGTCGACTGGATGACGAACATGTCCTCGCCGCGGACATTCTCCTGAATCTCGACAAACACCTCCATGTCGGCGAAACGCCGGACGATGGCCTTGGTGAAGGGGAGCTTCAGATATTGCGCAATGGCGTCGGCGAGCTCGCGGTTGGAATTTCCCGCAAGCAGCTTCATTCCACGCGATCCGTTCTCCTCGGCCATGGAACACGCCCCCACTTGTGATGTTTTGGTGACGGGCTTGTAGCAAGCGTGCCCGCGAGTCGGAAGCGTCAGGAAAGCGCAATCGCCGAAATTTCTCGGCCGTAATCCTTTTCGCCACGGTGGGTGGTGCGCCGGAAGCTGAAAAAATCGGCAGACCGCTCATAGGTGCAGGCCGACAGGCGCTCGACCTTATCCACACCCTCCGCCTTCAGGCGCGCGGCGCAGTAGCTCTCGAGGTCGAATTGGTGATGGTCGGGCCGGCTGCTCGGTGCGAAGAATCGCTCGTTGGCGCTGTCAGCGGAGCGGAACCGGTCGATGAATTCGGGCCCGACCTCATAGTTCGCCTGCGAGATGCATGGTCCGATCGCCGCGACGATGCGTTCTCGCGCGGCACCAAGCGTCTCCATTGCTGCCAGTGTTGCATCCAGAACGCCGCCGAACGCCCCTTTCCAGCCGGCATGCGCGGCACCGACAACGCCGGCCGAGGCGTCCGCGAACAGGACGGGGGCACAGTCAGCGGTGAGGATGCCAAGTGCGATGCCCGGTGTCGCCGTCACCATCGCATCGGCCTGGGGTCCGGCATCCCAGTCACCGGTTACTGTCACGACCTTCGGACTGTGGATCTGGTAGAGCGAGTTGAGGGTGCCGGCACCGAGTGCTTCGCGCACCAGGCGGCGATTCTCGGACACGTGTGCCGGATCGTCCCCCGATCCAGGCCCACAGTTCAGCGACGCATATATCCCGCCCGACACGCCGCCGCGGCGGCCGAAAAAGCCATGGCTGATTCCGGGAAGGCCCGACAGGAGTGTGGCGCGAAGGATGAGCATGCCCATCCGCTTATACGCTTTCCGGCTACTCTGTCATTGCCGTCATGGGTTGGCGGACGGCATCAAAATCCGGATGGCGTCTTGGCGCCGCTCGGCACGATTGCCAGCGCTTTGAACAAAGTCCCCATCTGCTCCGGCAGAATGAGCCGGTCGACCTGGCTGCGCAGAAGCGCAGCCGTTTCCAGATAATTCCGGGACCGGGCAGGTCCGCTGTCGCGGCTGAGCAATGTCTGCATGCGGTGGAGGATGCCGAGCGCGACGAGGAATTCATCCTGCCCCACCGGTCCCGGCGCTTGTGCCCCACCGCGCCGCGCCGCGGCGGCCAAGGCTTCGAAATCGACATGGGCGGTAAGGTCGTTGGCACCCGGATCGCCCAGGACCTCAGCAAAACGGTGCGCACGCATCGCCTGTAGGGTCTCGCCGAATCCCGGTCCGGCATAGCCGTAGTCGACGATCAGCGCCGCGCCGCCATGGGCCGCGATCCAGCGTCCAATGTCCTCGGCCAGAGCATCGCCGGCGGTCGATATCTCATAGAATCCGCCATCGGGGGCGCTGTCGCGGGATGCCGGAATCTGTGCGGCCGGATAGGGTTCGGGCGCGACCGCGAAGGCAAGTCTCCCATCGGAGTCCGCCGTGATCATTCGTTCGCACCAGCCGCGCTCCGTCTTCACGAATTGCCGTATCGGCAGCGCATCGAAGAACTCATTGGCGACCAACAGCAGGGGCCGGTCGGCCGGTATTTCTCCCAGAGAATGGGCCCATCGCATCGGCACGTTCGTGTCAGCCAGCGCCGTTCGCTGCATTTCGCGCAACACCGGACTCGCTTCGACCAGAACGACCTCGATCTGCTCGCGCAGGGCAGGAACCAGGTTCAGCGCCCGCAGCGCGTCGCACATGAGCGTGCCGCGCCCCGGCCCGAGTTCGACGAGCAACGGTCGCTTCGGCTGACCTTGATCGAGCCAGCATTGCGCAAGCCAGAGCCCGATCAATTCTCCAAACATCTGGCTGATCTCGGGCGCGGTGATGAAATCCGCAACCAACGGATCGCGCGTCGCGTAATAGCCGTCGCGCGGGTCGTGCAATGCGAATGTCATGTACTGCGCGACCGTGATCGGTCCTTGCGCCGCAATCAGCGCCGCAATGCGCGCGGCGAGACCGCTCATCCCCGTCCGTTCACGTGCGGGCGCAAGGCGATCCACATGAAGGCGCCGGCGGCGGCCCAGAGCGGAATGGAGAGCGCCATGCCCATCGAGAACCATCCGAGGAACGGTCCGTCCGGCTCGCGGAAGAATTCGACGAAGAAACGAAACACGCCATAGCCGAGGAAGAACAATCCGGTCAGCAGACCCGGGCGCTCATGCAGCTTCAATCGCCGCAGGCAGAACTGCAGGATCGCGAACAGCAGAAGGCCTTCGAGCGCAGCTTCGTAGAGCTGGCTCGGATGGCGTGGCGACATGCCGGCCGGACAGACGCCCATCTCGCGCATGATGTGGTCGTTGCAGAAGACCATGGCCCAGGGGACATCGGTCTTCTTGCCCCACAGCTCGCCGTTCACGAAGTTCGCGATCCGGCCGAAGAAGAGGCCGATGGGCGCGACGACCGCGATCATGTCGGCCACTGCAAGGAGCTGGATCTTCTGCTGGCGGCAGAACAGCCAGACCGCGATCGCGACACCGGCAAGGCCGCCATGGAAGGACATACCGCCTTCCCAGACGCTGATCAGGTGCAAGGGATTGGTCAGGAAGGCGCCCGGCAGATGCCCGTCCGCCAGATTGCACATCGCCGTACCCGGCGAGACCGCGCAAAGCGCGATGCCATAGAAAAGGATCCAGCCGAGGCGGCCGCCAACCACAACGCCCAGTGTTGCCCAGACCACCAGATCGCCGATCTGATCCGCCGTGATAGGCGCCTTCCCGGCGAAGGTGGGATTGGCCCAGAGCGACTTCTGGCGGGTCATCCGCGCCATCGCCCACCAGGCGAACAGCAGTCCGGCGATGTAGGACAGGGCATACCAGCGGATACCGATGCCATGGGCCGTCCAGATCGGGATGGCGTAGCGCCCCATGTCGGGGAAGGGGATGGCGGCGAGGAGCATGCAGAAGAAGTTCCGTTTCGCTCCCGGCCTGTCAAGTTACGATCGGGCGCGGGCTTGCCCCCGGCCGCCGCCGCCGCCATATAAATCGGAGGCAGGAGGTTCCCATGGCGCAGACCGACAACCCGTTTCTCGACGGCATGGCGCGGATTTTCACCGACGCCGCAGGCGCCGCCAAAAGCGTGCGCGACGAGATCGACACTTTCGTGAAGCACCGGCTCGAGAAGCTCGTCGCCGATATGGACTTCGTGCCGCGCGAAGAATTCGAGGCCGTGAAGGCCATGGCCGCCAAAGCGCGGAGCGAGAACGAAGCCCTCGAAAAACGCATCGCAGACCTCGAAGCCAGGCTCGCGCCAGCGGCCTGAGTGCGGTCATCTGTGGACGAGTCCTGTGTACGACTCGCGCCAGCCCGCCCGAGTCAGAACGCCGCAGTCTCTAGCTTGTGGATGCCGGATTCTGTCCAGAGTCGGACGGAGTCGGACTCTTGTGCCGCCACAAAATCTTGTGCCAGTTTGACCCTCAACTGCTTCGCGTTGCGTCGCGGTCTGACTCCGGAGCACTTGATGAGCGTCACCCTGCACGACGAGCCGAGTCCCGCCCTCCACCCGATCGACTTGCTCGAGCGGGCGGTTGAGGAGAACGGTTGGTCGTTCGAGCGGGCGGGCCGTGACGAGCTCAACCTCTCCGTTGCCGGTCGCTGGAGCGATCATCATTTCTCGTTTTCCTGGCGCGAAGACCTTCAGTCGCTGCACCTCTCCAGTGCCTTCGACATGCGCATCACCGAAGGGGTCCGGCGCAACAACGTCGCCGATCTCCTGATGTATGTGAACGCGCGGCTGTGGATCGGCCATTTCGACCTCTGGCCGGATGACGGGACGGTGGTGTTCCGCCATGCGATGATCTTTCCGGACGCGCGCGCCAGCGCCCAGCAATGTGAAGCCCTGCTGCATCTCGCGCTGGAAGCGTGCGAGCACTATTACCCGGCATTCCAGTTCGTGCTTTGGGGCGGCAAGACGGCCGAGGAAGCCGTTGCTGCCGCGATCCTCGAATGCGCGGGCCAGGCCTGAACGGCTTTCAGTGACATCGTGCGGATTGTCTTCCAGACTGCTATCGGACAAGTCCCGATGCACCCGGTGTGAGCCTTCATGAGCGCAAATCCCGTCATACTGGTTGGCGCCGGCCGCATGGGCGGTGCGCTCCTCGCAGGATGGTTCAGGAGCGGCCTTGCCCCGATACTTGTCGTTGAACCCGATCCTCCGGCACGGCTCAAGGCGATGGCGCGAGACCATCACGTCGCGCTGTTTCCGAAGCTCGCCAATCTCGACGCGCTGAAAGCGCGAGCATGTGTCGTCGCCATCAAACCGCAGGTGTTGAAGGCGGAGATTGCCGCCTTTGCGCCGATTGCGCAGTCGGGCGCGCTGATGCTGTCCATCGCCGCCGGCACGAGCATCGCAAGCATGCAGAAGGCCTGGGGCAAGCGCGCGCGCATCATCCGCGCCATGCCGAACACGCCGGGCGCCATCGGCCAGGGCATTACCGCGCTCTTCGCACCTCCGGCCTCGTCTTCCGCCGACCGCAAGCTGGCGCAAACGCTCGTTGGCGCGCTGGGCGATTCGATCTGGGTGCCGCGAGAACGCGACATGGACTCGGTCACAGCGGTTTCCGGCTCGGGTCCCGCCTATGTCTTTCTGCTGGTCGAGGCTCTCGCCAAGGCCGGAGAAGCCGAAGGCCTTGCACCGGAAACCGCGGCGCGCCTTGCTCGCGTAATGGTCCAGGGTTCCGGTGCTTTGCTGGCTGTGGATCCCTCGGCTCCCGAAGCGTTGCGTCATGCCGTCACCAGTCCGGGTGGCACCACGGAAGCGGCACTGAAGGTTCTGATGGCAAAGAACGGGCTCGGCGCCCTGATGCGCAGAGCTGTGGCTGCTGCGCGCAAGCGGGGCACTCAACTCGGCTCTTGAGCCTTGCCTTTGGGGCGCGCAGGCTTACGCCATGCTCTCGCTGCAACGCCGTGTTCCGCCGCCGCTCGACCGCTTCATCGACTTTCTCTGGTACTGGGAAGGCGAACCCGCTGCGCACGCCCGCGACATCATCACGGCAAGTCGAAGCCATGGCCTGCTGATCAGCCTTTGCGCCGATGAACTCGCCTGGTATTCGGGCAGCCGCTACGCGGAGCGCAACAAACTGCGTGGCATCGCACTGAGTGGCCCAAACTCCGCGCCGTTCGCGATCGATGCCTTCCAGCCGCACATCATGGGCGTGCACTTCCGTCCGGGTGGCGCGTGGCCGTTCTTGAAGCCCGGCGCGAGCACATTCTCGGACACGCATGTCTCCATGGCGGATATCTGGGGCGATACGGCGGAGCGGCTTCAGGCGCGGCTCATCCAGGCGCCGACGCCGGACGACAAGTTCGACATTCTGCTTGCGGCACTCGTGCGCCTGGCGCCTCGGGATTTCGAGCGCCATCCCGCTGTGGAACTGGGCCTCTCGGCATTCGAGCACGCGCCACATCGGATCAGCGTCGCCGCTGTCGCGAAGGAAGCCGGTGTGAGTGCCAAGAAATTCATCCGGCTGTTCAACGATCAGGTCGGCATGACGCCGAAGGTGTTTCTGCGCATTGCGCGCTTCCAGCGCGTGATGGCGCAGATCGCAAGCGTCCCGAACGTCGATTGGTGGGACGTGGTCGAGCGCCACGGCTATTACGATCAGCCGCACTTCATTCGCGACTTCAAGGCCTTCACCGGATTGCCACCGACCGCATGGATGAAGCAGCGCGGTCCTTATGTCGGGCATATTCCGTTGCTGGAGTGAGCGCCTAAACCGGCAGCCGCACCGTCGCCTTCAATCCGCCGAGGCTGCTCGCGTCGAGCATTACGTCGCCGCCGTGGCTGCGGGCGATATCGCGCGCGATGGCGAGGCCGAGGCCAGACCCGGCTGCCTGCAGATTGCGACCCTGGTCGAGACGGTGAAATGGCCGGAAGGCTTCTTCACGCCGCTCGGCAGGAATTCCAGGTCCGTCGTCCTCGATCACGACGCGCGCGAAGCGCTCGTCGCGCGACACGGTCACGCGAACGGTGTTGCGGCCGAACTTGAGCGCGTTGTCGATCAGGTTCGTCACGCAGCGTCGAAGCGCCTTTCGCTTCATGTAGATTTCGATCAGGCCGGCGGTGTCGATCGTGATGTCCGCCGATTCCATGCCGCGCGCTCCGGCTGCGGTTGCCGCCGCGTCGCGCGCCAAGTCGCTCAGATCTTCAAGCGTCGACTGTTCGCCGCCTTCGCCGCGCGCGAAGTCGAGATATTCGTCCAGCATGTGCTCCATCTCGGCGATGTCGCCGCGCATCTCCTGGATGTCTGGGCTCTCCGGCATCATCGCGATCTGCAGTTTCATGCGCGACAGGGGCGTCTTCATGTCGTGGCTGATGCCGGCCAGCATCTCGGTGCGCTGGCTGACATGCCGCTCGATGCGCTGGCGCATGGTGAGAAAGGCCTGCGCGGCACGCCGCACTTCGCTGGCGCCATAGGGTTTGAAGTCCGGAACGGATCGCCCCTTGCCAAAGGCTTCCGACGCCAGGGCGAGCTGTTCGATGGGACGTACCTGGTTGCGCAGGAACAGGATTGCGATCGCCAGGAGGATGAGGGCCGATCCGACCATCCAGACGATGAAGATATCCGGACTGGTCACGGTCACCCGGCTGCGCGGCACTTCGAGGCGCAAGACGCCGTCATGTACCCCGATGCGGATCGTGATCGTGCTGTCGCCGGCATCGGCCACGAAATTCCGGCTGCCTTCGACTTGCTGGGCGATCACTTCGTCGAGTGCGCGGTCGATGGTGCTGAAGTGCACATGGGTCGGCGGCGAGAGACTGGCGCCCGGTTCGAAGACGACGGGGTAACCAAGGCGCTGTGCCGCCAGCGCGCGCAGCTTCACCCGTTCGGCGTCGGTATGCGAATCCTCGATTGCGGCGAGAAAGGCTGCATCGGCGGCGATATCGCGTGCCATCCAGCGTGTTGTTGTCTCCAGGTCTCGTTCGAAGAAAACGTAGGACACCACGGCCTGCAGCAGGATCATCGGCGTCACGATGATCAGCAGGGAGCGCCAGAACAGCCCTCGGGGCATATAACGCTTCACATAGCGGAAGGGACCGACCTGGGGCATCAACTCACACTGTCCGGCACGAGAACATAGCCGACGCCACGTACCGTCTGCAGGTAGAGCGGCAATTTCGGGTCTTCTTCGATCTTGCGGCGCAGGCGGGTGACCTGCACGTCGATCGAACGCTCGAGCGCGACCCCGAGCCGGGTGCAGAGATCGCCGCGCGAAAAGGAGCGTCCGGCATTGGCCGCGAAGAGCTTGAGCAGGGACGCTTCGGAACTCGTCAGATGCACGGGCTTGCCTTTGCGGCGAAGCTGGCCCCGTTCCGGATCGTAAACGGCATCGCCCATCCGGACTTCGGCATGCGCGGCATGGGCCGGCGGTGCGGCCCGGCGGAGCAGGGCGCTGACCCGCAGGACAAGTTCGCGCGGTTCGAACGGCTTGGCGAGATAGTCGTCGGCGCCGAGTTCGAGCCCCTCGATCCGGTCTTCGGCCTCGCCACGTGCCGTCAGGATCAGGATGGGGACTTTGGAGGATTGCCGCACCGACTTGGTCAGGTCGAAGCCGCTTTCGCCGGGCATCATCACGTCCAGAACGAGAAGGTCGAATGCCAGGCTCTTCATCAGCGACCGGGCATCGGCGGCGTCCGCAGCGGCGGTGACGCGGTAGCCATTGCTCGTAAGGTAGCGGGTCAGGAGGCCGCGCAGGCGCTCATCGTCATCGACGACCAGCAGGTGCGGATCTTCCGTCGCGGACTGGGCTGCGGTCATGGCTGCTATACCCGAGTATGCCTTGTTTGCAAGCCGGACGCGGACGCTATAATACCCGCGAAAAGGCGCTAACCCCTTGCGATAACTAGGCCTAACGCCCTCGAAGGGCAAGGCCGGCTCATCCGCGGACGCCGACGGGACTAAAAAGGACAAATACCATGGCCGAGGTCATTCCTTTCGACAAACGCGAGGGCCAGCTTTGGTTCGACGGCCATCTCATCCCCTGGACCGATGGCAAGGTCCACGTCCTGACCCATGGCCTGCACTACGCCTCCTGCGTGTTCGAAGGCGAGCGCATGTACAACGGCCGCATCTACAAGCTCGCCGAGCACACCACCCGCCTGTTCGAGTCCGCCCGCATTCTCGGCATGACGATCCCGTATACCGAGGATGAGATCAGTGCCGCCTGCATGTCCGCCTGCGAGGTCCAGGGCTTCAAGGACGCCTATGTCCGTCCCGTCGTCTGGCGCGGCAGTGAGATGATGGCGGTGAGTGCGCAGCAGACCAAGATTCATGTCGCCATCGCGGCGTGGGAATGGGGCTCCTATTTCGACCCGAAGGAAAAGATGAAGGGCATCCGCCTCGACGTTTCCGACTGGAAGCGTCCGGCGCCCGACACCGCGCCGACCGCCGCCAAGGCTTCGGGTCTCTACATGATCTGCACCATGTCCAAGCATGCCGCGGAGGCGAAGGGTTATGCCGATGCGATGATGTTCGACTACCGCGGCTATGTCGCGGAGGCGACCGGCGCGAACATCTTCTTCGTGAAGGACGACGCGCTGGTGACCCCGATCCCCGATTGCTTCCTGAATGGCATCACCCGCAAATCGGTGATCGAACTCGCCAAGGCACGGCAGATTCCGGTGACCGAGAAGCATATCGAGCGCAACGAGCTCGACGGCTTCAACGAGTGTTTCATTGTCGGCAGCGCGGCCGAAGTTACGCCGGTCAGCGAGATCGGCTCCTGGCGCTTCAAGCCCGGCAAGATCACCGAGACGCTGATGAACGACTACGCTGAAGATGTCCGCCGTCCGGTCAGCCAGGTGATATTGGCGAAGGCATCCTAAGCGCGGCAGGAGGTGTTCGCTGCCGATTCCGCGTACGCCGCTTCGGACCGAGCGTCTGACACTCCGGCCTTCCACTAGGTCTGACGCTGCGCGCGCATTCGAAATTCACTCGGACTGGGCCGTGACCCGCAATCTGCGGATGGCGCGTTTTCCGCCGGATCGTGACGACCTTTCGGACTGGTTCGCGGACCACGAGCGGGAGTGGCGCGAGGGTGCGGCATGGCGCTTTGCGATCCTGGACGGCGCGCAGATGGTCGGACTCGTCGACATCGATGAGGCCGCAAATGGCGAATGCGATCTCGGCTATTGGCTGGAGCAGCCTGTATGGGGCAGGGGATATGCCTTCGAAGCCGCCAGCGCTGTCGTGCGGTTCGCTTTCGAGACAGTCGTGCTGATCGCGCTCAATTCGGGTCACGCCGCCGACAATCCGGCGTCCGGCCGCGTGTTGACGAAACTCGGCTTCCGGCAAATCTCGGAGGCTGTCGTCCACTCCCGCTCGCGCGGTTGCGACATCCGGCAGATCCGCTATCGCCTCGTCAGATGATCGCCTTGGCCAGCAGCTTCTGTGTGAGTTGCTGGGTATTCGCGATGCCTTCGGTCACGGCAAAGCGCTGGATCATGCCGACGAAGATCAGGTCGTTCGCCCAATCGACCCAGAACCAGGTACCCGCCGCACCGTCCCACTCATAGGTTCCCTTGCCGACGGGAATACCGGCCGCATCGGGGTCGGTGAAGACGGCACCGTTGAAGCCATAGCCGAAGCCGGGCCTGATCTGCATCGCGCCGATGCCGAATCCGGCCTCCAGCATCCAGGCCGGCAAATGATTCTGGCTCATCAGCGCCACGGCATCCTCCGACAGGATGCGGACCCCATCGAACTCGCCGCGGTTCAGCAGCATCTGTGCGAAGCGCGCATAGTCGTCGAGCGTCGATACCAGCCCGCCGCCGCCGCCTGCCAGCCGCGGTGGCGAGAGGTAGTCGTTGCCCATCGGCGACTTGTCCATCTCGTTCAAGCCGCCCTTGCGGCTGGTCAGATACATCGCCGAGGCGAGCCGGCCGGCCTTCTCCGGCGGCGCCCAGAAGCCGGTGTCAACCATCTTCAGCGGGCCGAAGATGTGTTCCTGCATGAAATCCGCGAGGTTCTGCCCTGTGATCGCCTCGATGATCGCGCCCTGTACGTCCATTGCCAGGCTGTAGAGCCATTGCGTGCCCGGCTGATAGGCGAGCGGGATGCGTCCGATCCGCTCGGCGAATTCCATCAGCGTTGGCGCCCCCCAGATATTGGCGTCCTTGTACGGCCGGTCATGGAGTGCATCGCTGCGGCCATAGGTGATGCCGGCGGTATGCGTCAGCAGCTCGCGCAGGGTCGGCGGATGGTCGGCCTTGGCCGTCATCGGACGCTCGGCATCGTCGAGCCCTTCGAACACCGTGCAGTGGTTGAAGGCAGGAATGAACTTGCCGACCGGATCGTCCGGTTTCCACAGGGCCTTGTCGTGCAGGATCATCATCGCGACGGCCGTGACTGGCTTGGTCATCGAGAAGATGCGGAAAATCGTGTCGGTCTTGAGTTTTGTTTTCTTCTCGATGCTGTCGAATCCGAGCACGCTTCGACGCGCCACCTTTCCATGGCGCGCCACGAGAGTGACCGCGCCGGCGAGAACGCCCTTGTCGATCTCGGCCTGCAGTCCTGCATCGACGCCGTCGAGGCCCAGAGAAGAAAGCCCCGCATTTTCCGGTCGCGTCGCATCCACCAAGTTCATCGCCTCTCGTCCTTCCTCTTTCTTCCTCATCAATGCCGCCAGTTTGAGTCCGCGCGGCGGCAGGTCAAGAACCGCTGAGGACCGATAGCCTCGCCTCGCCCGGAGCGCCTTGACAAATTCCAATAATTCGAGAATCATTGAAATATGGAAATGGATACTGCGATCAAGCGCCTGTCTGCGATCGCGCAGGACGCGCGACTGGAAGTCTTCCGCCTGCTGGTGAAGGCGGGTCCGGACGGCATGGCTGCCGGCGAGATTGCGCGAAATCTTTCGGTCGCGGCGAATACGCTGTCGGCGCAACTCCTCGTACTTTCCAATGCCGGGTTGATCCGTGCCCGCCGTGAGGGCCGTTCGATCATCTACGCCATCCAATACGATGCGATGCGCGATCTTCTGGTGTTTCTCACCGAGGATTGCTGCGGCGGTCGCGCCGAAATGTGCGCACCGCTCGCCACGATCGCAGCACGCTGCTGTTCAACATCGGAAGGAGCCGCGCATGAAGCGCCTGCACGTTCACGTCGCCGTCGATAGTCTGGAGCAATCGATCGGCTTCTATTCCACGCTTTTCGGTGTCGAACCGAGCGTGACCAAGGACGATTACGCCAAATGGATGCTCGAGGATCCGAAGGTGAACTTCGCGATCTCGGCGCGCGGTCGCGCCGGTGGCGTGGACCACCTTGGCATCCAGGTCGAAAGCGATGGCGAGTTGCGCGAGCTAGCGTCGCGGCTCAAGACGGCCGGCGAGGCCACACAGGACCAGGAGGCGACGACCTGCTGTTATGCGCAGTCGAACAAGTCCTGGGTCGCCGATCCCTCCGGAATCCGTTGGGAGACATTCTTCACATTCGGCGATGCCGCGACCTATGGCGAGGATGAGGTCCAAGCCTCTACCGCGTGCTGCGGCACCCAGCAGAGGGCGTGCTGCTGATGCGCGACCAGCAACCCGATCGGCCGTTCAACGTCCTTTTTCTCTGCACCGGAAACTCGGCGCGTTCCATTCTCGCCGAGGCGATCCTGAACAAGCTCGGCAAGGGCAAGTTCATCGCCTATTCGGCCGGTTCGCAGCCCAAGGGCGCCGTCCATCCCGAGGCGCTCGCTCTGCTCGGTCGTCTCGGCTATGCGACGGAAGGCTACCGCTCCAAGAGCTGGGACGAATTCGCCGCCGCGGGTGCGCCGCATTTGGACTTCGTCTTTACTGTTTGTGACAACGCGGCCAACGAAGTGTGCCCGATCTGGCCGGGCCAGCCGATGACGGCGCATTGGGGCATTCCCGATCCGGCGGCTGTCGAGGGACCTGCCGCAGCGCAGGCGTTCCGCGATGCCTATCAGACGCTCCATCGCCGCATCGAACTCTTCGCCAATCTGCCGGTGCGCAGCCTGGACCGTATGGCGCTGAAGAAGCGCCTGGACGAGATCGGCAAGTCGTCGGGCGCGATGGCGTGATCGCGCGCCGTCTCGCCGCCGAGGCGCTCGGCACTGCGTTCCTGCTCGCGACCGTCGTCGGCTCGGGCATCATGGGCGAGAGCCTGTCGAACGGGAATGTCGCGCTGGCATTGCTCGCCAACGCCATCGCGACGGGTGCGGCACTTGTCGTGCTCATCACGATCTTCGGGCCCATATCGGGCGCGCATTTCAATCCGGCAGTGACGCTGTACTTTGCGCTCCGGCGCGAGATCGGCCTCGGCGAGGCGGTTGCATATATCGTGGTGCAGATCCTCGCTGCCATCGTCGGTGTCGTCGCAGCGCATGCGATGTTCGCGCTGCCGTTGTTCGAGATTTCGCACAAACTGCGCGACGGACCGGCCCAGGCTTGGTCGGAGTTCATCGCGACCTTCGGCCTGCTCGCGACCATCGTGGGGGCGCAGCGCGCCGCACCGCAGGCGACCGCAACGCTCGTCGGCCTCTACATAACGGCGGCCTATTGGTTCACGGCCTCGACCAGCTTTGCCAATCCGGCGGTGACGGTCGCCCGCGCGCTCACCGATACCTTTTCCGGTATCGCGCCGGCCTCCGCGCCCACTTTTCTCGTCGCCCAGCTCGTCGCAGTTGCGGCGGGTTTGGCGGTGTTCGGCTGGCTTTTCGCCCCCAAGGCGGAGACTTGATCCTGTCCCGGCTGGCAGCAGCTCAATTATCAGATTATAATTATTCTAATTCTTATTGACGAGTTTGGTTTGGAGCGATACCGTCCGCCCAATCGCTCGGGGCGGGACCCCAGCGAAGCCTCTCTGGAGATCGACATGGATAAGGAAAACAAATGCCCGTTCGGCCACGGCCCGTCCAATCGCGATTGGTGGCCCGATCAACTCGACCTCTCCATACTCCACGCGAAGTCGCCGGCCGCCGACCCGATGGGCGGGGATTTCGACTACGCCAAAGAGTTCGACAGCCTCGATCTCAACGCGGTGATCGCCGATCTGCGCAAGCTCATGACCGATTCACAGGAGTGGTGGCCGGCGGATTTCGGTCACTACGGTCCGCTCTTCATTCGCATGGCATGGCACAGTGCAGGCACCTACCGCATCGCTGACGGCCGCGGCGGTGCCGGCGGCGGACAGCAGCGTTTCGCGCCGCTCAATTCCTGGCCGGACAACGCGAACCTCGACAAGGCGCGCCGGCTGCTCTGGCCGATCAAGCAGAAATACGGCCGCAAGATCTCCTGGGCCGATCTCTACATCCTGACCGGCAACGTCGCGCTCGAAACGATGGGCTTCAAGACCTTCGGCTTTGCCGGTGGCCGGCCCGATACCTGGGAGCCGGAAGAGCTCTATTGGGGTCCCGAAGGCAGCTGGCTCGGCGACGAGCGCTATAGCGGCGAGCGCCAGCTCGACAATCCGTTGGGCGCCGTGCAGATGGGCCTCATCTACGTCAATCCGGAAGGACCCAACGGCAATCCCGATCCGGTCGCGGCGGCGCGTGACATCCGTGAGACCTTCGCGCGCATGGCGATGAACGACGAGGAAACCGTCGCGCTCATCGCCGGTGGTCATACCTTCGGCAAGACTCATGGCGCCGGCGATCCCTCGCTGCTCGGCCCGGAACCGGAAGGCGCGGCGATCGAAGATCAGGGCCTCGGCTGGAAAAGCCGTCACGGCAAAGGCCATGGCGCCGACACGATCACCGGCGGCCCCGAAGTCACCTGGACCCAGACGCCGACCCAATGGTCCAATCATTTCTTCGACAACCTGTTCAAATACGAATGGGAGCTCGAGAAGAGCCCGGCTGGCGCGCAGCAATGGCGTGCAAAGAACGCCGAGGCTTCGGTGCCCGATGCGCATGACGGATCGAAGAAGCATCTGCCGACGATGCTGACGACCGATCTCTCGCTGCGGTTCGACCCGGCTTACGAGAAGATCTCGCGCCGATTCTACGAACATCCCGATCAGTTCGCGGACGCCTTCGCCCGCGCATGGTTCAAGCTCACCCATCGCGACATGGGTCCGGTCGCGCGATACCGCGGCCCGCTGGTGCCGAAGGAAACATTGATCTGGCAGGACCCGATACCGGCACCCGGCGGAATGTCGATCGACGCCAAGGACGCCGCCGAACTCAAGGCGAAAATCCTGGCCAGCGGTCTATCGGTGTCCGAACTCGTCTCGACGGCCTGGGCTTCGGCTTCGACCTTCCGAGGCTCCGACAAGCGCGGCGGCGCCAATGGCGCGCGCATTCGGCTCGCGCCGCAGAAGGACTGGGAGGTCAACCAGCCCAAGCAGCTCGCGGCGGTGCTGATGAAGCTCGAGGCCGTCCAGAAGGCGTTCAATGCCGCATCCGGCAAGACAGTTTCGCTTGCCGATCTCATCGTCCTGGCCGGCAATGCCGGGATCGAGAAGGCGGCGAAGGACGCAGGTGTCAGCGTAACGGTGCCCTTCCATCCGGGCCGCACCGATGCGTCGCAGGACCAGACCGATGTCCAGTCCTTCGCACCGCTCGAGCCGGTGGCCGATGGCTTCCGCAACTACACGAATGGCAAGCCGAAACTGATGGCTCCGGAAGAAGCGTTGGTAGATCGCGCGCAGCTCCTGACGCTGACGGCGCCGGAGATGACTGTGCTCCTCGGCGGCTTGCGTGTTCTGGGTGCCAACGCCGGCGGCACAAAGCATGGCGTGTTCACCTCGACGCCGGGCGCTCTGACGAACGACTTCTTCGTCAACCTGCTCGACATGGCGACGGTGTGGTCTCCCAAGGATGGGAACGTCTACGAAGGCCGCGACCGCAAGAGCGGTGCGGTGAAGTGGACCGCGACCCGCGTCGACCTCATCTTCGGCTCGCATGCCCAGCTGCGCGCCATCGCCGAGGTCTATGGCAGCGCCGATGCCAAGGAGAAGTTCATCAAGGATTTTGTCGCGGCCTGGACCAAGGTCATGGAGGCCGACCGCTTCGATCTCGCCTGAGCGGATACGATTGGAGAGAGGCGGCACGTGCCGCCTCTTTTTGCGTCAGGCAGTCTTCGGGACCTCGGTTGCCTGTTGCGGCGCCCAGCGGCCGAGTGGCGTAAAGTCTTTTTCAGCCAGCGGCAGGAAGTCGGCGACGATGCCCTCGGCATCCCAGCCGCCGTCGCGCGAATAGGTGTGGATCGGGCGCGGCTGCGAATAGACCGAAAGATTGTGGCCGCCGATGCCGAAAATCTGGCCGGAGACGTTCTTCGCCTTGTCGGCAATGAGCGCCGCGGCGAGTTCTGCAGGGCGCAGCGGACTGTTGATCTCGCGCATTGCCTCGCGCCGCTTCGCGGTTTCCTCGTCGCGCGGAACCGAATCCGTCATGCGCGTTGCAGCGCCCGGCGCGATCGCATTGGAGCGCACGTTGAAGCGCGCGCCTTCGAGCGCGATGATGCGCGAGAACCCGGCGATGCCCATCTTCGCGGCGCCGTAATTCGACTGGCCGATATTGCCGATGAGGCCGGACGTCGAACTCCACATCACATAGACGCCGTCCTGCTGCGCGCGGAAATGCGCGATGGTCGCCCGGACAATGTTGAAATGGCCGCGCAGATGCACGGTCATGATGGCGTCCCACTCCTCCTCGGTCATGTTGTGCGCCATGCGATCGCGCAGGATGCCGGCCGGATTGCTCACGGCGTGCAGCCCGCCGAAGCTGTCCATCGCCTGCTGCGCCATGCGGCCGACGGCGCGCAGATCGGTCACGCTGTCGAAATTCGCTATCGCCTCGCCGCCCGCGGCGCGGATCGTGTCGACGACTTCCTGCGCCGGCGTCTTGTCGGTGCCTTCGCCGGCGATCGAGCCGCCGAGATCGTTGACCACCACCTTGGCGCCGAGCTTGGCGCAGACGATCGCGGTGTCGCGCCCGATGCCGCGGCCGCCGCCGGTGACCAGCACCACTTTTCCTTCGAGCAATCCCATATCCATTCCTCCCGGTTTTGTTGCCGATCATGCGCCCGAAATCGCGGCCGCCGAAGGGACTGACTGCCGCGCGGAGGAATTCGGCGGAATTCCGCCGGCTAGTTGTGGGCCCAGACCAGCAGTATGGCACCGCCGACCAGGAGGACGATGCCGGCTGCCTCGCGGAGCGAGGTTTTCTCTTTGTGCAACAGATGCGTAACGCCCTGGGCGAACAGGACATCGACCAGGCCGAGCGTTCGCACATTCGCGGCGCTGGTCAGGGCGAAGGCGAGGAACCAGAACTCGCTGGCGATGGAACCGAGGAAGCCTGCGGTGACCGACGGCCGCCAGAGGCGGAAGATTTCGCCAAGGACTTTCATGTCACGCCAGGCGAGCCAGGCCGTCAGCACCGCGGCCTGGATGATGAGGCCCATCGCGAGCGTGAAAGTCGCGCCCATGACGTAACCGGGCAGGTGCAGGCTCAGGATCGCACCGCGGAATCCTATGGCCGAGACGGCGAACAAGGCGCCGGAGAAAAGTCCATAGGCCGCCGAGTGCCAGCCGCCACTCACCGCGACGCGGCCGCGCAGCGAAATCAGGACCACGCCGGCGGTCGCGATCACGATGGCCGCCGCCATGCCGGGCGTGATCGGATCGTGCAGGAAGAAGAGGCCGAGTGCCGCGACGAAGAGCGGTTCGGTTTTCAGATAGGCCGTGGTGACGACGAAGGAGCGTTCGGTCATCGTCATCAGCATGAGCGCGGTGCCGCCGATCTGGCAGAGCGCTCCGATGACGGTCCAGAGCCAGAAGATGCCGCTCGTCGCGGGCAGGCCGTTCCCCTCGAAGAAATACACCGCGGTCAGGAACAGGAGCGCGAAGGGAAAGCCGAACAGAAAACGTACATGCGTCGCGCCGACGGCGCCGAGGCTCGCGGTCAGCTCGCGCTGCATCGTGTTGCGCGCCGTCTGGCCCGCCGCGGCGATGACGGTAAAGAGGACCCAGAGATGGCTCACGTCTTGCGCCAGCGCGACGCGGCCTCCTCGTCGGAGCTGCGATGTTCTACCCAGCACGACCGGCCGTCGCGTTCTTCCTGCTTCCAGAACGGGGCGCGGGTCTTGAGGTAATCCATCAGGAACTCGCAGGCCGAGAAGGCCGCGCCGCGATGGGCCGCTGCAACCGCGACCAGCACGATCCGCTCGCCGACGACGAGACGGCCGATGCGATGGATGATCGTCACGCCCTGAAGCGGCCAGCGGCTCTCGGCCTCGTCGACGATGCGGCCGATCTCGCGCTCGGTCATGCCGGGATAGTGTTCCAGCGTGAGCGCCGTCAGATCGTCGCCGCCGCGGACCATGCCGGTGAAGGTCGCAACCGCGCCGACGCCGTCGGCGGTGAGCGCGGCGATCTCGTCAGAGACATCGAAGTCTTCGTGCTGGATATGGATGTTGCGGATCATCCGCCGGTCACCGGCGGAAAGAAGGCGACCTCGTCACCGGAGGCCAGAACGGTGTCGAGGCCGGCATGAACCTGGTTCACCGCGACGCGCAGGCGCGAGAGATCGGAGAACACCTCGCCATAGCCGCCGCCGCGCTTCAGCAGCAGGGCCGCAAGATCGCCGACCGTGCGCAGGCCGGGCGTGTGCTCGATCACTTCCTCGGAGCGGCCGACCTTCTGCCGCACCCAGGCGAAATAGAGGATGTTCATGCCTGGCTCTCGCGGCGGGCGCGGGTGTAGGCCAAGCTGGCGCGGAAGTATTCGTAGCCGGTGTAGACGGTGAGGCCCGCGGCGACCCAGAGCGCGGTGTAGGCCAGCGCCAGCGAGCCCGGCACCCAGCGGTCGGCGATCGGTCCCAGGATCATCGCGCCGATGGCGATGAGCTGGATCGTGGTCTTGATCTTGGCGAGGAAGCTTACCGGCACGCTGACGCGCACGCCGGCGAGGAATTCGCGCAGGCCGGAGACCAGAATCTCGCGCGCCAGGATGACGAGGGCAGGAACCAGCTTGAGCAGGCTGGCGAGCCCGAGCTCCGGCGCCAGGCTGAACTGGCGCACCGAGCCTTCGGCGACCAGCATCATGAGGGCGACGCCGACCAGGATCTTGTCGGCGATGGGATCGAGCATGCGGCCGAAATCGCTGCCGGCATTGAGCTTGCGCGCGGCAAGGCCGTCGAAGAAGTCGCTCACCCCGGCGATCACGAAGACGACGAAGGCGGTCAGCCGCCAGGCCTCGCCCGGCAGCACGAAGGCCACGGCGAACACCGGCACCAGCAGGATGCGCAAGACCGTGATCGCGTTGGGGATATGGAACATGACCGGCACAATCTAGCATCGCTTTTGTGCGATGCACGGCAAACCTGTCGGCGTTTCACGCAGAGCGGTCAACCGGCGGGGTGGAAGAAATCGTAAATCTTGCGGGCGAGGGCGCCGCTGACGCCTTCCACCGCGGCGATGTCGGTGACGCCCGCCGCCGCGACGGCGCGTGCGGAACCGAAGTGCTGGAGCAGCGCCCGCTTGCGCGCCGCACCGATGCCGCCGATCTCGTCCAGCGGGTTGGCGCCGATCGCCTTGCTGCGCTTCTTGCGGTGGCTGCCGATGGCGAACCGGTGGGCCTCGTCGCGCAGGCGTTGCAGGTAGTAGAGCACCGGGCTTTTGGGATCGAGGCGGAAGGGGTCCTTGCCCGGCAGGTAGAAGTGTTCGCGGCCGGCATCGCGGTCGGGGCCCTTGGAGATGCCGACGAGCTGGACGTCTTCCACGCCAAGGTCGGCGAAGACCTGGCACGCAACCGCAAGCTGCCCGGGGCCGCCGTCGATCAGGGCGAGATCGGGCCATTTGGTCTTCGGATCGTCGCCTTCCTTGATCAGGCGGGCGAAGCGCCGGGTCAGGACTTCGCGCATCATGGCGTAGTCGTCGCCCGGCGTGAGTTCGGTCGATTTGATGTTGAATTTGCGATACTCGCCCTTCTCGAAGCCGTCCGGTCCGGCGACGATCATGCCGCCCAGCGCATTGGTGCCCATGATGTGCGAGTTGTCGTAGACCTCGATCCGGCGCGGCGGCTGTTCGAGGCCGAAGAGCTCGGCGACGCCATCGAGCAATTCGCGCTGCGCCGCGTTCTCCGCCATGCGGCGGCCGAGCTGTTCGCGGGCGTTGGTTAGCGCCATCTCGACGATGTCGCGCTTCTCGCCGCGCTGCGGCACCGCGATCTCGATCTTGCGGCCGGCACGCAGTTCGAGCGCTTCGGCGAGCAGTTCGCCCTGCGGGATCGCTTCGGAGAGCAGGATCAGCTTCGGCGCCGGCCGCTCGTCGTAGAACTGGCCGATGAACTGTTCGAGCACTTCGCCGCTGGCGATATCGAGGCCCTGCTTGGGGAAGTAGGGCTTGTTGCCCCAGTTCTGGCCGGCGCGGAAGAAGAAGACCTGGATGCAGGTCTCGCCGCCTTCGCCGTGCAGCGCGAAGACGTCGGCGTCGCTGAAGCTCGAGGGGTTGATGCCCTGGTTGAGCTGGACGTGACTCATCGCGCGGATGCGGTCGCGCAGGCGCGCCGCGTCCTCGAAGCGGGTCTCTTCGGCGGCGGTGTTCATGTCGGCGACGAGGCGGTCCTGCACGGCGCGGCTTTTGCCGGAGAGGAACTGCTCGGCCTCGCCGACGAGCTCGGCGTAGCCGGCCTGGTCGATGCGCTGGACGCAAGGGGCACTACAGCGCTTGATCTGGAACAGCAGGCAGGGCCGGGTGCGCGACTCGAAAACGGAGTCCGAACAGGAGCGCAGGAGGAAGGCGCGCTGCAGCGTGTTCAGCGTGTTCGCCACCGCCTTGGCCGAGGCAAAGGGTCCGAAATAGGTGCCCTTGGTCGAGTGCGCGCCGCGATGTTTCAGGAGCTGCGGGAAGGGATGATCTTCGCGCAGCAGGATGTTCGGGAAGGATTTGTCGTCGCGATAGGAGACGTTGTAGCGCGGCTTGAGCTGCTTGATGAGGTTCGACTCGAGCAGCAGCGCCTCGGTCTCGCTCGCCGTGGTGACGAAGAGCATCTCGGCGGTGTCGGCGATCATCCGGGTGAGGCGGTCCGAATGCGGCCGGCCGCCGGCGTAAGCCGAGACGCGTTTCTTCAGGCTCTTGGCCTTGCCGACATAGAGCACGTCGCCCTTGGCATCGAGCATGCGATAGACGCCGGGCGCATCGGGCAGGGTCTTGAGATAGGCCTGGATGCGCTCGACGCCCTTGAGCGGCGGTGTGTCGGTGGAATCGGAACTCATGTCGGCGCCATCATAGCATCGGCGATCCAGGCAGCAGCGGTGCGGGGAACGCAGATCTGCGAATTTTCGGGTTCGAATGCCGTGTTTCGTGCGTAAGCCTCTGGTACGGCGGCAGGATCGGCGTGGATAAGCGGATACGCCTGCGGCCGCGAAGCACTGCCCGGCAGGCGCAATGCGGGCCGGGCCGGAATCGCGTTTTTCATTTCGGGGCTTCGTCGTCTCATGGCGTGCGTGCGCGTACGCTGGTCCGCGCTGGTCGAAATGCAATGTTGGGGATGTAGCGCAAATGGTGTTTGCAGAGACTCGGTTCAAGGGGGTGCAGCAAATTTATCTGCGCGCCCTGAGTTCATGCAAAAGCAGCGGACAACATGGCGTTTTGTGCACAAGCGGACGAACGGTGCTGCCACAATTGTTCAGGAACGAAATTTTGTTGCAGGGAGGTCTTTTTGAGCGCTCTAGGGTCCGTACTCAATTGGGTTGAATCAAAACAAAGACGTGTCATGGCCCGCCGGAGAGCGGGCCATCCATGCGACGCAGCCACAACCTTCGAAATTACTAGCGCACTGCATGGATGGCCCGCTCTCCGGCGGGCCATGACAGTCCATTTTGTGATTTCTAATTGAGTCTGGCCCCTAGTCGCCACCGTCATGCCCGGTCTTGTGCCGGGCATCCATGATCTCGATGCGAATGTTCTCACTGTGTGTCGCCGAGCAAGCTCGGCGATTGCGGGCTTGGGTGATCCTGGATCGCCGGAAAAAGTCCGGCGATGACGGAGGAGCGGGATTGAGTGAACCTCTCAGCCGCTCTTTACCCCCGCACGCGCTCGATCTCCACGCCGGCGCTTTCGGCGCCGGGGAGGGCGTGGAGTTTTTCGACGCGGACGCGCGCGGTCTTCACCCGCGCGTCCTCGAAGCAGGTCTCGGCTATGCGCTCGGCCATGGTCTCGGCGAGGTTGATATGGCCGGCGGCGGCGATGGCGCGGATCTTGTTGGCGATGGCTTCGTAATCGACCACCAGGTCGAGCTTGTCGCCGAGCACGGCGGCGTCCTCGACCGCGAGATCGACGTTGATCCGCACCGGCTGGGCCTTGCCCTGTTCGTGGCCGTGGATGCCGATATGCGCATCGATCAGCAGGTCGCGGATGAAGACATGCCGGATGGCGCGCGACGCGCTGGCGATGGGAAGTCGGCTGACATTGGCCATTGGGGCCGCCTTTCTGCGGGTCGCTGTTGTACCCGTTCGGGCGCCAATGCTAAAGCGACGCCATGAAGAAAATCCCGTCGGCCGCGCCCGTGGCGGCGCCCTGGAGCGCCGAAAACGGCTATGTCCGGATGATGATCCGCGACCTCGTGACCGAGGTCCGGCTCGGCCTGCATCCCTGGGAGCGGCACCCGGAGAAGCCGCAGCGCATCGTGGTGAATGTCGAACTCTTCGCCGCGCCGCGCACCACGAAGTACGAGCATGTGTCCGCGGTCGTCGATTATGACTATATCCGCAACGCGTTGCGCAAATGGCCGCGGCGCAAGCACACGGTGTTCATCGAGACGCTGCTCGACGAGCTGGTGAAGCTCGGCTTCAGGGACAGCCGCGTGATGGCGGTGCGGGTCTCGATCTTCAAGCCCGACATCTACAACGAAGCCGCCGGCGCCGGCGTCGAGGTGTTCCGTTTGCGTGCCGATGAACCGAAGCGCAAGACGCCGAAGAAAGCCGCGCGCACATGATCCCCGATCGCGCCGGCTATGCGCTGGTCACCGGCGGCGGGGCGCGGATCGGCGCCGCGCTGTCGCGGCGGCTCGCGGCCGATGGCTGGGCGGTGGCGATCCACTATCACAACTCGGCCGATGCGGCCGAGGCGCTGGCGACGGAGATCAAGACGGGCGGCGGACGCGCGGTGACGCTCGGCTGCGATCTCGCCGATCCGGCGGCCTTCGCCGATCTCTTCGCCCGCGCCAATGCGGGATGGGGCTTCTGTTCGCTGCTGGTGAACAACGCCTCGGCGTTCGAATACGACGACATCGCGAACGTCACGCGCGAAAATCTCGACCGGCTGTTCGCGGTGAACCTGCATGCGCCGGTGCTGCTGGCGCGGGAATTCGCCGAACAGCTTCGCGGCGAGGCGAAGGGATTGATCGTCAACCTGCTCGACCAGAAGGTGTTCAACCTCAATCCGGATTTCCTGAGCTACACGCTGACCAAGGCGGCGCTGGAAGCGGCGACGCGGTTGCTGGCGCAGGCGATGGCGCCGCGCGTGCGGGTGTGCGGGCTGGCGCCGGGACTGACCCTGAAGAGCGGCGAGCAGACCGAGGAAGGATTCCAGGCGGCGCATGAAGCGGCGCCGCTCGGCTTCGGCAGCGAGCCGGCGGATATCGCGGAGGCGCTGAGCTTCCTCGTGAAAGTGCCGTCGATCACCGGCACGACCATCGTGGTCGATGGCGGGCAGCACCTGCAGAAGCGCTCGCGCGATGTGATGTTCACGTATGGCATTGCGGGGGATGCGCCGGTGGGGAAGGCGTAGGGCTGCGGCCTTTCATTACAACCCACAACCGTCATGGCCGGGACAAGCCCGGCGATGACGTGGAGCTATAGGAGCGAGCTCAGAAAAAAAACTCGCCGTCTACCCCGCAAACCCCACGATCCGTTTCACGTCTTTCACGATCGGTTCGGCGATCGCGGCGGCTTTTTCGGCGCCTTCGGCGAGGAGGCGGTCGATCTCGGCGGGGTCGGCCATCAGGCGGCGCATCTCGGTCGTGATCGGCGACAGCTTGGCGACGGCGAGATCGGCGAGCGTGCCCTTGAACACCGAGAATTGCTGCCCGGCGAAGCGCGCCATCACGTCCTTCACGGGTTCGTCGGCGAGGGCGGCATAGATGTTGAGCAGGTTCTCCGCTTCCGGGCGGCCCTTGAACTCGTTCTCGTTCGTGGGGAGCGGCAAAGGATCGGTCTTCGCCTTGCGGATCTTCTGGGCGATGGTGTCGGCGTCATCGGTGAGGTTGATGCGCGAGTTGTCGCTCTCATCCGACTTCGACATCTTCTTGAGGCCGTCGCGCAACGACATCACGCGGGTGCCCGGTCCGGTGATCACCGGCTCGGGCAGCGGGAAGTAATCCGGGGCCGCGTAGTCGTTGTTGAACTTCTGGGCGATGTCGCGGGCGAGCTCGAGATGCTGCTTCTGGTCCTCGCCGACCGGCACATGCGTCGCCTTGTAGACGAGTATGTCCGCCGCCATCAGCACCGGATAGGTGTAGAGCCCGACCGACGCGCGTTCCTTGTGCTTGCCCGACTTCTCCTTGAACTGGGTCATGCGGTCGAGCCAGCCGAGACGGGCGACGCAGTTGAAGATCCAGGCGAGTTCGGCATGCGCGGGCACGCGGGACTGGTTGAAGATCGGCGACTTCTTCGGATCGATGCCGGCGGCGATATAGGCCGCGGCGACTTCGTGGATGGCGCGGCGGACTTCGTCCGGCTTGGCATAGCCGGCATCGGTGAGCGCGTGCATGTCGACGACGCAGTAGAGGCAGTCCATCTCGTCCTGCATCCGCACCCAGTTCTTGAGCGCGCCGAGATAGTTGCCGAGATGGAGCGTGTTGGTCGGCTGCATGCCGGACAGGACACGCTGCGGATGATTGGTCATGGGAGAGACTTTCGGAATGGACGGAACACGGAGGCGTTCAGGGCGCGATCAGGCGCGCCGCCAAAGCCCTGGCAGCCAAAGCCCCGGGAGCTTGTGCTGGATGATGCTGTTCCGAACCGTCACGGGTGAGCCCGTCAAATCTTGCGCCGAGGGGTATAGACCCTAAGCGGGCGCGGCGGAAGGGGTTTGGAACGACATTGCAGCCGCGAGAAAACACCGAACCTCATCCTGAGCCCGCCCGCCTGCGCTAAAGCTTCGGCGGGCAGGCTCAGGGTGAGGGTCGTTGTGGGTTGAGGCCTCAGTTAGAACCCGTCGAACTGTCCAAAGCCGCGAGCAGCTTTTCGCGGATGGTCTTGAGCCGCTCCTCGTGCCGGATCTTGTGACCGAAGCCGTCGCGGACATAGAAGACGTCGACCGCGCGTTCGCCATAGGTCGAAACCATGGCCGATGAAATCGACAGGCCGGACTGGAACAGCGCATTGGTCACGTCATAGAGCAGGCCGGGGCGGTCGAGGCCTTCGACTTCGACCACCGTCGCGCTCGCCGATGCGTCGTTGTCGAAGTTGACCCGCGGCGTGACCTTGAACGCGCTCGAGCGGCGATTGACCGGACGCTTGGCGATCGCCTTGCCCGGCGCCATCTCGCCGCGCAGCGTGCGCTCGACCGACTGGCGCAGGCGTTCGACGCGCTCCTTGTCGCCGAACGTCCCGCCTTCGGCATCCTGGATCGAGAAGACGTCGAGCGCGAAACCGTCGGAAGTCGTGAACGCCTTGGCGTCGACGATGGTGCCGCCCGAGGCCGAGACCGCGCCGGCGAGCTGCGAGAACAGGCCGGGGTGGTCCGGCGTGTAGAGCACGATCTCGGTCACGCTGCGGAATTCGTTGCTCTCGGCGGTGAGGCTGAAGAGCTCGCCCTTCTTGTCGGCCTCGGTCATCAGGCGGGCATGGCGTTCATGCGCCGCATCGTCGAAGGCGAGCCAGTAATTGTCGTAATGGCGTTCGAGGGCGCGTTCCTGCTCGGCGGGGGCAAGGTCGGCGATGCGGTCGCGCAGTGCGCTCTTGGCGTGGCTGACGCGTGCGGCGCGCGCCGGGGTCGCGTCGCCGCCCGACATGACGGATTCGGCTTCGTAGTAGAGCTCGCGCAGGAGCTGACCCTTCCAGCCGTTCCATACGCCGGGCCCGACGGCGGCGATGTCCGCGACGGTGAGCACGAGCAGGAGGCGGAGCATCTCCGGCGTCTGCACCATGCCGACGAAATCCTTCACCGTCTTCGGATCGGCGACGTCGCGGCGCTGGGCCGTGTCGCTCATCACGAGATGGTTCTTGACCAGCCACATCACCTTGCGCGTGTCGTCGGCGCTGAGGCCGAGGCGCGGGCACAGGCTCTGCGCGATCGCCTCGCCGACATCGGAGTGATCGCCGGGCAGGCCCTTGGCGATGTCGTGCAGCAGCATCGCGACGTAGAGCGCCTCGCGCGACTTGATGCGCTTGATGATGTCGGTCGCGAGCGGGTGCTCGTTGCGATGCTCGCCGCGGTCGATCGAGGCGACATAACCGACGGCGCGGATCAGGTGCTCGTCCACCGTGTAGTGGTGGTACATGTTGAACTGCATCAGACCGACGACGCGGCCGAATTCGGGCACGAAGCGGCCGAACACGCCGGCCTCGTTCATCAGGCGCAGGGCGCGCTCCGGATCGTTGCGCGAAGACAGGATCTCGAGGAAGAGACGGTTGGCTTCCGGATCCTGGCGGACCTTGTCGTTGATGTTGTCGAGCGAGCGCGTCAGCCGGCGCAGTGCATCGGGATGGACATCGACCTTCTTGGCGTCCGCGATATGGAAGATGCGGATCATGTTGACCGGGTCGGAGCGGAACAGCGTCGGCCGCGCGTTGAGGCGGCCGTTCTCGACGTAGAAATCGTCGCCGCTGGTGCGCGGGCGCAGGAAGCCGGGCAGCATGCTGGCGAGCGAGGGCCGGCGCTTGCGGTTCTGGTCTTCGAGCGCGGCGCAGAAGATGCGCGTCAGGTCGCCGACATCCTTGGCGACGAGGAAGTAGGCCTTCATGAAGGCTTCGACAGCGCGGCGCGGATTGTCGCCGGTGAAGCCCATGCGCGCGGCAAGCTCGGGCTGGACATCGAAGGAGAGACGCTCCTCGGCGCGGCCGACGAGATAGTGCAGGCGGACGCGAACATCCCAAAGGAAGGCTTCGGCTTTCTGGAAGGTCTTGAACTCGTCCTTGGTCAACACGCCGTGCTGGACGAGTTCGCCGGCGTCTTCGAGATGATAGACGTATTTGCCGATCCAGAAGAGCGTCTGCAGGTCGCGCAGGCCGCCCTTGCCTTCCTTGATGTTGGGCTCGACGAGATAGCGGCTGGTGCCCTGGCGGGCGTGGCGCTCGTCGCGCTCGGCGAGCTTGGCCTCGACGAAATCCTGGCCCGTGCCGGTGGCGACTTCGCTCCAGAACTTCTTGCGCAGCTCGTCGTAGAGTTTCTGGTCGCCCCAGAGATAGCGTGCTTCGAGGATCGCGGTTCTTATCGTTATGTCCTGTTTCGACAGGCGTACGCATTCGGCGAGCGAGCGGGTGGCGTGACCGACCTTCAGGCCGAGATCCCACAGCATGTAGAGGATGAACTCGATGACGCTCTCGCCCCAGGGCGTCTGCTTGAAGGGGCGGACGAAGAGCAGGTCGATGTCGGAGCCGGGCGCGAGTTCGCCGCGGCCATAGCCGCCGGTCGCAACTACGGCGATGCGCTCGGCGGCGGTCGGGTTCTGGGCATAGTAGAAATGCTTGACCGCGAAATCGTAGATCACCTGGATGGTGACGTCCTGCAGCCCGGAGAGGGCGCGGGCCGCGACGAGGCCGTTGATGGTGCCTTCTTCGACCGCGACTTTCACGCGGGCGCGGCCGGCCTGGAAGGCGTCCTTGATCAGGCCGAGCGAATCCTTGCGCAGCTTCGTCTTGTCGGAGGTCTCGCGCGCCAACGCAGTCAGCGCGTGACGCAGCGCGTCGCCGTCCAGAAGCTCGCCGATGGCCGGCCCTTCGTAGCCCAATTCCCTGTCCTCACCTGCGCCGCGGCGCGCGGCAAAGATGGCATGTCCGGGACGGCGAGGCGAGCATGGGCCGCAAACGAAAACGGCGCGGGATCGCTCCCGCGCCGTTCCGTAGTCTCAAGTCACCCGAATTAGGCGAGCTTCAGATTGACGGCCTTCGGGCCGCGCTTGTCCGCTTCGACTTCGAAGTGGACGCGCTGGCCTTCGTTCAGGCCGCGCAGACCCGCAGCCTGGACGGCGGTGACGTGCACGAACACGTCCTTGCCGCCGTCTTCCGGCGCGATGAATCCGAAACCCTTCGTGGTGTTGAAGAACTTAACTTGACCGATCATTACGGCTTTCTCCTGAAAGCATTTGGGCTACCGCGCCGACACCATGCCGGGCACGATCATCGAGGTCGCGACTTTTTTCAGGAAAAGCGTCGTCTTCACTCCAGCTCCGCGCTCCGGTGGAATGGAGCCTCGCATGGGCAAGCAAGAAACTTCTCTAAAGGCTGCGCGGCCTCGACCGGCGGGCATATAAGCGCTCGCTTTGGGCAACGCAAGTCACCAGCGTTCGGCCATCGGAACATGGCCGGGCTGCCCGGCGACGCGGTCCAGCCAGCGCGAAACCGCCGGATAACGCGCCAAGTCGAACCCGCCATCGGCGGCGCAATGGGTGTAACCGTAGAGCGCAATATCCGCTATCGAGCAGGCGTTTCCGGCGAACCAATCGTGCGTTTTCAGATGGGTTTCCATCACGCCGAGCGCCGCGTTCCCCTTGGTGTGCCATTCCGGAACCAGATGCGCCTTGGCGGTGAGCTCGTCTTTCGGCTTGTAGGCGAGCCAGAAGCGCGCAACCGCGATGTAGGGCTCATGGCTGTACTGTTCGAAGAACATCCAGTTCAGCATCTGCGCGCGTTCCCATTTGTCCGTGGGGATGAAGCGCGTGCCTTCGGCGAGATACCAGAGGATCGCGCCCGACTCCGGCAGGAAGCGGCCGTCCTCCAGTTCGAGCATGGGCACGCGCCCATTCGGATTCTTCGCGGTGTATTCGGGCGTGCGCGTCGAGCCGTCGTGGAGGCCGTAATCCTTGAGCGCGATCGGGATGCCGAGCTGGCGCGCGAGCAGGCGCACTTTGTAGCAATTGCCGGAGATGTGCATCTGATGAAGGACAAGCATGGCCGCGCACCGCTTCGTTGCGGATGCGATGATGCCCGATCCGGCGCGCTTTACTTATGCGCGCGATGCGTACCGCCCTTGCGCACGCCCGGTCCGGCGGTGCGCATGATGACGCCGCAGGCGACACGGTCGCCGGCATTGCCGGCGGGCTGACTCATATAGTCGTCGGCACCGCCATGGACGATGACGGCCGCGCCGTCGCGGTCGAAGATCGACTTCTTGCCGTTGCCGATGGTGAAGGCGTTGGTGATCACCGTCGCCTTCAATGTGCCGTCGCTCGCCGCGAACTCGTTCGGCAGATCGCCCGCATGCGGTCCATGGGCGGAGAGGTAGCCGTGCATGCGCGAAGGCTCGGACGAGAAATGCGGTCCCGCCGAGGTGAAGGCGACCTTCGGATCGCAATTGCCCGCGGTGTGGACATGAATGGCATGCGGACCGGGCGTGAGGCCCTTCAGGTCGAAGACGATCAGCACGCCATGCGAGGTCGCGATGAAGGTTGCGGTGCCGGCGGGCTTGCCGGAGCGGTCGACCAGCCGCGCGACGGCACGGGCCTTCGATCCCGCGGCGGCCGCCGGGCCGGACCAGGCGAGCAGGACTCCCAAAAGAACGGCGACGAGTGCGCGCAGCATGCAACCCCTCCGGCAGCGAACCGGCGAAGAATACAACCTGTCCGGCAAAAATCTGTCAGGGCGTTCTTGACAAGTCTGTCAAGGCAAGCTTGACTGTCAGGACAGCCTTGACAGGAACCATCATGTCCGATCCCGCCCCCAAAGGGCATCCGCCGGGGACCATGTTCTGCTCGTTCTGCGGCAAGTCCCAGCATGAGGTGAAAAAGCTGATCGCGGGACCTGCGATCTTCATCTGCGACGCCTGTGTGGCGCTCTGCGCCAAGGTTGTCGCCGAGACCCCCGATGCCGATCCGGCCAAGCCGCCGAAGCTCAACTGGCCATCGGAGATGGAGACCGAAAAGCTGCTGGCCCTGCTGAAAGCACAGGAACGCACGCATGAAGATGTTGCCAGCCGGCTGCAGCGCTCGATCGAGATTCTGCGCGCAAGGCAGGTAAGTTGGCAGCAGATCGGCGATGCGCTGGGGATCTCGCGCCAGGCGGCTTGGGAACGGTTTTCCTGACGGGTTCCGAATATCCGGAACAATCGCCAAAGTTCCACGTTTTTGCCATGGTTGGCCTGCCATGGTTCGTCGGCAGATTTTCGCCGACCCTCAGGAGGATTTCAGATGCCCATTCCCGTCGCCGCCCTCATGTTCGCCGCGAATATGGCCGCGCAGCCCATGGCCATGGATCAGCCGGTCGCCGTCGGCGGCATGGAAACCGTCTGCACCGGAATCGGCGAGGCCAAGGACGATCCGCGCTGGAAGAGCTATCCGATCCGGATCGAGTTCTCGAATGGCGGCGCGCAATATCTGTCCGGTGCGCATGTCACGGTCGATCATGGCGATGCCCAGGTCGTCGACGTCAATTGCCCCGGCGCCTGGCTGCTGCTGAAAGGCCAGCCCGGCAGCTACAAGGTGATGGCGACGATCAACGGCTCGATGGCCAAGCCGGTCACGGCGCCGTTCGAAATGGGCCACGGCGCGCAGAAGCGCATCGTGCTGCGCTTCCCGGACTTCGAAGCCAACGAATAACTACAACGTCCACTCGCGCACGGCATCGCTTGCGCGGTTGAAGTCGCTGAAGCGGATCCAACGCGGGCGGACGCGCACCCAGGTGATGCCGGGCCAGCTTTCACGGCCCGGACCGTCCGGCCAGGCGGCGTAGTAGACCTTCTTCAGCGCCGCCAATTCGCCGCCCTTCGGTTCGTCGGCGATGCCTTCGAGCTGGATGCTCTGCTCGTTGTCCCAGCCGATGACGAGCGAGACGCGCGGATCGCGGCGGAAAGCCTGCGCCTTGCGGGTGTCGCCGACGGTGTCGAAGAAGATCTCGAGCGCGGGTGTGGCGGCGATGCCGACCAGCGCGGACTGCGCCTGGCCATCGGCACGCGTCGTGGACACGACGCCGTAGCGCTGACGGCGGATGACATCATAGAGCCCGGCGCGTTCGGCCTCGGTCACACCATCACCTGCTCGTTGACGTCTTCCTCTTCGGCTTCGCGCGGCGTCTCGATGATGCGGCGCTTCTTCCAGTCGCCGCGGCTGAACCAGACCGCGCTGATCACCGCGGTGATCACATTGGCGACGGGGAAGGCCCACCAGATGCCGTGCGCGCCCATATGGGCGCGATGCGAGAGCACGAAGGCGAGCGGGAAGGTCAGCATCCATTGCGAGACCATGCTGATCACCATCGCGGCGAACATGTTGCCGCTGGCGCGCAGCACGCCCATCAGCGCGAATTGCACGCCGATGAAGCCGAAGCTCCACGACACGGTGCGAATGAAGACCGACGCTTCGTGGATGACTGCCTTGTCGTGCGGCACGAAGAAGGCCGCGATGTGGTTGGCGAAGGCGAGGGCGAAGAGGCCGAAGGCGCTGAGCGCGCCGAAGGTGATGAGCGCGGCGAGACGCGCCACCGCTTCGGCCCGCGGCACATTGCCGGCGCCGATGTTCTGGCCGACCAGCGTCGAGGTGGCCATCGAAAAACCCATCGCCGGGATGACGACGAACTGCAGGACGTTGCCGCCGACGCCATAGGCGGCGGTCGTCACGGTGCCGAAGCTGGTGATCAGGAACATCATCACGGTCACGCCGAGGCCGCGCGCCGAGCCTTCGATGGCGGCGGGATAGCCGAGATTGAAAGCGCGCAGGATGAAGGCGAAGTCGGGACGCAGCTCGCGGATCTTGAGCTGGATGCCGAAACGGCCCGAGGACAGCAGCGCGATCGCCGCGACCGCCGAGACGAACTGGCTGACCATCGTCGCCAATGCCGCGCCCATCACGCCCCAGCCGAGCCAGAAGATAAAGATCGGATCGAGGATGAAGTTGATGAACACCGAAGCGGCGATGAGATAGAGCGGCACCGTGACCTGGCCGACGCCACGCATCTGAGACTGGAAACAGAAATAGGCGAAGGCGAGCGGCAGGCTGAGGAACTGGACTCGCAGGAAGCCGAGCGCGCCGCGATAGACCTCGGGCGCCACTTCCATCAACTGGAGCAGATAAGGCGCGACGACGAAGCCGAACAGGCCGAGCGCCAGCGACACCGCGACGACCGTGAGCATCGTCTGCCCGGCGACGTGATCCACCATGCCGCGGTTGCCGGCGCCGACATACTGCGCGATCAGCGTCGAGCCGGCGATGGTGAAGCCCATGCCGATCGACATCATCAGGAACATCATCGGCATCGAGACCGACACCGCCGCCACCGCCGCGGCACCGAGGCGGCCGACCCAGAACGCGTCGACGAGCTGATAGGCGATCTGCAGGATGTTCCCGCCCATGATGGGAACCGCGAGCAGGAAGAGCGAGCGCGGGATCGGGCCTTCGAGCAGGCGCGGATCGAAGGCGCGCCCGCGCGGAGTGAACGCCGCCGGGGGCGATGCTGGCTTGTCCGGAGTCATGAAAACATTGTCAGGGATTCGCTTGGGCTTTGGCAATTCGCCCGGCTGGTTATAATCGTTGCGCGTCCAGGAGATCAGGGTCCCCATGCGTCTTGCTTCCGTTGCCGCATCGGCTTTCGTTTTCGCGCTCGCAGCATCGGCGACCCAGGCCGAGACCTGGGTCCATACGCGCGACAATGGCAGCGGCTATCCGATGTGCTTCGACAAGGACAGTCCCAAACTCGGTGCCGACAATCTCACGCATTACGCGATCAAGATGTGCCAGGACCCGACGCCGCAATGGTACGCGGTCGACTGCAAGGCGAATTTCAAGGTCGATCTCGTGGTGCGGATCTACGACCGGCGCGATCCGACGCGCTATGTCGAGATGGTGGTCGACGACCCGCAATCGGGCATGGCGGTGGATGCCGCCATGGCCTGCCACAAATAGCCGGCGTCAGACCAGCTTCAGATTGACGGCTTTGGAGCCACGCGCGTCCGGCTGGACGTCGAAGGAGACCTTCTGGCCTTCGTTCAACGCGTGCATGCCGGAGGCTTCAAGCGCCGTGGCGTGGACGAAAACATCCTTGCCGCCGCCTTCGGGGGCGATGAAGCCATAGCCCTTCGAAGTGTTGAAGAATTTCACGGTTCCAATCGTCATGGCGTTCGTCCCGGTTCAGCGCGATGGTTTCGCGCTTTTCTTGCGTGTCTTCGTGGCGGGCGATGCTGCCGCCGTCTTCAGCGTTACGGCGCGGTCGGCTTCTTCCTTGGCGAGGCGCAGGGCGCGCAGGCGCGCGGTCTTCGCCTCGAAGGCGGCGCGTTCGAGTTCCAGTTCGCGTTTCACCAGCGCATCGCGGGCTTCGGAGGCGGTGAATGTCGTGCCGGGCTTGCGGCGAACAATATCGCGGGAAAGTTCAGACATGGAGACCTCCTGCATTGGGTGCGGGGTCCAGGACCGCCGGGGCGGCGGGCGGGGCTCTGCGAGATAGATCGTGTGCGGATTATAGCGCAAAACCGGCGCCTTCGGGGGAAAATCTCGCAGTGCGTATGGGTCAGGGAACCCCTTGGCGCAGCGGCAGAATCGGCGTTCAGTGCGGTGCAGCAACGACGATCGCAATCCATTGCCGACAGCGCGTCGGCGGGTTGCGGCGCAAAGAAGATGACGACAACAATCTATCACAACCCCGATTGTTCCAATTCGCGCGGCGCGCTGGCGATCCTGCGCGAGCGCGGGATCGAGCCGGTCATCGTCGAATATCTGAAGACGCCGCTGGGCCCCGATCAGCTCGCAGTATTGGCGGCGGCGTTGAAAGCACAGGCGGGCGATGCCTGGCCGGGCTTGGTCGAGGGCATGCTGCGGGCGAAGGAGAAGGTCTTCGCCGAACTGAACCTCGCGGATGCCGATGACGCGGCGCTGCTCGACGCGGCCGCGGCGCATCCGATCCTGCTCAACCGGCCCATCGTGACGACGGCGAAGGGCACGAAGCTCTGCCGGCCGCCGGAGCTGGTGAAGGATATCCTTTAAGCCGCGATGCGCACCGGCAGGTCGGTGTAGCCGAGGACGAAGTTCGAGGCGATGCGCTTGGGTTCGCCCACAACCTCGATGCGCTCGAAGCGCTTCATGATCTCTTCCCAGAGGATCTGGAGCTGCAGCTCGGCGACGCGGTTGCCCATGCAGCGGTGGATGCCGAAGCCGAAGGAGACGTGATGACGCGCCCGCGAACGGTCGATGATGAAGTCGTCCGGCCGCTCGATGACGCGCTCGTCGCGGTTGCCCGAGCAGTACCACATCACCACGCGGTCGCCTTTCTTGATCTGCTGGCCGCGGAATTCGACGTCGCGCAGCGCGGTGCGGCGCATATGGGCGAGCGGCGTCTGCCAGCGGATGATCTCCGACACCATGTTCGGGATGAGGCCGGGATCGGCGCGCAGCTTGTCGTATTCGCGCGGGAACTGGTTGAGTGCAAGCACGCCGCCGCTCATCGAGTTGCGCGTGGTGTCGTTGCCGCCGACGATCAAGAGCATCAGGTTGCCGAGGAATTCGAGCGGATTGTCGGCGAGGTTCGCGGTCGCCTCGTTATGCGCGAGCAGCGAGATGAAATCGAATTTCGGCGGCGCCGCCTTGCGCTCGGCCCAAAGCCGCTGGAAGTAGGCGAGGCACTCCATCAGGATTTCCTGACGCCGCTGCATCGTGATCACGGTGTTGCCCACGGTCTCCGACGAGGTCGTGGCATCGGACCAGAGCGGCAGGAGGTGGCGGTCCTCCCACGGAAAATCGAACAGCGTCGCCAGCATCTGGGTGGTGAGCTCGATCGAGACGCGGTCGACCCAGTTGAAGGTTTCGCCGCGCGGCAGCCCGTCGAGCACGGCGGCGATGCGGACGCGGATGAGATCGGCAAGCTCGGAGAGGCGCTGCGGCGCCACCGCCGGCGTCACCGCGCGGCGCTGCACGTCGTGCACCGGCGGATCGGCGGCGATGAACATCGGCGGCGCGAATTCCGGCGGCGCATCGCCGATGACGATGTTGTCCTGCGAGGAGAAGGTGCCGTGATCGGCGTCGATGGCGACGATGTCGTCGAAGCGCGTCACCGACCAATAGGGGCCGTGCATGCTCTCGGGGCAAAAATGCACCGGCGCGTCGCGGCGCAGGCGCGCGAAGAACGGGCCGTGGATATTCTCGGCGAAGCGGTCGGAGCGGCTGATGTCGAGCGTGTCGAGCGGGATGCGGAACGCTTCTTCTGTGGCGCGCTCCAAGGCGGTGCGGTGATCGAGACCCATGCGTTCGCTCCCCGATATGTTTGCGCGCGACTCTAGACCTCTGCGGCGGGGAGACAATTGCCCGCGCGGCGATTGCTGCGCTGCGGGAAACCCGGGATGGGGATGGAATACACGCCCTGCCGCATGTTTTAGACTGGCCGGCGCTTCCGGAGACCGACGCCATGTGCCGCAACATCCGCACCCTCGCGAACTTCGCCCCGCCCGCGACCGACCAGGAGATCCGCGACGCGGCGCTTCAGTTCGTGCGCAAGCTCGCCGGCACGACGCGCCCGAGCAAGGCGAACGAAGCCGTCTTCGCCCGCGCGGTGAACGACATCACGCACACGGTGCATCACCTGCTCGAAGACCTGGTGACGACGGCGCCGCCGCGCGACCGGGCGGTGGAGAAGGAAAAGGCGAAGGCAAGAAGCGCGAAGCGGTTCGGGGCGCGCTGAACCCGGGAGCGATCAGGCTTTTTTGGCGCGCTTCGATTTCGGCTTGGCTGTCGGCGCGGCCGCGGCGTCTTCCGCTTCCTTGGCAAGGCGCAGCGCGCGCAGCTTGGCGGTGCGGGCATCGAGCATCGCGTTCTCGGCGGCGACCATCTGCTTGACGAGGGATGTGCGCGCTTCGGCGGCTTCGAAATGATTCTGCGCCTTCCTGCGCGCATTGTGGTCGCGCGGCGGCGGGCTTAAGGGGTTGCTCATGATAAACTCCTTATACGGAGAAAACGCGAAGGCCGGCGGCAGGTGCCGCCGGCCTTCGTTTGGTCATGCCGCGAGGGGCATCAGACGGCCTTGAGATTGACCGCCTTGGAGCCGCGCTTGTCGGGCTGCTCCTCGAACGAGACCTTCTGGCCTTCGTTCAGCGAGCGCATGCCGGCCGCTTCGACGGCCGTGGCATGGACGAACACATCCTTGCCGCCTCCATCCGGAGCGATGAAGCCGAAGCCTTTGGAGGTGTTGAAGAACTTGACTGTGCCGATGGGCATTGCATTTTCCTTGAGTCGTAACGCGTTGCGCCCGCGCGAACATCGCGCGCACGCCGTGGCAAACGGAACATCGATCTTTGGAAGTTTTCCGGAGGGTTCGGCGCGCGCCAGGCGGGTCGGATCGACAGGAGCGCTTCGTCTGACGACAGACGCAAGAACCACGTGAGGAAGATATAGGCGCTTTCGCCCGCGATTACAATCAGGCCCGAAAAGGCAGGAATTTCGGGCCTTTACGCAGGCATCGGCCTTGTGCCGCGCCGCCCGGACGACCATATTGGAGGTAGCGGCATATCCCTGCCTACGATCTCCGAAAGCCTTTCCGATGAATTCGCCGACGACGCCGCAAGCGGCCGCGTAACCTATGGTCACGCGCATGCTGAGCAGGCAGGTCACGTTCCGCCATCCCTTCGTCCTCGCCGGTTTCGAGCGTGTCGAGCCGGCCGGCATCTATACCGTCGATACCGAGGAAGAGACGCTGGACGAGGTGTCGTTCCTCGCCTGGCGGCGCGTCGCGACGGTGATCCATATCGTCAGCGGTCCCGAGACGGCCTATGTCCGCATCGATCCGGCGGATCTCGACAAGGCGCTGGCGCGCGACGAGCTGGCGCCCGAGGCGGATATCGCCGCCGCGGCGCGGCTCGATTCCAACCGCCGGCGCAACACCGCCCGCCTCGTGCGGCGGAAGAAATTCTAGATGCCGCGCCTGTCCGATTATCAGTTGAGCCGCATCTATGCCGAAGGCTGGCGCGCGGCCATAAGCCTGACCCCGGCGCAGACCGCGCTGCTCGAAAGCGGCGGCATCGCCGCGCTCAATCCCCATCGCGAGGCGCGCGCCAGGATGCGCTGGTCCGAAGGCTTCGGGCGCGCCCGCGGCGACGGCGCGCCGCGCCATGCCGGCGCTTCGGCGCGCTGGGACCGATGACCCCGTACCGAATCTGCTATCGCCGGCCCGAGACGCCGTGGAGTCTCTCGCGCATGACGGCGCCCAGCTGCGACGATGCGATGCTGCAGGTGTTGCGACTCCAGGCGCTCGGCTATGCCGTCACCGAAGTGATACCGCCGCTGCCGGTGGAGTTTGCGGTGCAGATCTAGCGGAGGCCGGCACGCCGCGCCGGCGCAGCCCGCGTGCTGCTTACAATTGCGGCTTCAGGTCTTCGCCCGGCGCGGCATCGCTTTTCTTCGCCCGCGGCTTGCGCGGTTTGCGCGGCGGCGCGGCGGCGGCGATCAGCGCGGCGGCGGCGCGATCGCTCTCTTCCTTGGCAAGGCGCAGCGCCCGCAGCCGCGCGGTGTTCGCGTCGGCGGCTTTGCGCGCCTTGTTGATCTCATGCTGGATCTCGGCGCTCGATTGGCGCGGCCTGGCGAACTGATCCATCATCTTGCGCCCGACGCCGGAATGCGACGGCGGACGATGGGAATTGGCGGCCATGGCGGCACCTCGCGGGCGGTGGGCGGCGCGGCGGGATGGCCCCGCCGCTCCGGAACAGGTCAGGCCTTCTGGAGGTTGACCGCCTTGGTGCCCTTGGGATCGGGCTGGGTGTCGAAGGAGACCTTGTCGCCTTCCTTCAGCGCCATCATCCCGGCTGCCTCGGCCGCGCTGGCGTGGACGAAGACATCCTTGCCGCCGCCTTCCGGTGAGATGAAGCCGAAGCCTTTGGCGGTGTTGAAGAACTTTACGATGCCGATAGTCATGGGTGCATTCCTTGCCGTGCGGCGCGCACGGAAATCGCACGCGCGGTGGAAAACGGAGCCATCAGGGCTGAGAAGGTTTCCGGAGGGTTCGGCGCGCGTCGTGCGAGTCGGATCGACTGGAGCGCTTCGTCTGACGAGAGACGTAAGAACCACGTGGGGAGGGTATAGGGCAGCGGGTGTGGAATTACAACGCAGCGGGGAATATGACGGGTTTCAACGTGGAAGTGGTGTGATGGCGAAGAAGACGACGACGGGCGCGGCACCGATCGCGCCGATCTGCAACGAGCGCGACTACAGCCGCGCGCTGAAGGACATCGCGGTCTATTTCGAGCACGAGCCGCGGCGCGGGTCGGCGGAGGCCGACCGCTTCGACGTGCTGGCGGCACTGATCGAGGTCTATGAGGCGAAGCGCTGGCCGATCGATCCGCCGGACGCAGTGGAAGCGATGTTCCGGCAGGCGCGCGCTCAAGGTCCTCAGTAGACTTGGGACCGGCTAACCGGCCTTGGTCAAACGGATCTCGACCCGGCTGCCCGTCGCCTTGGCGTATTTGCGCAGCGAGGTCATGGAGGGCGGCGTGCGTCCGCTTTCCATCCGCGCCACGGCCGATTGCGAAGTGCCCATGCGGCGCGCGACTTCCGCCTGGCTGAGCTTGGCCCGCGCCCGCGCCCCGATCAGCGCATTGGCGAGCGCGAATTCCTCTTCGAGCGCGTCGTATTCCTTCTTGAAGGCGGGGTTCTTCATCTGCTTGCGGAACCACGCATCGACGCTCTTCATCGCCATCACACAATCCTTCTTGCGCGCGCCAGCGCAATTCCGATTTCTCCCGGCGGCGTCTTCTGCGTCTTCTTGACGAAGGTGCGCACCACACGCTGCCCGCTCGCCGCGACATAGATCGAGCGCGCGATGCCGTCGCGGCCCGTCATGCGCATCTCCCAGAGCTTGCCCTGGAGATGCTTGACGTAAGGCTCGCGCAGGGCGAGCAGGCCGCCGCCTTCGATCATCCGGCCGATGCGCGCAAACCGCGCGCGCATGTCATCCGGCAAGGCATTCACTTCGGCCTCCGCCGCCGCATTCACGAAGCCGACCGTCCATGCCATTTTTGAGATATAGCAGGAATGTGACGTGCTCCCCGTTATGCCCTCGTTCATGAGGAGAGTCTGTTCTGGTTATGGCCCTGGCTGGGCCGTGCTGCAAACTCCGTCGGTGTGAGCCCGTTCAGGCTCGAGTGTGGTCGTCTGGTGT
>JAFEEQ010000031.1 GCA_018241025.1 Pseudomonadota bacterium
GTTGACCCCAGCCTAGGCGCGTCGACCGCGCGAGCGCCAGCGTTGACGCCGCGCCGCGTCCGTCTATATTCCCCCGCCTTCCCGTGCCCCAGTGGCGGAATGGTAGACGCGGCAGACTCAAAATCTGTTGCCTTCACGGGCGTGCTGGTTCAAGTCCGGCCTGGGGCACCACCTCCCGCGTCAGTCGCTGGGGATATCGCCATACTTCACCATGCGGCGGCCGACAGGATGGGACCGCGCCTCCTTGACGCCCGGAAGGCGTGCGATGGTTCCGCTCACCAGGGCATGGAACGCCGCTTCGTCCTTTGCGACGCATTTCAGGATGAAATCGATCTCGCCCGACAGCGCGACGCAGTCGCGCACGGCGGGTATCTCCAGGGTACCGGCTTCGAAGGCCGCCAACGCGTCGCGCGTCTGGTTCGCGAGGATGACGGCGACGAAACCGGTCGCACCGAAGCCGAGCCGCGGCGCGTCGAGTTCGGCGTGATAGCCGCGGATGTAGCCGTCACGCTCCAGCGCCTGTGCGCGGCGCAGGCAGGGCGGCGGGGTGATGTTCACCCGTGCCGCAAGGTCGATGTTGCGGATGCGGCCGTCATCGTGGAGTGCACGCAGGATATGCCGGTCTATGGCGTCGAGCCTCGTCTTGTCGCGCATGTGTTCGTTCGGGCGCCTGCCGGTTGCGAAGCGCAAGTATAGGCATCGCCCTTCGCCGCTGACCGTCCATTCGGAGATTCCAGCTCCCCGTTCTGGCGCTATCTCGCCGGTCGTTCGTCATACGGAGACGGGTTTCCGGTGGCTGGATGACGGACGTTTCACAGATTGTCGAAAGGGCAGCAGAGCGGTTCGCACTGCCGGGCGGCGTGGTCGCTATCGTCGCGGGCGGGCGGAGCACGGTCTATCCCTTCGGCGTGCGGCGGCTGGGTGAAGCCGCGCCGGTAGATGCCAACACGACCTTTTCCATTGCGTCCTGTTCAAAGGCCCTGACGGCCTGCGCGGTGGCGCAACTTGTGGACGAGGGCAAGCTTCGTTGGGACGATCCGGTGCACAACTTTCTTCCCACGTTCACGCTCTACGATTCCTGGATCACCGCGCACATCACGCTGCGCGATCTTCTCGGCATGCGGACCGGGCTTGGACGGGGCGGCATCTGCGAGTGGGGCAGCAATCGATCGCTGCCGCTCGCGGAGATTTTCCGGCGGCTGCGCCACACCCGGCCTGTCTGCGGCTTTCGCGAGCGTTATGTCTACACCAACGTCGCCTTTTCGGCGCTGAGCGAGATCGTGCGCCGCGTTGCCGATCGCGAATTTCCCGACGTGCTGCAGCAACGCATCTTCGCGCCGCTCGGCATGGATGACGCCTTCGTGTCGGACAAGCCCGGAACGCGAGCCGTCAATTGCGCCATTCCGCATACGCGGATCGACGGCGTCACCGCAGCGCTGGCGGAGCCGCGCTGTGGCGGGAGACTGGGCGAGAGCTGCGGCTTTCTGAGCGGCACCGACGCTGCGGCCTGGATGCGCTATGTCCTCGACGGAACGCCGAAGCTGATGGGCGAGGCGACGTTCGCCGAGATGTTCATGCCGCAAAGCCTCGGCGTTGCCGAGCCGCGGCTGGGCCGGAGCTATCAGCACTACTGCATGGGCTGGGAGGCCTGCGATTACTTCGGCGATAGGATATTCTGTCATGAAGGCGGCGAGTTCGGTGCTTCCAGCCGGACCATGCTCAACCGTGACAAGGGGCTGGGCGTCGCGGTCTATCTCAACGTCTCGCTGCCCGCGGTGCGGGCATTGTGTCTGGAGATCTATGATCGCCTGACGGACCGCCAACCGCGCGACTGGAGCGGCGAGTTGCCGGTGTGGATGGCTGCGGCCGCGGAAGCCGGCGCAGCACAGCTCCAACGCGCCTATGGTTTCGAGTTCGGTGCGCCTTCGCCCTTCGTGCGCGGCGCGTTCGAAGGCACTTACAGCCATCCGGCCAACGGCGTCCTGCGGCTCGTGGCGGAAGCGGACGGCTATCGCGCGGTGTTCGAGGATGCGAGCGTGCTCGATGGCATGTTCGAGCCGCTCGGCGGTACGATCTACCGTCTCGCGCCGTCCTATGCCGGTATGCGCGACAATCTGAAGGGGCGGTCGCGGGTGCGATTTGACGAGAACGAAGGCAGGCGCAGCGTCGATGTGATGGGCGTCGGCGTGTTCGCGGCCGATGCGCCGCCATGACCGTTTCCTATCAGGCGCCCAACGATGGACAGAGCAATGGCTGACGACAGCTACGGCGAGAAATTGACGGACCGGCTCCGCGCGGTCGCGCAGGCATGCGGCGTGCCTGGGGCGAGCGTCGCGGTTTTCCGCGACGGGCAATTGTACCAGGCCGCTTTCGGCGTCCTCAGTACGGAAACCGGCGAGATGGTGACGCCGGGCTCGCTTTTCCACGTCGGCTCCGTGACCAAGCCTTTCGTCGCCGTCGCGATCATGGCGTTGGTCGATGCCGGTATGGTGGACCTCGAGGCGCCGGTCGCACGCTATCTTCCCGAGCTGGCGCTCGCCGGCGCGCCGGTTTCGCCGCGGATGCTGGTCCGCCATCTGCTCGCGCACAGCAGCGGCATAGACGGCGATTTCTTTATCGACACCGGTGCCGAAGACGATTGCATCGCGAAATACATCGCGCGTTGCGCCGAGGTTCCACTCGTCTGCGAGCCGGGCGAGGCCTATGCCTATTGCAATGCCGGTTATGTGATCCTGGCGGGGATCGCCGAGCGCGTAGCCGGGCAGGTCTGGGACGACATCCTGCGCGAACGCGTCTTAGCGCCGCTCGGCGCGACCGATGCCTTCACCTTGGCCCGCGATCAGGAAGGGCGCAGCCGTGCGACCGGACATATGGAGGCGGAGGGCAAGATCGTGCCGGTCCCGTCGCATGTTCTTCCGCGCGCTCTGGGTCCGGCGGGCTCGCTGATGTCGACACCGTCGACGCTCGTCGCGCTCGGGCGCATGCTGCTCGACAAGGGCGTTGAGGGTACGGGCGCGCGGCGTGTGCTTTCGGAAGCAGCGCTTGCGACGATGCTATCGCCCGCTATCGATCTGCCCGACGGAACGCAATGGGCGCTCGGCTGGAAGCGCGAATATTGGAATGGCGAGCTCGTCATCAGCCATGACGGCGGCGTGTCCGGCCAGGCGGGCAATCTCTGGATCGTGCCGCGTCATCGCGTGATCTATGCGCAATGCGCCAATGGCGGCCGTTCGGCGGAGCTTCATCGCACGCTGATGGGTGAGATATTCGCAGCGGCCGGTGTGCACGAAACGCCTGTGGCCGAGCCGGAAGGCGTGACGGACATGGATATGGCCCCCTATGAGGGCCGGTTCGAGAACATCGGCATAACGATCAATTTCACGCGCTGCGATGGCGGCCTCAAGCTGCATGGCGTACAGAAGCAGTTCGCCTCGCCACCGGTGGAACTGGTGCTGAAGCCGTTGGACCGCGAAAAATTCGTCACGCGCATGGGTGGCAGCTCGCCGATCATCATGAGCTTTTCACGGTTCGATGAGTTCGGCGTTCCGCAACTCTTCTATGCCGGCCGGCTGCACAAGCGCACGGGGCTGTCATGAAGAAAAGCTCGACAGCAATGTCGGCGCGCAGCGACGATCGGCGCCGCTCTTCCGTACGGCGGGCGAACAACCGTCAGCAGGATGTGCTGGACCAGGCCGCGAAGCTGTTCGGCCAGTCGGGCTATGACGGCACGTCGATGCGCGACGTTGCCAACGCCGTCGGCATGCTGCACGGTTCGCTCTACTATCACTATCCTTCGAAGGAAGACCTGTTTCTCGCGGTCTATGCCGAGGGCAAGCGGCGCAACGATGCGCTGTTCGCCGATGCGCTCGACGGCATCGACGATCCGTGGGATCGGCTGGAGGCGGTCTGTGTCGCGCATATTCAGGCCAGCCGCGACGAGAGCGCCTATTCCCTCGTCCTGCGCCAGCACATCCTGTCGGCAAACGGCGAATTCCGGCGCCGACTCGTCGCGATGCGCGATTCCCACGAAGACCTGTTCCGCAGATTGATCGAGGCCTTGCCGCTGCCGCGATCGGTCGACCGCAAATATTTCCGCCTGCTGCTGCTCGGCGGGCTGATGCATGCGCCGGTGTGGTACCGGCCGGGCGGCGATCCGCCGAAGACCGTCGTGCGCGCGTTTCTTGCGCTGCTCGGCCGCCCGAAATAGGAGGCGCGAACCATGGAACAATCGCTGGATATCCCCACGCTCGACGAGATCCGGGCCGCACGGCGCGCATTGGACGATGTCGTCGCGACCACGCCGGTCTATCGCTGGCGCACGGACGCCGTCGCGGACCGCGTGGGTCCCGAAACGGAATTCGTCCTGAAGCTCGAGCTGTTCCAGGTCGGCGGCAGCTTCAAGTCGCGCGGCGCGACGCTTGCGGTGCGCGGACTCTCGCCGGAACAGCTCCGCCGCGGGGTGGTGACGGCAAGCGGCGGCAACCATGCGATCGCGGTCGCCGTTGCCGCGCGCGCCGCCGGAACCCGGGCGCGCGTATATATGGGGCGAAGCGCCAACCCCTTCCGCCAGCAGCGCTGCCGCGCGCTTGGTGCCGATGTCCGGCTGGTCGACGACATCCACCAGGCCTTCGCCGCGGCGCGCGAAGCGTCGGAAACCGAGGGGCTGGCATACATCCATCCCTTCGAAGGCAAGCCCATCGCCATCGGCACGGCCACGGTCGGCCTCGAGCTGATGGAGCAGGTCGATAGTCTCGATGCGGTCGTCGTGCCGGTCGGCGGCGGCGGGCTCCTCGCCGGCATCGCCACAGCGGTGAAGGCACTCAACCCGGGCTGCGCTGTCTATGGCGTCGAGCCGTTCGGCGCCGACACGATGTATCGTAGTTTCCAGAGCGGGAAGCCGGAGGAGATCGCGAAGATCGACACGATTGCCGACAGTCTTGGCTCACCGACCGCGCTGCCCTACAGCTTCGGCCTGTGCCGCGCCGCGACCGACGCGATCGTGCGTGTCAGCGACGATCAACTGCGCTGGGGCATGAAGCTGCTGTTCGAGGAGATGAAGCTCGTCGCCGAACCCGCGGCCGCGGCGGCGACCGTTGCAGCGCTCGGGCCGTTGCGTGAAACGCTCAGGGGCAAGCGGGTCGGCGTGATCGTTTGCGGCAGCAATATCGATCTTGCCAGCTTCGTGCGCCATCTCGAAACTGCGCCTGCGGACCTGCCGGATTGACGCGATGAAGATCGATATTGGCGGGACACGGCTTTTCGTGGACGTCGACGGCTTCGCCTTGCGGCCCGACGGCACGCAGATGACCGAGCTGCCGGTGATCGTCCTTGTCCACGGCGGTCCGGGTTTCGACCACACCATCCAGAAGGCCTTCGCATCGCAGCTGGCGGATTTCGCGCAGGTCGTCTGCTTCGATCAGCGCGGACATGGCCGCTCGGATCGCGGCGAAGCGAAGGATTGGACACTGGCGCAGTGGGCCGACGACATCCGAAGCTTGTGCGATGCGCTCGGCATCGACCGGCCAATCGTCATGGGGTCGTCCTTCGGCGGCATCGTCGCGCAGGAATATGCCGTCCGTCATGCCGATCATCCTGCGAAGCTCATCCTGCATTGCACGACGCCGAAATTCGCGCTCGATCGCATCGTCGCGAAGTTCACGGAGCTCGGCGGTGCGCGGGCGGGCGAGGCGGCGCGGGCCCTGTGGCGCGATCCGGGCGATCCTGCGCTTCTGGGGCCTTATTCCGAAACCTGCATGCCGCTTTACAACACGCGCCGCCGCGATCCGGCCCTGACGCGGGATTGGGGCATCGCCACGCCGGAGGTGCTGACGCATTTCTATTCCTTCGGCGGCGAAGGCCATCGTTTCGATTTCACGCCACGGCTGCATCGCGTCGCTTGCCCGACTCTGGTGATGGGCGGCGAGGAGGATCCGATCTGTCCGATCGCGGATTCCGAAGACATTGTGGCCGCGCTACCGTCGGCGCTGGTGCACTTCCGTCGCTTCGCGCGGTGCGGTCATGGCATCAGCTGGGACGATCCGGATGCATTCGTCGCCGCGATCCGCGACTTCGTGCTGGAATAGGGTTCAACCCCAAAGTTCGGTCGGCGCCGGCAGGACCTGCCCGTCGCGATAGGTCATGGCCGGCCGGCGGTCGCGCGAAAGGGCGAGCGGGCCGTCGAGATCGACGTACTTGGCATATTGGCCGGCAAGGATGCCCGGCGCCATGGCGAGCGACGTTGCGAGCATGCAGCCGACCATGATGCCCATGCCGTGCTTCTGGGCCGCAGCAGCGAGTTCGAGCCCGCCGGTGATGCCGCCCGCCTTGTCGAGCTTGATGTTGACCAGATCGTATTTCCCGACGAGACCGGCAACGTCCGCGGCGACATGACAGGATTCGTCGGCGCAGACCGGCACAGGAAGCTTGAGACCTCTAAGACCGGCATCGTCGCCGGCGGGGCAGGGCTGCTCGATCATCTCGATGCCGAGCCGAGCAAGCGCGTCGGCATTCTTGCCCAGCCAGTCGGCGTTCCAGCCTTCGTTGGCGTCGCAGATCAGCCGCGCATCGGGACGCGCGCGGCGCACCGCTTCGACGCGTTCGATATCGCCGTCGCGCGCGCCGAGCTTGAGCTTGAGCAGCCGAAAATCCCGCCATTCCGCGGCGCGCGCCGCCATCTTCTCCGGCGTGGCGAGGGTGATCGTCTGTGTCGTCAGCAGCGCTTTCGGCGGGTCCTGCCCGAGAATCTGCCAGGCCGGCTTGCCGGCGCGCTTGCAGGCGAGATCGACCAGCGCGCAATCGAGCGCATTGGCCGCCGCCCCGCGCAGGCCGAGTGCCGTCGCCGATACGGTCTCGCAGCTCTCGATCGCGGCGCGATGCGCTTCGATGGCGGAGGCGACGCCTTCCGGCGTTTCGTCATAGCGTTCATAGGGCGTCGACTCGCCCCGGCCCTGCGCACCGTCCTGGGTCAGGCGCACGACGACGAGTTTGGCGCTGAGATCGGTGCTGCGCGAAATCACGAAAGGCTCGATCAGCGGCCATTCCTCGACCGCAACTTCGAGACGGCGTGTCATGCGATGGTCTCCACGATGTTGTCCACGCCGAAACGGATCGGATCGGTGCATGGCAGGCCGAGGCGTTTTCCCGTTTCGGCAATCAGCGTCCGCGCCGCATCTTCCGCGAGTTTGCGTGTGTTGATGGCGATGCCGGCGCAGCGGATCGCCGGATTGGTGCGCTGGCCCATGCGGATATTCAGGTCGATCACCTCTTCGATCGGCGGCACGCCATAGGTGATGCCGGCCATCGCCGGACGCGTCGGCTCGTGGCACACGACGAAGAGATCGGGCTGAGAGCCGTGCAGGAGACCGAGCGATACGCCCGCGTAAGACGGATGATGCAGCGCGCCCTGGCCTTCGATGATGTCCCAATGGTCGTCCGGCGCCGCGGGCGAAAGCCATTCGGCGGCACCGGAAACGAAATCGGCGACGATGGCGTCGACCGCAACGCCGCCGCCGCTGATCAGGATGCCGGTTTGTCCCGTCGCGCGAAAGCTTGCTGGAATGCCGCGCGTGGCGAGCGCGCGATGAATCGCGAGCGCGGTATATTTCTTGCCGACCGCGCAATCTGTGCCGACTGTGAGCAGGCGCTTGCCGCTGCGCTTGAGACCCGTGCCGACGCTGAAGCTGCGGTCCGGCTGGCGGACGTTGATCAGGCGGCGGCCGTGGCGTTGCGCCGCCTCGGCCAGTGCTGGAATGGTTTCCAGCCGCACATGCAAACCACTGGCGATGTCGAGTCCGGCTTCGAGCGCGCCCGTCAGTTGCGCGATCCAGTGCTCCGGCAGTGCACCCCCGGGAGGTGCGATACCGATGACGAGCGTGCGCGCGCCTTTGGTGGCCGCTTCCTGCGGGGTCATCTGCGGCAGGCGAAGGTCGATGGTGCAGCCGGGCAGGATCGCCTGGGCGAGGCAGTCGCCGCGCCGCCATTCCACGATGCCATGGGCGGTCTTGGCGACGACATCGTCCTGCGCATCGCCGGTGAAGATCAGGTAGGGACTCTGGATCTGGCGTGCGCCGCTCAACTGTCTTCTCCCCAGCCGGTCATGGTCCGGCGTTCCGCCATCGCGCCGATCGCCCTGCGGAAGCCGGCGAGCGCTTCATCGACCGTCTCCGCATCGTGCGCGGCGCTGAGAAGCCCGCCCGGCCAGGGATTGATGTCGATGCCCTCGGCCAGCAGCGCGATGCGCAGATCGTTGGTGAGGCCGACGTGGCGCGCGGCAAGCTCTGCCGGTGCGATCCTGGCCGCGTCGAAGGCCAGAGGATCGAACGAGCGGCCTCTTGGATTCATGAAGATGTGGAAGCCGGAGGATATGCCGTAGGCGGCCCAGGACAGATTCTGTTCGGCAAAAATGCTGTTGAGGCCTATGCGCAGCCTCTCACCGGCCGCGTCGGCCCGGGCGCAGGCCTTGCCGTCCGCGATGGCGAGCAAAGTCCGCGCTCCGACGGTCGCGACCAGCGGATTGCCGTTGCCGGTTCCCATATGCGCCACGCGCGGCCCCGTGTGGCCGTTGCTCTGCCGGTTGTCGAGCACGCTGAGCAGGTCGCGCCGTCCCGCGAGTGCACCGCAGGGTAGGCCGCCGCCCAGAATCTTTCCGAGCACGATGAGGTCCGGCGTGACGCCATAGAGCGCTTGCGCGCCGCCCGGCGCGACGCGAAAGCCCGTGATCGTCTCGTCGAAAATGTAGATGGCGCGCGCCGCCCGTGCGGCATCGGCAAGCTGTCTCGCTTCGTCATGGCCGAGCGGAATCTTGCCGAAAGAGGCGCCGGTCGGCTCCAGGATGACGGCGCCGAACCGCCCATTGCGAAGCGCGCCGATCGCCTCTGCGACGCTCGGCGCTTCGACCAGATGCGTGCCGCCGCAGGCCGATGGCGTGTATTCGTGCAAGGGAATCGTCGGCAGGACGGCCGGCGCCGCCCAGCCGTGATAGTGACCGGCGATGGTGAGGATCGCGGGATTGCCGTTGACCGCGCGCGACACTGCGAGCGCCAGAAGGCAAGCCTCGTTGCCGGACGAGGTGAAGCGCACCTGCTGCGCGGCCGGCATCATCGCTCCGATCGCTTCAGCCCAGCGCAGCTCGGCTTCGCTGCCGGCGCTGAAGTGAAAGCCGCGGCCGATCGCTTCGTGCGCGGCTTCGACCGTGGCGCTGTTGCCGTGGCCGAGAAGGATCGCGCCGTTGCCGCAGGCGAAATCGATATAGATGCGGCCGTCGACGTCGGTCTTGCGCGCGCCTTCGGCCGAGCGGATGAACAGGCTCAGCGGCTCGAGCTGGCGCCCGTCATGGCTGACGCCGCCGGGCATGATCGCCAAGGCGCGAGCGGCCAGGTGCGAGACGTTGCTGCCGTGATCGTTCACGCGGCTGCCTCCAGGCGACGAAGCTCGGCGAGGAACGTGTCGCGATCCCAGCCCTCGGGTGGACGATGCGGCGGTGCGAGCCGCGACCAGGCGGGATCGCCGGTCTGCGCGAACAAGGCGGCTTTCACCGAACAGATGAGGTTGTTGCGGGCCAGATGCGCGCGGATGGCGGCGACACGCGCGTCGGCGCCCGGCCGCGTCAAGGCGTCCCGCACGAACGGCACTGTCACGTTGAGACTCGCCGAGATCGTGCCGCGCATGCCCGCGTCCACGTTTGCAGCAAGACCGACTTCGGTGGAAACGTGAATGCCGGGCAGCTTCCGCGCGAGCAGGTCCTTCGCCAGGCTCGAATCGGGCGTGCTGTCCTTTATTCCCGCCATCGCGCCGGGATGGCGGTCGAACAGCCGCGCCACGAGGCCGGGACTGAACCCGACGCCCGCCACCGCGGGGATGTGATAGAGAAGCAGCGCCAGCGACGTACCGGCGCGCGCGATCAGAGTGTCGAACCATTCGCACAGCCCCGCCTCGTCAGCCGGCTTGGTGAAGAACGGTGGCAGGATCAGCGCGCCCGCGCAGCAAAGCTCGCTGGCGGCGATCGACATCGCGACCGCCTCGTCGAGCGCGCAGGCGCCGGTGGCCAGGATGATCCGTCCGGGTGGAAGCCCGCTGCCCAGGACGGCTTCAAGCGCTGAAAGTTTTTCCGGAACGGAAAAGAACGTTCCTTCGCCGGTCGTGCCGAATAGCACGATCCCGTCGCATCCGGCCGCGAGCTGGTCGTGGCAATGCTGCACGAGCGGCTCGACTGCGATCCGCAGAGAATCGGTCAGTGGCGTCGGAACGGCAGAAATGAGGATTGGCGACGGCATCTGGCGCGAGGGTCTGCCCGAGGAAATGACAACGATCTGGCGATAGCGGACGGGAAAAATTTTTTCAATAGAGAAAAATATTGCCATCATCACAATATTGGTCAATTATGAAACTGCCGTGACCGGGGGCGGATCCGGTGTCCATGAAGGGGGCGTTTCAATGAGTCGTGTTGGATTGAACACTGCGTCGATGCGGGCACGCCGGTTCTGGCTTGCGACAACCGCGCTTTGCGCTGCGATGGTACCGGCGTCTGCCGTGCGCGCCGCGGATGCGCCGGGCACGATCGAGACGGTCGTCGTCACCGCGGAAAAGCGCGCCGAGGATCTGAAAGACGTTCCGGCATCCATCAGCGTGTTGAGCGATCGCTACCTGTCGCAGATCGGCGCCGACAGCCTCGAGACGCTGGCGAACTCGGTGCCCGGCGTTCAGATGCAGTCCTTCGGTCCCGGCCAGACCCGCATCACCATCCGCGGAATTTCCCCGGACGAGCAGACCGGCGTGACCGCCGTGAGCTACTACCTCGACGAGATCCCGATCACCGCGTCGGCCCAGCGCAGCCAGCCGGAAGTCTGGCTCTATGACGTCGACCAGGTCGAAGTGCTGCGCGGTCCGCAAGGCACGCTCTACGGCGAAGGGGCGATGGGCGGCGCCGTGCGCATCATCACCAACAAGCCGAACACCGAGGAGTTCCAGGCCTCCGCGCGCGCCCAGGTCTATTCGGTCGAGAATGGCGGCATCGGCTACAAGGTCGACGGCATGGCGAACATCCCGATCGTCTCCGACATGCTGGCCCTGCGCGTTGTGGTCGAGAACCGCTTCAACGCCGGCTGGATCGACAACACGATCATCGGTATTCCCGACCCTTCGCTGTCGCCGCCGTCGCGCTATGTCGTCTCGACGGTCGACAAGGATGCCAATAGCGCACACAATACCTCGGTCCGCGCCGCGCTGCGCTTCACGCCGACCGAGAATTTTACGATCGATGCCCAGTTCATCGAGAACGACATCTCGTCCAGGACTTCGAGCATCGGCACGGTCGACGCCTATCACAACACCGATCTCGGCCTTCGTCCGACGACCGATGTCAGCGAGCTGGCGAACCTGACCGCGACCTACAATTTCGACGCCTTCACCGTGACGTCGTCGAGTTCCTACACCGTGCGGCGGACCAACGCGTCGTTGTACCAGGAGCCGATCCTGCTCGGCAGCACGGCGATCAGCACCTTCCAGGAACTGACGCCCGAAACGGTCAAGACCTTCACCCAGGAAGTCCGCGCCGTCTCGGCCAGCGATCAGCCTTTGCGCTGGACCATCGGCGCCTACTACCGCAATGGTTTCGACAACTCGACGGTCTCCGCGACGGGATATGTCCCGGCGCTCACCACCACCGTGCCGCTCTTCGGCTTCTCAACTGCGGCCAACTACAACACCTATGCCGTGTTCGGCCAGGCCGAGTACGATATCCTGCCGGATCTGACGGCCATCGTCGGTGCGCGCTGGTTCCATGAGTCACAGACGGTCGCGCCGCAGCACCGTTCGACCGACGGCTGGACGCCACTGGTGACGTTGCGCAAGCGCTTCAACGACAACCTGATCGGCTACGCGACCTTCTCCGAGGGCTACCGCCCCGGCGGCTTCAACGCCTATGCCGGACCGACGACCTATGCACCCGACAAGACCAAGAACTACGAGGTCGGCGCCAAATACGTGTCGTCGGACAACCGCCTCTCGCTGAGCGGCGACATCTTCTATATCGACTGGTCGAACATGCAGTTCACCCAGATCGACTCGGGCGGCTTCTTCACTTTCGTCGGCAACGCCAATAAGGCGTCGAGCCGCGGCTTCGAAGTCGAAGGTACCTTCCACTGGGACAACGGCTTCTGGGGCGGCGTCAACGCCAGCTTCACCTCGGCGCATATCGATACGCCGGTCGTGGCCAATCTCGGCGGCAAGACCTCCGCCGGAACCGCATTGCCGGCGGTGCCGCCATACAAGATGAGCTTGAGCGGCGGCTACAACACCACCCTGTGGGACGGCGAATACGGCCTCGAGCTGTCCGGCATCATCAGCGTGGTCGGGCCGCAGCACACCAAGCTCGAGCAGGGCGGTACGTTCACGCTTCCAGGCTACGGCACCTATGTGATCGGTACGCAGTTGCAGGCCTATGGTTCGGCCAATCTGCGCGCCACCATCACGAGGGACAACTACGCCGCGTCGCTGTTCGTGAACAATGTCTGGAATTCGCTGTCGCCGATCGCCGACGACAACTTCTTCCCGACCTTCGGTCAGCCGCTCTACTATGTCCAGCCGCGGACGATCGGGTTCGAAGTCTCGGCGAAATGGTAAGACCGGCACGCGCCCGGTCGTTTGTGTAACGCAGGGATCGGGCACGTCCCGAGGCGAAGCGATCATGTCGAAACGATTGTCGGTGTGGTCGCTTCTCGCCTTTTCGAGTCCGGCCATACCGGCGACGCTGCTGATCGCGCCAGTGTTCGGTATCCTGCCGAGCTACTACGCCTTGCATACCAAGGTCACGCTGGCCGAGGTCGGCGCGGCTTTCCTGATCGCGCGGATCGTCGATGCGCTGATCGATCCGCTGGTCGGCGTGCTGTCCGATCGCACCCGTTCGCGCTGGGGGGCGCGCATCCCCTGGATGGCCGGCGGCGCCGTGCTCGCGCTGCCGTCGGCCTATTTCTTCTTCCTGCCGCCTGCCGATGCCGGCGGGACATACTTCTTCGTCTGGTCGTTCCTGACCATGGCGGCGTGGACCCTGCTCACCATTCCGCACGGCGCATGGGCCGCCGAGATGACGGACGACTATGACGAACGTTCGCGCATCTTCGGCGTGCGCAACGTGCTGGCCTCGGTCGGGGCCTTCGGCTTCTTCCTCCTCCCGCCGCTGCTCGAGCCGGTCACCCATACGACGGAGATCAACGGCGCGACCATGCAGGCGCTGGTCGTCGCCCTCTTCATTCTGACGCCGGTGACGCTGATCTGGGCGGCCCTGCGGGCGCCGGTGCACGGTGCGGCGGCGGAGCAGGTCGCTGCGCCTCCGGCCTCGCTGATGTCGGTACTGCGCTCGGTCGGCGCCAACCGCCCCTTCGTCTGCTATGTCGGGATCACGGTTCTGGCGGGCGTCGCCGCGGGCATGACGACGGGATTGTCGTTCCTCTACACCCAGGACTATCTCGGCCTTGGCGCCTTCTTCTTCCTGCTCGGAATCATTCCGTCGGTGGCCGGCATCGCTGCCACGCCGGTCTGGCTGTGGGCGGCGCGCCGCGTCGACAAGCACAGGGCCTGGGCGATCGGATTGTGGCTCGGCGGCCTCGTCGGGTTGCCGATCCTGTTCCTGACTCCGGGGGCGCAATCCTTCATTCCGCTTCTGGTGATCTCGACCATCGGTGGCATCATGCAGAGCGTCGGAATGGCGCTGCCGTCGTCTATCCTCGCCGATGTCGCCGACTACGAGGCCTGGAAGCAGAACACCAAAGCGGTCGGAAACTACTTCGCGCTGCTGACCCTGCTGTCGAAGATTACGACGGCGCTGGGCTCCTCGCTGGCGCTGCTTCTCAGCGGCGTGCTTGGCTATGTGCCGCGCGCACAGGGCGGAACCGGACATGTCGCAGCCCTCGTCATTCCTTTCGTCATCTTGCCGGTCGCGCTGAACGCGCTGGCAGGCTTCATGGTCTGGTTCTTCCCGCTCAACCGCCGCCGTCACGCGGTGATCATGAGCCGCCTCGCCAAGCGCGAGGAACGGCGGGCACGGGCGGCATGAGCGGGCTCGCAAGTCTCGTCGATTTCGCCGCGCGCATCGCAGCGATCCGCGACGAAGCCGGTGTCCCCGGCCTGAGCTTTGCCGTCTGGCATGGCGGCAAAATGATTTCCGCGGCGGCTGGCGTGCTCAGCCTCGACACCGGTATCGCGGTGCGCCCCGACAGCCTCTTCCAGATCGGCTCGATCACCAAATCGCTCACCGCGACGCTCGTGATGCAGGCGGCGGAGGAAGGGTTGGTCGATATCGACAGGCCGGTCCGAGACTATATCGGCGTGCGCGTCGGCCGCGGCCCCTACACCGACAGCTTCACCGCGCGTCAGCTCATGGCGCATACCAGCGGACTCGACGGCGACCTGTTCCTCGATACCGGGCGCGACGACGATGCCATCGCCAAATACATGGTGCTCTGCAGCCGGCTCGAATTCCTGGTCGCGCCGGGGCGGTTCTACAACTACTCGAATGCGGGCTATGCCGTGCTCGGCCGGCTGCTCGAGGTCGTGCGCGGCAAGGTCTACGACCGCATCCTCGACGAACATCTTTTCGCCCGCATCGGTGCAACGCGTTCGACGACGATGCCGGAGGTCGCGGCGTTCCGCAGGACGGCATCGGGCCATGGCCCCGGTGCGGACGGTGCGACCGCGGTCGTTCCGCTGGTCCATCTGCCCCGCGCGCTCGGGCCGGCCGGCCTTTCGCTCTATTCGACGGCGGAAGACCTGATCGCCTACGCCTGCGCCCATATGTCGGGCGAGAGCCTCGTTTCGCGCGCCGGTGCGGCGGCGATGCGCACGCCGCAGGTGGCGCTCCCCGAAGGCGCGTCGTGGGGGCTCGGCTGGAAGATCATCGCGAACGGCAACACGACCTTCGTCGGCCATGACGGCGGAACCATCGGACAGGTGGCGTCGCTATGGACCGCTCCTGAGGCGAACCTCGCGGTCGCGATGTGCGCCAATGGCGGGCGGGTGCGCAAGGCTTGGGAGGCTGTCGCCTTTCCGATCTTTCGCGAAGTCTGCGGCGCGACTCCGGAAACGGCGATGCCGGATTTCGCGCCGGTGCCGGACGATCTCGAACGCTATGAAGGGGTCTACGAGAATTCGGGCGTCGATATGGAAGTCACGGCGACCTCGAACGGTCTCGATGTCGTGGCCCGGCAGAAATTCCTCTCGCTGCCCGAAGTCCGCTTTGCCATGCGGCCGCTTGGCGGCGACCGCTTCCGCGCCACCATCGGCGACGACGACAAGGTCGTCACCGCCTTCCTCGATCCCGACGCGAAGGGCCGGCCGACGCTGTTCTTCGCCGGACGCATCCATCGCCGGAAGGGAGGCTGAGACGTGGCGGCTTTCCTGAAGGACATCGCGCCCATCCTGGAGCAGGCCTGCGTGCGCGGCACGCTCGATGCCGCGGCACTGGCCGTCGTCCATGACGGGCAGGTCTTCGAGCATGCCTGGGGCCTTGCGAACCGGCGCGAGGAGATCGCGGCGACGCCCGACACGCTGTTCCACATCGGTTCGGCGACCAAGAGCATCACGGCGGAGCTGGTGTGGCAGCTCATCGGCAACGGGCGGCTCCGGCTCGACATGCCCGTGATCGGCGCGGCGCCGGAGCTGTCGCATATCGCGACGCTGCGCGACGAAGGGCTCACCATCGGCCATCTGCTCAGCCACACCGGCGGTCTCGACGGCGATGTGATCTTCGATGCCGGGCGCGGCCGCGACGTGCTGCGCCGCTACATGGAACAGATCGGCGAGATCGGCTCGCTCCATGCTCCGGGCAGCCAATTCTCCTACGCCAATGTCGGCTACGGGATTCTCGGACGCATCGTCGAGGTGGCCGGCGGCCAGGTGTTCGAGGATGCGCTGGCCGGGCGCCTGCGTGTGCACCACAAGCTCACGCGGGTTGCGATCCTGCCGATCGAGAAGATCCGGCAGCGCACGGCGCTGTTCTTCTCCGGAGAGCGGCCGGACTATTTCGGACCCTATTCCAACATCGCATCCGGCACGGTCCTGGCGATGAGCATGGGCGATCTGGCGCGCTGGGCTGCGTCGCATCTGGAGAAGGGCGGTGCGGTGCCGGCGCTGACCGAGCAGATGCGCCAGCCTGTCGTCGCGCTGCCGCATAACCATCGCTATCAGGGCTGGGGCTATGGCGTTTCGCTGCTCGACGATCTGGGACGAAGCCTCATTGGCCATGACGGCGGCACCGCCGGCACGGCAACCTTCATGCGCATCGCGCCGCATCGCGGAACCGCATGGGCGATGGCGGCCACCGGTAGCGCCGCGGTAGCGGTCTATCGCGAGGTTGAGCCGCATCTGCGCCGTCTCGCCGGACTTCCCGATCAGTTGCCGCGCAATCCAGCGGGCGGTCCGGTACCCGAGGATCTCTCGATCTACGAAGGCAGCTATCGCCGTCACGGCATGACGTTCGATATCGCGAAGGGACCCGAGCGGACGCTCGTCATGACGATCACCGGATCGATGGCGCCGACCAGCTTCAGCGGGCTGACGCTGCAGCCCGTCACCGCGCAGGTCTTCTCGATCCGCATCCCGGCGCTCGACGCCGAGATCTGGGCCTCGTTCCACGAATTCGACGAGGCGGGAAAGCCGCAGCTCTTTTTCGTCCTGGAGCGCATGACGCGCCGCGGAGACCCTGCATGAAGTTTTTCTGCGCCTCCATCGGTCACGAGACCAGCAAATTCTCGCCGATCCCGACCAGCCTCGAAGGTTATCGAGAAGGCGGTCTTTATCTGCCGTCGACCGGTGAGGGCAGGCACATCGTCGTCGAAGCGCTGGAGCGCGGCTGGGGCGCGCAGCTCCGCGCGATGGGACATGACGTGGCGCTCGGTCCGGTTGCCTGGGCTCAACCCAGCCGTCCGACCGCGCGCGACGCCTATGCGCTGATCAGGCGCGAGCTCGTCGAGTCGCTGCGCGCCGCGATGCCGGTCGACGGCGTGCTGCTCTTCCTGCACGGCGCACAAGTGGCCGACGGCACGGACGACTGCGAGGGCGACATGCTCGAAGCAGTCCGCGCGATCGTCGGGCCTAAGGTGCCGATCGGCGTGGAATTCGACCTTCACGGCAATGTCTCGCGCGCGATGGTCGAGAACACCGACGTTCTCCTCGCCTGTCTCGAATATCCGCACAGCGACTTCGACTCGCGCGGGCGGCACCTCGTCGCGCTGATCGAGAAAGCCGCCACGGGATCGCTCCGCCCCGTGATGGCGCATCGCCGCGTCCCTCTGCTCGGGACCTATTATACGACCGCGTCGCCGATGCGGGAGTTCGTCGACTGGGCCAAGGCCTTCGAGGGCAAGGACGGCATCCTCGCCGTCAGTGTGACGCACGGCTTTGCCTGGTCCGACATCGCCGATTGCGGCGCCGGCGTCCTCGTCTGCGCCGATGGCGATTCCGGCGCGGCCGACAAGCTGGCCGGTGTGATCGCCGATCGCTATTTCGCCCTGCGTGCAGAGATCCGTTCGCCGCTGATCGATACCGGGGAAGCCGCGCGCCGCGCGCTGGCGCATGAGGGCAGGCCCGTGGTCGTCGCCGACATCACCGACAATCCGGGCGCGGGTGCGGCCGGCGATTCCACTTTCCTGCTGCGCGCCTTTCTAGATGCCGGCGTGACCGATACCGCCGTCGGGATGATCTGGGATCCGATCGCGGTCGAGATCGCCCATCGCGCCGGCGTCGGCGCAAAGCTTGCGATGCGCATCGGCGGCAAGACCGGTCCGGGTTCGGGACCGCCGCTCGACGTCGCCGCGACGGTGCTGTGCTGCCGTTCGGATGCGACGCAGAATGCGCAGGGCTCCACCGCGCCGCTCGGCCCGGCCGCCGCGATCCAGGTCGGCGGAATCCGCATCGTCCTCAACACGGTGCGCCAGCAGGTCTTCGACCCCGCCTGCTTCGAGAATTTCGGCATCGATCCCCGTCAATGCCGCATCGTGGTGGTGAAGAGCCAGCAGCACTTCTACGAGACCTTCGGCCCCTTCGCCTCGAAGGTGATCTACGCCGCGCCGCCCGGAACCGTGAACATGGACTATCGCAAGATGACTTTCCGCAATATCCCGAGCCCGATGTACCCACGCGACGAGCCGCCGTTCCATGCGTTCGACCGCGAATGGAGGGCATGATGCGCCTGTTCACCGCTTGCCTCGTCCACGAATCGAGCGGCTTTTCGCCGATCCCGACCAGCTTGCAGAATTTCCGCGATGGGCTTCTGCATCGCCCCTCGCGCGGTGAATTGGTGCCGCTGCGGCTCACGGCCATCGAGTGCGGCCTTACCACGAAGGGAACGGCGCGCGGGCATGACATCGTCGAAAGCGTCGGGGCCGCGGCGACGCCCAGCGGGCCTCTGAACAAGGCGGATTACGAGCTTCTGCGCGACGAGATCGTTTCCGACCTCAAGAAGGCCATGCCGGTCGATGCGATCGGCCTCTTCCTGCACGGTGCCCAGCTCGCCGAGGGCTACGACGACTGCGAGGGCGATCTGCTCGCGTCGTTGCGCGCGGTTGCCGGGCCGGACATCCCGATCGGCGTCGAGTTCGATCTGCACGGCAACATCACCCCGCAGATGATGGCCAATTCGACCGTCATCATCGGCTGCAAGGAATATCCGCACATCGATTTCTCCGAGCGCGCCGACGAGCTGCTCGACATCCTGGAAGCGGCGGCGGCGAAAAGGATCCGGCCGGTTTCCGCCTGGCGTAAGCTGCCGATGCTCGGCATCTTCCACACCACGCGCCAGCCTCTGCGCGGGCTGGTCGACCGCATCTCGGCGCTCGAGAAGACGCCGGGCGTGCTGACGATCACCATCGCGCATGGTTTCCCCTGGGCCGATACGCCCCATGCCGGCTCGGCGATCATCGTTACGACCGACAACGACGAAGCGCTGGCCGCGCGGCTGTGCGACGAGATCGCGCGCGCCTTCTTCGCCATGCGCAACGAGATCGCCGCACCGCTGACCACGCTGGACGAGGCCTTTTCGCTCGTGTCATCGGGTGGCAATGGGCTGACGGTGATCGCCGACACGGCGGACAATGCCGGTGGTGGCGCGGCCAGCGACTCGACGTACTTCCTGCACGAACTGGTGAAGCGCAGAATCGAAAACGCCGCGATCGGCATGATCTGGGATCCGATGGCGGTGAAGTTCGCGTTCGATGCCGGCGTCGGCGCGACATTGCCACTGCGCATTGGCGGCAAGATCAGCCCGCTCTCGGGCGTGCCGTTCGACGCTGAGGTGACGGTCACCGCGCTCAACCCCGCGCTCTGGCAGACGGCGTTCGGCTATCGCCAGCCGCTCGGTCAGGCGGCGGCGGTTCGCATCGGCGACCTCGACATCGTGCTGTCTTCCGTGCGCGAGCAGACGCATGGACCCGAAGCGTTCAGCGAGATGGGCATCGACCTGGCCGCCAAGCGGCTGGTGGTCGTGAAGTCTGCCCAGCACTTCTACGCGACCTTCAATCCGCTGGCGGAGCGGATCATCTATGCCGTTGCGCCGGGCGCGACCAGCGTCGATTTCACTACCTTCGACTATCAGCGCCTGTCGCGGCCGATCTGGCCGCTCGATCAGGGCGTGACCATCGATTGACGGAGCCACCGATGACACTTTTCTGCCGCGACAAGGCGATGACCGCCGCATCGGCGATCTTCGAACGATTTTCCGTACCCGGTGCCGGCGTCGCCATGGTCGCCGGCGGCGACAGCGAGGCCTGGGGCTACGGGGTCTGCCGCGTCGGCGGCAGTCAGCCGGTCACGGCCGACACGACCTTCCAGCTCGCCTCCTGTAGCAAGGCCTATACGGCGACCGCCATGGCGATCCTGGTCGACCGCGGCGAACTCGGCTGGGACGATCCGGTGCGCAAACACCTGCCGGAATTCCAGATGCATGACGGATGTCTGTCGGAGCTCGCGACGCTGCGCGATCTCTTGTCGATGCGGCTCGGCTATCGCAACGAGGGTATCGTCAACTGGGGGCGCAACTTAGAACTTGGAGTCGAGACGATCTTCGAGCGCCTGCGCTATCTCGACGTGATCGCCGGCTTCCGTGAGCAATTCACGTATCTCAATCCCGCCTACACCCTGATCGCCGAGGTCATCGCACGCCGCACCGGTAAGTCGTTCGTGGAATTCGTGCGCGAGAACATCTTCCAGCCGCTCGGCCAGACGGCCACCTTCATCCATGAGGGCCAATATCTGCCGACCCGGCCGCACGCCTTTCCACATGTCTTTCTCGACAACGGCGTCGAGCCTGTCGGCGATGCCCGCTGTGGCGGGCGGCTTGGCGAGTCCTGCGTCTATTCGACGGCAAACGACGTTACATGCTGGATGCGGCTGCATCTCGCCAAGGGCGAGGTCGGCGGCAAGCGACTGGTCTCGCAGGCGGCCATGGCGGAGATGCATCGGCCGCAAGTCTGGGGACCGCCGGTGCCGGCGCTCGACAACAATTTCCTCGCCTACGGCATGGGCTGGCAGTGCCGTGACACGCCGCATGGCCCCGTCCTGCTGCACGAGGGCGGCGAGTTCGGCGTCTCGACCTTCACGCTCCTCGATCCGAAGCGCAGCATCGGCGTCGCGGTCTACAGCAACCAGACCTCCAACGTGCCGGTGAAGGCGGCGTGCTATGCGCTGCTCGATCTCCTCGCCGGCCGCGAGCCGCGCGACTGGGCCACGCTCTTCGAAACCCTCAATGCGCAGGAGGGCGAGGCGATCCGCACATTCCTGGCGTCGCAACTGCAGGACAAGCAGGAACCGCTCGCCGAGCAGGACATCGCCGGATCCTACTTCCATCCGGCCAACGGCGTGGCCGATGTGCGAGCCGTACCGGGCGGGTTCGACTTCCGCCTGCGCGACGGCTGGGTCTATGACGGCTTGCTGGAGCCGGCCGGCGGCAATGCCTATCGCTCGCGGCCTTACTACAAGGGCACGGCGGGCATGGTGCGCCAGTACAATCTCAATCTTCTGTTCGTGCGCGACGAGCAGGGCATCGCGCTCCGCGCGCCCGGCTTCGGCACGATGCGGAAGGTCTAGCGGGCCGCGCGTTTCTTCGGCGGCGCGGTTCGAAGGGCGACCGGCGGTGCGTCCGACTGTTTCGCGCTCTGGTTCGGAATCGCGTGCGTGCAAACCGAAAGGATCTTCGCGAGGTCCTTGCCGGTCGAGATCATCGCGTGCGGCATGGTGCTGTCGATATAGACCGACTCGCCTTGCGTCAGCGTCACCGGGTTATAGTGCTCGGTGTGGAGCTCGATCTCGCCGTTCAGGACCAGGATGAACTCCTCGCCGGTATGGCGCGACATCGGGCCGAATTCTTCCAGCGTGCGATGCTTCACCGTGACGACCGCAGGGATCATCTGCTTCTTCGAGATGTCGGTGTTGAGATATTCGGACTGATAGTTCCCGTCGTCGGTCACCGAGCCTTCGCCGACACGCGTGATGCTCCGGCGCGCCGTCACCACCGATGGCGTGGTGCCGACCTCTCCCTCCGCCACCAGCTCGGTGAGATTGATGCCCAGCGCTTCGCTGATCGCAATCATGCGGGTGTAGCTGAGTTCGACGAGGTCGTTCTCGGTCTTGGAGAGGGTCGAGATCGACAGCCCGGTGGCCTCGCTCATCTTCTGCAGGCTCATGCGCAGGGCGCGGCGGCGGCGGCGGATGTGCTGACCGATCTCTCCTTTGGCCGGCAGGCTCAATGGACGCTCCTCGGGGATTGGCGCCCGCCGGCGGCGGGACAGGATTTGTTACAGGCAGAAAATATTTCTCTGCTGGAAAAATAGCCGATTCCGCCGCCTTTTGTACAGAGATTTGGCAGCGGATCAGGCCGCGCGGTCGAGCGCGCAGGCGCGCAGCGCACGCGCCACATGTTTCTGGATCGCGTCGGTGGAGAGTCCGGTCTCGCGCGCGATCTGGCCATAGGACTGGCCGTCCATCCGGTTGCGCAGCAGGATCTTCCGGCGCAGCGGCTTCAGCCCGTTCATCGCGATGACGACCGCCTGCAGCGTTTGCCGCGCGATCACCGTGCGCTCGCAGGAAGGTTCCTCGGCCGCGGCCTGGGTGACCGCGGTTCCATCGTCGAACAGCCCCCGCTCCAGCTTGCGCCGACGGATGCGGTCGATCGCGATGCGGTAGGCGATGGTGAACAGCAGCGTGCGCGGCTGACCCACCACCGACCAGTCGGACAGGCGCCACAGCCGCATCAGTGCCTCCTGCGCGACGTCCTCCGCGTCCTCGTGCGATCGCAGCATGCCGGTCAGAAAGCGTCGCAGCGCGCCCGCGTGCTGGCGATAAAGCGTCTCGAACTCGGCCCGCGGCATGGTTGTCCTCTTTGCTGGGCGCGATTGGACAACCAAACGGTTGGTTTGTAAACGGCCGCGCGGTCGGCCGCGTCAGCCGCCGCCAGCGCTTCGTCGGCCAGGGTGAGCACGACCGCGTTAATCGTGGGATCGACTGCTTCGAGCCGCGCCAGATGCGATTGTGCCGCCTCTCGGGCGGAGACCTCGCGCCTTGCGATCGCGCGGGCCAGGTCGCGCGCGTTCCAGCGCCAGAGCTCGGATGTAGTCATGATCGATATCCTGTCGATCCAAGACGGATGGGCGGGCCGATGACGCCGGCTTTCCCCCGCCGACAAGGCGGTTCAAGTCCGGCGGCGATGCTCCTACACTCGCATCGTCCAGGGAGAAAAGGCATGTCCGATACCGGCTCGATCGATCCGACACGTGAGCAGTTCAAGGCGTTCATGACGGCGCCGCAGGACACCGCCATCCACATGCTCAACCTGATCCGGCTGCGCCCGCTGGCCGCCTATCCCGAGGGCCATCCAAACCACGGCAAAGGCATGACCGGGCTCGAGGCCTATCGCGAATATGGCCGCACCTCGGCGGCGGTGTTCAAGCGTGTCGGCGGCCGGCAGGTCTGGGCGGGCAAGCCCGAAGTCGTGCTCACCGGTCCGCTCACCGAGCGCTGGGATCTCGCTTTCATCGCCCAATATCCGAATTCGCTCGCCTTCGCCGAGATGATCCGCGATCCCGATTACAAGGAGCATGTGAAGCACCGCCAGGCCGCCGTCGAGGACAGCCGGCTGATCCGCTTCTTCCCCTTCGCGCCGGGCGAAGGCTTCGGCGAGGAATAGTTATTTCCGGAACGCCAGCCTGTGCGCCGTCAGCGTTCGCTTGAGCGCGCCAGGCTTCGGAGTTCCCATCGGGTAACCTCCTGTTCACCAGTTTTCTGCTCAATCGCTTCAATTGTTAAACGAATGCGCGGTTCGCGCGTAGTCCCTTAGCAACCGGGTACGGGGACAACACGTGGCCTTTCTGCCTTCGCTGAACGGTGCCTCCGTCGCGCCGCCGCCCTCGCTGCTCGCCGAAACGGGCGTGCTCGAGAGCCATGGCCTCGAGCTGCGCTTCTTTCCGGTTTACGACTTCCAGCGCCAGAGCGCGGCCGCGTTGTTCTGCACGCCGATGTATGCGCCGGTCGGCGTCGAGGCGATCTACGGCCACAGGGCGTTCAAGGATTTCACGCCGGCCGAATGGGCTTTCATCGATTGCGCGATCCTCGATCATGCGCTGGCGTTCGCCGGGCGACTGGCGGAAGCCGGCATCGTCGTCGCGGTCGGCGCCTCAGTGAGTTTCGCGACCCTCGAAGACCCCGCCGGGCGGTTCCTTTTTCGCAGTGCCCTGCGGGCCGCCCATGCGCGCGAACAGGCCATGCTCGTGCTCAAGATCGAGGACATACCCGAATGGTCGGGCGGGCGGCGGATCGCCGAGATCGTTTCCTGCGTGCGGCCGCTGGTGCCGCGCGTCTTCGTGCACATGCCGAACAGCCGCGTACCGATCTGCGGTCATGAGCTGATGCAAGCCTCGGGCGTCGTGCTGTCGATGCCGCCGCGGCTGCCGCTGCACGGCATGCAGACCGAAGCGCGCTGGCTCGCGCAGACCGCGACGCTGCAATCGGCCATGGCCTGCATGGATCATGTCGACAGCACGCTGGAGCTCGATGCCGTGCGCGAGGCCGGGATCCGCTTTGCCGCCGGAAACGCCCTTGACCGCCCGGCGCTCAAGGGCGACGCGGCGCTCCACGACGTGCGCAAGACACTCTACGGGCCGGCCGGTCCGGCGTTGATGTAGATCGGATTGCCGATCAGCAGCAGGCGGTTCTTCGCATCGCGCACTTCGGCGCGCAGCCAGTGGCGCTTGCCGTCGAAGGTCGCCTGGAACGGCAGATGCACATCGTTACCGGCGATGGTGCCATCGCGCAGCGCCGCTAGCGGTTTGCCGTCTTCGATCAGCACCGCATGCGCGCCGGCGGCACCGGCGATGTGGAGATCGAAACGCACGGTCTCCCGTGGATGCAGCGTGACCGTGTCGCCCATTGCGATCTTGCCGTTTCGCGCGGTGAGTTCGAGCAGGCGCGTCGTGTCGCCCTCGGCATCGATGAAGACATGCCCGGCGCGGATCGCCGCCAGGATCGCGCTTTCGGAAAGATTGGCGGCAAAGACCGCCGTCACCGGCGCGCCGACGGGGTTCTTCTCCGCCGTCGCATCGTGATTGTCGCTGCCGCCGATGGCGGTGATGCGATAACCCCGGTTCAGCTTGTCCTGCCAGAAGGCGATGCCGGAAATCGGATTGTCGGCATTGCCGAACAATGCCGTCGCGCCGCCATTGATGATCTCGATCGCGGGAATGCGGGCATAGTCGGTATCGGGCACGGTCCAGCCGCAGCCCATGCAGATCTCGCCCGAGGGCAGCGCCGGGTGATTGATCGTGAACAATCCGCCGAGCGCCGCGACCCGGTCCAGCAGCGCGTTCAGATCCGGCACCGTCGCGCTGCCCAGCCGGAAGTCGATGAAGCCCGTCGTTCCATAGACGTTGGCGTGACCGTGGAACGTCGTGATCTCGCGCGCCGGGATCAGCAGGGTCTTGTCGAAATAGGGCTGCAACTCGCGCATCGCGTCGAACTGCGAGATCGCGTTGTGGTCGCTGATCGCGATGAAATCGAGATGCCGCGCCGCAGCGGCTTCGACCGTCTTGTAGAGCGGGCAGGGGACTTTGTTGCCGCTCTGGCTCTTGCACTCGCCGTCGCTGTGCGCGTCGTGCATGTGCAGGTCGCCACGAAACCAGGCCGGTCCCGTTGCCAGCGGCCCATCTGAAAAGGTCGAGGCGGCGCCGGTGTCGCCGAACCATATCTGCGCTTCATAGGTCGCGCTCACGCCCTTGCGGATGTTCGGAATGCCGAGGACCAGCTTCCAGGTCCCGGCGGGCAGCGGCCCTGGCAGATAGGACGGCGTCGCATCGGTCTCCGACAGGGTGAACTCGCCCTTGTTGCCGCCGCTCCAGCCTCGGAAGCGTTCGCTGCCGAACAGGCCGAGGTCGATGGTGGTGTGCTTGTCCTTGCCGGTATAGCTGAATCGAACGGTGACCCGCGTTGTGCCCGCCGGAACGGCGAACGGCACCTCGCGATAGGTCTGGTTGTCGCTGTCGACGATGGTGCCGGTAAGGATCAGGTCCGGCTTGCGCTCGGCGGCCTGCGCGGCGCCGGCAAGCAGCAGTGCAAGCACAACCGCCACCAGCCGCGCGATCACGCCGCGCCTCCCGCGATATCCGCAATGCCGTGTTCGGCGTCTTTGCGCAGGACGAAATCGGCCGCGTCGCGATCCTTGACGATGTGGTCGCGCAGGTTCGGCAGGTTGATGCCTTCCCACACCCGCTTGGCGAAGTCGGCGCGCTGGGCATCGTCCCAGTCGCGGAAGCGGTAATAGAAGCTTTGCGGATCGTCGCGCCCGGCGATCATCAGCGGCAGCAGGCGGTCGGTGAACCAGCCTTCGATCGCGCTCTCCTCGGCATCGAGATAGATCAGCGTATCGATCAACCGCGCCGCGCCGGCCTGTTCGATCTGTGCCAGATGCAGCCCGTCGAGGATCAGCACATCGGGCCGCTCGACGGTCATCGGATTGCCGCTGTCGACGTCATAGGTGACATGGCTGTAGCGCGGCAGCGCGACCCGGATTCCGTTGCGCACGCCTTCGAGCGCACAGCGCAACGCCGCCACGTCGTAGGATTCGGGAAAGCCCTTGCGCATGGAGATATTGCGCCCGGCCAGAACGGCATTCGAGAACAGGAAGCCGTCGGTCGCGATGTTGACGACATCCGCCGGCCAGGCCGCGATGGCCTCCGCGAGCTGACCTGCGAAGGTGCTCTTGCCGACCGCGACGCTGCCACCCACGCCGACGATGTAGGGCCGCTTCGCCGCCCGCGCTTCCGCCGAACGCGTCCGTAATATCTGCACGACCCTGTCGAGCATGTGTCCCCTCTTGCCGGGCACTATGGCATGACCGCCGCCATGCGGGGAACGCAGAGCCGCCCGTCTTCCAAAGGTGTCGCATGTCGCGGCACGCGCGAACCGCGTACCAAGCTGCCATGCGAATTCTTCTGACCGGATCGTCGGGCTGGCTCGGCCAGTGGCTGGCACCACGGCTGGTGGCGCTGGGTCACGACGTTATCGGTATCGATCCGGTGCCGGGTGCCGCGACGACGATCCTGGGCAGCATCGCCGACCGGTCGCTGGTCCGCCAGGCCATCGGCGATCACCGGATCGAGGCCATCATCCATGGCGGCGCGCTGCACAAGCCGAACATCGAGACGCATGACCGCCAAGCCTTTCTCGACGTCAACGTCACCGGCACCTTCAACCTGCTCGAGGAGTCCGTGGCGCAGGGCGTCTCGCGCTTCGTCTTCACCTCCACCACCTCGCTGATGGTTTCGCGCGACGTGCGCGCCGCCACCGCCGATGAAGCCGTCTGGATGACCGAAGACTTCGTACCGATGCCGCGCAACATCTATGGCGTCACCAAACTGGCGGCCGAACATCTTTGCCGACTGACCCATGAGTTGCACGGCCTGCCGGTCATCATCCTGCGCACCGCGCGCTTCTTCCCCGAGATCGACGACATGGCGCATGAAATCCGCCAGTCCGGCCCGAACACAAAGGCGAACGAGTTGCTCTTCCGTCGCCTCACCGCCGCCGACGCGGCCGAGGCCCACGTCGCCGCGCTCGCCAAAGCGCCCGAGATCGGCTTCGACGTCTTCATAGCTGTCGCGAAGACACCCTTCGCGCGCAGCGATGCCCGCGAGTTGATGCACAACGCGCCCGCCGTCGTCGCGCGCTACTTCCCCGACTATCCGTCGATCTACGGGAAGCTCGGCTGGACGATGTTCGACCGGATCGACCGGGTCTACGATTCCGCACGCCTGGAGCAGCGACTGGGTTTCCGCTGCGCAACCGATTTCCGCACGACACTCGACACCCTCGCCCGCGGCGAGATGCCGGCGTATCTGACGACGAGCGCTTGAGGCGACATCCACAATGACCCTCACCCTGAGCTTGTCGAAGGGCGAGGGGCGGCGGTGGCGGTGCAGGATGGCATCCTTCGACAGGTTCAGGATGAGGTCGGTGGAACTGATGAGGCGCTCGAATAATAGGATCGGCGCTGCTTCTTGTTTGAGCACAGTTCCCATACCATCCGCTTCGAGCTGATCGAACAGGGGGCAGTTTGCAGCACACACAATCGACCATCGCCGCGCGCCTCGAGCGCCTGCCGCCCGGCCGTGCGCTGTGGACGCGGGTGATCCTGCTGTCGCTCGGCGGCTTCTTCGAATTCTACGACATGTTCCTCTCGGCCTATGTCGGCCCGGGCCTTGTGCGCGAGGGCATCCTCACGCCGACGACGCCCGGCCTGTTCGGCACCGAGGGCCTCGCCGGTTTCGTCGCCGCCTTCTTCCTCGGCCTCTTCTTCGGCACGGCGCTGTTCGGCTTCGTCGCAGACCGCTTCGGCCGCCGCGCGATCTTCACGGTCTCGCTGCTCTGGTACACCGTCGCCGCGACGGTGATGGCGTTCCAGACCACCGCCTTCGGCCTCGACCTCTGGCGCTTCATTGCCGGTCTCGGCATCGGCGTTGAGCTCGTCACCATCGACACCTATATCGCCGAGCTCGTGCCCTGCACCGTGCGCGGCCGCGCTTTCGCCTTCAACCAGGTCGTCCAGTTCGCCGCGATCCCCGTCGTTGCGCTGCTCGCCTGGCTGCTCGTGCCGCATGAGCCGCTCGGGCTGTCGGGCTGGCGCTGGGTTGTACTCTCCGGCTCGCTCGGCGCGCTCGTCGTCTGGTTCATCCGCCTCGCCGTGCCGGAAAGCCCGCGCTGGCTCGCCGCCCACGGTCATCTCGATGAGGCCGACCGCATCGTCGCTCGCTTCGAAACCGACGCGATTGCCGAGAGCGGTCCATTGCCGGAGCCCGTTGTCGACCACGCCGAAGCACCGCAGGGCAGTTTCGCCGAGATCTGGCGCGCGCCCTATCTGTCGCGCACCGCGATGCTGATCGTGTTCAACTTGTTCCAGACCGTCGGCTTCTATGGTTTCAACAACTGGGTGCCGACTTTTCTCACCAGCCAGGGCATCACGGTGACCAAGAGCCTCGGCTACACATTCTTCATCGCGCTTGCCGCGCCCTTCGGTCCGCTTCTCGCCGCGCTATTCACCGACCGGATCGAGCGCAAATGGGCCATCGCCGGCGCGGCCGCCTGTGTCGCGGTGTTCGGCCTCGCCTTCGCCGGCGCGCGCGAAGCCGCGGCGCTGATCGTGTTCGGCGCCCTTGTCACGCTCGCCAACAACATCATGAGCTTCTCGTTCCACGCCTATCAGGCGGAACTCTATCCGACGCGCATCCGCGCGCTTGCGGTCGGCTTCGTTTATTCGTGGAGCCGGCTCTCCACGGTGTTCAGCGCCTTCGTGATCGCCTTCTTCCTGCGTGACTTTGGAGTCGGAGGCGTGTTCGCGCTGATTGCGGCGAGCATGGCAGTGGTTGTCGCCGCGATCGGCATCTATGGTCCGAAGGTCAGAGACCTGACACTCGAAGAGATATCGCGCTAGCGATCGGGAGTGTCCGGTGGCCGAACCTCCAGCGGCAGCGGAGCGGGGGAACCGATGTTCCCTCCGCCCGGCTGCCGCGGTTCAGATGACGGCGCGCCAAACCGAGAGAGCAAGCGACTCTTTCGAGGCGTCGCTATCCGTGAAGCGCATTGCGGTCACCGAAGCCATTTCGGGGAAACTCCCCGGCATTGGTCAGCTCTTCGTGTTCGTGTTGGGCATCGCCTGCTTCGGGGGCTGCGCGTCCGGCGAAACGGGCTTGGCGTTTTCGGACTTGGACTCGTCCTTTGCCGGCATCGTCGGCGCATTGGGCGTCGAGGAAGCGTTCGGAGTCGACGTGGACGAATGCTGCTGGGCAGCCATAATGGGCTTGTCGGTCATTGGATCGGGCTTTCGTTGAGATCGTAGGCAGATATTTGCCGCTATCAGAGAGATGGCTACGCCGCCTCCCGGTTACAATCGCGGGCGCGAATTCGGTTGGAGGTTTATTCCGGGAGGTTCGCTATATCTGCCGGAACGTTCTGTGCGTTGTGGCGTTGAAGGGACGCACGAGCGGCTCACCTCACAGTGCCCCGCAACCTGCGCAAGGCCCGGCCCACGCTCCGTCGCGATACGGAACCTGGTCCGGGCCTTTTGTCATTCCGCGACGAAGTTCCGCGGCCCTTCAGCGAAAGCCTTGCGATCCAGCAGAACGACCGCCGCCGCGATGACGATGAACACGCCGGTGACGATGCATTTGGTGAACGGTTCGACGGCGAAGCTCTCCGCCACGGCGTCGAGCATGAAATGGAACAGGATCGCCGCCGGGATCGAGCGACGGTGTTTCTCGTAGAGCCAGTTCGCCAGCACCGCTGCCGGCAGGACACTGATGAAAAAGTTCGCGACATAGACCGGGTTCCCGAGCAACCCGCTCTGATAGTTCCCGGCAATCAGAAACAGCGGCGCATGCCACAGCGCCCAGAGCAGGGCGAAGGCGATGGTGGCGTCGCGCATGCCGAGCTTCGCGCGCAGCGCATCGACGCCATAGCCGCGCCAGCCGAGTTCCTCGATTGCGGGTGCGAGCACCATGATCGGGATCATGCCGGCGAGGTCCGGGATCGGGCGGAGCTGATCCCATGAGCGGCCATATTTCGTCGACAGCCACACCGCCGCGACGGCCGCCACGGGCATGATGAAGATCGTCAGCGGCAGATAGCGCCACCGGATCAAGCCGAGGTTGGTCAGCCGCCGCTTGAAATCGCGCGCGAGCGAAGGGTCGAGGCGCAACAGGATGAGCGCGCTCGCGAGCGGCCCAAGCAGGCCGCAGAGCTGAAGCGCGATATTCGCCCCGAGCCCGCCCGGCTGGCGGCTGAACCACGCGGCGCCGAACCAGGCCCCCCAGCTGATCGCGAAGGTAAGAACGAAGAACCGGACCGGCCGATAGCGTGGGCGCATCGAAATTTCCCTCTTGTTACAATATCATGCCACGAAAATTAAAAAAATCAATATTAAACCGTTGAAAAATCAATTTTGATGATCCATCTTCCCCATGTGACGCAAGCGAAGCAGCCGATGGCAAAGGACTGGCAGGAACTGACCCAACTCACCCAAGGCGCCCCCTTGGTGGTGGAACGGGTGCGGCTCGCCGACCGGGACATCGTTATCGAGGGCGCCTTCGAGCTGCCCCAGCTCGCCCGCCTGCCGCTCGAAGACCAGATCTTCATCGCCGCCTTCGTGAAGAGCCATGGCTCGATCAAGGAGATGGAGAGCGTCTTCGGCGTCAGCTACCCGACCGTGAAGGCACGGCTGAACCGCATCGCCGGCGCGCTTGAATTCGTCGACCACGATCCGGAGCCCTCGCGCAGCGAGGTGCTCGACCGTCTCGCCCGCGGCGTGATCAGCGCCGCCGATGCAATCCGCGAACTGGAGGGCAAGTCATGACCGTTCCGATGCTCGCAATCGTTCAGATACTTCCGGCGAAAAGCCGGCGCACGCTGCGCCTCTGGGTGCCGCTGTTCCTCGTCTGGCTGCTGCTCCTTCCCTTCGCGGTGGTGCTGCTGCCGCTCTACTTCGTGATGTGCGCGGTGATGGACATCGCGCCGTTCCGCACGCTGGGCGCGTTCTTCGCCGTGCTCGGCAGCGTCGCCGGCACCCATGTCGAGGTCGACAGCCCCGACGCGTCCGTCTTCATCCATGTCTACTGAGAAGGACCAACAACAATGAGCGAGAACCGCCGCCAGATCCTCGACATGCTTGCCCAGGGCAAGATCACCGCCGACGAAGCCGAGCGCCTGATCGCCGCCGTCGAGCGCGAGGCCGCGCCCGCCGAAGCCGAGCCGCGGCGCAACGACAAGGTGAAATACCTCCGCGTCGTGGTCGATGCGAAGGATGGCGATGACGGTCCGACCAAGGTCAACATCCGCGTGCCGATGCAGCTCTTGCGCGCCGGCGTGAAGCTGACCTCGATCATCCCGCCGCGCGCGCGGCAGGAGGTGAACGCGGCGCTCCAGAAGGAGGGCCTCGAGGTCGACATCGGCAAGCTGACGCCGGAAAGCCTGGAAGAAATCGTCGAACAGCTCCGCGAGCTCCAGATCGACGTCGACCGCGAAGACGCCAAAGTGCGCGTGTTCTGCGAATAGGCTATATCCCTCATCGTCCGGGGCGCGCCCGGCGCCCGGAGCCATGAATTACCGTCACGCCTTTCACGCCGGAAACTTCGCCGATGTCGTCAAGCACCTGGCGCTCGCCGCCGTGCTGCTGCATCTGCGCAAGAAGGACGCGGCCTTCGCCGTCATCGACAGCCATGCCGGGCGCGGGCGCTACGACCTCAGCGGCGCGGAGGCGCAGCGCACCGGCGAGGCGGAGGGCGGCATCGCGCGGCTCGCGAGCCTGAAGGACAGCGGCGGCGCGCTCGGCGAATACCTCGCGCTGGCAAGCGACGGCGCGAGCTATCCCGGCTCGCCGCTGATCGCCGCCGCGCTGCTGCGGCCGCAGGATCGCCTCGTCGCCATCGAGAAACATCCCGAAGAGGCCGGGCAGCTCAAGGCGGCGTTGATCCGCACTCCGCGCGCCCAGGTCGAGGTCGCCGACGGCTACCGCCGGTTCGGTGCGCATCTGCCGCCGAAGGAGCGCCGCGGCGTCGTGCTGATCGATCCGCCTTTCGAGGCATCCGACGAGTTCGAAGCCATGGCGCGCGCCTTCGCCGACGCCTATCGCCGCTTCGCCACCGGCATCTATCTGCTCTGGTTTCCGATCAAGTCGGCGGCCGAGGCCAATGCCTTCGTCGGCGAAGTGCTCGGCGCCGGGGTGAAGAAGGCGCTCCGGATGGACATCGCGATCGACGTTCCGCCCTCGCCGGACGGCAAGGCGCGCCTCGCCGCCGCCGGCCTGATCGTGGTCAATCCGCCCTTCGGCTTCGCCGACGAGATGCGCGCCGCGCTCGGTCAGGTCGCACCGCTGCTTGGCGCGCGCTGCACGGTGAGCGAACTGGCGGGCGAGGGCGCCGGCTAAGGTTCTGGCGGCGCCGGATTTTTACCGGGCTTGCCATTGCCGCCCCTCCCGGATATCAGGTCGCCTTACGGACAGGTGGTCGAGTGGTTGATGGCACCGCACTCGAAATGCGGAGACCGTGCAAGCGGTTCGTGAGTTCGAATCTCACCCTGTCCGCCACATACCATTGAAAAGTCAGTATTATTTCGACCTTTCACCTGGTCACCCATCATCCGACCCATCAAAGAAAAAGTGACTGGCGATACCGGGGCGCAACGCCGTGTCACAAGTCAGAGAGCGAATGGATACGGCACACCGTCGTCGTGACGCCGGTGCCGGATTTCATCGTCCGGCGACCGCGCGGGTCGTAGCCATAGGTCGCCAGCGTCGTCGAGCCGTTCTCGCTCGCCGTCGTCATCCGGTTGAGCGCATCGAAGCCGTACTGGACGTAATAGCCGTCCGGCCAGGTCATGCGCGTGCGGTTGGACGCGGCGTCGTACTGATACGAGATCGTCCGCGTGCCGCTCACACCCGGGATGGCTTCCAGCCGCTCTAAGAGTTCGGACTAAGGCAACTTCGACCTTTCAAGATTAACCGCTATCGCGACCGCCAGCATTGCTGATCCCTGTCTACTTCCTAGAACTGCAGTTCCAATATCGCCTCAATGATGGGACTGCTGTTCGCAATCACGGGCCTTAGCGCCCAAGAAGCATAGTGACCTTGTCGGCCCAGTCCTGAATAAGACCGTCACGGGTCCAGCGACAGTATCTACGCACCGGGAAGGGCTGTTCGAAGCCCATTGACCAGCACCCCGACCATCTTCCTGGTCTGATCGAAATCGTCTGGCGTGGCGGGAGCACAGAGCAGGGCAACTGCGCGCCACAGTTCTGTCGCCGAGACGTCAGTGCGGATCTCCGCTGCCGCGGCATCCATCAAGGTCTTGAGCGGCGGCACGAGACGCGTTTCAAATTCGGCGCGCAGCGCGGCATAACCTGGCGCGTCAGAGCTTGACGCTGCCGCCAGACCTTTCTTCGTGATGATGAGGTCGAGGAAGCGATCAATCCAACGCGTGAGCGCCTCGAACGGCGCGTATTCTTTCGCTAAATTCGACGCCTCCGACGCACAGCGATCGACCTCGTGGCGGAAGACGGCAACGATGAGATCAGCGCGTGTCGGAAAGCGTCGATAGAATGTTCCGACACCGACGCCGGCCCGGTCGGCGATGTCCTTGATCGGCGCATCAACCCCGACCTCGGCGAACACCGCTGCGGCAGCCATGACCAGAGCGTCATGGTTGCGACGGGCATCCGCTCGCAGTGCCTGAGCGAGTTCCACTCCTAATCTCTCCTCAACGATCCAGTTTCTATTCGCGACCAATCGCGCTTGATAATCGGAATGCCATTCCGTATAAACGGACGACAATTCCACTTACCACATCGAGGCAAGCGATGCGAGTGTTTCTGACGGGAGCCACGGGCTTTATCGGCTCCTATCTCGTTCCTGACCTTCTCGGCGCAGGCCATGAGGTGAGAGGGCTCTGTCGATCAGATGAAGCCGCAGAAAAGCTGGCCCGGGCCGGGGGCGAACCTTTTCGTGGCGACGTCAACGACCTGGGCCGTGTTCGAGCCGGCGCGGAAGCGTCGGACGGCGTAATCCATGCGGCTTTCAATCATGACTTCGCCCAAATCCGGCAGCACAGCGAGTCGGACCGCAAAGTGATCGAAGCCTTGGGCGAGGTGTTGGCCGGCTCCAAGCGACCGCTCATCGTCACGTCCGGCACAGGCCTGGTCGAGCGTTCAGCCGCCGGCGGCCCGGTGGTGGAGACGGACGCTCCCCCTCCCTCAGAAAAAGTCCCGCGCGCGGCCACCGAGGAGGCGGCTGACGCCGTGTTCGCCAAAGGCGTCCATGTGGTCGTGATGAGACTCCCGCAGGTGCATGACACCCGCCATCAGGGACGCATTGCCCATCACATCCGCTTGGCGCGTGAAAAGGGCCGAGTCGCCTATATCGGCGATGGACAGAATCGGTTGCCGGCCGTGCATGTCTCCGATGCTGTTCGGCTCTTCCGGCTGGCGCTCCAGCAAGGACGGGTTGGCGCCCGCTACCACGCGGTCGCCGAAGAAGGCGTGCCTTTGCGCGACATCGCCGACGTCATTGGCGCTGGACTGAACCTGCCTGTGGAGTCGATCACGCACGAGGCGGCCGCTGGCTATTTCGGCATGCTGGCGGGGCTAGCCGGTCTCGATCTTGCCGCTTCAAGCGCATTGACGCGCCAGGAACTTCCTTGGACGCCCACGGGGCCGGACCTCTTGACCGACCTGCGCCAGATGGATTGGGCGGCGTGATAACCCGGACGGGCGCAATCCCGGGCGAAGCGTCTATCTTACGTGAACATCGACGACAGAGGGCAATAGGTCCGCACGCGGGCTGGATTCAGTCGTTCCCACGGAAGCCGAGCGTTCCCTCATTTTTTACGGTCGCCCGAGCGGCGACCATCCCATTCTTTGACGTTGTGAAAGGTCCAAAATATGAGCAATTCAACAGCGCCGGGCATTGGTCGATCGATCCTCATCGTTGGCGCCTCGCGTGGCCTGGGCTGTGCGATGGCCGCCGAATTCGCAGGTCGCGGATGGCACGTCCTCGGCACCGTGCGGGGCGCGGAGACCTCGCTCCACGACCTTGCGGCTGAACGGCCGGATGCGATCGAGACCGAGACCCTCGACATAACCGACCACGACCAGATGCGGGCTCTTGGCAAGCGCCTGGCCGGTCGACAGTTCGACATCGTCTTCGTCAACGCAGGCGTCGCGAACCGTTCCGCCATCGACACCATGGCGACGGTGTCGAAGGAAGAATTCGTACACGCCATGCTTACGAACGTGCTTGGGGCTATGCGCGCCGTGGAAGAACTTGGCGGCCTGGCCGGACCGGGCGGCGTGATCGGCGTCATGTCTTCCGGCCAGGGCAGCATCGCCAACAATGCGAACGGCGTGAACGACGTGTATCGCGCGAGCAAGGCGGCCCTAAATCAGGCGATGGCCAGCTATGCGGGCCGTCACGCAGACTCCGGTAGGGCGATGATACTGATGGCTCCGGGGTGGATTCGCACGGACATGGGTGGCGCCAACGCGCCGTTCGGCATCGAGGAAGCCATGCCTCAGATCGTCGACGTGCTGATCGCACAACGAGACTCGCCCGGCCTGCGCTTCCTGGACCGCCACGGCCGGCCGGTGACTTGGTAACGCACGCTGTTTCGACCTACCAGGAGGTGGGGCCGCGTGGAGCGACAGCAACGGTAACAATCAGCGGGTATTGCTCTCGTTCGGGGTGCTGAAGAGCTGGTGCAAGGCGACTTGCTAGCCACGTTCATGCATTGAAGCGTTTGACCGGAGCGAAGGTGACGTACATCGTGCCCTTCGCGATCTTCATCCGACGATCCAAAGCTCTGTCACGGCAACCTCTACCGGATTTTCTGTCCACCTTCGTCCTACGCCTAATAAGGTAGGCAATGGCGCGGTCTGATCTCGACAACTGGTTCGTAAGGGAAATTCTCCCTCTGGAACCCATGCTCATGCGCTTTTTGGCCCGCAATTGGGCCAACAAGGGGGAGCTCGCCGATCTTCGCCAAGAATTGTACGTCCGTGTGTACGAAGCCGCCGCACGCGCCAAGCCATTGCTTCCAAAGCCTTTTCTCTTTCAGGCCGCGCGCAATCTGATGATCGACCATCTGCGCCGCCGTCAGATCGTGTCCATCGAGACTCTCACGGATTTCGAAAGCCTGTCCGTCCCAACTCATGAACCCGACCCCGAACGGCAGGTCGGAGCCCGGGACGAACTCAGACTGCTGCGGCAGGCGTTGGAAGCAGTTCCGCCCCGTGCCCGCGAAGTGATCTGGCTCAGGAAAGTGGAAGGTTATTCGCAGCGCGAGGCTGCCAAGAAGATGGGCATCACGGAAGGCACGTTGGAGGTGCATCTGCGGACCGGCATGCGGTTCCTGGCCGACGCACTGGCTGACACCGACATTCCGACCGGAAAGTTCGGCGCGCCGGCACGCAAGAAGGCAGGCGAGGCGTGACAAGTGCAATCGACATCGAAGCTCAGGCCGCGCAATGGCTTGCGCGCGAAGACGCTGGCCTCACGCCGGCGGCGGAGGCCGCACGCGATGCGTGGCTCGAATCCGCAACCGCCAACCGCGTAGCTTATCTTCGACTGCGAGCAGCCTGGACGCGTGCGGATCGGCTGGCTGTCCTGCGTGGATCTGCGGTACCGAGAGCCAGGCCGGGATTTCCGCTGTCTCGGCGAGGGCTGGCGGCTTGCATCGCGGCCCTGGCGTTATGTGGTGTCATCGCGCTGGGCTACGCTGTCTACCCGCAAGAATCCTATGAGACCCCGGTCGGCGCGCGTGAAACGGTTCACCTGGCCGACGGCTCCACCATGGAGCTCAATACCAACACGGCCGTGCGCGCGACGATCGACGAGACGAACCGCAAGCTCGTCCTCGATCATGGAGAGGTCTATCTGCAGGTCGTTCACGATCCCGCGCGCCCCTTTGTCGTGATTGCCGGGCGCCGCCGCATCACGGACCTGGGCACCAAGTTTTCGGTCCGCCGCGACGGAGACAAGGTCGACGTTCTGGTAAGCGAAGGCAGGGTCAGCATCGTCGACCTCGACAAAGAACGCATCGTACCGCCTGTCATCGCAAAGAGAGGTACGCAGGTTTTGTCAAATGCCGACAATACGCTTGTCGCAATAAGGTCGCCGCAGGAAGTTCACAATGCATTGGGATGGCGGCAAGGGTTGCTGATATTCAACCAGGAAACACTCGCGGACGCTGCCGCTGAGTTCAACCGCTACAATCGCAAGAAACTCGTTGTTCAAGGAGGGGCGGTTGCCGACACCCGCATCGGCGGGAGCTTCGATGCTTCCAACGCCGATGCCTTTGCGCGACTGATGCGTGACGGATTTGGTTTCCGTGTCGAGGATCGGGGAGACGAAATACAAATCTCGCAATAGTGCTCTAAGGGATCGCGCCGTCTCCATCGTCTGAATGTCATGAAAGCATCGCGGTTGCGTAAGGGGGCAAGATGCACAGGCGGCGGCTGAAGCAGATACTTCTGGGCACGGCGTGCCTAATTTTGATGGCTGCTGGCGCGGCGGCGCAGTCCAAAGATATCGATATCCCGGCGGGCGACCTGAAGAGCGGTCTCGATGCCTATATTCAGCAATCGGGCGTTCAACTCATCTACAGAGTGGACGATGTGCGAGGTCTGTCTACGCATGGCGCACACGGTGCCGCCTCGTCCGGTACCCTGGAGGATTTGCTGGAAGGCACGGGACTCGTTGTGCACCAGGACAGTTCGGGCGCTCTCATAGTTTCCAGAGTGATTTCATCAAAAAACGCCGAAGCCGCCCCTGACAGAGGGGCGGCAATAGAAACGGTCGTCGTCACCGGAACGCATATCCGCGGTGTCGATAATCCCGTCTCGCCGACGCTCTCCTATGGCCGCGATCAAATTCAGGCATCGGGTTTTACCAATACCGACGATTTCGTGCGGAGTATTCCGCAGAATTTTAGCGGCGGACAGCTCGGCGCAAGTCCGGACGGTGCGATCGGCGCCAGCGCCAATGGCGGCAACAACATCGCCGGTGCGAGTGCCCTCAATCTGCGCGGCTTGGGTGAGTCTTCCACGCTGACAATGCTCGACGGTCATCGACTTGCGCCGGCCGCCTTTGGCGGATTTGTCGACGTCTCGCAAATTCCCATCATGGCGCTCGAGCGTGTCGACGTCGTCGTCGACGGGGCATCGGCCGTCTATGGCTCCGATGCCGTGGCTGGCGTAGCCAATTTCATCCTGCGCAAGGATTTCGACGGCGCCGAGACCCGTGCCCAGTTCGGTACCGTTACGACCGGTGGCCTGACGGAGCGCACATTCGATCAAATGCTGGGAAAGCAGTGGGAAACCGGCGGCGCCGTGCTTGCGCTGGAATACCACGATCGGGGCGGGCTCTCCACGAGCGAGCGGCCTTTCACCGCCGCAGCACCGGGGCCGACCAACATCGTCAATCCCTTCACGAAGTACTCTCTGATCTTCAATGCTCATCAGAGCATCACGCCCGACCTCGAATTCTTCGCCGACGCCTTTGTCACGCGTGACCGCACCGGGCTGGTGCTGACCCGCAGCGCGGCGCCGAACCAGACGACGGTGCAGCACACCCACGCCGATGCCAATAATTTTAACGGAGGGCTCCGCTACCGGCCGTTCGGCGATTGGCTGGTCGAGGCGTCGATCAACTACAACGAAGAGTCGATGTCCTACAGCTTCAGCCAGAATCCCTTTTCGCCGGCAGGCAAGATTGGCACCTATCAGGATACGATGGGTTCATACGAGATCAATGCGAGCGGCTCGCTCTTCGCGCTTCCGGGCGGTGAGGTGAAGCTGGCACTGGGAGCCGCAGACCGCAATGAACGCGGCTACGTCAACAACTCGGCGCTGGGCAATCCCAACCAGACGGCGCGGCGAAACGTCTCCGCCGAGTACGCCGAAATCTACGTCCCGATCGTCGGAGATGCCAACAGGCTGCCCTTCGTTCGCGAGATGACATTGTCTGCTGCAGTACGGCACGATCACTATTCGGACTTTGGCGACACGACTAATCCCAAGATCGGCCTCAGCTGGACGCCGATCTCCGATCTCACGTTCAAGTCGACCTGGGGCACGGCATTTCGCGCGCCCAGCACTGGCGAACTCTTCACCTCGTCTCTCGGCGCGGGGCAGGCATACCTCTTCACCTATCCGGTGGCGAACGCGGCGGGAACCGGCACCCAGCCGATCTTCATCAACCAGTCCTACAACAAGCCGCTCGCGGCCGAGAAGGCCCACACCTGGACGGTGGGTTTCGACTATCACCCCTCCTTCCTCGATGGCGCCAAGCTGTCGGTCGATTACTACGATGTCGACTATCGCAACCGGATCGTGCGGCCGCCCTTCGATACGGGCGTGCTCGCCCGCACGCAGATCTACGGATCGCTTCTGACGCCATTTGCCAACGACGCGGAGGCGGCCGCCTATATCGCGAACTTCGTGGCTCAACCAGGGGCGCAATTTCTCGACTTCACTGGAACAGGGCCGGTCGGTGTACGCTATGCGTTCAACTTGAGCCTCCAGAATGCCGCTGTCTCGAAGCAATCCGGCCTCGACATCCAGGGCCTCTATGCCTTCGCGATCGGGGCGAACAATTTCGAAGCACACGCGGACTTTGCTATCATCGATCAGATCGATACGCAGTTCAGCGCCACGTCGACCGCGCTCGAACAGGTCAATACGTACGGCAACCCGCCAAGGTTCCGTATGCGGGATGAGTTCAGTTGGAGCCGCGACGCGCTGCGCGTCAGCACGGCGCTCAACTACACGAACAGCTACACCGATACATCGGCCACGCCCTATGGAAAAGTTGGAGCGTTCACGACGCTAGACATCAATGTCCGCTATTCGCAGGAATTCCTGCCGGGCTTCACCGGTTCGCTGAGCGTGATCAATCTGACCGATGCCGATCCGCCATATGTGTCCGGCAGCGGCGGCTATCCCGGCGTTCACTACGACGTGGGCAATGCAAGTCCGCTGGGCCGCTTCATCAGTCTCGAGCTGCAGCAGACTTGGTGAACTGTTTTCCGAAGCTACTACGAACAAAGGTGGGCATATGACGGCGTGGCGCGCGTTCAAGCGATTTGCATGTCTATCGATCGTTGCGGGGGTGCCGGTCTTCGCATTCGCTGCCGGCGACGGCGACAAGCTGAATGCCGCAACGGATGCGGCGATCCGCACCGCAATCGAGTCGCCGCAGCTGCTCGGCGATTGGATCTTCAAACCGCAATACGCGGTTTCGCGCGACGGAAAGCGGCTTGTATATCTCGTGGCCAAGCCCGACATCGGGACGAACACGACCCATGTCTCGCTCTGGATGCAGGATCTGACGACCAAGGCGCCGCCACGCCTGGTCGCGAAACTCGGCCCGCCCACCACCGGTACCAGGGACGCGGCACACAGCGGCACAACCAATCCCGCTCAGTTGATGAACCCCAGCCTCAGTCCGGACGGCAGCAAGGTCGCCGTCGTCGGTTACGACGGAGAGGGTTCCATCGGCATTGTCGATCTTGCAACGGGAGAGATCACACAGCTCCATCCGAAATCCGGGCGCGTTCCCGCTGCTGACGGGGCGCGATACGACGACGTCGCGTGGTCGCCGGCGGGCGACCGCATCGCTGTCAGCTTCGGCCAGGTCGTGCATGGTGACGAGAACAAAGGAACGGATGTAACCGTAGACTGGGACGGCAGCCTCAGCCATCAGATCACGCGCATTGCGATTGTCGATCTGACGAGTGAGAGCATCGCCGCGGAGACGCCGGATACATTGGACGTCACCGGCTTCGATGGCGCTTTTTCCTGGTCTCCGGATGGAAAAGTGCTTGCGTTCAGCGCGCGCCGCGTGACCGACAACAGCTATGATTTCAAATGGACCGATATCTTCGCGCTGGATGTCCTGGCGCAGAAGGTTCGTCCACTGGTCGTTCAACCCGGCGCGGACGTGAATCCCAGGTGGTCGCCGGACGGAAAATCGCTCGCTTACAACACCGATGGCGGCGCCATGAATTGGAAAGGTGGCATGGGGCTCGGCCTCCTGGATGTCGCGACCGGCCGCTCGCGCCGGCTTCCACTGACAGACGAGACCGGTCATTCGGCCTATGCGATGAGCTGGTACGACAACACCCGGCTGTTGTTCGTGGGCCTGCGCCACATGGGGTGTCCGCTCTTCGTCGTGCCGGTCGACGGCAGCCCGGCGCGGCAGATAACGCCGGACGATCTGAGCTGCCTGGGCGCCGGCTGGCCCGCAGGACCGGGCCAATTCGTTGCTGCGCGGCATTCGTTCGCCGAGGGAACACGTCTGGTCCGCTCGCCGCTTTCGGCCTGGACTCCCGATCCGGTAGGCCCCGATGCACTTCATGGCCTTCCTGGTGCCACCGAACGCGTCATCAGCTGGAAGAGCGCTGACGGCCGCTTCACCATTCACGGTGTCCTGATCACGCCCGACGACGGTCACAAGGGACCAAGGCCACTTCTCGTGTCGGTCAACGGCGGGCCGAGCATGGTGACGCCCGATCTCTACGATGCGACCGCGCAACAACTCATCTATCCAGCATTGCTGAGGGGTTTTGCCATACTGGCGCCCAATACCAGGGGCCGCGGCGGCTATGGCGCGGACTTCGCCGACGGCATTCGACGCTACCGGGACATAACGCCCGGGCCGTTCAGCGATATCATGACGGGCGTGGACTATGTCGTGAAGGATCTAGGCATCGCCGATCCCCAGCACATGGCGCTGATGGGCTTCAGTTATGGCGGCCTGCTAGCCTCCTACACCGTCTCCCATACGGACCGGTTCAGAGCTATCATCGAAGGCGAAGGTGGCGGGGATTTCCGCGACTTCGCAACCCAGTCCTATGGTTCCATCGAGCAGGATGGCTATGCCGCATTGTTCGGCATCAGCGATCCCTACGACCCGACGGAGGCGAAGGTGTTCGAAGCGCAGTCGCCGTTCGCGCAGGCCCACGATATCCGGACCCCCTTACTGATCGAATGTGGCGCCTTGAGCCTGGCAAAGACGGAATGCCTCAAATTCTTTCGTATTGCGCATAAGCAGGGCCATGCACCGACTGAGATGGTCGTCTACCCGAGGACTGGTCACGGCGTGTTCGAACCCGCGCTCCGCTATGACTCTGCCGTCCGCGAAACAGCTTGGCTCGATCGCTGGGTGTTCGGAAAACGGCCGGAGTAGCGATGACATCGCCCGAGTGTCAGAATCTCTTCTTGCAAGCATGGCGGAGTGTTCTGGGATGGCTATCCGGAGCTACCGGTTGGGTTGAAGCCAGTTGGTGCTCCAGTCGACGCTAGCCCGGATCGGCAGAGCTACCTGCATCTCGATGGCAAATGCGACGGGGTGTACTACATCCACGCCGACCAGCTGAACCGGCCGCAGAAGATCTCGGACGGCTCGGCAGCGGTGGTGTGGGACGGCGTCTTCGATCGCTTCGGCAACCCGACCTCGGTGACCGGCACGGTCGCCATGCCGCTGCGCTTCCCGGGACAGTATGCCGATCCCGAGACCGCGCTGAACCAGAACTGGTTCAGAGACTACGATCCGAGCATCGGGCGGTATGTCGAGAGTGACCCGATCGGGTTGATGGGCGGGCTCAATACATATGGGTATGTAGAAGGAAATCCGATCACGTCAGTTGATAGCTTGGGACTGTTTGATCCAGGTCCCTGGAATTTTGCAAAGAAACTGGCAATAGGGGAAGAAATAGCGGGCGGCGGTCCCGAAGACCCTGTTTCAACCGGAGCGGCGATCACAGAAAGTGATAAATGGTAGGATACGTAGTCTTCAAAAGCAGATTGATAACTTCCGAAAGCAGCTCGAAGAATGTGAGAGAAAAAATGGCGGCAGCAGTCAAGCTCCAGTACCGTGATATCAAGGCCGTCGTCGACAGGATATTTGATCGTCTCATTGGCGAACTTGGCGATGAGGCGACCGTGACGATAGATGCCGCAAAAGATTACTACTGGGAAGTGCCTTATGATGGATTGTACGATGTAAGTACGCCTCCACGAGATTTGGATGTTGGGAGGTTAACTGACGACTGGGAATTTCTTAGCTCAATCATAGCCGACGAAACTCAGGCGGTGAGGCCGATGCTTGCTCACCTTTCTACGTTGCTACGTGTCATTGCCGAACAATAGGTTTGGTGGCTCCGCCTGCCGGCGCCAACGCGCGCCAGCTCGACGTGATGGGCAATTGTCACCGGCGCTACCACCGGCACCTATGCCTATCCCTCGACGTCGAACCGGCTCGGCACGGTCACACGACCGGCACCAATGTGCAGAGCCTCACCTATGCCGCGGACGGATCGATAACGGACGACACCCGCGATCCCTCGAACGACTACGGCTA
>JAFEEQ010000032.1 GCA_018241025.1 Pseudomonadota bacterium
AACCGGCCCGGAAAAACCCTCCAGCGCCACCGCTGAAGGCCAAATCCAGCAAGGCCGACAAGCCGCCTGCAACACTCAAACGCTCAAACGCGAATTATGCAGCGATCCCCACGATGGGGAGGTAATTTGTGCGCTATGGAATTCACCGACTCCGCCATCGTCCTCTCCGCCCGCCCCCACGGCGAGACGAGTGCGATCCTCGAAGTGCTCAGCGAAACGCATGGCCGCCATCTCGGCCTTGTGCGCGGCGGCGCTTCGCGCCGGCTGAAGCCCGTCCTCCAGCCCGGCAACAGCCTCCACATCCACTGGCGCGCCCGCCTCGGCGAGCATCTCGGCAGTTTTGTGCCTGAGCTCTCCCGCGCCCGCGCCGGCGAGATGCTGGAAAGCCGCGACGCGCTCGCCGGCCTCAACGCCTTCGTCGCCATCGCCTCGGCCGCGCTCCCAGAACGCGAAGTCCACACGCCGGTCTTCGCCGCCGCAACCATCCTGCTCGACGCGATCCTTGATGACGATTTCTCCCATTGGGCGCCGCTCTATGTCCGCTGGGAGGCCGGCCTGCTCGACGAGCTCGGTTTCGGCCTCGATCTCACCCGCTGCGCCGCCACCGGCGCGACCGAGGATCTGATTTACGTCTCGCCGCGTACCGGCCGTGCCGTCAGCCGCGACGCCGGCGCGGCCTATCGCGAACGCCTTCTCCCGCTCCCGTCCTTCCTGCTCGCCTCGCAGAACGCCACGCCCGATGCCGCCGACATCCTCGCCGGGCTGCGTCTCACCGCCCATTTCCTGCTCGACCGCGTCCTGATGCCCCACGGCCGCGAAATGCCCGCGGCCCGCCAACGCCTCGACGAGCGCGCGCGCAGCGAATCGCCTTAAAGAACCGACATGGCCGACACCAGAGACGACGACATCCGCCAGGAATCGCTGAGCAAGGCGCTCGCCGAGCGCTATCTCGCCTATGCGCTCTCGACCATCACCCAGCGCGCGCTGCCCGATGCGCGCGACGGGCTGAAACCCGTCCATCGCCGCATCCTCTATGGCATGCGTCTCCTCCGCCTCGATTTCCAGGCGGCCTTCAAGAAGTCGGCGAAGATCGTCGGCGACGTGATGGGCTCGTTCCATCCCCATGGCGACCAGGCGATCTACGACGCGCTCGTCCGCCTCGCCCAGGATTTCGCCACGCGCTATCCGCTGGTCGACGGCCAGGGCAATTTCGGCAATGTCGACGGCGATAATCCCGCTGCCTACCGCTACACCGAAGCGCGCATGACCGAGGTCGCGGGTCTCCTGCTCGACGGCCTCGACGAGGACGCGGTCGACTTCCGTCCCAGCTATGACGGCCAGGACAAGGAACCCATCGTCCTGCCGGCCGCTTTCCCGAACCTGCTCGCCAACGGTTCGTCGGGTATTGCCGTCGGCATGGCGACCTCGATCCCGCCGCACAATGTCGGCGAGCTTTGCGAAGCCCTGAAGAAGCTCATCGACAATCCGAACACCCGCGACCGCACGCTCTCCGACATCGTCCGCGGTCCGGATTTCCCGACCGGCGGTATCCTCGTCGACAGCCCCGAGACCATCGCCGAGGCCTACAAGACCGGCCGCGGCTCGTTCCGCATCCGCGCCAAGTGGAAGAAGGAAGAGGGCGCCCGCGGCGTCTACCAGATCGTCGTCACCGAGATCCCCTACCAGGTCCAGAAAGCCAAGCTGATCACCCAGGTCGCGGAACTTCTGGAGCAGAAGAAGCTGCCGCTGCTCGACGACATCCACGACGAATCCGCCGAAGACGTCCGCATCGTCCTGACGCCGAAGAGCCGCACGGTCGAAGCCGAGATCCTGATGGAGCAGCTCTTCCGTCTCTCGGATTTTGAGACCCGTTTCCCGCTCAACATGAACGTGCTCGACAAGGGCACCGTGCCGCGGGTGATGGGACTGAAGGAGGTCCTGCAGGCCTTCGTCGATCACCGCCGCGACGTGCTGGTGCGCCGCTCGACCCACCGGCTGGAGAAGATCGCCGCCCGGCTCGAGATCCTCGAAGGCTATCTCGCCGTCTTCCTGAATCTCGACAAGGTCATCAAGATCATCCGCACCGAGGACGAGCCCAAGCCCGTCCTGATCAAGGCCTTCAAGCTCACCGACAACCAGGCCGAAGCCATCCTCAACATGCGCTTGCGCTCGTTGCGCCGGCTGGAAGAGATGGAGATCCGCAAGGAACACGCCGATCTCACCGCCGAACAGAAGGACATCAGGAAACTTCTAGGGTCCGACAAGCTCAAGGACGAGAAGCTGATCGAAGAGGTCAAGGCGATCGACGCGAAGTTCGGCGCGAAGTCCCGCATCGGCAAGCGCCGCACCCAGATCATCGAAGCCAAGCACATCGACAAGATCGAGGCGCTGGCCGAAGAGGCCGTGGCGCTGGCGACCGCGGTCGAGAAGGAACCGATCACCGTCGTCCTCTCGGAGAAGGGCTGGCTCCGCGCCCTCAAGGGTCACGTCGAAGAGAACGACAGCATCAAGTACCGCGAGGGCGACAAGGGCCGCTTCTGGGTACACGCACAGACCACCGACAAGCTCATGCTGTTCTCCACCGACGGCCGGTTCTTCACCCTCGATTGCTCGAAGCTTCCTGGCGGGCGCGGCAATGGTGAGGCGATCCGGACCTTCATCGACCTGCCGCCCGACGCCGACATCATCGCGGTCTTCCCCTTTGTCGGCGGCCGCAAGATGCTCGTCGCCGCCGAGACCGGCCATGGCTTCATCACAAACGAAGACGACGCGGTCGCCTCGACCAAGAACGGCAAGCGGGTGATGAACGTGAAGACCGGCACCGAAGCCAAGGTCTGCAGCTTCGTCTCCGGCGACAGCGTCGCGGTCATCGGCGACAACCACAAGCTCCTGGTCTTCGGCCTCGACGAAGTCCCGGAGATGGCACGCGGGCAGGGCGTCTATCTCCAGCGTTACAAGGATGGCGGCCTGCTCGATGCGGCGACCTTCACCTGGAAGGAAGGCCTCAAGGACCAGAACGGCCGGCTGTTCTCCGCCAGCGAACTGAAAGAATGGAAAGGCCAGCGCGCCCAGGCCGGACGTCTGCCGCCGCGCGGCTGGGCCAGGAACGGAAAGTTCGGACGCTAGACGTCGAATGCGCACTCGCACAACGGACAGGGCGCCATTCCGCTATCGATGTGCTAAGTGGGTCGCGAGGGGGGTATCCTCAGGAGCCTTCGCATGACAACCGTTCGCAGCCACAGCGCCGTCAGACGTCTCTGGTGGCTCGCCGCCTTGGGCCTTGGCGCAGTTCTTCTCTCAGGACAGGCCGAGGCACGACACCGGGATCGGGCGCATCGTCCATTCACGGTCTTCGACGCGACAGCGTTCCGTGCCGACAAGCCGGATCTGGCATCCCTTGGTCTGGTGCCGCTTCCCATTCTCGATGGCCACACGCTTTGGGACCAGAAAACCGCCACGGGTGGCGGGCACGTGCCGGACCCCGCCTATGCAAGCAGGGCGCTGGCGCAAGTGGTTTCGCCAATGGGCATCACGGTGATCGATATCGAAAACTGGGCGCCGGAGAACGGACAGCCCGTCTCGCCCGAGACGTCGCTGAAGAACTATCTCGACTCTCTGGCCGTCATGCGGGCGGCGGCTCCCGGAATGAAGTTCGGCTTCTATGGCACCTTACCGATACGCGATTATTGGGACGTCCAGGGTGGCCCGTCGAGCCCGCGCTACCTCGCATGGCAGGCCAGGAACGATGCGCTGCAGCCCATCGCGGACCAGGTCGATGTCCTGTTTCCTTCGCTCTACACATTTTATCCCGATCAGAAGGGATGGCAGACCTATGCGGTGGCCAATCTTGCCGAGGCCCGCCGCATGGCGAAGGGCAAGCCGGTCTACTGCTTCCTCTGGTTCCAGTTTCACGACGGCACCGCCAATGCCTATCAGCTGATTCCGGGCGACTACTGGCGCATGGAACTCGATACCTGTCGCCAATACGCGGACGGCGTCGTCATCTGGGGCGGCTACACCGTTCCAAACGGCATCTATCATCCGCTGGCCTGGGACGGCGATGCGCCGTGGTGGAAGGCGACCCTCGCGTTCCTGCGCGACAACCACATTCATTGATCTGGGGGGGCAGTCGTTCGGCGGAGCAGTGTGTCGCGCTATTGCCCCCGCTGCTGACTGCCCTCGAGATCGCTGCCGCCGCTGTTGTTGTTGTCGCCGCCGGTGGACAGGGTGTCCGACGGGCGGGCCGAACCGCCGCCGCCGCGGCTGCCCTGTTGTCCCTCGTCGCCACCTGTGGCGGCTGGCGCCGGCGGCACTGGCGGCGGTGTGGTCGATGGCGCGGTCGGCACGGCGGCGGCTGGTACCGGCTTGGCCGCCGGAGGCGCCTTGGGCGAGCCCGATCCGAACAGTCCCGCGATGCCATAGATCGCGCCGATGACGATCACCACGCCGACGCCAAGCGCGACCCATTGCACGACGGGCGACAGCCCGCGTGCTGCCGGAGTGGCCGGCGCGAGTACGGGTGCATGTGCAGGCGCCGCCGCGGCGGGCTGGGCCGGCGGCGCAACGAACGTTGCCGGCTGAGTCGGGGCAGGCGGCACCGGATCGGACGGCGCCACCTCGGGCGCCACACCCGTCTCCTCGCTTTTCGGTTCGCGGCCCACGAGATAGGAGACGCCCTTCATCATGCGCCGGAACTCGGCGTGACTCAGCTCGCCGGTCCAGGCTGAAAGGTCGGCCGTCTGAAGCTGGCGGAATCCGGCCGGCGGCCGAATTGCTTCCTTAAGAACGGGCAGTAACACATTGCGCTGCTGGCCTTCTTCGGCCTCGTCGCGCACGAAATCCGACCGGATCGAATGCTGCGACCAAACCACGACCGTTGCCTTGCATTGCTGAAGCTCGGCCTCGATGGTCTCGCGGTAGCGTTTGCCGACGAGCAGGTCGAAATCCCACCACACGCTGTAGCCTTCGGCCACGAAGGTCTCGGCCAGCCGCGAAACCCAGTCGCGATCCTCGCGCGCATATGAGATGAAGATGTCGGCCATAACCCCCTCTTACGTCGCGACTTTATGTAAACCGGCGCGCGACGCAACAGGGGCGCCGCGAACGCCCGCAGCATTTCCGGTGGCGGATGATGTCACTCGACAACATGGAGGAAAAGATGGACTACAAAGACATTCTCTACCGCGTCGACGGCGGCGTCGCGACGATCACGATGAACCGGCCGCAATATCGCAACGCGCTCAGCTATCGCCTGCTCGATGAAATCGATGCGGGCTTCCGCGAAGCCGGAAAAGACAAGCAGGTGCGCTGCGTCGTCCTGCGCGGCGCGGGCGGAAATTTCTCCTCCGGTCACGACCTCGGCACGCCCGATGCCCTCGAATACCGCAAGGCGCTCGGCGCCGAGCCCGGCACGATCGAGGCCTACGACCAGTTCAAGGAATACAATCTCGACATCCATCTGCGCTGGCGCAACTTCCCCAAGCCGACCATCGCCATGGTCGAGGGCTTCTGCATCTATGCCGGCTGGATGACGGCCGCCTGCTGCGACGTGGTCTTCGCGGCGTCGAATGCCGAGTTCCTCCCCGGCTTCGTCGAGTACATGTCGATCCCCTGGGACATCGGCATCCGCCGAGCCAAGGAACTCTGCTTCGAAAGCCGCTTCATCAGTGCGCAGGAGGCGGCCGATTTCGGCTTCGTCAACCGGGTGCTGGCGCCCGAGGACCTCGAACGCGAGACATACGCTTACGCCCACCGGGTGGCCGAGAATTCACCCGATGCCCTGCGTTTCGCGAAAATTCAAATGAACAAAGCGCAGGACGCGCAAGGCTTCACAAACGCTCTCGAGGATTCTCTCGGCGACTATCAGGCAATGATGTATCTTCTGGGCAGCGAGCAGATGCGGGTAGGCGGCCAGCGCCGTCTCCTCACCGTCGACCTCGCCGTGAAGGGGCGAAAGAAGGAACGTTACGGACAGAAATAGGAGATCGATTTGAAAAATCTTCTCATTGCCACCGCCGCCCTTTGCCTTTTCGCTGCGCCCGCCCTCGCCGATTGCGCCGGCAGCCATGTCGTCGATCGTTGTCTGGTCGGCGTCTGGCACTATCAGAGCGGCGGCAGCGCCGAGTGGATGGTGCGCAACATCCACCAGGCCCACGTCACGGGCATCTCCCACAACCAGCTCGTCATCACCTTCCGTCCCGACGGCAGCTTTGCGACAGATCCCGTCAACATTACTGCCGATGTTCATTCGAACAGCTCCGATACCCACGGCACCGGACATACCGAGGGCGCAGCGCGGGGAACCTGGTCGGCCGCTGGCGGACGCTTCACGCTCTGCGCCGATCCCAGCAGCATCCACACCACCGTGAGCGTCGTGGTCCACGGCCGCACGATCACGGTGCCGGCCGGCGATACCGCGGCGCGGCCGCACGCGACCGCCTATACCTGCAACGCGACGGCGATGGTCACGACCCAGCCAATCGCCGGTCACGAGCCGATCGTGACCCGCTACGTGCGGGGGCGATGAGAGACGCGCCGTCCCTCGAGGCTTCGCTCCGCGAAGCGCCTCAGGATGACGTTACTTTTGCAGTAGGCACGTCACCCTGAGGTGCCTGGCCGAGCCGGGCCTCGAAGGGCGACGTGCCGCAAGCTCGGCGTCATTTCCGCCGCCGCGCAAAATGCTCTAGCCTGCCGGCAAAACAACGGCGCTCGGGGAGACGCATTTTGTCGGATGGAAGGGATGCCGCGCCTCAGCGCGCCGGCATAAGTGGCGTTTCGCGCCGATATATCCTGGTGATGCTCACGCTGGTCTATGTGGTCAACTATCTCGACCGCAACATCCTCAACCAGCTCCTGCCGTCGATCCAGAAGGAGTTCGACCTCACCGACGCCGATCTCGGCTTCCTCTCGGGTACGGTCTTCGCCATCCTCTACGCCACGCTCGGCGTGCCGCTTGCCTGGCTGGCCGACCGGGTCAACCGGCGCAACGTCATCGCCTGGTCGATGATGCTGTTCGCGGCGATGACCGCGGTCTCGGCCTATGCCGCGAGTTTCGTCCAGCTCGTCTTCGCCCGCATCGGCACCGGCATCGGCGAGGCGGGCACCTCGCCTTCGGTCAACGCGATCATCTCCGACCTCTACGAGCCGAAGGAGCGGGCAGGGGCGCTGTCCTTCTACGCCACCGGCCTCAACATCGGACTTCTCCTCGCCTTCTTCGGCGGCGGCTGGATCGAGCAGCATTTCGGCTGGCGCAACGCCTTCCTCGCCGCCGGCATTCCCGGCCTGATCCTAGCCTTTCTCTTCATCTTCACGGTTCCCGAACCGAAACGCGGCGCGATCGAGAAGATCGCCGACACCGGCGACACGCCAAATTTGTGGGACACCATCGTCTATCTCTTTCGCCAGAAGACTTTCGTCTTCATCGCTTTCGGCACCGCGATGGCGGCGTTCGGCGGCTATGCCGGCACATCGTTCGTTCCGACCTTCTTCGCCCGCGTCTTCCATCTCTCGCCCGAGATGCGCGGCTTCCTGATCGGCGGTCTGTTCGGCATCGTCGGCGGCTTCGGCACCTACATGTCCGGCGTGCTGGCCGATTGGCTCGGCAAGCGCGACGTGCGCTGGAACATGTATGTCGTGCTCATCATCATCCTGTTCTCTCTGCCCTTCATGCCGTTCTATTTCCTGTCGGACAATTTCACCGTCGCGGTGCTGTGCTCGCTGGTGCCGACGATGAACGGCGCGGCCTATCTTGCGCCGTCCTACGCGATGGTGCAGAGCCTTGTGCCTCTGCGCATGCGGGCCCAGGCCGCGGCAATCCTTCTCTTCATGCTGAACATCATCGGCTACGGCACCGGTCCCTGGCTGGTCGGCCTCGAAAGCGACCTGCTGCGGCCCATGTTCGGTGTCGACTCGATCCGCTGGGCGATGCTCTCGACCGCAGGGACCTGGATGCTCGCCTTCCTCTGTTTCTACGCCGCGAGCCGGACCCTGAAGGGCGATCTCGCCCGCGCCAACGCGCCGCGCGCCGACGCAATCGAGGTCGGCGCATGAGCGCACCTTTCGCCATCCGCCACCGCCACTACATCCTGTTCATGGTGACGCTGGTCTATGTGGTCAATTTCCTCGACCGCCAGATCCTCGCCATACTTCTGCCTTTCATCAAGCACGAGTTCGGCGCCAGCGACACCGAACTCGGCCTGCTCAGCGGCCCGGCCTTCGCCGTCATCTATGCCGTGCTCGGCGTGCCGCTGGCGCTCATCGCCGACCGCGTCAACCGGCGCAACGTCATCGCGGTCTCGCTGGCGATCTTCAGTGCCGCGACCATCGCCTGCAATTTCGTCGCGAATTTCTGGCAGCTCATCTTCGCCCGCGGCTTCGTCGGCATCGGCGAGGCCGGCACCGCGCCGGCAATCAATTCGATCATCTCCGACCTCTATCCGCCGAAGGAGCGCGCTTCGGCCCTTGCGATCTATTCCGCCGGCCTCAACATCGGCCTGCTCATCGCCTTCTTCGGCGGCGGCATCACGGCACAGCACTATGGCTGGCGCACCGCCTTCCTGCTGGCAGGCATCTTCGGCATCGTGGTCGTCGCTCTGTTCCTGCTCACCATCGAAGAGCCGGCGCGCGGCCACAGCGACGGCATGGCGGATAGCGGCCAGAGCCACGATCTCGCCGCCACGTTCCGGCATCTCTGGAACCAGCGTTCCTTCCGCTACCTCTCGCTCGGCACGGCCATGAGCTCCTATACCGGCTATGCCGGCATCGCCTTCGTGCCGTCGTTCCTCGCCCGCTCGCACCACATGACGGCGACCGAGACCGGCCTTCTGCTGTCGGTCACCACGGGCATCTTCGGCTTCATCGGAACGGCGCTCTCGGGCGTCATCGCCGACCGCGTCGGCAAGAAGGATATCGGCCGCATCATGCTCGTGCCGGTCGTTGCGTCCCTGATCGGGGTACCCTTCGCGCCGTTCTTCTATCTGTCGTCCAACATCTATGTTGTGATCCTCGCGCTGGCGCTGCCGCAGTTCCTCGGCGCGTCCTATCTCGGCCCGGCCTATGCTGCGACGCAGAGCCTTGTGCCATTGCGCATGCGCGCCACCGCCGCCGCGATCCTGATCTTCATCCTCAACATCATCGCGCTGACCTTCGGACCGCTGATCACCGGCTGGGTCAGCGATCTGCTGCGGCCCGCCCTCGGCGACGACTCGCTGCGCTGGGCGTTGCTGGCCAATGTTGTCGCTACTCTCGCGGGTGCGCTGCTCTACTGGCTTTCCAGCCGTCATCTCAGGCAAGATATCGAACGCGTTTCCGGAATTCAGGGCTAGGCCGTGTCGACATTGAGAGAACTCGCCGCGGCCGCAGCGGTCCTGTCCGTCGCCATGGCTGGTGCCGTAGTCGCGCAGTCCTACGCCACGCCCGCCGCGCCGCCGCCGGTGGCGAAGCTCGTGCCGAAGCCGGTGCACGAGATCCCGACGCTCGTCGCCGCGGCGCGGGCCACGCCGGCGACGCCGCTTGCCATCGCGCGCCAGGTTTCGCCGGCCACCGATACCGCGCATCCGCTGCCGAAGGACGCCGTCGCCGAGAAACCGCTCGCCCCACGCGCCACGAAACCGGACCCGGCGACGCTCGCGCTCGAAGCGGGGCAGGTTGCCCAGCGCATCTCCGAGAAAGTGCCGGCAGCGATCGCGCCCTACTTCAACGTCTTCATCTACGTCAGCAAGGCGTCGCACGGCCCCTGGGCGCAGCGCCTGTTCCTGTTCCACAAGGACGCGGGCGGCCAGCTCGTCTACGAGGAAAGTTTTGCGGTCTCGACCGGCCGCGAACGCGCCGAACAGTACTTCACGGCTACGCCGACCGGCCTGTTCGAACTCGACAGCCACCGCTTCGTGCGCAACGCCCGCTCGGGAAAATGGAACGACGCGCCGATGCCCTGGGCGATGTTTCTGAACTACTCCTATCGGACCCAGATGTCGGGCGTCGCGCTCCATGCCGCGATCGGTGCGCGCGAGTTGTCGATGATTGGGCAGCGTGCCTCCGGCGGATGCGTTCGCCTGCCTATCGATAAGGCAGAAGCCTTCTTCCGCCGCTTCCAGGCCGACGAACGCGGTCAGGTCCCCGTCTTTGCCTTCGACGAGAAGCGCGGCACCACCAACGTCGATGGAATCACCGTCCATGACGACGCCGGAAACATCATGTTGGCGGACGGCGTTCGCGTCCTGGTGGTGATCGATGGCTATGGCGGCGGCGCCACGGAACCGTCGCAATCCTGAGCACATGTTAACGCACGCGCGTCTCTTTCTGGGACAGCGCCGCCGAATTCCGTTAGTCTCGGCAGATCAAAAGCGGTTCGGGATGTCGTCGCTACTTCGCACGTTGAGCGTGATCTATGTGCTGGGCGCACTCGCCTTCAGCACGGCGATCGTGCTCGACCGCAATCCGGCGCTCGACCATGCCAGCCGTCACGCCGTGGCCGTCGCACTGGACAGCATCCGCACCCGGGTCGTCGAGCCCGCCTTCGCGCTCGCTGAGCAGGGCGCGCGCCGCGTCGCGGAGATGATCAAGCCGCACGAGGCAAACACACCCGCGCGCAAGGTCGCGTCGGCACCCGTGAAGCCGCGGCCCGCGCCGCCGCGTGTGGTCGTACCCAAGCCCGAACCGGTCATCCCAGCTCATCCCGATCTCGTCGTGCCCGACGACGACCATCCGGTGTCGCCGCCCGATATCCAGACCGCGCCGGACGTCGCGCCGCCGGAGCGGCCGTCGCTCGCCCTGGTTCCGCCGTCCGCGCCCCCCACCTCGTCGAGCGTCAGCCCCGCCGAACTGGTGCGTGTCGCCCAGCATCTCAAGCAGAGCCTCAGCCGCGAGATGCTCGAGAACTTCTCGCTCTTTCTCTATGTCTCGAAGGCGGAAAGAGGGCCCTGGTCGCAGCGCCTCTTCGTCTTTGCCAAGGACAATGGCGGCAACCTCAATCTGCTTTACAACTGGCCGGCCTCGACCGGGCGCGAGCTGGACGAGATGGCGCCGAACGGCACGCATCAGCCGAGCTTCACGCCGCAGGGCTATTACGAACTCGATCCCGACCGGATGTACAAGAAGCACTTCTCCGGCCAGTGGCACCAGCCGATGCCTTTCGCGATGTTCTTCAACTGGGAGAACCGCGGCCTCCAGACCGGCCTCGCCATTCACGGCGCCGGCGACTCCCATGAGATCGCGCTGCTCGGCAGCCGCGCCAGCGCCGGCTGCATCCGCATCGCGCCCGACAATGCGGCGATGCTCTTTCATCTGATCAAGACGCAGTACAAGGGTCTTGCGCCGCGCTTTGCCTATGATCGCCGCACAGCGACGATGAGCAATCAGGGCGTGCTGATGCACGACAAGGCCGGCAATCTCGAAACCGCTCCGGGCTACAAGGTTCTGGTCTTCGTCGAGAACAATGGCGGCAGCGACGTGGTCGCCGCGCTGTTCTAGCTTCGCGTCACTTCATACAGCGCCACCGCCGCCGCATTCGACACGTTGAGGCTTTCCATCGCGCTCGTGATCGGCACATAGGCCGAAACATCGCAGCGTTCGCGCACCAGACGGCGGATGCCTTCGCCTTCGGAGCCGACGACCAGCGCGATATCGCCCTCGTGACGCGCGTCCTTCAGCGGCATGTCGCCATCGCCGGCCAGCGCCACGCGCCAGAAGCCATGCTTGCCGAGTTCCTCGACCGCCCGCGCGATGTTCACCGCGACGACGACCGGCACGATATCGAGTGCGCCCGATGCTGCCTTGGCCAGCACGCCGCTTTCCGGCGGCGAGTGCCGGTCCTGTACGATCACCGCAGTCACGCCGAACGCCGCCGCCGTGCGCAGGATCGCGCCGGCGTTATGCGGATCGGTGATCTGGTCCATCACCAGCACAACGCGCCGCGAATTCCTGGCATCATCGAGAACATCATCCATCTCGCGGCGGGGCAGGGGTTCGACCAGCAGCGCCACACCCTGGTGCACCGCGCTCTCCGGCAGGATCTTCGAGATTGCGTGCATGTCGGCGATCTCGTGCCGCACCCGGTTGAGCAGCTTGGCGCCGATCTCTTCGGCGGCGCGCTCCGTCAGCACGGCCCGTTTCACGAAACGCTTCGGGTTTTCCAGCGCGGCGCGTACGGCGTGAACGCCATAAAGCCACAACCCGCTTTCCGGCTTCGGCGCCGGCTTGAAGAAGCGCTTCTCGCCGCGTTCTGTGCGACGCGGCGGCTTGCTGTCGAATTTCCGGGTCGGGCGGGGCGGGGGCTTGGGCATGTGCGGGGACTTATAGGGGTGTATCGCGGCCGGCAAGTGGCCGCATCACGTTAAGTTGGCTTTCATGCTGCGGCGCGATAAGGTTCAAGGAGTTATGAAACGAATCCGGCGCCCGATCGCAAAGGCAGCCGCCGCTACCCGCGGCGCCCTTCTGCACGCGCTGGTCCTGGCGACCCTGGCCGCCTTCGTATTCCAGGGCTACCTGACCTCGATCCACATCCACGCCGTCACCGGCGGCGAGGCCTCGTTCCTGGCCGATCTGCTCGACGGCGGCACGCCGGCCGACGCCGGCAAGAAGGTCCCGCCCAAGACCAATCCGGACAACTGTCCCCTCTGCCAGCAATTCGCCAGCGCCGGCCAGTTCGTCACGCCCGCGGCTGCGGCGATCATCGTCCCGTTCCTCTCCGTCTCGGTCATCACCCTCGTCACGGGGCCGAGCACGTTCATTTCCAGCGTCACGCATCATTGGCGTGGCCGCGGTCCTCCCCAAGCCTGATCCGACTGCCTTGAACCGGTGAGCCGTTCCGCTGCGCGACCGCGCGGGGGGCAGGCGGCATGCCATTCGACTCATTCTTTCGGACATCAGGACATCCAATGAAATCCCATACGCTTCTGGCCGCGCTCGCGGCCGCCACCGCGTTGTCGTCGCCTGCTTTTGCCGGAGACGCCATAGAAACCGTTGTCGTGACTGCGGCACGTCTCAATGAGGCACGCACCGGCATCCAGCCGCAGACCGGCGCATCGACCTATGTGATCACCTCCGACGCCATCAAGGCGCAACCCGGAGGCGACAACTCTCTGCTTAATCAGGTCGTCCTGCAGGCTCCCGGCGTGGCGCAGGACTCGTTCGGCCAACTCCACGTTCGCGGCGAGCACAACGGCCTGCAATACCGGCTCAACGGCATGATCATTCCCGAAGGCATCTCGGTCTTCGGCCAGACGCTCGACCCGCGCTTCATCAACTCGCTCAAGCTGATCACCGGAGCGCTCCCGGCCGAGTACGGACTGCGGACGGCCGGCATCATCGACGTCCAGACCAAGAGCGGATTGTTCGCGCCCGGCGGCGACATCTCGATGTATGGCGGCAGCCACGGCGAACTCAATCCGAGCTTCGACTATGGCGGCTCGTCGGGCTCGCTGAACTATTTCGTCAGCGGCGACTACATGACTAACACGCTCGGTATCGAGTCGCCGGACGGATCGAGCGATCCGCTGCACGACCGCACGAAACAGTGGCACGGCTTCGGCTTCGTTCAGGATATCCTCGACGATGACAGCTCGCTCACGGCGATCGTCGGAACGTCGAACGATATGTTCCAGATCCCGAACCAGCGCGGACTCCAGCCCGGCGGCATCGATGGCGTGACCGGCATGGGTCCCTCGGGCGTCCTGCAGGCTAATGGCCAGTATCTTTTTCCAAGCGAGAACCTGAACGAGAACCAGCGGGAGATCACGCAATACGGCATCCTGAGCTACCTGCGCACGACCGGCGATGTCGATCTGCAGGTCTCGGCGTTCGGGCGCTATTCGAGCCTCTATTTCACGCCCGATCCGCTTGGCGACCTGCTCTATAACGGTATCGCCCAGACGGCTTACAAGCGCGATGTTGCCTATGGCTTGCAGGCCGAAGGCGCCTGGCACGTCAGCAGCGACCACACCATTCGCGCCGGCATGACGGTGCAGGGCGACAGCCTGCGCAGCAGCACGTCTTCCCTCGTCCTGGGTGTAGATGGCGGCGGCAATCAGACTTCGGACATTCCGATCGCGATTGCCGACGACGGCAGCAAGCAGGCCTGGAGCTACAGCCTCTATCTACAGGACGAATGGCAGCTCGTTCCGTCGCTGACCCTCAATTACGGCGTCCGCTGGGACCAGTTCCATGCCTTCGACTCCGAGAACCAGCTCAGCCCGCGGGTCAATTTTGTCTGGACGCCGACGGACACCATCACGGTCCATGGCGGTTATTCGCGCTATTTCTCGCCGCCGCCCTTCGAGCTCGTCGCCTCGTCGGACATCGCGCTCTACGACAACACGACGGCCGCCGCCGGCCATACGGACACCACGCCGAAGGCCGAACGCGCCGACTACTACGACCTCGGTGTCGAGCAGAAGTTCATGGATGCGCTGACCATCGGTGTCGACGGGTATTACAAGATGGCGCGCAATCTGGTGGACGAGGGCCAGTTCGGCGCACCCATCATCCTGACTCCCTTCAACTACCGCAGCGGCCGCCAATACGGTGTCGAACTGTCGTCGACTTACGACGATGGCGGACCGTTCACCGCCTATCTCAACGCCTCGTACAGCCGCGCCGTGGGACGGCAGATCGTGTCGAGCGAGTTCCAGTTCGACCCGGCCGACCTCGCCTATATCGCCACCCATTACATTCCGCTCGACCATCAGCAGATCGTGACGATCTCGGCGGGTGCGTCCTACGAATGGATGGGTACGACGTTCTCGACCGACCTGCTTTATGGCTCGGGGCTGCGCAGCGATGGGGCGACCCCGAACGGCGACCACCTGCCGGGTTATGTCCAGGTCAATCTCGGCATCAGCCATCCCTTCCACCCCTGGGGTGAGAAGGCTCTGACCGCCCGCTTCGACGTCATCAACCTGTTCGACGAGAAGTATGAGATCCGCGACGGTACCGGCATCGGGGTAGGCGCCCCGCAATACGGCGCCAGCCGGGGTGTCTTCTTCGGGCTGTCCCAGGCTCTCTGAGTCCCGGCGTCCGGGAACCGGCGGGTGTCAAGCAGTCAATTTGCTTGCGCCCGCCGCGGGGCCGGGGTTAGCCTTTCCGGACAAGTGGTTGTTCGCGGAGGCATTTTGGGTGCCTTGTCCGCGGTAATATTCTATTGACAGCTTGCTTGAGTTGGCCAATAACCCGCCGCTCGCGGCTATCCATCCGAAAGGTATTCATTCACGTTCGCTCCAAGGATCGGACGCGCTTCCGAACCTCTCGGGACGGGGTGTAACCGCTTGAAAGTGTTGAGTTCTGGAAGGGTGCCCGAGTGGCTAAAGGGGACGGACTGTAAATCCGTTGGCTACGCCTACGTTGGTTCGAATCCAACCCCTTCCACCAACCTGCGCTGCGCCAGCAGCGGAGGTTGCCTCCCGAAGCTCCGCAAGGAGCGTAGGGAGGCCGGTTCCGGTTCGCGCAGCTTCGGTTGGCGGGCCACTTGAGACCGAACGAAGAGGACGAAGAGGAATTCGACGAAGGCGGGTGTAGCTCAATGGTAGAGCAGAAGCCTTCCAAGCTTATGACGAGGGTTCGATTCCCTTCACCCGCTCCAACTTTTTCGGCCAGGCCGAAAAAGTTGTCCCGGCGAAGCCCATAGGGCGAAGCCGGACCGATTGAACGAGATTGCATACCGCGCGAGCGGAAAAGAAGAACGAAGGACAAGAGACATGGCGAAGGCCAAATTTGAGCGCAACAAGCCGCACTGCAACATCGGCACGATCGGTCACGTCGACCACGGCAAGACGTCGTTGACGGCTGCGATCACGAAGGTTCTGGCGGAGACGGG
>JAFEEQ010000033.1 GCA_018241025.1 Pseudomonadota bacterium
CCTCGATCTGACGCAGAAGTGCCACGATCTGCTCAGCACTAAATCGCTTCTTCGCCATGACAAAACCCCTTTCCCAAGACAGTTTCTAACAATCCGCCTGGTACAAAAAGGGCCAGTCAGGTCATCCCGCGACATCGCGCGCGAACGCGGATGTGCGTTGCTGGTGGCCTTCATGACCGCAATCAACCATAGCGCCCGCGCCTTGTTGAGCGCCGGGTTCCGCTCGATGCCGACCGGCTACTTTACAGCCGCGCCGGATGGTTCGGCGACTTCGGCCGAGGTGCCGGACAACGCCACACCAGAACAGGCTTGGGCCTTGCGCGGAAGCAGGACAGAGGCGATCCGCTTTGGATACAGCGAAGGGGAGTGGAGAACGCAATTCATCGATCGCCCCTCGCCGGTCGAGATCCTGCGCCTTCGCGGTGGGGCAATCGCGATCGTGGAGGAGAAGAACGAATTCGACCGCCTGCTCGACCTGATCGTTCCACCCGGAACGTCGCACGCAAATGCCATCTCGCAAATGCGCAGCATCAGTACCGGGCGCGGTCGAACGCTCTTTACGTTTGCGGCCGATCCGGAGACGTCGGCAATGCTGGAGGCCGCCGGCTTCGAGCGAAAATCCGGCTTGGCGACGGCTTTGCCGCTCGAAACGCCGGCTGCCGGTCGGGCCATGGCCGCCGCAGGCGAATGGCCGTTCGGCGCATGGCGCATCGCAAATGGAGACCGCATGTAGCGGTCATCACCGGCCAATTGCGATTTGGCCGAAAGAGTTCTCGACGGACGCCATCACCCGAGGACAACGCGCACCTTGTGCACCGCGCCGTCGTCGACCAGCGGAATAGCGCCGTTGGCCGCGTCGAGCATCTTGTCGTCGAGTTGCAGCACCAGGACGCCACGGCAAACGCCGAGCGGATTTTCAACGACGATCTGATAACACGCCGTTCCATACCGGTAAGAGATTTCGAACTCCTGCCAGGCGCGCGGGATACAGGGATCGATGCGCAAGGAGGCGCCCTCCTTGCGGAAGCCGAGCAGGCGCTCCAGCGCGACGCGATAGAGCCAGGCAGCGGAACCCGTGTACCAGGTCCAGCCGCCCCGTCCGACATGGGGTGGCACCGAATAGATATCGGCGGCCACAACATAGGGCTCGACCTTGTAGCGCTGAATCGCAGCCGGACTATCGGCGTGGCTGATGGGATTCAACATCGACAGCAGTTCATGCGTCCGGTCGCCATCGCCCAGCATCGCGAAAGCCTGTGCTGCCCAGACCGCGCCATGGGTGTATTGGCCGCCATTCTCGCGGACGCCCGGCGGGTAGCCTTTGATATATCCGGGATCGTGCGTGGGGTGGTCGAAGGGTGGCGTGAACAGCAACGAGAGTTTCTGGTCTCGCTGGATGAGGTACTTGTCGACGGCGGCCATCGCCCGTGCGGCGCGTGCCGGAGACGCCGCGCCGGAAATCACGGACCAGGACTGGGCGATGGAATCGATGCGGCAGTCGCTGTTGACGACGGAGCCGAGCGGCGTGCCGTCGTCGAAAAACGCGCGGCGATACCAGTCGCCGTCCCAGGCATGGGCTTCGAGCGCGACTTTGAGTTCGGCCGCATGCGCGCGCCAGGCTGCACCCTGCTCGACGCTATGGCGGCTTTCGGCGATGGCCGAGAATTCGTTCAAGGCGCCGTAAAGGAGCCAGCCGAGCCAGACGCTTTCGCCCTTGCCCTCCTTGCCCACGCGGTCCATGCCGTCATTCCAGTCTCCCGATCCCATCAGCGGCAGACCGTGGCGGCCGACGGCAAGACTGCTGTCGAGCCCGCACGCGACATGTTCGAACAGGCTGGCGGCCTGGTCCGATGTTTCGGGCTGGAAGAAAGCATGCTCCTGGTCCGGCGCAAGCACCGGCCCCTCGAGGAACGGCACCATTTCGTCCAGCACGGCAGTATCGCCCGTCACGCGCACATAATGCGCCACGACATGCGCGAGCCAGACGCGATCGTCCGATACGCGGGTGCGAATTCCGCGGCCGCTTTCCGGCAGCCACCAGTGCTGCGTATCGCCTTGCGGGAATTGTCTGGAGGCGGCGCGAAGAATGTGCGCGCGGGCGATGTCGGGCCGCGCGATGCAGAGCGCCATCACGTCCTGCAACTGGTCGCGGAAGCCATAAGCGCCGCTTGCTTGATAGAAGCCCGCCCGCGCCCAGATGCGGCAGCCAAGCGTCTGATAGAGCAGCCAACGGTTCAGGAGGATGTCGAGAGCGCGATCCGGCGTCTTCACCTGGACGGTATCGAGGATGCCGTCCCAACGATCCTTCGCCTCGGTCAGCGCAACGGACATATCGGCGCGCCGATATTTCTCGACAAGCGTCTGGGCGTCCGGCGCCGACCCGGCTTGACCGAGCAGGACCACGACTTCGGCGCTGCCGACAGGACTGAGCTTCACGCGGGTCTGGAGAACACCGCAAGCATCGAGCCCCGCACCGCAACGATTGGACAATAGCCTGCCGTGCGCGAGCCCAACGGGCTGCGCGATCGTTCCATCGCGACCGATGAACTCCGTACGGTCTCCTGTCCAGGCCGTCTGCGCGCCGAGCAAGTCCAGGAACGCCACCCGCGCGCCGAAATCGTCGTTCCAGCGATTTTGCGCGAACAGTGCGCCCGTGCGCGGATCGATCTCCGTCACGATCTGGGTTCTGCCCTGGCGCTGCGGCGAGCCGAGGACCCATTCGGCATAGGCTGTCAGCGAGAGCCGCCTTTCGCGGCCGGACAGGTTGGACAGCTTTAGCCGTGCAATCTTCACATTGTCGCCGACGGCGACGAACTGCGTGAGTTCGACGCCGATGCCATGCGCATTGTGCTCGAACCGGCTGTAACCCTGGCCGTGACGGGCCGTGTAGGCCGCGCCGGTCTCGCGTATCGGAGCAGCCGTGGGCGACCAGACCTGCCCGGTATCGTCATCGCGAAGGTAGAGGGCCTCGCCCGGAGGCTCCCCGACCGGGTCGTTCGACCATGGCGTGATCTGGTTCTGCTGGCTGTTTACCGCCCATGTGAAACCGACTCCATCGGTGGAGACCTGGAAGCCGAACTCCGGATTGGCGATCACATTGATCCAGGGCGCTGGCGTGCTTCCGCCATTCTCGAGGATCGAGACGTATTCGCGGCCATCTTCAGCGAATCCGCCGATGCCGTTGAAGAACTCGAGCGCCGGACGGGGCAGCAGCGGTTCCGGCGGCATCGCAAGCAGCGGCAGCGTGCGCGGCGGCGGCGCGGCCGAACGGCGCTCGCGCGCCGCGTTGATCTGGTCGGCCAGCGACCCATGCTCGCCGCGCAATACGGCACGCGCCGCCGCCTGGAGCTGTTCGCATGCTTCCACCCCTATGAGGCTGGCATGCAACACGAAGACGCCGCCCCTGACTTCGCTTCGCCCGACATGCGGCATGGCGCGATTGGTGCGCACGGCCGCGTCGATCGCGTTCTGGAAATCCTGAAAATAGGACGATGCCTTTTCGTTGAGAATCACCAGATCGACGGCGAGGTTCTTGGAGCGCCAATACTCGTGGGCCCGCAGGAGCTGGCGTACCAGCGGCAAGCCGTCGTTTTCGGCGACGCGTACCAGAACGATCGGCAAATCGCCGGATATGCCAAGCGCCCAGAGCGAGGAGACTTTGCGCACGCCGCGCCGGATGGTTTCCGGCGGCGGGCGCAATGTGGAATCGGAATAGAGAATGTGATTGGCCAGGCGCTGATACAGATGCGCATCGGCAGCGCGGATTCCGAGATGCTGGAATTGGACCTGGGCCTGTGTCCAGGCGAGCGTCCGCACGCGCTCGACGGTCGATGAATCGGCGTATTTCTGGGCGAGTTCGACGACCTCGTCGCGAGTCTGCGCGACGATCGTCCAGAAAGCGACACTGACCGTCGCGCCAGCTGGAACCTCGACACGCCGGCGCAGGCTGAATATCGGATCCAGTACCGCACCCTGACTGTTGTTGAACGGCCATCCTTCGGCAATTGCCGCTGGTGCACGTCCATCCTGCCCGCGGCCCAGAAACCGCGCGCGATCGGTTTCGAACTGTACTTCGGTGAGCTGGCGCGCATCGGTGACGGCCATGTGCGCCGCCCAGATGTCCGGATCGCCGGCCGACCGCCGGCGGCGATGGGCGAGCAGCGCGCCCAGATGCGGCACGAATTCCGTCTGCACGAACAGCTTGGCGAAAGCCGGATGAGCGACATCATCCGATTGGCGCGCGAGCGCCAGCTCGGCATAGGACGCGATGTCAATCTGGCGCGTGCGCGTTGCGTGATTGGTGAGGCTGATCCTGCGGAGCTCCGCATGATCTTCCGGCGAAACCAGCACTTCGAGCGCAGTCGTCATCGTTCCGTCGCGGCGAACGATCTCTGCGCGATCTTCGGTAAAGCACGCCGTATATCGATCCGGCTCGACGACGGTCGGCTGATAGCCCGCCGACCAGATGTCTCCGCTATCCAGATCACGCAGGAAACAATAGCTGCCCCAATTGTCCCGCGTTCCATCCTCGCGCCAGCGGGTGACTGCGATGTCACGCCAGCGCATGTAGCCCGAACCGGCGGCCGTCAGCATCACCGTGAAGCTGCCGTTCGACAACAGATGGGTGCGCGGCAGGCGGCTATGGGCATTCGTATAGCGCCGCCGCATGTCCGGAACGACATCTGAGAGTTCAAGCGGCTCCGCGATCTGCTCGGGCGGCGGCCGAGCCACCACCACATCGCGCGGCATGCGCTCCTGGAGCAGAAGCTCCGCAGCCTGCATTGCCGGCTCGGCATGGAAGCGCTCACGCATGCGTCCATCGTGCAGGGCATTGGCCAGCGCGACGAGCGTCATCGCGGCATGGTGCGCCATATAGGCCCGCACGACCACGACCCTAGCGCCGTCGGGAAGGCGCGCAGGGGTAAAGTCCAGCGCTTCATACCATCCATAAGCGCCGCGGCCGCCTTCGTCCGCCAGCGCTTCGAAATTCCGCGCGGCGGCGGCCGGATCGACCATTGCTGCGAGCCCGGTGGCATAGGGGGCAACGACCGTGTTCTCCGACAAGCCGCGCTTGTCGCCGAGTCCGGGGACGCCGAAACTCGAATATTGATACGTGCGCTCGATGTCGCGCGCACTGAACGCGGATTCCGATATGCCCCACGGCACGCCTATCTCCGCGCCATAGGCGCGCTGCCGCCGTACGATCAGGCGATTGGTCTCGGCAAGAATGCTGCCGGCCGGAGCGCGCATCACGAGCGACGGCATAAGATATTCGAACATCGAGCCAGACCAGGATTTGAGCGCTGAGCCGCCGGGCAGCGGGGTCAGCGTCCGGCCGAGATGAAACCAGTGGCGCGCAGGAACATCGCCCTTGGCGATGGCGACAAAGCTTGCAAGCCGCGCCTCGGAAGCGAGCATGTCGTAGTAATTGGAGTCGAGGCCGGCATCCGCGGTGCGATATCCGATCGCAAAGAGTTCGCGGTCCGCATCATAGAGAAATCCGAACTCCATCTCGTCGAACAGCGTCACGGCGCGGCTGGCGAGACGTTCCAGGCGATGGGACAACTCTGTCGCTGTCTGGGGATCGGCGTTGACACGCTCGTCGCGCAGGTGGCTGCGAACTGCTTCCTGGACGAGGACGGCCCACTGCCTCGTGTCGGCCGAGCAGCCGGGCGTTTGGAGCTTGGCCACCTCCACTTCCAGCGCGGCGGGACGATCGGCAGTGTGCATGAGGAAGTCTTCGAACCCGGCGGCCGCGACATGCGATGTCTCCTCGCCTGCCGATGCGGCGCTTTGGCCCAAAAGGTCCAGCGCATCCTTGATGCCGTTCCGCCAGGGCGGCGGTGATTCCGCAATGGACCGGCAAGCCTGCGCCAACGCGACGAGATGACCGGCGAGATTTCCGCTGTCGACCGTTGAAACGTAACGCGGATCCAGCGGCCTCAGATCGTCCGTCGCGTACCAGTTGTAGAAGTGGCCACGAAACCGTTCGAGCTTGTCGAGCGAGGCGAAGGTGTTTTCCAGGCGCTCGACCGCATCGACGGTTCCGATCCAGCCGAAATCGCGCGCCGCGACAACGGACAGCAGATAGAGGCCGATATTGGTCGGGGAGGTGCGATGGGCAATGACGGGTTCGGGCGTTTCCTGAAAATTGTCGGGCGGAAGATAATTGTCTTCCGCAGTGACAAAGGCTTCGAAGAACCGCCAGGTGCGCCGCGCGGCAAGCCTGAGATCGTCGCGGACGCGGCCCTCGAGCGCGACGTCGTTGTCCACCTCCGGTACGAGGCTCGCCCGGCGCGCAATCATCGGCGACAGCAGCCAGAGCACTCCGAACGGCACCGCGAGCGACCAGGCATCGTCACCGAAATAGACGATGAGCAAAGCAGCGGCCGCGATGGCGGCAGCTCCTGAGACGAATTGCTCGATGAGTACGCGGCGGTCCTGCGCGTTCTGGGCAGCCGACTGGGCAGTCGTCACCCATTCGAGCAAATGCCGGTGATATATATACTTGCGTGCCAGGGTGCGGCCGATGGCGTCAAGCATCAGCCAAGCCTGATGCGCCAGGAATGTGAGCTCGAAGCCGACCCGAACGAGACCTGTCGAGCTGTCGCGCGCGATACTCCGCACGTGGCTTCGCAACGAAACGCCGACACGCCGAGGCACCAGTGTAGACATTACCGGTATCAGCGACGGAATAAGCAGCAAGAGCAGGATGAATGCCGTCCACGCCGACGCCGCTGGCAGCGGCTGAAGCCATCCGAGAAGCAATGCCAGAAGCAACGCAGGCGCCGAGAGCGAGCGGCGCAGATTGTCGATAAGCTTCCAGCGGCCGATGAAGGGCACAGGTGTACGACGCTTCGCGGCGCGCGGTCCGCGGCCGAAAGTCCATGGCAGAAGCTGCCAGTCGCCGCGCACCCAGCGATGCGTTCGCATGGCGGCGACGCCGTAATCTGCGGGAAACTCCTCGACCACCTCGACATCCGAGGCCAGGGCCGCGCGCGCGAATATGCCTTCCAGCAGATCGTGGCTGAGGACCGTATTCGGCGGAATGCGACCATCGAGCGACGCCTGGAACGCATCGACATCGTAGATCCCTTTGCCGACATAAGAGCCTTCGTCATAGAGATCCTGGTAGACGTCCGAGACGACGATGGCATAGGGGTCGAGCCCCGTCGGACCGGAAAAGACGCGCTGGAAGAGCGAGCCACGGCCCTTCGGCGGCAGCGACGGCGTCGTTCTCGGCTGGAGTATGGCATGGCCGCGCACCACACGACCGGCGCGCGGGTCGAACAGCGGCCGGTTGAGCGGATGGGCAATCTTGCCTATGAGACGCCGTGCGGCGCCGATCGGAATCCGCGTGTCGGCGTCGAGCGTGATGACGTAGCGCACGCCCGCGGGAACGCGCGGATCGATGAACGTCGTATTCGTTGCACCGCGCAACAACCGGTTGAGCTCATCGAGCTTGCCTCGCTTGCGCTCCCAGCCGAGCCATTTGCCTTCACTTTCGTTCCAGACCCGACGGCGGTGCAACAGGATGAATCGCGGAGAACTCGCGCGCGGATGCCTCGCATTCAACGCGGCCATGCCGGCCACGGCAGCATCGAGCAGCGCATCGTCACCAGCCATGGTCTCAGCGGGCGCGTCGCGCCAGTCCGAAAGAAGGGCGAAAAAGACGTTTTCATCCTGGTTGCCAAGATAATGAACTTCGAGCTGCGCGATCTGTTCTGCGATCTCGGCTTCCGATGTGAGCAGGGTGGGAACCACCACCAAGGTTCGCAAGTCAGGCGGAACACCGTCGTGTAATTCGAGTCCGGGCAATTGCATCGCGCCGACCCCATGCGTGATCACGCGATTGACGATGCCGACGGCAAGATCGGATGCCGGCACGAAGGCCGCGAGCGCCAGGGCGGCGATCATCCAGCCATTGAGACCGTCGTTGCCCACGCCGATCAGGCCGGCCGCCAACAACAACAGAGTTATGGACATCGTAAGCGCGACATAGCTGACCACACCGGCGCCCGAGATGCGGCGATAGAGGCGGGTTTTGGGATGAACACGGCACCCCAGATCCCTTTCGAAATCGGGGCGGCCTTCGGCGATCAGGTAGTATCCGGGATCACACTCGCGACGCAGGCTTCGCTCGTTCGCCGGGAGACCGCGCCCGGCATGTGCAACGCGCTGGACTGCAAGTGTGGCGACGTCGATCTCGCTGCGCACGGATTCGGATGCCAGGGTTTCAATTGCGCGGCGATAGAGATCGCGGGTGGGGAAATCCATCGCCCCGAATTTCGTTTCGGCGCGAAGCACGGCATCGACGAGGCTCACGCTTTCGACGAAGTTCGGCCAGTTCGTCGCGGAAACCAGTCGCATCGAGGTTATGACATTGCGCACCGTGACGTTGGTTGCGCTCTGGCGCTGCACCTCGTCGCGGATGACGTCGTCGGCCGTGGTGCCTTCTGCCGCGAGCCGCGAGTTCAGCCAATGCAGGGCCGGCGTGACATCCGGATCGCGATCGCGCAGACGTTGAACCAGTTGGACCGCAAGCGCTTCAGACCATTCGGCGCGGTCGAGCTTGGCGAGAATCGCGGAGCCGCCGTCCCCGGAATCGAAAAGTTCGTCCGCCAATGCGTCGGCCTGCGCCGCTGCCTTCAGGCGTATCAGAACTGTCTCGGCCACGCGTCGCAGATTCTCGACCAGTGTTATGCGCAGCGTGATCGCGATCGCCCAGAGTTCGCCGATGGTGAGAGGCTGGACCCTCTGATACGCCTCGACAAAGCGGGCAAGCTTGTGAATGTCGAGGGCGCTGTCGGTGTGGGCGACGACCGCCCAGGCGATGCCATAGACGCGCGGCAAACCCTGGAGATGGCCTTCCAGCAGTTTCGGCAGCTTGCGATAGTAGCCTGCCGGCAGGTCGTCGCGGATCTCGCGTATCTGTTCGTCGACGATATGGAAGTTGTCCAGCAGCCACTCGGCAGCCGGCGGCACGGACTGACGCGCGCGAGTCGCCCGAACGACCGCCCTATAGGTATCAGCGATGATGCGGGCGTTTTCGGCCAGCCGCTCCGACAGCAATCGGCCGCGCTCGATCTTGTCCGAGACACGCTGGGCGATTGCGAGGCTTTCTGCGTGTTGCTCCAGCCGCTCGATGCTGAACAACTCAGCCCGAATTGGCCCTTCGACGGGTCCTTGAAGTTGACGCCAAAGCGCAAGTTTTCCGAACTGAGAATGCGTGTTCATGGCGGGTCGTCCGATATCCCCATCCGAACCCGCGGCGACGCGCCCAGCCACAGATTTGGGTGTCTAAGGCGAACGGCTGGTGGCGCCCGGAGTTCCCCGCCGTCTCACGCGAAGCATCAAGACAATGCGCAATGCGGTTTTGTGCCGGAACAGCCGCAGCATTCGCGCGTTTCAGATTTACGGTGGTTTGCGAGCCGACCGCCAACGACAATCCTCGATGTCCGTTATCCGACTGCAACGAACCCTTCCGCAATTACCGAAATATAATGCCTACAAGTACGGCACATCGGTCGCATTGATACGTTTTCAAGATCGATATGTGGAACGTTCGATTTTTGCAGTGGCCGAGGTGATTTCTATGTCCGATCGAAAACCGCTGGCCGGACAAAAGGCGTTGGTCACAGGAGGGAGTTCCGGCATCGGAGAGGCGGTTGCCCTCGCTCTGGGCGCCGCCGGTGCGGATGTCGCTGTCAACTATTTGAGTGACGAGCACCCGGCGCTCAACGTCGTAGATCGAATTCGCGCGCGCGGCGGCAGCGCGATCGCCTGTAAAGCCGATATTTCGTCCGAAGCGGAGGTCGCCGGGATGTTCGAACATGCCATCGACACGTTCGGAACAATCAACATCCTGGTCGCCAATGCCGGCATACAGATCGACGCCGGACTGACGGATATGACCCTGGAACAGTGGAATCGGGTTCTGGCGGTCAACCTCACCGGCCAATTCCTGTGTGCACGGGCAGCGACGCGCGAGTTTCTGCGCCGCGGCGTCGTGCCGGAGATTTCACGCGCGGCGGGCAACATCATCTGCATGAGTTCGGTGCATCAAGTCATCCCTTGGGCGGGACACGCGAATTACGCCGCGTCCAAGGGCGGCATAAAGCTGCTGATGGAAACCATGGCGCAGGAACTGGCGCCGAGACGAATTCGGGTGAACGCCATCGCGCCGGGTGCCATCCGCACGCCGATCAACGAGCCAGCCTGGAATACGCCGCAGGCTCTCGAAAGGCTCCTGACGCTCGTTCCCTATGGCCGCATCGGCGAACCCGACGACATCGGAAGAGCGGCCGTTTGGCTCGCATCGGACGAGTCGGACTACGTCGTTGGCACGACACTGTTCGTGGATGGCGGCATGACACTCTATCCGGGGTTCGCGGCGAATGGCTGATCCCGGAAACCACACTGCGCCAGCAGAATTCAAAGCCGATCTGGGCGCCCGCTCCACGCCATTCCTGCATTTCTGGGAGCACACGGTGGGCAGCGGGCATGCGACACTCGCCCTGCGCGCGGATTGGCAGAAGCAGCTCAAACGCGCGCATCAGGAACTGGGCTTCAAGCACGTCCGCTTTCATGGCCTGCTTTGCGACGATATGGGCACGCTCGTTGCCGAGGGCGATACGTTTTTCTATTCGTTCTTCAATACGGATCAGATATTCGATTTCCTGCTCTCGGTCGGCATGCGCCCCTTTGTCGAGCTGAGCTTCATGCCGCGCGCACTGGCTTCGACCGATCAAAGTCAGTTCCACTACAAAGCCAACGTTTCGCCGCCGCGCGATCCGGCGCAGTGGGCCGTCCTTGTCCGCAAGCTGGTGAGCCACTGGATCGACCGCTATGGGCTCGACGAAGTGCGGCAATGGCTGTTCGAGGTGTGGAACGAACCTAACCTCACCGCCTTCGGAACCGGCAAGCAGGAAGACTATTTCCGCCTCTATCGCTACACGGTCGAGGCCATCAAGGGCGTCGACGGCAAATTGAAGGTTGGCGGGCCGGCGACCGCGAACAATGCGTGGGTGAAGGATTTCCTGCACTTCTGCCAGGCCAATGGTCTACCGGCAGATTTCGTCACGACGCATCACTATCCGACGGACGACTTCGGAAAACCCGGCGACGATACGGAGACCCAACTCGCCAAGAGCAGGCGCAGCGTCCTCCGCGAAGAAACCCAAATGGTCCGCGCTCAGGCCGGCGATCTGCCCGTATATTATACGGAATGGTGCACGTCATCGAACCCGCGCGACGCAATGCATGACGATCCATACGCCGCCGCCTTCATCGTCAAGACGGTGATGGAAGCGACCGGGCTGGTGCAGGGCTACAGCTACTGGACGTTTTCCGACATCTTCGAGGAAAATTATTTCCCATCGGTACCGTTCCACGGCGGCTTTGGATTGATGAACATCCACGGTATCGCCAAGCCGGCCTACCGAGCCTATCAACTTCTTCACGAGCTTGGCGGCGATCTTCTCCCGGTCGAGGGCCGCCATGACACGGTGGATGTCTGGGCCGTTCGCGGCGGCGACAAGCTTACGCTGATGATGACGAATTTCGCCTTGCCTCGTCATCCTGTCACGACGGAACAGGTTTGTCTGACGCTCGGTTCGGCGCCGCGGCGCGACAAGGCAGGCATTCGGCGAATAGACCTCGAAAACGCCAACCCGAAGCGGCTTTGGGAGCAGCATGGCAAGCCCGAGTATCTTTCCCGCGCGATGGTCGAAGAACTGCAGAAGGCTTCCGAGTTGAGGTCAGCCGATTTGCCGCTACGCTGGAAAGATGGCTCGCTCATCGTCGAGGCAACACTGCCGCCGCAATCCGTCGCGGCGATTTCGGTACCGCTTTGACGGCGATGCGCGACACGCGGGACCTGTCGGACAAAGAACTGATCGCCCGGCTCGAGAAGGCGGCATTTTCGTACTTCGCCGAAAATGCCGACGCCCATACGGGGCTGATCGCCGATACATCCCGAGAGGGTTCACCCTGCAGCGTCGCTGTCGTGGGATTTGCGTTGTCCTGCTTCCCTGCGGCGGTCGCACATGGCTGGCTAACGCGCGAGCGGGCGGCCGCGTGGACCTGCAAAATTCTCGACTTCTTCGAGTCGAGCGAGCAGAGCGACGACCCGAGCGCGACGGGATACAAAGGGTTCTACTATCACTTCCTCGACATGCGTACGGGCAAGCGCGTGTGGAACTGCGAACTCTCTCTAATCGACACGGCTCTACTGATCGCGGGCGTGCTTGTCGCGGCGGCTTTTTTCGATTCGGACGACTCCGGGGAGACGCGCATCAGGCAGACCGCCGATCGGCTGTATCGCCGTATCGTGTGGAGCTGGGCTCAGCCCGGCGACGGGACTTTCGCCCAAGGCTGGAAGCCGGAGTGCGGCTTCCTCCACTATGGCTGGGAGGGATATAACGAGGCCGCGATCCTCTACATTCTCGGGCTCGGATCGCCGACATTCCCGCTCGCGGCGCAGGGCTACGAAGCCTGGCGCATGACCTATCAGTGGGAAAACTTGCTGTCCCATAACGTCTTGTATTCCGGACCGCTGTTCACGCACCTCTTCTCCCACGCCTGGATCGACTTTCGCGGCATCCAGGACCGGTTCATGCGGCAGAAGAAGAGCGACTACTTCCGCAACACGCAGGAGACCATCGCGCTTCACCGCGAATATGGCCGCCGGAACTGCCACGAATTCGTCGGCTATAGCGAAAACCTGTGGGGGATTACTGCGGGGGACGGACCCCAGCTTGGCGAAATGCGCGCCCATGGGCGCGACCGCCGGTTCTTCGGATACATGGCGAGAGGGGTTCCCTACGGACCCGACGACGGAACAATCGCGCCTTGGGCCATGCTTGCCACTTTGCCATTCGGCGAGGCGGCCGCACTTGCCGGCACAAGGCATCTGCTCAAGCGCTATCCGCAGGTATGTCGTGACGGCAAATTCTCCAGCGGCTTCAATCCGACACTCGTGATCGACGGACAGGGCTGGCTGTCGGAGGGCTGGTACGGGCTCGATCAGGGCCTCCTCCTCATGATGATCGAAAATCATCTGAACGAGTCGATCTGGCGCCTCACACGCCGGAGCCCCTATTTCATTGCCGGCCTGCGGCGCGCCGGATTTGCGGGAGGCTGGCTCGGCGATGACGGATGACGTCAAGAAGATCAAGATACGTGAAGACGAGAGCTATCTCGGCCGGGTGCGGCCGGGAGGCTGGACGAACCCCACGCCTCGCGGCCGCTATGACCTCGCCGTCGTCGGCGGCGGTCCCGCAGGCCTGGCGGCCGCCGAAGCCGCCGCGCGCGGCGGCCATAGTGTGGCCCTGATCGAGCGCCATCGGCTCGGCGGAAATTCGCTCAATGCCGGATCGGTGCCATCAAAAGCCATCGTCAGCGCCGGGCGCGCGTTTGCCGACATGCGCCACGCAGAAGATTTCGGCGCCGCCGTGTCGCGCAATCCAAAAGCGGATTTTGCCGCGATTGCCGAGCGCATGCGGCGCATACGCGCGCGGATCGCGGCCCAGAGCTCCGCCGAAATGCTGGCGTCCAGCGGCATCGATATATTCTTCGGCGACGCGCGCTTTGCCGGCCCGCAGTCCTTCGTCGTGGGAGGCGTCGAGATCTCCTTTGCGAAAGCCATCCTAGCAACCGGTGCCCGCCCGATGCCGCCGACGGACATTCCGGGCCTGGACGCGGTCGGCTATCGTACCAGCGCCGACATTTTCGACCTGCCGGCACTTCCCAATCGTATCGCAATCATTGGTGGCGGCCCGTTGGGCTGCGAGATGGCGCAGGCGCTTTGCCGCCTCGGCGCGCACGTCTCGATCATCCAGGACGATCCAAAATTCCTCCCGCGTGAGGAGCGCGACGCAGCCGAAATACTCTCGCGCTGTCTGGCACGCGATGGCGTCGAAATTCGCCTCAATACGACCGTGACGGGTGCGCGCCTCGAAAACGGAGTCCGGGTACTCGAAACCTTCAACAACGAGATCAGACTTGATATCGAAGCCGAGCTGGTTCTCCTCAGCATCGGCCGGATTCCGAATATCGAGCACCTGGAGCTCGACCGCGGCGGCGTCGCCAGCGATACGAAGCACGGCATCATTGTCGATGACAGCTTCCAGACCTCGAATCCGAACGTCTACGCCGCCGGAGATGTCTGCCTCGACCTTAAGTTCGCCAACGCGGCCATCGCTTCCGCTCGGATGGCAAGCGCGAACGCGCTGGGCGGGGCGGCACATTCACGGCAGGACATGCTTGTACCCTGGTGCACCTATTGCGACCCCGAAATCGCGCATATCGGCCTGCACGTCTTTGACGCTCACGAGCTCTCGGTACCCATCAAGAGCTTCACGGTGATGATGCACGACATCGACCGCGCCATCACCGACAGCCAGGATGCCGGCTTCGTCAAAATCCATATCGAGGACGGCACGGACCGTATCCTGGGAGCGACCATTGTAGCGGAACGCGCCAGCGAGATGATCAACGAAATGGCCGTCGTGATGGGCGCGGGCATCGGGCTCGGCGCGCTCTCCGGCGTGATCCACGCCTATCCCGCGCAATCGGAAGGCATCATGCGTGCGGCACTGGCTTATGTTCAGCAGCAGAAAGGAACCTCTTGCCCAAAGAAACCGGAAACAGACAATTCGCCGATCGTGTCATCATCATCACCGGCGCCGCCGCGGGCGTCGGCCGGGCCATCGCCATGCGCTTTGCCACGGAAGGCGCCAAACTCGGACTGATTTCCCGCGACAGCAAAGCCCTCGACAAGCTCGCACTTGAGGTGCGGGAAGCGGGCGGAAAAGCGGCGGTCGCCGCGATAGACGTGAGCGAAGTGCGCGCCGTGTTCGAAGCGGCGAACCAGTTCGCACGAGAGCTTGGCCCGATCGACATGTGGATCAACGATGCCATGCTTACGGTCTTCTCGCCCGTTGCAGACATTACGGCCGACGAGTTCCGCCGGGTCACGGATGTCACCTATCTCGGGGTGGTACACGGCTGCATGGCCGCGCTGAAGCACATGCGGGTGCGCCCTAGCGGCCACATCATCAATATCGGGTCGGCGCTCGCCTATCGCGGTATACCGCTGCAATCGGCCTATTGCGGCGCGAAGCATGCGATCCGGGGATTCACAGCCTCGCTGAGAGCGGAACTCAAGCGCGACAACAGCGGGATCGCGGTCTCAATCCTGGAGTTGCCCGCCATGAACACACCCCAATTCGACTGGGCGCGCACGCACATGCCACGCCAACCCAAGCCGATGGGAACGATCTATCAGCCTGAAGTGGCTGCGGCGGCGGTCCTGCGCGCCGCACGGACACGCGCGCCGGAATATTGGGTCGGGACCTCGACACTGATGACGATCGTGGGAAACATGATCTCGCCGGCCCTCCTGGACTGGTATCTTGCACGCAAGGCGGTCGAGAGGCAGGAAGCGGAGCAGAGCGTACGACCGGACCGGCGCGACAATCTGCTGGCGCCCGTAACGGATCTGCATCGCACGCGTGGCGTGTTCGACGCACAGGCGAGAACACACAGCACGACCTATGCGGGTGGTGTGACACGCGCCTGCATCATTGCCGCAGGTGCACTTCTGTTCTTCGCGTTTGGCATGCTCGTCGCGGCCTAGGGTCCGGACTCAATTAGGTCCACCAGATTAGTGTTGCGGCGATGAGGACTGCAGACAGAAAGGTGTCTGCCCGCTTGTCGTATCGGGTTGCGATGCGTCGGAAGTCCTTGAGCCGGCAGA
>JAFEEQ010000034.1 GCA_018241025.1 Pseudomonadota bacterium
ACTCGTCGCTCGGATACCGCCCCCCGGCGCCGCAAACTTTTGCGCCGCTGTTGTCCCATCTAGATGGGACAACAGCTATGCAGTAGTCTCCATCACGCTGGTACAAAATATCCGTCAGGCCAGAATTGCCGCGGAATCCCGGCCGCGGGCTGACGATTGCCGGGAAAATCAGACGTTGTGAATGTCGCAAAGGCGCGCGAAACGTTCCTGGGCTTCTCGATAAGGTGCAATGTCTGCGGTCCGATGTCTGGCCACCGCGTCGCGCAATTCGGCTGTCATGTCATAGCTAGCCGATATTCTGTCCGGGTTGACGTTTTGTGGCGCTTCCGCCGGCGCCAGGTTGCAGTCGAACACCGCCTCGAACAGGGCCACGCTGCGTGCGAAGTTTTCGCTTAATCCGACCATTGCAAGATCGGCGAGCTTGAGACCGTCGAGAAAGCGCGTCTGAATGTTCGGGAACGTGGCGCAGAACGCGCCGATGCTCAGGGGGTGATCCGGATCGACATGCATATATGGCCGGTAGAGTTCGGGATGGCGCAGATAGAATGCGTAGTGCGATGCCGTCTGCTGATGCGGCTCGCGAAAAAAGGCGGCGAAGCGCGCTCCTGGGAAGATCAGGCGATATTTGCGTGCCGAGAGGTGGCCATGGATCAGGTCATAGTCCCGGAGGATTACCCTGCGCAACCACACGGCGCGCGCCAGATTGTAGGTGCGCGCCAGGGATGCACGAAGGCCGTCGATACCCTGAACATCGTTGTTGTCGAACAGAATGCGCGGTCCGAACGTCGCATGAAGTTGCGCGCGAAACGAAATACCGGCGGTTTTCGGTACGTGGATCGAAACGATCAAGTGACGAGGCGCTTTTCGACAGTCCCAGAACCGACTCCTACCAGCCCTGGGTATGGGCCACCAAGGCCGAATGGCCTTGGGACGGTTCTTGACGCCGTCTACAATCCGCTGCGGAGAGCGCGATACCGAAAATCCTGCCGGTGTGTGTCAGCTCAGGCTGAATCCCGTATAGCCGTCCTGCGCCACGCTTTCGCAGCGCTCGCGATAGTTCGAGAAGCCGCCGACATAGACGCCGAACTGCCGCGGCTTGCCGGGGATGTTCGAGCCGAAATACCAGGAATTCGAGCGCGGATAGAGCGTATGGTCCGCCACCTGGGCGACATGCGCCGTCCACTCGGACTGCGCGTCCCGTTGTGCCTCTATCCTGCCGAAACCCCGCTCGCGCATGGTCGCAAGGCAGCGCGCGATCCAGTCGACATGCTGCTCAACCGCAACCGGCATATTGGCGAGTACCGAGGGGCTGAGCGGTCCCGTCACGGTGAAGAGATTGGGAAAGCCGGCGATGCCGAGGCCCAGATAGGTCCCGGCGCCCTTTGCCCATTCGTCGCGAAGGGACCGTCCACCGGGCCCCTTCACATCGATCGCCAGCAGCGCGCCGGTGATCGCGTCGAACCCGGTCGCCAGGACCAGTGCGTCGAGTTCGAACCGTTCTGCCGTTGTCGTGACCGTGTGACCACTCATTCCCGCGATGGGATGGCTGCGGATGTCCACCAGCTTCACATGCGGAAGGTTGAAGCTCTCATAGTAGGCATCGTCCATCGGCGGGCGTTTGGTTCCAATGGGATGGTCGTTCGGCGTCAGAAGTGCCGCCGTCCGTGGGTCCTTCACGATACTGCGAATATAGGCGCGGACGAATTCGCACATCACTTCGTTCGCCTCGACGCTTGCGAAGACGTCGCTGAAGGCGCTGAAGAACTTGATCCCGCCCATGCCCCAGAACTCCTCCAGCGTGGCACGTCGCTCCGCGTCGGAGACGGCGAGGGCCGCCGCGCGCGGCGGATCGAACGGCGTGCCGCCCGAAGACGTAAAGCACTTGGCCCGGATGTCGCGATAGTTCGCCTTCACCCAGGCATCGAATTGTGCGTTGGTCGGCGCGTTCCACACCGGAATCACCCAGTTCGCCGTGCGCTGGAAGACGACCAGTTCCTTGGCCTGTCGCGCGATACGCGAAATTGCCTGGACGCCGGAGGCGCCGGTCCCGATCACACCAACCCGCTTGCCGGTGAAGTCGCGGCCCTCCTGCGGCCATGCCGCGGTGTAGAGGACTTCGCCGGTGAAATCGTCCAGCCCGGGAATCGCCGGGCGCTGGATCTGCGACAGGCAGCCCGCGGCCGAAACGACAAAGCGCGCTGTAATCCGCGCCCCGGACGCGTCTTCCACGGTCCAGAGACCGCTGGCATCGTCGAACGTCGCGGCGGTCACCGCTGTGCCGAAGCGGAAGTGCCTTCTCAGATCGAAGCGATCCGCGACATGGCCGAGATAGCGCAGGATCTCCGGCTGTTCGGAGTAGCGCAGGCTCCAGTTCCAGTCCTGTTCCAGTTCCGGTGAAAAGGAGTAGCTGTAGTAATAGCTCTCGCAGTCGCAGCGCGCGCCGGGATAGCGGTTCCAGTACCACACGCCGCCGACGTCGTTGCCTTTCTCAAAGCCGGCGACCGAGAAGCCGAGCGTGGTGAGCTTGTACGCGGCATAGAGGCCGGCAAATCCGGCGCCGATGATCGCCACATCGCAATCGGGATGTCTGTTCGTCGCCGCCATCGCGCCCGCCGCTCTTGTTTTCGAACGACCATTCTATAACACTCGTTACGGAAACGCAGCAAGGCGGAGCGGACTATGGGCGAGGCGTGGCGGTTGCGCCATTTCTATCACACGATCGTCAACGCACGGGACATCGACGAGTCGGTCCGCTTCTATGAAATGCTCGGCTTCGTCATCGTCTCCGATCGTCGCGATGCAATCTGGCCCGATGGCAGCGGCGCATCCTTCGCGCTCGTGCCCAATCCGAAAGGCCGCGGCGTGCTGATGATCCTGCCGTCCGATCCCGAGGGGCCGATGCTCGACCTGATCGAGTGGCAGGTGCCCAAGGCGGATTTCCCGGAGCCAGCTCCGACACGCATTCCCCGCGTGCTCGCCTTCCGCGCGGAGAATGTCCGTGCCGCCCATCTCGCGCTCAAGGCCAAAGGCGTGCGCTTCACGACCGACGAACCGACCTCGATTCCGGAAGCCGGAATCACCGGATGCATCGTGGCCTATGATCCCAACGGCAACCTGATCGAGATGATCGAACTCGAACCCGGTCTGCGCCACTCGAAGATCAAGGAAGCCTTCACGCCCCCAAAGCCCTAAAGCACCTCGTGCAATTCATAGGCAACGCCGTCCGGCGTCACCAGCCCGACGCCGATGGCCACGATGCCGTTGAGCCAGGCGTAACGCGGGTCGCCGGTCTCGAAAACCGGGCGCGTCCGGAAATAGAGTGCCGCCCGATCGTCGGCGCTCAGCGTCCCTCCACGGGCGAACTGCTTCGGTCCTTCGGAGTAGGGGCGGAACACGCCGGTGTAGCTGACATAGATTTTCGCGCCGTCATGCATCTGCCAGGTGGCGCGGGCATCGAGCCGGAGCGTGTCGCTCGCCGCGTCGATCAGGGCCCAGTCGCCGCCGCCGGGCATGACGATGCCGTTCAGACGCTCGCCCGTGATATCGCCGCCCGTCACCACGGCGATCATGCGGCGGCCGAACGGCCCCGCGCCCACATCCTGCTGCGGCCGGTCGAGCGTCGCGCGATAGACGCAAAGTGGCCGGAGGGCAGGGGGCGCGATCATGCCGGGGCCGCATAGCGTGGCGGCCGCTTCTCGAGGAACGCGCTCATCGCTTCTTCGAAGTCCGGTCCGCGGCCGCAGATCGATTGTGCGCGCTCTTCCAAGTCGATCACGGCATGAAGATCGTCGATCTTGAGTGCGGTATTGAGCGTCTGCTTGGTCATGCGCAGGCCGAGCGGCGCCGTCTTCAGCATCGGCGCGACGAACTCGTCCGCAGCCGCCTCCAGCGCCAAATCCGGCACGACGCGCGAGACGAGGCCGACCTGCAACGCACGCGGCGCATCGATGAAGCTGCCCGTGTACATCAACTCGGTGGCAATCCCGAGGCCGACGATGCGGGGCAGGAAATAGGTCAGGCCGAGCTCGCAGCCCGACCGGCCAAGAGCGACGAAGGCATCGTTCATTCGCGCGCTCTCGCCCGCGATACGGATATCGGCGGCCAATGCCATCGCGAATCCGCCGCCACAGGCCGGGCCGTGAACCAGCGCCACAATAGGCTGCGGGCAGGCGCGCATCAGCTTGACGATGTCGAACAGGTGATGGCCCGGCCGCACGCGCCCGGCCCCTTCGGGCACACGGTCGCCCGACAGGTGCTCCTTGATGTCCAGCCCGGCGCAGAACGCCCGGCCGGCGCCGCGCATGACCACGATGCGCACGCCATAGTCGCTTTGCAGCCCTTCGAAATAGGCACAAAGCTCGCGCACCATCGTTCCGGTGAGGGTGTTCAGGCGAACGGGCCGATCGAGGGTGAGCCAGTCGACCTCACCGCGGCGTTCGATCTGTATGGTCGAAGGCATGGAAATCCCGAAGGGGATCGGGCGGCCGTCTTACGCACGGCCGCCCGCCCCATCCGCTCAGAGATTGACGCCGAAGCGGACGCCGAAGGTACGCGGCGGGTAGTAGGCGAAGTTGTCCGGCTCCAGTGCCTGCTGACCCAGGCTGATCGACTGCAGGCCGTCGTTCGAAATCACGGCTTCGTCTTCGATGTTGTTGACGAAGGCTTCCGCCTTGTAGCGCCCGCTGGTCGACAGCCATGTCAGGTGCAGGTTCGTCAGATGATAAGGCTTCTGCGTCGACGTGAAGTAGTTGTCGGGCAGGAACTGCACCTTGCCGGAGAAGAAGGCATCGACACGCGGCGTCAGCGTGCCGAACGGGGTGTAGAAGGTGTATTCGGCGCCGATGTCGAAGGTGTAAGGCGGGGTCTGGTTCAGCGAGTTGCCCCGGAAGTTGCAGAGCAGGGTGAGCGGGTCGCAGCCAGGTCCCGGTCCGCCGAAGCGGGTGTCGGTGGTGATGTAGTTGCCATAGGTCGCCCGGTTCAGTGTCAGCGTCGCGTTGAGTTGCAAGTTGTCGACGGGCAATACCGTCGCCTCGACCTCCACGCCATTGACCTGCGTCACGCCGTTCACGTTGTTGATGCCCGACTGGGTCGAGCTCTGCACGAAGACCTGCAGATGCTCGATCTCCTCGTGATAGCCGGCAATGTTGAGCTGCAGGCGGTCGTCGAAGAAGCGCGACTTCATGCCGACGTCGTAGGACCACATGCTCTCCGGACCGTAGATGTGGGCAAGTCCAATGATGTTGCCGCCCGAGAGATAGCCGCGCGAAGCCGAAGCATAGGCCATGATGCGGTCGCTCACCTGATAAGTGAGGCCGACCTTGCCGGTCCACTGGCCCCAGGTCTGGCTGAACGGCCCCTGCGATACGCCGCAGCTGCCGAAGCAGACCAGAGGCAACTGGTAGTCGAGATAGTTGTAGCCGTATTTCCGGTCATAGCTGTAGCGAATGCCGGCCGTCAGCGTCAGCGGGATGCCCAGCGAGGTCTTGCTGAGGTCGTAGTCGATCTGGCCGAACGGCGCGAAGGACTGGGACTTCGAGTTGCCGTGGCTGAGGAAGTTGTACTGGTCGTAGGCCGCCACGATAGACGTATCGTTCAGCCCGTTATCGGAATAGGCGAAGTCCTCGTAGTTGTTGGACCAGAAGTAATAGAGGCCGAAAATCCACTTCAGCGGATCGTTCTCATCCTCGGCCGATGCGAGGCGAAGCTCTTCGGAAATCTGGTGCTGGCGCAGGATCCAGGAGGAGCCATAGGCCATCGGCGCATCGGAACCGTCGCCGTCGCTCGTCTGGCTGACATTGCTGGTGGCATAGCCGGTCACCGACGTCAGCGTCGCCCAGCCGAGATTGTAGTTCGCCGTCGCATTGTAGAGCGCCAGATGATTGAACGCGTTCTCCGGATAGTCGTGGCAGAAGACGCGCGGATTGTATTTCGCCTGGGTACTGAAATCGCAGGCCGAGCCGGGCGCGATCGGCGAGGTGCCGGTCATGTAGCGCGTCGGCGTCTCCCACCATGCCACGTTGGTCGCCGCCGGGTCAGAACTGTTGGTGCTGCTGGCCGAGAACAGCAGGTTGAAATCCTGCGATAGCTCGACATAGACCTGACCGCGGATCATCTGGAAATCCTGGCCATCCTGGTTGTGGGTGGCCGTCGGCGCGGTCGAGAGGTTCTTGGAATAGGGATTGTGCTGCGCGGACACCGCGGTGACACGGGCATAGATCTTCAGGTTGGGGTCGTCGACCAGCGGCGCGTTGAACCAGCCGCGGAAGGTGCGCTGGGCATAGTCGCCCAGCAGCACGTCGAAGCTGCCGCCCAGCGTGTCGGTCGGCTTTGCGGTGATCACGTTGATCGAGCCACCGACGGAGTTGCGGCCGTAAAGCGTGCCCTGCGGCCCGCGCAGCACCTCGATACGCTCGATGTCGTAAAACTCCGGATCGACCGATGTCGAACGCTGCAGCGTGACGCCGTCGACGCTGTAAGCCACCGGTGAGTCGCCGCCGGGCGTGGTGTTCTGGCTGCCGAGGCCGCGCATGGTGATGACGTTCTCGCCACCGGTCACGCCGGCGCCGAAGCGCAGGCCCGGCGTGCGCATGCCGAGTTCGTTGAAGCCGATGATGCCCTGGGCATCGAGCGACTTGCCGTCGAGCGCCGTCAGCGCGATGGCGACACGCTGGCTGTCCTGCGTTCGCTTCTCGGCCGTCACCACGACCGTTTCGATCGTGGTGCTGCCGCCGGCCGGTGCATCTGCGGCGCGGGCTGCAAGTGGAATCAGGGACACGGTGGCAATGCCGCACATGAGGGCGGCCCTCGGGTTCAAACGCATACGCTTCACTCCCCTTCGAACCTTTTTTCGTCATGCAGGATTTTTCAACATCATGCATGCGTCTTGTCGGTTATATAACGCGTGTTACAATAACTGACAAACGCTTTTCGGCTACTGCGATGCTTCTCGCGCCTGCGTTCTGCGCATTTCGCAACTGCGAATGGTTTTTTTGAAACAGGTGTTCGAAATACGGATCGCATCATGACGAAACCGATAGACGATGTCCGCGCGATGCTGGCTGCCCTGATCGGCGGCCCGGACACGCCGTACATGGCGCGCCGCGCACAGGCGGCAGACTTCGCCGCGGCCTTCGAAATCCCGCCGGATATCGCGATCGAACCGGGCTCGCTGGGCGGTGTTGCGGTCGAGTGGGTGGCGCCGCGAAAACCGCATTCGTCCAATGTCTTCTTCCATCTGCACGGCGGCGGATATGTGCTTGGAGATCCGGCGGGTTCACGCGCGTTTACCACCGATCTGGCGCGCCGCTTGAACTGCCGCGTGGCCAGCCTCGACTACCGGCTTGCACCCGAGCATCCGTTTCCCGCCGCGGTCGACGACGCGCTTGCCGCCTATCGCGCGCTGCTGGGCCTGGGGCAGCGGCAGAGCGCCATTGCCGTCGGCGGCGAATCGGCTGGCGGCGGTCTCGCCGTCGCGCTTCTGCTTGCCGCGAAGAAAGACGGCCTGCCGATGCCGGCGGCGGGCGCACTCGTCAGTCCCTGGGTCGACATGCGCTGCAGTGCGGGCACATTCGACACTCTCGCGGCCGCCGATCCGCTTCTGACCCGCCGCAGTCTGAAGGAAATGGCCGATGCCTATCTGGGTGCGGCCAATCCGCAGGAGCCGTTTGCCTCTCCGCTGTTCGGCGACCTTCGAGGCCTCCCGCCGCTTCTCATCCATGTCGGCAGCGAGGAAGTGCTGCTCGACGATGCGCGCGATCTAGCCGCAGCCGCGATGAATCACGGCGTGCCGGCGACGCTGGCCATCTGGCCCGAGATGATCCACGTCTGGCACATGTTCCATCCCATGCTGCCGGAAGGCGCCGCGGCGATGGCCGAACTCGCTGCATTCATCCATCATCATTGGAGTTAGCCGTCATGAACCAGCTCGCGGGCCGGATCGGCGTCGTTACCGGCGGTGCAAGCGGCATCGGCCGCGCCATCGCCATCGCGTTGGCCGCCGAAGGCGCCACGGTCCTGATCGGCGATGTCGACGAGCCGGGAGGCCTCGAGACCTGCCGCATCATCGAGGCAAATGAGGGTGCAGCCCATTTCTGGCCGCTCGATGTCTCGCGCGAAAATGACTGGAAACGCCTGGTCGCAATGACCAAGGAGAAGTTCAAGGCACTCCACATCCTCGTCAACAATGCCGCGATCTGCATCTCGAGACCGCTGCTCGAAATGACCTTCGACAGCTGGCGCCGTCAGATGGCGATCAACCTCGACGGCCTGTTCCTTGGCACGAAGGCGGCCTTGCCGCTGATGACGGAGTCGGGCGGCGGGTCGATCGTCAACCTGTCCTCCGTCGCAGGCCTGCGCGGCGTGCCGGGGATGTCGGGCTATTGCGCCAGCAAGGGCGGAGTTCGCATGTTCACCAAGGCTATCGCCCTCGAATGCGCCCAGGCGCGCAACAATATCCGCGTCAACTCCGTTCACCCGGGCTCGATAGAAACGCCGATCTGGCTCAAGCTCGGCAATGACGGCGCGCTTCCTGCCGCCGATGCGCGCAGGAACGCCGACGTCATGGCCGACATCCGCGCCGCCGGTGCCACCGCCACGCCCGTCGGCCATTCCGGCGTGCCGGAAGACATCGCCGCCGGCGTGCTCTACCTCGTCAGCGACGGCGCGCGCTTCGTCACCGGAACCGAGCTCGTCATCGACGGCGGCGTGATGGCGGGCTAGAACAGCACGCCATACCGCTCATTCGAGATGTCATGCCCAAGATCGTCGATCACGATGTCCGCCGCGACGACATTGCCCGCGCTGCCTTCCGCGTCATCCGCCGCAAGGGTGTGGCCCGCGCCACGATCCGGGACATCGCACGCGAGTCCGGCTGTTCGGTCGGCGCCGTCGTGCACTACATCCCGTCGAAGGATCACATTTTTTTGCAAGCCGCCGAGTATTCCACGCACGTCATCCGCGGACGGATGGAGAGCGCCGAAGCGGCGAATAGCGGCCTCGAAGCCCTGCGTCAGGTTCTCTATCAGGGTCTTCCGGCCGGCGACGACATGCTCGGGCACTGGAAGATCTGGTTCGGATTCTGGCAGCTTTCCGAAACCAGCGAACTCATCCGCGCCGCGACACACGACCGGTACGGCGAATCCTATCGCCGTTACGGCCGCCTGATCCGCGCTGCGCAGAAGTCGGGCGAAATTCGCCCAGATATCAACGTCGCCGACGCCACTGCGTCGCTGATCTGCCAGATGGATGGCATGGGCGTGCATACGCTCATCAGCGGTCACAAGCTGTCGACCACAAGGTTGCGCCGCCAGATCGATGCCTGGATCGACCGGACGCTTTTGCCCGCATCGACCAAGGCGAAGGGCAACGTGCTCTCGTTCAGCGCCGCGGCCGCAGCCAGGTCTCGATGAAGGTATCGACGATCTGGCGCTGAAGCTGCGCGGTGGGCGACTTTCCCGAGCGCAGAACCTGGATGGCGAGCCCGTCGATCAGCGCGACCGCGGCGCGCGATGCGCTCGGAATGTCCAGATCCTCGGCCAGCAAGCCCGCCTGTTTGGCGCGCTGCATCAACCGGCTGACGCGTTTCAGCCACTCCTCGTAACGCAGATGCGTGACTTTGCGGACCGCATCGTTGTGCACGGAGCGTTCCCAGAAGCCCAGAAAGAAGTTCCAGTTGCCGCGTTTGTCCGCGTCGGTCGGTAGCGCCAGATGCAGCACGCCGCGCAACGCCGCCATCGGGTCGTCGAGCGCCTCGACTTCCAGCATCCTGGCCCGCACGTCGCGCGCCGAATATTCCGAGGCCTCGACCAGAAGATCGTCCATCGAGTCGACATAGTGCACCAGCGCACCGGTCGTGAATCCGGCCTCCGCCGCCACCGCGCGCGCCGTCACGCCGGAGATGCCGAACTTCTTGATCATGCGATGGGCCGCGGCCAGGAAGGCCTCACGGCGTGCGGTGTGATCGACCTTTTTCGGCATGCGTCCGCCATCCCCCAATAGGCAAATCAGCCCACCCCAGACTGCCCGAGCCCTTGGCCCCGGTCCAACCGCGATTTGCCGCGCCGCAACAAGGGAAGTCTGTTGCTCTTTGTATAACAAGCGTTATATTTAAATCCGAGAACTGCGTCCCACGCGGCGCAAATGGGGTGGAACATGACGCAAGCCTGGCAGCTCGAGCGGCTCTATCACACGGTGGTCAACGCCCGTGATCTCGACGAGTCGGTGGCGTTTTACCGTCTCCTGGGCTTCGAGGTGCTGAACGATCGCCGTCACGTCGAATGGCCCGATTTCGTCGCGACCATCTTCGGGATGAAACGTGCGAAGGGCGCAGGAGTCCTCATGGTGCTGCCGAACGATCCCGGCGGCCCGATGATCGACATCATCGAATGGAAAGAACCGAAGGCGAAATTCGCCGCCATTCCCGTCGCCGATGGCGAAGTTCCCCGCATCATTGCCTTCCGCGTGAAAAATGTCCGCCGAGCCTATGACGATCTCACCGCCAAAGGCGTGCGCTTCACCCGCGACCTCTTCACCCACGAGGAGCTCGGCATCATCGGAAGCTGCTGCTGCTACGACCCCAACGGCAACCTGATCGAACTGATCGAACTGCCGCCCGGCCAGCGTCACAGCAAGGCCAACGAAGCCCTGCTGAAGAAGGCCTGACGCCATGGCGAAGACCAAGGCCGAGATGCAGGCGATCTTCAAATCAGTGTCCAACTGGGGCCGCTGGGGTGCCGAGGACGAACGCGGCACGCTCAACTATCTCACCCCCGAACGCACGGCGGCGGCTGCGAGGCTTGTGCGCAGCGGTCAGAGCATCAGCTGCGCGCGCAACTTCCCGGTTCAGCCGGGCCCGGAAAACCCCACGCCGGCGCTACACCACATTGTCGTCGGCGGTGACGACCCCTGCGCCCACGGCATCCCGGGAATGGAGGTATCGCTCGACTTCATCGGCATTGCCTATCACGGGCTTGCCTCGAGCCACATCGACGCGCTCTGCCACGTCTTCGTCGACGGCAAGATGTACAACGGCTTTCCGGCCACCGATGTCCGCTCCACCGGCGCGCGCAGAAATTCGATCATGTCGGCGCGCGATGGCCTCGTCGGCCGTGGTGTGCTGCTCGACATTCCGCGCCTGCGCGGCACGGCGTATGTCGATCCGGCAAAGCCCGTGACACCCGCCGAACTCGACGCCGCGGAGAAAGCGCAAGGCGTGAAGGTCGGCGAAGGCGACATCCTGCTGGTCATGGTCGGCCGCGACGCCTGGCGCGAGCACAACACACCCAACCCCGGCGAAGGGCCGCCGCTTGCCGGTCTGTCCGAGGACTGCGTGCTATGGCTGTTCCAGCGGCGCATTGCCGTGCTCGGCTCCGATGCCGTGCACGACCCGACGCCGTCGCCCACACCGATCGAAGATTTCCCGATTCCGGTTCACATGTGCGGCCTCGTCTCGATGGGGCTTCATCTGCTCGACAATCTTCATTTCGTCGCGCTTGCGGAAGCCTGCGCCGAGGCGAAGCGCTGGGAGTTCCTTTTCACCGTCGCGCCCCTGCGCGTCGAGCGCGGTACCGGCTCCCCCGTCAATCCCATTGCGATCCTTTAGCGCCATCCAGGAGTGCGTTGCGTGAAGTTCGATGTGTTCTGCGAAATCCAGCTCCCCAAACCGTTCCCGCCCGACCACGAGCGCCGCCTGATCCTCGACACGATCGACCAGGCTAGGCAGGCGGACAAGGCCGGCTTCGAGATCTGGTGGCAGGTCGAACATCACGGCGCCCCGGAATTCAGCTACAGCGCCGCGCCCGAGCTGATCCTCACCGCCATCGCGCTCAAGACCGAGAAACTGCGCGTCGGCCATGCCGGCGTACTTGCGCCGTTCAAGATCAACGGTCCGCTTCGTGTCGCCGAACGCGCCGCGACGCTCGACATTCTCAGCGGCGGTCGCTTCGAGCTCGGCCTCGCCAAATCCGGCGGCAAGGAGTGGGAAACCTTCGGCGTCGATCCCGAAACCGCGCGCGACGAGCTGCGTGAAGCCCTCATCATGATCCCGAAAATGTGGACGCAGGAGACCTTCAGCTGGGACAGCAAGGTCTTCCAGATGCCGGAGCGCGAGGTCGTGCCGCGTCCGGTGCAGACGCCGCATCCGCGCCTGTGGCAGACCGCCAGCAGTCCCGACTCGTTCCGCATGGCCGGGGAGCTCGGCGTCGGCGTGCTTGGCACCACGCTGTTCAGCCCGGTCTCCTTCATGAAGGCGATGATGGACGAGTACGAGAAGGGTTTCGGCCAGCGCCAGACCCAGGCTGGCCGCTTCCTCAATCATCAGAAGGGCGTCTTCACCTTCGTCCATGTCGCGGAGTCGCGGAAGGAGGCGATCGCCAATGGCGCCGCAAAGGCGGCGCTCTGGTATGTCCACGCCGCGCCGATCGCCTTCAAGGTGCCGCGCTCGATCTGGTGGGATACGATCCGCGCCGGCCTCAATCCGCATCTCGCGCGCAAGTCGGCCAAGGAGATCGCGGCCCTCGAAGGCGCCGATCCGACCAGCCTCGAAATCGCGCCCGACGAACTCCCGGTGATTGCCGTCCTCAAGCGCATGGCGCGCGGCGAGGAGATTTCCAACGAAGAAGCCCATGAAGTGCTCGAACCGCTGGACTCGGTGATCATCGGCGATCCCGATCACTGCGCGGCCAAGGTCCGGCAATACCAGTCCATCGGCGCCGACCGGCTGATGTGCCTGCTCCAGTTCGGCCGCATTCCGCACGATGCGGTGATGCGCAGCACGGCGCTGGCCGGCGAGCATCTTCTTCCGCAATTTCGCTGAACACCGGAGCGGTCGGCGCTCTTCAGGCGCCGGCCGTGTTCCGGCTTCGCGCATATTCCCGTGCCGCCGAAATGCAGCGCAGATTATTCAGGAACATCGCCGCGTGAATTTCCGCGAGGTGCTCACGGAACGGCTCCGTCAGCGTAATTGTCTTGTGATCGGGGCCGAAGTAGATGTGTTCGCGCTCTGCCGCGCGGTCGAAGGTTCGCCGCACGTGCGAGCGCGCCACCCTGAATTCCTTGGCAAGCGCCGTCGCTACGAATGGCAAGGCTCCGTACGGCGGATACACGGTTTCGTCCGAGCCCATGATCAGCCGGTAAAGCATAAGATGGCCGGCGGTGGCATCGACGAACATGTTGCGCGGTTGCCCCTCCTGGAGCTGTACCATTCGCACGAGACCTTCACCCATCGATAGGACGAAGCCCCGGAAGAACACCGGCTCCTGAAAATGCGGAATGAAACTGCTGGCATCCGGCACGAGCAGAGCAGTCGCCTCGAGACCCATTTCCATCAGATCGATGAAAGCGCTCTTCATCGCCGCGGTCGGGATGTAGAGCTTGCTGCGGCGATCCGGCTGCTCCGGCGATACCTCGATGAACTTGATGAGCCGAAGCTGCATCAACAAGGCCGCAGCCCGGCCGGGGCTGCTCAGCCCCAGGCTCGCGAACAGCTCGCGCACCGCCTGTCGCGTCAGCCCGCCGCGCGCGTCCATATATAATGCGATGTAGGCCAGCATCAGGCGAACGCCGTCATTGGCGAGGCGAAGCACCATCGGATTGCTGGCCTGCATGGCGAGGGTGCCGCGCAGATGCATGCGCGCCGCTTCGCTGAACCGGGGCAAGTCGGACATGGCCGCAATGATGGGCGGCGAGATCTTCCCGTCATCTGCGCGGATTTTATCGGCCCACCAGTCTACGCCGCGCGCCTGCGCATCCTCGGTCATCGGCGAGCGCCTTGGTGCGAAGCGGCCAAAAATGGGCGCGACAAGATCAAAAAGAGGCGTTCAGGCAAGCGAGTCCGATACTCAATATCGGTATCCGGCAGGGTGTCGGAGTCTTCGCGCGTGCATGAGGCCAAATGGGAAGCGGCCACGGGTGACAGGTGCTCTCGGCGTTCAGCTGTAAACCTTACGCGTATCCCCCGGCCCCGGATAGGGGCAGCCAGAAGACCCAATTCCCTATCTAAACAAGGGCTTAACGAAAGCATTCGCAGCGCCGGTCAAGGGCCGGGCCGGCCCGGTCCAGGACGGACGAACCGTCAGCAGCGCGGCCTCTCGCGCATCGGCATTTCAGGGAAAGCATCATGACGAACGCGCCCACGATCACGATAGAAGGCAATGACGATCTCCTGGTCGTCAGCAGCAATTCCGGCGAGGCGTTCGACTTCCTCGGCAACGGCGACGGGACGTTCGGCGATGGCTCGCCTAGCGGTGTTCAGATTTCAGCCGGCACAACCAACAACGTCGCGGTTGGCGATCTCAACGGCGATGGCACGCCCGACTTCGTCACGGCCGCGGCCAACATCTACCAGCTCCACATCAATCTCGGCACCGGTACCGGCAATTTCACCGGCAGCGCCGTCGGTTTCATTCCCTATCAGGGTGTCTGGGCAGCGCTCGGCGACATCAACGGCGACGGCAAGCTCGACGTCGTGGCCGAAACCTCGAACTCCTCTGCGCCGCTCACTTTCCTTCTGGGCAACGGCGACGGCACCTTCCAGGATCCGGTGGCGGTAAGCCCCGGCTTTACGCCGAGCGCGTTCCAACTCGCCGACTTCGACGGCGATGGCGTGGCGGAAATGGCCGTCGATCATGGCGGTTCGATCGACATTGCGACGCTGGGCGACGGCACGGGCGTCACGGTCGTCGACAGCTACGCGCTAAGCTCGATCACAGGTTACATGGCCGTCGGCGATGTCAATGGTGACGGCGTTCTCGACATCGTCGGCTCAAATCCGATCGACAACACGGTCAGCATCCTTCTCGGCAATGGCGATCTCAGCTTTCGCGACGGCGGCACGCTCGCGACCGGCAGCTTGCCGGAAAACGTGGTTCTCGCCGATCTGAACGGCGACGGCGTCAAGGACATCCTGGTTGCAAGCGACAACAGCAACGAAATCGACATCTTCCTCAACGACGGCACGGGAAATTTCACGAAGAGCACGATCGGCGGCATCGGCTTGCCGACGGCGCTCGCGGTCGGCGATTTCAACAATGACGGGCATGCCGACGTCGCGGTCGCGGACATCTATCAAAGCAAGATCCTGACCTATCTCGGCGACGGCAGCGGCACGAATTTCACCGCCGGCACACCGATCAATTTCGGTGTCCAGGCCAGCGACATCCAGGTCGGGAACTTCGACACCGACATCCACGACAACGAAGACACGGCCTATGTCTTCTCTGCCGCCGGCCACACCGCGATCAAGGTATCGGACAGCGGCTCGGCCACGGATACGCTGCATCTGACGGTCGCGCAGGGAAGCCTGACGCTGGGTGACGCATCTGGCATCACGATCGTCGCCGGCGCCGACGGCTCGGCCGATCTCACCATCAGCGGAACCTCAGCGGCGCTGAATACCGCGCTCGATGGCCTGACCTATCTGCCGGACGCGAACTACAACGGCAGCGATACGCTGACCGTCACAGTCACCGACGATCTGAGCGGTGCAAGCTCGTCGACCACCCGCGCCATCCTGATCGCCGCGGTGAACGATGCGCCGACCCTGTCCGGCGCGGCCGACACGGTCGGTTACACCGAGAACGGCGCCGCCGCCTCGCTCGATCCGGCGCTCACCGCCGCCGACATCGACAGCGCCATGCTGCAGGGCGCCACCGTCACGATCACGAACAAGGTGGATGGCGACATCCTGTCTGCCGACGTCACCGGCACGAACATCACGGCGAGCTATGATGCCGCCACCGGCGTGCTGCATCTCTCGGGCAGCGACAGCTTCGCCGACTACCAGCAGGTCCTGAACAGCGTCACCTTCGGTTCGACCAGCGACGATCCCACCGCCCACGGCAGCGAACCGTCGCGCACCATCGCTTTCACCATCAATGACGGCGCGCTCGACAGCACGCCCATTTCCAGCACGGTCGACATTACCGCCATCGACAATGCGCCGGTCATCTCCGTTCAGCACGGCGCGGCCGACGTCCTGGCCGATACGAGTCGTAGCGGAGGCTATCCCGTCGTGCTGTTTGCGAATGACGGTACAGGCACCCTGTCTCCTGTGCAGAACCTGCCGCAATCGCAGGCATTCGAGTCCAGCATCGCGGTCGCCGACGTCAACCACGATGGCGCGCTGGATCTGATCGAGGGCGGCACAAACGCCAGTTACCGCCCGGTCGCCAATGTCTATCTTGGCGACGGTACCGGACAGTTCGGCGCGCCGACGACGATTGCCCTGTCCGGCGCAAGTTTCGACGACGTCGTGACGGTCGCGACCGGCGATTTCAACGGTGACGGCAATATCGATGTTGCGGCCATGGCGTCCGGCGGGGCGCACTCGGGCCTCTACGTCTCGCTCGGCGATGGCTCAGGCGGATTCGCAACCCCCGTGCAGACCGTTATGTCGGGCACCGCATCGGTGTCCGACCTCCAATCCGCCGATTTCAACGGCGACGGTCTGTCCGACCTCGCCTATCAGGATGGAACATCGTTCCACATCCTCACATCGAATGGCGACGGCACCTTCCAGGATCAGGCGATCGCGACCACCGAGACCGATCGCATCCTCGTCGCCGATTTCAACGGCGACGGCAAAGCCGACATCGCCATGCTGGGCTCGAGCAGTGGTCAGAAAGTCGTCGACATCTATCTGAACGACGGCCAGGGCGGCTTCTCCGCAGCGCTGGAAACCGTCACGAACCTTCCGACCGCCGGCTTCTTCAACATCGCCGCCGGCGACATGAACAAGGACGATCATATCGATCTGCTTCTGTCCGCCTCGACGGGAGATCATCTTTCGCTGCTCCTCGGCGCGGGCGATGGAACCTTCACCGCCGCGCCGGACACAGGCATTGTGGAGACGGGCCAGTTCGCGGTTGCCGACATCAACGGCGACGGCAATCTCGATGTCGTCGATGGCAGGCTGGCGCATTTCGGCAATGGCCAGGGCGGCTTTTCCGGTGTGACGGCCTTCAATCTCGGCTGGGCCGAGATCGTGACGCCCGTAGCCGCCGATATGACCAACGCCGCCGTCCTGCTCGAGAACGCGCAGGCCGTCTTTTCCACCACCAACGGCAATGCGATCACGTTCGGCGACGTCGACAGCAGCAGCCTGACGGTCACGCTCAGCGCGGCGCACGGCTCTCTGACGCTGGGCAACGAAAGCGGCATCAGCATCGGCGCAGGCGCCGAAGGTACGCACAGCATCACGGTCACCGGCGACATCGCATCGCTGAACGCAGCGCTCGACGGCCTGACATATGCAGCGGATGCGAACTATCACGGCGCCGACAATATCGGCATCTCCGTCACCGACGGCACCAATGTCGCCACGTCCGGCCTTCCGATTTCCGTTCTCTTCGTCAACACGCCGCCATCCGGTGCGGATGTTACGGGCACCGGGCTGGAAGACACCGCCTATGTCTTCTCGGCCGCCGATTTCGGCTTCAGCGACGCGACGGACGGCAACAACCTGCTCGCGGTAACGATCGCCACCTTGCCTGCTGTCGGCACTCTCACCGACGACGGCGTTGCCGTGGCCGAGGGGCAGGCGATCTCCGCAGCCGATATCGCCAATGGCCTTCTTGTCTTCACCCCGGCCGCGAACGCCAACGGCAATAGCTATGCCTCGTTCACCTTCAAGGTTCAGGACGACGGTGGCTCCGCCAATGGCGGCTCCGATACCGAGACCGGCACGCATACTTTCACACTCGATCTCGCTCCCGTGAACGACGCGCCGTCCGGCACCAGCGGCACGGTTACGGCGCTGGAAGATACGGGCTATCAATTCTCGGTTTCGGATTTCGGCTTCACGGATGCGACGGAGGGCGACAGCTTCCTCGCCGTGAAGATCGCAAGCCTGCCCACGGCGGGCACGCTGACCGACGATGGCGTCGCGGTCACGGCGGGCCAGTTCGTATCGGCATCCGATATCGCCGCCGGCAAGCTCGTCTTCACCGCCGCTTCAAACGCCAATGGCACCGGCTACGCGTCTTTCACCTTCCAGGTGCAGGACGACGGCGGCACGGCCAATGGCGGTGTCGACACCGACCCTACGGCCAGAATGATGACGGTCGACGTGACACCGGTGAACGACAGACCTGTCGCCGCCAACTCGATGGTCACGACGCTGGAAGACACGACCTATGTCTTCAGCGTGTCGGATTTCGCCTTCAGCGATCCGAACGACTCGCCGGCGAACAGCCTCCAGGCCGTCCGGGTCTTCGGATCTCCGGTCACCGGTCAATTGCTCTACGACGGCGCGGCCGTGACCAACGGACAATACATTTCGGTCGCAGACATCAATGCCGGCAAGTTCGTCTACGTGCCCGGCGCGAATGCCAGTGGCATCACCGGCTTCTATTTCCAGGTGCAAGACGACGGCGGCACGGCCAATGGCGGCGTCAACCTCAGCATCGCCGCGAACATGCTGATCAATGTGACAGCGGTGAACGATGCGCCCACCGGCGCCGATCACACGATATCGGCACTGGAGGATACACCCTATGCCTTCTCGGCTTCGGATTTCGGCTTTTCGGATGTCGCCGACGGAAACAGCCTGCTCGCGGTCAAGATCGCGTCCCTGCCGTCGCTCGGCACGCTGACCGACAACGGCGTCGCGGTCACGGCCGGACAGTATATCGCGATCGCCGACCTCACGGCCGGTCTGTTGGTCTACACGCCTCCGGCGAATGCCAACGGCGCCAGCTATGCCGGGTTCACCTTTCAGGTTCAGGACGATGGCGGCGTCGCCAATGGCGGCGTCGACATCGATCAGGTCGCCAAAACCATTACCGTCGACATCGCCCCGGTCAACGATGCGCCGAGCGGCACCGCCAACACCGTCACGACACTGGAAGATACGGCCTATGTCTTCTCCGCCGCCGATTTCGGTTTCAGCGACGCGCTCGACGGCAACAACCTGCTCGCGGTCAAGATCACGACGCTGCCGTCGGGCGGCACGCTGACCGATGACGGTATCACCGTCACCGCCGGTCAGTTCGTTTCCGTCGAAGATATTGCCGCCGGCAAGCTCGCCTTCGCGCCGGCCGCCAACGGGAATGGTGGCGGCTATGCTTCCTTCACCTTCCAGGTCCAGGATGACGGCGGCACGGCGAATGGCGGCGTCGACCTCGATCCGTCTGCGAAGACGCTGACCGTCGACGTCACCGCGGTCAACGATGCGCCGGCCGGAACATCCGGTACGGTCACGACCCTTGAAGACACGCCCTATACGTTCTCCGTCTCGGATTTCGGTTTCAGCGATACGAACGACAGCCCCGCAAATTCGCTGCTTGCCGTCAAGATATCCGGTCTTCCGGCCGGTGGGACGCTGACCGACGACGGCGTGACGGTCACGGCAGGCCAGTTCGTATCGGTCTCCGATATCGCTTCCGGCAAGCTGGTCTACACCCCGAGTATGAACGTCAATGGATCGGCTTCCTTCACCTTCCAGGTCCAGGACGATGGCGGCACCGCGAGTGGCGGCGTCGATCTCGATCCCTCCGCGAAGACACTCACCGTCTCCGTCACCCCGGTCAACGATGCACCGTCGGGCGCCGATCACGCCGTCACCACCCTCGAAGACACGGCCTATGCGTTTTCGGCCTCGGACTTCGGCTTTTCCGATTCCGCCGACGGCAATCTGCTGCTCGCGGTCAAGATCGCGACGCTGCCGTCGGACGGCACGCTGACCGACGACGGTGTGGCGGTTACGGCGGGCCAGTTCGTATCGCAATCCGATATCACTTCGGGCAAGCTGGTCTACACGCCGGGAACGAACGGCAACGGCGACGGCTATGCGTCCTTCACCTTCCAGGTCCAGGACGACGGCGGCACGGCCAATGGCGGTGTCGATCTCGATCCGGTGGCGAAGACCATCACCGTCGACGTGACGCCGGTGAACGATGCACCGAGCGGTGCCGACAACACCGTCACGATCCTCGAAGACACGACCTACACCTTCACCGCGTCGGATTTCGGCTTCAGCGATGCCATCGATGGCAACACGCTTCTCGCTGTGAAGATCTCGGGCCTGCCGGCAGGCGGCACCTTGACCGATAACGGTGTCGCGGTGACCGCGGGGCAGTTCGTTTCCGCGGCCGACATCGCTGCCGGCAAGCTCGTCTTCACGCCCGCGGAAGACGCTCACGCGCCGGTCAGTTTCACCTTCCAGGTCCAGGACAATGGCGGCACGGCCAATGGCGGTGTCGACCTCGATCCGTCCGCCAGGACGCTGACGGTGGACATCACGTCTGTGAACGACGCGCCCGCGGGCACCAGCGCGACCGTCACCGCGACGGAGGACACGTCTTACACCTTCTCGGCCGCCGATTTCGGCTTCAGCGACCTTCACGACAGTCCTGAAAACACGCTGCTCGCGGTCAAGATCGCGAGCCTGCCCGCGGACGGCACGCTGACCGACAACGGTGTCGCGGTTACCGCCGGACAATACATCTCCGCTGCCGACATTGCCGGCGGCCTTCTTGTCTTCACGCCTGCGGCGAATGCCAACGGCGCGGGCTATGCGAGTTTCACCTTCCAGGTGCAGGACAATGGCGGAACCGCCAATGGCGGCGCCGACCTGGATCCCGTCGCCAGGACGATCACCGTCGATGTCACCGCGGTGAACGATGCGCCGTCGGGCACGAGCACGACCGTCACGACGCTCGAAGACACGGCCTACACCTTCGGTACATCCGATTTCGGCTTCAGCGACGTCCATGACGGCAATGCGTTGCTTGCCGTGAAGATCGGCACTCTGCCTTCCGGAGGCACATTGACCGACAACGGTGTTGCGGTCACGGCGGGGCAGTTCGTCTCCGTCGCCGATATCGCGTCGGGCAAGCTTGTCTACACGCCCGCCACCGATGCCGCGGGTTCCGCCTCCTTCACCTTCCAGGTCCAGGACGATGGCGGCACGGCGAATGGCGGCGTCGATCTCGATCCGGCCGCGAAGACGATGACCGTCGGTATCACGGCGGTGAACGATGCGCCGACGGGCACCAGCGGCACCGTCACCGCGACGGAGGATACCCCCTACAGCTTCTCGGCGTCGGACTTCGGCTTCAGCGATCCGCATGACAGCGCGGCCAACACGCTCCTTGCCGTCAAGATCGCCAGCCTGCCGGAGCACGGAACCCTCACCGACAACGGCGTTGCCGTCACCGCCGGACAGTTCGTCTCCGCCAGCGACATCGCCAGCGGCCTGCTGGTCTTCACACCCGCCGCGAACGCCAACGGTGATGCCTATGCATCCTTCACCTTCCAGGTGCAGGACAATGGCGGCACGACCAATGGCGGGTCCGATCTCGACCCGACGGCGAAAACGCTGACCATCGACGTCACCGCGGTGAACGATCCCCCGGTGGCGACCGCCGACACCGCCGAACTTCAGACCTCCGCCACGGTCACGGCCGATGCCGCGCATGGCGTGCTGGCCAATGACAGCGATGTCGACAACGACACGCTGTCGGTCTCGGCGGTGAACGGCAGCGCCGGAAATGTCGGCACCTCGGTGGCAGGCAGCTACGGCCATCTCACCCTCGACGCCGACGGCAGCTACAGCTATGTCGCGGACCAGGTATCCGCGATCAACAACGCGCCCACGAACAATCCGGTCGACAGCTTCACCTACACCGCCAGTGACGGTCACGGCGGCACCACGGATACGACGATCAGCTTCACCATCGATCGCGCCCAGGCGGTGAACGACGCGCTGGCCACGACGGAAAATACGGTACTCTCGGCTGGGCACAGTCTCTTTGCCGACAACGGCCATGGCGCCGATATCGGCACCGGCCTCGTCATCACCGCCGTCAACGGTCAGTCGGCTTCGGTCGGCCAGCAGATCACGCTCGCCTCGGGCGCCCTGCTCACCGTCAACGCCGATGGCAGCTTCAGCTTCGATCCCAATCACGTCTACGACTATCTCGGCGCGCCCGGCTCCGGCGCCAGCGACACCCAGGCGACGGAGACGTTCACCTACACCATCGCCGGCGGCTCCACCGCGACCGCGACGATCACCGTGACCGGCGTGGACTCCGACGACACGCTCCACGGCACCTCCGGTAACGATACGTTGAACGGCGGCGCAGGTTTCGACACCGCGGTCTTCACCGGCGCCCATAGCGACTACACGGTGAGCTACAACGCCGGCATCTTCACGATCGCCGACCAGCGCGGCGGCCACCCGGACGGCACAGACACCGCCACCAATATCGAGCAATTCCAGTTCTCGGACGGCCTCTTCACCTTCGATCACGACGGCCAGGTCTCGTCGCAGACCGTGATCGCCGAAGACGGCAGCAAGGCGGTCTCCCTGTTCGATACGCAAGGCACCGCACCCTGGACCTCGCAGGTGCTTGCCTACGACACCAACGGCAGTCTCGCCTCGCAGACCGTCGTCACCGATGGCGGCACCAAATGGGTCAACAGCTTCGACACGACCGACAGCTCGTCCGAGCTCTGGGACTCGAAGCAGATCGACGCCCACGGCAATCTGGTTTCGGAAACCATCACCAACGACGACGGCAGCCACACGCTGATCGTCAACGACGTCGCCAACCAGTACGGCTGGGCGACCGCCACGTTCAGCTTCGACGCCAACTGGAACGCGACCGGCATCACCGGCACGAATGACGACGGAACCCACACCGTCACGGCCGCCAAGCTGGCCGCCGCGCTCGATACGCTCCTGTGGTTTGCGACGCCTTACGATCCCAATACGGGCGGCCCGGCCAGCGATACCGTCCTCACCGGCGGCAGCGGCACCGACGTGCTCTATGGCCATGCCGGCAACGACACGCTGAACGGCGGTGCCGGCAACGACCTGATCGCCGGCGGGACCGGCAACGACATTCTCACCGGCGGCAGCGGCGACGACACTTTCGTCTTCACCAATGGCGACGGCCTCGACACGATCACAGATTTTTCGCCCGGCAACGGCAGCGGCGATGTCATCGACCTGCACGGCTATGGCGTCGCGAATTTCGGCGCGCTCGCGCCGCTGATGACGCAGGTCGGCGCCGACACCGTGATCGCCTTCGATCCCGCGAACCAGATCACGCTCCACAACGTGGACATGGTGCAGCTCAACGCCGGCGATTTCCTGTTCCACTGAGAAACTGTCGCCGGTCCGGAATCGATGTCCGCAGCTTTCTCGCCGATCCCCACGGGATCACCAACCTGGCCCACGATCCCGCCCAATGCGGCGGCGCAAGGCTCGAACTCCGCCGGCTATTTCGCGCTCCGAGGCGAAGACTTTCGACCGCCGGCCTTGTCCCGTCGCGCCCGCTGATAGTTCTGGCTGGCGCGGCGGAAAAGGTCGGCGAAGAAAAGCGCCGCCGGCGTCAGCGGCAGCCGTGCCCGGGTGACGAGGCAGATCGGCGAAGCGGGCAGGGGCTCCTGGATGTCGAACGCGATCAGCCGCTCGGATGCGAGCGAGAATTCGAGCCATTGCTCCGGCACCATGATGAGCAGATCGGAATTCGCCGCCGCGAAGGTGACGGCGAAGCCGGACAGGTGCATGTCCACGGCCGGTTCGGGCAGGCCATAAAGCTGGAACACCGGGCCGAGCTCGGCGCCGCTGTCGACGGTGACCGCGGTGCCGATCCAGTGCGCACCGGCAAGCTCTTTCAGCGAGCGTGCCCGGGCAAGCGGATGGCCGCGCCGCCCCAGAACAACGCGCGTATTGTCGAACAGCTTCTCGACGATGAAATCCTTGGCCGGCGCATGCTCGGGGAGGGGTCCGACATAGAAGTCGAGTTCGCCATCCTTCAGCGCCGCTTCGATGGTCGGAAACAAGCCATCGCGCACGCGCAGATGGACATCCGGATAGCGCTTGCGAAACGCCTCGAGGGTGCGCGGAAAAAGCGAGATCTGCGCCGCGCTCGACAGCGCCACCGTCACCTGTCCGGTCGAAAGCCCGCGCGTCTGGTCGATCTCGTCGCGGGCACGCTGGAGTTCGGTCAGCACCGTCGTGGCGCGGCGCAGGAACAACGCGCCCATCGGCGTCAGCACGATGCCCTTGGGCCGCCGCTCGAACAGCGCGACGCCGAGCTCGCGCTCGATCTCGCGGACGCTGCGTGTGATCGCCGGCTGCGCGATGCCCAGATGCCGCGCCGCCGCGCGCAGGCTGCCGCGTTCGACGACGGCCGTGATATCGCGAAGGTGATTGAGCTTCATTCCCGATACCGGATTGCTATCGGCCGGGACGCTATCAGCCGCGCGCTGGGGCGCCAACCGGCAGGCGTCCCGCCGCGCGTTCCAGGATCTCTGGCCCCGCCCAGCTATTGCCGCGCCAGGCGACATGCTGGTCCGGGCGGATCAGCGCGAGATCGCAGGCATAGAGTTCGCGCAGGCGCGGGACCTCGCTGTGCAGCACGGCCAGCGGGATGCCGAGCGCGGCCGCGTCTTCTGCCGCGCACCCGGCATCGGACGTCAGCGCGAGCAGGGTGAAGTCCGGCCCGAAGGCGTCATAAAGCGATCGCCCGTCGTCGAGCCAGGCATGCGGCGCAACCGATCCTGGCCGCGCCGTCGGCACATAAACGCCGTCGGGCGGTGTCGGCGGATCGCCGGCTTCTGCCGCCACGATGGGCGAGCCTTCATAACGATAGCCGAGAACGACTCCCAGGCTGCGGAATTCGCGGGCACGCTGCCTGGCCAGCATGTCGCCCAGCTGCTTGCGCAGAGTGTCTCCTTCTTCGTTATCGGCTTCGAGCTCCGGCCGGACCAGATGCAGCGCCAGCGTGGCATGATTGGCGACCGCCTCATCGATCACGCGGCGATGGACCGGGCGGCGTTCCTGTTCATAGGCATCGAGCAGACCGCCGCCGCCCCAGCCCTGCAGCACCGCTGCCAGCTTCCAGCCCAGATCGACGGAATCCGAGATCCCCATATTCATCCCGTATCCGCCCAGCGGCGGATGCAGATGGCAGGCGTCGCCGATCAGAAAAATTCGATCCGCGCGATACCTGTCGGCGATGAACTGGCTCGCGGTCCATTCGTCCGCGCTCAACACCTCATAAGGCAGATCGATCCCCGTCGACCGCCGGATCAGTGCGGCCGCCGCGGCCTTGTCCAGCCGTACCGCTTCGGGTACGCGGGCCGGCATGAAGTACCAGAGATCGTCCTTGTCCATCGGGCCGATCAGGCCGGACGCCTCGGGGTTGATCTGCCAATACATGATCCCCGGTCCGTGACGATGCTTCTGCGCAAGCCCGGGCGCGCGAAAGACGATGTTGTAGGCGTGCGAAAGGCCATGGGTGCCTTCCATCGTCGCGCCGATGATCTCGCGCACCAGGCTCCCCGCCCCGTCGGCGCCTACGAGGTATCGGCTTTCGAATATGATGTCCGCGCCTTTTGTCCGCACTACGCTGCGCACGCCATCGGCGCTCTGCTGCGCGGAAACCAGTTCGTGATCGAACAGCACGCTTACGCCGGGCAGGGCGGTCGCCTTGCGGCGCAGGACCTCTTCGACGCGATATTGCGGCACCCATTGCGCATGCTCGGAATAGAGTTCGTTGCGGTCCGGCGCGCAGTTGAAGGCGTTCTCGATCAGCGCCAGGCGATGGCCCGATAGCCGCGTGACGAAATGGACATCGGAGGGATAGTCGACACCGAACGGCGCCAGTGCCGCCAGATCGCCGGCGATGCCCCAGCGCCGCATATGCTCGCGCGTGCGCGTATGCGTGGTCTTGGCCCGCGGCGCATAGCCGACGCGATCGTTGCGCTCGATCACAGTGCAGGCGATCCCGCGCGTTCCGAGTTCGACGGCGAGCGCAAGCCCTGCCGGCCCGGCACCGCAGATCAGGACGGGCGTGGTCTTCATCTCAGAACCGCTCCAGGTCGCTCGCGAAATGGATATGGCCTTTGTAGTGCGTCGCGATGATCTTCGTCAGGCGCGCGATCTGCGCCTTGCCGCCGAAGCCGCCGCCGAAATGGGTCAGCACCAGCGCATGCACCCCCGCCCGCTGCGCGAGCATCCCGACCTGGTCGGGCAGCAGATGTTCCTTGATGAAATGATTGTGCACGAAGCCGAACACGAAGCCGGGCACCAGCGGATAGCTCTGCTTGATCCGGTCGAGCGCGACATCCGCATCCATGATCTCGCTCACCAGCAGATCGGCGCCATGCGCGAGCTTCTCGACATTCGCGCTCGGGCCCGTGTCGCCGGTATAGACGATCGAGCGGTCCGGCGCGTCGAAGCGATAGGACAGCGATACCGGCTTTGCGCCCTTGCCGTTCCACAGATTGTAGTGGCTGTTGCTCGCCGCCGTGACTTTCACCCCGCCGATCGTCACGACCGAACCGTCATTCAGCTCGACCACGCGATAATCCGGCAGCTTCTGCGGCGCGAGCGCGGCGCCGGTCTGGAATGCCGCCAGCAGACCCGCCACCAGCTTCTTCGTTCCCGGCGGGCCATAGATCGTCAGCCCGCCCTGCAACGGCGAACCGCCCTGCCAGCGCATGCCGAGCAGCGCGAACAAACCGCCGGTGTGGTCGAAATGCAGATGGCTCAGGAACACCGTCTGCACGCTGCCGAGATCGACATGCGCCTTTGCCAGCTGCTCGGCGACGCCGTCGCCGGCATCGACGACCATCACCTGGTCGTGCCAGAGCAGAAGATGCGCCGGCTCGGAGCGTGCCGGATTGGGGATCGGCCCGCTATTGGTGCCGAGCTCGACCCAGACCGATTTCTCCTGATAGGCCTGCGAGGGCCCGCAAGCCGTCGCGAAGGCAAGACAGGACAGTGCAACAAACGCCGTCCGAACGTGGCGCCCCCAGGCCATGGCGCATCTCCCATCTTTTTTTCTAGTCTGGCTCCTCCATAGCGCCGCCATCCCGTCCCCGCCCGAATACAAAGCCGGCGGGGCGATACCGTTTCGGCATCGTGCGATGCCCGCCGGTGATCGAATTGCGACTTTTGTTATCCCGGCATCCGGCCCGCGCGCGCTAGGTTCGCGCCCACAGATACGGGAGTAAGACATGGCGGAATCGGTTTCCGGACAGGCCTATGGCGCGCCGGTGGAAAAGCCCGCGGCAGAAGCGGGCTTCCACGATCCGCGCAGCTTCGTCTCCCACGACTTCGAAGAGCACACCGCCGATCTGGGCGAAGTGGCGATGAACTATGCCGTCGCCGGCTCGCCCGACAGTCCGGCGCTTCTTCTCATCCCCGGCCAGACCGAATCCTGGTGGGGATTTGAGAAGGCGATGGCCCTCCTGGCGAAGGACTTCCACGTCTATGCCGTCGACCTGCGCGGCCAGGGCCGCAGCACCTGGACGCCGGGGCGCTACACCCTCGACAACATGGGCAACGATCTCGTTCGGTTCATTGCGACCGTGATCAAGCGTCCGGTGGTGACCAGCGGCTGTTCATCGGGCGGCCTGCTCTCGGCATGGCTCTCCGCCTTCGCGCTGCCGGGCCAGTTGCGCGGCGCGGTCTACGAAGATCCGCCGTTCTTCTCCTCCGAGACGCGTCCTCTGATCGGCCAATCGATCAAGCAGTCGATCGGCCCGCTGTTCCAGCTCAATTCCGTCTATCTCGGCGATCAGTGGCGCGTCGGCGACTGGGAGGGCATGCGCAAGGCGGCCGCGACGCATTGGGCGCCGTTCCTGCGCATGATCCCGTTCCCGCCCGAGCCGCCACAGAATTTGAAGGAGTACGATCCCGAATGGGGCCGCGCCTTCTGGGAAGGCACCGTCGCGCAAAGCTGTCCGCATGAGACGCTGCTCGCACAAGTGAAGGTGCCCGTGCTCTTCACCCACCACGCCCGTCACGTTTTTCCGGAGACCGGCAATCTGTTCGGCGCAATCTCCGACATCCAGGCGGCCAAGGTGCGCGAGCTTGTCGGCGCGGCCGGTCAACCGATCGAATACGTCTCGCTGCCCGATGCCGCACACGCCATGCACAACGCCGACCCCGAACGCTTCGCGACCATCGTCGGAGACTGGGCCAAACACTTGCCGGCATGACCCTGCTCATATTGGGGCCCGAAAGGTAAATGCGTCGCCGGAGCCGCACGTGTTGACTTCTATTGCTGAAGATCGGTCTCCGGACTTCTGATTACATATGAAACATTCAATGGATCTCAATCTGCATGGACGTTGCCCGGTCCAAATTGCCCGCGTCCGGCAGTCGCGAGCGGCCAATTCTGGATTTCGAACAGCTTTGTCTTGCGACCGCAGTAATGTTGCTGTTCTATTTTCCCCGTCTTGTTTGTTTTTTGGGGGGTAGGGCGTGCGGGATTTCATCTGGGGCCACGGCTTCGGCGTGGCCTTTAGCAGTATTGCACGCCATCATGATGACGCCACCGCGCTGAGCGATCCGTTTGCAGCCTCCTATAGTTTGACGTCGGCCGCGTTTTTAGGCGCCATTCCACTTGCAGTGCCCGATACGCCACCGGTGGAATACGCAGGTCCGCTTTCGATCATACCAAGTCCTGGCACGCCCGGCATTGCTCCCAATATCACCGCCACCGTTGTTACGTCCGGCGATCTGACCGTTAGTTCGGGCACGACCTACTACGCCGACAGTTTCCTGCCGCATGATCTTCCGCCTTCTCTCGGGTCATATGGGGGAAGCGTTGCAGTGGCGGAGGACAGCGTCACAGGCACGCTGACCAATAATGGCGTGATCTGGAATGAACTGCCTTCGGGCGGCTGGGTTTATGGCATCATGTCGGCTGGACGTGTCGTAAACAGCGGCAAAGTTGTCTCGCAGTACGACACCGATAGTCTCAATGGCGGCAGTTGGGCCTTTGGCATTATGTCTGTGGGCGGGTTTGCTCGCGGGACAGATGCCGCTGTCCAAAATACCGGGCAGATCTTCGCAATTTCAGCCGACAAGCAGGCGACGGGCCTTTATCTCAACGGCCTTGGTGCAATCGTAAACAGCGGCGTCATCGCTGCCCAGGCAACGGGCGCTTACGCCTATGCGTTTGGCGTGCAGTTGAATAACGATGGCGATCTCGACAATCACGCCGGCGGCCAAATTCTGGCGGAAGCCCACTACGCTACGGCGGTTGAATATACAGTCAGTCTCAATTCGGATGGTGAGGGTGGCGGCGCGGCCACGATTACCAATGCTGGCCTGATAGAGGCTCATTCTTCCGATGGCGAGAATCCGAGTTACGGAATTCACGCCGAGCATGGCCACGAAAACATATTCACAATCGACAATAGCGGGACGATCACGGCCGACTACGCCATTTATTTCGACACACGAACCTTTCAGACCGCTGAATTATCGACCGAGGTCGTAACCAACGAAGCGACGGGGGTCATCAATGGCGTAATTTATCTCGACCTTGGCGATGACCAGTTGGTCAACAAGGGCGCGATCCACGGCATTGTTGCGATGGGATGGGGCGACGATCAGGTCGACAACAGCGCCGGAACCATCGACGGCTATACGGATCTCGATTTGGGAAACGACGTCTATATCGGCGGAGCCGGTGAAGACGACGTTCTTGGCGGCCGCGACAATGACACAATATCGGGCGGCGGCGGCGACGATCTGATTCTGGGTGGTTACGGCGATGACACGATCGATGGCGGCAGCGGCAATGACGGTCTGTTCGGTGAATTCGGCAACGATACCATCACGGCGGGCAAGGGTGATTACGTCTCCGGTGGGCCGGGCAACGATTTCATCAAGCTAACGGATTTTGGCGGGTTCTATGCGATAGACGGAGACTCCGGCAACGACACCCTTCAACTGCCCTCGGCGAGCCGATTGCTGGACCTGTCTGGTGTCGTCACCGCGGGAACGCTCACTGGAATCGACGATCTTTCCCTCGGTCACAATCTGGGACTTGTTCTGCGGGCAGGCGATGTCGCGGCAATCAGCGATGCCAGTGCAGTGACCGTCCAGTCCGACGCTTCCAACCATGTTTATCTGCTTGGCTCGTGGAGCGAAGCCAGCCAGCGGACAGTATCCGGTGTTACATACCGCGTGTTCGACCTCTCGGGTAGCGAGGTATTGATTCAGACTGGGACGGTCGTTTCGGTGCAAGCCTCCGCGCCGGCCGGCGCAGCGGGCTTTGATGCAGGCTCAGGCGTCACGCCACCGTTTCCGAACACGGCGTTTCTCGATACCGGCGTCACCCAGACCGATCAGTTTCCGCTCATCTATTCATTGACAATAGCTGCAGACGAAACCTGGATAAGCGACCAGTTTGGTCTGTTCCGCAGCGCTGACGCGGCACCGTTGGTCAACTATGGAACCTTAGTTTGGCAATCGGATCTTCAGGCTGTCGGCTATACGTATATCGCCTATCGCGGAGACGTTACGAACAACGGCACGCTAGAAGCGATAGCGACCGGAAACAACACGCCGGCAACCGCGGTCTATTATTTTGAAAGCGGGACGTTTGCCAACTCGGGAACCATAAGTGCCTACTCACAATCGGCCTTTGCAACCGGTGTCGAAGTTTTCGCAGACTTCACCAACACTGGCACCATTACGGCGCATAGCGATAGCGAACTTCAATACACCACAGTCGGCGTTTCGGTTTACAACTATGGCGGTGAATCCGTCACGAATTCCGGGCTGATCCAGGCCATCGGCAATAGTGCCGTCGGCTTCCAGAATACGAATAGTGGTGGCTACTTCACGAATGCCGGCACGATCGACGCCGAAAGCCCGGCTTGGTACTACCCTTCTATCGCGGTCGCAGGCCTATTTCTGAAGATAACCAACACCGGCAGCGCGACCGCCGACATATTTACGGACGCCCGGGGATACGTCCTTAATCTGGAAAACGACGGCAGCATCCAAGGCGTGGTTCGTGGCTCCGAAATTGCCGATACGGTCAACAATAAGGGTACGATTTCCGGCGAGATTGATCTCTTCGCTGGCGACGACGTGTTCGACGGGCACGCCGGTCATCAGAACGGAGCAATCTATGCGGGCGATGGCAACGACACTGTAATAGGCGGAACCGGCGCAGAGACGATCGTCGGAGAAGGCGGCGACGACTCCATCACTGGCAACGGAGGAAACGATTCTATCGACGGTGGTCTGGGCAGCGATACGGCAGTCTTCTCCGGCAAGCGTAGCGACTACCGCATAACCATCGACTCTGGTCAGCGCGTCGCGACGGTTGTCGATCTGCGCTCTGGCTCGCCCGATGGCACGGATACTGTCCGTGATGTTCAGTACTTCAAATTTTCCGATGGCACCGTCGCGTCTGGAATTTTTGACGACTCGATACCCACGGGTGGTGTGTCAGTTATTGTTACGTCCAACGGCACGGCAATCGAAGATCACCAGATATCCGCAGATACGCATTTGCTGGCGGACGCGGACGGGCTCGGTCCGCTCCACTATCAGTGGCAGCACATGGACGGGGGGATTTTTGTCCCAGACGGCACCTGGGTAAATGTCGGCACGGACTCGTCGAGCTATGTTCCAGGCGACGGTGACGTCGGAAAACCGATGCGTGTGATAATCAGCTACACGGATCAGCATGGTACGACCGAACAGGTCATCAGCAGTCAGACTTCGCCGGTCGTGAATATCAACGATCCTCCGACACTTTCCGGTATCGGTGCGGCTGCAACGTTCACCGCGCAAGCCGGTGCGATCGTCATCGCTCCGGATATTACGGTAACCGACCCGGACGACACGATTCTTTCGATGGCGACGGTAACGATCTCAGGAGGCTATCTCTCGGGCGATGTGCTCGACTACGCGTTTTCCAACAATGACATTGGCGGCCACTATGACCCGACGACGCACGTCCTGACCCTGAATGGCGGCGCAACCTTGGCGCTGTACCAGGCCGCGCTGCGCCTCGTGACCTTCGCATCTTCGGCGACCGATCCATCGGCCGGCGGAAGCGATCCAACGCGTACAATAACCTTCGTAGGTTACGATCAAGAGGGGCTCGCGAGCAGTCCGATAACGGCTACGATCGATATCGTGGTTCCTCATGTAGCGCCGACGCTGAGCAATCTCGGCAATGTGGTTGCCTATGTGGAGCAAGCCCAGGCCGTTGTAGTCGATGCCGCCCTGCTCGTCAGCGATGATACCGGACAACTCGCCGGTGCATCGGTCGCCATCTCGTCCGGATTTACCTCTGGGGACATCCTCAACCTCGTCAACCAGAACGGCATCACCGGAAGTTGGAATGCAGCGACCCATGTCCTGACGTTGAGCGGCAGCGCCTCGGTCGCGAACTACCAGGCGGCACTGCGCTTGATCACCTTCTCCTCAACCTCCGACAACCCGACCAGCTACGGCGCCAGCACCAGCCGCACGGTCACCTGGCAGGTCGATGACGGCCAATCCACCAACCACGCCAGCAACACCGGTTCGTCGACGATCAACGTCACCGGCGTGAACGATGCGCCGGCAATTTCCGGCACCGCAAACACCGTCGGCTACACCGAGCAGGCGTCCGCAGTTGCGCTTGATGGTGCCGTCGCGCTAACCGATCCGGACAGCGCCGCGCTGACCGGCGCCACGGTTGCAATTTCATCCGGCTTCACAGCCGGTGACATTCTCAACTTTGTCAATCAGAACGGCATCACGGGCAGCTGGAACGCCGCGACGCATGTGTTGACGCTCAGCGGCAGCGCGTCTCTCGCCAACTACCAGGCCGCGTTGCGCTCGGTTACGTTCTCCTCCAACTCCGACAACCCGACCGCATTGAGCGCAACCCGCACGGTCACCTGGCAGGTCGATGACGGCCAGTCCGCCAACCACGCCAGCAACACCGGCACGACCACGATCAATGTCACCGGCGTGAACGATGCGCCGGTCATCTCCGGCGCCGGCAACACGATCGGTTATACCGAGCAGGCGTCCGCAGTTGCTCTTGACGGTGCCATCGCGCTCACCGATCCGGACAGCGCAACGCTGACCGGTGCTTCGGTCACGATTTCGTCCGGATACACGGCCGGCGACGTCCTCAACTTCATCAATCAGAGCGGTATCACCGGGTCCTACAATGCGGCGACACATGTCCTGACATTGAGCGGCAGCGCCTCGCTTGCCAATTATCAGGCCGCGCTTCGCTCGGTCACCTACTCCTCCACCTCCGACAACCCGACCGCATCGAGCGCAACCCGCACGGTCACCTGGCAGGTCGATGACGGCCAGTCCGCCAACCACACCAGCAACACCGGCACGACCACGATCAATGTCACCGGCGTGAACGATGCGCCGGTCATCTCCGGCGCCGGCAACACGATCGGTTATACCGAGCAGGCGTCCGCAGTCACTCTTGATGGTGCCATCGCGCTCACCGATCCGGACAGCGCCGCGCTGACCGGCGCCACGGTCACGATCTCAACCGGCTTCACCGCCGGCGACACCCTCAACTTCGTCAATCAGAACGGCATCAGTGGAAGCTGGAATGCAGCGACGCATGTCCTGACGTTGAGCGGCAGCGCCTCGCTTGCCAATTATCAGGCCGCGCTGCGCTCGGTCACCTACTCGTCCACCTCCGACAACCCGACGGCGTCGAGCGTGAGCCGCACAGTTACGTGGCAGGTCGATGACGGCCAATCCGCCAACCACGCCAGCAACACCGGCACCACCACGATAAACGTAACCGCCGTCAACGATGCGCCGGTCATCTCCGGTACCGGCAACACCGTCGGCTACACCGAGCAAGCTTCGGCGATTGCCATCGACGGCGCGATTGTGTTGGCCGATGCCGACGGCACGACCTTGACCGGCGCCTCCGTCTCGATCTCGTCGGGCTACACCGCCGGTGACGCACTCAATTTCACCAACCAGAACGGCATTACCGGAAGCTGGAACGCCGCAACCCACGTCCTGACACTGAGCGGCAGCGCGTCTCTCGCCAGCTATCAGGCAGCCCTGCGTTCGGTCACATTCTCTTCGACCTCCGATAATCCGACAGTGTCGAGCACGACGCGCACCGTCTCCTGGCTGGTCGATGACGGACAACTCGCCAACCACGCCAGCAACACCGGCACATCGACGATTTCCGTAACGCCGGTCAACGATGCGCCGGTCCTCGGTGGTGCCGGCAATGTCGTGAGCTATACCGAACAGGCCTCCGGAGTCGTGCTGGATTCGGGGTTGACGCTATCCGACCTCGACAGCGCGTCGCTCTCGGGGGCGACGGTGAAGATCGCCGGCGGCTTTGTTGCCGGCGACGTTCTGCACTTCACGAACCAGAACGGCATCGCCGGAAGCTGGAACGCTGCCACGCACATCCTCACGCTCACCGGTGCATCGAGCGTCGCCAACTACCAGGCGGCGCTGCGCTCCATCACATTCTCTTCGCCTTCCGACAACCCGACCGACTATGGCGCCAGCACCACGCGAACGGTCACCTGGCAGGTCGATGACGGACAGGCCGCAAACCACGCCAGCAACACCGGAACGACGACCGTTACGGTCACGGCGGTCGACGATCCGGCGTCGCTGCACGATGATGCCTTCACGATTACCGCGGCCTATCCGGCGGGCGCCGGCCTCAGCATTTTCGCGGATAATGGCTCAGGTGCCGACAGCGATCCCGACACGCTGCTGGCCGTAACGGCGGTGAACGGCGTCACCGGCAATGTCGGTCACCAGATCACGCTGTCTTCGGGTGCATTGCTCACCGTCAATGCCGATGGCAGCTTCGTCTACGATCCGAACCACATATTCGACTATCTCGCCGCGCCTGGATCGGGCGCGAGCGACACGCAGGCGACCGACAGCTTCACCTATACGGTGAACGGAGTGGTCGAGACCGCGACGGTGACGATCCTCGGCGCCGACGACAACGACACGCTCTACGGCACCTCCGGAAACGACAATTTCTATGGCGGAGACGGCACCGACACGCTCGTCCTCACGGGAGCGCGCAGCGACTACGGCGTCAGCTTCGATCGCGCGACCGCGACCTATACGCTGATCGACCTTCGCCCCGGCAGTCCGGACGGCACCGACACGTTGCACGGTATCGAAAAAGTCCAGTTCACCTCGGGCACGACCAGCGAATTCTCGGTCTTCACCGAAAGCACGACAGATTCCGGCATGGTGACGCGGACGACCTACGACGCGGCGAACGACCATCCCTGGCTGTCCGTGGCGCAAACCACCGACACGCAGTCGAGCCTGATGTCCCAGACCATCGTGACCGATCAGGGCACCAAATGGGTCAACCAGTACGACAGCACCGGCACGCAAAGCTGGCTCTGGACGTCGTCGAGCTTCGACGCCGCCGGTCATCAGTTGACCGAGACCGGCACGAATGACGACGGCAGCCACTGGCTGACATTGTTCGATGCGGCAGGCGCCTATTCCTGGGCGAATGTGACGCTGACCTTCGATGCGTCGTGGAACCAGACTGGAATCAGCGGCACGAATGACGACACCTCGCACACCGTCTCGATGTCCGAGGTCCGCGCCGCGCTGGATACGGTTCTGTGGTACACGACGCCTTATGACGCCGATGTAAATGGGCCGGCGACAAGCTGGAACTTCAGCGGGAGCAGCGGTGACGACATCCTGTTCGGTTTTGCGGGTGACGACCGGCTGATCGGCGTCGCGGGCAACAACTATTTCGACGGCGGTACCGGCAACGACTACCTGATGGGCGGTCCGGGAACCGATCGCTTCGTGTTCCACTACGGCGACGGTCTCGACACCGTGGCGTTCTTCCACACCGGAACCGACAGTGCCGATGTGATCGAACTGCACAACTACGGCATCTCCAGCTTCGCCCAGCTTCAACCTTATCTGACCCAGGTTGGCGGAGACGTCGTGATTGCATTCGACGATGCAAATCACATCACGCTGCAGGGCATGCAGGTTGCCGATCTCAACGCATCGGAATTCGTCTTCGCCTGATCGCGGAGTGCTGGAGCGCGATGCCATGCCGACAGCGTGGCATCGCTGCCTTGCGTAGTAACACCCAGCCGGCGTCACGCACGGACACAATCCGACAAGCGCCGGAACCGGCGCGCAATCACACGACCACATCGCAGCTTTAGCAACGCTCCCACGGTTTTCGCGCGATTGGCGCGCGGCCGGAAGGGGAGAACGGCGTGTCGTCATCGCATCGCGGGCTGCTGCCCGTTCTCTCCGGCAACAGAACGTTCCCGGAGGTATCGTGAGAACTCGTATTCCGCTCATTTTTGCGCTGGCCGGCTTTCTGCTTCCGGCGCCGGCGCTCGCCGGCGTCACGGCAAAGGACCTTCAGGTCATGGGCCGCGCCATCGCATTCTCGGACAAGGCGCCATCCGGCGCCGTCACCGTCGCCATCGTCTATGCACCGGGGAACAAGGCCTCGGCCGACGAAGCCGACACGCTTCAGAAGCTGATGGGCGCGGGCTTCGCCGCCGGCTCGATCACGCTGAAGCCGGTGATGGTGAAGGTCGACGACGTCACCGGTGCATCCGCCGACGTCTTCCTCGTCACCTCGGGCCTCGTCGGCGATGGCGCCAGGGCCGGCGGTGCGGCCAAGACCAGGAAGAAGATCTGCGTGACCTTCGACATGGCTCAGGCCCGCAGCGGCGCCTGCATGATGGGCGTCCAGTCCGATCCCAAGGTCGAGATCGTCGTGAACAAGGCCGCCGCCGCGGCCTCCGGCGTCGGCTTCGCCGCCGCCTTCCGCATGATGATCACCGAAATCTGATCTCCCGAACAGTTCTCAAGGAATTCGCAAGATGAAGACGTCTCTCCTCGCCGCCGTGTCGCTCACGGCCCTCTCGCTCGGCGCGTCCCAGGCGATCGCCGCCGGCATCGACTATGGTCAGCTCGAGCAGCTGTTCGGCGAACCGGTCACCACCAGCGCCATCGGCTCGCCGCAGCGCGTCTCCGAAGCGCCGATCGACATGGTGATCATCTCCGCGAGCGACATCGCGCGCAGCGGATCGAACAACATTCCCGACATCCTGCGCCACTATGCCGGTGTCGACGTCACCCGCTGGGCGAGCCAGTCGGCCGACGTCTCGATCCACGGCTATAACGGCCCCGACGCGCCGGCGATGCTGGTGCTGGTCAACGGCCGTCAGGTCTATCTCGACCACTACGGCAAGACCGAGTGGAACGCGATTCCGGTGCAGCTCGGCGAAATCCGCCAGATCGAGGTCGTGCGCGGCCCCGCCGGCGCACTCTTCGGCTTCAATGCCGCGGTCGGCGTGATCAACATCATCACCTACGATGCACTCTACGACGACACCAATGTCGTGCAGGTGCGCGCGGGCACGCAGAACGATTTCGAAGCCTCCGCCGTGATCAGCCACAAGTTCGGCGACGATTTCGGCATCCGCCTCTCGGGCGGCTGGGCCGGCAATGACGAGTTCAACCAGCCGGCGATGCCGGGTCTCGTGCCGCCGCCGGTGCCGACCAACCCGCACGCCCATTCGGTCAGCCTCGACATGGTCGGCCGTCCGCTCGACGGGCTCACCGTCGACTTCACCGCCAATCACTCGAACACGGCGGAAATGGAAGTCTCGACCGCGGGGCGCTTCCACAACACCGATTACGACACGACCTCGGTCGGACTCAGCGCCAGCTATGAATCCGATATCGGCCTGTGGGGCTTCAACGCCTATCACAACTGGCTCGATGTCCGGTATCTCAGCCCGAGCACCATCCGCTTCCTGAACGAAGTCACCGTCGTCCAGCTTCAGGACCTGTTCAAGCTCGATGCAGACAACACCGTGCGCCTCGCGGTCGAATACCGCCACAATGTCCTGCCCGGCGCGAACAACAGCGCCCTGCCGGACGGCACCGATCTCGCCTACAACCTCTATGCCGTATCGGGCATGTGGAACTGGAAGATTCTCGACAACCTCGCCTTCACGGCGGCGGGTCGTCTCGACTCCTATCACCTCGGCCTCGCAGGGCCGGTCCCCGCGAACAATCCGGCGCTCGCGACCAGGGCCGATTTCGCCAAGACGATCGAAGCGTTCAGCTACAACGCCGGCGTGATGTGGCAGGCAAGCGACGTCGACACCTTCCGCGTCGATACCGCCCGCGCATTGCAGATCCCCGGCCTCGTCTCGCAGGGCTTCGACAGCCAGGCGACATCGGGTCCGGTGCACTACGTCATCAGCGGCACCCCGAATGCCAGCCCGATGGTCGTCACCAACTACGAAGCCGGCTACGACCGCGCGCTTCCCGAACTCGGCGCCAAGCTGCGCATCAGCGTGTTCTACGAACACCTGAAGCACCTGATCGCCCAGTTCAGCGGCGGCTTTAACGGTGGCACGGGTCTGCCGGCCGATCCGCTGCAATATTCCTTCGGTCAGAATATCGGCGACAGCAGCTCGCTCGGGCTGCAGCTTGGGCTCTCGGGCACCGTCTTCGACGACGTCACCTACGGCCTCAGCTACACGCTGCAGCACGTCAACGACAGCCTGATCAACACGGCGCCGCCGGGCTTCCTGACCTACGCCGCGGACTACGAAGCCTCGACGCCGGCGAGCAAGATCAACGCCCATCTCGGCTACACCTGGAATCAGTTCCAGGCCGATCTGTTCGCCGATTTCGCCGGCCACACCCGCGGCGCGCTCGGCGGCTCGCTGCTGACGCCGTTCCATCTGGTCGACATCAAGGCGAACACGACGCTCTCCGGCCGCGTCGCCTATGCGGTGACCGACAACGTCACCGTGGCGCTCGAAGCGTCCAATTTCGGTCAGGACGCCGTCACATACGCGGCGTCGCCGGCAGTGGAGCGCCGGATCTTCGGCTCTGTGACCGCCCGCTTCTAGTCACAGAACCGTGGCGGCGCGCATCCCCCGCGCGCCGCCGCATTTCTTCTCTGCGTTGTTTTTCGAGGGACCGATGATCGCCCGTCTCTACAAGCTCTCCTCCTGGCCCTTCACCGTGAAGCTCGGCGCCGGCCCGCTCCTCGCCATCGCGATGATGGCGCTGATCGCCGTCGTTGGCCTCAACGGCGTCAACAGCCAGGCGGACTCGATCAACAACGTCGTCCACGGCGCGGTGCAGGGCAGCGACCTTCTGGTCAAGGCGGGCAACGAGGTGCGCGCCGTCAATGGCGGTATCTATCGTGTCATGACGCTCCAGGCGGCGCATGCCCAGGGTCTCGACGTCTCATCCGATCTTCAGAAGCTCACCGGCGGCGTCGATCGCGCCGTGGTCGATCTCGCGAAATATCGCGACGGCTGGGCCGCTCCGGCCGACCGCAAGAAGATCGACCGGCTCATCGCCAACATCCAGAAATACAAGGGTGCGATCACCTGGGTCTCCCAGATGCTCGAGATCGATTTCAATTCCGCGGTCTCGTTCCTTGCCCCGTTCGACAAGAATTACGCCGCGCTCAACGCCGAGATTTCCGATCTCATCGCCGCCGGCCAGCGCATGTCGAAGGAGCAGGAAGCCGCCGCCACCGCGGTCGCCGCGCGCACCCGCGTGCTCTTCGTGCTCACGACGCTGATCGGCGCCATCCTCGTCCTTGGCATCAGCGCCGGCATCGGCCTCGGCACGGTGCGCTCGATCAAGTCGATTGCCGGCGCCACCCGCGCCCTTGCCGATGGCGACACCGCGATCGACGTCGCCAGACTTGCCCGCCGCGACGAACTCGGCGCCATCGTCGGCTCGCTCTCGGTCTTCCGCGCCACCATGATGACCGCGCGCGAACGCACCGAACAGGCCGAAAACGCCAGCGCCCGCGCCGAAGCTGCCGCGCGCCAGGCGCAAGGCGCCGTCGCCGCTGTCGGTGCCGGCCTCGCCGCGCTCGCCGAAGGCGATCTCACCCACCGCATCGATGCGGACCTCGCGGCCGACTTCGTCAAGCTCAAGGAGGACTTCAACAGCGCGGTCTCGCGCCTCCAGGGCACGATGAAGAACGTGCTCGCCGACATGCGCGGCATCTCGCACGGCGCCAGCGGCATCTCCACCGCCGCCGGCGATCTCTCGCGCCGCACCGATCATCAGGCGATGACGCTGCGCGAGACCGCCGCTGCGCTCGGCCAGATCACCGCCACCGTGCGCCGCACCGCCGAGAATGCCGAGCAGGCGAACCGCGCCGTCGGCACCGCCAAGGTCGCGGCCGAGAACGGCGGCACCGTCGTCGAATCGGCGATCCGCGCCATGGGCCAGATCGAGGATTCGTCGAAACAGATCACCGACATCATCGGCGTGATCGACCAGATCGCCTCGCAGACCAATCTTCTCGCCCTCAACGCCTCGATCGAGGCGGCACGCGCCGGCAGCGCGGGCAAGGGCTTTGCTGTCGTCGCCAACGAGGTGCGCGAGCTCGCCAAGCGCTCGAGCACCGCCGCCAAGCAGATCGGCACGCTGATCCGCGCCGCCGCCGAAAGCGTCGATGCCGGCGTGAAGAGCGTCAGCGAAACCGGCACCGCGCTTCAGAGCATCGTGGAGCAGGTGGCCCAGATCAACGCGCTGGTCGGCGAAATGTCATCGGCTGCGCAGGAACAATCGAGCGGCATCGAAGAGGTCAACGCCGCCGTCGGCCAGATGGATCAGGTGACCCAGCAGAACGCCGCGATGGTCGAAAGCAGCACCAACGCCTCGCACACGCTCGCGAGCGAAATCGATCACCTCGCCAAACTCATCGCCTTTTTCAAGGCGGAGGCAGCGTAGGCTCACTTTTCCGCGGAGGAGTGGCCGCGCAACTGCGACGTGTGGGCTTTTAGAGCCTCGGATCCACCGGCTCGCTTTCTAGCGCCAGCACGGCGAACACACATTCGTGGACCCGGCGCAGGGGTTCGCGCGCCACGAAACGACGTAAGGCTTCATGTCCCAGCGCGAATTCACGCAAGGCGAGATTGCGTTTGCCGCCAAGGCCGCGTTGCCGCAAACGCGAGATGTTTTCGGGTGCGTCGTACTCGGGCCCGTAGATGATACGCAGATACTCAGGCCCGCGCACTTTCAGCGCGGGCTGAATAACACCCTTGGCCCCCTTGGCGATGAAGTCCTTCGGCTTGACAACCATGCCTTCGCCGCCGGACGCAACAACATCTTCCCACCACCGCACCGCGCCGGAGATATCGCCACCGAGGTCGAGGCCTTGCCACCGCGTCGAAGCAATGATCGGGTCGCCTGTCAGGCGTTCGGCGACCGCCATATGCCAGGCATGGTCGCGGTCGAACCAGACATGGCCTTCGCTCGCAAGGACATGAAACGGCGCGACCTTCAGGTCATCGAGCGCTGACACGGGCCAGACATAGGGTTCCCAGGCGCGCGCATAAGCCTCGGCCCGAACCTTGCGCTGTGCGATCCGTCCGGCAAGGTCGGCGGCGGCTATGCCGCGTTCGCTGGCGCGCGTCAGGGCGGCATGCGCCGCGGCGAGCCCGGCGCGCGATGCTGCTGCGACCGGCGCATATTGCGCATCGATGAGCGCGCCGGCCTTCGCCGACCACGGCATGATCTCGGCGTCCAGGAGCAACCAGTCCGTTTCCAGTTCTTCCCAAAGCTTTGCCCGCTCCGCCGCGCCGCGCAGCCGCGCAAGCACTGCCTCTGTTGTTATGCGATCGGAGAAGAAGGCGCGTCCCGTACGTGTCCAGATCGCTCCGGTTTCGTCACCGGTGGTTCCGAATCGTGCGCGCGCCGTCGTGGCACTGCGGCATAACGCGATGACGGCGCGCGATCCCATGTGCTTTTCCTCGCACACCACCTCGCCCGCGCCGTGCTCGCGGAAGAAGGCGAAAGCCTCCTCCGGCCGCTCCAGAAAGCCGTCCAGTTTGCTGGTTTCGCAGGGCGACATCGTTGGAGGCAGATAGATCAGCCATTGCGGCGCGATCGCAAAGCGACTCATCACTTCGAGGGCCGCCGCTGCGTTTTCCTCGGCGACGACGATGCGTCCGCGCAGCGTGGTGTCGATCCAGCGCCGGCCGCTGACATCTTCCATGTCCAGGACATCGTCGGCTTCGGCCTGCGCGCTTCGTTCCTCGGCGGCCGGAAGGATGGGCCTGCGCGGCTCATAGTGTTCCTTCGCTGCCGGTACGCTTACGAGCTCTCGCTCGGGCCAGCGCAGCGCCGTCAGCTTGCCGCCATAAACGCAGCCGGTGTCGATGCAGATCGTGTTGTTCACCCATTGCGCTTCGGCCATCGCGGTATGGCCGTAGACGACCGCCGTCTTGCCGCGATATTCCGCCGCCCAGTCGCGCCGCACCGGCAGACCGAACTCGTCCATCTCGCCGGTGGTGTCGCCGAAAAGAGCGAATTCGCGCACCGCACCCGAGCCGCGCCCGATCATCTCTTCCTTCAGGCCGGCATGCGCGACGGCAAGGCGCCCGCCGTCCAACCAATAGTGGCTGCGCAGCGAATCCAGAAATTTCCGTGCATCGGAGCGGAATGACTTGTCTTCGCCGGCAAGCTGCTCGATCGATTGCTGCAAGCCGTGCCCGATCTGAACGTCACGCCCGGACAGCCACCGCATCAGCTTGCGGTCGTGGTTGCCCATCACGGCATAGGCGCTGCCATCCGCCACCATCCGCATCGCGATGCGCAACACGTCCGGTGTCCGCGGCCCGCGGTCGACCAGATCGCCGACGAAGACCGCCTTGCGTCCCTCAGGTGCCGTGACGGCGGGCTGGCGCACGCCGTCCTCGTCACGCCACGAGACGCCGTAACCGAGCGCCGCCAGCAACGCCTCGAGTTCGTCGCCACACCCATGGACATCGCCGATGATGTCGAAACCCGAGCTGTCACGGCGCAGGTCCGTCCACAATGGCTCGCGCCGGACCGTTGCCGCCTCGATACCTTCTGGCGTGCGCAGTTCCCAGACCTGGCGAAAGCCTTCGCGTTCGAGACCGCGCAAACCCCGTCGAACCTCGGTTGCCATGCGCTGTACCACGCCGCCGCCGAATTGGCGGTCTGGCCGCGTCGCGTTGCGCGCAATGCAGACGTCGACACCCGGCTCGAGCACGATGGCGACCGGCACGGCGTGCCAGCGCCGCGCCAGATCGATCCAGCCTTTGCGGTCGGCGGCGCGGACATTGGTCGCGTCGATCACGGCCAGCTTGCGGTGCTTGAGCCGCTTGTCCGCGACGGCGCGGACGAGGTCGAATGCATCGGCGCTCACCTCCTGGTCGTTTTCGTCGTCCGAAACCAGCCCGCGCGCCTTGTCGGAGGACACGATCTCCGTCGGCAGGAAGTGCCTTGCGGCGAATGTACTCTTGCCTGACCCGCTGGCGCCGATCAGAACCACGAGCGCGAAATCCGGGATGGAAATGTCGGTCTTGTCCTGCCGGCTCATCGTGCGAACACCGCCATCTGCGTCGGGGCGCCATGAACCTCGTCCACCGTCCCGATGTCGCGCAGTTCGGCACGATAACCATAGACGTCTTCGATGCCGCGGGCCCAGGCGCGGAACTGGTCGCGCGTCCACTCGAAGCGGTGATCCGGATGGCGCAGAGCGCCCGGCGCCATGTTCGGAAACAACACATTGTATTCGGCATTGGGCGTCGTGACGATGACATATTGCGGGCGCATCGCGCCGAAGAGAATCTGCGCTAGCGCCGGCAGACGCTCCGGGTCGAGATGCTCGATCACCTCCACGAGTGCTGCTGCGTCCGTACCGGCAAGGCGTTTGTCGCGGTAGGTTAGGGCGCCGTGCATCAGGGTGACGCGCTCCAGATCGATTGCGTTCTCCAGTTTCAGCATGCGCTTGGCCCGCTCCAGCGCAATCACGGACGCATCGACGCCGACGATACGTGCCGCCCAGCGCTCCCGTTTCAGCCGCGCGAGCAGCTTGCCCTCGCCGCAGCCGAGATCGGCGATCGACTTGGCGCCGGTCTCCTTCAGCGCCGCCACCACGGCGTCCAGCCGGGCATCGTTCAGCCGGATGGGCTTTTCCAGCGTCTCTTCCGCGGTATCGCGCGATTGCGGTGCGTCTTCTTCGTCCTGCGTCTCGGGCGCCAGCCGCGCCAGCGCCAGATGCGTCAGGCTCCGGCGGTGCAGAAGGTAGCGCGTGACGATCAGTTCACGCGCCGGATGATCCTGCAGCCAGCCTTCGCCGCGCGCGAGCAGCTTGGCGACTTCATCCTCGCCGACCCAATAATGCTTGTCGTCGTCCAGCACCGGCACGAGGACGTAGATCTGGTTGAGCAGCGCACCCAGCGTCGCGGTGCCGCGCAGATGCAGCGTTACATAGCGTGCGCCACCCGGCCCTTCGACGGGAACGATTTCGACCTGCCAGCCGAGCGGTTCGAACAGCGCCCGAACCATCTCGGCTCCGTCGCGCGCCGGCAGCGGCGTCACCGTCGCCTCGAGCGGGATCGCCTGGATGGCCAGTTCGGGCCGCTCTTTCGATGTGCCACCCATCGCCGTACGAAGCGTGCGTGCTATCGCGACGGAAAGGAACGACGATGCCGCGTAAGGCCGGTCGTTGACGTAATGGTCCAGCAGCCCATCTGCCCGGCCGCGCCCGCGCACCAGCCCGACCGGATCGACATCCAGGATCAGCGCTGCCTCGCATCGCGCTTCGCTCGCCTCCGGATACACGATATGGGCCGTTCCGAATCCGAGATCGGACTCGTGCACGCGCTCAGGATGCTTGTGCAGCAGAAATCCGAGATCGGTGGCCGGTCGGTGGGTGGTGGCGATCGAAAGAAACATGCCGAGGGTTGTACAGCCCTGGCGCGGTCCTTCAACCCTCCACCGCGAATGTCAGCCCCGCCTTCTTCGGCAGGCGTTCCAGCAGCACCGGGGCCATCGCCGCTGCCGGGCTCCAGCAGCCGCCGGGCGTCGTCGTCCGCGGCACGCCGGTCAGCGCCAGCCCCGCCTCGGCCAGGATCTTCGAGGTCGAGCCGTAGCCCGGATCGCGATCGCCCTTCACCACGGCGCGCAGGCTCCGCCCGTCGCCCATCTCCGCAACGAAGACGAGATCGTACCAGCCGGTCTCGCGCTCTTCTTTCGTCGGTCCCTCGCCTGGCTTCGGCATGTTGCTCAGACTGAATCCGGTGAAGCCGCCCGCGCCGGCTTTCGGCGGTCCGTCGAGCATCTGCATCTCGTCGTATTGGAAATCCTTGCCCCAGGGCTGTCCGAGCAGGAAGTTCGTGCGATGCACCGCCTTGGTGTTGATCCCCGCCATCATGAACGGTCCGACCCAGCTGCCCACCGCCTTGTCCTCATAGGGCGTGTTGCCGTCCGGCTGCTCCGGTCCCTTGAAGCCCGGCGTCAGCGCGAAGGGATCGGCCAGCGTCGCGCCGATGCTCGGATCCTTCGCCGCCGCTGCCATCGTCGCCTGTCCGCTTGCCAGCGTACCGCCCGAAAGTCCGCCCTTCATCCCGCGCACGCGGCCGCGCACCCGCGGGGCATAGCTGCCGAAGCGCTTCTTCGCTTCTTCTTCCGCGTACCAGACGCCCATGTCGAACGGGATCGAGTCGAAGCCGCAGGAGAAGACGAGCCGCGCGCCGCTCTTCTTCGCCGCCGCCTCATGCGCCGCGATCATCTGCGCGATCCAGTGCGACTCGCCGGTAAGATCGACATAGTCCGTGCCGGCCGCGGCACAGGCGGCGACGAGATTGTTGCCGTAAAGCTGATAAGGGCCGGCGGTGGAGATGATCACCTTCGCCCGCTCCGCCATCGCCTTCAGCGAGGCGGGATCGTCCGAGTCGGCGACGATGAACGGTGTCGTCTCCGGCGCGCCGATCTCCTTCGCCACGCTGGCGAGCTTGTCCTTGCTCCGCCCGGCCATCGCCCATTTGACCGTGCCGTCGACGCCATAGGTTTTGAGCAGATGCTCCGCCACCAGCCGCCCGGTATAACCAGTCGCGCCAAACACCACCGCGTCGAATTCGTTCCCGCTCATCGCGTTTTTCTCCCCGTGCCTTGCGCAGTCTAGGCAAAGAAGCGGCGGGATCAATTTCCGAAACCCAGCGTTTCCTTCCCGCCTCTTTCGAGAGGCGCGCATGGACCTATCTCCATGTACGGACACGGACGGTCGTCAGCGGCCGTCCCCAGTTGGGCCGGAGACGTTGCGGTTCCCCCCTCCCCGCAACCTCCGGCCCAATGCTTTCTAAGCGGCGGGCGGCCGCCCGCATGCGGCCTGCGAAAAAGGGTTGGCGTGGCGGCTTTTCGCAGGCCGCCAACAAAAGAGCCCGCCATAGAAATGCCTCACCTCGGTAAGGATTTGCTCACAACGCAACACAGTCCCGCCGAGTTCGTTCTTGAATATGAGACGGTCAGACACGATCTGCCTGTTCCAGGAGAAAGACCCGTGCACACGTTGTTGGCGCAGACCTATCTGGAGATCTCGGCGGTATTCGCGGCGGCCGGCGGCCTGTTGCTGGTCGCGCCGCGTTTCGGCGGCCCGCAGGGCTTTCAGCGGGTGACCGGCTCGGTCCTCCTCGTCGCCGCCGCGCTCATGCTGGTGCCGATGCTGCGTCTGGCCGGTGTCGGCCTTGCCGCCTTCGTGCTCTTCCTTGCCGCGACCACACTCATCTCGCGCCGCCGCTACATGGCGGCCGCGCCCGTCGTCGCGATCCTATTTGCGCTGATCCCGGTGACGCTTTCGCCCTGAGCGCGCCAGCGCCTCGGCCAGGAATTCGCCTAGCACTTCGACGCGCGTCGGCTTCGGTCCACCCGGCGGCGTCACCCAGTGCAGCGCGCTCGCCGGCAGCGACCAGTCGGGCAGCGCGCGTTCGAGCTTTCCGGTCTCCAGGCATTCGCGCACGATGAAGTCCGGCAGCACGCCGAGCCCAAGCCCCGCCTTCAACGCCGGCAGCATCGCATCGCCATTGTTGACCCGCAGCGGCCCGCCCTTCGGATGCACCGTTGCCGTATCGCCGGCCTTGTTCACGAAGTGCCAGGTGTCCGGCGTCGTCAGATAGGCATAGCCGAGACAGGCATGGTCGGAGAGCGCCATCGGATGCTTCGGCCGGCCATGCGCTTTCAGATAGGCCGGAGATGCCACCAGATAACGCTCCACCGAACACAGCCGCCGCGCGATCAGCGATGAATCGGGCAGCGAGGCGATCCGCAGCACCGCGTCGAAGCCTTCGCCGATCACATCGACCATCGCATCGCTCAGATGCAGGTCGACCTGCACTTCGGGATATTTCGCGAAGAAGGCCGGCAGCTCCGGCGCCACCGCCAGAAGCCCGAACGACATCGGCGCCGCCAGCCGCACCAGCCCGCGCGGATTGATCGATTGCGCGAGAGTCTCGTTCTCCGCTGCTTCGGCCTCCTGCAGGATGGCGCTCGCCCGGGCCGAGAGATGCCGTCCCGCATCGGTCAGCGCGAGGCGGCGCGAGGTCCGGTTGATCAGCCGGGCGCCCAGCCGCGTCTCCAGCCGGCTTACAGCCTTCGATACCGTTGCCTTGGACAACGCCAGCTCGCGCGCCGCGCCGGCAAAGCTGCGGGTCTCGACCACTTTGGCGAAGACCGCGAGGCCTTCGAAATCGGGAAGCTTGGCCATATCCTGTCCGGAAACGATGGATTTCTAAGGTTTCTATTTTTAACCCAATCTGGCCGCGCTATCTAGACATCCGGAAACACAAGCAACGCGTCATCCTGAGGCGCCCGCCGGAAGCGGGCCTCGAAGGGCGCGAGGAGAGCATATGATCGAGAAACGTCCCTTTGCCGGTCTCGGCGGCGCCGACCATGGCTGGCTGAAGGCCCGCCATCACTTCTCCTTCGCCGAGTATTACGACCCGGCCAAGATGAACTGGGGCGCGCTGCGCGTCTGGAACGACGACGAGATCGCGCCCAACACCGGCTTCCCGCCCCATCCGCACAGCGACATGGAAATCGTGACCTATGTCCGCAAGGGCGCGATCACGCACAAGGACAGCCTCGGCAACCAGGGCCGCACCGAAGCGGGCGACGTCCAGGTGATGAGCGCGGGCTCCGGCATCCGCCATGCCGAATACAATCTCGAGCCCGAGACGACGACACTGTTCCAGATCTGGATCCAGCCGCGCAGCAAGGGCGGCGCGCCGAGTTGGGGTGCCAAGCCCTTCCCGAAGGGCGAACGCGCCGGCAAGTTCGTCACGCTCGCGAGCGGCTTCGACAACGACAATGACGCGCTGCCGATCCGCGCCGATGCCCGCGTTCTGGGCGCGACGCTGAACAAGGGCGATACCACGGTCTACACGCTTGGCGCCGGACGTCACGCCTATCTCGTCGCTGCCACCGGCAAGGTCGCGGTGAACGGCATAAAGCTCGACGCTCGCGACGGCGCCGCGATCAAGGATGTGCAGAGCGTCACCGTCGAGGCCCTCGAAGATGCGGAACTCGTGCTGGTGGATGCCGCGTAATTGAATCACCTCCCCCTTGTGGGGATCGTTGCAAAATTGTGGATTGGTGATTCATTTGGTGTCGGGAGGCTATCTCGATGCAGCAGGTTTTTGGTGGTGGCTGGCTGTCGCCGAAGGTTGGTCAGAACGC
>JAFEEQ010000003.1 GCA_018241025.1 Pseudomonadota bacterium
GATTTTGAGTCTGCCGCGTCTACCATTCCGCCACTGGGGCACGGGAAGGCGGGGGAATATAGACGGACGCGGCGCGGCGTCAACGCTGGCGCTCGCGCGGTCGACGCGCCTAGGCTGGGGTCAACGACATCCTGGGAGGCAACCTTGAAGCTCTATACCGAAAACTATCCCGCGCCCAATCCGCGCAAGGTGCACATCTATCTCGCCGAGAAGGGCCTCGCCGACACGGTCGCGCGCGTGCACACCAAGATGGCGGCGCGCATGCACAAGGCCGAAGACTTCGTGAAAATGAACTCCCTCGGACAGGTGCCGGTGCTGGAGACCGATGACGGGCGCTTCCTGTCGGAGTCGGTCGCGATCTGCCGCTATTTCGAGTCGCTGCATCCGACACCGCCCCTGTTCGGGCGCAGCCCTTACGAGCAGGCCGAGGTCGAGATGTGGATCCGGCGGTCTGAATTCCGCCTCTGGACACCGATGGGCCAGGTCTGGATCAACGACGATCCGCGCACCGCCGTCGTCAATCCCAACCAGTTCAAGGAATACGGCGCGCATATGCGCAAGGCGGTGATGGGCGCGATGAAATGGCTCGACAAGGAACTCTCCGGTGCCGGGCCGTTCCTCGTCCACGACTACTTCTCGATGGCGGATATCGTGCTGCTGTGCGGGCTCGACTTCGCCAAGTTCGTGAACATGCCGATTCCGGAGGAATTCACGCATCTCACCCGATGGCACAAGACCGTGTCGGCGCGGCCGAGCGCGCGGGCGGAAGGCGTGAAGGTTTAGGGTTAGCGCCCGATCGACGCATAATACCCACCCGTCATGGGCGGGCCTGACCCGCCCATCCATCACATTCGCGGCGCGAATTTGAAAGAGTCATTGGCGCGCAGACGCGCGCCCGATGGGTGGCCGCCTCAAGGGCGGCCATGACGGTTTTTTAGAGCAGCGATGCGAGCTTGGCGAAGGCGGACATGTCGCCGCCGCGCGGGATCGTGGCGATGGGGACGCCGGCGAAGCGGCGCAGCGTGGCCAAAGTCTCTTCGAGCGGGATGGTGGCGCCTTCGCTTTCGTTGATGACAAGCGCCGATATCTTGAGACGGGCGCGGGCCACGACCTCCATCGCGGTGAGCGTGTGGCTGATGGTGCCGAGATAGGAGCCGGCGACCAGGATCAACGGCAGGCGCATGTCGGCCATCCAGTCGAGCACGGTGCGGCGCGCATCGAGCGGCACCATCACGCCGCCGACGCCTTCGATGAACAGCATGCCGTCCCGTGCCGCATGGACCGCGTCGCGGCAGGTCTCGAGCAATTCGTTGTAGGGGATGAAGCGCTCTTCGCGGGCCGCCGCCATGTCGGGCGACATCGGGGCGGCGAAGCGCCAGGGCGAGATGCGCGCGAGCGTCTCGGGCGTCACGGTTTCGCCGAGCGCATCGAGCAGGACGGCGGGATCGCTGCCGGCGGGGTTCGCGTCGTCGATGCCGCTGACGATGGGTTTGAGGGCTTGGGTCTTGAGGCCGCCGAGACGCGCGGCGCGGATCAGGCCGGCGGTGACGAAAGTCTTGCCGATATCGGTGCCGGTGGCGGTGACGAAATATGCGCTCATGTCAGGATTTTTTCTCGAACGATGGTGGCAAGACGGACGATCTCGGAATCGGGGTGACCTGCGGTGAAGGCGAAGCGCAGGCGCGCGGTGCCTTCGGGCACGGTCGGCGGACGGATCGCGGTCACGAGGAAGCCTTCGGCTTCGAGCGCAGCCTGTGCGCGCAGCGCCGCAGCTGCTTCGTGGAGTACGATCGGAACGATGGGGCTTTGCGCTTCGGCCACGTTGAGCGCGCGGGTGAAGGCGCGCGCCTTGGCGCGCGGGGCGGCGGCAAGGGCTGGATCGGCGGCGATAATGTCGAGCGCTGCGCTCGCGGCAGCGACGGACGCCGGCGGCAGGCCGGTTGAATAGATGAGCGTGCGGGCACGGGTGCGGATGAGATCGATCACGGGCTGCGAGGCGCAGAGATAGCCGCCATAGGAGCCGAGTGTCTTCGACAGCGTGCCCATTTTCAAATCGGCGGGATTGTCGCCGTCGACGACGGCGAGGCCGTGGGCATCGTCGCTCATCAGCCAGGCATCGTGCGCGCGCGCAAGGACGGCGAGTTCGGCAAGCGGGGCAAGGTCGCCATCCATCGAGAAGACTCGGTCGGTGACGATGAGCGCGTGCCGGTGCTGCGCGCGATGGCTGCGCAGCAGCGCTTCGACGTGGGCGAGATCGTTGTGGCGAAATGTCTGCACCTTCGCGCGCGAAAGCTGGGCGCCGGCCCAGAGGCAGGAATGCGCGAGTTCGTCGACGAGCAACAGGTCGCCCTCACCCACGATCACGGGGACGATGCCCGCGTTGGCGAGATAGCCGGAGCCAAAGATGCAGGCGGCTTCGGTGCCCTTCAGCCGCGCGAGCTTCGCTTCGAGTTCGCCATAGAGCGGATGGTTGCCGGTGACGAGGCGCGAAGCGCCGGCGCCGGCGCCATGGGTCTGGACGGCGGCGATCGCAGCCGCCTTTACCCGCGGATGATGGGTGAGGTTGAGGTAGTCGTTGCAGGAGAAGGAGAGCAGGCGCTTGCCGTTCCGACAGATCCAGAGGCCGTCCTCGCGCGCGGAATCTACGAGCGAACGGCGTAAATCCTGCGCCGCGAGCTGCGCGAGCTTCTGGGCGGCGAACCGATCGAGCGACGACATCCTGACGAAACTTGCACCTTGTGGCTCGCCCCTATAATGGCTTCAGCAGCCTCGATAAAGGTGACTTGATGAACGCGCCCGCTCCAGAATTCCGCGACGGAACCGTGCGGCACGATTGGACGCGCGACGAGATCGCGCAGCTATTCGCCCTGCCCTTCGCCGACCTGATTTTCCGGTCGCAAACCGTGCATCGCCAGCATTTCGCAGCGAACGAGGTGCAGATTTCGACCCTGCTCTCGATCAAGACCGGCGGCTGCCCCGAGGATTGCGGCTATTGCTCGCAGAGCGCGAGCCACGAGACGGGCCTCAAGGCCTCCAAGTTGATGGAGATCGAGAAGGTGCTCGCCGATGCGCGGACGGCGCGTGACGCGGGCGCGACGCGGTTCTGCATGGGCGCGGCCTGGCGCTCGCCGAAGGATCGCGATCTCGATGCGGTGTGCGCGATGGTCGAGGGCGTGAAGGCGCTCGGCATGGAAACCTGCGTGACGCTCGGCATGCTGACCGGGCCGCAGGCGGAACGGCTGAAGGGCGCGGGGCTCGACTATTACAACCACAACATCGATACCTCGCCGGAGTATTACACGGAGGTCATCACGACGCGGACATTCCAGGACCGGCTCGACACGCTCGAGCATGTGCGCAATGCGGGCATCAATGTCTGCTGCGGCGGCATCGTCGGCATGGGCGAAGAGGAGAGCGACCGCGCGGGGATGATCCATGCGCTCGCGACGCTGCCGAGCCATCCGGAGAGCGTGCCGATCAACGCGCTGATGAAGGTGAAGGGCACGAAGCTGGGCGAAAGCGCGGCACTCGATCCGATCGACTTCGTGCGCACCATCGCGGTGGCGCGGATCACGATGCCGAAGTCGTTCGTGCGGCTGTCGGCGGGACGCGACAACATGAGCGACGAGACCCAGGCACTGTGCTTCCTCGCGGGCGCGAACTCGATCTTCTACGGGACGAAGCTGCTGACGACGCCGAACCCGAAGGAAAGCCACGACCACAAGCTGTTCGAGAAGCTCGGCGTGACGCCGATGGCGCTGGACAGTTGAGCGCCGTCCTCCCCTCACTCACCAAGGCCGGGCTTGACCCTGCCACCCAGCGGCACGAAGCGCCATATGAAATCACGCGGAGCCGCGGAGACGCGGAGGATCGCGCTCAACTCCGCGCCTCCGCGGCTCCGCGCGAATCTGTTGCGCTCGCTGACGCGAGCGCGATGGATGGGCGGCTCAAGGCCGCCCATGACGGTTTTGGGGGTGGCGAATGGTGACCGAACCCACTTGGTACGCCCGTGGCCTGCCCCATGTGTGGCTGCCCTATACCCAGATGAAGACGGCCAACCCGCCGCTGGCGGCGGAGCGGACGCACGGCACGCGGATCGTGCTCGCGGATGGGCAGGAGCTGGTCGACGGGATCGCGAGCTGGTGGACGGCAGTGCATGGTTACAACCATCCGCATATCGTCCAGGCGATCCAGGCGCAGGCGGCGAAGCTGCCACATGTGATGCTCGGCGGGCTCGTCCATGAGCAGGTGCTGACTCTGGCGGCGCGGCTTTGCGCCATCGCACCGGGTGGGATGGAGCGCGTGTTCTTCTCCGACTCCGGTTCGGTCGCGGTTGAAGTCGCTATGAAGATGGCGACGCAGTACTGGCTGAACCAGAACATCCGTGGGCGGACGAAATTCCTCGCCTTCCGCGGCGGCTATCACGGCGACACCATCGGAACGATGGCGGTGTGCGACCCCGAAGAGGGCATGCACAACCTCTTCACCGGCCTTCTTCCGGAGCATGTCATCGTCGATCTGCCGCGCGACGAGGCAAGCATCGCGGCGTTCGAGGCGGCGCTGGAGCGCCATGCCCACCATCTCGCCGGCATCCTGGTCGAGCCCTTCATCCAGGGCGCGGGCGGCATGCTGTTCCATTCCGAGGATGTGCTGAAGCGCCTGCGCGCGGCCGCCGACCGCTATGACCTTCTCCTGATCTTCGACGAAATCTTCACCGGCTTCGGCCGCACCGGGCCGATGTTCGCCTGCGAGGCGGCGGAGGTCGCGCCCGACATCATGACCGTCGGCAAGGCGTTGACCGGCGGCGCAATACCGCTCGCCGCCACGATCGCTACGCAAAAGGTGTTCGACGCTTTCTGGTCGGACGATCCGGCGCATGCGCTGATGCACGGCCCGACCTTCATGGGCAATGCGCTCGCCTGCGCCGCCGCCAACGCCTCGCTCGACCTGTTCGAGCAGGAAAACCGTCTGATGCAGGCGGTCGATATCGCCAAGTTCATGGGCCCGGAACTCGGCGGCTGCATCGGCAGAAAAGGCGTGCGCGACGTTCGGGTCCGCGGCGCCGTCGGCGTCGTGGAACTCGATGAAATCGCGAATCTCAACGATTTCAAGCGCCGACTGGTCGCCGAGGGCGTTTGGGTCAGGCCGTTCCGCAATATCGTCTATCTCACGCCCGCACTGACCATCGACGAGAACGACCTGCAGACGCTTACGCGGGCAGTCGCCAAAGTGGTCAGTGGCGCGTAGACCGCGCAGCACTCAGCTGTTGAAGTCTCCGAGACCGTCGTCGCCGCTGGACCCGCCGTTGGCTGATTCTCGCGCGGGGATCGGGCGAAACTGCGGCGTCCGCCAAGCCGGGCGTTGCCGAGCGGTCCTGCCAGAATCGGCAGATTCCTGTGACCGGACTCTTTGCATCGAAATCGGCATCGCTCAAAACCTCAAATAATTGGAAAACTAACGAGCCCAAATCTCGCCAAGGGCACGGTTCCTGTCAAATCCAGGACCGGACGCGCTGGACGGCGGAGCGATTCTGATCGATTCTCGTGCAAGGGTACCGCAATGCGCTGGCTGATTTATCTCGGGATTTTCCTCATCGGCGCGCTGGCGCTCAGCCAGGCCGTTGCCATGATCGGGCTGGACCCGATGCCCGGCGACATCAACTACGACCATGACACCTGGCATATCCACATCCCGGTGATCTATTCGCTGGGGGCCAGCGGCGTTCTGGCCTTTGTTTTCTGGTTCTTCCGGCGTTAAACCGCCCCGTAGCCCCCTTGCCCCGAGTCACGTCATGACGCTCCGCCCCATTCGCCGCGCGATCCTTTCGGTATTCGACAAGACCGGTCTGGTCGATTTCGCCAAGGGGCTCGACCGCCACGGCGTGATGCTGATCTCGACAGGCGGCTCGGCCAAGGCGCTGCGCGACGCCGGTCTGAAGGTCGCCGACATCTCGGAGATTACCGACTTCCCGGAGATGATGGACGGACGGGTGAAGACGCTGCATCCCAAGGTCCATGGCGGGCTGCTCTCGCTGCGCAACAAGGCCGATCACGCCGAGGCGATGAAGGCGCACGGCATCGAAGGCATCGATATGCTCGTCTCCAACCTCTATCCGTTCGAGGAGACTGTGGCGACGGGTGCGGGTTTCGAGGACACGATCGAGCAGATCGATATCGGCGGCCCGGCGATGACGCGTTCCGCCGCGAAGAACCACGACTGGGTGACCGTCGTCACCGATCCGGCCGACTATGCCGCGATCCTCGCCGAGATGGACGCGAACACCGGCGCGACAACGCTCGCCTTGCGCAAGCGTCTCGCGCAGACGGCGTTCGCGCGCACCGCAGCCTATGACGCGGCGGTGTCGAACTGGTTCGCCGAGCAGCTTGAGAAGGATGGCGATGCCGAGCCGCCGCGCTGGCGCAGCTTCGCCGGCGGGCTCAAGCAGAAGCTGCGCTATGGCGAGAACATGCATCAGCGCGCGGCGTTCTACACCGGCGGCGAGAAGCGCTTCGGCGTCGCCACCGCGCATCAGATCCAGGGCCGCGAACTCAGCTACATAAATATTCTCGATGCCGACGCAGCGTTCGAGCTCGTGGCCGAGTTCGGCACGGAACCGGCGGTCGCGATCATCAAGCACGCCAATCCCTGCGGCGTCGCGGTCGGCAAAAATCATCTCGACGCCTATCTGCGTGCGCTCGCCTGTGATCCGGTGAGCCGGTTCGGTGGCATCATCGCGCTCAACGGCACGCTCGACGGGGAGACGGCGGCAAAGATCGCCGAGATCGTCACCGACGTGATCATCGTTCCCGACGCCACCGAAGAAGCCAAAGCCGAGATCACCCGGCGCAAGAATGCGCGGCTGCTGATCACCGGCGGTATGCCCGATCCTTACGTGCCGGGCTGGACCGTGAAGTCGGTCGCCGGCGGCCTTCTCGTGCAATCGCGCGACGATGCCAATGCCGCCAAGCTCGACCTCAAGGTCGTGACCAAGAAGGCGCCGACCGAGCAGCAGCTCGCCGACCTGCGCTTCGCTTTCCGCGTCGGCAAGCACACCAAATCGAACACCGTGATCTACGCCAAGAACGGCGCCACGGTCGGCATCGGCGCGGGACAGATGAGCCGCGTCGATGCCGCGCGCATTGCCGCGATGAAGGCGCGTGACGCGGCCAAGGAGGCGGGGCTCAGCGAGCCGCTCACGGTGGGCTCGGTCGCATCGTCCGACGCGTTCTTCCCGTTCCCGGATGGACTTCTCGCCGTGGCCGAAGCGGGCGCAACGGCCGTGATCCAGCCCGGCGGCTCGATCAACGACAAGGACGTCATCGCCGCCGCCGACGAAGCGGGAATCGCGATGGTGTTCAGCGGCGTGCGGCAATTCCGGCACTGATACTGGATTTCGCCATCCGCCAACATTGTTTGCGCCTCACGAGCCGGGCGGATTCGTGCTTGCTTTCAGCGTGTTAGCGACGCCGCTCGCTTGTCCCCAAAAATAGCGTTACGGGCCCGACACCAAACCCCTCCATTAGCGTTAATGTTCCGTAGCCATGGTTTCCGGCATGGCGGCCAGCGGGCGGGGGATGCCCATTGGGGGATGGGGTGGTCACAATCCGAAAGCTGCGCCTCGTATTGGCTGCGCTAGCGACGCTGGTGCTGATCCAGCCGGCGGCGGCCGTCGACTACGCCGACGGCAATTTTGCCCTCAACCACATCAGCCTCGAAGCCGCCGTGCGCATCTGGCGCAAGGCCGCCTGGCAGAACAACGACTTCCTCGCCCAGGCGAAGCTCGGCGACATCTACGACAATGCCAGCGACAGCCGGTATTACGATCCGGTCGAAGCCTATGTCTGGTATTTCCTTGCCGCCCGCAATCGTACGGCGCGGCGTGGCTATTGGGACGACGAGGCGGCCGACATCATCGGCGCACGGCGCGCGCGTGCCTGGGCGAAGCAGGGTGAGATCCTTCTCACGCTTTCGACTGAAGAACGCGTCCAGGCGCGCAACCGCATCGTCTATATCCTCTCCTGTCGCGGCGCGGAGGGTTTCATCGACCTCGGCCGCATCACGCGCACCAACAACGACGACGATGACGGCTGGCGGCGCGGACGACGTGGTGGCGGCAGCTACAACAACGACAGCGCCATCGTGCCGAACGACGCCGACGCGCTGATCTATTTCCATATTGCCGACGCGCTCGGCAGTCCGCTCGGCCGGGCCTATCTCAATCCGGTCGAAGGCGATCTGCGCCGCAGCGCCATCGGTGCGAAGCTGGTGGAAAAGCAGGCGCGGGATTTTCATTTCTGGTTCCCGCCCTATGAATTCTATCCGGAAGGCGACGCGCCCGGCGGCGTTCCGCTCAGCGACGAATGCCTGCCGAACCTCGAACACCAGCGCGCGCTCATTCTCGCCTCGGCCATCCCGGCGCCGGCGGGGCTGCATGCGCTCGCTTTCCTCGGCTTCCGCGGCCGCGGCGCGATCGCGCAGTTCCAGGCCTCACTTGCCGAAGAGCCGAGCGACCGGCTCACAGCCGCCGAGCTTGTGCGCGCGATCCAGATGGCGGCGCAGAACGGCGATGCGGAATCCCAGAACACGCTCGGCGTGATGTACAGCAAGGGCACCGGCGTCGTGATCAACTATGCTCGCGCCGAGTACTGGTTTCAGAAGGCCGCCGATCAGCGCTATGCCGCCGCGCTCTATCATCTGGGCGTGCTCTACAAGGTCGGGCCGCCCGGCATCGACCAGGATCTGCACAAGGCGAACGACTACATGACGAGTTCGGCGCTTGCCGGATTCCGTCCGACCATGAACCAGCTCGGTGCGCTGCTGAACGCGGCCGCTGCGCAGCCCCCGCGTCCGGGACAAAACTGAGAGGTATGCGATGAAGAAGAGCTTTCTCCTCGCCCTGGCCCTGATCGGCGCCGCGTTCGTGCCGGGATCGGCCAGCGCGGGCGTGGCCACGGCCGGCGCCGTGCTGCTCGATCCGTTCGATCCGGTGCCGGAGATCAGCTTCCGCCACTACGGCGGCTACGCCTATGGCTATGGCGGATGCCACGTGGGATGCGGCTATACGGGTTGCGACGACGGCTGCTATCGGCCGCGCTACCATCATCGCCACTATCGCCGTTGCGACGACGATTGCGACCGCGACTATGATCGCGATCGTGATGACCGCCCCCCGCCGGCACCACCCTGCACCTCTGCGCGCTGCTATGATGCCGAGCACTATGAGCGCCGCTGGCGCGATGGCGACCGCGTCGGCGTGGAATGGTTCGACCGCGGTCACAAGGAACGCACTGTCGGCGATCACGATCACGACGACCGCTTCTACGGACGCGGCGACGGCGACTGGCGCAACGACGACGATCGCGGTCCGCCGCCAGGTCCGCCGGCCGGACACTGAGGCTCAGGCCGCGCGCTCTTCCGTCACGAAGATCATCAGGATCAGACCGACGACGAGGAAGAAGGTGATGGCGAGGAGACCGCCGCGCTGGCTCATCGTCAGCGCCGTCATCGCCGTCACCGAAGCGTTGGCGAACGGCGTCGCCGCAGTGCCCGACAGCGACATCAGGCCGAAGAATTCGGTCATCTTCTCCGGCGGCGCAAGCCGGGCCATCATCGTGCGCGCATTGGCGTAGCCCGCCGTGATCAGCACCGCGACGCCGTTGACGATGCCGAGATAGATCAATTGCGGCCAGGTGTTGAAGAACGGCATCGCGTTGATCGGCGCGGCGTGGACGTCGTAGGGGATGAACCAGAGGATCCGGTCCGGCGCCATCGTCAGGCTGAGGCAGAAGAATATCAGCGTGCCGCCGACCGAAACGAAGATCGCACGCTTGGAACCGAGCGCATTGTCGAGCCAGCCGCCGACATAGCCGCCGAGCACGGCGAAAACGCTGAGCTCGATGCCGTAGACCATCATGGTCAGCGGGCCCCAGTCGAAGGTCACCGCGGCATAGATGCCGCCGAACAGGAGCACCGCGCCCATGCCGTCGTTGAAGAAGATGCGCGCCAACAAATACATGCCGACATTGCGATAGCGCCGGAGGCTGAGCACGGTCTGCCACACCGCGCGCACGCCGCGCCGCATCTGCTCGCCGATCGGAATGCCGGCGCTCGGCTTGTCGGGTGTGAACAGGAACAGCGGCAGGCTGAAGATCAGCAGCCAGAGGCCGGAGATCGGCCCGGTGAGGCGTTCCGGATCGTGCGCCGCCTGGTCGACGCCGAACAGCGGATGGGACGGCACGAAGGGCCAGTCGACATGTCCCGGCGCCGAGAAGGCGACGATCATGAAGCCGAGCAGGATTACGCCCGCGAGGTTGCCGAGCGAGAGCCCCAAGCCCGACAGCGGACCGACGCGCTCATGCGGCGCAATGGTCGGCAGCATCGCATTGTGGAAGACGCTCGAGAATTCATAGGCAAAGTTCGCCGCGATGATCGCGGCGGCGAGCAGGAGGATCTCGTTGCTAGACGCGTGCGGCGTCGCGATCCACAGCGCCGTCATCGAGACCACCATGATCACGGTGTAAACGAAGATCCACCGTTTGCGCCGTCCGCCGATGTCGGCGATGGCGCCGAGAAAGGGCGCGGCGACCGCCGTCGCCAATCCGCCCCAGGACGAGATCGCCGACCAGATGATCTGGCCGCGCACCGGATCGCCGATCACGACTTTCGTGAAATAGGGCGCGAAGAGATAAATCGTCACCAACAGGACGTAGGGAATGCGGGCGCACTCGAACATCGCCCAGGACACCTGTCCGAGCCGGCTCGCGATCGGGCCGCCGGTTGCCGAGAGTCCGCCGGGCCGATGCAGCCATGCTGCCCAGCCGCCGGGCGCGGCTTCGGCCTGGGAAGCGGGATCAGCGTCTATGTTGGCTGCCAAACGCCGCGCGGATTCATCGCCCGCGTCATTGGAAGACTTCACGCGCTCCGACTCCCCAGATGTTCCGCTTGTCGACCCAGCCTGTCGTGCCCGCAGCCTCGACCTGGCAGACCGCAAGCTCGCATGCCTTGAGCCGGGCGACAACGCCGGGCTGGGCATAGGCGATGATCTTGCCCTCGGGTGCGTCGTCTTCGCGGATCGGAGACTTTGAAAATCCGATGAACAGCACGGTGCGGCGGTCGGTGATCTGGGTGTGATGCATCCAGCCGATCGTGCCATCGACATCCTTGACCTTGCGCCAGACGTCGAAGCTGCCGATTTCGAGCAGCGGATAATCCTTGTGGTGATAGATCCAGAGAATCTGATGCTTGTAGGACGGTCCCTGACGCAGATAGGCCTCGTTGCGGCGCAGGCTCACATAATGCGGCGCTTCGCCGGCCAAAGCCGGAAACGCGACAAGGACGATCAGGAGCGCCACGGCGCGGCGCATCGAACGGGAATCGAACCGCATGCCGACGCGATCATAGTGACGCGGGCGGCGATTGCGAGCCATGCGAGCGCGGCATTTGACGCGGCGCACCCAGCCGCACTAGGTTCCGACCCACGCGCTTGGTTTTGGGAACGCGGTTTGAAACCGCGGCTGCCCCCGCAACTGTAGCCGGCGAGCGATCCGTCCAAATGCCACTGGGGTTTCCCGGGAAGGCGGACGGGGAGCGAAGACCCGGCGAGCCAGGAGACCTGCCTTGCGCCGTCGTCCTGTTTCCGCTCGGGGTGAGGCGGGGACCGCGGGAGAAACCGCCGTGGCGACAAGGGGAGTCGTCGGGGTGGGTGTCATGCCAAACCAGAGAAGTGCTGCGCCGTGCGCGACGGCTCCTGTAACCCACAGGAGAATGTCATGCATAAGGAACTGCTTTTAGGATCCGCTTTGCTCGTTGGTCTGGCGTCAACGGCTCATGCCGACCCAGAAGTCACTGCGCTGTCCTCATCGCCAATTTATGGCCCCGAGACCATCACCGTCACCGCCACGCGCACCGAACAACCCATCGTGCTGACTGGCGCCTCTGTCAGCGTATTGACGGCGGAGGACCTCAAGACCCAGCAAACGATGCTGCTGACCGATGCATTGAAGGAAGTGCCTTCGCTCGTGGTGGTGCGCAACGGCGGCCTCGGCCAGCCGGCGAGCATCAGCCTGCGCGGCGCCGAGGCCGGACAAACGGTCGTGCTGATCGACGGCGTACGCGTCAACGACGCCAGCACGACCGACGACAGCGCCGCCGCGGCGCTGGGCGATCTTTTGGTCAACAACATCGACCGCGTCGAAGTCCTGCGCGGCCCGCAATCGACGCTCTATGGCAGCGACGCCATCGGCGGCATCGTGAACATCGTCACCAAGCGCGGTGGCGACACGCTGTTCGGACTCGATGCCAGCGCCGAGGCCGGCTCTTTCGGCACCTTCCATGCCAGTGTCGCGGCCCATGGCAGCAACAACGTCGTGGAATACGGCGCGGGCCTGAGTTTCCTGACCACCGCCGGCACGCCCGCGGCCGATGTGCGCAATGGCAATCCGGAGAATGACGGCTATACCAATTTCGGTGCGACCGCGAATGTCCGCGTCCATCTGAACGACTGGCTGAGCGCAGATTTGCGCGGCTACTACACCCAAGGCCATGACGATTTCGACGACGGCTTCGGCGGCCCGCCGCTCTATACCGTTGCCGATTCCGCCGCCAACAATACCAATGAGCTGAAGGTCGGCTATCTCGGCCTCAACGCCGACCTGTTCGGCGGGCGGCTGCACAACCGCATCGCGCTTATCGGCACCGAGCAGGGGCGCATCTTTTACGACTCCGCCTCGGACATCACGCATCTCAATTACCAGTACTTCAGCAGTGCGGCGCGGTTCGAGTATCAGGGCACCTTCGATGTCGATGACGCGACGCAGATTGTGTTCGGTGCAGAGACGCAGTTCAGCACGTTCCGGAACGATAATTTCGGCACCTTCGCGTTCTTCTCGCCGCCGGTGATCGGCGGGCATGACCGCCTGACCGGCTACTACCTGCAGGGCCAGACGACGCTGTTCGAAGCGCTGACGCTGACCGGCGGCGTGCGCCTCGATGACGACGACCAGTTCGGCACGCACACCTCCTACAAGATCAACGCCGCCTATCAGCTCTTCCCGTGGAACACGGTTCTGCGGGCGAATATCGGCACCGGCTTCAAGGCGCCGAGCCTGTTCCAGGAGTTCGGGCCGAACTCCAATCCGATCGATACGCTGAAGCCGGAGACGGCGACCGGATGGGAAGCCGGGTTTGACACCGACCTGTTCGACTCTCCAGTGCGTTTCTCGGCGACGTATTTCGACCGCACGACGTCGAACCAGATCGCGTTCCAGAACTGCTACACGCCTGCGGACGCACCGGGATGCCCGAGCCGCGTTGCGGTGTTCGGCTACTACCTCAACTTCGACAAGACGCGCGGCAACGGCATCGAACTCGAAGTGAAGGCGCCGATCGGCGACACGCTGGAGGCCAGCCTGCAATACACGAACATGACCTCGGTGAACGAGCTGAGCCATCTCGACCTGCCGCGCCGGCCGCACGACCTGGCAAGCGCGCTCGTCACCTGGCGACCGCTCGACGGAACGGTGCTCGGCTTCAGCGTCACCTATCAGGGCAAGCGCTTCAATGACGCCGGCAACTTCACGCCGCTGACCAGCAACACCACGGTGAACCTGTTCGGCTCTTATGATCTGTCGGATCAGTGGCAGCTCTTCGGCCGGATCGACAACCTGTTCAACGACCGTACCGAGGAGGTTACCGGCTACGGTGTGCCCGGAACCGGCGCCTTTGCCGGCATCCGCGCCGCTTTGTAACGGCCGTTAGGCCATGGCAGAGTCCGGGATCGACATTTCCGGACCTGCCATGACCCTCTCCAGCATCCTGATCGCCAATCGCGGCGAGATCGCCGTGCGCATCGCGCGCGCCGCCGCCGAGCGCGGCCTGAAAAGCGTCGCGATCTATTCCGACGACGACGCGACCTCCGCCCATGTGAAAGCCGCCGACAGCGCCATCGCGCTCGGCGCCAGCGGGCCGGCCGCCTATCTCGACATCGCCCGTGTGGTCGCGGCCGCCAAGACGGCGCATTGCGACGCGGTGCATCCCGGCTACGGCTTTCTGAGCGAGAATCCGCTCTTCGCCGAGGCCTGCGAGAAGGTCGGACTGACCTTCATCGGCCCGAGCCCGCGCGTGCTCTCGATCTTCGGCGACAAGGCACGGGCTCGCGCACTGGCGGAACGCTTCGGCGTGCCGGTTCTGGCGGGCACCGAAGGTCCCGCGACGCTAGATCAGGTGCGCGACTTTTTCCGCAAACACGGCGCGATCGTGATCAAGGCCATCGCCGGCGGTGGCGGCCGCGGCATGCGCATCGTCACGAACGAGAACGATCTCGAAGCATCCTATCTGCGCTGCCAGTCCGAGGCGCGTGCCGCCTTCGGCAACGATCTCGTCTATGCCGAAGCGCTGATGAGCGATGCGCGCCATGTCGAGATCCAGGTCGTCGGCGACGGCAAATCGGCGGTGCATGTGTGGGAGCGCGACTGCACGCTCCAGCGCCGCCATCAGAAGATCGTCGAGATCGCACCCGCGCCCGGCCTCGATCCCGATCTGCGCAAGCAGCTTTGCGACGCCGCAGTATGGCTCGCCGACGACGTGAACCTGAAAGGCCTCGCGACCTTCGAATTTCTCGTGAACCCGAAGCCGCCGCGCCACGGCGCCGCCTTCGCCTTCATCGAGGCCAATCCGCGGCTCCAGGTCGAGCATACCGTCACCGAAGAGGTTACCGGCATCGATCTCGTCGGCGTGCAGATCGAGATCGCGCGCGGACGGTCGCTGCGCGAACTGGGCCTCGTGCAGGACGAAATCCCGGGGCCGCGCGGCTATGCCGTGCAGCTGCGCATCAACATGGAGAAGCTCGAGGCGGACGGTACCGTCAAGCCTTCCGGTGGCACGCTCACGCGCTTCACGCCGCCGTCGGGGCCCGGCGTGCGCGTCGATACCTTCGGTTATGAGGGTTATCGCACCAATCCGGCGTTCGATCCGCTGCTCGCCAAGCTGATCGTGCATGGTCCCGACTTCGCCTCGGCGATGACGCGGGCGAAGCGCGCGCTGGACGAATTCGCCATCGGCGGCGTCGCGACCAATGCCGGCTTTCTGCACGCCCTGATCTCACGGCCCGACCTTATCGGCGGCACGGCGCATACGCGCTACGTCGAGAATCATGCCGCTGCGATCCTCGCCGACGCCGCTGCATGGCAGCCTGCTGCTACTGCGGTGTCTTCTACGACCGCAGCGCCTGCTCGCACAGAGTCCGCGGCTGTGCCGGCCGGCACGATCGCCGTTCCGGCGCCGATGCAGGGCAAGATCGTCTCCATCGACGTGAAACCTGGCGATGTGGTGCGCCAGGGTTCGTCGGTCGCGGTACTGGAAGCGATGAAGATGGAGCATCTCGTCGCCGCCGCAATTTCGGGCCGGGTGCATTCCCTCGCACAGCAGGCGGGCACCGTGCTGTTCGAGGGCGACGCCCTGCTCTATCTGACGCCGGAAGCCGTCGCCGGCGCCGATACGCAGGCCGAAGCGGCGCGCGATCCCGACGCGATCCGCGCCGATCTGCAGGACGCGCTCGACCGTCACGCTTTCGGCTACGACGCCAACCGTCCCGACGCCGTTGCGCGGCGGCGCAAGACGGGCCAGCGCACAGTGCGCGAGAATCTCGAACAGCTCTGCGATCCGGACAGCTTCATCGAATACGGTGCCCTCGCCTTCGCAGCGCAGCGGCGGCGGCGCGAGCTCGACGATCTGATCAAGAACACGCCGGGCGACGGCATCGTCACCGGCATCGGCACGGTGAACGCGAAGGCGTTCGGCGAGCAGAAGGCACGCTGCGCGGTGATGGCCTATGACTACACCGTGCTCGCGGGCACGCAGGGCGCAATGAACCACCGCAAGAAGGACCGCCTGCTGAAGGTCGCGGAGGAGTGGAAACTGCCCATCGTGAGCTTCACCGAGGGCGGCGGGGGACGGCCGGGCGATACCGATTTCCCCGGCGTCGCCGGTCTCGATACGCCGACCTTCCGGCAATACGCCAAACTCTCCGGGCTGATCCCGCGTGTCGGGATCAATTCGGGACGTTGCTTCGCCGGCAATGCCGCGATCCTCGGCTGCTCCGATGTGGTGATCGCGACCGCGAATTCGAACATCGGCATGGGCGGCCCGGCGATGATCGAAGGCGGCGGCCTCGGCGTTTACAAACCCGAGGACGTCGGGCCGATGAGCGTGCAGGTCGCCAACGGCGTCGTCGACATCGCGGTCGCGGACGAGATCGAGGCCGTCGAAGCGGCGAAGAAATATCTCTCCTATTTCCAGGGCACGCTTTCGCATTGGGATGCCGCCAACCAGAAAGAGCTTCGTCACCTGATTCCGGAGAACCGGTTGCGCGTCTATGAAAGCCGCAAGGTGATCGACACGCTGGCCGACACGGGATCCGTGCTCGAACTGCGCGCCGGCTATGCGCCGGGCATGATCACCGCGCTGATCCGCATCGAGGGCGCGCCTTTCGGCCTCATCGCCAACAACCCGATGCATCTCGCCGGCGCCATCGACGGCCCGTGCGCCGACAAGGCCGCGCGCTTCCTGCAGCTTTGCGACGCCTTCGGGCTGCCCATCGTTTCGCTCTGCGACACGCCGGGTTTCATGGTGGGGCCGGAGCACGAGAAGACCGCTCTGGTGCGGCGGGTATCGCGCATGTTCGTGGTCGGTGGCGCGCTCAGCGTGCCGATCTTCACCGTGGTGCTGCGCAAGGGTTACGGCCTCGGCGCGCAGGCGATGGCGGGCGGCAGCTTCCACGCGCCGTTCTTCATCGTGAGCTGGCCGACCGGCGAGTTCGGCGGCATGGGCCTCGAAGGCGCGGCGCGTCTCGGCTACCGCAAAGAGCTGGAGGCCCAGCCGACCGAAGAAGCGCGCGACGCGCTGTTCAAGAAGCTGGTGGCGCAGAGCTACACCCGCGGCAAGGCGACCAACATGGCGGCCTATCTCGAGATCGACGACGTCATCGATCCCGCCGACACGCGGCGCTGGATCCTGCGTGGCTACAAGAGCCTTCCGCCCTGGGAGGCGAGCAAGCGGCGGGGATTTGTGGATACCTGGTGAGGACTAGGGGCTGCCGGAAAGAACGCCTATGGTGCGCAGCCATATCTCCACCAGCTGCGGCCAATGGGTGATCGGAAGCGCTGTCGGACGCAGGCCGAAGGCGTGGCCGCCGTCGGCGTAGAGGTGCATCTCGACCGGCACCCCGGCCTTCTGAAGGCCGGCGTAGTAGGCTAGCGACTGATACACGCCGTCGACCGTGTCGCTTCCGGCCTGCAACAGAAATGTCGGCGGCGTGTCGGACGTCACCGGCACGTTGGGGTTCAGCACCATGTCTTTCGACCCGTCGGGCGTCAGATGTCCCGGATAGACCAGCACGGCGAAATCCGGGCGGGCGCTTTCCTTGTCGGCGTCATCGATGGATGCGTAGAGGCGGCGCTGATAGTGCGTGCTGATTTCCGCGGCAAGGAAACCTCCGGCCGAAAAGCCGAGCACGCCGATCTTGTGCGGATCGATATGCCACTCGACCGCATGGTGCCGCACGAGCCCCATGGCCCTTTGCGTGTCTTCCAGCGACCGCGTCGGGATCATGAGATTGTCCGGGCGGCAGTTGCAGTGCCAATCATAGGGCTCGCTCGGCACTCGGTATTTCAACACAACGCAGGTGATGCCTTTGGCCGTCAGCCATTCGCACACTTCGGTGCCTTCGAGGTCGATGGCGAGGACTTCAAATCCGCCACCCGGAAGCACAAGGACTGCGGCGCCGGTGCTATTCTTCTTTGGCGAATAGACCGTCAGCGTCGGCTGCGAGACGTTCAGGATCGCGTGCCACGGACGTCCGGCGACGGGATGCTCGGCGCTGACGACCGATTCCGGCGCCCGGGCAGGCTGCGCATCAGGCCCGGTCCGGTCGGGCCAGAGGGCAATCTGCACATGTCCGGACGCAGGTTGCCAGACTTCCGCAGCCGCCGCGCGAAGCACCAGCATGCCGCAAAGCGCAAAGATCACGAACTTCATCGCCTGACCCGCAGTCGGATTTTCGAATGCGACGCACGCTAGACCAGAAGCCCGTAAAGACAAGCGTGGCGCTCAGCCCGCCGCCCTGCGCGGCGCGATGGCCTTGCCCTTCGTGAAGATCGTTGACGTGCGCTCGAGCGGCGTGAAGACGTCGCTCAGGCCGCGCGTCGTCTCGGCATGGCCGAGGATGAGTGTCCCGTCCGGCGTCAGGGTATCGGCGATCTTGTCGAGAAGCTGCGCCTTGGTCTTCTGATCGAAATAGATCATCACATTGCGGCAGAACACGACATCGAGATCGTCGAGCCAGCCGAAGGAATCGAGCAGGTTGAATTGCTGGAACCGCACCATGCGGCGCAGGCTTTCGTGAATGCGCCAGCTTCCGCTCTCTTCCGCAAAATGCGCGACGAGACGGCGGATCGGCAGGCCGCGCTGGACCTCGAAATGCGAGTAGAGCCCTTCTTCGGCGCGCGCGATCATCTCGGTGCTGAAATCGGTGGCGATGAGATCGATGCGCCAACCCTGGGTAACCAGCTTGGCGTCGTCGAGCAGCATGGCGATGGAATAGGCCTCCTGCCCGGCAGCGCAGGCGGCGCTCCAGATGCGCAGGCGCTTGCTCGCGGCACGCGCTTCGATCAGGCGGGGAAGGATCACATCGCGGAACTGTTCGAAGGCGCCGCGGTCGCGGAAGAAGGACGACTCGTTCGTCGTCATCGCCTCGGTCACCGCGCGCGCGAGCGTCTCGCGGCCGTGGCGCAACTCGGCGATCAGCGCCTCGACCGTGCGAAAGCCGAAGCGGCGCATGACAGGCGACAGCTGGCCCGCGATGAATCCCGGCTTGTGCGGCGGCACGACAATGCCCGAGCGCCGGCGCACGAGTTGCGCAAGATAGGTGAGGTCGCCGTCCTTCATTGCAGTCCGGCGCGCTAGACGAGCCCGACTTCAGCCAGCTTGGCTTCCATGATCTCGCGATCGAACGGCTTCATGATGTATTCGTTCGCGCCGGCGCCAAGCGCCTCGGTGATGTGCGCGACGTCGTTCTCTGTGGTGCAGAACACGACGACGGGATGATCGCCGCCGCGCTCGCGGCGCAGCGTCTTCAGGAATTCGATGCCGTTCATGTTCGGCATGTTCCAGTCGAGCAGGATCAGCTCCGGCATGTTGCTGCGGCAGGCGGCGAGCGCGGCTAGCCCGTCCTCGGCTTCATTGGTGTCGAATTTCAAATCCTGGAGTATCCGGCAGGCGACCTTGCGGATCACGCGGCTGTCGTCGACGACAAGGCAATTTCTCATGGCTCTCACCCCAATGCGGCCGCAAGACCCGGCGGCCCACAATGTCTCCGGTCGAGCCTAGAGCGCACTCGTAAATGGGGCGTTTAAGCGTTAACCGATTTTGCCGCGATCAGCCGGCCGCGAGCTCGACGGCGCCTTCGCGGACCGTCAGCGTCAATCCGGCGTTAAGGTCGCGCGACAGCTTGTGGGTGAGATAGGGCTGGATGCCGCGGGCGTCGAGATGGGTTTCCTCGCCGCGCACCGCATTGGCGACTTCGTCGAGCACGCGCGCATAAGGGCTGGTCGCCACGATCCTGAACGACGGCGCCGCCGGATCGGTGCTTACCGTGACCTCGAGCTGGCCGCCACGCGGCAGGCAATCGGCGCCTAGCATCGCCGAATTCATCAGCAGCTTGGCCCAGTTCTTGGGCCAGTTCACATGCGGCGAACTCCAGTTGAGCTGAACCTTGCCGCCGGCAAGCAGGCCGCCGACCAGGCGCCCAACCTCGCCGACATCGAGCTCCGCACCGGCCGAACCGGCCGCACCGAAAGCGATGCGCATGAACTGGAGCCGTGCCAACGCCTGTTCCGCGCTTGAGGTCACGATCTTGAGCGCGTCGGCGCGCATCGCGGCGTCGCGCTCGTCCTCCATGACTTCCAAACCGTTGACCACCGCGCCCAGAGGCCCCACAAGATCGTGGCACACCCGGCTGACGAGAAACGCCGAGAACTCGATGTCATCCATCACCGGGGCAATCTCCATATGCGGCTTATGGTTTTCAGCTGGTAACCATGATCGTCGCCTCTTAAGGAATGCTTAAGATGGTTTCAACGCCTTCCGAGCGCTTGGTCGATCTGGTGCGCCTTACCCATTCTGCGGGGGGCATCATCATGCGCCACTACGCGGAAGGAACGGAGACACGGAAAAAGGCAGACCATTCGCCCGTCACCGACGCCGACGAGGAAGCGGAGAAACACATTCTGGCCGGGCTGAACACGCTCGTCCCCGGCGTGCCGGTGGTCGCCGAGGAAGAGGTTGCTGCAGGCCGCATGCCGAAGGTCGGAATGCATTTCTTCCTGGTAGATCCGCTCGACGGAACCAAGGAATTCATCAACCGGAACGGCGAGTTCACCGTGAACATCGCCGAGGTGGTCAACGGACTCGCGGTGCGAGGCGTTGTCTATGCGCCCGCCAAGGGCAGGCTGTTCTTCGGCGAGACGCCGGGCAGCGCCTGGGAAATCGCAGCCGATGCTTCCGGCTTGCCCGATCTGGGGCAGGCGCGGACGATCAAGGTTCGCCGGCCGCCGCCGGACGGGCTCACCGCCGTCGCCAGCCGCAGCCATCGCGACAAGAAGACCGAGGAATATCTCGCTCACTACCCGGTGAAGGACTTCATCACAGCCGGTTCGTCGCTGAAGTTCTGCCTCGTGGCAGCGGGCGAAGCGGACATCTATCCGCGCCACGGCACGACGATGGAATGGGATACGGCGGCAGGCGATGCGGTGCTGACCGCGGCCGGCGGGCAGGTCACCAATCTGGACGGAACGGCATTTCTCTATGGCCGGCCGGATTTCACCAATCCGCACTTCGTGGCGCGCGGCGGGCGCTAGCGGTCGTAATTGTGGCGGCTGGAATAGAACAGCAGTGCCATCAATCCGCCGCCGACCGCGACCGTGATCAGCGATCCGCCGACGAGGGCGATCCATCCGAACACGCTCATCTGGACGACACCGATTGCGGCCCACTGCGTCACCGCGATCCAGACCGCGGCAACAAGAAATCCGACGAGAACCGCCAGGGCAAACCATCCGCTCCCGGACAGATGGGCCCTGTCGTTCTCCTCGTCATCGTGCATGTAGGTGCCGCTCATGTTCCTATAACGCATATCCGCGCGGGACGTTCACCTTTCAGGCGGCTGCACCGCCCAGCATCAGCGATCCCGGCGCAATCCGGACCTTGAGCTCCGCCCCATCGGCTCCCGCGACCTCGAGCATGTCGCCCTTGATCGGCGCGGAACCATCGACGACATGCGCACTCCAACGGGTGTCGTCGACCCGCACCGGGCCGCGGCCGTTGACGAAATTATCTTCGGCCTTGACGACCCGGCCGACATATTGCGCGCTTCGGTCGTTCAAATGTTTGTGCGTGTGGCGTTCGGCCTTGCCCAGCGAGGAGCGTTTCCACAGCACCGTCGCAACGACCGAAATCAGAGCGAACAGGAAGATCGCCAGCCGTCCGTCGAGGCTCGGAACCAGGAACTTGAGCGCACCGGTAATCAACGCCGCGATTCCGGGCCAGAGCAGATACTGCGTGGTGCTGGCAATCTCGAGCGCGAGCAGAATCGCGCCCAGCGCCCACCAGTGCCAGGCGGGCTGGGTATCCAAGAACTGGATCATCGTGTTCATGGCTGCACCTTTACGTCCCTGCCGGGCGCGTCGTCGGTGGCGGGACATTGGGCACCGTGCCGGCTGCGTTCTGTCCGCGTGCACGGGTTGGCGAAACCCCGGCGGCTTGCGAAGCAATCGCCTCGCGGGTCATCTCGGCAACGCCGGCGATGGAGCCGAGAAGTCCCGCGGATTCCATCGGGACGATGACGAATTTCTGGTTCGGTGCCGTGGCGAGCTGCGAGAAGGCCTCGACGTATTTCTGGCCGAGGAAGTAGTTGAGCGCATTGACGTTGCCGGCCTCGATCGAGTCCGAGACCATTTGCGTCGCCTTGGCTTCGGCTTCGGCAAGACGCTCGCGCGCCTCGGCATCGCGATAGGCCGCTTCCTTGCGGCCCTCGGCCTGGAGGATCGCGGATTGCTTGGCGCCTTCGGCGCGCAGGATCGCTGCATTCTTTTCGCCGTCTGCCTGCGTGACTTCGGCACGGCGGAAGCGCTCGGCCTTCATCTGACGCGCCATCGCTTCGGTGATATCGACCGGCGGCGACAGGTCCTTGATTTCGATACGCGTGACCTTCACGCCCCACGGGCTCGTCGCCTGGTCGACGACGGCGAGGAGGCGCTGGTTGATCTCGTCGCGCTTCGACAGGACTTCGTCGAGATCCATCGCGCCGATCACGGTACGGGCGTTGGTGAGGCAGAGATTGGTGATGCCGGCCTGCAGGTTGGCGACCTCATAGGCTGCCTTGGCGGCGTCGACGACCTGATAGAACGCGATGGCATCAGCGGTGACCGTCGCATTGTCGCGTGTGATCACCACCTGGCTCGGGATCGTCAGAACCTCTTCCATCATCGAAAGCTTGCGTCCGACGCGGTCGAAGAACGGCACGATCAGGTTGAGGCCGGGCTTCAGGACCTTGGTGAAGCGGCCAAAGCGCTCGACCGTCCATTCGCGGCCCTGCGGCACCGCTTTGACGCCCGCGAAAATCGTGATGAGGGCAAGAAACGCGACCGCGAAAACGAATACCGTTGCGCCATCCATGGCTGACTTCTCCCCGATGCGGCCGTTGTCACCAGCCTAGCTTGCTAAAAGATAATCACGCCATGGGCCATCAAAAGGCCTTGAAGACCCCGGAAATCGTCCTACAGGTTTGTCCGTAAGGCCGGATTTTGGCAAGAATCCGTCCGGCGGGGAGAGACTGATTCGTTTGGAGAACCCATGATGAAACCGCTTCGGCTCCTCGGAGCCGCTCTGATCGGCCTCGCCGCCCTCACCGCTTCGATCACGCCGACGGTCGCGGACGACTCGCCGCCGCCGTCGCGCGACAGCAATTCCGACACCTTCTCGCCGGACGAGATCGTCCAGGCCGGCTCCGACTTCTTCGGCGTCACCACTGAAGTCATGGCCAAGGCGGTGCAGCGCGTCACACAGGATCTCGGCCTGCCCGACGCCTATATCAAGGGCGACGAGGGCTCGGGCGCCTTCGTGGTCGGCTTGCGCTATGGCTCCGGCTGGCTGATCCGCAAGGGCATGGAGCCGAAGAAGGTCTACTGGCGCGGCCCGTCGATCGGCTTCGACGTCGGCGGCAACGGCTCGAAGGTCTTCACGCTGGTCTACAATCTGAAGGAAGAGCGCCGCCTCTATCAGCGCTTCCCGGGCGTCGAAGGCAGCATCTATTTCGTCGCCGGTATCGGCGTGAACTACATGCGCTCGGGCGGCGTCACGCTGGCGCCCATGCGTACTGGCGTCGGACTGCGTGCCGGCGTCAATGCGCACTACCAGGTCTACAGCGACCGGCGCGACTGGTTCCCGCTTTAGGTCAGGCACTCGCTTCCGCCGCGCCGGCATCGATCGAGCCCGCCGGCGCCGGGAGATAGAGCAGCAGCGCCGCGGCGACGTAGATCGACGAGAACGTGCCTACGATGATGCCGAACAGGATCGCGGCCGAGAAGTCGAACAGCGTCGGACCGCCATAGATCAGCAGCGGAATGATCGCCGAGGCCGTCGCCACGCTGGTCAGAATCGTACGGGTCAGCATCTGGTTGGTCGACAGATTGATCAGTTCGGGCAGCGAGATCCGCTTGTACTTGCGGCGGTTCTCGCGGATTCGGTCGAACACCACGACGGTATCGTTGATCGAATAGCCGGCGAGCGTCAGCAGGGCCGCGACGCTGGTCAGCGTGAAATCGAGATGCAGGATCGAAAACAGGCCGGCGGTCACCAGCACGTCGTGGCCGGTCGCGACCGCGGCGCTGATGCCGTATTGCCACTCGAAGCGGAACGCGACCCAGATCGCGATTGCGACGACGGCGAGCAGCGTCGCATAGACGCCGGCGTGGAACAGTTCGCCGCTGACCTTCGGACCGACGACTTCGCTGCGGCGATAGGTGTAGCCGGCGCCGAGCTTGTCGCGCACCTTTGTCACCACGGTCTCGTTGCTGTTGTTTGCGTCGGGCTGGACGCGGATCAGGACGCAGGAATTGGCCGGCTTCTCGCACTCGCCGCCGCCGACGAACTGAATCTCGGTTTCCTTGAAGCCGAGCGTGCCGATGTCGTCGCGCATCTCGCCGACATCGATCGTCTGCGCAGCCTTGACCTCCATCAGGACGCCGCCCGTGAAGTCGATGCCGAGATTGAAGCCGTGGACCGCGATCGAGACGATCGAAGCCAGCAGCAGCAGGCCGTCGATGGCAAACGCGAAATAGCGCGCACCGACGAAGTTGATTTTGGTAGCCTCGGGCAGGAAACGGAGAATGGGCATGGCGCGGTCCGGAAAAGCCCGGCAGACATATCCGCAGATGCCGTCCGGAACAAGTTGACGGGCCCCTTTGCATAATTCCCTGTTTTTGCGACACTTTCGCCGCAAGGCACTCTGAGGACCCCGCCGCCGTGACCGCCGCCCCGCATGGCCTGACCGATGCGCCCAAGGCGCCGTCCGGCGATACCGGGCTGCGCGACGCGGCTTATGCCGCGGTGATCGCGGCCGTGGTGGTGGCGCTGGTCTATTTCGGGCGCCCGCTCCTCGTTCCCCTCGCCCTCTCGATCCTGATGGCGTTCGCGCTGGCCCCGGTGGTCGAGTTCCTGCGTCGCCTGCGGGTGGGACGTATTGCCGGCGTGATCCTGACCGTCAGCCTGGCCGTGCTCCTGATCAGCGGCATCGCCACCTTCATCGGCACGCAGATCGCCTGGCTCGCCGTGGGGCTGCCGCAGTACCAGCACAACATCGTCCACAAGGTCCAGTCGGTGGAAGGCACCGCGACCAACAACGGCCTGGTTCAGGGCGCGATCAAGATGTTCAACAACCTGAGCGAACAGATCGCCCAGGCGCCTTCCGAACCATCCAACGCACAACTTCAGAGCAAGAGCTCGGCGCAGCGCACCGCGGACGCGGTGCCCGTGGTGATCCAGAAGCCGCCACCGGGACCGATCGAGTTGATCGAGAATTTCGCCGGCCCTGTGCTCGAACCGCTCGCCAACCTCACGGTCGTGATCATCTTCGTGATATTCATCCTTCTGCAGAAAGAAGACCTGCGCGACCGCTTCATCATGCTGGCCGGCGCGCGCGATCTGCAGCGCACGACGCTAGCCATCGACGACGGCGCCGAACGCCTGAGCCGGTATCTGCTTCTACAGACCGCGGTGAACGCGATCTTCGGCACGCTGGTGGGGCTCGGCCTCTGGGCCATCGGCGTGCCCAACCCGGCGCTGTGGGGTCTCATCTCCGGAATGTTCCGCTACGTGCCCTATATCGGCGTGCCGATCGCGGCGCTGTTGCCGGTCGCACTCGCGCTCGCCGTCGATCCGGGCTGGTCGATGATGGTCTGGACGCTGGTTCTTTATGTGGGCCTGGAGTCGGTCACCGGCCAGGCGATCGAACCGTGGCTCTATGGCCGCAATATGGGATTGTCGGCGCTTGCGGTCGTGGTTGCGGCCGGCTTCTGGACCTTCGTATGGGGACCGGTCGGACTTCTTCTGTCGACGCCGCTGACCATGTGCCTCGTGGTGCTCGGCCGCCATGTCGACCAGCTGCGCTTCCTCGACGTGATGCTCGGCGACGCGCCGCCGATGGCGCCGGAGGAGAGCTTCTATCTGCGCATGATGGCCGGCGACCCCGACGAGGCGACGGAACAGGCCGAAGTCTATCTCGAGGAACATTCGCTGCCGGTCTATTTCGACGACGTCGCGGTGCGCGGCCTTGCCCTCGCCCAGCTCGACGTCAACCGCGGCGCGCTGACCGAAGACGGCTGCAAGCGGATCGTGACGACGGTCGAAGGCTTCATCGACAATCTGACGGTGAACGAGGATCCCGAAGCGCGTGCGGCGAGCATCAGCAATGCGCCGGTACCCTCCGACTGGCAGCGCAAGCCGGTACTCTGCGTCGCCGGTCGCAGCCTGCTCGACCATGCCGCCGCATCGCTTCTCGCTCATCTTCTCGAGCGCCAGGGCATCGGCGCAAGGCTGGCCACCTTTGAGGAGGTTTCGCCGCTCAGCATCTCCGATCTCGAGACCGACGGTGTGCGCGTCGTCTGTGTCTCCTATCTCGAACCCGGCAATCCGAAGAACGCGCGCTATCTGGCGCGCCGCCTGCGCAAGCGCCTTCCCGGACTGCCGCTGATCGCGGGCTTCTGGAGCGCCATCGAGGACGACACGCATTATCTCGACAGCTTCGAGGCGACGGAATGCGATTTCCTCGCGAACAATCTGCGCCAGGCGGTCGACCAGGTCATTGCGATCATGACAAAGCCGCGCGACCGCCGCGCGGGCATGTCGCGTGAGGTCGAGGCGGAGACAATCACCGACTGAGTTTCCTGCCCTAAAGGAAACACGATTGCGCTTCGCCTGCCCCCGACATCGGCGCTAGGCTCCGGCAAATATCGGAGGAAGCGATGCGCCCGGACGAATTTCAGCACACGCTTTATGTCGTGCGCGACCATGTCTGCACCATCACGCTCAATCGCCCAGAGCGGCGCAATGCGCTCAATCCGCGTGCCTATGCCGAGATCGAGGCGGCCTTCCGCGCGGCAAGCAACGACGACGACATCCGTGTCGTGATCGTCACCGGCGCCGATCCCGCCTTTTGCTCCGGCGAGGACGTGAAGGAGATGATGACCGGTGAAGCACGGCCTGCCGATGCTGCGCCGCGCAAGGCCCAGCCGACACCTGCTGCTATGGCCGCGCTCGACTGCGCCAAGCCGGTGATCGCCGCGGTGAACGGCAATGCGGTCGGCTGGGGCATGGAGCTTGCGCTCTATGCCGACATCCGCATCGCGTCGGAGAACGCGAAGTTCGCCGAGCTTTTCGTCAAGCGCGGGCTGGTGCCCGATGTCGGCAGCTTCTATCGCCTGCCGGCGCTTGTCGGTGGGGCCAAGGCAGCAGAGTTGATGCTCACCGGCGACGTCATCGATGCGAAGGAAGCGGCGCGCATCGGCCTTGTCTCCGAGGTGGTGCCGCATGCCGAACTGCTCGGCCGCGCCGGCGCGCTCGCGGCGAAGGTCGCCGCGAATCCGCCGCTCGCCACCCGGGCGATCAAGGAGGGCCTGCGTCGCCATGCCGGTGGCGATCCACGCGAGATCGGAACCTGGGCGATCGAGACGATCTACCGTCTGTTCCAGACCGAGGATCACCGCGAAGGCGTTAAGAGCTTCCTCGAAAAGCGCGAGCCGGTGTTCAAGGGCCGCTGACGCGCTTCACCGCGACGGGCACGCCGCAGATATCGAGCACCGGCGGCGGCTTGCGGAAATAGAAGGGGGAAGTCGGATAGCGCCGCGCCTTCACCGCGTCGGCGAACGCTTTCGATTCCGTGCGGATCACCTGGAACACCGGGCGCTGGTCTTCCGGCAGATCGGCGGCGAGTTGCATGCGGACGATAGGGTCTCGCTTGGCGACGTCCATGATCACGCCGCTATCGACCTCCGCATCGCCGCGCTCGAGCTTCTGGAGATATTGCATCCCCGATATCACGCGGCCGAAAGCCGTGAGATCGCGGTCGAGTCGCCGCGGCGACTGGCCGATGACGATGTAGAATTCCGTGGTTGCGGTGTCGGGGCCGTTGTCGCGGGCGAAGGCAAAGGTGCCCGGGCAATGGATCAGCCATTCATGCGCCTTGCGCGCATCGCGCGCGACCGGAAAGCCATTCTCGAATCCGACGAACGGCGCCATCGGATCGGCGTTGCCGAGCGGCGTGAAGGTCTCGCCGCGCGCGACCTTGCGGTCGAACTCGGCCTTCAGTGGCGGCCATCGATCGAGCGCCTTGGCTTCGTCCGGATGGTCCTTGGCCGGTGCATCCTCCTCGCCGATGCCGCCCTGCGCCACAAAGCCGTCGATCACCCGGTAGAAGGACAGCCCGTCGTAGAAATGCGCCCGGATCAGCGCCCTCACCCGCGCGGCGTGATTTGGCGCGAAATCGGGAAACAGCTCGACAGCGACCTGACCGTAGCGGGTGTCGATCAGGACGAGGTTCTCGGGATCGACCGTCCTGAAATCGGCCGCAGCGGGCGGCGCGGCCGGGGCCGGCAGAGCGCCGCAAATCAGTACGGCCATGAGCAATGTCCGCAATCCGTAAACGGTCTTCATCGATACCTCTTGCCGCCGCCGTGGTTTGGTCTACTTCTAAGGTTAAGGGTGGACGACGGGCTTGCGCCAGATGGCGCGGACGGCGGGCAAACGAAAATGGGCGATTCCGGCGACGACATGGATCTCGCGCAGCTTCGAGGCAATCTCGATCTGCTGCTGCGCGCTCAGCTGCATGGCCGCACCGGCTATGTTGTGTCCAACGTCAAGTCCGATCGCGTCTACTGGTCGGATTCCCTGTTCGAGCAGCGCCGGATTCCGCGCCGGCCCTATTTCACGCTCGCCGAAGGGCTTTCCGTCATCCATCCCGACGACCGCGCCGCTTTCATGGCCAAACGCGAACAGGCGATCCGCGACGGCAAGTCATTCGAGCACGAAACCCGCATCGTCTGCGGCGACGGCGCGATCGTCTGGGAGCGCGGCCATTCGCAGCCACAGTTCGACGCCCAAGGCAATTTCACCGGCCTGCTCAGCGTGGTCGACGACATCACCGAGAGCAAGGCCGTAGCAGCTTCGCTGATGGAACAGGAAGCGACCTATCGCACGCTGTTCAACAGCATCGGCGACGCGATCTTCGTGCTCAGCGACGGAATCTTCATCGACTGCAACAAGGCGGCACTGGAGATGTTCGGCACGACGCGGGAACAGCTCATAGGCGCGCCGCCGCAGGACTACTCGCCGGCGGTCCAGCCCGACGGCAGACCGTCCGCCGATAAGGCTCGCGAAAAAATCGCGGCAGCCCTGCGCGGCGAGCGCCAGTTCTTCGAGTGGCGGCACGCCCGCCAGGACGGCACGCCCTTCGATGCCGAGGTCACGCTTACGCGCGTCGAGCCGTCCCGCGAACCGCTCGTCTTCGGCGTGGTGCGCGACGTCAGCGAGCGCAAGAAGGCCGAAGAGGACCTCAAGGCCTCGCACGACAAATTCGCAGGAGCCTTCAGCTCAAGCGCCGACGCGATGATCGTCGTGCTCGCGTCCACACAAGCGGGCCAGGGAACGATCCTCGAAGCGAACGACTCCGTAAAGAAGGTCTTCGCCCGAGATCGCGCCGAGCTGATCGGAAAGTCGGTCGCCGAAGCCGGTGCGGCGCTCGACTCCTCCGCCGTTGCCGAGCTGCGCAGCCTGCTGGCCCAGAACGGCTCGGCGCGCGACTTTCCGATGCGCATCCGCCGTGCCGACGGCAAGGCCATCGACACGGAAATCAGCGGCGCGCAGTTCGAGAGTGGCGGACAACTGTTGTCGATCCTGACCATCCGCGATACGAGCGAGCGGCACGAGAAGGACCGCCAGATCCGAGCCCTCAACCTCGAGCTCGAGGCCAATCTACGCCAGCTGCGCGCCATTGCGGACAACCTGCCGGTCGGCCTCAGCCATACCGACAACGATGGCCGCATCCTTTTCCTCAACAAGACGCTCGAGCGCTGGCTGAACATCGGGATCGACGCGGCGCGCGGGCACACTGCGCAGGAGCTCTTCTCGCCCGGCTACATCGAAGCGACCCGCCCGATGCGCGAAGCATTCGCTATCGGCGCGCCGAGCGCGGAACAGATCGTTCCGATGCCGGATGGCCAGACCCGCACCGTCGAGTCGACAAATATTCCCGATATCGATGCCGACGGCGTGAAGCACGGCAATTTCGGTCTTGTCGTCGACGTCACCGGACGCAAGCGGGCGGAAGACGAGCTTCGCGCCAGCCACGAGAAATTCGCCAGCGCCTTCGAATACTCGACCGATGCCATGGTGGTCTCGTCGATCGGCGAAGGTTTGTGGGGCGGCGAAATTCTCGACATCAACCGCTCGGCCGAGCGGATGTTCGGCATTCCGCGCCAGGCCATCGTCGGCCGCACCTTCGCCGACATGCGTGGCCGGATGACGACGTTTCCGCTCGACGAATTCCGCCGGATGGTGCTCGAGGACGGCGCTGTGCGCGACATGGCGATCGAGGTTCCGCGCGGCGACGGCGGAACGATCTATGCCCTCGTCAGCGGCGCCCGGTTCGAGCTGGCTGGACGACTGCACACGCTGACGGTCATCCGCGATGTCTCGCAGGCCCGTCTTGCCGAACAGCGCATCCGCGAACTGAACGGCTCGCTCGAAGAAAACCTCCGCCTCCTGCGTGCCATCGCCGACAACCTTCCGGTCGCGATCAGCTATCAGAACGCGGATGGGCAGTTCGTCTTCACCAATCGCACCATGGAAAGCTGGTTCGCGGTGCGCGAGGGCGGCATGATCGGCCGCAGGGTCGCCGACCTTGTGTCGCAGTCCTATCTCGATGCCGTTACGCCGCTCAGCGGACATGTCCGCGCCGATCTGGCGAAGATCGAATGCACGGTCCCATATCCCGACGGCAAGACCCGGGTCGTGGAGCTTACTTTCGTCAACGACCGAAACTCCGATGGAAGTTCGCGCGGGCGCTATACTCTTGCCATCGACCTGACGGAACGCAAGGCACAGGAAGAACAGCTCCAGCAGTCGCAGAAGATGCAGGCGGTGGGCAAGCTGACCGGCGGCGTGGCGCACGACTTCAATAACCTGCTCGCCGTGATCGCCGGCAACCTCGATCTGGCGGCGGAGCAGCTCGGCAATACCAACAAGCGTGTTTCGCGCCTGCTCGAACCGGCGCGGCGCGCGGCGGAGCGCGGCACGACGCTGACCCGCAGCCTGCTCGCATTTTCACGCCAGCAGCCGCTCAGCCCGCTCGTCACCGACCTGAATGCGCTGATCCGCGACATGACCGAGCTGCTGCGGCGGACCATGCCGTCGAACATCGGGCTCGAATTCGTCGGCGGCGCCGGCCTCTGGCCCAGCGAGGTCGATCCCGGGCAGCTGCAGAATGCGCTGCTCAACCTCGTCGTCAATGCGCGCGATGCCATGCCCGACGGCGGGCGCCTGACGATCGAGACCCGCAACACGCGGATCGACGATCACTATGCCGCAAAGCATGCCGATCTTTCCCCGGGTCAGTATGTGATGCTTGCGGTCTCCGACACGGGCATGGGCATGCCGCCTGACGTCGTGGCGCGCGCTTTCGAGCCGTTCTTCACCACCAAGGATCTCGGCCAGGGCACCGGCCTCGGCCTCAGCATGGTCTACGGCTTCGCCAAGCAGTCGGGCGGCCATGTGGCGATCTACAGCGAGGTGGGCAGCGGCACGACCGTGAAGATCTATCTGCCGCGCTGGGCCGGCCAGCTTCGGGCCGAAGCCGCGCCACAGGAACACGCCGAAACCACTGCGCGTAACGAAACCATCCTCGTTGCCGAGGACGACGAAGACATGCGCCTCGTCGCGGTCACGATGTTGCGGTCGCTCGGCTACAACGTGCTGGAAGCGGGAACCGGACCGAAGGCGCTGGATCAACTCGCCGCCAATCCCTCGGTCGACCTGCTCCTGACCGACGTCATCCTGGCCGGCAGCATGAATGGCCGCCGCGTCGCCGAAGAGGCCACCCGGCAGCGGCCCGGAATCGGCGTGCTCTACATGTCGGGCTATACCGAAGACGCGATCGTCCATCACGGCCGCCTCGACCAGGGCGTACACTTCATCCAGAAACCCTTCCGCAAGCCTGACCTTGCGGCAAAGGTTCGCGAAGCTCTCGGCAAGACAGTCAAGTGATATCGCCCTATGCGACGCGGCGTGCCTTGCACGGGCGCGCGAAAACCGCCAATGAAGGCGGCCCGCCATGACAACCGACATTACCGCGTCTCCGCCCGAGCCCGTTTCCGCAGCGGCGCTCCCGACCCTCCTCTCGGTGATGTTCATCAATTTGCTGGGCTTCGGAATCATCGTTCCGCTGCTGCCTTTCTATGCGGAGTCGTTCCGCGCCCCGCCATGGCAGGTGGCGCTGATTTTTTCGGCCTACGCCATCGGCGCGTTTTTCGGCGAACCGTTCTGGGGAAGACTATCCGACACGGTCGGGCGCAAACCCATCCTGATCAGCACCGTAACCGGCAACTGCCTGTGCTATCTCGCTCTCGCCTTTGCGCCGAACATCTATGTCGCGTTCTTCGTCCGCCTCCTCGGCGGGATGGCAAGCGGCAACGGCGCGGTGATCCAGGGCTATATCGCCGACGTCACGCCGCCGGACGAGCGTACCGGCAAAATGTCATGGCTGGGTGCTGCTTATAATGTCGGCTTCATCGTCGGGCCGGCGGTGGGCGGTCTGCTCGCCAATCCAGCCGCCGGCCATGACGGGTTCCGCACCCCGCTTCTGATCGCCTCCAGCCTCTCTGGCATCTGCGTCATCGGTCTCATCACCTTCCTGAAGGAGAGCCGCTCGCGCCGCCGCATCGGCAACCGGCCCAACCGCTGGGCGGTGATCGCCGATGCCTTCCGCAATCCGGTTGTGTGGCGCCTCTTCATGGTGACTCTGCTTGCCGGCAGCGCCTTCAACGGAATCGAGTCGGTGTTCGGCCTGTGGACTCATGCCCGGTTCAACTGGTCGCCTTACGATGTCGGCCTCGCCTTTGCCGTCACCGGCATCGTCGCCGCGGTGTGCCAGATCTTCATCGCCGGCCCGGCCTCGAAGAAATACGGCGAAGCGCGGATGCTCGCCTTCGGCATGCTGCTCACGACGTTGTGCGCATCGCTCCAGCCGTTTTCCTATGGCAGCGTGATGATCGTGACGCTGCTCTCGATCTCCGCCTTCGGACAGTCGGTCGCCTGGCCGAATGTCTCAGCGCTCCTTTCCCGCAGCGTCGATATCGACCACCAGGGTCAATATCTCGGCCTCAACAACGCCGTCGGCGGCCTCGCCCGTCTGGTCGGGCCGCAGATCGCCGCCATCACCTTCTCGGTGATCAGCGTCGATGCGCCGTTCTTTTCGGCCGGGGCCATGGTTCTGCCGGCCATTTTTTTCGCCTGGTATGCCGCGACGCATAAAAGTCGCAGGTCGTTGTCCGATCCGATGGGGACGCCTACGCTTTCCGACAATGATGGCGCGCCCTGACCGCCTTCGGCGGAGGGCGACGCTCCACTGGGAGAGAACGATGGCAGGAACGCTCAAGGGTAAGGTTGCGCTGATCACCGGCGCGAGCCGCGGTATCGGTGAAGCGATTGCGGTCCGGCTCGGCCAGGAAGGCGCGAAGATCGTAGTCTCGGCGCGCACCGCCGAAGCAGGCGAAAGCCGCCTGCCCGGAACGCTGCACGAGACCGTCGAGCGTGTGAAACGCGCCGGCACCGATGTCGTCTTCGTGAAGGCCGATCTTGCCCAGGCGCGCGAGCGCGAACAGCTGATCGAAAAAGCCGAGGCCGCCTTCGGACCGGTCGATATCCTGGTGAACAACGCTGCGATCACCTATTTCATGCCGGTCGCGGATTTCACCGAGAAGCGCTTCAAGCTGATGATGGAGGTGCAGGTCTATGCCCCGTTCCATCTCGCCCAGCTTGTGCTGCCGTCGATGAAGGCGCGCAAATCCGGCTGGATCGTGAACATCTCTTCGCCCGCCGGCCTGCATCCGAAGCAGCCCTACATGCCCGGCGCGCGCGGCGGCACGGTCTACGGCATGTGCAAGGCGGCGCTTGAACGCTTCACCACCGGCCTCGCCTCCGAAGTCCATGACGACGGGATCGCGGTGAATGTGGTCTCGCCCGGCCTTGTCGACACACCCGGCGTGGCGGTGCACGGGCTGATCAACGAGCGCACGAAGGATCGCGTGCAGCCCATCGAATATATCGCCGAAGCAGTTTACCGCCTGTCCTCGGGCGACCCGAAAACGATGACCGGCCGGATCGACTATGCCGAACCTCTATTGAAGGAGCTGGGTCTGAAGCCGGCGGAGCTCGTCGCCTAGTCCGGGAACGGAATTCGCTGCCAGCCGTAATCATGGCGCAGCCTTTCGTCCCGGGGGACCATGCGGACACTCGAAATCGTCATCGCGATCGTCATCGCGCTGGTCGTGTTTGTCGCTCTGAAAATCGTCGGCATGCTGCTGCAGGTCGCGCTGATCGGCGCGGCGCTCGGCTTCATCATCGGACTTGTCATCGCTTTCGCGTTCCGGAAGCGAAGCTAGGCCGGTGCGCCGCCGCCAATATCGATGAACCGGTAGGCCAAGGCCGTATCCGCGCGCATGACCTTGTCGCCGGTCGGCGTCGGAAGGAGATAGATCGGTATGGGCTGGGTCAGCACGAGCAGCAAATCGGCGCCGTCGGCGCCGGGCCGAAGCGGGAATATCGTCAGCTCGAGATAATGCGCAAAGCCGCGCTCGTAATGCACCGGCATGACCTGCCACAGGCCGCAGGGCCGGGTCACAATCTCGCGCACCGACTCGATCGCACTCGCGTGATGGGCTTCCGGCAGGAAGTCGAGATAGTCCTTGCCGCGCACATCGCGCTGGATCCGGTTCTCGAACTCGGTCCCGACCAGCCGCATGCGCACCGCCGACTGCCCGTCGAGTTGGGCTTCGCACAGCATGATATGGCGCAGGAATTTGCCTGCACGTTCCGGCCGGAAGTCGGCGCGCTGCGGCACGAGACCGCTCTTCGGCAGCGCGCGCCAGAACGCCTCGAACGCGACGCTCAGCGTGCTGCGTTCAGGCGGCTCGTGGAGAGGAGGAAACGATGTCTGATGGACGACCATGGCGTTCTGCCCGCTTGCATGCGCATTATCGGCGCAGCGCGTGAATGGCGGGTTGATGCGAAACCCAGGCAGCCTGGGTAATTGTACCTTCTTCGGTCCCCGCCCGTTCCCCTAAGCCTGCTGGAGCCGTGTGACGCCGAGCGTCATCACGACACCGACAACGTCGCCGACGGTGATGTTGGCCTTGTGGCGGACGGCCGCCTTCAGCGGCAGCAGATAAGAGCCATCCTTGGGAAACAGTGAGGTTGTGAATTGCACGCCGCCGATCTCTGCCGTCACCGGCACCACGCCCCAACCGTAGCTCACCGCTTTCGCGGCGTGGCGTAGCTCCACCGCATGCTCCGGCGGCACCGGCGCATAGAAAAACGGCGATGGCCCGCGCCACTCGTTGATGGTCGTCCGGAACTTGAACTGGAGGTTCGAAGATTTGCGCATGCGCCGAAATGGGCTCCAGCCGCTTGGCGCTCCCACGGGGAATCGAACCCCGGTTTCAGCCTTGAGAGGGCCGCGTCCTAACCGCTAGACGATGGGAGCATCCGGCAGAGGCGGGGCTTATAGCGTCGCCGGGGCGGCGATATCAAGCGGCCTCGTCGGCCCGGCCCAACCCTCTATCCCGCCTCGACAATTGGAACCGGGTGGAAGTCCGCGCCATCGAAGACGAAGCCTGCGAGAACCCCACCGCTGCCGGCGATCAGCCAGACGAAATCCTTCTCCAGCGCGCCGGCGCGGTCGCGTGGCGAAGGCCTGGGCCGGCCATCCGGGTGGGAATGGTAGCAGCCGATGATCGCCGTACCGCGGTCGCGGGCGCCGCGCTGGGTCTCAAGATGCACCGCCGGATCGATCTCGAAGCGGTCGGCATCCTGAGAAAGGTTCGGCGCGGGATGCAGGCGATCTGCCCGCCAGCCTTCGCCATGGCGGATACCTTCGATCAGGCCGCAGCATTCGCGGGGATGGGCGGCTTCGGACTCGCGCAGGATCTGCGCGCGCAAATCCCGCGGCAGGAGGAACCTCACGGCGCCGCTTTGACCTGCGCGATCAGGCGGCCGTCTTCGGTCGAGACGATGTCGATCTCGTCGCCCGAGGCGGCGTGAACGAGAAGGATGAGGCGGCCGTTCTGAGTTTCCATCTGCCCGATCTTCGCACCCTTGGGCAGGACGAAGGCCTGGCCCGGCGTCGGACGGCCGGGCGTCGCTGGCGAGCCGTGGGTGAGTTGCCAGACGAAGCCGACGACTAGTCCCAGGACCGCGAGGATGATAAGCGCCGAGAGCACGCCGACGATCCATTTCGCCGTGCGATGGCTCACCAGGGGCTTGGCCGACAACTCGATGTCCGACACGCAATCCTCCGAAGGCGAAACCCGCCGCGCCGTCGTTGACGAGGCGCAGGCCGGATGGCGGCTGGACCGTTTCCTCGCCGCCGCGCTCTCCGATATCAGCCGCTCGCGCATTCAGCAATTGCTCGCGGGCGGCGCGGTGCTGAAGGCGCGGCAGGCGGTGAAGGATGCCAACCATCGGGTCAAAGCCGGCGAGGCCTATACCGTGACCGCACCGCCGCCCGCGCCCGCCGCACCGCAGGGCCAGGACATCCCGCTCGACGTCGTCTACGAGGACAAGGACCTGATCGTGATCGACAAGCCCGCCGGGCTCGTCGTCCATCCGGCGGCAGGCAATCCCGACGGCACGCTGGTCAACGCGCTGATCGCCCATTGCGGCGCCTCGCTTCAGGGCGTCGGCGGCGAGGCGCGGCCCGGCATCGTGCATCGCCTCGACAAGGATACCAGCGGTCTCCTCGTCGCCGCGAAGAACGAACGCGCGATGACGAGCCTTGGCAAGCAGTTCGCCAACCACACCATCGAGCGCGCCTATCACGCCGTGGTCTGGGGCCGGCCGCGCAATGCTGAGGGCCTGATCGAGAGCCAGATCGGGCGCAATCCGTTCGACCGCAAGCGCATGACGGTGCTGCGCGGCGGCGGCAAGGCGGCGCGCACCCGCTACCGCGTGGTCGAGAGTTTCGGCGATGCCGAGCGGCCTTTCGCCAGCCTGATCGAGTGCCGGCTGGAAACCGGGCGGACCCATCAGATCCGGGTGCACCTGACCCATCTCGGCCATCCGCTGATCGGCGACCCCAGCTATGGCAAGGCGCGGCAAGCTCCGCGCGCAAAGACCCCGGACGAGGAATTGGCATTTGCGACCGCCGCCAACTTCCCGCGCCAGGCGCTGCACGCCTTTATTCTGGGATTTCAGCATCCCAGCCTGCACAAAACCCTGCGTTTCGAGTCGAAATGGCCGGCGGATTTCGAGGGGCTTGTGGCGGCCTTGCGAGGCTTGAAAAAAACTTGACGCAACCCCACATCGGCTGCGGGTTGCGGCTCTTTCCGTCTCAGAACCGTTATCCAACACTGAGCCCGGGCGTTGTAGACTTGGGCTTCCGCCGGACGATGCGCTTGGGCGTCCGAAAGCGGTCAATGGGGTCAGATCGATATGAGCAGCCGCGGCTTGCCCGTTCTGCAGGGCGAAGGTGGGCTTTCCCGCTACCTCTCCGAGATCCGGAAGTTTCCGCTTCTGGAACCGGAGGAAGAGTACATGCTCGCCAAGCGCTGGAAGGAGCATGAGGACACCTCCGCCGCGCGCAAGCTCGTCACCAGCCATCTGCGCCTCGTTGCCAAGATCGCGATGGGCTATCGCGGCTATGGCCTCCCCGTTTCCGAGATCGTCGCCGAAGGCAATGTCGGCCTGATGCAGGCGGTCAAGCGTTTCGAGCCCGACAAGGGTTTCCGCCTGGCGACATACGCGATGTGGTGGATCCGCGCCGCGATCCAGGAATACATCCTGCGCTCGTGGAGCCTGGTGAAGCTCGGCACGACCGCGAACCAGAAGAAGCTGTTCTTCAACCTGCGCAAGGCCAAGAACAAGATCGGCGCCATCGAAGAGGGCGACCTGACCAAGGAGCATGTCGACACCCTGTCCGACCAGCTCGGCGTCACGCCGCAGGAAGTCACCGACATGAACCGGCGCCTCTCCGGGCCCGACGCCTCGCTGAATGCGCCGCTGCGCTCGGACTCCGAGTCCGGCAGCGAATGGCAGGACTGGCTCGCCGACGACACGCTGGACCAGGAGACGCGCCTCGCCGACCGCGAGGAATTGGGCGAACGCCACACGCTGCTCACGAGTGCGCTGGACGAACTGACCGAGCGCGAGCGCGACATCATCCAGGCCCGGCGCCTGCAGGACGAGCCGGCGACGCTGGAAGAGCTGTCGCAGAAATACGGCATCTCGCGCGAGCGTGTGCGCCAGATCGAAGTGCGAGCCTTCGAGAAGCTGCAGAAGCAGATGAAGGCCGCGATGCACGACAAGCGGCCGGTCGTGGTCGAGGCGACGGCGGAATAAGCCGCCCTCGACTTGCGGGAGGGTTGTTTTTCTTCTCCATATGAAGCGGCGCACGAGTCCGTTCCGGGCCAAAGGAACGTGCGCGTGCGCCGCTTCGATTGGCGTGGGCTGGCCGTGTACGGCTCCTGTCACGGAATCCGTCACCTACGGCGCCATACCGCCGATCCCGGGAAACGTCGCAGTGATCGGCACATTGCGAGGGCGCTCCATGGGCGCCGGCGCAACAGGCTCGATTGTCTGCGTGGATGCCTGCAAGGGCGCACCCCGTCCCCGTATGTGCCTCGCAGACCCTTCGGGTCATGAGCCGCGTCATCGCGGGCCTCCTGCACTTACGTTGACGGGGAGATGGGGGCGCCGGAGAACGTTTCAAGACCTAAGGTTGTAACAAATTGTTACAGCCCGTTCAGGTTGAGCAGCTGGCATGGATTCGGCGGACCAGAATTCCGCACTTCATCCAAAAAAACTTTCCTGTCATGGCCCGCCGGAGAGCGGGCCATCCAAAATGTGCGCCACTGCGCTTTGCAGTGCCCGCTGTGTCGCATGGATGGCCCGCTTTTGCGGGCCATGACAATTCTGGAGATGAACTGAAGAGCGCTCCGTCCACGCATAACCCCGATGCGACGACATGCATTCACGCATGATGCCCATAGCGTCTAGCGTCGCGTTCCATTCAGGAGCGCGCGATGAATCTCAAGATGTGGCAGGTCGATGCGTTCAGCGACAAACCGTTCGGCGGCAATCCCGCGGCGATCGTGCCGCTCGAACGCTGGCTCGACGACGCGCTGATGCAGCGCATCGCCAATGAGAACAATCTCGCCGAGACCGCGTTCTTCGTCGCCACCGCGCCGGGGCGCTATCGTCTGCGCTGGTTCACGCCGGAAAGCGAAGTCGAGCTCTGCGGACATGCGACGCTGGCAAGTGCGTGGCTGCTGTTCGAGCAGCTTGCGCCGGGGCTGAACAGGATAGATTTCGACACGCTGTCCGGTGTGCTCACGGTCGCGCGCGGCACCGATGGGCGCCATGTGATGTCGATGCCGTCGACCGCGTCCGCCGAATTCGATGTGCCGGGGCTGAACCGGAAAATCGCGGCGGCGCTCGGTGCGCCGGAACCCGCAACGGTCTTGAAATCGCGCTATCTCGTCGGCGTGTGGGACGATGCGAAAGCCGTGCGCGCCCTCAAAGGGCCCGGCGACATCGCCCACGTCACGCGTGAGTTCGACCTCTGGGGCTTCATCGCGACCGCGCCAGGCGATGTGGGATACGACTTCGTCTCGCGCTTCTTCGCACCCGACAAGGGCGTACCGGAGGATCCGGTGACCGGCTCGGCGCACTGCATCCTGTCGCCCTATTGGGCGAAGCGGCTGGGCAAGACTTCGCTGAAGGCACGGCAGGTGAGTCCGCGCGGCGGCGATGTCGACTGCACCGATGCCGGCGACCGCACGGTGCTGAGCGGACCTTGTGCGCTGTATATGACGGCGGAGATTTTTGTTTAGAGTGGTTTCGGCGACACAAGACCCTCGCCCTTCGACAAGCTCAGGGTGAGGGTCTTGAGTGAGAGACTTGCACAGCTCGCTATAGAAAAACTTCAACCTCATCCTGAGCTTGTCGAAGGATGCGGGCTTGGCGCTAGAATGCGCCCCATGATTTCCATCCGCCCCGCCACCCGCGCCGACGACGATGCCATCTGGCGCGTGCTGGAGCCGACGCTGCGCGCCGGCGAGACCTATCCGCAGCCGCGCGACATCTCACGCGCCGACGCCCTCGCCTATTGGTGGAAGCCGGAGCACAGCATCTTCGTCGCGGTCGACGAGGATGACCGGGTTGTCGGCACCTACTACATCAAGCCGAACTCGACCGGCCCGGCGGCGCATGTCGCCAATTGCGGTTACATGGCTTTGCCCGAAGCGTCGGGCCGCGGTGTCGGCCGCGCGCTCTGCCTGCACTCACTGGAGGAAGGACGGCGGCAGGGCTATCGCGCGATCCAGTTCAACCTCGTGATCGCGACCAATGCCCGGGCTCTACATCTGTGGCAGGCCTGCGGCTTCGAGATTGTCGGACGGCTACCGGGCGCGTTCGAACATCCGACGCAAGGGTTCGTGGATGCGTTTGTGATGTATCAGGAGCTATGACCTCCCCCTCGTGGGGAGGTCGACAAAATCGCGAAGCGATTTTTCGGGTGGGGGAAGGCGTAGCAGGATGGAGCGGCCTCCCACCCGAAATCTGCTTCGCAGATTTCGACCTCCCCACAAAGGGGGAGGTGATTAATCCTTCCCGTCCCAGCCGTATTTCAGGATCAGCGACAGGGTCCATTGTTCGCCCATGGCCGAGCGCACGTCGTCGAGCTTCCAGCCCGCCTTGGTCTTCTCGAAATAGAAATGGATCTCTTCCGGCTTGCCGAAGTTGAGGAAGCTGGCGACGACGATCATACGGTCCGCGGCGCCCTCGACGTCGATCTTGCCGACCTTGACGTTCTTGATATCGCTGTCCTGGCCGTTGATCCAGAAATCGAAATCGATCCGCCCGACCTCGCCACCGGCTTCCTTCTGTTCGAGCTGGAACAGCGCATCGAGGCGCGGCGTGTAAATGTCGTCGGGTTCCGGCTTGGTACCGACGGAGTCGGCATAGACCGTCTTCACGAAAGCGACGGGATCGGAGATCACGGTGCCCGCGGTGGCAGGCAGCGCCGACAGCATGGCCAGCACGAAGGCTGCAAACAGGCGAAACCGCATGCGAATCTCCAAATGTGTCGCAGCGCAGCGTAATTCATTGACCGCTAACCGGCGAGCCTCTAAAAGGATCGCGGGCCACACCGCCCCAACGCGGTGCGAACATTCTGGAAGGAATGTCTGATGACCGGTAATACGCCGGCCGTGCGCCCTGCACGGCCTTTTTTTTCGTCCGGACCCTGCGCCAAACGGCCGGGATGGACTCCTGAAGCGCTCAACAGCGCGCTTCTCGGGCGCTCGCATCGTTCGAAGCCCGGCAAAGCCAAGCTGAAAGACGCGATCGACCGCACCAAGGCGCTGCTCGGCATTCCCGCCGATTATCGCGTCGGCATCGTGCCGGCTTCCGACACGGGCGCCGTGGAGATGGCGCTGTGGTCGATGCTCGGGCCGCGCCCCGTCGACTGTTTTGCCTGGGAAAGCTTCGGCGAGGACTGGGTCACCGACACGGTGAAGCAGCTCAAGATCAAGGACGCCCGCGTGATCAAGGCGGGCTATGGCGATCTGCCGGACCTGACGCAGGCCGATCCCACGCATGACATCGTGTTCCTGTGGAACGGCACGACCAGCGGCGTGCGCGTGCCCGATGCCGACTGGATCGCGAAGGACCGCGAGGGCCTGACGATCTGCGACGCGACCTCGGCCGCCTTCGCGATGGACCTGCCCTGGGACAAGCTCGATGTCACCACCTTCTCCTGGCAGAAGGTGCTGGGCGGCGAGGCGGCGCATGGCATGCTGGTGCTCAGCCCGCGCGCGGTGGCGCGACTCGAATCGTATACGCCGCCCTGGCCGCTGCCGAAGATCTTCCGCATGACCAAGGGCGGAAAGATCGTCGACGGCATCTTCGAAGGCGAGACCATCAACACGCCGTCGATGCTGGCGCTGGAGGATTACCTCGACGCGCTCACCTGGGCCGAGGGCATCGGCGGGCTGAAGGGCCTGATCGCGCGCAGCCAGGCCAATCTCGGCGTGCTCGACCGCTGGGTGCGCGAATGCGGCTGGGCCGATTTCCTCGCCCGCGAACAGGGCGCGCGCTCCAACACGAGCGTGTGCCTGAAGATCGTCGATCCGTGGTTCCAGGGTCTCGGTGAAGACGCCCAGGCCGATGCCGCGAAGAAGATCGCCACGCTGCTCGAGAAGGAAGGCGTCGCGCTCGACATCGCCGGCTATCGCTCGGCGCCGCCGGGGCTGCGTATCTGGTGCGGCGCGACGGTCGACAAGGCCGATCTCGAAGCCCTGACGCCCTGGCTCGACTGGGCCTGGGCCAAGGTGAAAGCCGCCTGACGGAGTTGCACCGTGTCGTTTGAGCCGGAAAACGCGCTCGAAGAGACGCTGGTCCGCGCCGGCACCGACCCGCTGGCGCGGCCGGAGTTCTATCGCCTGCTCATGGAGACGGAGCTGGTCGTGCTCGGACGCGCCGAACCGATGAACGAAGGCAAGCTCGACCTGCAGATCGGGCAGCTGCGCCACAACGGCCGCGATTATCTCGCCGTGTTCAGCGCGCTGTCGCGCCTGCGCAACTTCTCGGCCAAGGACGAGCCGCATTTCACGCTCGGCGCGCGGCCGCTGTTCGAAGCGACGCGGGGCGCGAATTTCGTGCTCAATCCGAACGCGCCCTACGGCAAGCTGCTTTCGGCGGCGGAGATCGCCTACTGGCTCGATCCCTCGGCGCGGACGCGGCGCAAGCTTCAGCGCGCCTCCGAAGTGCAGCTTGCAGATTATGCCGAGCCGCCGCCCATCCTTGTGGAAGCGCTCTGCCTTCTGTTCCGCAATCGCCAGGCCGTGCAGGGCGCCTGGCTGCTCGAAGCGACACCCGTCGATGGCCGCGAGCCGCCGCATCCCCTCGTCGGCATCGAAACCACCGAGCGCTGGAGCAAGATTGCCGGCGAGGTCGGCGAGCTCGTCGAAGCCATCGCACCCGGCACCGTTCTCGACCTCGTGCAGATCGACCGCGGCGATGCGCCGGACAGCCCGTCGCTGCGCATCATGCAGTCGCCGCCCCTCTACATCCGCACCCTGAACTGAACCCGAAGGAACCTGCCATGCCCCGCGTATTGATCGCCGACAAGCTGTCGCCCGCCGCCGTCGCCATCTTCAAGGAGCGCGGCGTCGACGCCGACGTGAAGACCGGACTCTCGAAAGAAGAATTGCTCAAGATCGTCGACCAGTATGACGGTATCGCGATCCGCTCGGCGACCAAGATCACCGCCGACGTGATCAAGGCGGCGGCGAAGCTGAAGGTCGTCGGACGCGCCGGCATCGGCGTCGACAATGTCGACATCCCGGCCGCGACCGCCGCCGGCGTGATCGTGATGAACACGCCCTTCGGCAATTCGATCACCACCGCCGAGCATGCGATTTCGCTGATGCTGGCGCTGGCGCGCGAGCTACCCGCCGCCAACGCTTCGACCCATGCCGGCAAGTGGGAGAAGAACCGCTTCATGGGCGTGGAGATCACCGGCAAGGTGCTGGGCCTGATCGGTGCCGGCAATATCGGCTCCATCGTCGCCGACCGCGCCCGCGGCCTGAAGATGCGCGTCGTGGCCTACGATCCCTATCTCTCGGCGGAGCGGGCGCAGGATCTCGGCGTCGAGAAGGTCGAGCTCAACGAGCTCCTGGCCCGCGCCGATTTCATCACCCTGCACGTGCCGATGACGGCGGATACCAAGAACATCCTCTCGGCCGATGCGATCAACAGGACCAAGAAAGGCGTGCGGATCATCAACTGCGCCCGTGGCGGGCTGATCGACGAGGTGGCGTTGAAGGCGGCGCTCGATTCCGGCCATGTCGCCGGCGCGGCGCTCGACGTGTTCGAGGAAGAGCCGGCCAAGACCAACGTGCTCTTCGGCAACGAGAAGGTGGTGGCGACGCCGCATCTCGGCGCCTCGACGAGCGAAGCGCAGGAAAATGTCGCGCTCCAGGTCGCCGAGCAGATCTCGGATTATCTCCTCACCGGCGCGATCACCAACGCGCTCAACATGCCGTCGATCACGGCCGCCGAAGCGCAGAAGGTGCGGCCCTGGATCTCGCTCGCCGAGAAGCTCGGCTCCTTCGTCGGCCAGGTGACGGAGACCAGCATCAAGGGCGTGCAGATCGTCTACGAAGGCGAGGCCGCCGAGATGAACCAGCGCGCGCTGACCCAGGCGGTGCTCGCCGGCATGCTGAAGCCGACGCTGTCGGGCGTGAACATGGTCAATGCGCCGATCGTCGCCAAAGAGCGCGGCATCATGGTGAGCGAGACGCGCCAGCCGCAGCAGGGCGCCTATGAAGGCTATATCAAGGTCACCGTCGATCTCGGTGGCACCACGCGCCGCGCCGCCGGCACGGTGTTCTCGAACGGCCGCCCGCGCCTCATCCAGGTCAAGGACATCAACCTCGACGCCGAATTCGCGCCCAACATGCTCTACATCGTCAACGAGGATAAGCCCGGCTTCATCGGCAAGCTCGGCACGATGCTCGGCGATGCCAAGGTGAACATCGCGAATTTCAACCTCGGCCGCAGCGCGCCGGGCCAGGAATCGATCTGCCTGGTCGAGATCGACGAACCGCTGGACGAGAAGGTGCTGGGCGAGATCCGCAAGCTCCCCTGGGTGCGCCACGCCAAGCCGCTGGCGTTCTGACCTCTTGCCGTCTCCCCGCACGGCCCCCATCTTCTCCGTGGGGCTGTGCGAGGGACGACCATGTGGCCTGAGCAAGCGATCTATATCCCGTGGGATATCTGGATCGTCACCTGGATCGTGGCGGCGCTGTGGGTGAACCGCACCCTGAAGCGGCCCGGCGGCGGGCGCGAGTGGCCCTACCGCATTGTCGAGATCGCCGGGATCGTCTGCCTCGTGGGGCTTATCCCGCCCTTTTACAGCCAGGGCTCCGACGCGTTCTACAGCCATGTCGCGGCGAGCAATCCGCTCGCCCAGCGCTATTGGGCGCTGCCGCCGGCCGCCGGCTGGGCAATGGTGGCCCTGGCATCGCTGGGCTTCGTGTTCTGCTGGTGGGCGCGGCTCCATCTCGGCCGCTTGTGGTCGGGACGGATCACGCGCAAGGAAGGCCATCGCGTCGTCGACACAGGGCCTTATGCGATCGTGCGCCATCCGATCTATACCGGCATCTACCTTGCCGCGGCGGCGACGATGGCGGAGAAGGGCTCCGGCTTCGCGATGCTGGGCTTTGTGCTGGTCGTAACCGGCTATTGGATGAAGGCGCGGCTCGAGGAGCGCTTCCTGCGCGCCGAGCTGGGCGCGGACGCGTATGACGCCTATGCGCGGAAGACGGCGATGCTGGTGCCGTTCGTGAGACTTTGATCCTTCGGGGCTTCGCTTCGCGAAGCACCTCAGAATGACGTATCGCGCGTCATGCTGAGGCGCTCGCAACGCGAGCCCCGAAGCATGTTGCCTCAGACCGTATCGAAATACTGCACGTCCGGGCGGCCGGCCATCGACGGGCCCATCTTCGGGCCGATGGTGCGGAAATGGTCCGACTTGCCATGCGCTTCGAGCGCCGCCTGGTCGGCATAGATCTCCATCACGACATAGGTCGTGGGGTCTGCCTTCGATTTGCAGAACTGGTAGACCTTGTTGCCCGGCTCGTTGGCCCGCACCGCGGCCATCAACTCATTCGCCACGGCCTCGAACGCCTCGTTCGTGCCTTCCTTGATCTTGATCGTCGCGACAACCCCAATGGCCATTGTTTCCTCCGATAGTTAAGCCGCGTTCACCGTAAACCGGACCCCGCACTTCCGCAAAGTTCCTTCAGGCCGCCTTAACCCCGATCGCGGCATCGTGCCCGCCGGGGAAGGACATGGACGGCTCTTCGATCTCTTTCGCCACGACGGCGGACGCGCGCGACCGGCGGCTCGTTCAGGAGCAGCTCGGCCTTGCGCTGCGTAACCTTCGGCCGAACGCCTGGATGATGCCGGCGCTCGCCGCCGTGGTCTGCCTCATCTTCCATGAATGGATCGAAACGCAGAAGCTGGTGACCTGGTTCGCCCTTGTCGTCGCCGGCTGCATCCCGCTCGGCTTCGTGACGCGCCGTTATGGCGGACAGGTGCAGCTTGCCGCCGATCCGACGCGCCGCATCGTTCTGGCGACCGGTGCGTATTTCTTCTTCACCCTGACGTGGTCGTCGATGGGGTTCTTCCTCTGGGTGCCGCACAACGACCTGCCCTGCCTGATGATCGTGATGCTGCTCGCCTGCACCGTGGCGGGGAACGGCGCGCTCGTCGGCGCCAGCAGGCCCCTCACCTTCGTCGCCTATGGCAGCTACGGCGCCGCCCTGATCCTTGCGCCGCTGCAATCGGGCGGCACGGTCTACAACGGCATCGCTGTTCTCGCCCTGCTCTATGTCGGCTACATGGTCTTCATGTCGCGACAGATCTTCATCACCGCGCGCGACATGCTCCAGCTCCGCTACGAGAAGAACGACCTGATCGCGGCGCTGGCACAATCGAAGGACGTCTCGGACCGCGCCCGCGAGCATGCCGAAGCCGCCAGCCGCGCCAAATCGCAATTCCTCGCCAATATGAGCCATGAGCTGCGCACGCCGTTGAACGCGATCCTCGGCTTCTCCGAGCTCATCACCTCCCGCATTTTCTCGCATGCGCCGGAGAAGCAGATCGAATATGCCGGGCTGATCCACAATTCCGGCCATCACCTGCTGGCGCTGATCAACGACATCCTCGACCTGGCCAAGATCGAGGCCGGCAGCTGGACACTGCGGGAAGGCAATGTCGATCTCGACGCGCTGCTGCGCGACGTCAGCGCGATGATGACGGCGAAGGCGTCCGAAGCCGGAACGCATCTGAGCTGCGAGATCGACGCTGCCCTCCCGGCGATCCGCGCCGACGAACGGGCGCTCAAGCAGATCCTGCTCAACCTCGTCTCCAACGCGATCAAGTTCACGCCGCGCGGCGGGCAGATCACGATTTTTGCCGACCGGAGCGATGCAGGGGATGTCCGTTTCGGGGTCAGCGATACCGGCATCGGCATCGCGCCCGAGGAGCACGGCAAGGTGTTCGAAAGCTTCGGCCAGGGCCGCCATGATGTCGTCACCGCGGACAAGGGCACCGGCCTTGGTCTTCCCATCGTGAAGGGCCTGATCGAGCATCATGGCGGCCGCATCGAGCTCAACAGCCGCGTCGGCGAAGGCACGACGGTGACGGTATATCTGCCGGCGGAACGGGTGATCGGCGGCAACGCACTACAGGCCGCATCCTAGGTCTGCGTCAAAGACGCCGCCCTCGCCCTTCGACAAGCTCAGGGTGAGGTCGTTGTGGAAACACCGACACCACCCCTCATCCTGAGCCTGTCGAGCCGTCCTGCGGACTTAGCCTCCCTTATATTCCCCCGCGCGCTTGTCGAAGAACGCGTTGACCGCTTCCATGTGATCTTCGGTGTGGTGCGCCAGCGCCTGATAGGCCGCCGACATCTCCATGATGATGTCGAAACTGACGTTCTGGCCTTCGCGCATCATGCGCTTGGTCATGCGCAGCACATCCGGCGGCTGGCGCGCGATCTTGGCCGCAAGCGCCCGTGCTTCGGTCATCAATATATCCTTCGGCACCACGCGGCTGACGAGGCCCCAGACAAGCGCGGTCTGCGCGTCGATGGTGTCGCCGGTGAAGAACAGCTCGGCGGCGCGGGCATGGCCGATGGTGCGCGGCAGGATCCAGGAACCACCGTCGCCGGGAACCAGTCCGATCTTCAGGAAGGTCGCGCCGAACACCGCATTGTCGGCGGCGAGGCGCATATCGGCGAGGCAGGCGACATCGTTGCCGAGGCCGATGGCCGGGCCGTTCACCGCCGCGATCAGCGGGATCTCGAGATTCCACAGGCTCTTCACGATGCGGTGGATGCCGTTGCGATAGCGCTCGCGGATATGCACGCCGGCACCGGCGAAGGAGCCGGCGCGCTCGCGCATCGCCTTGACGTTGCCGCCGGCGGAAAACGCGCTGCCCGCGCCGGTCAGGATCGCGCAACGCAGCCCGCGATCCTCGTTGATCGCCGCGCAGGCCTCGGCGAATAGCGGCCCGTCGCCTTCCTCGCCCAGCGGATTGCGGCTCTCCGGCCGGTTGATGGTGAGTGTGACAATCGGACCGTCTTTTTCGACCAGTAGCGCAGACATTGGTTTCCTCGGGAAACAGCGTGAACGGAAGGTTAGCACCGGGCGGCGTGCAAGGCGAAAAGTTCCATTAACACGTCCTGGGTCATTCTACGTAGAGCCACACTCCCTGCGGAGTTGCGTATTGATTTCGATTTCCACCATCGCCGAACGGACCCGTGCGGACCTGTTGGGGTTCGCGCAGGAGATCCGGCGCTCGCTGGTGCCGAAGTCGGATTCCGACATCCGCCTGGTCGACGAGCAACTGGCGATGGCGCGCAGCGCCAGTTGGGCCAACAGCCTGATCGTTCCGATCGCATCGGTGCTGATCGCCATTTCGCAGAGCGCCAATGTCGCGACGGTATGGCTGATCGGCTGGCCGCTGGCGATGATCGTGACCTGTGGCGCCAGCGAACTCTACTATCGGCACCTTCTGCTTCATGCCGATCACTCCGCCGCGGATGTTTCGCGCCGGGCGCGCGCGCATGCGCGGCTGACGCTGCTGCAGAGCGCACTCTGGTGCAGCATGGGATATGCGATGTGGCAGCCCGGCAATCCCGAGGCGCAGGGCTTTCTGGTTCTGATCATCGCCTGCTCGCTGTCCGGCTGGACCTCCATGGGCGCCTTCCATCTCGCGACCGCCGCCGCCGGAATGCCGACCTATCTCGTGGCGCTGCTGGCCATGCCGATCGCGATGGGATCGGACAACGTCTACATCCTGTCGGCGCTGTCCGGAGCCTTCTTTCTGCTGATGCGCACGCTGATGATGGCGAACTATCGCACCCGCGAGAAGATGATCCTGCTCGAACACGAGCGCAGCGGCCTGATCGACAAGCTGAAGACGGCCAAGGACGATTCCGATCACGCCCGCCAGCGCGCCGAAACCGCGAGCCGCGCCAAGTCCGACTTCCTCGCCAATATGAGCCATGAGCTGCGCACGCCGCTCAACGCCATCCTGGGCTTCTCCGAGATCATCCACACCAAGGCGATGGGCAGCACCGCGATCGAGCAGTATTCGGAGTATGGCGGCTACATCCACAGCTCGGGCGGACACCTGCTCTCACTGATCAACGACATTCTCGATCTGGCCAAGATCGAGGCCGGCCGGCTGACGCTGCGCGAAGCCGAGGTCGATCTTCGCGTCCTGATGGACGACATCATGCGCATGCTGGAGAGCCGGGCCTCGTCCGGCGGCATCGAACTTGCGGTCGAAGTCGATTACGACTTCCCAAACCTGATGGCCGACGAGCGGGCGATGCGCCAGATGGTCGTCAACCTCGCCTCGAACGCGATCAAGTTCACCCAGCCGGGCGGGCGGGTGACGGCGTTCGCGAACGTCCTCGGAGACGGCAGGCTCTCCTTCGGCATCGACGACACCGGCATCGGCATCGCCCCGGAAGAGCATTCGACGGTGTTCGAGAGCTTCGGCCAGGGCCGCCACGACGCCGTGCTCGCCGACAAGGGCACCGGCCTCGGCCTGCCGATCGTCAAGGGCCTCGCCGAAGCCCATGGCGGCAGCATCCTGCTCAACAGCGTGCCGAACGAGGGCACGCGCGTGACGGTGATCATGCCGGCCGCGCGCGCACGCGTGAGATTGCGGGCCGCGAGCTAGAGCAGTGCTGCGTCGTCCTTCGAGGGCTGCTGCGCGGCCACCTCAGGATGACGCTTGGAGCTCAATTGCACACATCTCGTCATGCCGAGGTGCGAGCGAAGCGAGCCTCGAAGCACGCACGATCAGCTCAGCGACGCATAGCGCTTCAGGTGATGATCGGTGCTGCCGAACAGCGTATCGAGCATCGTCAGGCGCTTGAAGTAATGGCCGACATTGAGCTCGTCGGTCATGCCGATGCCGCCATGGATTTGCACCGCCTGCTGGCCGACGAAGCGGCCGCCCTTGCCGATGGTAACCTTGGCCGCCGACGCCGCCTTGGCGCGCTCCGCCGCTTCCTCCGCGAGCTTGAGCGTGACCATCAGCGTGATCGAGACGCCCTGCTCGTAATGCACGAACATGTCGACCATGCGGTGCTGGAGCGCCTGGAACTTTCCGATCGGAACGCCGAACTGCTTGCGGGTCTTGGAGTACTCGACCGTCGTATCGACGAGCACCTTCATGCAGCCGGTGGCTTCGGCGCAAGACGCGGCGATGGCTTCGTCGACGACCTGCTCGATCAGCGGCAAGCCGTTGTCGGCCGTACCGATGAGGGTGCCTTCGGCGTTCTCGAAGGTGACTTCGGAGGCACGCAGCGAGTCGACGGTCGGATAGTCGCGCACCGACACGCCCTTGGCGTTCTTCGCAACGAGGAAGACGCTGACGCCCTTCTCATCGCGCTGGCCGCCAGCGGTGCGGGCGGTGACGATGAAGTGGTCGGCCCAAGGCGCGCCGATCACGACGGCCTTCTGGCCGTTGATGACATAGCCCGAGCCGCTCTTCTTCGCGGTGGTCGAGAGGTCGGCGAGATTGTAGCGGCCCTTGGGTTCGGCGAAGGCGAAGGCGAGCATCGTCTCGCCGGCCGCGATCTTGCCGAGCCATTCGGACTTCTGCGCATCCGTGCCGCCATGCTTGAAGAAACCGCCGCCGACCACGACGGTCGGGACGTAAGGCTCGACGACCAGCGCCTTGCCGAACTCCTCCATGATGATCAGCGACTCGACGGCACCGCCGCCGAGGCCGCCATGCTCTTCGGCGATGGGCGCGGCGAGCAGGCCCAGCTCGGCGAACTGCTTCCAGTGCGCGGCGTCGCGGCCGAGATCGGAGCGGGTGAACTTGCGCCACTGCTCGAACTTGTAATTGTCGGCGAGATATTTCGAGACCGAGTTGCGAAGGAGGGTTTGTTCTTCGGTGTAGGAGAAATCCATGGTCGTTTCCTTGGTTCCTCCCCCGTCGTTACGGGGGAGGTGCCGAGCGGAGCGAGGCGAAGGGGGCAGCGCCGCCCCCTCCACCACGCCGCTTTGCGGCGTGGTCCCCCTCCCCCGTAACGACGGGGGAGGAACATTTGGTCAAAGTCCCAGCACCGCTTTCGCGATGATGTTGCGCTGGATCTCGTTCGATCCGCCGTAGATCGAGGTCTTGCGCATGTTGAAGTAGTGGCCGGCGGCGCCGATCGCATAGTCGGGCCCGACCGCGGCGTTGTCGCCGAAGCCGCGCTCGTTCGGATAGGCGTAGTAGCCGATCGCCTCGACGGTGAGCTCGGTGATGCGCTGCTGAATCTCGGTGCCGCGGATCTTGAGGATCGAGCTTTCCGGTCCCGCCATATGGCCCTTGGACTCTGCCGCCAGCGTGCGCAGCTCGGTGAATTCGAGGGCGGCGAGATCGATCTCCAGATCGGCCACCTTGCGGGCGAAATCCGGATCGTCGATCAGCGGCGTGCCGTCGATGGTCTCGGCCTCGCCGATTTCCTTCAGGCGCTGCACGGCCTTCTTCGAGCGCGCGACGCCGGCTATGCCGGAGCGTTCGTTGACGAGCAGGAACTTGGCATAGGTCCAGCCTTTGTTTTCCTCGCCGACGCGGTTCTCGACCGGGACCTTCACGTTGTCGAAGAAGACCTCGTTCACCTCATGCGCGCCGTCGAGCACGATGATCGGCTTCACGGTGATGCCCGGCGTCTTCATGTCGATGAGAAGGAAGGTGATGCCTTCCTGCTGCTTCACGTTCGCATCGGTGCGGACGAGGCAGAAGATCCAGTCGGCGAACTGCGCCAGCGTGGTCCAGGTCTTCTGGCCGTTGACGATGTAGTGGTCGCCTTCGCGCACCGCCTTGGTGCGCAGCGAAGCGAGGTCGGAGCCCGAGCCCGGCTCGGAGTAGCCCTGGCACCACCAGTCTTCACCGGAAAGGATGCGGGGCAGGAATTTCTTTTTCTGTTCGTCGTTGCCGAAGGTGAAGATCACCGGCGCGACCATGCTGAGACCGAAGGGCAGCGTCGTCGGCATCTCGGCGTTGGCCGTCTCTTCGTTGAAGATGTAGCGCTGGGTGACGTTCCAGCCGGTGCCGCCATATTCCTTCGGCCAGAGCGGCGCGACCCAGCCCTTCTTGTAGAGAAGCTTGTGCCAGGCGAGGTAATCCTCCTTGGAGCGGTCGGCACTTTCGGCCGCGCCCAGGCCCTTGGGCAGCTTCGGCTTCGCCTCGGCGATGAAGGCGCGAACCTCCTGGCGGAAGGCTTCTTCTGCGGGCGAAAAACTCAAATCCATGGGCAGGCTCCCTGCGAGTACTGATATTTTGTCGGCATGATAGCGGGCGCGACCGGCCCTGCAAGCACGACTGTCGCACCGCGCAATTTACCGCACGGGTCGCAGCGCTCAGCCCTTGGCCGAGCGGATCGCCTCGTGATGGCGGATCACTTCCTTGACGATGAAATTGAGGAATTTCTCGGCAAAGTCGGGATCGAGCTTGGCGTTCTGGGCAAGCTGGCGCAGGCGGGCGATCTGCTGCTCCTCGCGCGACGGATCGGCCGGCGGCAGGTCGTGTGCAGCCTTGTAGACCCCGACCGCCTGGGTGCATTTGAAGCGTTCGGCGAGCATATGGATGAGCGCGGCGTCGATATTGTCGATGCTGTCGCGCAGGCGCAGGAGCTCGGGATGGGGTGTCGTCATGGCGGTAAACTCGGAATGGCTCTGCCGCCTGTCATAGCCGTTCGGCCGGTTTGACAGCAACAGCGGCCCGCCCCACAACGGCGCTCCACAATTCGGGGAACGCCATGAAAGACCTGTTTTCGCTCGCCGGTAAGACCGCGCTGATCACCGGCGGCAGCCGCGGCATCGGCAAGATGATTGCCGAAGGCTTCCTCCATGCCGGCGCCAAGGTCTACATCTCGGCCCGCAAAGGCGGCGCGCTGGAAGAGACGGCGAAAGAGCTGTCCGCCATCGGGCCCTGCGTCGCGATCACCAGCAACGCCTCGGGCGCGGACGGCGCCAAGGCGATGGCCGATGCCTATCTCAAGCACGAGAAGACGCTCGACATCCTGGTCAACAATGCCGGCGCCGCCTGGGGTGCGGATTTCGACGAATTCCCCGAGAGCGGCTGGGACAAGGTCATGGACCTCAACGTCAAGACGCCGTTCTTCCTGACCCAGGCGCTGCACGGCGCGCTGAAAGCCGCGGGGTCGAAAGAGCGCCTCGCCAAGGTCATCAACATCGCGTCGATCGACGGCGTGTCGGTGAACATGCAGGAGACCTATTCCTATGCCGCCTCGAAGTCGGGGCTGATCCACCTGACCAAGCGCATGGCGATGCGGCTGATCAAGGACAACATCGCGGTGACCGCAATCGCGCCGGGCGCGTTTGCTTCCGACATGAATCGCGATGCGCGCGACCACGGCGACACGGTGAGCCGCGGAATTCCTGCCCGCCGCATCGGCACGGCGGAGGATATGGCCGGCGCCGCTATCTATCTGGCGTCGCGCGCGGGCGACTATGTCGTCGGCTCGACGGTGATCGTCGACGGCGGCGTGACCTGGGCGCGGGGGGCTTAACAGCACCCCTCTCTCAACCGTCATGGCCGGATTTGTTCCGGCCATCCATGATCACCCAAGTCTGCATTCACCGAGCTTGCTCGGTGACGCACAGTCTTGATCTTCCTGCTGCATCGAGATCATGGATCCCCGGGACAAGCCCGGGGATGACGATGATTTTTTTGAATGGTGCTTCACGACCGCTTCATCGGCGTGACGAGCAACTGGCTTCCGCCCGTCGCAAGCAGCGTTCCGCGCGCTAGCGACGGATCGCGGCGAGGCCGACGCCCGCGCCGATCAGGAGCGAGCCGGCGACGCGGTCGGTGATGCGGGCGAAGCGCGGTTCGGCAGCGAGATGGGCGGCGCGTCCGGCAAGCGCGGCATAGGCGAACTGCACGCCGAACTCGATCACGACCGAGGTGACGGCGAGGATCGCGACCTGCGGCGCGATGGGCGCGTGCGGGTTGAAGAACTGCGGCAGCAGCGCGGTGAAAAACACGATCACTTTCGGGTTCGACATCTGCAGGATGAAGCCGTTCAGGAACAGGCGGCGGCCGGAGGCCGGCGTGGCGTCGGCGGCGCGGATGGAGAGCGACTTGGACTTGCCGAGAAAGGCGGAGATGCCGAGCCAGACAAGATAGGCGGCGCCGATCCACTTAATCGCGAAGAAGAGATTGTAGGAGGCAAGCAGGATCGCGGCGACGCCGGTGGCGGAGAGGATGAAATAGACCGTGTTGGCAGCGAGGATGCCCAAGATGGAATAAACCGCCCTGCCCGCGCCGCGCGTCAGCGCCTGGCTGAGCACGAGCAGTACGGCCGGGCCGGGCGTGAGGCAGAGCACGAACTCGACGGCGAAGAAGGCTGTCCAGATTTGCCAGGTCATGTCGATAAATCCACCACCGAACCTCATCCTGAGCTTGCCGAAGGATGGCAGTCCTGCACCGTTCGCGCCGCCAGGTTCGCTGTCGCTCTCCTGGCCTTCGCACGCTGTCGCTACGAAGCCCTCGCCCTTCGACAAGCTCAGGGTGAGGGTCATTGTATGAGCGATCCTTACAACCGCGTCACCACCACCATCTTCGGACCCGGCGTTTTCGCGCGGATATGCAACAGCGTTTCGGTGATCCATTCGGCGTGGCAAGTGTCGGGGCAGTCGACCTTGGCGCCGCCGGGATAATGGATGAGGGGGACGAAGATCTCGGTCGGGGCGCGGAGCTTCGGGTCGGCGTCGAAGACGAGCGTGAACTCCGCCGTGCGGCGGTCGAAGGACATGCGCTTCGGCTCGCCCTGAATGTGACGGGCGAAGGGGCGCGAGAAACCTTTGACGGCGCGGCCGCCGGAGCTGGGGTCGTTGGGGCCGGTGCTCTGGTCGGCGGAATAGATCGAGAGGTCTTCCTGGTTCCAGTTGTCGCCGGTGGCGGCATCGTTGTGGTTGGCGGCGGTGTAATTCCACTGGGTCGACGAGATGAGCAGCTTGTCCATCGCATCGTACATCAGGCCGAGCGCGAGCTCGTGGCGCTTCCACGGGGCCGACGAGCGGTCGCCCTGCGCCCATTCGGCATAGGCGGCGCCATCGTCGAGATCGTAGGGGATGCCGAATTCACCGATCAGCGTCGGCGCGCCGTCGGAGCTCAGCGTATCGGCGAGGCGGGCGATGTGCGCGAGCTGGGCGGTGTATTGTTCGGCGACGGCGCCCTGCCCGGCTGCGTCATCGAGATTGTCCTTGAGCTCGCGCGGAGCGAAGCGCTTCGTGGCAAGCGTGCGGATGTCGTACCAGTGGCTGGCGTTGACCGTGCGCTCGGGCGCGCCGGGCGCGAAGCCTTCGCCGGCGAAAGCGCGGAACGGACTGACCTCAGCGAAGACGAGCCAGTCGGCGCGGATTTCGCGGATCGCGTCCGCGACGCGGTGGAAGAACGGATTCATGTAGTCGGCTTCGATGGAAAGCTTGCGGCCGCCGCGATGTGAGAAATACTGCGGATCGCGCACGCTGCCATCGGCGGCATAGGCGCCGGCCTGTTCGAAGGGACAGGGGCGCATCCAGATCGAGATGGCGTTGGGGTTGAGACGCTCCTTGCCGATCTCTTTCACGGTGAAGGTTTCGCTGTCGAGGGCGCGGACGGGGATGTCGCGCGGCGTGCCGCGTGCGATGAGCAGCGCATCGAGCGGACTGATGGCGAGGCCGGGCATAATCGCGGCCATGCCGGTGCTGTCTTCGCCTTCGCCATGGCTGAGCTTCTCGCCGATCCAGCCTTCGCCGGGCTCGTTCAGCGTGTCGAAGCCGATGACATGCGGGAGGTCCTTCACCCGTTCGGCGACGGACCGCATCGCGCCGATGTAATGGCCCTGCAGATAGTCCTGGACGTTCACGCCGTCGATGAGGAAGTCCGGCGTCATGTCGCGGCCGGCGAAGAACAGCGTCCACATGATGCCGTTGGCCGGGAGGCGATAGTTCGAGGACCAGGTCATCGTGGGATAGGCGTCCTGGCGGCCGCCTTTTGCGTAGTCGTATTTGTATTGCATCACATGCGCGGCGCCGGCGGCGTGGAATTTCGTGAAGTCGAGGCCGACCGCTTCGAAGGTCCAGCCCGGGGCACCGTCGCCGCCGGTCATACGGCTCCAGACGTCCTGATGAAAATCGATGAAGATGTAGAAGCCATACTCCGCGGCCTTGGCGCAGATCGTTGCGAAGTAGTCGAGATATTCGGTGTCGTACTGGCCGGGTCCGGCGTGTTCGACCGCTTCCCAGGTGGTGAGAAGGCGCAGGCAGTTGAAGCCCCAATGGCGCAGGCGCGCGAAATGCTCGTCCGCTTCGGCGAGCGGAAACGGGCGGCCGACGAAGGAGATGGCGCGGTGGTTGGAGAAATCGGACGGGTGCTGCGTGCCGCCATCCGGGAATGGGACCTTGCAGTCGCCGCCGAGATTGACGCCGCGCAGGATGACGCGGCGCCCCGCCTCATCCACGAACCAGCGGCCTTTCATGTCGAGACGGCCCAACTTCGCCATGGCGCTTCCTGACCCCGTTTTCTATGCTGACGAACAGAACAAATCCGGTGTGCCATGTCCACGAGCCTCAAGAAACGCGAGCCCAAGATCCATCCGCTCAATGTCGGTTTCGAATGGCACATGCCGGAGCCGGAAAATCTGCAAGCGCTGACCGAGGCACAATACCGCCAGTTCGACGCAGAAGGCTTCGTGAAGATCGAGAATGTGTTCTCGCCGGAAGAGATCGCGGCAGTGACGACGGCGATCGATCCGCTCGAAGCCGAGAGCGAGGACTTCCTGCGCTCGCAGGGCGGACGCATCTCGATCTCGGAAGCCGATGTCATCACCTTCACCACGCATATCGTGAAGAAGTCCGATGTGCTGAAGCGCTTCGCGGCACATCCGAAGATCCGCGCGATCTGCCACGACCTGATCGGCGGCAAGGTGCGGCTCTACTGGGATCAGTCGGTCTACAAGAAGACGGGCAAGGCGCAGGAATTCCCCTGGCACCAGGACAACGGCTACACCTTCATCGAGCCGCAGCAGTACCTCACGCTGTGGATTCCGCTGGTCGATGTCGACGAGAACAACGGCTGCCCGTGGATCGCGCCGGGCGTGCACAAGGGCGGCACGCTGGAGCATTGGCTGACCTCGATTGGGCTCAAATGCATGGAAGACGCGCCCGACGCGGTCTGCGTGCCGGGCAAGGCGGGCGATGTGATCGCCTTCTCCTCGCTCGCGCCGCATCGTACCGGACCGAATCTCGTGAAGGGCTCGGTGCGCAAGGCCTATATCCTGCAATACGCGCCCGACGGCGCCTACACGATCCGCAGCGGCGTGAAGGCGCTGCAGGACGACGCCGAGCGGCAATTCCTGATCTCATAATCTTATCTCCCAGAGGTGGGTGTTCCGGAACCGGAATAGCAATTCACTTTCTGGTCTGACCATGCTAGAAACCCCGCCATAACGAGGGGGAAAGCATGGCCATCAGGAAGCGGTGGATCGCGCTCGGCGCGGTCGCGGTTGTGGCGCTCGCGGGTTACGTCGCGTTCCAGAACTACTGGTACTACATCCCCGGCATCATCGGCCGGATCAAGGATCCGGTGCTGCCGAACCATCCGGTGACCTGGGCGGCAGGGCCGGCGACGGCACTCGCCGGTCCGCGCAAGCCCAACGTGGTCTTCATCCTCGCCGACGATCTCGGCTTCAACGATCTGTCGTTCAACGGCGGCGGTGTCGCCGGCGGCGTGGTGCCGACGCCGCGGATCAACTCCATCGCGCGCGACGGCACGATCTTCCGCAACGGCTATGCTGGCAATGCGACCTGCGCCCCCTCGCGCGCGGCGATCATGACCGGCCGCTATGCCACGCGCATGGGCTTCGAGTTCACGCCGACACCGCAGCAGTTCGAGAAGCTGGTCGCCACCTATGTCTATCCCGACGGCAGTCACGGCATCTATGACGCGGCCGACGAGGACAAATATCCGATCGACGCCAACACACTGACAGTGCCGCCGCGCGAGATCATGATCGGCACACTGATGAAGAGGGCGGGCTATCACACCCTCTTCCTCGGCAAGTGGCATCTCGGCGGCACGCCGGACACGCGGCCGGAAGCCAAGGGCTTCGACGAGACACTGAGTTTCCTCGCCGGCGCCTCGCTCTATGCCAACACCGGCGATCCGAACATCGAGGAGTCGCGCCAGGATTTCGATCCGATCGACAAGTTCCTCTGGGCCAACCTGACCTTCAGCGTCGAGAACAATGGCGGCCAGCATTTCGAGCCGTCGGAGTACATGACCGACTATCTCGGCAAGGAAGCGGTGAAGGCGATCCACGCCAACCGCAACCGGCCGTTCTTCATGTATCTCGCCTTCAACGCCGTGCACACGCCGCTGCAGGCGCTGAAGAGCGACTACGACTCCCTGCCGATGATCAAGGATCACCGTCTCCGGGTGTATGCGGCAATGGTGAAGTCGCTCGAGCGCAATGTCGGCCGCGTGCTGGACGAACTGAAGGCCGACGGCCTCGACCAGAACACGCTGGTGATCTTCACCAGCGACAATGGCGGCGCCTATTACATCGGCCTGCCGGAGATCAACAAACCCTATCGCGGCTGGAAGGCGACCTTCTTCGAAGGCGGCATTCATGTGCCGTTCTTCATGAAATGGCCGGGCACGATCCCGGCGGGCGCGACCTATGACAAGCCGGTCGGCCATGTCGACATCTTCTCGACCACGGCGGCCGCGGCGGGCGCGGCGCTGCCGACGGATCGCAAGATCGACGGCGTGAACCTGCTGCCCTATCTCACCGGCAAGGACGCCGACGCGCCGCACAAGTCGCTGTTCTTCCGCTCGGGCCCCTACGCCACGCTGCTGGAAGGCGACTGGAAGATCCAGGTGATGGACAAGCCGTTCCACAAGGTCTGGCTCTTCAACCTGAAGAACGATCCGACCGAAAAGGTGAATCTGGCTTCGGCCAATCCGGCACAGACCGCAATGTTGCTGAAGGAACTCCGGCGTCAGAGTGCGGAACAGGCGAAACCGCTCTGGCCCTCTTTGCTCTTAGGACCGCAGGCAGTCGACCGGCCGCTCTCCTATCCGGCCAAGCCCGGCGAGGAAGTGATCTGGTGGGCGAACTGACGTAGGGGAATTGTCGTTGCCCCCTGCTCTTCCGTCATCCCCGGCCTCGTGCCGGGGATCCATGATCAACTTGATGCATGGGTGATCTTGGATGGCCGGGACAGGCCCGGCCATGACGTTCTTTTTATGGCTGCGAAATCTCCCTAAGCTCTCCCAAAGAACATCCGGGAGTGAGCCATGTCCGCGATCCGCGAAACCGACGACGCCTTGAAGGCCGCCATCGAAGAGGCGCATCTGCCGAGCCTGATCGCCGCGCTGGTGCACATCACCGGCGATGCCGGGCTGATCTCCGGCGACATCAAGCCGGTCTATGACTTCTTCGGCGACGGCCAGGGCGGCCTGACCGACGAGCAGCGGGCCGCGACCAAGGCGCGGGCGCTGGCCGCGCTGAAGGGCCTGCGCGACGGAAAGATCAAGCCGGTGCCGCTCTCCAGCGACACCGTGCACAAGATCATGAGCTTCGTCGCCGGCGCCGAAATCCCGGAACGCTACATCCCCTTCCTCGAAGAAGAGCTCGCGCTCGAAGGCAAGGATCTGAAGGCCGTCCACGGCCTCGACGAAGTGCCGGCCAATCTCAAGCACGACTTCAAGGTGCTGATCGTCGGTGCCGGGATGTCGGGCCTCTTGGCGGCGATCCGCATGAAGCAGGCGGGCATCGCCTATACCGTGATCGAGAAGAACGCCGATGTCGGCGGGACCTGGATGGTCAACGCCTATCCCGGCTGCCGCGTCGACAATCCGAACCACCTCTATTCCTATTCCTTCGAGCCGAACCACGACTGGCCCTATCACTTCTCGACCCAGCCGCTCTTGTGGAAATACTTCCAGGGCGTCGCGGACAAATACGCGCTCCGCCCCAACATCCGCTTCAATACCGAGGTGATCGAGAGCGTCTATGACGAGGCGCATGGCCTGTGGAAGACGCGTGTGAAGGGCAAGGACGGCAAGGAAGAGACCCTCGTCTCCAACGTCGTCATCACCGCCGTCGGCCAGCTCAGCCGTCCGCGCCTGCCGGACATCAAGGGCATCGAGAGCTTCAAGGGCCAATCCTTCCACTCGGCGACCTGGGATCATTCGGTCGACCTGAAAGGCAAGCGCGTCGCGGTGATCGGGACGGGGGCGAGCGCCTTCCAGTTCGTGCCCGAGATCGCGCCTGTGGTCGGACACCTGACGGTGTTTCAGCGCAACGCGCCCTGGCTCGGGCCGACGCCGAACTATCACGACAAGGTATCGGAGGGGAAAAAGTGGCTGCTCAAGCACGTCCCGACCTATGACAAGTGGTACCGCTTCTGGCTGTGGTGGATGCTGACCGACGGCATCTACGAGTTCGTCAAATCCGATCCCGACTGGACGTCGCGCAAGGACAGCGTCGGGGCGCAGAACGACATGCTCCGCGAGATGCTGTCGCAATACACGATCAGCCAGCTCGAAGGCCGGCCCGATCTCCAGAAGGCCGCGGTGCCGAGCTATCCGCCCGGCGGCAAGCGCAGCGTGCGCGATAACGGCGTGTGGCTTGCGGCCCTGAAGCGGCCGAATGTCGAAACCGTCACAGACGGCATCGCCGAGATCACGCCGACCGGCCTGAAGACCAAGGACGGCCGGAGCTTCGACGTCGATGTCATCATCTATGGCACCGGCTTCACCGCGAGCCAGTTCCTCGAGCCGATGAAATTCAAGGGCAAGGGCGGCGTCGACCTGCACGAGCAGTGGAACGGCGATGCCCGTGCCTATCTCGGCATCACGGTGCCGAACTTCCCCAACCTGTTCATCATGTACGGCCCGAACACCAACATCGTGGTCAACGGCTCGATTATCTTCTTCTCGGAATGCGAGATCCGCTACATCCAGGGGCTGATCGAGCTGCTGCTGAAGTCCAACGCCAGCGCGATCGAGGTGAAGAAGGCCGTGCACGACGTGTTCAACGACAAGGTCGATGCCCTGAACAGCCAGATGGCGTGGGGCGCGCCGCAGGTGACGAGCTGGTACAAGAACGCCAAGGGCCGCGTGTCGCAGAACTGGCCCTGGCCGCTGGTGGATTACTGGAACGCGACGCGGGTGCCGGACCCGAACGACTACGATCTCGGCGGCGCACCGGAACGGCAGGCGGCGGAATAACGTGAACTTCATCGATGTCTTGCACGCGCGCAAATCCGTGCGCGCCTTCGCCGACAAGCCGGTTTCACGCGAAACGGTGGAAGAGCTGTTGCGGCTCGCCAGCCGCTCGCCTTCGGGCACGAACATCCAGCCCTGGAAGGTGCATATCGTCGCCGGCGATGTGCGGCGGCGGCTGGAGGAAGAAGTCCTGGCGCATCGCGAGACCAACCCGCCGGACACGGGCGCGGAATTCCCGCGCATGGGCAAGCGCAAGGAGCCCTACCAAACCCGCATGCGCAAGCTCGGCAAGGACATGTATTCGCTGATCGGCATCCCGAAGGGCGACCAGGCGGCGAACTGGGCGCAATGGGGCCGGAACTACAAATTCTTCGACGCGCCGGTCGGCCTCATCTTCACCGTCGACAAGGATCTCGACCGCATGAGCTATGTCGATATCGGCATGTTCATGCAGAGCTTCATGCTGGCGGCGAAGGCGCACGGTCTCGACACCTGCGCCCAGGGCGCCTGGAACAACTACTGGAGCGTGACGCGCCGCGTGCTGAACGTGCCGGAGGACGAGTTCATCATCGCCGGCATCTCGCTCGGCTATGCCGACGACAGCCATCCGGTGAACACGCTGGTGGCGGAACGCGAGCCGCTGGACAGCTTCGCGACGTTTCACGGGTTTTGAGCGTCAGCGCGCGCGCAGCGACATCGCCGTCAGAATGGCGCCGATGATGAAGAGCGTGCCGATCAGGGCATAGGTGCCGAGGTTCGAGCCGCCCTGCAGCGCAGTCGGCAGGAAAGTGCGATAGAGCCCAGCGGCGAGCGCGAGCCAGCCGACGATCGTGATCAGCACCGGCCAGCGCCAGGTCCAGACGTTGTGCGCCCGCAGGATGGCCAGCCCGGCGACAAACAGCAGGCAACCATTGAGATAGACCAGCGTTGCCGGCGCTCCCTCCCAGATGCGCAGGTTGATGGTCTCGGACGATGTCACGGCGAGCAGCGTCGGGCCGATCAATCCGGCCAGGGATTTGGAGTTGGACATCACGGCAGTCTGACCGGCGTATTCTGGCCAGCGGTTGATCGGGGTCAAACTTCCGCGCTTCGCGAGGCCGATCACCACACCTCGCCGTAAGGCCTGATCTCGACGTTGAAGCTCCAGGCGCTTTTGTCCTGATGGGCGAGATGGAAGATCTCGTCGGCGATGGCGCCGGGCTTGATGAAGAAGGCGTCCGGCTTGTCCTTGAAGCGCTCGCGGGTCCAGGGCAGATCGATCACCGCGTCGATCACGACATAGGCGACGTGGACGCCCTTCGGCCCTGCGTCGCGTGCGATCGACTCGGCGAGGATGCGCTGCGCCGCCTTGGTCGGCGCGAAGCCCGCGAACCCGGCGCGGCCGCGCTGCGCCGAGGTGTTGCCGGTCGCGATCAGAGCGCCCTGCCCGCGCGCGATCATGCCGGGCACGAAGGCGCGCGCGAGATAGAGCAGGCCCATCGCATTGACCTGGAAATTGCGGTTGAGCACCTCCGGATCGATGTCGAGAAACGTGCCGAAGGCGCCGCCGACGGCGTTGTGGATCACGACCGATGCCTCGCCGAGATCACGGGCGATGGCTGCGGCCGTGGTTTCGACCTGCTTCGGATCGGAGACGTCGCAGGGATAGGCCTTCGTGCCCTCGATCTCCCTCTCAAGCCCCGCGAGCCGGTCGGCATTGCGGGCCAGCATGGCAATCCGGTAGCCGCCAGCGGCGAAGCGACGGGCCATGGCGGCACCGGTACCGGGGCCGACTCCGGTGATGACGGCGAGTTTGGTCATGTGGGGTCTCCGTGGTTGGAGATTATATGGTGGATATCATATCACTTGGGGACTGCGTTTGGGACATGCCCCCTCCACCATCGCTGCGCGACGGTTTCCCGCTTCGCGGAGGAAGAAAAGTCAAGTCAGCGCAGGAAATCGAGGGCGTCGAGATCGAGGATCTGATCGGTAGCGCTCTTGATCATCGCCATGAACATGTCGTCGCCGCGCGCGGTCTGCTGCACAAGCACCGATGCATAAAATGCCACCGTGAACAGCGCGAAGGCACGGCTGCGATAGTCGCGCCAGAGCGTGTCAAAATCGTAGTCCCGAACGCCGAGTTCCTTCAGTCGCTCATGATATTCGCGGACGAGTTCGGTCTCGACCGCGCGGCGCTGATCGCGCGGCAGCGCGCCGGCGATGAAATAGGTCACGTCGGTGACGCCGGGACCGAAGGCGAGCGACTGCCAGTCGAGCATCGTGAACGGCCGCCCGCCCTTCGCGCTCGCGAACATCATGTTGTCCGGCCGGTAGTCGATATGGACCAGCGATTTCGGGCCCTTGTAGTACGCATTGTAGGTGTCGAAGTTGTCGATCAGCGCATTGCCGACGCGCCGCGCATCGTCGCTGAGGCGCGCGTCGTAGCGGGCGCAGAACATCTGCCACAGATTGCGGATCGCATTCGGGTCGGCCGAGCCGCGCTGGCCGGCGGCACGCGTGCCGCTGACCCAGGCGAGATCCTCGATCGCGGCGTCGCCCCAATGCGAGGCGTGCAGGTTCGCCGCTTCGCGCACCGCGAGCCGCGCCTGGTCCAGCGTGCAGCCCTTGAGCTGGTCGCCCTGCTCCGCCGGCGACAGGTCTTCCATCATCAGGACGAATTCGCTGGTCTCCGGATCGACCTCCGTGAACCAGACTTTCGGCGTCGAGATCAGCGCCGTCGGCGCGAGGTGCTTGTAGAAGTTCACTTCGCGGATGTAGTTGCCGAGCGCGATGCCGGTGTTGCGGCTGTCGTCCTGCGGTGACGGGAATTTTCCGACCAGCGAGGCCGGTGCTCCCGGCGCGGCGCGGGTGTAGTCGAGCGTAAAGCGGACGCTTTCGCCGATCTGCCCGGTGCCGACATTCTTCATCGCGAAGCCGCCGACCTCGGCATCGACGCCGGCCGATCTCAGCACCGCCGTGAGCCATTCCGGCGTGATCGCGGCTGGGCGGAGAATGGAAATGGTCATGGGTTTGCGCTTCCGCGCTTTACCTTCTTTGTCATGGCCCGCTTTCGCGGGCCATGACAGTTGTTTGTCTGGATAGAAAGGAGCTCAACCATCTAAGCCGGCAATTGATGGACATAGACTTCGTTGAGCGCGATCTTGCCGTCCTTCAGGACGACGAGATCGAAGCCGCGCATCCTGCCGCCCTCGCCATGGGCGCCGATGGTGCAGTACCAGCGGCCGCAGAAGCCGTTATGCGTCGACCAGATCTCTTCCGGCGTGTAGGTCATCGGCGGCGTCGCGCCGAAGAGCCCGGTGAGATAGGCGCGGAGCGCATCGTGCCCCTTGATGCCGGCGGCGGTCTGCGGGTCTTTGTATTCGGCATCCTCGGCATAGAAGGCGAGCAGCCGCGGCACATCCTTGTCGGTCCACGCCTTCAGCCAATCGGCATTGAATTTTTCGAGGTTCATGGAATCTCCCTACGCGCCGAGCACCCGAATTCGATGCGCTTCGGTGAATATGTCCGGCGGCGCGTTCTCCGGACCGCCCATGATCGCGAAGCCGTGGAGGCCGAGTGTCGGATCGGCGGCAGAGGCTTCGTGATAGCGCCTTCGCCGTTCGCGCGCGGCGTCGCCGAATTCCATGTCGAGACCGGCTTGCAGCATCGCGGCGAAGCGCAGCCGGCGCATGCGCTCGGCCCGCTCCTCGGCATAGGGTGCGAAGGCTTTCGGCGACCAGTCGGACGAGGCCTTCAAAATCTCCGTCACGATGCGCACATCGCGATAGGTGATCGAAAGGCCGAGCCCGCTGATCGGGTCGTTCCAGCCGGCGGCGTCGCCGACGAGCACGATGCCTTCGGCGTAGGGCACATCGGTCCAGCTGTCGTTGTTGAAATAGCTGAACAGCGGCCCGGCCGGCGTCGCGCCCGCGAGATGCACATTGTTCGGCGCCGAGGTCATGCGGAACGCCTCGAGGAACTTGCGCGCGCCATCTTCGCCGGCGAAGCGGCCGCGCTGGTCGAGCGCATAGCCGCCATAGACGCGTACGCGGCCCTTGCCCTGCGGAAAGGCAAGGAAACCGAAATCGCCTTCGGTGCCGATGGCCTGCAGATCGTCGGCCCAGCCGTCCGCGCCATCGACGAGCAAGCCCGCGAACCAGTGATGCGGCTTGTCCTGATGGAGCTTGATGCCGGCGGCGTCGCGCGCAGCAGACATGCGGCCGTCGGCACCGATGATGAGCGTGGCGCCGGCTTCCCGTTCAGCGCCGTCATGCGTGTAGGCGACGGATGGCTTCGCGCCCGCCACGATGCGCGTGACCTTTACGCCGCGCAGCGCCTCGGCGCCGCGGCGCTTCGCTTCGTCGAACAGCGTCTGGCAGTGATGCGGATGGCCGATGCAGAGCGGCCCCGGCACATCGGCGGCGAAGATCGACAGCGGCAGCGTGCGGGCGTCGGATTCCTCGGGCGAGCGGCTCTCGTCGTAGCTGACATGCCGCGCGAGGTGATGGCCTCCCGCGCCGATCAACAGATCGTAGAGCCCGATGCGCCGTGTCTCAGCGACGCCCCAGGGCGCAATCCATTCGCCGCGCACGCGGTCTTCGTATTGCGTCGAATGTTCGAGCAGAAGCACCGACTTGCCGGCCCCGGCCATCACCGCGGCGAGCGCGCTGCCGCCGATACCGCCACCGATGACGATGAGATCGTAGTGTTTCATGCGTTTCCTCTTGCAGGGAGGCTAGCACGATGCGCCGCAGATACGGCAAACTCCGCGCATGAGCCTGCCTGTAATTGACGTAGCGTCCCTCTTCGGAACCGATGCCGCAGCGCGGCAACGCACCGCCGATGCGATCGGCGCGGCGTGCCGTGACAATGGTTTCTTCTACGCCAGCGGCCATGGCGTGGACTCGTCGCGGCTCGATGCACTGGCGCGGGAATTCTTCGCGCTGCCTGAAGACGAAAAGCATCGCATCGCCATGGCGAGAGCGGGCGCCGCGTGGCGCGGCTTCTTTCCGGTCGGCGGCGAACTGACCTCGGGGAAGCCGGACCGCAAGGAAGGGGTCTATTTCGGCGAGGATCTCGGATCCGGCGACGCGCGGGTGAAGGCCGGCTGGCCGATGCATGGCGCCAACCTCTGGCCGGAGCGGCCCGCGGGGCTGCGCGAGGCGGTCCTCTCTTATCTGACGGCGAACGCGCGCGCCGCGCAGGCGATCCTCGAAGGCATCGCGCTCAGCCTCGGGCTGGAGGCGGAATATTTCCGCGCGCATTACACCGCCGATCCGACGATCCTGTTCCGCATCTTCCACTATCCGCCGGATATTCCGGGTACGGACAGCTGGGGCGTGGGCGAACACACCGATTACGGCTTGCTCACCCTGCTGGCACAGGACGATTGCGGCGGGCTCCAGGTGCGTTCGCCGAACGGCTGGATCGAAGCGCCGCCGATCCCCGGCACGCTCGTCTGCAACATCGGCGACATGCTCGACCGGCTGACCGGCGGGCTTTACCGCTCGACGCCGCACCGCGCGCGAAACCTGAGCGGGCGCGAGCGCCTCAGCTTTCCGTTCTTCTTCGATCCCGGCTTCGCGGCGCGCATCGTGCCGCTGCCGGCGCATGCGAAAGCGCAGGACGATCGCGCGACGCGCTGGGACGGCGCCAGCGTGCACGAATTCTCCGGCACTTATGGCGAGTACCTGCTCGGCAAGGTCGGCAAGGTGTTTCCGGATCTGAAGCGCGATGTGATCGCGGGGCCTTAGCTTCTCCGACGACTATCCCGTCATCCCCGGCCTTGTGCCGGGGATCCATGATCACGGAATTCGAAGAATGGAAGAACGGTGCGTCATCGAGCAAGCTCGGTGAATGCAAGCATGGGTGTTCATGGATGGCCGGAACAAGTCCGGCCGCGACGTACTCAGCCAAGGCGCGCGAAAAGCGTCCCGAGCCCCGACGCGATCAACCGCACGAACAGCTTTGGCCCGAAGCTGCGATAGACCGGCACGTCGCGCGGCAGGACCGATGCGTCGGGAATGTTCGCCGTCTGGGTCCGGAATTCGAGCGGCGCGGCATCGTCGCCGAAGCGCACGCGATAGAGCGAACTCCACCAGCCCGGCCCGAAGCGCAGCACCACCGCCGAATGGCAGCAACTTGAGACATAGCGCGTCGTCGGCGCACCGTCGCCCAGCTTGTATCCCGTGAGCAGGTCCTCGCCCGCGAGATATTCGAGCCTATCGTTGCGGTAGGTCATATAGGGACTGCCGCCCCATGCATCGCGGAAGTCGGCATGCGCGCCGGCGTCTTCGAGCTGGCGCCCACCCGCCTGGCAATCGCTGCAGTAGCACACCGCGCTCGCCAGCGGCTTGCCCGTCGCGCGAATGCGAACCTTGCCGCAGGCGCAGGATGCGACACGCGCGACCGTCACATCGTCCATCCGCCGTCGATCACCAGAGTCTGCCCGGTGATGAACCCGGTCTCGTCGCTCGCGAGATAGACCGCGGCGGCGGCGATCTCTTCCGCCTTGCCGAAGCGGCCCATCGGCTGGCGCGCGATGAAGCTCTTGAGCGCTTCTTCCGGATCGGGCGCGGCGGCGAGCCGGCCGCGCAGCGACGGCGTGTCGACCGTGCCCGGACAGATCGCGTTGCAGCGTATGCCGCGCGCGACATAGTCGGCGGCGACAGATTTGGTCAGGCCGATGACCGCCGCCTTGGTCGTGCCGTAGACGCTGCGGTTCGGCGCACCGGTGATGCTCGAGGCGACCGACGCCATGTTGATGATGGCGCCGCCGCCCCGTTCGAGCATGCCGGGCACGACGGTACGGATCGTCCGCACCATGGACAGCACGTTGAGATCGAAGGCCGAGGCGAAATCGCCCGCCGGCGCATCCATCACCGTGCCGTTGGGCACGATGCCGGCGCAGTTGAAGAGCACGTCGCAACGACCGGCAAACACGCGGGCGATCGCCGCCTCGTCGCGCACGTCGAGCTGGGCCGTACGGATGTTGGGTGCTTCAAGCGATTTCAGCGCCGCCGCGTCGATGTCGGTGGCGAGGACCTCGGCCCCTTCCCTAGCGAAAGCGAGCGCGGAGGCGCGGCCGATGCCGGCCCCGGCCGCAGTGACGAAAACGGCCTTGCCTGCCAGACGCATCGACGCAGTTCCTCAAATACGAATGCCCCGCCGCTTGCGAGGCGCCGCATCGAACATCGCGCGGGGCGCGATGGCAAGGGTGACGTCAGGCGCGCGCCAAGCGAAGGTTCGACGCGAACTTGAAGCGTAATTCCTTGCGGCCGTAGTCGATGGTGAACTGCGCCGTGGTGCGCAGGAAATTCATCCCGATGAACAGCGCCGGTTTGTGCGCCAGGCCCCAGACATCGAACACCGACAGGTCGGAGATCACGAGCGCACTGTGCACGAAGGCGACACTGCCGACCCGGATGCGCTCGACCTGGGCGATGCGGCCCTCCGCGGCCCCGCCGGTCACGCCCAGGAGCTGGATGACGTCGTCGCTCATATACTTGGCGCCCTGCTTCGCCAGCTCGGCGAACAGGCGGGTATTGCCGATGGTGATCTCGGCGCCGGTGTCGATGAAGGCATAGGCGTGCACACCGTCGACCGAGCTGTTCACTGCAGTCAGGCGCCCGTTCGAACCGTTGACACGCACCAGCGCCTGATCGGCGACCGGAACCCAACGCGCATCGCCGCCGGAGTCCTGGATCGTCAGCCGCTGGTTCTCGAAGTCGAAGGTCACGGCCTTGTTGTCGATCACGTCGAGACCGAGATAACCGTCGGCCCCAAGCCAGGCGCGCGGCAGCAGCGGCACCGGAAGATCGGTGACCGCCGAGCGCCCCATGCGGATCGAGTCGATCTGCACCGATTGCGCCGGAACGGCGCGCGCGATGCCCTGCACGATCACGCTTTCATCCGGCACGAGGCCGAGCGATGCGGCGACTTCCTGCGCGATGCAGCTGCGGTCGGCGCCGGTATCGACGATGAAGCGGAACGGGCCCTTGCCGTTCAGCCAGGTCTCGACCGTCAGGCGGTTTTCGGCATCGGCCACACCCTGGATATTCTCCGCTGGTGGTGTGGCAGGCTTCGGCAGCGGCTTGTTGACCGGCGGCGGGAGATGATCGCCGCCCAGCAGCGAGTCCAGCGTGGTGGCGCGGGCCAGGCCCGGTGAAAGCGCCAGCGCGGCGGCGCCCGGCCCGATCAGTCCGCGTCGTGAAATCGAATGCGACATGCGTTCCTCCCCAGGAACGAACCCAGAGAGCGATGCTAGCACTTCTTCGGCCGGATACACCCCGCCCCCCATCACGCTCGCGTCATTGCCGCGGCCAAGTTTCCGCCACTTTGCCCGCGGCGGGTTTTGCGGGCGGCCGGGCTTTCGGTGCTAGGATCGGACCGGGAGGACATAAAATGACCTATGCGCAACGCGCCATGTACGACGCCGACAGCCACATCATGGAGCTGCCGGATTTCCTGAAGAAATACGCCGATCCCGGCATCCGCGACCAGGTTCCCGAAGTCAGCTATTCCGCCTCCATCGTCACCGACGAGGAGGTCGCCGTGATCATGGGTCAGGGCGGCCGGCACTCCGATGCCCACATCGCCGAGCAGATCGCCCTCGGCGACCGGCTGATCGAGAAGTCGAAGGAGATCCAGGCGCTCGGCGCCTTCGACGGCGACGACCGGCGCAAGGCGATGGACCTGCTCGGCTTCAGGAAGCAGCTCGTCTTCGCGACCCACAGCGTGGCCAAGCCCTTCTCGCCGAGTTCGAAGCTCGATCCCACGCTGCGCTATGGCTGCGCGCGGGCGCACAACCGGCATATGAGCGAATTCTGCGCCGGCGACGACCGCCTGATGGGCGCGGCAATCATCCCGCTCGACAGCGCCGAGCATGCGCTCGCCGAGCTCGACTGGGTGCTGAAGAGCAATCTCAAGGCGGTGTGGGTGCCGCACCGTTCGCCGGTCGACATGTCGCCCGCGCATATCTCACTGGAGCCATTCTGGGCGAAGCTCGCCGAAGCCGGGCTGCCCTTCCTGCTCCATGTCGGCGGCGCGCCGCTGCAGCTCTCCAAGGCCTGGACCAACAACGGCAAGCCGCCGACGAAGGACTGGCTCGGCGGTGGCGAAAATCTCCGTACCAAGGATGTCGCGCTGCTGCATCAGGGGCCGGAGACCTTCATCACCATCCTCTGTGTCGAAGGCGTGTTCGAGCGGCATCCGAAGCTGCGCGGCGCCAGCGTGGAGCTCGGCGCCGGCTGGGTGCCGGAGCTGCTGCGCCGCCTCGACTGGGTGGCGAAGCATTGGGGCCGCACCGATCAGAACCTCGCCGCCTTCAAACGCCCGCCTTCGCAGCAGATCCGCGAGCAGATGGCGTTCACACCCTTCGTGTTCGAAGAGGTCGGCAATTTCATCGACCAGTCGAACGACGACCTCTATCTCTTCTCGAGCGATTATCCGCACATCGAAGGCGGCCGCGATCCGGTGAAGCGGTTCGAGGCATCGCTCGGCGAACGGCCGGCGCAGACGCGCGAGAAGTTCTATGTCGAGAACTTCCTGCGAATTTTCCCGGAGGCGCGGGTTGCATAGCAGCGGTGTGAGGCAGCTTCTTAATTGTCATGGCCCGCTCTTCGGCGGGCCATGACACGTTTATTGATTGAATGAAGAAAACGGAGAAAACGCCTTGAGACTTTCCGCACCCCGCATTGCGCCCTTGAGCGACGCCGAACTCAGCGACGACCAGAGGGAGGCGCTGAAGCCGTTCGGTGCGCGCATCCTCAACATCTTCCGCACCCTCGCCCACGCGCCCAAGGCGCTGACGCGGTTCAACGAGTGGGGCGGCTATATCCTCTCGCGCCGCAACGACCTGCCGCCGCGCGAGCGCGAGATCGTCATCCTGCGCACCGGCTTCCTGTGCAAGTCCGGCTATGAGTGGACGCAGCACGTCGCCATCGGCAAGCGCGAAGGCCTCACCGACGACGAGATCGCGCGTATCAAGAAAGGCGCAGACGCCGGCTGGAGCGCAGCCGATGTGGCGCTGATCAAAGCCAGCGACGAACTCCACGCCGACCAGTTCATCACCGATGCGACGTGGAAAGCGCTCGGGGGGCACTTCACCCAGAAGCAGTGCATGGATGTCGTCTTCACCGCGGCGCAGTACACCCAGGTGTCGATGTTCCTGAACACCTTCGGCGTGCAGCTCGACGCCGGGCTGACGCTCGATCCGGACCTCAAGGCTTGACGATGCGGCTCGAAGGCAAGACCGCCATCGTCGTCGGTGCCGGCCAGACACCGGGCAGCACCATCGGCAACGGCCGCGCGATTGCGCTTCGTTTCGTACGCGAAGGCGCGAAAGTTTTATGCGTCGACCGCGACGGCGCCCGTGCCGAAGAGACGGCGGCGATGGTTGCGAAGGAAGGCGGCACGGCATTCGCCTTCTCCGCCGACATCGCCAAGCCGGGTGCCGCGGACGCGATCGTCGCCGAAGCCATGGCGAATCTCGGCCGCATCGACATCCTGGTGAACAATGTCGGCATCGGCGGCCGCGACGGCCCGGCGCACAAATTGAGCGAAGACAGCTTCGACCGAATCATGACGGTCAACCTCAAGGCGATGTGGCTGACCATCAAGGCCGTCGTGCCGATGATGCGCGAAGCGGGCGGCGGCGCGATCGTGAACATCTCCTCGCTCGCCTCGATCGCGGGCGGCAACATGCTGGCCTACGAAGTCTCCAAGGCCGGCGTGAACCGGCTCACCACCCATGTCGCGCAATCGAATGCGCGCCACGGCGTGCGCTGCAACGCGATCCTGCCCGGCCTGATGGACACGCCGATGGCGGTCGCCGGCATCGCGACCGAGCGTGGCGGCAACGAGGAAGAAGTGCGCCAGGCGCGCAACGCCCGCGTTCCGCTCGGCGGCCGGATGGGCAGCGCCTGGGACACGGCGAACGCGGCGCTGTTCCTCGCCTCCGACGAAGCGAAATTCATCACCGGCGTGCTCCTGCCCGTCGACGGCGGGATGTCGAGCCGGATCGGATGAGCGCACGCGAAGAGATCAAGCAGTTGTGGTCCAGGGGCCGGATTGACGACGCACTTGCATCGGCCCTGCGCGCCCTCGAAGACGATCCGGACAATCACGAGATCCGGGTATCGGTGGTGCGCTGCCTGGTCGACGGTGCCGCCTCGGGGATGGCGGGACAGCGCGATCTGCTGCTCAGCCTGGTGCGCGATCCCGCGATCGAACCGACCAATGTGAGCCCGGCGGGCTGGCGCTTTCTGCGCGAGAATTCGGACCTGTTCGATACTCCGAACGACAGCGAGGCCATGGCCGGCCGCATCGAGAGCGATGCGCTTGCCATCGCCCTCCTGGAAGAGGACGCCGTCGGAGATATCGCCTCCGAGCGCGCCCTGACCGCACTGCGGCGCTGGCTTCTGGTGTCCGGCCGTCGCACGGATTTCCCAAAACTCACCGCGGCACTCATCACCCAGGCCCTGCGCAACGGCGGCGCCTGGCCGTTCGACGACGAAGAGCGCGCGCTGCTCGCAGCCAATCCCGATTTCGCCGCCGCCTATCTGCCGCCGCGCGAGACCATCGGCACGGCGCAGTATTCCGATCCGGTCACCCGCAGCGTCGCCCAGCAATACGAAGGCTGGCCCTATCCGCAGTGGCGCCGGCTGACGAGCAACAGTCCCGAGCCCATCGCGTCCCGCATCCGCCGCTACGATCCGGAGGGCCGCGCCGCCATTCCGGAGCGCGGCGCGACGATCCTGGTCGCCGGCTGCGGCACCGGCCGCCAGGTCGTGGCCCTGCGCCAACGCCACCCCGACGACGTCATCGTCGCCATCGACATCTCGGAGGCCAGCCTGCGCTATGCCGGGAAGCGCTGCGCCGAGACCGGCGTGCACGATGTCGAATTCCACAAGCTCGACCTCCACGATGTCGCGAAACTCGGCCGCAGCTTCGATGTGATCACCACCACCGGCGTGCTCCATCACCTGCCCGATCCGGAAGCCGGCTGGGCCGCGCTGCTCGGCGTGCTGAAGCCGCGGGGCGTGCTGCACGTCATGGTCTACAGCAAGATCGCGCGCATGCGCATCGCCGCGCTGCGCCGGATGTTCGCCGGAGAGCGGGCGCTGCCGATGAGCGACGACCTCCTGCGCGACATCCGGCGCAAGGTGCTGGCGCTCGAGAACTTCCCGGAGATGCGCAGCCGCGATTTCTTCACCCTGGCCGGCGTGCACGACCTTCTGATGCACCGCCACGAGGAACCATTCGACACCGGCCGCATCGGCCGGGCGCTCGACCGTTTCGGCCTGGCCCTGCTCAACTTCGAAATTCCCCGACCCAAGATCCGCGCCGAATACCGCGCCGCCCATCCGGACGATCCCCATCAGCGCGACCTGAAGGCCATTGCCAGGCTCGAGCTAGGCCATCCGACGCTTTACGGCACGATGTACGAATTCTGGTGCGCGAGGCATGCCTGACGTCAAATCGGTCCGGCGCGTCTTCTCGGTCCTCGAACTCTTCGACCGCGAGCGCCGTCCGCTGTCGCTGAAGGATATCCGCGATGCGCTCCGCCTCGCGCCGTCGAGCGGCGCCGCGATCCTGAAGAGCCTTGTCGCCCTCGGCTATCTCGATTACGAGCGCGGGTCACGGACTTATTTCCCGACCATGCGGGTCGCGGCGCTCGGCCAATGGGTGCCGGGCGCGCTCTTCGCCGACGGCCGCGTGCTCAGGCTGATGCAGCGCCTGCACCGCGAGACCGGCGAGAGCGTGATGCTGGCGACGCAGAGCGATCTCAACGCGCAGTACATCCACGCCGTCCAGGGCGACGAGCCGCTGCGTGCCGCGGTGCCTGTCGGGACGCTCCGTCCCCTGACGAATTCGGGCATGGGCTGGCTCCTGCTCAGCGGCCATGGCGAGGCCGAGATCGAAAAGCTCTGCCGCCGCATCGATGTCACGAGTGGGAAACGCGTCGACCGCATCCAGCTCCGCCGCCGCCTCGCCCAGGTCCGGCAGGACGGCTACGTCATCTCGCGCCACACGGTGCGGCGCGGGACGGGGATCATCGCCGTATTGCTGCCACAGCGCATCCTCGGCCGCGTCTTCGCCATCGGCGTCGCCGGCCCGGTGGCGCGGCTGGAGGAGAAGGAAGCCGCCATCCTCGCTTCGCTGCGCCGCGGCATCGCCCGGCTTTCACGGATGTGAAAATGCGCGCCCGCCGTTGAGGGCGCATCGCGGGAAGCCTAGCATCGCGCCATATGACCGGTCCCCTTCAAGGCATTCGCGTCCTCGACCTCAGCGCCGTCGTGCTCGGGCCCTATGCGACACAGATCCTCGGCGACTTCGGCGCCGAGATCGTCAAGGTCGAAAGCCCGTCGGGAGACCTGATGCGGCTGAACGGCGTGTCGCGCAATCGCGGCATGAGTTCGATCTTCCTGACGCTCAACCGCAACAAGCGCAGCCTCGCGCTCGACCTCCAGACCCCTGAGGGCAAGGCGGTACTGCGCCGCCTGATCCCGTCCTTCGACGTCCTCGTCCACAACATGCGCGTCGAAGCGATCGAGCGTCTCGGCTTCGGTTACGATGCGGTGGCGGCACGCAATCCAAAGATCGTCTATTGCGCCGCCACCGGCTTCGACCAGGACGGTCCCGATGCCGGACGCCCTGCCTTCGACGACATCATCCAGGCGGCGAGCGGCCTTGCCGCCGTCGCCAGCACAGGCCGCGACGCGCCGGACTATGTCCCCTCGCTGATCGCCGACAAGACCACCGGCATGGCCGTGGTCAACGCGGTGCTCGCCGCCCTCGTCCATCGCGAGCGCCATGGGCGCGGGCAATATGTCGAAGTGCCGATGCTGGAGACGATGGCGGCCTTCGTGCTGACCGAGCATCTCGGCGGCCTCGCCTTCGATCCGCCGCTCGCACCGGCCGGCTATGCCCGCCTGCTCGAAGGCGGTCGCAAGCCGGCGCCGACCAAAGACGGCCACATCGCCCTCCTGCCCTATTCCGCCGGCCATTGGCGCGCCTTCTTCGACGCCGCCGGACGTCCGGAGATCGGCGAGCGATACGCGCATGAGGATCGCGCAAAGCGCAATGAGAATAACGCCCGGCTCTACGCCGAAATGCGCGCCACCACGCCGTCGCGCACAACCGCGGAGTGGATGGCGATCTGCGCCGATTGCGACATCCCCGCGACGCCGATCTACACCCTCGACAAGGTCGTCGGGCATCCGCAGCTCAACGCCGTCGGCCTGTTCGCCATCGCCGAGCATCCGAGCGAAGGCGCGATCCGCGAGGTGCGTCCGGCGACGAAGTTCGCCGCGACGCCGGCCGCCATCGAACGCAAGGCCCCACGCCTCGGCGAGAACAGCGACGAGATCCTGCGCGAGGCCGGCTTCAGCGAAGCCGAAATCGCCGCATTGCACGCCAACAACATCGTTTTCGGGAAGGACACATAAAATGAATTTCGAGCTCAGCGAAGAACACCGCATGTTGAAGGACCTCGTGCACCGCTTCGTCGAGGACGAGCTGCTGCCGCTCGAGGCCGGCGTGCTCGAACGCGAGGCCAAGGGCCAGGGCCTTTCCATCGGGCCGAAGGAAACCGCGCGCATCGACGAGGTGTCGAAGCAGCTCGGCCTCTGGGGCCTCGATGCGCCGACCGATATCGGCGGCGCCGATCTTCCCGCCGTCGCCATGATCGGCGTCAACGAGGAACTCGGCCGCACCGTCACGCCCTACACCCTGCCGCCGGATTCGCCGAATTTGCGCATGCTGATGGCGACGGTGAACGAGCGCCAGCGCGTCGCCTATCTCGAGCCCTATGTGCGCGGCGAGACCGTCTCGGCCATCGGCATTTCCGAGCCCGGCGCCGGCGCCGATCCCGCCGGCATGATCACCCGCGCCGAGCGCGACGGCGAGGACTGGATCCTGAACGGCCGCAAGATCTGGATCTCGCGCGCCGATCACGCCGATTTCACCATCGTGATGGCGGTGACCAACAAGGAGAAGCGCGCGCGCGGCGGCATTTCCGCCTTCCTCGTCGACCGCGAGACCAAGGGCTTCAACGTGCTCCGGCGCATTCCGATGATCGGCGGTGCCGCGACCTACGAGATCGCGCTGGAGGATTGCCGGGTCGAGGGCTGGAAGCTGCTCGGCACCGAAGGCAACGGCTTCGCGCCGATGCAGCTGCGGCTTGGCACGCGGCGGCTGGAGATGGCGGCATGGTCGATCGGCATGGCGCAGCGCGCGCTCGACATGATCTGCGCTTTTGCGCCGACGCGCGTGACCTTCGGCCAGCCGCTGTCGGAGCGTCAGGCGATCCAGTGGTGGGTGGCCGACGCCGCGACCAAGATCCACGCCACGCGGCTGATGACCTATGACTGCGCCTGGAAGCTCGACCAGGGTCGCGACGTGCGCGTCGAGATCTCGATGATCAAGGCCTTCGCGACCGAGATGGCCTACGAGATCGTCGACCGCGCGATGCAGGCGCATGGCGCGATGGGCATGACCAAGGAACTGCCGCTGCAGCTGATGCAGTCCAAGCTCCGCACCATGCGCATCTACGACGGCCCGACCGAAGTGCATAAGTGGGTGGTGGCGCGGAATCTGCTGGGGTCGAAGCGGTGAGGGGCTGCGCTCCTCATCCTTCGACAAGCTCAGGATGAGGTCCTTATCCAACCCCTCACCCTGAGCTTGTCGAAGGGCGAGGGGCAGCACAGCACCCTTTGACAACCTTGGCCCTAAACCCGGATTACGCGATGATCGGCGTCAATAAGAACAGGGAAACCGCCCCATGAAAGAGAAATACGGCGACATCACCGTCACGCGCGACGGCCACGTCGCGATCCTCGAGATCGACCGGCCGCCGCACAATCATGTCTCGGTCGAGCTGATGCGCGATCTCGCCGATGCGCTGCATGCCATCGATGCCACGCGGGAGCTGCGCGCCAGCGTGCTGTGCTCGACGGGAAAGAGCTTCTGCGCCGGCGCCGATCTCACCGCGCCGACGGGCATCGCCCATCCCGGTGCCGGTCCCGGCATCAACGCGCTTTATGTCGAGGCGGTGCGCCTCTTCTCCAACCGCAAGCCGATCGTCGCCGCGGTGCAGGGCGCCGCGGTCGGCGCCGGGCTCGGCCTCGCGCTGGTCGCCGATTTCCGCGTCGCCGCGCCCGAGGCGCGCTTCACCGCGAACTTCGTCAAGCTCGGCTTCCATCCCGGCTTCGGCATCACCCACACCCTGCCGCGCCTGATCGGCGAGCAGCGTGCGGCGCTGATGTGCCTGACCGGCCGCCGCCTCAAGGGCGAGGAGGCGCTCGCCTGGGGCCTGGTCGACGAGGTCGTGCCGCTCGACGAACTGCGCGCCGCGGCACTGCGCCTCGCCAACGAGATCGCCGAGAACGCACCGCTCGCCGTCCAGTCGACCCGCGCGACGCTGCGCATGGGGCTCGCGGAGGCGGTGAAGAAGCAGACCGACCACGAATTCGCCGAGCAGACCGAACTGCGCAAGACCAGCGACTACAAAGAAGGCGTCCGCGCCGTCGCCGAACGCCGCGCGGGAAATTTCACGGGGACGTAGAGGTGGGCGTCGCTGACAAGAGGCAACGGCGTTCGAGACGGCAGCGTCTCTTCACCGCCGTGCATACCGGACCAATCCAGAGCCTCAAGGACGCTGTTAGAGCGGCTATCGTGGCGGAGGCGAGGGTGAAATGAGCGACCATCAGCTACCTCTTCCAATTCGGGTTATGGATGCAATCGAGAAGGGCATTCAAACGGCTCGCACGAACCCAAAGGCTGGCGACGAATCAACGTCTGATGGCTACGTAGCGTGGTGCATCTGGAACGAATTGCGGCTGGCAGGTTTCAAGGTGACTGAGTCGGACCAACCGCAAGATTAGGCCATTGCCCGGGCGGCGGGTGTTTCTGATAGGCTTTGGACGCTCCAGGAATTGGTCGAGGAAACCTCGCGGTGAAACGGACAATTGTCTGGCTGGCAGCCGTCATTGGGGCTGTAGCCTTCCTGTACGCAGTCGTCATCATTGCGGCGAATATCGGTATCGACTTGACGCTCTAACCGCGTCCGGCTCTCGTGCCAGGACCATCGGCACTTCCATTTCACTGTCGGGAATTCGCTTGTCGCCCATGCGGCGACGGTGGCGGCACAGCCCATGCGTTCCAAGCCTGACAGCGCGTCATCATGAAATTAGGACACTACCGGAACTCGGGGTTTCAATTTAGTCAAATATAGCCAGTTGACTAAATTTAGTCAATGGACTACATACAGCTAAATTGGAGGTCGGAATGTCAGACTTACCCTTGGTTATTCCGGAAAATCCCTTCCGGCCCGGTGCTGGTCAAAGGCCTGTTTACCTGGCCGGACGTGAAGACGAGCAAAAGCAGTACCGGGCGCTGCTAGCGCAGAATCCGGTAATGCAGAACTGCATCCTGACCGGCCTTCGGGGTGTCGGAAAAACCGTCTTGCTTGAGACTTTTAAGCCGATTGCCCAGAGCGAAGGTTGGCTCTGGGCCGGGAACGATTTGACTGAGCGGTCAAGCCTCACCGAGGAAGACCTACTCACGCGCGTTGTCGTCGATCTCTCAACGCTGCTCGGTCCGATCTTAATGTACCAACAACAGTCGATGCCTCTGGGCTTTGGGCGTCAGGCTGAGGTCCAAACGCGACCGCTCCAATTCCAAGACCTGTGGAATATCTGCAAGGAAACTCCAGGCCACGCTGACGACAAGCTAAAGGCGGTCCTTCTCCGCGTGTCGCAATTGCTTGCAGGTACCAAGATCAAGGGAATCGTATTCGCCTATGACGAGGCACAAAATCTTGCAGATCACGCCTCCGACAAGCAGTACCCGCTCTCCGTTTTGCTAGACGTCTTCTCATGGGTTCAGCGCCAGCGCCTACCATGTCAGTTTCTCCTAACGCTAACCGGCTTGCCGACGCTGTTTCCAAAGCTAAATCTCGCGCGCACCTATACAGAACGCATGTTCCATGTTCTCACCCTTGAAAGCCTTGATCTCGTTGACGCCCACGCGGCAATTGTCAAACCGATCGAGATGAAACATAGCCCCCTCACGTTTTCAGAAGCTGTGATTAGTCAGATCATTCATGACTCGGGAGGCTACCCCTACTTCATCCAATTCATCTGCAAGGAAGTCTTCGATGCATGGATTACGAAAATTCAGAAAGGCGAAGCTCCGAGCGTGCCAGCGGCGGAAATCACCGCTAAGCTAGATCAAGACTTTTTCTCTTCGCGTTGGCAGAACGCGACCACGCGTCAACAAGACTTCATGCGCGTGATAGCGACGCTTCCGTCTAGCAATGGGGAATTTGCGGTGCAGGAAATCGTGGCAGCATCGCGACAGATACTGAAGAAGGGATTCAGCGCAAGTCATACAAACCAAATGCTGAATGATCTAATCAACGCAGGCCTGATCTACAAAAGCCGTCGCGGTGGTTATCGGTTTGCGGTTCCGCTCTTGAGCGGGTTCATAAATCGCCAAATCTGGGACCCAACTAGCTTACGAACGCGGGTGCCGAAGGAGTAGCCCAAACGAAATCAGGCCCGGTGTGCAACCACCGAGGCCCGATCCCCACGGGTCGCGCCCGCTAACACCTAACCCCCGGTCGAAAGCCGGAACGGAAGCGAGGTGATATTCCGTGCGGAAAGATCGCACCAAAAAACCCTAGCCAATGCCGCGCTGATCTTGGGTCGCTCCCTTGGTCGGTGCGGCGGCGGCCAGCATCTAACATAGGTGCTGAATCACGTCTATTCTATGGCGCCATGCACGAAGTTTCCCCCTCCGAACTCAAGAAAGCCGTCGAATCCCAGCACGGCGGCACGGCGACGTTTGTGCAGGCCGTTCCAGTGCATGAGGTGCACGAAGGCGAGACGGTTTGGGACGGCGTGGTGCATGTCTTCGACCTCAAGGACGCGCCCAGCGGCGCCATGCGGGCCTATGCCTGGTCCTATGAGCTTGGAGACTGGCGGCGGCGGTTCTTTGCCGTCCTGCATACCGGCCCGATAGCGTCGCCCCGTGACGCTGTTAAGGCGGCCATCGTGGCAGAGGCGAGGGCGGGAAGATGAAATGGTCGCGGTTCTATCTGACTGCGTGGCTTGTGATAAGCGCGGCATGGATCGGATATTGGGTGTGGCGAGTGCACGATGCTTGGACCAATCCCTGCATTCCATCGGCCCATATGTTCTGTCTCTTTTCTGCCGAGGCCATGAAGGGGATATCGGCCGAGATCATAGCCATCTATGGGATTGCACCCTGCGCATCCCTGCTCGTATTGGGGCTACTAACGAGCATCGCACTCCGGCGCATCCGTCCGTCAAATTAGGACACTACCCCCCCTTGAACCGAGTCTCTGCAATCACCATTTCCGTTAAATCCCCATAGCTGCATCCCTACCTCGCGCGCACCGGTCTTCCGGCGCGCGCTGCAGAGCCTTGTCCACGCGTAAATCCGAGCAAACCCAACCGCTTGGCGCGTCTTTGGTGCATTCGAACCCGAATATTTCGCGCGGCGTCGATAGCGCGCGCGCCAAGTCCCTGAGCGATCCGGAAAACCCCATTTTTTCAAGCCATCCGGCGGAACCCGTAAGGGTCAAATCCGGATGGTGAACGCTGCCGCACCGCGTTAACCACCTGTTAACCGATGGAGACGAGCACCATGGGCATCGAACTGAATACCATTGTCGAGGAAGTCACCGAGCTGACTCGTGCGCACTGGCAAGCGCTGGCGCAGCGTCACGGCATCTTCGTCACGCTCCGGCGCTCGCTGCGCGACGGGCTTCCGCCGTGCGAGGGCGACGCCGGAACCGTGCGCGATGCCCTCGTCCGGCTCATGCTCGATGCCACCGACGCGATGCCCGAGGGCGGCACGCTCACCATCCGCACCGACAGCGCGCGGCGCGGCGACGGCAAGCGCGAAGCCTTCGTCGAGATCCGCGACAGCGCGCAGAAGCGCGACACCGACATCGCAACGCTGGGCGGCGTGCTGCAGCGCCAGGGCGGCGACCTCTCGGTGCAGGCGCTGCCCGGCGGTGGGACCACGATCCGCATGGCCTTTGCCGCAAGCGGGCGGGCGCATAGAGTGCTGGGCATGCCCGCTCCGATGAAAATCCTCCTGATCGACGACGACATCCATATCCTCGACTCGACCCAGATCGTGCTCGAGCTCGACGGCCATGACGTCGCCACCGCCGGCAGCGGCGCCGAAGGTGTCGATGCCGCCCGGAAGGCGGCCGCCGCCGGCGCGCCGTTCGACGTCGTCATCACCGATCTGGGTATGCCCGGCATGGACGGGCATGTGGTCGCCAGCGCGATCAAGGAAGCTCTGCCCGCGACCTCTGTGATCCTGATGACCGGCTGGGGCGACAGCGCCGGCCAGGGCGCCGCCGATTTCGTCATCGGCAAGCCGCCGAAACCCGAAGAGATCAATCGGCTGCTCGCCCGCTGCGGGGCCGCAAGAGCCTGATCTCCCGCGGCTTTCCCGGTGGCGTTTTTTCGGGCGACGCCATTTTTGGACAAAAGTATTGAAATGAGACGAATGTCTCATTACCTCCTCACCGCAAGAACGATGGAGGGTTGCGATGGCGCTCAGCCGCGCGGAGATGGATGCGAAGATCGATGAGCATTTCGGCTACGAGATGCGCGACGATGTCGAAGGCGTGCTCGGAACGCTGACCGGCGACGTGGTGCACGACGTTGTCGGTTGGCCCACCGGTCCGGCCGAGGGCCGTGCCGGCGCCAGGCCGTTTTACGAGGCGCTGTTCGCCGATCTGAGCGACGGCAAGGTCGAATGTCTGCGCCGGCTCCATGGCGAGAATTTCCTGGTCGATGAATCGCTTTGGCGCGGCCGTGCCGTCGGTCGGCCATTCGGTCTCGAAGGCCGCGGCCGTCCGCTCGCGTTCCGCTTGCTGCATGTCGTCGAATTTTCCGGCGACGGCGCTATTGCGCGCGAAAATGTCTGGGTCGATCTCGCATCGATCCAGCAGCAGCTCGCCTGAGCATGCCGTCGAACCGCGCGATCCGCACCCGCAAGGATCTGCTCGACGCCGCCGGAAGGCTGGTGCGCAAGGGCACGACACCGAGCCTCGAAGAGATTGCAGCGGAGGCGCTGGTCTCGCGCGCAACCGCTTATCGCTACTTCCCCAGTGCGGAGGCCGTGCTGGCCGAAGCCGCGGTTGAGATCGGTGTGCCAGATCCCAAGACATTGTTCGCCGGCATCGGCGACGATCCCGCGGCGCGGGTCGAACGCGTCGACACGACGATGCACGACCTGTCGCTGGCGCATGAAGCCGAGTTGCGGCTGATGCTGGTGCAGGGGCTGCTGCGCAAGCCCGATAGTGCCGTGCCGGCGCGGCAGAACCGCCGCACACCGCTGATCGATGCGGCCCTGGAACCCGCGCGCAGGCAGTTCAAGCCGGCGGCGCTGGCGAATCTGCGCCGCGCGCTGGCGTTTTTCATCGGCACGGAAGCCATGATCGTCGCCAAGGACGTGCTCGCCATCGACGACGCCGAAGCCCGCAAGGTGAAGCGCTGGGCAATCCGCGCCCTGGTCGAGGCGGCAAAATCGCGAAGCTAGCCCGCGGCGCCCAGCGCACGCGGACTGGTCTTCACCAGATCGATCGCGCCGGCGGTTACCGCCGCGGCGAGACCCGGTGTCTGCGTCAGGACCTGCTCCGCGAAGATCCGCGCAAGGCCGATCCGCGTCTGCCACCATTGATCGGCATCGTCGCCGGTGTGCTTCGCCGCGGTGAGCGCGCCCTTGGCGAGCATCCACCCGCCGGTGAGATCGCCGAGCAGCTTCAGATAGGCCGTGGCACCGGCCAGTGCATCGGGCTGGGCATGGCCGCGGCGCTCCACCATCCAGCTGGTCGCGATCTGCGCCGCGCCGGCGGCGGCTTCGAGCCGCGCGCCGATATTGTGCAGCCAGGCATTGGGCGAGCTCTTGAGCGCACCGATGGCCGACCAGATCTCGTCGAGCAGATCGCGCACCGCGCGGCCGCCGTCGAGCGCGAGCTTGCGGCCCATCAGGTCGATGGCCTGGATGCCGTTGGTGCCTTCGTAGATCGGACCGATGCGGGCGTCGCGGTAGTGCTGCGCCGCGCCGGTCTCCTCGATGAAGCCCATGCCGCCATGCACCTGCAGCGCCAACGACGCGACCTCGACGCCGATGTCGGTCGACCAGGCCTTGGCGATGGGCGTGAGCAGTTCGGCGCGCAGCTGCGCCTTCTTGCGCACCGCTTCGTCCGGCGCGGCTTCGGCGAGATCGGCAGCCAGCGCGGTCGACAGGCAGATCGCGCGGGCTGCCTCGACCTTGGCCTTCATCAGCATCAGCGAACGGCGGACATCGGGATGATCGAAAATCGGCGCAGAAACTTCTCCGGTCCAGGCGGAACGGCCCTGGCGGCGTTCGAGTGCATAGTTCAACGCCTGCTGATAGGCGCGTTCGGCGATCCCGACACCTTCGGTCCCGACCTGAAGCCGCGCCGCGTTCATCATCGTGAACATCTGGGCAAGGCCCTGATGCGGCCGGCCGACGAGTTCGGCCTTCGCACCCTCGAACTGCATCACGCAGGTGGGCGAGCCGTGAATCCCGAGCTTGTGCTCGATGCTGATCGGCCGCGCCGTGTTCGCCGCGCCCAGCGTGCCGTCGTCGTTGACCGCCTTCTTCGACACAAGGAACAGGGAGATTCCGCGGCTGCCTTCCGGCGCATCGGGCAGCCGCGCCAGAACGAGATGGACGATATTCTCGGCCATGTCGTGATCGCCCCAGGTGATGAAGATCTTCTGGCCGTCGATGCGATAGCCTTCATTGCCGTCCGGCACCGCCCGGCACTTCAGCGTGCCGAGATCAGAGCCCGATTGTGGCTCGGTGAGGTTCATCGTGCCGGTCCATTCGCCGCTGATCAGCTTCGGCAGGTAAAGCGACTTCTGTCTCTCGGTGCCATGCGCCGTAAGCGCCTCGACCGCGCCGCGCGTCAGCATCGGACAAAGACCGAACGCCATGTTCGCGGCATGGATCATCTCGAACACCGCGATCTCGAGCGCCTTGGGCAGGCCCTGGCCGCCATAGGCGGGATCGGAGGCGAGCGAACCCCATCCGCCCTCGACGAACTGGCGATAGGCGGCGGCGAACCCCGGAACCGCGCGCACCTGGCCGTTCTCGAACCTCGCCCCTGCACGGTCGCCGTCGCGATTGAGCGGCGCCAGGACGTTGGCTGCCAGCGCGCCGCCCGCCTCCAGAATCGCCTTGACGGTGTCGTCGTCGCACTCGGCGAATTGCGGCAGCGTCCGCAAACCGGCAAAGCCGGCGACCTCCTGAAGCGAGAACAGAAGATCACGAATGGGCGCTGTATAGGTCATCGGACGTTTGCGGCGGCGTTTCCGCGGCACTTTAGGCGGAACCCGGGTTGCACGCCACGATTTCGCCCGGGTTGCCCCGCAAGGAATGATCCGATTGAATCCGTCCGTGATTTTTTGTCGCCGTTGGCCGTTCGACCTTGCGGAATGTTTCTGCAATCCGCCAACACCCTTTGGTGCTCGCCGGGGCGCCGCAGATGGAATTCGGTGGTTCGTGACTTTGCTACGCCTCGCCCTCGCGTCGCTTCTGTTCTGTCTGGCGGCGTTGCCGGCCATGGCTGCGGACACCCTGCACTACGATGTGTCCTTCACGGGTGTCGGCGGCGAGATCGGGACCGCGATTCACGACAACTCGCTGCTCGTCACGCTGAAAGACGCCGGCGCGGTGGCACCGTTCGCCCTGGTCGAGCGGGCACGTCGGGATGGCGATGTGGTCAAGGCCGTTCTGGAGAGCTTCGGATTTTATGCCGCGACCGTGCGGATCACGATCGCGGAGAAGGATCTGGCGGATCCGGCGCTCTTCGCCTTGCTCGATGCCGCGCCGAACGATCAGACCATCAAAGTCGTCGTGGCCGTCACAAGAGGCCCTCAGTATCTCCTGGACAATGTCTCCGTCACGGGGACGCTGCCGAAGGATGCGCTTGATGCACTCGGCATCCGCCACGGCGATCCTGCCGTCGCCGCCAATGTCCTCGCCGGTCAGGCCCATCTGCTCTCGGCGCTGCAGGAAGACGGCTACGCTTTCGCCCGCGTCGATGCGCCCGCCGCTCTGGCCGACGACGCGGCGCACACCATCGACGTAACCTACAACACCGATCTCGGACCGAAAGTCACGCTGGGCAGCTTCGCCTTCAAAGGGCTGAAAGACGTGAACGAGGATTTCGTTCGCGCCACGCTCACACTGAAGAGCGGCGAAGTCTACAAACCCAGCCGTATCGCCGAGGCCCGTCAGGACCTGGCGGCGCTCGGCGTGTTTTCCGGTGTCTCGGTCCGGGCGGCGGACCATCCCAATCCGGACGATTCCGTCGACCTCACCTTCGACCTGCAGGAGCGCGCGATGCACACCGTCGCGTTCTCTGCGGCCTATTCCACCGATCTCGGCGCCAGCGGCTCGGCGAGTTGGACCCACCACAGCCTGTTCGGCAATGCCGAAGAGCTCAAACTGTCGGCGGCGATCACAGGGGCCGGCGGCAGCGCATCGAGCGGCATCGGCTACAATGTATCGGCGCATTTCGTGAAGCCGCTGTTTCTCGAGCGCGGCCAGGCGTTGGAGGCCGATCTCGTTGCGTTGAAGCAGGACCTCGACGCCTATAGCCAGACGGCGCAGAGCGTTGCCGGCTATGTCCGGCGGAAATTCTCGCCGCTGTGGAGCGGCAGCGCCGGGCTGAGCTTCGCCCATGACGAGGTCACGCAGCAGAACACAACCCGGCTCTATCAGCTCATCGCAACGCCCGTGACCGCGAGCTACGAGAGTGTCGAGCAGGCCAATCCGCTCACCGATCCGACAGGTGGCTTCCGCGCCGCCGCCAGCGTTACGCCGACCTTGTCCTTCGGTGCATCGAACCGGCTTTTCGTCATCCTCAAGCTGTCCGGCTCCGGCTATTTCGATTTTGGCAGCAACGGCGCCTCCGTGCTCGCGCTGCGCGCGACCGTGGCGAGCATTGAAGGCGCGACGAATCTCGATGTGCCGCCCGATCAGCGCCTCTATGCTGGCGGCGGCGCGACGGTGCGCGGGTTCCGTTATCAATCCATCGGCCCGCGCTTCGCCAACGGCGATCCCATCGGCGCCACCTCGATGGACGCCGGCACCGTCGAATTCCGCCAGCGCGTCCTGGACGACTGGGGCATCGCCGCCTTCGTCGATGCCGGACAGGCGAGCACGGCGTCCCTGCCCTTCGCCGGCGCACTCAATATCGGCGCAGGGCTGGGCGTACGCTACTACACGCCCATCGGTGCGATCCGTGCCAGCGTCGCGGTACCGCTGACAGCCTTCGACAACCGCGATTCCTTCGAGGTCTACATCGGATTGGGGCAGGCGTTCTGATGCAGCGCTGGCGACGCATCGCGCTCTGGTCCGGCGGCGGCGTTCTGGCGGCGCTCGCGCTCCTTTTGCTTTTCGGCATGTTCCTGCTCTGGACGGCTCCGGGCCACCGCCTGGCCGCATCGATCGTCGAGCGTGCAACCGGCGGCCAAATCCGCATTGAAGGCCTTGGTGGCGACCTGCCCAACCATCCGCATGTCGACCGTGTCGAAATCTCGGATGCCAAGGGACTCTGGTTGCAGGTCGACGATGCAACGGTCGATTGGAGCATCTGGTCCCTTATACAGGGTCCCATAACCGTATCCGATGCACGTGCGGCGCTGGTGACGGTCCTGCGCAGGCCGCAATCGTCATCGAGCACCAGCGAAGATACGGCATTTGCCGTTCGACATTTTTCGGTCGCGCGCGTTGCGCTTTCGGCAGCGCTCGTCGGACACGCAGCTTCGTTGCGCGCCGAAGGCAGCGTCCGATACGCCGACAGGCGCAATGCATCCGCCGACGTATCGATTTCCGAGATCGGCGGCGATGGCCGCTACACCATCCGCGGCGCAATCGACGACGGACGCGTGAGCGGGACCGCGCATATCGGCGAAGGCGGACAGGGCCTTATCGGCAAGATTGCCGGCCTGCCGGACCTCGGCCCGGTCACGCTGGACGCGATCGCGGGCGCGCAGTGGCCCGCAAACCGGATCGCCGTCGTGCTCGGCGCCGGCGCGCTTGTCGCCACGGGCAACGGAACCGTCGACCTCGATCATGCCAGTGCCGACATCACGCTGGATGCCCACGCGCCGGCTATGCGGCCAGGCGATGCCCTGGCCTGGGACAGTCTCGATCTGCGCGGACGCATGCAGGGAACGTTCGACGCTCCACGGATCGACGCGACGATACGGATTGCAAATTTCGTCATGCAAGGTGTGCACATCCAGACTGTCGACGGGTTGTTGCGCGGGACGGGCGGCACGGGCGATTTCAACATGTCGCTCGAACAAGTCACCTTGCCGGGACCCGAACCGAAACTGCTCGGCAACCAGGCCGTCATCTTCGCCGGACATGTCGATTTTGCAGCGTCTACGCGGCCGGTGGACATCTCGATCATTCATCCGCTCCTGCGTGCGAGCGGTCGGATCGAAACGGCCGGATCGCCGAACGGCCGGATACGTCTTGTCCTTCCGCTGCTTGGACCACTCGCATCGGCGGCTGGCATTGCGCTCGATGGCGAGGCGAATGGCGACATCGCATTCGCCATGCAGCAGGGCGAAGCGCATGTAACTCTCGACGGCCGGATGTCGACCGAACCGGAGAACGCAGTCGGCCGCATCATCGGCCGTGGCGCGACGCTCAAAGCCGATCTGGTCCTGAAGCAAGGGACGCTCGCCGCCTTGCACGCTCAACTGCAAACCGTTGCACTGAGCGCGAAGGTGGATGGTGCGGATACCGCAGGCAAACTCGACTATCGCTTCGAAACGACGATCGCGAATGTCGGCAACCTCGCGCCGCGCTTCCATGGCAGCATAAGCCTGAACGGGACGGCCACCGGACCCGCCGACAATGTCAGGCTCGCCGGCACCGCGCACGGAATGCTGGGCCTCAGCGGCACGGCCCCGGAACGCACCGACGCATCTTTCCACGTCGAGGGCCTGCCGAAACCGCAAAGCGGCGCACTGACATTGCGTGGACGTTTCGGCGGTGCGCCGGTGACCATCCTGGCATCATTGTCGCCCGAGAGGGACGGACTGCGCGCCACTCTCGACACGCTTCAGTGGAAGAGTTTGCAGGGCAAAGGCGCCTTCGCGCTGACACGCAGCGGTGCGCTGCGAAGCGGCGATCTCGCATTGCGCGTCGGCAGATTGGGCGACGCCACGGCTTTGGCAGGCCTTTCGATGGACGGTGCGGTCGATGCAAAGCTGACTCTCGGCGCCGGTGGAGACGCGACGGTCGCAGCGACCGCCTCGGATGTCCGGCTGGAGTCGACAAATATTTCCCGTCTGCGGATCGATGGCACGATCGCGCAGGCCCTGTCCCGCCCCGCACCGGCACTAACGCTTCAGGCCACCGAAATCGACACGGGCAACATCAAAGGCGATGCGACAATCCGGGTGGCAGGGCCGATCGACAAGCTCGAATTGCGTCTCGCCTTTGACGGCAATGCTGGCGGTGGCGCATTGCAGGCGAGTGCGCAGGCGACCGCCGATCTCGACAGCCGGCACACAATATTGTCTGCGGCAGACGGCCATTGGAAAGGCACACCCTTCAGCCTGACGCGGCCTGCGAGTTTCGACCTGTCGAAAGGCGTTTCCGTCGATCGCCTCGACGCACAATTTGCGGGCGCGCAGATCACGATCGCCGGCCGGTTGACACCGGCGCTATCCGCCAAAGTGTCAGTCGAAAACCTCGGGCCGGAGGCGTTACGGGCCGGCGGCATTCAAGCCGACGGCGTGCTCTCCGCGACGGCCCAATTGACGGGAACGCTGGCATCGCCGGCCGGCACTTTTGAAATCGAGGGACATGATCTCAGCATCGGGGGACCGAAGGCACAACTCGACCTTCGCGGCACACTCGCCGGCACGGAGGCGCGGATCGCTGCGAAGCTTTCATCGGGCAGCGCAGCGGCGCTCGATCTGACGGGAACCGTGCCGCTCTCTGCGAAGGGAGAAATGAACTTGCACGCCAGCGGCACCGCGGACCTGGCGCTGCTCACCGCGTACACCGCGGCGACGGGCCAGGCGATTGCGGGCAGCGTCTCGCTCGATATGCGCATATCGGGGGCGCCTGTGGCGCCACGCCTGAACGGCCGGGCGCAATTGTCCAACGGCAGTCTGAGCGATTTCGCGCACAGTTTCCGGCTTCGCGATATTACAGCCGAACTCGTTGCGGAGGGCACGAAGCTTCGCGTGACGGGTCTCAGCGCCAAAGCACGGCGCGGCAGCGTCACCGGCTCGGGCGAAATCGATCTTGGCGCGCCCGGAATTCCCATCGACATCTCGATCAAGGCATCCAATGCACAACCGATCACCAGCGACCGTCTCACCGCCCAGTTCGATGCGGATCTGAAGCTGAGCGGCAAACTTCGCGAACTGACGACGCTGTCCGGCACCGTGACCATCGACTCCGGCGAGATCGATCTTCCCAAACGGCTTGCCGCCGATGTTCCGACGCTGAACGTTCGCCGCCGTGGCGAGGCCGCCCAGGCCCGCGAACCTGCCGCCGTCGTGGCCCTGAACATTGCGCTCGATGTGCCGGACCATATTTCGCTGCGGGGACGCGGCCTCGAATCCGAGTTGTCCGGATCGCTCAAGGTCTCAGGCACCACGGGCGCTCCGATCGTGCTTGGCGAACTGACCATGCGGCGCGGTACGCTGAGCATCGCCGGGCACACGCTCGATATTCAAAGCGGCGCGATCGGCTTCAACGGGTCGAGCCTTCGCTCGCGCATCGATCCGACGCTGGACTTCACCGCGCAGACGGCATCGGGCGGTGTCACTGCAACACTGAAGATCACGGGCTACGCCTCGCAACCGGTCATCGTGCTTACCAGCACGCCCGACCTGCCGCAGGATGAGGTTCTCGCGCGCCTGTTGTTCCAGACGAGCGTGAAGCAGCTATCCCCGGTGCAGATCGCGGAACTGGCGCAGGCCATTCCGGCCTTGACGGGCATCGGAGAAGGCTTCGATCCTGTGGACTCGCTGCGGCGAAGTCTGGGGCTCGACAGGCTCGCGGTCGGCAGCGCCGACGAAGCGTCGGGCGGCGGTACGACAGTCGAAGTCGGGCGCCATGTAGCAGCCGGGCTTTACGTTGGTGCCCGGCAGAACCTGTCCGGTGGCACTCGTGCCGTCGTCCAATACGACCTGACCAAGAACCTGAAGCTCGAGGCGACGGTGAATACCGGCACGGCAGCAACGCCGAGCACTGCGACGCAGGACAATGGCAGCAGCGTCGGCATCACCTATCAGTTCGACTATTAACCGCTCCGACTTGCATTCGCCCCGCGCCTGTGGGACAGCGCCGCCATGAACGCCCATCGCTTCAGTGTCGCGCCGATGATGGACTGGACCGACCGGCACTGCCGGGTACTCCATCGCCTGCTCACGCGCCATGCCCTGCTCTACACTGAGATGGTGACGGCGGATGCGGTGTTGCGCGGAGATCGTGCGCGGCTTCTGGGGTTCGATCAAAGCGAACATCCCGTGGCGCTGCAGCTGGGCGGATCGGAACCGGGCAAGCTGGCCGAGGCGGCGAAGATTGCAGAAGACTTCGGTTATGACGAGATCAACCTGAATGTCGGCTGTCCGTCGGACCGGGTGCAGTCGGGGCGCTTCGGCGCCTGCCTGATGCGCGAGCCGGGGCTGGTGTCGGAATGCGTGAGCGCGATGCGCGATGCCGTGCGCGTGCCGGTGACGGTGAAGTGCCGGATCGGTGTCGACGAGCAGGATCCCGAAACGTCGTTGCGGGCGATGATCGCGGCTTGCGCGGCGGCCGGCATCGATACTTTCGCGGTGCATGCGCGCAAGGCGTGGCTCGAAGGTCTGTCACCGAAGGAAAACCGCGAGGTGCCGCCGCTCGACTACGATCTGGTCTATCGCGTGAAGCGGGAAAACCCGACGCTGACCATCGTGATCAATGGCGGCATTGCCAGTCTCGACGAGGCCGAAGCGCATCTCGCGCATGTCGACGGCGTGATGCTGGGGCGGGCGGCGTATCATGCGCCCGCGATGCTGGCGGAGGTCGATGCGCGGTTCTTCGGCGGTGAGCTTGGCGATGTCGATGCCGCGGTCGAGGAATATGTCGCCTATGTCGAGCGCAAGCTGGCGGAGGGCGTGCCGCTGAACGCCATGACCAAGCATATGCTGAACCTGTTCAGCGGGCGGCCGGGCGCGCGGCTATTCCGGCGGCACCTTTCGGAGAATGCAACGCGGAAGGGTGCCGATGCGGGAACCCTGCGCGATGCTCTAGCGCATATGAAGCAGCGGGCCGAAGCGGCTTGATCCGCAGATTTGACCGGGGCGCCGGGGTATTGGAGGGTTGCGCCGGCAACCTCTGCGAAGCGAATCCGTGGCCGATGTGAGCGCGTACCGATCCAAGCCGGCGGTGAGCTGGGCGATTCATCTGCTTACGGCGAGCGGTGCGGTGCTGGCGTTCTTCGCCTTCCTGGCCGTGGAACAGGGCCAGTTCCGTCTCGCCTTGCTCTGGCTCGCGGCAGCTTTGGTGGTGGATGGGGTCGACGGGCCGCTGGCGCGCTGGGCGGGCGTGAAGGACCGGTTGCCCTCGATCGATGGCACTATCCTCGATCTCGTGGTCGATTACCTGACCTATGTCTTCGTGCCGGCGGTGCTGCTCTATCGCGCAGGCCTTCTGCCGCCGGGATGGGCGGAGGCGGGCGCGGCGGCGATCCTGCTCTCCTCGCTCTACACCTTCGCGCGTACCGACATGAAGACTGAGGACAATTTCTTCCGCGGCTTTCCGGCGGTGTGGAATGTCGTGGTGTTCTATCTCTTCCTGCTGCGGCCCGATGCGACGGTGAGTGCGGCGGTGGTTGCGCTGTTCGCGGTGCTGACCTTCGCGCCGATCCACTTCATCCATCCGGTGCGGGTGACGAGCTATCGGCCCTGGCTGAGCGTGCTGATGCCGGTCTGGGCCGCGAGCTGTCTGGCGCTCTTGTGGCCGGGATGGCCGGTGCCCTGGCTCGGGATCATCGAGGCAGTATCGCTCGCCTGCGCCGCGGCGCTGTTCGGGATCGGGCTTATCCGGACGCTGCGCCGCGCATAGCCAAGCCGCCCGCTTGCTGTACAATCCGGGCCAACGATATCCGCCACAATGAGGAAACCGCCATGAACGTCGCGACCGCGAAAACGCCGATGACCGAAGCCGAGATCGAGGCCGAGCTGAACCAGCTCGCCATGTCGAAGGAAGTGCAGCCGCTGTTCGACGCGGTGAAGAAGCACATCGCAGACAATGTCGCGCCGATCGAGGAGGAGTTCTTCCGGCTCGGCGAGAACCGCAAGGAGCGCTGGTCCTGGGCGCCGGGACAGCTCGAACTTCTCGAAGGCGCGAAGAACAAGGCGAAGGCGTCGGGGCTGTGGAATTTCTTTCTGCCGAACTCCGAGATCGGACGCGGGCTGACCAATCTCGATTACGCCTATATCGCCGCGGAGCTGGGCAAGCATCCGCTGGCGTCGGAGTCGCTCAACTGCTCGGCGCCCGACACGGGCAACATGGAAGTGCTGGAGCGCGTCGGCACGCCCGAGCAGAAGGCGAAGTGGCTGGTGCCGCTGCTGAACGGCGAGATCCGCTCGGCCTACGCGATGACGGAGCCGAACGTCGCCTCGTCGGACGCGAAGAACATCTCGACCCGCGCGGTGCTCCAGGGCGACGAGTGGGTGATCAACGGCGAGAAGTACTACATCAGCGGCGCCGGCGACCCGCGCTGCAAGATCATGATCGTGATGGTGAAGACCAGCCCGGATGCGCCGACGCAGTTCCAGCAGTCGCAGATCCTGGTGCCGATGGACACGCCCGGCGTGGAGATCCTGGGCCCGATGGAAGTGTTCGGCCACGACCATGCACCGCGTGGGCATATGCATCTGCGCTTCACCAATGTTCGGGTGCCGAAGGAGAACATCCTGCTCGGCGAAGGACGCGGCTTCGAGATCTCGCAGGTTCGCCTCGGACCCGGCCGCATCCATCACTGCATGCGCACGATCGGCAAGGCGGAGCGGGCGCTCGACCTGATGGTCAAGCGGGCGACGACGCGCGTGGCGTTCGGCAAGCCGCTCATCCAGCTCGGCAAGAACCTCGAACTCGTGGCGCGGGCGCGCATCGAGATCGAGGCGATGAAGCTGATGGTGCTGAAGGCGGCGAAGGCGATGGACGTGCTCGGCAATCGCGAGGCGCGGGTGTGGGTGAGCATGGTGAAGGCGATGGTGCCGGAGCGCACCTGCCAGATCATCGACCAGGCGATCCAGATCCACGGCGCGACGGGCATCTCGCAGTGGACGCCGCTGGCCGACATGTACACCGATGTGCGTCACCTGCGCTTCGCCGACGGCCCGGACGAGGTGCATCACATGGTCGTCGGACGCGCGGAGCTGAGCCGGCACTAGGCCCATCCGCACAAAAAGCTCGAAGACGGCTGCGCGCGAGCGTGGCCGTTTTCTTTTGCGGCAACGCTAACGGTTCGTCGCGACCCAGATGGTGTGGCGCCCGCCTTTGCCCTTGTGGGCGCGCGAGGCGATTTCTTCCACCGCGAAACCGGCCTGGCCGAGGCGGCGGGTGAAGTCCTTGCTCGCGAAGGACGACCAGATGGAGAGCAGGCCGCCGGGCTTGAGCGCGCGGCGCGCCGCGGCGAGGCCCTGGTGGCTGTAAAGCCGGTCGTTGCCGGGGCGGACGAGACTGTCGGGGCCGTTGTCGACATCGAGCAGGATGGCATCGTAGCGCGCGCGGCCCGCAGCGATCGCCTCTCCGACATCGCCGTCGAATATGACGGTGCGGGGATCGGCGAGACCGCCGGCGGTGAGCGCTTCCATCGGGCCTTTCGCCCAGGCGAGGATTTCCGGCACGAGCTCCGCGACGGTCACCTTCGCGTCGGCGGGAAGCGCCGCCAGCGCCGCTCGCAGCGTGAAGCCCATGCCGTAGCCGCCGATCAGGATGTGGATCTTGCGCCGGCCGCGCAGGCGTTCGCAGGCGATCTCGGCCAGCGCGATCTCGGAGCCGCTCATCCAGCTCGTCATCAGGGCGAGCGGACCGGCGTTGATGGAGAATTCGGCGCCGCGCTGCATGAGCTTGAGCTCGCCGCCGCCGGGGATCTTCGCCGTATCGAGATGAATCCAGGGCAGCATGGCGTCTCTATGCACGTTGCGGCGCGGGGCGTCGAGGCGGCGGCGGCCCGCCGCGATGTTCCGCCGGCCCATACGACGAAGGCCGCCCGGCTGCGCTGGCCAGTTGCGCGCGGAGCGGCCTTCGTCGTGACGGGTGAGAGAGCGCGCGGCGCGGCGCCCATTCAAGTGCCCCTCTCCGGTCGTCTTCATTCCGATTCTCCCCAGCCGTTTCGGTTCGCCTTCGCGCGGGCGGCATCGTCTTCGCGCCGCGGGCGCGTGCGTTTTGCCGCCGGATCTCCGGCCCCAAGGGCGACACGAGCTGGCGCCCTGGCTTGTATGCTCGCGTGCTGCGTTAAGGGCGCAATGCCCTGATTTTGCGGGAAACCATGCGTGGCTCCTCTGTGTGTTCCTGGTTGAACAAATGGGGAACACAACTAGGAGTTCAAGGGGTGGGGAGAGGAAAATTTGTGACGGAATGTCAGTGGGAAAACGCTGCAGCCATTCAAAGCGTCAACTATCGGGAACTATCCCGCTTTAAAGCCCAATTTCTTTGTCATGACAAACGGGCCGCACCAAAGAATGCTAAAGTCATTACAGACATCTGGGATTTTTCGGTTCTGCTTCTTCTTGCTTGGAGCTGAGACCTCAGTTGTGACTATCCATCTATTCGTTGGGTCTTTAAGTCCATAGGCTATCAAAATTGGATCGCGCCCTATCTCTTCTAGCTGATCGTCAGTGAGATCATTGCCGTAACCTTGCTCGATCACCTGTTGAACCAGAGTTGCATCTGGCTCTTCATTCAACAGAAGCGCGAGCTTGTTGGCTGGTTCTGAAATCCACTCATAAAGCAGATCAGACTCTTCATCGGTACCGCCATCCTTGATCTCATCGAATATCTCTGCAGGCATCTTTACGTGACCAGCGTCCCCCATTTGCCGCAGCCAAGCCCAAAATTGCGGAACCTGATCAATTGCATAGTAGGAGTTGTGGGCGGTGATGAGCACATTGGCATCGAGCAAATGCATCACGTTCCCCTATGCCGCGTAGGGAGGGCTGGAGGTCGCGGCGAGGTTCAGCAGCCGGGCAACACTGCGCGGCTTAACCCCAAGTACTTTGCCGGCCTTCGTTGGACTAAGCGTACCTTCCTCAATGGAACGGCCGACCAAGCTCAGCAGAGCAGCGCCAACTCTATGCCTGCGGACCACGTAGTAGTTCGGTCCGCCATCTATCTCCTTTTGCTTGGCACGAACCTGCTCCTTGCTGCGAAGCCATTGCTGGCGAAACAATCCGGACAAGCTTCGCCACTCAGTCAAAGTAATCCGGCCAACTAATTGCAACCGGTAGGAAACCATCGATGCGCTGATCCGCCGAGCATTCGCAAACTGTCCGATAGCGTTCGCGCGCTCGGCCAATGTCACCGCATTACCAAAATCGAACAAATCAATATCAGGAAGGAGAATCGAGCTCGCTACATCACTGCAAAAGCGCTCTTTCTGATTTTCAATTCGCTCACCGCTAACGCCAGTTTGGCCCAACCAAAGATGCGCAAGTTCGTGCAAAAGGGTGAACGACCAAGCAGACTTCGCGTCTTGATCATTGATCAAAACAAAGGGCGCAATCACATCAGCTAGGGCAAAGCCTCGAAATGCTTCGACTTCGATGGTTGTGTGGTGGCTTCCAAGGTTGCCAGCAAGCACCACAAAAATGCCGACCCGCTCAGCAAGCTCTCGAAGATAGCTGAATGCCACATCCAAGTTCGGCTTCGAACGAAATTTGCCGAGATCAAATCCTAGAACTCTAACTATTGAGTCGCCTACCGCCTGCGAACCATTTGAAAGGCTTTGCGATCCGACGAAGGACAATGGCGATACGTCGTCATCCTCAAGAAGGAGTGAGCTGACCATATTTTGACGAGCTTTAATGTCGCGAAGTAGTACTTCGAGCAACGGGTCACTTTTTCTATGCTCGGATTCGGGAAGCGTCCGAAAATCTTCTCCACGCTCCCCCCGAATCGGCGGCTTCGAAAGATAGAGCGACACTAGCGGGCGTCTGTAAACCTTTGCCATCTTCCGAAGTTGAGGCACCGAAGGCGCTACCGCACCAGTTTCCAATGCGGCTAGCCGCTCTTCAGCGGTCGCCTTCGTTGTCGATTTGAATCCAATTTTGTGAGCGGCGTCCGTTACGGAGAGACCGGAGGTCTCTCGCGCCCAGAGCAGCACGTCTGGACTCACCCTTGGCATAGTAACCCTTGAACGGTCTAAGTCGGTCGAAAATCAGTATAATTCGCGGAGCGCACGATGTCTCTATGGCCATTGTAGCGTGCCCGCACAATGGATTTCGCGGCGCACCAATCCGGATAACCCGCGCTCGTGGACCGCGACATTGTGTTGTCGTTTGTGGAGGTGGCTACACCATCCAACTTTGGCACGCTGTCGCTACCAAGCCCGTTACCACGGGGGAGGAACAGGGCGGTGCTGGCCCTCACCCGAAAAATCGCTTTGCGATTTTTCGACGCTCGTACGCTGTCGCTACTCGACCCGCTTTGCGGGAGAGGTTAGTCGCGGCTGCGGCGCTTAGCGGAATTCGAGGCCGTCGAATTTGCCGTTGCTGCGCCATTCGTCGAGGTACTTGAAATACGCCGTCGCGCCGCCGGGATACCCTACGGCGTATTTCGCTTCCGGGCCCGCGGGCTGGCCTTCGTTGTTGTAGTAACCGGGGGTGCAGTCGTTCATGCCGATCATGCGGCCGGGGCCGGTGAGGAGGAGGTCGACCCAGGCCTTCTGCGCATCCTCGGTCACTTCCACTTCCTTGGCGCCGCGCGCCAGCGTTTCCTTGACGAGGAGGCCGATGGTCTTGCCCGCCTCGGTCAGGTTGTGCGGCACGTTGGAGATCAGGTTCGCGCCCTGCACCGGCTGGCTGAAGAACAGGTTCGGGAAGCCGTGCACGTGGACGCCGTGCTTGGAGCGCATGCCGCCGGCCCAGGCTTCCGACAGCTTGAGGCCGTCGCGGCCTTCGACGTCGAAGCCCGAACGCGCGGTGAAGCCGGTGCCGACCTCGAAGCCCGACGCATAGATGATGCAGTCGACTTCGTATTCCTTCCCCTGCACGACAAAGCCCTTCTCGGTGATGCGCTCGACGCCCTGGCCGTCGGTGTCGATCAGCGTGGTGCGCGGCTTGTTGAAAGCATCGAGATACTCGTCGTGGAAGCACGGGCGCTTGCAGAGCTGGCGGTACCAGGCCTTGAGCTTCTCCGCCGCGTCCTTGTCCTTCACGACCTGCTCGGCGCGGGCGCGGATCTCTTCCATCTTCTCGAAATCGGAATCCTCCCACGCCGCCCACATCGCCTTCGGCGTGCGCTCGGATTCCGGGATGGTCATGATGCGCTCGCGGATGCGGCGCGACAGGTCGGTCCAGCCGTCCTGCACGAGGTCTTCGCTGGCGCTGCCGCCGGCCTGGTTGGCGGTGAAGTTCTCGAGCCAGCGCTGCTGCCAGCCGGGCGTCGCGATGCCCGCGAACCAGTCCGGATCGATCGGCTTGTTGGCGCGGACATCGACCGATGACGGCGTGCGCTGCACGACGTAGAGCTGCTTGCACATGCCGGCGAGATGGGGGACGGCCTGCACCGAGGTGGCGCCGGTGCCGATGATCGCGACGCGCTTGTCGGCGAGCTTGTCGAGCGGGGCGCCGAGCGGATCGCCGCCTGTGTAAGCGTAGTCCCAGCGGCTGGTGTGGAAGGTGTGGCCCTTGAAGCTTTCGAGACCCGGAATGCCGGGGAGCTTGGCGATGTGGAGGGGGCCGGTGCCGAGGCCGAGGAACTGCGCGGTGAAGGCGTCGCCGCGGTTGGTCTTGATCAGCCAGGCATGCTTGTCCGCCTGCCACACGATGTCGGTGACTTCGGTGTGGAAGAGCGCGTCGTCATAGAGGCCGAACTTGCGGCCGATGCGCTGGCACTGCGCCAGGATCTCGGGCGCGTGGGCGTATTTCTCGGTCGGCATGTGGCCGGTCTCTTCGAGCAGCGGCATGTAGACCATCGAAGCGGTGTCGCACTGCGCGCCGGGATAGCGGTTCCAGTACCAGGTGCCGCCGAAATCGCCCGCCTTCTCGATGATGCGGACGGAGGACACGCCGGCTTCCTTCACGCGCGCGCCGGCAACGAGGCCGGCGAAGCCGCCGCCGACGAAGGCGAAGGTGACGTGATCGGTCTTGGGCGCGCGGGGCGTGACCGGGGTGTAAGGGTCCTGCTTGGCCACCGCCGACTGCTTCTCGAGCCGCGTGTACTGGGCGTTGCCGTCGGCGCGCAGGCGCTTGTCGCGCTCGGCCTTGTATTTGGCGAGCAGGGCCTGCTTGTCGATGGGACGTTTGGCGGGCTTTTCAGCGACGGACATGGAGACTCCCTGGCGGTCTTCGAATTTTGGGTATGTCTAGCAAAGCAGCGAACTGACATCTAGTCAGTTGTCTGCGGGGCGCGTCAATCGGGCCGGGTGGCGAGGATTGTTGCGCGGGCGGGAAAATGCCCGTTCACTGCCGCGCAGTTCTCTTAAGGGCCGGAGCGACATGGAATTTTTCACCGCGGCGGGCGGCGGCGAGATCGGAACTTTCGCGCTGGGGCTGGTGCTGGCCGGCATCGTCGGCGGGCTGATCGCGGGGATGCTGGGGGTCGGCGGCGGCATCGTGATCGTGCCGGTGCTCTATCACGTGATGGATTTGATCGGGATCGATCCGGGCGTGCGGATGCATATTGCGGTGGGGACATCGCTGGCGACGATCATCCCGACCTCGATCTCATCGCTGCGTTCGCACAACAAGAAAGGCGCGGTCGATTGGGAGATGCTGCGGCGCTGGGTCGTGCCGATGGTGATCGGCGTGGCGGCGGGCAGCCTGATCGCCGGCGAAGTGCGCGGCCAGGCGCTGGCGCTGTTCTTCGCCTGCGTGGCGCTGCCGGTGGCGGCGCAGATGGCGTTCTTCGGCGAGGACCGGCGGATCGCGGACAGCTTGCCGGGCGGCGCAGGCGACTGGGCGCTGGCAGGCGGGATCGGCGGGGTCTCGACCATGATGGGAATCGGCGGCGGCACCATCGGCGTGCCGGCGATGACGCTGTTCGGCGTGCCGATCCATCGCGCCGTGGGCACGGCCTCGGCCTTCGGCGCGATCATCTCGATCCCCGGGACGATCGGCGCCTTCGTGACGGGATGGGGCGCGGCGGGATTGCCGCCCTATTCGCTCGGCTATGTAAACCTGCTCGGCTTCGTGCTGATCGCGCCGGCGAGCTTCGTGATGGCGCCCTTCGGGGCGCAGATCGCGCACAACATGGACCGGGCGCGCCTGCGCAAGATGTTCGCGCTCTTCATCGCGATCACGGCGGGGCGGATGCTGTACGATGCGTTGGGGCTCAGGTGGATTTGACTACATGCCCCCAATCGTCATCCCCGGACTTGTTCCGGGGATCCATGATCGCGAAACAACCGGGAACTTGAAAATGCTCGTCGCCGAGCAAGCTCGGCGATTGCGGACATGGGCGATCTTGGATCGCCGGGACAAGCCCGGCGATGACGGTGGAGGTACTCAAATCTTCTGATCGTATTCGCCGACTTCCGGGTGTTTGCGCAGACGCGCGTCCACGTCGGCGAACATGGCGCGCATGTTGGCTTCCGACGCGGGGCTTTCGACGACGACCACGAGGCTCGGCTTGTTCGAGCTGGCGCGGACGAGGCCCCAGGTGCCGTCGGCGAGGGTCACGCGGACGCCGTTGACGGTGACGATGCGGGCGATCTTCTGGCCGAGGATTGTCTCGCCCTTCGCGGCGAGAGATTCGTATTCCTTCGTGATCGCGTCGACGACGGCGTATTTGCGGTCGTCGGGGCATTCGGGCGCCATGGTCGGCGAGCCCCAGGTCTTGGGGAGTTCTTCGACCAGGGCGGACATCTTTTTCGCGCCGGCACGGTCGAGCATCTCGAGCACCTGGATCGCGGCAACGATGCCGTCGTCATAGCCGTTGCCGATCGGCGGGCGGAAGAAGTAGTGGCCGGACTTCTCGAAGCCGGCGAGCGCGCCGAGCTCGGTGGTGCGGCGCTTGATGTAGGAATGGCCGGTCTTGAAGTAGTCGGTCGTGGCGCCGTTCTTCTTCAGCACCGGATCGATCTCGTAGATGCCGGTCGATTTCACATCGACGACGAACTTGGCGTTCGCATGACGGGCGGAGAGATCGCGGGCGAGGAGCACGCCGGTCTTGTCGGCGAAGATCTCGTGGCCCTTGTCGTCGACCACGCCGCAGCGATCGCCATCGCCATCGAAACCGAGGCAGAGTTCGGCTTTGTGTTCCTTCACCGCCTTCGCCATCTCATGGAGCATCTCCATGTCTTCGGGGTTCGGGTTGTATTTGGGGAAGGTGTAGTCGAGCTCGGCATCCATCGGCACGACTTCGGCGCCGATACGGCGGAGCGCTTCGGGGGCGAAGGCGCCGGCAGTGCCGTTGCCGCAGGCGGCGACGACGCGGATCGGGCGCGAGAGCTTGTGGCCCTTCGTCACCGCTTGGAGATAGGTCTCGCGGAAGTCTTCGACCCTGGTGTAGCTGCCGCCGGGGCGCGGCTTCGCCTTGCCGCCGAGGACGATGGTCTTGAGCGCGGTCATCTCGTCGGGGCCGAAGGTGAGCGGACGCTGGGCACCCATCTTCACGCCGGTCCAGCCGTTCTCGTTGTGGCTGGCGGTGACCATCGCGACGGCGGGGCAATCGAGCGCGAACTGCGCGAAATAGGCGACGGGTGAGAGCGCGAGGCCGATGTCATGCACCTCGCAGCCGGCATTCATCAGGCCGAGGATCAGTGCCTGCTTGATCGACTGCGAATAGGAGCGGAAGTCGTGGCCGGTCGCGACCTTGGGCTTCACGCCGAGATCGTGGAGATAGGTGCCGAGAGCAAGGCCGAGGAGCTGGACGCCGGTGAGGTTGAGCTCTTTGCCGAATTGCCAGCGCGCATCGTATTCGCGGAAGCCGTTGGGGGTGATGAGCGGCAGGTTCTCGTAGTCGAAAGTGTTCGGCTTCAGGTCGGTGCGCAGGGTCATCGGAATCCAAATGCTGGAGCGCGCGCGTTTTGGCGCGGGAGCGGCGCGATGGCAATGGCGATCAGCTTCCGTCGGGCTCGGGCTCATGGGGCGCGGGCGATCCATCGCGATTCTCGAAGCGCCGATTGACGATGTCGAAGGTGTCGAAGCCGCAATGCGGGCATTTGGTAAACAGCGTGTCGAGGACGAAATGCGTCGTCTTGTGGCAGCGTTCGCAGCGGTAATCGCCGGTGGCGCGCACGGCTTCGCCGGTCTTCTCGGTCATTCTCGGTCCTTCCTGTCTTGCAGTGTGGGATGGGGAGACTTATTTCCAGCCCGCGGATGTAGTAGCATATCTATTACAGTTCGATGATGTGAAATGATCAACCCACTTTCCACTGGCGGCCTTGAGGAACTGCTGAACCTGCCCCGGCTCGAGCGCGGCTGGGTGTGGCTGGCGGGCGCGGGGCCGGGCGATCCCGGGTTGATAACGGTGCTGGGGGCGCATGCGATCCAGCAAGCCGACGTCATACTCTACGACGCCTTGATCGATCAGGCCCTACTGAAACTGACGCGGCCGGGGGCGGAGCTGATCTATGCCGGCAAACGCGCGGGCGTGAAATCGTGCCGTCAGTCGGATATTTCCCGCACGCTGGTGTCGCTGGCCAAGAAGGACAAGCGCGTGCTGCGCCTGAAGGGCGGCGATCCCTTCGTGTTCGGCCGCGGCGCGGAAGAGGCGCTGACGCTCGCGCGCGCGGGCGTGCCGTTTCGCATCGTGCCTGGTGTGACGGCCGGTATCGGCGGCCTCGCCTATGCCGGCATTCCGGTGACCCATCGCGATACCAACCATGCGGTGACCTTCGTCACCGGCCATGGCGTGGACGGGCAGATACCCGATCTCGACTGGAACGCGGTGGCGAAGGGTTCGCCGACACTCGTGCTCTACATGGCGCGCAAGACTGTTGGTGCCATCGCGGACAAGCTGATCGCGGCGGGGCGCGACGCGGACGAACCGGCGGCGATCGTGAGCGACGCATCGGCTTCGACGCAAAACGTGCTGGTGACGACGCTCGGCAAGCTCGGCGAGGCGGCGGCCGGAACGGCACCGTCGATCATCGTGATCGGCGAGAACGTGAAGCTGCGCGAAGGCCTCGATTGGATCGGCGCGATGGCCGGCAAGATGCTCGAGCCCTGGCCGCTCGGCCGCGAACATCTCAGCGACGCATCGTGACGCTCCTCGTCACAGGCGGGACGAAAGGCATCGGCCTCGCCATCGCCGCCTATCTGGCGCGGCCCGGCGAACGGATCGTTCTCAACTATCACAGCGACGAAGCGGCTGCCGCGACAGCGAAGGCGCGTATCGAGCAGATCGGGGCGAAGGCGACGCTGGTGCGCGCCGATGTCGGCACCATCGACGGCTGCGCGCGCATCGCCGACGAAATCACGAAAGTACAGGACGGCATCTTGCACATCGTGCACAGCGCCGCGCTGATCTATCCGACGACGCTGCTCGGCGCCGATCTCGAGACGTTCACCCGCGCCATCCACACCAACGGTCTGTCGCTGCTCTATCTGGTGCAGAAGGCGTTACCGCTGCTGAGCCGCGGCAGCAGCATCGTGTTCGTGTCGAGCAACGGTGCGCGCAGCGTCGTATCCACCACCTACGGCGCGCTCGGCACTGGCAAGGCGCTGGCCGAAGGCATCATTCGCTATCTGGTGCCCGAGTTGGCGCCGCGCGGCATCCGGATCAACGCGGTGGCGCCGGGCCTCGTCCATACGACGTCGGTGGCGACGATGGTCGGCAGCGCAGACGCCGCCGCCAGACTGGTCGAGCGCGCGGCGCGCAGCAATCCCTCGGGACGCGAAACGCGCGACAGCGATTACGCGTCGCTCGTCAGTTATCTGCTGAGCCCGGAAGCCGAATTCGTGCAGGGCCAGGTGATCGCCGCGACCGGCGGTGCAGCCTGACCTCGTGGCTCGGTGTGCTAACACCAGGGATGACGCGCGCCATCCCAGTCTCTTGCCAGGCCTTCGCGCACCAGGATCGCGCCGAGTGACTTGCCGTCGCGTTCCAGCAGACGCAGGTCCCGACCGTAGCGATCGCGATCGCGCCCATAATAGACAACGTCGAATGGACCGGAGTCGATGAGCTGCAGCAACCGGCTACTCGCGCGAACGCCCAAACTTCGCTCATAGTCACATCGCGCATGATAGGTTTCCGGCGCATCGATGTCGGCGAGGCGGATGCGTTCGCCGTGATAGCGGATCGTGTCGCCATCAATCACACAGTTGAAACCCTGCCCGCGTTCGCATAGCCGGAAGCTTTCGGCGACGTGAACATCCACGCCGCCGCGCCCGGTGATCAGTGCCAGCGTGTTACCGAGTGTTCTGCCGCCCTGTGGACCGGACAACACAAACACGAGCACTGCAGTGATCGCCGCGGCGAGCACGGTCGTCCGTGCGAACGAGCGGCGAGTCTCTATCTGCGATCGACGAGGGCGAGCGGCCATGCGCAGGCTCCGGTTGCTGCGCGAAGTTTGGCCGGTGCGCTCTTAAGCCGCCGTTGGAGCAACCGCTAAACTTTTCTGCACGCTCAAGCGTATCTTCAGGTTGAAGACGAGCTGGACGATGCGGGGCTTTGCGGCTCGAAACCTTTGGCGCGCATGCGGTCCGGCAGCGTGGCCATGATCGCGAGACGTTCGTCTTCGGTCATGCGGCCCCAGCGCGCGATCTCGGGCAAAGTTCGGCCACAGCCGACGCAGATGTCGGCGCTGCCGTCAACGAAGCAGACCCGGATGCAGGGCGAAGAGATTGTCGTCGTCATGCGTCGAACCTGTACACGCAGATCTTGTTGCCGTCGGGGTCGCGGAAATAGGCGCCCAGGAACCCGCCGCCGCGATCGCCCGGCGGGCCGTCATCGATCGCGCCGGCGGCGATGGCGGTCTCATAGACCTGCCGGATGACGTCGAGCGATGGCGCGGCGAGCGCGACCATGTTGCCGTTGCCGGCGAAAGCGGGCTCGCCGTTGAAAGGACGGCAGACCGCGAGCATGGGTCCGCGCCTGGAGCCCCAGCACTGCATGCGCTCCCAGCTATGGGTGCGCTCGGCGCCGAGGACGGCGAGCACCTTGTCGTAGAACGCCTTGCTGCGCTCGAAATCGTTGGTGCCGAGGGTGACGTAGCCGATCATTGGCCGCCTTCCGGGTTGTGCCCGCCGTCACTTCTAGCAAATTCCTGCGCAGCCTGCCGGGACATCATGAGCGGTGCGGCCGGACCGGCGCGACAGCTGCGGCGCAGCTCTTGTTGAGAGCGCGCGCGAGGGTCTTGCACATGGTGATCGCCGCGGTCTCGGCTTCGCGACGATAGAACTGAAAGACCACCTGATCGCGCAGGCCATGGACCAGCGTGGTCATCACCGCCTTGTCGCCGGCAATGGCGTCGAAGTCCGCCGTTTCGACGAACGGCCGTTCGTTCTTGCCTGCCACGGGATTGAGAGTCGCCGTTATTGCGCGTTCGCCAATCGCGGAATCCGCGATCTGCGATTGACGGAAATATTGCAGCTGACTGTCGATGAATCCGAGGCGCGCATAGTATTGCGCCATCACGGTGCGAACCTCGTTCGAGCGGATGTCGCTCAGCATGCCGGCACGGGACAACTCGTCGTAGACTGCGCGCGGCACGGCGATGCCCGGATAAAACCCGATCGACTCGATCGTTTCGGCGAGTTGGGCGCCGGTAAACTGGAGCTTGTTGCCCGACTGAAGCGCGACGATGACAGCCCTCTGACTGGCGGTCAGGCGGTCGAACTGTGCAATTGTCCTGCGGAAGTAGATGACGGAGGCTTCCGATTCCTGCTCGAGGCGGACAAGGGCGTCGTGCTCGCGGATCCGCGCCTTGCGCGCATCGTTCCAGGCATCGAGCTGCAAGCCGAGGAACAGACCGAACATCACGGTCAACAGCTCGATAACGACGGCAATCCAGTCCTGCCGGCGCAAGGCGCCCGCCAGCCAGCCGATCATCGTTCCCTCCGCTTCGCAAACGGCGCGGAGACTAGCAGGCGCCGCGGATTGTGCGAGACCTGGGAATAGGCAGGATCGAAAAACCTGCGCCTAAGAGCTACCAATAACCCGCGACGTAATTGCGCGCCTGCGGGTGAAACGAATATTCCGCCCATGCAATCGAACGAGGACATAGCATGAGCAAATCGCCGACCGAAATCGTAAGAGCCTTCATGTCTGCGATGGAGAAGAAGGACTACGACACCGCCGTCCGCTACGTCTCCGAGGACTGCGAGTATACCAATTTGCCGATGACGACCGTTCGCGGACCGGCCGGTGTTCGCGCCGTGCTCGAACCGTTTTTCGCACCCACGATCGAGAACGAATTCCGAATTCTGCGCGAAGCCGCCGCCGGGCCGATCGTGTTCATCGAGCGCCTCGACCGGCATCGGATCGAGAAGGGCTGGGTGGAGTTGCCGGTGACCGGCGTGCTCGAGGTCCACGACGGGCTGATCACCGTGTGGCGCGAATATTTCGACCTCGCGACGATCATGAAGGAATGGCCGGCGGCGTAATTCCCGGCAGCGAAAAAAACCGCCGCGGCACCTGCGTGCCGCGGCGGCTTCGTATTCGGTCGTGCCGTCTTGCCTAGCGTCCCGTCGGGATTTTATTGAACGGGACGTCCTTGTCGACGCGGATGTCCTGCGGCAGGCCGAGGACGCGCTCGGCGATGATGTTGCGCAGGATCTCGTCGGTGCCGCCGGCGATGCGCAGGCCGGGCGAAGAGAGCCAGCCGCCCTGGAAGGCGCCCTGCATCGGCGCTTCGTTGCCCTGGAGGATGCCGGCTTCGCCTTCGAGGTCCATCGCGAAGGCCGAAAGGTCCTGCAGCTTGGAGGCGACGACGATCTTGGCGATCGAGGCTTCCGGACCCGGCTGCTTGCCCTGGCTGAGCGCGGTCATGGTGCGCATCGTGGTGTAACGCAGCCCGGCCGAGCGGACATACCAGTCGGCGAGCTTCTCGCGCACCGCGGCGTTCTTGATCGCCGGTCCGTCTTCGAGTTCGAGCGTGCGGGCGAGCGCCATGAGCTGGGCGACGTCGAGGCCGCCGCCGGTGCCGCCGCCGACCGCGAGACGCTCATGCATCAGGGTGGTGAGCGCGACGGTCCAGCCCTGGCCCACGGCGCCGAGGCGCTGCGAGTCCTTCACCTTGATGTCGGTGAAGAAGATCTCGTTGAAGCCCGAGCCGCCCGAAGCCTGCTTGATCGGACGGATGTCGACGCCCGGGTCCTTCATGTCGATGTAGAACATCGTCAGACCTTTGTGCTTGGGCACATTGGGGTCGGTGCGGGTGAGGATGATGCCGTAGTCGGAGAACTGCGCGCCCGTCGTCCAGATCTTGGAGCCGTTGATGGTCCAGGTGCCGTCGGGATTCTTCTCGGCCTTGGTGCGCAGGTTCGCGACGTCGGAACCGCCGGCGGGCTCGGAGAAGAGCTGGCACCAGATCTCGTCGCCCTGCACGGCTGGCCAGACATAACGCTTCTTCGCCTCTTCATCGCCATAGGCCATGAGGGTCGGGATGCACATGCCGAGGCCGATGGCGAAGGGGCCGCCATTGGCGACGTCGTACTTCGACTCTTCCTGGCCGAAGATGATCGACTGCATCGGCGTGCCGCCGATACCGCCCATGCCTTTTGGCCAAGTGATGCGGGCATAGCCGGCTTTCGCCTTCACCTTCTGCCAGGCCTTGGACGCGGCCATCTCATTGGCGGCGCCGTTCTCCATGTCTTCCGGATCGATCTGTCTGCGGCCATCGCGCTTCTTGGCGTTGGCGTCGAGCCAGGCGCGAACTTCCTTGCGGAACGCGGCTTCTTCGGGGCTGTCTTCGAAGTCCATTGGTGTTCTCCCGTGTTCTGTTCTGTTGCCGCTTACGCGTTCGAGGTTTCGAGTTCGGAGACGATCCTGTCCTTCCAGGCGCGCTGCGGGCCGAGCACGAGGCCGGTCTCCTTCGCGCGCTTGTAATAGAAGTGACAATCCATCTGCCAGGTGAAGCCGATGCCGCCATGCGTCTGGATGTTCTCCTTGGACGCATAGTCGAAGGCCTGCGTCGCGCTCACGCGCGCGGAGGCGGCGGCAAGCGGCAGTTCGCGTGCGCCGGTCGAGAGCGCCCAGGCGCCGTAATAGGCGTTGGAGCGGGCGAGCTCGTTGTTAACATACATGTCGGCGAGCTTGTGCTTGATCGCCTGGAACGAGGCGATCGGGCGGCCGAAGGCGTAGCGGTTGAGCGCGTAATCCTTGGCCATGGCGAGGCAGACATCGGCGCCGCCGACCTGCTCGAACGCCATGAGGATCGCGGCGCGGTCGAGGACGCGCTGCATGTCGCTCCAGCCTTCGCCGGCCTTGCCGAGCGGCTCGGCGGCGGCGTTGTCGAAGGTGATGTCGGAATGGCCGCGCGAGGCGTCGAGCGTCGTGTTGGTGGTGCGGGTCACGCCGGCGCCCTTGAGGTCGACGACACAGAGCTGGAGCCCGCGTTCGCCGGCGCCTTCATTGGTCTGCGCGAGCACGACGGCGAAGTCGGCGATCGGACCGTCGACGACGGCGATCTTCTTGCCCGAAAGCTTGCCGCCCTTGAGTGTGGTCTTGATGTTCTTGGGCAGAACGGCACCGGGGCCTTCGGCACGGGCGAAGGTGCCGATGAGCAAACCTTCGGCGACCTTGGGCAGGTACTTCTTCTTCTGCTCGTCGCTGCCGGCGATCAGCAGCGCTTCGGCAAAGAGATAGACGGTGGAGGAGAACGGCACCGGCGCGAGCGCGCGGCCCATCTCTTCGGCGATCACGCAGAGCTCAAGATAGCCGAGACCGAGGCCGCCGAATTCTTCCGGAATGGCGGTGCCGTGCCAGCCCATCTCCGCGATCTGTTTCCACAGATTTGCATCGTAGTGCTGATCGCCTTCGAACACGGTGCGCACGGTCTTTGTCGTGCACTTCTCGGACAGGAACTTTCGCGCCTGGTCCTTGAGCATTTTCTGATCGTCGGAGAAGTCGAAATTCATATGCGTTCCGCCCTGGTTACTTCTGAAGCCGCGGCGAGATTAGAGAGGTGCGAAGGCGGCGCCAACCCTGAGTTTTCAGGGTTGACGCAGCGTCGGCTTGGCACGCCTGTCTTCAGCCGCAACAGCGTTGCCGCAGGCCGATCGGCGCAATTTTACCGAACGGCATCATTGGGCATTCACGGTCTTCGCGCCCGCAACCTAGCGCTTAACCGGGACTTAAAGACGGCTTCATACCCTGACCGTTCGGCGCAAAAGGCAAGGTCATGGCAAAGGCGCAATTCCACAAGAACCAGCGTGTCTACGTGAAGCCCGTGGGAACCTGGGCGCTGATCGAACACGTCGTGCCGCACTGGGCCAAGGGCCTGGATGAGCCGATCCGCGTGCACTACGACGTCGGCCTTGGCCGTGAATTCACCGCCGACGAGCTGCAGGCCGAAGAGCCGGCGACCGGGGAGCGCAAGACCGAAGGCGACTTCTGGCGCGTGGTCCGGGCGCGGAACAAATGGCAGCCGGCCGAAGACTGCGCCCGCCATCCGGTGCCGGGAACCTATCCGGTCGTGGTCACGGGCAAGGCGGAATGGGGCGGCTGGCGTGTGCCCGGTGCCGAATACGACCTCGACCCGGCGCGCGTCGAGCGTCAGGCGCGGATGATCGCCAATTCGCCCAGGCTGATGAACTTCGCGTCCGGGCTGATCGAATGGGCCCGACGCTCGGGCGAGGACATGCCCAACGAGCTGGTCGAGCTCGCCCATGAAGCGCAGGACGTCCTGACCGCCATCGACGAGCAGGGTTAACCCGTTCTCCTAACCATGCTTCGCGCAGAAGTGGCGGGCGCGGTGCTTCCGCTTCATAGTGCGGCCGCGAGGGGAATGGTCGGGGACCGATGTCGGACAGTGAGGCGCCAGTTGCGCCCGTGACCCATGCCGTAGCGTTTCACGGCAAGGGCACGGAATACTTCCGGATCTGGATCGTCAACGTCGCGCTGACGGTGATGACGCTCGGCATCTACAGCGCCTGGGCCAAAGTGCGGACGCAGCGCTACTTCTACGGCAACACCTATCTTGCCGGACACTCCTTCGAGTACCACGCCAAGGCCTGGCGCATCCTGCTAGGCCGCGCCATCGCCCTGGTCCTGCTTGTCGGATACACGGTGAGCGCCATTCTCCTGCCGGTGACGATGGGGATGTGGATCCTGTTGCTGGCGGCCGCCCTTCCCTGGCTGGTGCGTTCGGCGATCCGGTTCAATGCGCGCAATACCTCGTGGCGCAATGTGCGGTTCAACTTCCAGGCAAGCTTCTTCGAGGCCTTCATGGCCTATGTCGTGTGGTCGGTCGTGGCGGTGAGCGTGTTCCCGCTGATCCCCTATGCGCGGCGGATCCACGACTACTTCTACGTCAATCACCACAGCTTCGGCGGCCGCAAGTTCGCGACCGATTTCAGCGTCGGACGCACCTATCTGATCTACCTCTACGGGTTCCTCGCCATCGTGGCGCTTCTGGTCGCGATCATCGCAGCGGCCTTCGCCATCATCTCGGCACAGACCTATCTTCACGATTTCCTGTCCCACATTCCGTTTCCAGCAATCACGCTGGACTACCCGGTGCTCACCGCCGTCGCGCTCGGTCTTGGTGGGCTGTTCGTCGCGACGTTCGTCGCCACCATGGTCACCAACCTTGTTATCGGGAACACGACGCTTGAGGGCGGACACAGCCTCGCCTCCAACGCCTCGCCCTGGCGGGTGGGCTGGATCGTGGTCAGCAACACGGTCCTGACGCTGGCGACGCTCGGGCTTTTCTACCCCTTCGCGCGCATCAGGCTGGCGCGCTATCGCATGGGCCGCTACGCGCTGCATGCTGCCAGCGATCTTGACGATTTCACCTCGGAGGCTCTGGCGCAGCAGAGCGCGATCGGCCAGGAGATCGCCGGCTTCTTCGATCTCGGATTTGGGCTCTAGCGATGGTGGAAGGACGCTACTTCTATCCCAACGCCACACACTTCGTGGAGGCGCGCGCCGAAGCTGGAGAGGGCCGCGTGCTGCGGATCGCAGACGGCGCCGGCGCGGTTCTGGCCGAGGTACCCGGCAAAGCCGTACGCGCCACGGCGCGCCTTGCATCGCTGCCGCGGCGCTTCGATTTGCCCGACGGGGCACGCTTCGACACGCCGGACAATGACGGTGCGGACGCTTTGCTGCGCGCCTTGGGCAAAACCGTGAGCGGACGCATCACGGATCGCCTCGAACGCGCATGGCCGGTGGTGATCCTGTCGCTCGTGATCACGCTCGCCGCCGGGTACTATCTGCTGGTGCAGGCAATCCCGGCAGCTTCGGAGTGGCTTGCGCGGCGCACCCCGCCGGCGGTGGCGCATATCATGACCGAACAGACGCTGATGGCGCTCGACCGCTTCGCGCTCGGTCCGACCAAGCTGAGCGCCGCCGATCAGGCCCGCGCGACGAAGCTGTTCCAGGACGTCGCGGCGCATTCCCGCGGCGGACAGGGTGCGTATCGTCTGGTCTTCCGGCACGACAAGCCAGGCGGCGTCGGACCCAACGCTTTTGCACTGCCCGACGGCACCATCGTGATGACGGATTCGCTGTGGCCGCTGGTCAAGGACGATTCCGAGATCGAAGGCGTGTTCGCGCATGAGATGAGCCATGTCGATCATGCGCATGGGCTGCAGCGTATCTATGCCGCCTCGCTGTTCCCGGCCATCCTTGCGCTGGTCACAGGCGATGTGTCGAACGTCAGCCAGATGACCGCGGTGCTGCCGGGCATCATCGCCCAGTCGGCCTATTCGCGGAGCTTCGAGACCCAGGCGGATGACGACGGCGCCGCCACGCTGCGCCGCATGGGCCTGAAGCCTTCGCACATGGCCGACCTCCTCGAACGCATCGAGAAATCGGTATGCAAGAAGGATCACCCCTGCGTGAAGAGCTGGCTGGGCGATCATCCCGACACCGATTTGCGTGCGGCGCGCCTGCGGCACGAAGACATCGGGCCGATCGACGATCATCTGAATTGCTGGGAACCCTGGAAGACGGGAATATCCTTGCGCTGCCTGGGGTTCACGGCGAACTAAGCGTCGGCGTTCCCGTTCAAGATTGCCATCCTTCGACAGGCTCAGGATGAGGATTGAGCCAAGCCCTTCATCCTGAGCCTGTCGAAGGATGGCAGTTCCGCGCCTCACGCACTAGAGTGCGCGCCTTCACACAAGGATCACACATGCGCACCGAAGAACCGCGCCCGATCAATCTCAAGGACTATCGCGCACCGGACTATCATATCGCCGAAATCGCTCTCGATTTCGTTCTCGATCCCGCGGCGACGAAGGTGACCGCGACCTCGAAGGTCACGCGGACGGGCGATGCGGTGCCGCTGGTGCTGGACGGCGAGGAGTTGAAGCTCGTGTCTGTCGCCATCGATGGGCGTAAGCTATCGGACGGCGAATACACGGTAACGCCTGCGACGCTGACGATCCACAAGCTGCCGGATGCCTTCACGCTCGAGGTCGTCACCGAGATCTCGCCCGAGACCAACACGACGCTGAACGGGCTCTACACATCGAACGGCATGTTCTGCACGCAGTGCGAGGCGGAGGGCTTCCGGCGGATCACGTTCTTCCTCGACCGGCCGGACAATCTCTGCGTCTACACCACGCGGGTCGAAGCCGATAAGGCGAAGTATCCGGTGCTGCTGTCGAACGGCAATCCGATCGCGAAGGGAGACCTCGCGGGCGGGCGGCATTTCGTGACCTGGAACGATCCGTTCCCGAAGCCGAGCTATCTCTTCGCGCTGGTCGCGGGCGATCTGGGCGTTCTGCGCGACGAATTCACCACCATGTCGGGCCGCAAGGTAGCGCTGGCGATCTATTGCGAACACGGCAACGAGCCGCGCGTGACCTATGCAATGGATTCGCTCAAGCGCTCGATGAAGTGGGACGAGGAGAAATACGGCTGCGAGTACGATCTCGACATCTTCATGATCGTCGCGGTCAGCGCGTTCAATTTCGGCGCGATGGAGAACAAGGGCCTCAACATCTTCAACGACAAGCTCCTCCTCGCCTCGCCGGAGACCGCAACCGACGACGACTATGCGCGGATCGAGAGCGTGGTGGCGCATGAGTATTTCCACAACTGGACCGGCGACCGCATCACCTGCCGCGACTGGTTCCAGCTGTCGCTGAAGGAAGGGCTGACCGTTTTCCGCGACCAGAGCTTCAGCGCCGACATGCGCTCGGCCGGCGTGAAGCGGATCGAAGATGTGCGGATGCTGCGCATGCGGCAATTCGTGGAGGATGCGGGGCCGCTGGCCCATCCGGTGCAGCCGCAGAGCTACATCACCATCGACAATTTCTACACCGCGACGATCTACGAGAAGGGCTCGGAGGTCATCGGCATGCTGCATACGCTCGTCGGGCCCGAAGGCTATCGCAAGGCGACCGATCTCTACTTCCAGCGCCACGACGGACAGGCGGCGACAGTGGAAGATTGGGTCAAGTGTTTCGAAGATTCATCGGGCCGCGATCTGACGCAATTCCGGCGCTGGTATGCCCAAGCCGGCACGCCGGTCATCGCGATGAAGGGCGACTACGATGCCGCGACGAAGACGTTTGCCCTGACGCTGACGCAATCGCTGGCACCGACGCCGGGCCAGCCGGTGAAAGAGCCGATGCACATCCCGGTGCGGCTCGGCTTCATCGGGCAGAACGGCAATCCGATGCCGCTGACGCTCGAAGGCGAGACGGGCACAGGTCCGGACGAGCGCGTGGTGGAGCTGAGCGCGGCGGAGCACACCTACAAATTCGTCGACGTGGCGCAGAAGCCGCTGGTGTCGCTGGGACGCGGCTTCTCGGCGCCGGCCAATTTCGTCACCGGCTATGGGCCGGAAGAACTGGCGTTCCAGATGAAGTCCGATCACGACGACTTCAACCGCTGGGAAGCGGCACAAAAGCTGGCGACGCAGATCCTGCTCGATGCGGCGGCCAATGGCGGCAAGCTGTCGGGCGAGGCGCATTATGTCGAAGCGATCGGCGCGGTGCTGAAGGATGCGGAGAACGATCCGGCCTATGCGGCCTATATGCTGCTGCCGCCGATCGATACCGAGCTGTCGCATGCGATGAAGACGCCCGATCCGGACGGCATCTTCGCGGCCCGCGTCGCGCTGATCCGCGAAGTTGCGGCTGCTCACGGTGTGCGGATGAAGCAGCTCTACGACGCGATGACGACGCCCGGCACTTTCGATCCGGGCGCCGGGCCAGCCGGACGGCGCGCGCTGCGCAATGCGTGCCTGCGTTATCTCACGGCTGCGGACGACGAAGCCGCGGCGGCGCTGGCGGACGCACATTACCGTTCGGCGACCAACATGACCGACATGATCGCGGGACTTGGCGCGCTGTCGCGCATGGAGTCGCCGAAGCGACAGGCGGCGTATGACCATTTCCGCGATCGGTTCCAGAAAGACCCGCTGGTGCTCGACAAGTGGATGAGCCTGCAGGCGGGCTCCTGCCTGCCGGACACGGCGGCGCGGGTGCGCAAGCTGATGGACAATCCCGCGTTCGACATCAAGAACCCGAACCGGGTGCGTTCGCTGGTCGGCGCGTTCTCGGGCAATCACCTGCGCTTCCATGCCGGCGACGGCTCGGGCTATGCGCTGGTCGGCGAGGTGATTGCGAAGCTCGACAAGATCAATCCACAGGTTGCCGCGCGCATGGCCGGCGCCTTCGAGGCGTGGCGGCGCTACGACGCGAAGCGGCAGGAATTGATGAAGCGCGAACTGGTTGCGCTGACCAAGCTGGATGGTCTGTCGGCCAATCTCTACGAGGTCGCCACCAAGATGATCGGGTAACCACTCATTAACCTTTGTGGACAGCGAGTCGCCCATTCGCATAATCGAAGCGGGCGAATCACCCGAATCACATAACGCCCTAATACGAGTGGGGCCGTGGCGCAGAGTGGCGCAATCTCGCATCCGATCATCGCCGCCTTTGCGGCGCGGGCAGGCTTGCGCGGCATCCGGTTCACCGTCCTTCTCTGCGTCGTCCTGATCTGCGGCTGTTTCGCGGCGGCGGCGGTGCTTCAGATGCGCAACGACCGCGCCCATGCGCTGGCACAGGCGCAGGTCTTCGAAACCGAGCGCGCCGCCGACGCAGCCGCTGCGGCTGGAGCCACGCTCGACCGGCTGGCGGCAATCGGCAAAGCGTATGCCGACGGACAGGAAACGAATTTCGCTGCGGAAGGCATCCGCAATGTCAGCGTGTTCGACGGCGCCGGCCTCGCGCTGCGCACGCTCGAAAGCCACGACACGCCGAGCCTGCCGCAGGCTTCGGTGTGGCCCGGCGGACGGCAGGTCTATGCGCCGGGACTTCTCACCTTTCCCTATGACGGCCGCATCGTCGCGATCAGCTTCGATCCAAAGGCGCTGGTGCCATCGCGGATGCTGGCGCGGGGTGCGCTGACGCTGAAGGACGGTTCCGCCCTTCTCCGCGATGCGACGTGGAGCGGAAGCGGCGACGGCGTGCCGGTTGCCGGTTGGCCGGTGACGGTGCGCACGTCGGTGGACGAACAAAGCGCGCTGGCGGCATGGACTGGCGCGCTGCCGCTCTATCTCTTCGTGATACTGGGACCATCGCTCGCCGGCGCGGCGCTGGCGGCGGTGTTCGTGCGCGAGTTCGAGCGCCGGGCGCGCGCGGCCGAGGCGATCCGCAGCCTGCGCGCGACGCGGCCGGTGGAGGCCAAGCTGCTGGTCCGCCTCGCGGAGGCGGAGCGCCGTGCCGTTGAGGACAGTCGGGCGAAGAGCGAGTTCATCGCCCATATGAGCCACGAACTGCGCACGCCGCTGAACGCAATCATCGGTTTTTCGGAAGTGATCGAGCGCGGCTTTTACGGTCCTGCCGGCCATCCGAAATATGTCGAATACGCCCATGACATCAATGAGGCAGGCCGCAACCTGCACAACAAGATCGGCGACATCCTGGAGTTCGCCAATGTCGAGGCCGGGCGCTATCCGATCGCATTGGCGCCAACCGATGTCTGTGCCGTCGTGCAGACCTGCGTCGGTGAGCATGCCGGACGCGCCTTCTCGCGCCGCATTTCGCTCGACGTCGGGTTCGTGCAGAGCGGCGAGGCGCTGGCCGACCGGCTCGCGGTCGATCGCATCCTGACCAGCCTGATCACGAATGCGCTGGCCTATACCGCCGAAGGCGGCCGGATCCGCGTCGATGTCCTGGAAGAGGAAGGCGCCGTGGTCGTGCGCGTGCGCGATAACGGCGCCGGTTTCACCCGTGCGGAGCTGGCCGAGACCGGCAAACCGTTCAAGCGCTTCGATCGCAGCGGCGCACAGACCGGCGGCGGGCTGGGCCTCACGATCGCGATGGCGCTGGCGCGGCGGATGAACGGCGCGGTGCGGATCAGCGGCGTGCCGGGTGGTGGCAGCATCGCCGAATTGCGTCTGCCCAAAGCCTAGCCGGCCTTCAGAGATACCAGTCGTATTCAGCGGCGGAGATGATCTTAGCGAAACGCGCCGCTTCGAGGCGCTTGGTCTCGCCATAGAGCGCGGCGGTATCGGCGCCGAGGTAGCCGGGCAGAACCGTCGAATCCGCAAATCGGCCGAGCGCATCCGCGAGCGTGAAGGGCAGCGCCAGATCGGGTTCGCGCGAGACATTGCCGGTCGCCGGCGCACCGGGATCGAGACGATTGACGAGGCCGTGATGCAGCCCGGCAAGGACGCCGGCCAGGGTGAAGTAGGGACTGGCGTCGGCGCCGGCGACGCGATGCTCGATCCGGCGGCCGGCCCCCGGGCTGACCGGAATGCGCAGACCGGCTGAGCGGTTGTTGTAGCCCCAGCGCCGATTGACCGGCGCGAACATATCGGGCTCGAACCGGCGATAGGAGTTCAGGCAAGGCGCGAAGAGCGCCATCGACTCGGGCATCAGTGCCTGCAGCCCGCCGATGGCATGGCGCAGGCGCTCCGAACCATGGCTTGTGCCGTCGTCGAACACGTTGTGTCCGGCGGCGTCGAGCATGCTGACATGGATATGGAGGCCGGAACCGATGCGGTCCGGATAGGGCTTGGCCATGAAGGTGGCTTCGAAGCCGGTGGCGCGGGCGGCGGCTTTCACGATCTGCTTCAGCAGCACGGCATGATCGGCGGCGCGAAGGGCATTGGTCTGGTGTTGCAGATTCACTTCGAACTGGCCCGGCGCGTATTCCGAGGAACTGGCGCCGAGCGGGACGTTCTGCAGCCGCGCCGCAGCGTTGAGCGCCTCGTGGAAGGCGGCATATCGGTCGAGATCGTCGATGGCATAGACCGCGTTGTCTTTTTCGCGCACGCCGCTGCGCGGATCGAGCGGCGGCTGGGGCGATCCGTTCGCATCGCGCTTGGGGTCGACGAGATAGAATTCGAGTTCGAGGGCCGCGACCGGCGTGAGGCCGAGATCGCCGAAGCGCTCCAGCGTGCGTTCGAGCGCGGCGCGCGGTTCGCCCGGGGTCGGCGTGCCGTCCTCATCGCGCATCGTGGTCAGCATTTGCAGCCGCTTCGGGCCTTCGCCCCAGACCGGGGAAAGCGTGCCGGGGATGGGCCATCCCGTGCCGTCCGGATCGCCGTCGCCGAAACCGCGGCCGAAGGGGTTCACCATCTCGCCCTTCACGTCCATCAGATAGACCGAGCGCGGAAGCTGCATCCCGTACTCGAACAGCCTGCGCGCATCGGCAATCGGCAGCCGCTTGCCGCGGATCGTGCTTCCGATATCGACCAGAAGCGCGTCCACGCATTCGACATCCGGATGCGCCGCGGCCAGCGCCTCGAACTCGGCACGGGCTGCATCGACGAAGGCGGGACGCGCAAAGCTGGGGACGGGGGCTGCCTTATTCATAGGCACATACTAGACGGCCCGCACGCGGCACGGAAGCGAACGCGCCGCAGCGAAGTCCGATTGCGCGGCGCACGGGCGCGCCCTAGTTTTGCTGCGGTTGCAGGCGGGAGCGGGACATGAAGTTAGCCACGAAGATTTCGGTGCTGGCGGCGGTGGCGATGACGGTTGCGGCGTGCGGACAGAACGACTCGAAGCCGGCCGCGAAACCGGTATCCCTGTTCCAATGGGAAGACTACATGGATCCGCCGTTCTGGGCGGACTACCAGAAGACCTATAACGAGAAGCCGAACATCACGATCTTCGCCGATGAGGACGAAGCCTTCGCCAAGATGCGCGCGGGCTACAAGCCGGACGTGATGGGCCCCTGCTCCTACGAATATCCGCGCTGGAAGGAAGCAGGGCTGCTGCAGCCGATCGACGTCACGAAGCTGAAGAACTGGGACAAGATTTCGCCGACGCTGCGCGCCATGCCGGGCATCTGGGCGGACAAGACACATGTCTGGTTCGTGCCGCACTACTGGGGCAATACGTCGATCACCTTCCGCACCGACCTCGCGCCGGAATATGTGAAGTCGCAGAGCTGGGACATCCTGTTCGACCCGAAATACAAAGGCCGCGTCTCCGTGCTCGAAGGCGTCGACGATACGGTGCCGTTCATCGCGCACATGATCGGCGTCGATGCTTACAACATGTCGCCGGCAGACTACGAGAAGGTGAAGGCCAAGCTGCGCGAGCTGATCAAGCAGGTGCGCGTGGTCTCGAGCGACAACACCACGCTGGTGCAGAATCTGGCGTCGGGCGAACAGGTCGCGGCGATGAGCTGGCGCGTGGTCTATTCGACGCTGCACAGCGAAGGAAAGCCTGTCGCCTACATGAACCCGCCGGGCGGCATGTTCACTTATGTCTGCGGCCTGGTGATGCACAAGGACCCGTCGGATGAAGCCAAGGCTCTCGCCCTGATCGACTCGTCGCTGGCGGACGGTGCGGCCGAGTACACGATCAAGCACATCGGCGACGAGCCGGCGAACGAGGAAGCGCTGCGCCTTGTCGACAATTCTGTGTTCGAGAAGCTCGGCCTGACGCGCGACGTGGAGACCTTTCTCAAGAGCGGCATCTTCCAGCGCCGGCTGAAGAACAAGGACCAGATCGTCAACGACTGGACCGAGATCCGCGCCGGTCTCTGACGCCGGCCGGACAGGCTCAGTCGACGAGGCTCGCGACGATTGCCGATACGACGGCTTTTGCCTTTACCGGCGAAAGCCGCTGCTCGCGGCGCAAACGCCGCCAGGTCTCGAAGCTGAACGCCAGATCGAGTGCTTCCAGCTTACTCTTGCGGAGCGCAGCCGGCAGGAGCGCGGAGACGCCATTGCGCTGATAGGCAACGAAGCGACGGGCTTCGTCTTCGATGAATTTCGAGCGTGTCGCCTCAGCAGCCGTCTTCAGGCGCAGGATGCGCTCGAAGATATCGGCCCGGCGCACGATCAACTCATCGAGCCGGCCGCGCCAGTTCTGTGCCGCAAAAGGCCGTTCGGCCAACGGCAGTATCTCGGCCAGGATGATGTCGTTCATCTCCCGGTAGAGGCTCTCCATGTTCTTGAAATGGCGGAAGACGCTGCGCAGGCCGACCTTGCCGCGAATAGCGACCTGTTCCGCGCTGGGCGCGGGGTTGCCCTCCCGCACGAGTGCCACCATCGCGTTGACGATGGCGGCGCGGCTCTCCGCGCTACGGCGCAGGCGGCCATCGGACTTCGAACGCGAAACTGGAACGGGCATTCCGATTTTTCTTGACCGGGTTGCGAACTAATGGCACTCATAGTGCCAATTGTTTCAGCGCGTCAACGCGCCAGAGGGAATGCCATGAAAATCCTGCGCACGCCGGACGATCGTTTCGCCGGGCTGCCCGATTACGACTTCGCGCCGCATTACACGGGGGTTGCCGAAGGAGCGCTGCGCATCCATCACATCGAAGCCGGCACGGGCGCACCCGTTCTGCTGATGCATGGCGAACCATCCTGGTGCTTCCTGTATCGCAAATTCCTGCCGGCGCTGGCGGCCAAGGGCCATCGTGCCATCGCGCCCGACCTCGTCGGCTTCGGCCGCTCCGACAAGCCATCGGAGCAGAGCGACTACACCTATGAACGCCATGTCGCGTGGATGAGCGAATGGCACCTCAAGCACGACCTTAAAGACATCACGCTGTTCTGCCAGGACTGGGGCGGACTTATCGGGCTGCGCCTTGTCGCAGCGTTTCCGGAGCGCTTTGCGCGCGTCGTGGTTGCGAATACCGGACTGCCGACGGGCAGCGGACTGACGCCGGCCTTTCAGGCCTGGCTCAATTTCAGCCAGAACACGCCCGTGTTGCCGGTTGGGCAGATCCTTCAGGGCGGCACCGTGCGCGAGTTGAGCGCGGCGGAAGTCGCCGCCTATGATGCGCCCTATCCCGACGAGAGCTACAAGGCCGGCGCGCGGCGCTTCCCGGCGCTGGTCCCGACGACACCGGAGCATGGCTCGGTCGCCGAGAACATTGCAGCCTGGCAGGTGCTCGAGAAATTCGACAAGCCTTTCCTGACCGCATTCAGCGACTCCGACCCGGTGACGAAGGGCGGCGAGCGGGTGTTCCAGACGCGCGTTCCCGGCACCAAGAACCAGAAGCACGTGACGATCGCCGGCGGCGGACATTTCCTTCAGGAAGACAAGCCGGACGAGATCGCCACCCTGCTCGATTCCTTCATTCGCGAGACCCGCTAGGAGACCACCGTGAACGTCGAAAACGCCGTCTATCCGACACAGGAACGCGTCGCCGCCCTGATGGGCAATCCGTCGGGCGATGCCATCGTCATGCTCAACCTGCTCAAGTTCCGCGACAAGGCGGTCTATCCCGACGGGCGCGAGACGACGCTGACGGGGCGCGAGGCCTATCAGATCTATGGCGACGCGATGCAGAAATTCGTGGAACGCAACGGCGGCAAGTTCATGTTCGCGGCCAATATCGAGCAGCTCGTCATCGGCGAAGTCGAGGAGATGTGGGATATCTGCGCGCTGGTGGAATATCCCTCAGCCGCGGCCTTCGCAAAGATCGCGACTTCGCCCGAAGTCGCCGAGATCGGCGTGCATCGCGCCGCCGGCCTTGCCGGACAGCTTCTGATCCGCGTCGCGCAGCGGGCGTTCTGACCGTGCGGCGCGTTCCGCTGTTCTTCCTTGGCTTTCTCGCGTTGAACAATATCGTTCGCGGGACGATCCATTGTTTTGCACCGGATGGCGGCGCGCATTCGATTGCCGGGCTCGATCTTTCGACGAATGCGCAGACCATCCTCAGCCTGTTCGCCGAAATGGGCTTTCACCAGCTCGCGATGGCGCTGTTCCAGATTTTCGTGCTGGTCTTCCGGCGCGATCTTCTGGTGATCGCGCTGGCCCTGCAGGCCGTCGAGACGGCGTTGGGCGTGTCCAACCTTCTGTTCTGGCGGACGCTGCCGATAGAGGTGCCGGGCGCCTACTTCAACACCGCATTGTTGCCGGTGCTGGTGGCTGCGCTGGCAATGGCCATCCTGAGCGAGCGGCGTGCGGCGATATCGAGCCGGACCTGACCGCACCTCTCCTCGCCGAGCCGCCGTTTCTGTTCTATTCCCCGCCCGAAGCCGGATTCAGCGGTGCCTGTGCCGCCGCGGCCTTGGCGAGGTCGAGCATTCGGATGAATTCGGCGCGATAGCCGAACGTATCGGAGCCGCGTGCCTCGGTCGCGATGGTCTTCGCACGGTCGTAGCTGAAATCCTTTATGTAGGGATCGTGCCGCATGAGCTGGGCCGCGCCGGCGACGGCGGCGGCAAATCGCATCTCCGCCGGGACGGCAGCGAAATTCGCGTGCATATCCGCATCGGTGATCGGCCGCTCGATCAGGCGCGAGACCTTCTCGCCCGGCAGCTTGTAGCGGATCTTGAGGAAGCCGAGTTCACCTTTCGGATCGCCCGCGGGCTTCTTGCCGTAGCGGTGCGGATCGCTCATCAGCGCGGGCGATCCTACGGGCGTAAGTTCATAGAGCGCGGTGACCGTGGTACCCGAGCCGATATCGCCGGCATCGACCTTGTCGTTCTTGAAGTCGGTCTCGTTCAGCATACGCGTCTCGTAGCCGATGAGACGGTATTCGGCGATGCGGGCGGGGTTGAACTCGATCTGGATCTTCACGTCGTTGGCGATGGTGAAGAGCGTGCCCGAGATTTGATCGACGAAAACCTTGTGCGCCTCGTTCAGCGTGTCGATGAAGGCCGCGTTGCCGTTACCGGCCTGGGCCAGCTTCTGCATCGTCGCGTCCTGGTAATTGTCGTTGCCGAAGCCGAGACAGGTCAGGTAGACGCCGGTGTCGCGCTCGCGAACGACGAAATCCTCCAGCGCCTTGGGATCGGTGATGCCGACATTGAAATCGCCGTCGGTCGCAAGCAGGACGCGGTTGACGCCGCCCTTCACGAAGTTCGCCTCGGCGAGGCTGTAGGCAAGACGAATGCCCTCCCCGCCTGCGGTCGAGCCGCCGGCATGCAACTGGTCGAGCGCGGCGAGAATTTTTGCCTTGTCGGACCCCGGCGTGGGCGGCAGGACGACACCCGCCGAACCGGCATAGGCGACGATCGATACACGGTCGTTGTCGCGCAGCTGATCGACCAGCAGACGGAACGAACTGATCAGAAGCGGCAGCTTGTTCGGCTCGTTCATCGATCCCGAGGTGTCGATCAGGAAGACGAGATTGGCGCGCGGCCGCTCTTTCTTCGGAATGTCGAAGCCCTTGATGCCGATGTGCAGGACTTCGGTGTCCTTGTTCCAGGGCGCCGGGTAGACCGCGAGGCTGGCGCGGAATGGCGTTTTGCGGTCGGTGGGCAGCGCATAGGCGTAGTCGAAATAGTTCACCATCTCCTCGATACGCACGGCATCGGCCGGTGGCAGCGCGCCGTGATTGAGCGCATCGCGGACCACGCCATAGGACGCCGTGTCGACGTCGATTGAAAAGGTCGAGACCGGCTGCTCCGCTGTCACCACGACGGGATTCGGATTGGTCTCCGGAAATTTCGACGTCACCGCGGGTTGCCAATAACCCGGCGCCGGCAGCCTCGTCATGCGCGGTGCGCCGCCGGCCAGATTTTTCACCGGTGCGGGCATGACTACGCCGGACGGAGCGCGCGCGCCGGCCGTGACCACCGTTTCGATATTCGCGGAGTCGGGTGTGGGCGGAGGAGTAGGCGGCGTATCCGACTGACAAGCTGCCAGCAACAGCGATGCCGTGACGATGCACGTGGACATGCGCCAGATGGCCGATTGACGGATTGTCATTGGTGTCCCCTACCGAAGCAATACGGAGAAAGCCTCGACTGCAATCGCGCCTGCGCCGCGGCACGATTGGGGCCGTTTGGCGGCATCCGATCACGCTCACGCGAGCAGATGCTAACGCGCGGTTATCGCGTACTACGTAATTCCCCCTTAACCCCGCCTGCCTATCCTTGAGCAACACGAGCGCGGAAAAACCGGCCAAGCCGCATTCCAACCGCGCCGGGGGAGTAGGCGTGGCGGAGACGGAATCCCGGGAATTCTCGCGAGCGAGCCGTATCGAGATCGTTCTCGATGCCAGCGGCCTCGTGCTGAATATCGAGAGCGAGGCGGAGGACAATCGCCTGGTGCGCGATGTCGCCGAGGGCGAGTCGCTTCAGGCGCACATTCATCCCGACGATTACAATTTCTTTCTGTGGTCGGCGCAGTGGATTCTCAACGGCGCACAGCGCCGCCAGACGATCCAGCTACGCTGGGCGCGCGACGGCGGACGCTGGACGAAACTGAACGCAACGCTCGCGAGTGACGGCAGCGAAACCGTATCGGTGCTGCTGCATCCCGACGAAATCGAGCATGCGTATCGCGCCGAAGCGCAGCTGCGCCGTGTCGTCGAGGGCTCAGCACAGGGCGTGTGCGTGCGCACCAACACCGACGTGCTCTATGTGAACGAGGCCTTCGCGCAGATGATGGGTTATGCCTCCATGCGCGACATGGACGCCCGTTCGCGCGCAGAGATGGCAGCCGGGCGCAACGAGAACAATCTAGGCGGCGTCCATCCGGAAGACCGGCACATCGTTATCGAGCACATGCGCCGCAGGCTCGCCGGCGAGGAAACCATCTCGCACTACGAATTCCGCCTGATCCACGCCGACGGGACGGCGGTGTGGGTCGACACGCGCGCCGCGCTGGTCGACTGGGACGGCCGTCCGGCATCGCTATCGTGGATGAGCGACATTTCCGAGCGCAAGGAAATGGAGCTCGAACTGATCAAGAGCAAGGAAGCGGCGGAGTTCGCCAACCGGACCAAGACCGAGTTCCTGGCCCAGATGAGCCACGAACTGCGCACGCCGCTGAATGCGATCATCGGCTTTGCCGAGGTGATCAAGGACGAGATGTTCGGCCCGGTGGGACTGAAGAAATACGCCGACTACGCGCATGACATCCACACCAGCGGACGGCATCTGCTCGATCTGATCAACGACATTCTCGACCTGTCCAAGCTGGAGGCCGGCAAGCACGAGCTGCGCGAGGACGTCGTGACCTTGCCTGCGGTGGTCGAATCCTGCCTGACGCTGGTGCGCGACCGGGCGGAAAAGAGTTCCGTGCTGTTGGCGACCGAGATCGAGCCGGGACTGCCGCGCCTCATCTGTGACGAGCGCGCGGTGAAGCAGGTTCTGCTGAACTTCCTTTCGAATGCCGTGAAATTCACACCGGCGGGCGGAACGGTGACGACGAGTGCCAGGCGGTCTGCGGGCGGCATTGCAATTTCCGTCCGCGATACCGGCATTGGCATGAGCGCCGCGGATGTACGGGTCGCACTATCGCCGTTCGGCCAGATCGATTCGAAGATTGCGCGCCAGCACAAGGGCACCGGCCTTGGCCTGCCGATCTGCAAGCAACTCGTCGAGTTGCATGGCGGCACGCTCAGTGTCGACAGCGCGCCGGGCAAAGGCACGACAATGACCGCGACGTTTCCTGCGGAGCGCGTGAGCGGACAAGCCGGCGCAGCAGGCTGAGCGATTCAGGGACCGCGGTCGCGGAACTGGCGCAGGAACCATGAGCTGAGTTTGCGCCGCACGCGCGCAACGACCTGCGCGCGCTCGTCCGGCGAAAGCTTCGCAAGACTGTCACCCATCATCGCGATCGATTCCCGCTCAAGCGCCGAATCCGCCTGCGCGACGGCATCGAGTGCCGTTGTCATCTTCGCCGGCGTGTAATCGGACGACGCCAAGAGCCGGAATGCCGCCCGGCGGGCGTCAGACGACGCGACACGCAGCGCGCGCATCTTCGCCGCATGGGCATCGATGACGCTGTCGATGGCCGGACGCGCCGAAGGCGCCGCAACCGCGATCATGCGCGGGGAGAGCATCCCGCCGGATCCGATACGGGTATCGATATGCGTCAGCCGGTAGATCGAGACGCCGATCAGCGCGATCAGCAGCGCATTGACGAAGAGCGAGGCGATCAGGAGCCAGGAACGGCGGCGGCGCGGTGCGGTGTCCATCTCAGAAATCCTGCGGCGTGAGGTCGGGCTGACCGTCGAAGGCAAAGGCGGTCTGATCCGGTGCGGCGGCTTCCACCGGCGCCAGTGTGGCGATGCCGGCGCCGAGCATCAGCGCCAGCGCCAGGGCACAGGCCGGCTGCCACAAGGGCGCGTCGGGCCAGACGGCATCGGCGAGCCTGCGGAGGCTGCGCAGAAGCGAGGGACGCGCCGCGATGCGGTCGAAGTCGGCCAGGACGCGCCGTTCGAGCGCGACCGGCAGGGACGGTGCCGCTGCTCCGGCCAGGAGGCGATCCAGTTCGCCATCGGCGATTTCGTTTTCGGCTTCGGTCATCATCGGCCCCGTTATCGCTCTCTCAGATGGTCCAGACGCTGGCGCAGCGCCCGTCGCCCGCGTGACAGCAGCGATTCCAGGGCTTCAACGCTGACCCCCAGAATCTCCGCCGCTTCGATATTGCCGCAGCCCTGGAAATGGCAGAGCTGGATCGCGGCGCGCTGGCGTTCCGGCAGTTCGGCCAGGGCGGCCTCGATCTGGGCCGCGATCGCGGCATGCTGAAGACCGGCATCGGGACCCGGCGCGGGGTCTTCGACATCGGCGGCCTCGTCCAGCCGCGCGGTCTGGCGGCGGCGCAGGCGGTCGTAGCACTTGTTCAGGGTGACCCGGTAAAGCCAGGTCGAAAACTTCGCCCGGCCGGGCTCCCAGCGCGCGGCATGGGTCCAGAGCTGGATGAAGGCATCCTGGACCGCATCTTCGGCCTCGATGGGATCGGTGAGCATGCGCCGGGCGAGCGCGAACATGCGGGGCAGATGGCGCGTCATCAGCGCGGCGGCGGCGGCGCGGTCGCCCTGCCCGACGCGTGCGACAAGCTCGGCGTCCGGATCAATCATCATTCCGGTCCGAGTGTCGCCGCCGCATGTCGGCAGTTCAACGGCGCGGCCGGCGCTTTCCGTCGCCGAGTACTGCGGCAGCTCGCAGGAGGACCTGGCGCTGCTGTGCCGCCGTGCCGGCCGGCAGGCGGGTGAAGTCGCTGCCTTCCTTCAGATCCGCGTAGATCTCGTCGCCGTGTTCGTGAAAGTGCAGGAAGCTACGGCCGCCGAGATAGAAACAGCCACGGGATTTTTCGCGCAGCGCCGCATTGTGGCGCAGCTTCACAAGCAGCGGCGCGAGCCTGTCGAGTGCGCCGGGACCGGCATGTTTCATGTCTCGATAGGATCGGGTGGCGCCAGAAAGGGCAAGTCCACGATCCGGGCGGCCAGAGGCGGGCACGGATTGCGCGCGGCCGGAGGCACGACATGAACGGCCGCTCCGGCGTGTGCCTTGTCTTCGTCGACCTGCGCCAGCGCGATGGCACGGCGAAGGGCGTGGGAATAGACCGCGCTCAGGGTCCGGCCAATTTGCGTTTCGCCGGCGAGGATTGCAGCAAAGGCGGAAGGGACGTCACCTTCGAAGACGATTCCGACGAGCTTGCGCCCGGGTCGCGCCGCGAGCAGGGCCGGGCGGCCGTTGAACGAGATATGCTCGGCGTCGATCAGGGATGAGAGACGCAATTCGGCGGCGAGCGGTTCAGCAGAGTTTGGACTGCTCGCGCCGTCATAGTCGCGGACGGGTCGCGGCACGCCGGACTCGATGTCGAGAATATCCATCGCCTCCGCACCGGCCGCGGTCAGCGCGAAGGGCATGCCGGCCTTCTCGACGCGATCCCAGAGCAGAAGCGCATCGTCGGCCTTGCACCACAGCTCATAGCCATTGTGCTCGCCGAAACGCGACAGGGTGATGTCGAGACCGCGCCAGGTGAAGGTACGGAATGCCAGCGGTTCGAGTGCCGGATCGAACCCCAGCGTCGCGATCAGCCGGGCGGCATAGGGGCCGATCAGGGCAAGACCGCCGGCGTCCTCGGTGACGTCGCGCGCTTCGACGCCGAACAAGGCCGCGGCGTCCGCGATCCAGCGTGCGTCTTCGCAGGCAGAGACAAGCTGGAAGGCCTGCATGTCGATCCGGGCGATGAGGCCCGCGCCGCGCACGCCGCCGCCATCGGACAGCCAGAGCGCCTTCGCGGACGTGCCCGGCTGAAGCGTGCCCGGATCGCGGGTGAAGAGACGCTGCGCGAGATCACGCACGCGCGCGCCTTCGAGCTGCATGCGCCAGCGCCAGGAAATGTCCGAAACCACCACGCGCATGCGGGCCGCCATGGCTTCGGCGGCGGCATCGCCGAAATCGGATGCGACGGTGAAGCGGTTGCGCATGGCCCAGCGGTTGGCGCGATTGCGCTCCGCCGTGCGGGCGTGGAACGGCGTGGCGCAGATCATCCCTGCCCTCCCCGCCGCAGCCAGGCGATGGCGGCATGCGCTGCCTGCCGCGCGGCGCGGCCGCTGACGGCATCGGCCGGTTCGGCATCGCTGCCGCAGACGAAGAGACCGCGAATGGGAGTCGCAATGCGCGCCTCGGCCGAGGCCGACAGGCGTGCGATGGACGGCGTCAACGCGTCGAGGGTGAGCGCATCGCAGCTCGCGACGCCGCCTCCGAAGCCCGGGACGTGACGCTCGATCAACGTGGTAACGGCGCGTACCAGGAGGTCGCGATCGAATCCGTCGCCCAGCGGCACCGGCCAGGCGCGGACGTGAAGCTGTAGCCGGCTGGCGAGCTGCTGCGCCGATTTTTCGGCCGGCGGCAGGACGAGCTCGATTGCGGGTTCCTGCGGCATCCGGCCAAGGCGGGCCGCAGAGAGCGCCACTTCATAGGTCTCGAGTTTCTCGGCGATGACGATGCGCTTGTCGCCGAGCGACGCCGCGCCGCCGAACTCCGGCGAGCGGTTGAGCCCCATGATGAGCGAAGCGGCGCCGACATGCGGCGTCTCGGCCATCAGCGCCCGCGCCGCCGCGATCCCGATGAGGGCCGTTGGCGCGAGACTGCCGAGCGTCACACGGCGCGAGAGTGCGGAGACCACCGCGGTGGCTTCGATCTGCTCTCCCGAAGCGAGTTCGAGGCCGCTGACCGTGTTTCCGATGGCTGCAAGACTGGCCACGGTCGCCGAGCTGCGCAGTTCGACGCCGTGCTTCTGCGCGGCCTGGGCGAGTGCCTGAAGCACGCCGCTCTGACCGCCGCGCGGAATTGCGACCGCGCCCTGAAGACCGCACATCTCCTGCGCACTGCTCCACAGCAGCGCTAGTGCCGAGCCCGGCTCGCCCGGCGCGAAGCCGCGTGTCGCCGCATCGAAGGCGAGCGCGGCTTTCAGCGCGTCCGATTCGAAATGCTCCGACAGCCACGCCGCGGCACTCGTCACCGCCAGGCGAGACAGTTGCTTGCGCTGCGCGGCTTTCAGCCCTGACGCCGTTTCATCGAGTGAGGCGCCGTCCCACCACGCAGGGCGCAACGCCTTGGACAGCGCGAACACTTCGCGGCGAAAGACGACAAACGCTGCGGCATCGGCCTGTGAGAGTCCGGCAAGCGCGCGCGCAACCGCGTGGCGGTCGCGGCCGAGCGCCAGCGGCTGGCCACCGTTGCGGATAAAGGAAAGCGCAAGGTCGCGCTGCGCGAATTTGAGGCCGCGGCGTGAGAGCCGGAGCGCTTTGACAATCTGTGGATCGAGTGCGCGGAAGGCGGCGAGACCGCTGGAGCCGACGACGCTCTCGCCACGCTCGCACAGCACCGTGCGCAGACCGGACTTCGCCAGCAGTGCCGCAGCGGCGAGGCCGCCGACGCCGCTGCCGATGACGGCCGCATCGAAGCGCTCGGTCATGGCAGGCGCCTCGCGCGATGGTCGGCAAGAAGCGCACGCGCTGCGATCGCGCCGGAGACGCCGGTGGCGAGCGGACCGGCGGCGGTCGATGGACCGGCGAGATAAAGACCGTGGATCGGCGTGCGCGGCCAGCGCGGTTCGAGGCCGGGCCGCAACGCGAACATCTGATCGGGTGCGATCTCACCGCCATCGAGATCGCCATTGGTGGCGCCCAATGCGCCTTCGATATCCGGCGGCACCAGAAGCTGGGCATCGAGGACGGCGAGACCGGGAAAGCAATCTTCGAGCGACGCAAGGACCGTCTTGCGGAGCGCGTCGCGGCGTTCGGGTGTCCAGCCGCCGTCGAAAGGCGTGTGCGGTACGCAGCCGATGGTGACACTCAGCACTGCGGCGCCGGCCGGGGCCAGCGATGGATCGGTGGCCGATTCGACGCGCAGCACCAAGGGCAACCGCGGCGCTACGAGGCCCATGCGCCAGGCCGCGCGCGCTTCGACGAATGCGGATATGTCTGGCGCCACATAGAGCGTTCGCCGCAACGTCTCGAGCGGCGCGGGCGGCGTCGCGAGCGCGACCATCATCCGCGCCGTGCTGCCGGCCATGCGGACATGTCCGACCCGGTCGACGACCTCCTTGGGAAACCGGCTCCAGGCGAAGAGCGACAGGAAGGTGCGCTTGATGTCGAGGGTCGAGAGAATCGCGCGCGCCGCCAGATCGCTGCCGTCGGCGAGCGCGAGCGTGACGACACGATCCTTCTCGCAGCGGATATCGGAGACGTCGCGGGCGAAGGCGATCTCGGCGCCCGCCGCGCGCGCCGCCGCCGCGAGAGCCGCAGCAAGGCCCCCAAGACCGCCGCGCCAGATGCCTTGCTCGACACCGGCCAAAAGGTTGAGGGCACTGCCGGGGCTCCAGGGGTCTCCAGCGCGGCCCTCGAGCGCCACGGCAGCAAGAAGAGATGCGTCATCATGCGCCGCAAGTTCGGCGAGCGCGCGCTGCGACCAGATTTCTGCGGGCCAAGCGTCAGGTGATGGCGGCCGGAATCGATCGAGCCAGTGCGGCGGCGGCACGGGCGCGGCCGCCGCGGTGAGCGCCACGGCGCGGCGCCGTGCGGCATCCGCGAGACTGTCGATCACCAACGGAGATGCTTCGGCGATGCGCCCGCCGGAGAAGACAGCAGCCGGCGGAAGCGCCGGGGCGAGCAGCCCGCCAAAGCGGGCCAGTTCGAGATCCCAGAACAGCGACGCAGGCAATGGCGGCACGGAGCCCGCGAATGGCGAGGCGTGGAAGCCGGGATGAAACTCGCGCATCGCGAGGCGGCCACCGAGCGTGTTGCCGCGTTCGAGCACGATGGTGCGCAGGCCGGCGCGCGCAAGCAGAGCCGCGGCCACAAGGCCGTCGGCGCCCGCGCCGATAATCGCGGCGTCGTACCGCTCCGCCACTCGCACCACTCCAGCAACCGCCAAAGGCCATCAGAGCCTCCGGCTGTGACAGTAGCGAGCAAAGTTAAAGGGCGGAAACGACCTTTACGGTCATTTCCGCCCTTTATGGTTAACAGCGGTTAGGTCTTTTCAGACCACGCCGCGCTTGTGCTCACCGATCACGATGCGGCCCGGATTGAAGGCCGCCTTGAACACGTCCAGCGCCTTGCGCGGCTCGGCATCGCCACACATGAAGACGTCGAACGCCGCGTAACCCTTCTCCGGCCAGGTGTGGACGGAGATGTGGCTTTCGGCCAGCACCGCAACGCCGGACACGCCGCCGCCATCGGTAAAGGTGTGCAGATGGATGTGCAGCAGCGTCGCTTTCGCGGCCGCCACGGCGTCGATCAGCGCCTGTTCGATGCGGTCGCGGTCGCCGAGGCCTTCCGCTTCCCACAGGTCGATGATCAGGTGAGAGCCCGCAAAGGTCAAACCATTGCGGGTGATGAAGTGGTCCTTGTGCTCCTCCTGCACAGTCGGGAGGACGACGGGACGAACGGTCTTCGCGGAAGTGCGGACTCGAGGAGCCCTTGCTTCTTTGGTCGCCGCAACAAGTTCGAGTCTAGCCATTTCGGGCACCTACCCAGTTAAGAGTTGACACCTGCGCCTTGGCCTTACGGACTTCCGGACGCTGTTCTCAAGAAGAAAGCGGCAAAACGGGGGGAACCCGTTTGCCGCTTCGTCCCCTCACGGGAACGAGACGCACTTAATGCACGCAGCCCCCTCATGCAAGAAATTTTGTCACCCAAGCGTAAAAATTCTGCTCACGCGCGCGTCACCGGCGCTCTCTCGACAGCACGTCGCACGCGCCGTAGAAGGCGCTCGCCGCATTTCGGCCACTGTCACAATTCGAGCGGGAGCATCGCGATGGCGAAGAGTTTCAAGGAGCGGCTGCACAAGGGCTACGCCCAGTCGATGGAGATCGCCGGCAAGCCGCTGGCCGAGGAAAAGAGCCGCTACCAGCGCATCCGCATCTTCGACACGGTCGCCAACGGCCGCGTCATGACGCTCGACGACATCGTCCAGATCACCACCCGTGACGAGAGCGCCTATGCGGAAATGCTCACCCATCTGCCGATGTTCGAGCACGGCAAGGCCGAGCGCGTCATGATCGTCGGCGGCGGCGATTTCTCGATCGCCGACGAGGCGCTGAAGCACAAGGGCGTGAAGGAAGTCGTGCTGGTCGAGATCGACGACCGCGTGATCGAGCTGTGCAAGAAGCATTTCAGCGAAATCAACGCCAAGGCGTTCAAGGACAAGCGAATGAAATTCGAAGTCGCCGACGCCTTCGAATATCTCGGCCGCAAGGAGAGCAAGAACCGATTCGACCTGATCGTCGCCGATCGGCCCGATCCCGTCGGCCCCGGCAAGGCGCTGTTCGGCGAGACCTTCTACGACCGCGTGAAGGGCGCGCTGAAGCCCGGCGGCTATGCGACCTTTCAGACCGGCGTGCCGTTCTACCAGCCCTGGGAGATCACCGAGGCGCTCGAGGAGCTGGCCCAGTTCTTCCCGAGCTCGGGCCTCTATCTGAGCGTGGTGCCGACCTATATCGGCGGCTTCATGGCTCTCAGCTGGGCGTGCAAGGGCAAGAAGGCGCTCGGCACGCCGGCCGGGATCAAGAAGGCAGCAGCGGCCTACAAGAGGTCACGCATCAAGACGGACTATTACAACGGCGCGATCCACGCCGCGGCCTTCGCGCTGCCGGAATGGATCAAGCGCCTGGTGCCTTGATCCTGCCGACGCCAGACGAACGCGAAGCCGCTCTTTACGGGCGGCTTCGTCATTTGGGCATCGCCTGGACGACCTATGCCCATGCGCCGGTATTCACGGTGGAGGAAGCCGCGGCGCTTTATGACAGCCAGCCGGGCGGTCACACCAAGAACCTTTTTCTCAAGGACAAGAAGGGCGGTCTCTGGCTGGTGACGCTGCGCGATCACCTGAAGCTCGATCTCAACGCCCTGTCGCGAACGCTCGGCGCGCCGCGCTTCTCGTTCGGCTCTGCCGAGCTTTTGATTGCGACGCTCGGCATCGAGCCCGGTTCGGTGACGCCATTCGCGATCATGAACGACGTCGCCGCAAAGGTCACGCTGGTGCTCGACCGGGACATGCTGGCGTTGGCGCCGCTGAACTTCCATCCCTTGCGCAACGACCGCACCACGGCGATCGCGGCCGGCGACCTGCTGCGCTTCGTACGCGCCACCGGCCACGAACCCGTCATCGCAGAAATGACGGAGCGCGCCTGACCTTCGCCAGGCGCGCTCCGATTTCGGGCGTTTCCGTATTTCTTAGTTCAGGTTGGCGCGGACTTCGAAGCCGAAGACGCGCGGATCGCCGACGAAGCCCGTGTTGTCGTCGAAGTCGATCGCGCCCTGCAGGTTCTGCTTGTTGGTGATGTTGCGGACATAGCCGGCGATCTCCCACTTCTTGTTCGGCGTGATGTAGCCGATGCGGACACCGCCCTCGTGATTGCCGCTGCTGTGGAACTCGAGCGACTTGTAGAGGAAGAAGTTGGTGTAGCCCTGCATGTACCAGTCGGTATAGCCGTAGATCTCGGCCCCGCTCTCCAGCGGCCAGCTGTACTTCGCCGAGAAGGTGGCGATGTAGTCCGGCGCCTGCGGGAACGGATTGCCGTTCACGAAGGCGAAGCCGCCGACGACCGGGTTGGTGACGGTGCACTGCGCGCAGATGCCGACCGAGAGCGCGGAGTCGCGGATCTCGGTGTGCGTCAGCGACAGGCCGCCATTGAAGGTCCAGTGGCTGTCCGGTGCCCACTCGGCATCCGCTTCGAGACCGTAGGCGAGGCCGCCGCGGGCATTCAGCAGGATGATCGAGTTGCCGACGGATGCGCCGCCGACGGCGGAGAACTGCGGATGGGCGAGGTAGTAGAAGAACCCATCCATGTTCAGGCGCAGCGTATGATCCACGAGCTCGGTCTTGATGCCGGCTTCGTAGGACGTGACGGTCTCAGACCGCGCGACCGAATAGTTGCCCGGCGGTACGTTGAACGCGATGTTGCGGCCCTGGATCGACGGCGCGCGGAAGCCGGTGGCGATGCGCGCGTAGAGGTTGATGTCCTCATCGAGCGCATAGGCGGCGCTGACGTCCCAGCTGACATTGCTGCCGCCGGCCTTGACCGGGGCGACGATGGTGTCGAACGGACCGTCGGCGGTCATCGCCTTCACGTCGGTCGTCCAGCGGACGCCGGCGGTCAGGGTCAGGTCGTCGAACACGTGATAGCTCGCCTGGCCGAACAGCGCCCAGGAGGTGTTCGACTGCCGGACATGCGTCGGCCCGACGAAGTACGGGAAGGTGGTGTCCTGATACTTGGTCGAGAAGTAGAAGGCACCGACCTGCCAGAACAGATCGCTGGTCGTGTCGCTGGCCAGATGCAGTTCCTGGGTGAACTGGTTGAGATAGTCGAGACCGTCCTGTGACTGGGTCTGGAAGAAGATCACGCCCGGACCGGTCGGATTGCCGCCGTCGATATCGCCGCGGCTATAGCCGTGAGTCGACTCGTAGCCGCTGATCGAGGTCAGCGTCATGTCGCCGAGGTTGTAGGTGATCGTGGCGCTGCCACCGAGGCCGTCATACTTCTGCGGGTTCTCGTTGGTCGGCGTATAGAAGCCGGCGTCGAAGGCCACCTGATTGTAGACGTAGTTCGGATTGAGGTGGTTGTTGCCCGGGCCGATGATGTTGGCACGGAAGATCGCCGCCGTGCCATCCAGCGAACGGCCATGGACGTTGACGAGGATGCTTAGATCGTCGGTCGGCGTGTAAAGGAACTGGACGCGCGCAGCACGCTCGTCATAGCCGCCGAGAACGCCGTTGAGACCGAGATAGGTGTTGTCGATGTAGTCGTCGCGGTGCTGGAACAGGCCCGAAACGCGCATCGAGAAGGTGTCGCTCAGCGGGACCGTGACGGCGCCTTCGACATTCGACGTACCGAGATTGCCGTAGGAGGCCGAGGCATAGCCGTCGAGGTCGTGACCCGGAGCGACCGAGGTGAACTTGATGATGCCGGCGGTGGTGTTGCGGCCGAACAGCGTGCCCTGCGGGCCGCGATCGACTTCGACGCTCTGCAGGTCGTAAAGCGGCGCGCTCTTGAGCACGACGTTTTCCATCACCACGCCGTCTTCGATGATCGAAACCGGCTGCGAGGCGGCAAGGTCGAAGTCGGAGTTGCCGAGACCGCGGATATAGAAGCGCGGCGCGACGCGGCCGTTGGACGATTCCGCATAAAGGCTCGGAACGCGCGACGCGAGGGCGCGGATGTCCTGGCCCGAGTTGAAGATCGAGGACAACTGGTCGCCACTCAGCGTGGCGACGGATTCCGGGACCTTCTGGAGGTCTTCGGCGTGGCGTTCGACGGTCACGACGACGGTTTCGATCGCCTCTGCGCTGGCCGCGGCCGGCATCAGGATCGACAGCGCACCCGCAGCGAGAGCGGCGCGCCGAAGCATTTTCAGGCGGTAGGACGGCATATTTTCCCCTTCTTCAACGGCCAAGGTCGTGGCCGCAATGAAATTGCGCGCCCGTTCCCGACGTTCCCCGTATCCTAATATATTTGTAAGTACCGTGACGCTGGCGTCGACTCTTTGTCAACAAAATCAGGCCCTATGAGGCGATTGGGCGACAGAGTGTTGCCCGCTGCACACGTATCCCCAGAGTTATGCACAGCCGGTATTCCCTGTCGCCTCTACTCAAGAGACGTGCCGGGCAGGGAAGCTGCGCACGCAACGGACTGTTCAGGTCAGTCGATGTCGCCGGTTGAATCGCTTGGGCCCTGCAATTTGCGTGGCCGCTTTATCGCTCTGGAGCCGCTCGAAGCCCGCCATCACGACGGCCTTGTGGCGGCGGCCGAAGATGCCTCGCTCTTTGCCTATATGCCGTTCGATGTCTCGCGCGGCTTTGCATCCCGACTCGACGCCTTCACCGACGAACACGGCAGCGGCCGGATGCATGTCTATGTCGTGCGCCGGCTGGCCGACGACGCGATCGTCGGCAGTACGGCCTATCTGAATATCGCTCCGAATGACGCCAAGGTCGAAATCGGCTCGACGTGGTATCGACGCGACGTCCAGGCCGGGTTCGTCAATCCCGAGGCGAAATATCTGCTGCTGGCCAACGCCTTTGCGCGGGGATGGAATCGGGTCGAGTTCAAGACGGACTCGAAGAACGCACGTTCGCGTGCCGCGCTGAAGAAGCTGGGCGCGACGGAGGAAGGAATCCTGCGGGCGCATATGTGGATGCCACAGGGCTATTTCCGGGATTCCGTCTACTTCTCGATCCTCGCGGGCGAATGGCCCCGGGTGAAGGCGGGATTGGAAGCACGGCTCGCCGCCTTCGCCTGACGTCAGGCGCGCAGCCAATCGGGGCGATGCAGGCCGAAATGGCGTTGGAGCATCGCCTCCGCGCGTTCGAGCGCGCCTTCGACCCAGCCCTGTGACGTCGAATAAGCCTCGCCGCAGACGAAGAGATCACGTTCCGGTATCGGTTTCAGCATCGCGGCGGAATCGGCGAGACCATCGTGACCGAGGGCGTAGTAATGCCAGCCGCCGCCGAAGGGTGAGGCGCTCCAGTCCTGGAAGCGGGCGGCGATGGGTTTGAGAGCGGTCTTGCCGAGGACCAGCGTGGATTCGCGATGAACTTCGCGTGCAAGGACGGAGTCGCCGGCGAGCGACACAAACCCTGCATCGGCGTTGCCTGCGAGCCTGCGCCAGGTCGCGACCGACTTCATATCGCAATAGGCCATCAGCACACCGTAGCCGTTGGTGTCTTCCGACGGCAGGCGCGTGGTCTCCGAACCGAGGCAATAAAATTGTCGTGCCGGCAGATCGGTGACGCTGCGTCCTTCGAGGATGCCGTGATCGCGCCACCACGGGCGCTTGTAGAGCAGCAGGCTCTTGCAGGCCGGGATCGGCCTAACGGATGCGATGAGGCTGGCAAAGCGCGCATTGGTTTTCGCATCTGGGAAATTCGCAATGCCTTCTATGCCGCGCCGGGGCAGCGCGAGAACGACTCGCGCCGCGGAAACCTCCGACTGACGGCCGGAAGCGTCGCGCAGGGCTAGCCGGAAGCGGCCAGGTTCGGCGACGAGGCTGACGAGACGGGTGTGCAGCGAGATCGACGCACCGTTGCGCTGCGCCTGCGCGGCCAGTGTCAGCGGAAGGCGCTGATAGCCGCCGGCAAGAGTGTAGAAGGGCTTGCTCTCGTCGTCGTGGACGAAGAAGTAGTCCATCTCGTCGAGACCGGTCTCGCCTTCGATCCAGTCGTCGTAGCCGGAACTATCTTCGGCCAAAGCGAGTTCTTCGGCGCTCATGCCGGCAGCGCGCAGAAGGTCGCGGTTCTTCCAGTCGGCGAGGCGCCTGCCCTTGAAACGGTATCCGCCGCGCAGCTTGCGCCAATCGGCAGGTCCCATATGTGTCGCACCCGGCAGAATGTTCTCGATCGCGCGACCGAAATAGTCGGCGTCGGCGGACTGATCCTTGTCCGGCACACGATAGGGAAAACGGGCGCGGCCCGCATAGACATCCTTGCGGCTGAAATTACGGCCGCGGAGCATCACACGGTTGGCGTCGCGGTCGATGGGATAGAGACGCTTGGGCAGCAACAGATTCTCGACCAGCCCGAAGACATGCGCATGGGCCTCGAGGAAGCGCATGCCGCCGATTTCGGCGACAAGATGAGGAGCCTCCGGAAACGCAATCGAATGCAGGCGGCCGCCGATGCGCTCCGACGCTTCGAACAAATGAATGCGCAGATGGGGCTTTTCCTGCCGCAGGCGCCACGCGGCATAGGCACCGGATACGCCACCACCGATGATCGCCACGTCGAGATCGGGCGGTGCGGCGCGGGCCAGGGACGGCGCCAGCGCGAACGCCGCACCGCCGGCAAGAACCTGTCTGCGGGAAAGCTTCATAACGCCGGCTTGGTCAGAGTGGTAAGGCGATTGCGGTAAGCCTTGATCAGGCAACCCGTGACGTCGGCTGCGTGGCCGCAGGACGCGTTGCGCGCGGCAATGAAGGCGCGCTGTCCGTTGCGGAGTTTCGTCTTCTCGCTGTCTTCATAGGCATTGAAGAGCTGGATGGCATAGGTTTCCGCTACCTGGCGGTCGAGGCGGGCAAGCGCGAAGTCGGCGCAGATCGCGTGCTCGATCGCCGTTGCGGCCTTGTGGCAGTCGAAGGACGGCGCAGGCGCGCGCCAGTCGGGACGCAGGACGTCCTTGAGCTTGGCGAGCGGGATGAAGACCTCCTGCGGGCCGGCGGCATAGGCTGCGACCTGATATGGCGGAAACAGGATATGCAGCCGGTCGGCAAGCAAGACGAAGTGCTTGAAGTTATCGGCCAGCGGCGCTGCGCCCCTCCGGATCGAATCGGCGTCGCTGAGCGAATCCGGGCCAGTGGCGATAGCGCGGATCAGGCCGGCTACGGCGAGCTTGCTGACGCGATCGATACCGGCCGAGCCATCGACGATTTCGGGCAGGAAGACTTCCGCGCCGCTCGGAACGGAGAAGTTGAAGGTCTTGTAGTCGCTGTTCGGATGGGCGCCGCCGGTGTCGAGATATTCCGAAAACACCACGGCGAAGATTTTTCCGTCGTTGCGTTCGATCTCATACGTGGTGTCCAGGGAATACGCGCGCTCATCGGGCAGCCGGTCGGCACCGTAGCCGCGGAAATCGGCGATGCTCCGAGCGACAAATGCCCTGATCGTGCCGTCGATGGCCTTGTTGCCGGTGAGGGGATAGGCGATCGAGATATCGAAATCGCGGCTTTTCAGCTTGTCGACCTTCTTGGTCACCGGCAGGCCGGCCGCCGAAGCGAGCGCGGGAAGGAACAGCGCCAAGGCTGCGGCGAGGAAGCGGAAAAAAGGGGGCATTGGAGGGCTCTCGGGTCGAACGGGGCCATGGTGACGGCGGCGTTTGGCGGCTTCAAGTCCATGGTCTTTTCTTTCGCGCCCGGTGCTACCATGTTGCGAGCGATGAACATTCAGGAAGCAGCCCCATGGCGATGATCGGAACCGGCGACAAGGCCGCACCCAGCCCGCACATCAAGGACAGCAGCACGGCGACCTTCCAGGCGGACGTGCTCGAGGCCTCGCGCGAGGTGCCGGTGATCGTCGATTTCTGGGCGCCGTGGTGCGGGCCGTGCAAGCAGCTCGGGCCGGTGCTGGAGAAGGTCGTCGCCGAGGCGAACGGCGCGGTAAAGCTGGTCAAGATCAACAGCGACGAGAACCAGATGCTGGCGCAGCAGCTCCAGATCCGCTCGATCCCGACGGTCTATGCCTTCAAGAACGGGCAGCCGGTCGACGGCTTCATGGGTGCCCTGCCCGAGAGCCAGGTACGCGCCTTCGTCGCGCAACTCGCGGGTGCCGCAGGTGACGGCCATGGCGGCCACGACCATACCGAAGAAGTGCTCGCCATCGCGCAGGAAGCCTTCGACGCCGGCGATATCGGCCAGGCGGCGCAGGCCTTCGCGCATGTGCTGCAGGACGAGCCCGGCCAGCCCAAGGCCGTCGCGGGTCTCGCCAAATGCTATCTGAAGAGCGGCGATCTGGAGCGCGCCAAAACGACCTTGCAGCTCGTCCGGCCCGACGGTGCCAACGACGAGGCGATTGTGGCGGTTCAGGCAGAGCTCAAGCTGCGCGAGCAGTCGGCCGAGGCGGCAAAAGGGCTGGATGCGGCCAAGGCGAAAGTTGCCGCGGACCCGAAGGACCTGCAGGCGCGTTACGATTATGCGCTGGCGCTGGACGGCGCGGGCGACCGCGAGGCGGCACTGACGGAGCTGTTGGAGATCGTCCGGCGCGACCGCAAGTGGAACGACGAGGCGGCACGCAAGCAGCTCGTCACGCTGTTCGAGGCGATGGGTCCGACCGATCCGATGACGATCGATGCGCGGCGCCGCTTGTCCTCGATACTTTTTTCCTGAGGTGGCATGCCCGGCCGTTATCATGTGATCGAAGACCTGCCGCGAACGATCGGCATTTTTCCGCTAAGCGGTGTTCTTCTCCTGCCGCGCGGACAGCTGCCGCTCAACGTGTTCGAGCCGCGCTATCTGTCGCTGGTCGATGCGGCGATGTCCGGCGACCGGATCATCGGCATGATCCAGCCGCAGGACCCCGAGGACCAGACGCTGAAGCCCAGGCTGAGCAGCGTGGGCTGCGTCGGACGGGTGACCGCCTATCGCGAGACGGAAGACAATCGCTATCTCATCACGCTGTCGGGAATCTGCCGGTTCCGAGTCGAGACCGAGGTCGCGGTGGCGACGCCGTTCCGCCAGGTGGCGGCAGACTATGCGCCCTTCGCCGGCGACCTCGCCGAGGGCGACGACGAGACTTTCCCGCGCGAGCAGATGCTGGAAGCGCTCAACGCCTATCTCAAGCGGCGTGAGCTGAAGGCCGATTGGCGCAGCGTGATGAATGCGCCGGCGGAAACGCTGGTGAATGCGCTCGCGATGCTGTGCCCGTTCGAGCCGAGCGAGAAACAGGCGCTGCTCGAGGCCCCAAGCTGGGGCGAACGCGTGTCGACCCTGCTCGCCTTGCTCGAGATGTCCGGCGCGGCGAACGGCCCACACAGCATGAACTGAGACCATGCAAACCGATCCCAAACTGCTCGAAATCCTTGTCTGCCCCGTCACCAAGGGCACGCTCCGCTACGACCGCGAGAAGGCAGAGTTGATCAGCCGGCAGGCGGGACTCGCCTATCCGATCCGCGCCGGGGTGCCGATCATGCTGGAGGGCGAGGCGCGGAAACTGACCGATGCCGAGCGCGACGCGACATGAGCGCGCCCTGGCCGACGGAATTGCGCCTCAATGCGGCGAAGAACCAGCTCACCGTGGAATTCGACGGCGGAGAGCGTTTCGTCCTGCCGGCAGAATATCTGCGCGTCGAGTCGCCCAGCGCGGAAGTGCAGGGCCACGGGGTGGATCAGAAGCAGATCGTCACGGGCAAGAGCGGCGTCACGATCCGGGCGCTGGAGCCCGTGGGCAACTATGCCGTGCGGATCGTGTTCGACGACGGGCATGACAGCGGGCTCTATTCCTGGACCTATCTCCATGAGCTCGGCCGCGAGCAGCGCGCCAAATGGGCGGCTTATCTCAAAGCGAGCCGGCAATAGAGGCTCCTGCCGACCGCGCAGCTAAGCTATCCTGAGCGGCGCGAGTCAGCGGGACGGCAGGGGTGAGCAGCGAGCGCGACAAGAAAGGGCCGCCGACGGCCAGTGCGCTGGTGCAGGCACGGCGCGGCCAGCGCGTCGCCATCGTCCGGGGCCAGGACCAGAGCCGCTATACCGATATCTATCATGCGGTGCTGAACGCGCCGTGGTGGGTGTTCTTTCTGGGGCTCGCGGTTTTCTTTGCGTTGATCAATGCGGTCTTCGCCCTGCTCTATATCGCCGACCCGCAGGCGCTGGCGCATGCGCGGCACGGCAATTTCTGGGACGCCTATCTGTTCAGCGTCGAGACCATCGGCTCGGTCAACTACACGGTGTTCGTGCCGCAGACGACGTTTGCCAATGTCATAGTGTCGATCGAGGCGTTCTTCGGCATCCTGACCATCGCGCTGTTCACCGGCATCATCTTCGCGCGCTTCTCGCGGCCTTTCGCCCGGATCGTGTTCTCGCGGGTCGCCGTCATAACGCCGTTCGACGGCGTGCCGACGTTGATGTTCCGGGCCGCGAACCAGCGCGGCAACCAGATCCTGGATGCGGAAATCAGGCTCTCCATGGCCTGCCAGAAGACGACGCGCGAAGGTATCACGATGCGGCGCTTCGAGGATCTGAAGCCCTCGCGCGAGCGAACCTCGCTGTTCGCGCTGTCCTGGACGATTATGCACCGCATCGACCGCCACAGCCCGCTCTACGGCATGACCTTCGAGCAGATGCTGGATCAGCAGGTCGAGATCATCGCGATGCTGAGCGGCACGGACGAGACCCTGGCGGACCGCGTCTATGCCCGCCATTCCTACCGGCCCGATTGCATCCAGTGGAACCGGCATTTCGTGGACGTCATCTCGGTCTCGCCGCGCGGCCTTCGCGTGGTCGATCTGACGCGGTTCCACGACACCGAAGAGATCACGCCCGCCCCTTAGCGCGCTGGGATAGGGCGGCTTTTCGGGGCAAATCCGGCTTGTGAGGGGAGAGAGGCGTCGTTATGGTCGCCGTCCCATGGAACCGTTCAAGAAGCTCGAAGGCGTCGCGGCGCCCCTGCCCATGATCAATGTCGACACCGACATGATCATCCCCAAGCAATTCCTGAAAACGATCAAGCGGACCGGGCTCGGCAGCGCGCTTTTCCACGAGATGCGGACGCGCGAAGATGGGAGCGAGAACCCGGATTTCGTGCTCAACAAGCCGGCCTATAAGGGCGCGCAGATCCTGGTCGCGGGGGCGAATTTCGGCTGCGGCTCGAGCCGCGAGCATGCGCCCTGGGCGCTGCTCGACTTCGGCATACGCTGCGTGATCTCCACCAGCTTTGCCGACATCTTCTACAACAACTGCTTCAAGAACGGGATTTTGCCGATCGTCGTATCGCAGGAGACGCTCGACAAGCTGATGGACGATGCCGAACGCGGCGCGAACGCGCGCATCTCGGTCGATCTGGAAGCGCAGGAGATCCGCGGCCCCGATGGCGGCTGCGTGAAATTCGAGGTCGATCCGTTCCGCAAGCAATGCCTGCTCAACGGCTGGGACGACATCGGGCTGACGCTGCGCAAGGAAGACAAAATCTCCGACTTCGAGGCGAAGCGGCAGCGCGAGATGCCCTGGGCCTGAAGGCCCGCCAGCGCGACAATCCGGACCTTTCGCAAGGGGGTGCGCTTTCCCGTATGGTGCGCGCCGGCCGCCGGAACGGGAGAATGCCATGAGCGAAGTCTTGCTGCGCGAACACAAGGACGGGCTGTTGACGCTGACGCTCAACCGGCCGGACAAGCTGAATGCGCTGTCCTTCGAGAGCTTCAAGGCGCTGGCGGCGGCGGTGGACTATGCGGCGGCGAATGTGGCGACGGTCGGCTGCGTGCTGATCAAGGGCGCGGGGCGGAGCTTCTGCGCCGGCAACGATCTCGGCGATCTCGGCGGCGTGTTCAACGACGGCGACAATTCGCGCTTCCGCAGCGACACGGTGGAGCGGCTCGCCAGCCTGCCGATGCCGGTGGTGGCGCAGGTGCATGGCCATTGCATGACCGGCGGTCTGGAACTGGCGCTCGCCGCCGACATCATCATCGCGGGCGAGAGCGCGCGCTTCGCCGACACGCATGGCAAGTGGGACCTCGTGCCGGTGTGGGGGCTTTCGCAGCGCCTGCCGCGGCGGATCGGACGGGCGAAGGCGCTGGAGATGTCATTCAGCGGGCGGCTCTATAACGGACAGCACGCGGCGGAGATGGGGCTGGCGAATTTCTGTGTCGCCGATGCGGAGCTGGACGCGGCGGTTGCGGCCTTTGTGCACGATGTGCTGGGGAATTCCTGGCGCTCCTCGCGCGCGATCAAGAAGCTGGTCGACGAGACCGATGGGATGGCGCTGAAGGCGGGCCTTGCGCACGAAGTGCATCGCTCGGAAGGGCGCGGGCCGGAGACGGCGGAACGGCTCGCGAGGATGCGGAAGTAACGCCGTCGTTACGCTGACGCTAACGACCCTTCGAGGGCCGCTTCGCGGCCACCTCAGGGTGACGATAAGTTAGGGCTCCACTCTCGTCATGCTGAGGTGCGAGCGAAGCGGGCCTCGAAGAACGCACGACAATCAGACAGGATGACCCCCATGACCTACAAGCTACTTCTCACACCGGGCGACGGCATCGGGCCGGAGGTGATCGAGGACACCAAGCGCGTGCTCGGCTGGTTCGCGAAGAACCGCAACATGGCGTTCGAGACCGAGGAAGCGGCGATCGGTGGTATCGCCTATGAGACGCTGGGCACGCCGGAGCCGGATGCGACGATCGAAAAGGCGAAGAAGGCCGACGCAGTGCTGTTCGGCGCCGTTGGCGGGCCGCAATGGGACAAGCTGCCGTTCGACAAGAAGCCGGAGCGCGGACTTTTGCGTTTGCGCAAGGACCTTGGGTTGTTCGCCAATCTGCGTCCGGCGATCTGCTTCGATGCGCTGAAAGATGCGTCGAGCCTGAAGCCGGAGCTGGTATCGGGGCTCGACATCCTGATCGTGCGCGAGTTGACCGGCGGCGTCTATTTCGGCGAGCCGAAGGAGATCACGACGCTGGCCGACGGACAGCAACGCGCGGTCGACACGCAGGTCTATACGACGAGCGAGATCGAGCGCATCGCGCGCGTCGCTTTCGAGTTGGCCCGTGTGCGGGGCAACAAGGTGTGCTCGGCCGAGAAGAACAACGTGATGGTCTCGGGGGTGCTGTGGAAGCAGGTGGTGCAGAAGGTGCACGACGCGGAATATCCCGACGTCGCGCTCTCGCACATGCTGGCGGACGCGATGGCGATGCAGCTGGTGCGCGCGCCCAAGCAGTTCGACGTGATCGTGACCGACAACCTGTTCGGCGATATCCTGTCGGACGAGGCTGCACAGCTCACCGGTTCGCTCGGCATGCTGCCAAGCGCCTCGCTGGGCGCGAAGGATGCGGACGGCAAGCAGCTTGCGCTCTACGAGCCGATCCACGGCTCGGCGCCGGACATTGCCGGCAAGGGCGTGGCCAATCCGATCGCGTGCATTCTGTCGTTCGCGATGTGCCTGCGCTATTCGCTGGGCCGCGGGGAAGACGCGACGCTGCTGGAGAAGGCCGTGGAACGCGCGCTGGCGGAAGGCTATCGCACGCCGGACATCATGCAGGACGGCATGACGAAGGTCGGAACGGCGGAGATGACGGCGCAGATCATGAAGGCGCTGGATAAGTCCACCTGAAGCATTCCCAAAAATGGAAATTGTCCTTCCATTTTATGGAAAGCCCTGATACGATCACTGCATGATCGTCGTCGGCACCGACCTGGCCGAGCAATATTTTGCCAGGCATGCCGGTGCTCGCGGCATCAAGGCAGCGCGGGCGCAATACGAGGCATGGCTCGCGATCGCGCAGGCCGCCGACTGGAAGATGCCCGCCGATGTGAAGCGATCCCATCCGAAGGCCAGCATTCTGAAAGGCAGCCGGGTCGTGTTCAACATTAAGGCCAACGACTACCGGCTCATTGCACTGGTGCAGTATCGCGACGGGGTTCTGATGATCCGGTTCTTCGGCACGCATGCGGAGTATGACGGAATAGACGCGGAGACGGTGTGATGAAAGTGACTTTGGTCGTCGTACAGAACGATGCGGATCATCGCGAGGCAATGACGCTGATCGGAAAGCTCATGGCGTCCGATGCGCCGGCGGATCGCGCCCGGATGCGTGCGCAGGCGCAACTCGTCGAAGCCTATGAGAAGGCCCGTTGGCCGCGCCGGGCACCGAGCCTGCCCGAGCTGCTGTTCTATCTGATGGATCAGCACGGATTGACGCGTACCGACCTGGCTCCACTGCTCGGAACGCCCAGCCGGGTGAGCGAAGTGCTGAGCGGCAAGCGCGAATTGAGCATGAGCATGGTGCGGCGGCTGCGCGAAAGATTTCACGTTTCCGCCGACTTGCTGATCGCTGCAGGGGCGCCGGCGGCGGCTTAAGCGGAAGCCCAAGACAGTTCTGGCGGCAGCAGGCCGGCGGGCGCGTATTCGAGATGGATCACGCGGCGGTGGCGCGGAGACTTCGCGGCCGATGAGGCGTGCAGCAGGAGCGGCTTGAAGGCAAGGACCGAGCCTATGGGTGCGATGCAGGCCTGTTCGGAGATTTCAGCGCGCAACGCCGTGAGCTGCGTGGCTTTGATGCGGCCCATTCGGTGCGTGCCGGGCAGCACGCGGAGCGGGCCGTTGTCGGCGTCGCTGTCGTCGAGCTGGATGCGCAGCGTGGCCATGCGCTCGAGAATGTCCGACGGTGGCTGAACGTGATGCACGCCGGCTTTTAGCGACCACGCGGTCCAGCCTTCGATCTCGACGCGCTCGGCAACGGCAAGCGTGAGGTCTTGATGCCAGGCGACCGGCCAGTTGGCGCTCGGCGTCTTGTCAAAGAAAAGGCCACGTACGGCGCGAGCGTTCGGGCCGATAATGCTTTCGACAAGATCGAACAGACGTGGTTCGTTGGCGAGCGAGGCGATGTCGAGCGTGGCGAGGATGTTGCGCCCACCGAACACCGCTTCGCCGCGCTTGGATCGGAAGAAGCCAGCGTTGTCGACGATGTTGATGAGACCGGCGACCTCGGATGGCGCGATCATATCGGGGATGATCGCAAAGCCGTCGCTGGCGATGTCAGGTGATAACGGCACAGATCATTCCCGTCGTAGCGCCTGGATCCCCTTCCCTCGCCGCTTTGCGGCTCGCCGGGGATGACATGGGAGTTTGTTACGGCTCGATCACCACTTTGCCGATGACTTCGCGGGTTTCCAGCGTGCGCATCGCGTCCACCGCCTGCGCGAGCGGGTAGCGGGCGTGGATGTGGGGATGGATCTTGCCTTCAGCGAGGAGCTTGGTGATCGCGAACATGTTCTGGCGGCCTTTCTCCGGAAATTTGCGGCCGTATTCGCCGGCGCGGACGCCCATGATGGAATAGCCCTTGATCAGCGGCATGTTCACGCCGATGGAGGGGATGCGGCCGCTCGTGAAGCCGATGATCGTGATGCGGCCGTCGAAGGCGATGCATCGCGTCGATTCGTCGAAGACGTCGCCGCCGACGGGATCGTAGATCACGTTGGCGCCTTCGCCGCCGGTCGCTTCTTTCACCGCTTCGCGGAAGCCGGATGAGGGCAGGACGAGATCGGCACCGTATTGCTTCAGGAATGCGCGCTTGGTGTCGCTCGACGCCGTAGCGATGACCTTCGCGCCGATGTGTTTTCCGAGATCAACCGCGGCGAGGCCGACGCCGCCGGCGGCGCCGTGGACGAGGAGCCACTCGCCGGGCTGCAACTGGGCGCGGCGCACCAGCGCGACGTAGGCGGTGAGATAGGCGACGGTGAAGCTGGCCGCTTCGGCATAGCCGACGCCGTTCGGGATCATGCGCAAGCCGATGGCAGGGACCTGCATCTCTTCGGCGTAGCAGCCGAGGCCGCCGGCGATCACCCGGTCGCCGATCTTCACATTGGTCACGCCGTCGCCGATGGCGATGACATCGCCGGCGGCTTCGGTGCCCGGCGTGAAGGGCAGCGGCGGCTTGTGCTGGTACTTGCCCTGCACCGTCAGGATGTCGGGGAAGTTCACCGCTGCGGCCCGGATGCGGATGCGGGCTTCGTTCGGCTTCAGCGGCGGAAGCGTGACGTCTTCAAGCCTCAGCGTACCGATGTCGTCGGCGATTTTGCGGCAGACGATGGCTTTCATGAGATTGTCTCTTCAATCATCGCAGGGCTGCCATCCTTCGACTGGCTCAGGATGAGGTCAAAGCTCAATTCGCACCCTGAGCCAGTCGAACGGTGAACTTGTCCAAGCTACGCCGTGCCCGCGGTTAGCGGCGCGGCGACGGGGAGCGTGCGGATGCCGCCGAGGAAGAGCGCGGTGGCGAAGGCTGCTGCGGCGGCGGGATCGTGATCGGGGCGATGGGCGATGCGCTCGGCGATCTCGAAGGCGACGCCGACGATGGCGGCCATCAGGTAATCGGCATCGACGGGCGGGAAGAGTCCGGCGGCGATGGCCTTCTCGATATCCTCGCGCAGCTCGGCGAAGCCGGCGATGGTTTCGGGCGTATCGACGCGGAAGCGCGAAGTATCGGCGCTGTGGCGCATGGTCTGGAAGTTCACCCGGTCCTCCGAGACGAACTCGAAGAAGGTGCGGAAGGTGGAGGAGATGAACTCCTCGACCGATTTGGCGTTCAGCCGCTCTTCGCGCAGGCGCGGGCGGATGGCGAGGGCGACATCGTCCTGGATCGCCTGGTAAATCTCCTCCTTCGACTTGAAGTAGTTGTAGAAGGTGCCCGAGGCGAGCGGGGTGGCGCGGATGATGTCGCGCACGGTGGTGGCACCGAAGCCGAGCTCGGCGAAGACCTGGCGGGCGGCATCGAGGATCAGTTCGCGATTCTGGGCTTTGGTCTGTTCGCGCTTGCCGAGCGAGGCCGTGCGGACGGGCGCAGCCTTTGGCAGGGGGGTATCCATGAGGGGTGTTCGAATCCGGAGATGTGACGGTTCGGATTCTAGCGGTCCGTGACACGTCGTCAACTTTCCGCTCGATGAGGCCTAATGGAAGAATACTACATATAGTATGTCAAGACATCGAGAACACATCGTATTGTTTTCGAGTCCCGCGAAGCTGGGGACGATCCTTTGCACAGCGCGCGCAAATGGGTCCCGGCGAACCAAGTCGCAAGGCCTTGGCCGAGATTTGGGGTCGGGGAGGAGGTTCTTCAAGGGGCGGTTTGACAGCGCGCAGCGGCAACCCGCTAGGGTGAACACATGAGTGAGATCGATCCCGAAGCGCTCCAGCGCATGATGATGGCGCAGGGCGGCGCACCGTTCTTTCAGGCGGTCGGCGGGCAAATCGTCGAGTCTGAGCCGGGCCGGAGCCTGATGCGCCTGCCCTATTCGCCCTTCATCGTCGGCAATCCCGACACCGGCGTCGTCCATGGCGGCGTGATCACCGGGATGCTCGATCACGCCTGCGGCATGGCGGTGGGGTCGCAGTTGGGCGCCCTGTCGGCAACGCCGGGCGCCATGCGTTCGATCGCGACGCTGGACCTCAGGATCGACTACATGAAGGCGGCCAAGCCCGACGCCGACATCTTCATCGTCGGCGAATGCGTGAAGGTCACGCGCCAGATCGTCTTCGCGCGCGGACGCGCCTATCAGGACGAGGACGATACTGTGGCGACGGCCACCGCGGCGTTCATAATCACCGACATGAAGAGCTGAGCATGGAATTGCTGGCGCGCGCGGCGCGGGAAGGCCGGACGCTCGAAATCGCCGAACTGCTGGAGGCGGTGCCCTATTGCGCCTGGCTCGGCCTCAAGGGACGGGTCGACGGGGACAGCGTGGTGCTGGAGATGCCGTTCGAGCAGAAGCTGATCGGCAATCCGATCCTGCCGGCGATTCATGGCGGCGTGATCGGATCGCTGCTGGAGACGGCGGCGATCGTGCAGACGATCTGGACGACGAAGGCGACGCGGTTTCCCAAGCCGGTCGACATCACCATCGACTATCTGCGCAGCGGCAGGGCGGTGACGAGCTATGCCGGCGCGCGCCTGGCGCGGCAGGGACGCCGCGTCGTCAGCGTCCATGCGCAGATGTGGCAGGACGACGAGAACAAACCGATCGCCGCGCTGCGCGGGCACTTCCTGCTGGCGGAGTGACGCCGGTCCGGGGCTGTCTGCAACAGACTTCCCCTCACCGGATTTTCGCTTCGCAAAAAACTTCCTCTCCCGCTTTGCGGGAGAGGACATCTCAGTTCCAGTTGCCGCCGATGTTCAGGCCGAGACGGCCGGCGCCGAGCAGGGCAACGGCGAGACCGCCGGCGAGATAGAAGGTCTCCAGCTCCAGCGCGTAGCCGCCCATCGCATCGAGCATCATCAGGCGGCCAAGCCCCGCGAGCGCCACGGCGGCCAGCATGTTGATGACGATGAGGATGCCGCCGATGCGGCTGAACAATCCGAGGATGACGAGGATCGGTCCGACGATCTCGCCGAGATAGACGCCATAGGCGATGAGGTCGGGCATATGCGCGGCGACGACCATCGCCTTGATCGGCGCGATGCCGGTCAAAAGCTTGTGCACGCCGTGCAGCAGCAGCAGGCCGCCGGCGCTGAGCCGCACGACGAGCTTTCCGAGATCTTCCTGCATGATTTTCCCCCTGTTTATAGGGAGAACTATACCGCTTCCTGCAACGCGAGGGCAGACGTTGCCGCATTTTCGGGCAGCGCTGCGAAGCTCGCGAAATCGAGCTGCGGATGGCGGCGGATTTTGGGCCGCGGGCTGCTGAATTGGCGGGGTACCATGGTTAAGGCCTTGGGACGGCGCGCAGTTGCTGCCGGTGCGCGCGCGGCGAAGCCCGTCGAAAAATTCCTGGGCTGTTGCGCCGGTGCAAGGCTGGCCATTTCCTGCGGTGCGGCTGCGGGCGCGGCGAGGACCGGTGCCTCCGGTGCGGTGCGCAGGTTGCGCCAGATCGCGAGCAGGCTCGTGCGCAAGCCCTCGATCGCCATCACGATGACGAAAACACCAAGCGTCACAAGCATGATCGCGACGAACGGCTCCTGCCGCGCGACGATGCTCATCGCCAAATTCCAGACATCCAACCAGCCGGCCGCATGCATCGCCGTAAGCCCCAACGCCACCCCTTATGCCGAACAGTGTGCATGAAACGCGTGCGCTGCGCCATGCGCGAAGGCGCGGCGAAGCGCGCAAAATCACGACATGCTGAATGCTCAAAGCGCGTGCAGGCCGCTTCAATTCTGTGCGCGATCAACGCGGCGTTGCGTCGGCATCCATGCATTCGAGAAGCTCGCGCTTGATGCGCGCGACAAGGCCCGGGCCTTCATAGGCGAGCGCGGAATAGAGCTGGACCAGCGTGGCGCCGGCCTTGAGCTTGGCATGGGCGTCGGCGCCGCTGGCGATGCCGCCAACACCGATCAAAGGCAGCGTCGTCCGTGCGCGCATCTCGCGCAGGATCTGTGTCGAGGGTTCGAAGAGCGGCGCGCCGGACAGACCGCCCTGCTCTTTCGCAAGCGGACTCCTGAGCGTCGGCGGCCGCGCGATGGTGGTGTTGGAGACGATGATGCCGTCCATCCCGGTCGCCGCGGTTACCGAAGCGATGTCGTCGAGCGCGGCGAGATCGAGATCGGGCGCGATCTTGAGCAGGACCGGCATGCGGCGCGGCTCCCTTGCGCGCGCCTCGGCCAGCGAGGACAGCAGCGCAGAAAGCTCGTCCTTGTTCTGCAGGCCGCGCAGGCCTGGCGTGTTGGGCGAGGAGACGTTGACGGTGACGTAGTCGGCGAGCGGCGCGAGGCGCGCGAAGGCGATGCGGTAATCGGCGATGCGATCTTCGGAGTCCTTGTTGGCGCCGATATTGATGCCGACGATGCCGTTGCGTTTGCGCGCGGCGAGACGCGCGGCAGCCGCCTCCATGCCTTCGTTGTTGAAGCCCATGCGGTTGATGACCGCGCGATCCTCCGTGAGACGAAAGAGGCGCGGCCGCGGATTGCCGGCCTGGGGACGCGGCGTGACCGTGCCGCATTCGACGAAGCCGAAGCCGAACTTCGCCATCGCAGCCGGGACTTCGGCGTTCTTGTCGAAGCCGGCGGCAAGGCCGACGGGATTGGGAAAGCGCAGGCCGAAGGCCTCGACGGCGAGACGCGGATCGTCCGCCGGCGCCGCGGGCAGCAAAGGTGAGGCGGCTTTCGTCAGTGCAATGGTGGTCCGATGCGCGGTTTCGGCAGGGAATGCGCGCAAAAGGGCCGTCGCGGCCGCCAGGATCATGACAGTTCGCCTCTGGACCGGTTGCCGTCCGCAGTGGTAATTCCTACTGTAAGCATAATCTAGGAAGAATTACCCCGCCTCGGACCAGCTTCTTACGGATACGCCGCATGCTGACCCACTCCCAAATCTGGCATGCCATCGACGCTCACGCGGCGCGGCATGGTCTGTCTGCCTCCGGCCTTGCCAAAGCGGCCGGACTCGACCCGACGACTTTTAACAAGAGCAAGCGCGGCGGCGCCAATGGAAAGCTGCGCTGGCCGTCGACCGAAAGCATCGCGAAGATTCTCGCGGCGACGAACGCGACACTCGACGAATTCATCGCGCTGATCGGGCGCGACGGCGCGGCGATGCGCTCGTTCAGCCGCAGCGTGCCGCTGATCGGCATGGCGCAGGCCGGCGCCAACGGCTTCTTCGACGATGCGGGATTTCCGTCCGGCGTGGGCTGGGACGAGATCCCGTTTCCCGAGGTCGCCGACGAGCATGCTTACGCGCTCGAAATCGCCGGCGAGTCGATGCTGCCGGTCTATCGCGACGGCGACCGCATCGTGGTCTCGCCGGGCGCGAGCATAAGGCGCGGCGACCGCGTCGTGGTGAAGACGCAGGACGGCGAAGTGATGGCGAAACAGCTGGCACGCCAGACGGCGCAGCGGATCGAGCTGAAATCGCTCAATCCCGCATTCGAAGAGCGCAGTTTCGCGCTGTCAGAGATCGTGTTCATGCACCGGATCATCTGGGCGAGCCAGTAGGGCCGGACCCCTCCACCGCCGCTGCGCGGCGGCCCCCCCCTCCCCCGTTACAACGGGAGAGGAACTACACAGCGTTACGCCGCCTTCACCAACTCGCCCGCCAGCGCGCGGCGGATCAGTGCGGCGGTTTCCCTGCAGCCATAGAGCGCGGCAAACGAGCCGAAGCGCGGGCCGGCGCTCTGGCCGAACAGCACTTCGTAGAGTGCGGCGAACCATGCGCGCAGGGGATCGAATTTGTAAGCCTTGCCGATCTCGTAGACGACGTCCTGCACCGTCTTCGGGTCGCGCTCGTCGCCGAGGGCTTCGAAGCGCGTGGCGAGTTCTTCCATCGCGGCACGCTCGACATCGGTCGCGGCGCGGTACCTCTTCGCCGGCTTCACGAAATCCTCGAAGTAGCGGATCGCGAAATCCGCGAGCTTCGCGAGGCCGGGATTGGCTTCCGGCGAGGCGTGCGGCGCGTAGGCGCGGATGAAGCCCCAGAGGACTTCGTGATTGTGCGCGTTGGACGCGGTGACGAGCGTGAGCAACAGCGCGAAGGAGACCGGATAGCGCTCCACCGGCGGATTGCCATTATGGATATGCCAGATCGGACTCTCGAGACGCTGCGCCTCGCTCATCTCGTTCGAATGATAGGCCTCGAGCAGGTCGATGTAGTCGTCGACCGCCTTGGGGATCACGTCGAAATAGAGACGCTTGGCGACGCGCGGCTTCTGGAACATGTAGAGCGCGAGGCTTTCGCGCGGGGCGTAGCGCAGCCACTCGTCGATGGTCAGGCCGTTGCCCTTGGACTTGGAAATCTTCTGGCCGTTTTCGTCGAGGAAGAGTTCGTAGACCAGATGCTCCGGCGGGCGGCCGCCGGCGATGCGGCAGATCTCGTCGTAGAGCGGCTGCGACGGCAAATGATCCTTGCCGTACATCTCGTAGTCTATGCCGAGCGCGGCCCAGCGCATGCCGAAATCGGGCTTCCATTGCAGCTTGCAATGGCCGCCGGTGACGGGGACGGTCTCTTCGCTGCCGTCCTCTTCTATATATGTGATCGTGCCCTTGTTCGTGTCGTAGGACACGACCTTGGCCAGCAGCACCTTGCCGGAGCGCGGGCTGACGGGGAGGAACGGCGAATAGGTCTGCTGGCGCTCCTCGCCGAGCGTCGGGAGCATGACCTTCATCACCTCCTCGTAGCGCGACAGGACGTTGAGCAGGGCGCGGTCATAGGCGCCGGACTTGTACATGTCGGTGGCGCTGCGGAACTCGTACTCGAACTCGAAGGTGTCGAGGAAGGCGCGCAGCCGCGCGTTCATGTTGTGGCCGTAGCTGTCATGCGTGCCGAAGGGATCGGGGATCGATGTCAGCGGCTTGCCGAGATTGGCTTCGAGCATCGCCTGGTTCGGCAAATTGTCAGGCACCTTGCGCAGACCGTCCATGTCATCGGAGATCGCGATTAATCGGGTCTTAATGTCCGACATCGCATTGAAGGCATGACGGACCCAGGTCGTGCGCGCGACTTCGCCGAATGTTCCGATATGCGGCAGGCCGGACGGGCCGTATCCGGTCTCGAACACAATCTCAACCACATTTTCCCCGGCCGCGCGGCGCTTCTCCACGCGTGCCATCAATTTGCGCGCTTCCTCGAACGGCCAGGCGCGTGCGCCCGCAGCAAGATCGGAGCGAACAATCGGCGACGTGCCGGACGACATGGCAGTTACTCACGCTTAATCGTTGGGAAAGGGCGCCGAAGCTAGGCTTCCCGTGGGAAGGCGTCAATGACCGGGACAGCAGAGGCGTCGCGCGACAGGAGTGCGGTTTTCGCAGGCCGCATCGATATCCTGTACGCGCTTGGCCGACATTATCTGTCGCTGCCGTTCGCAGCACTTTGCATTCCCGCGACCATGTTCGCGGGACACCCGCCCGGCTGGCTGCCGCTGATGCCGCTGCTGATCCAGATCGCCGTGGTGATCTCGGCCGAGCAACTCACCACCGCCTACAAGAACCGCGACCGGCGCGACGATCCGCGTTTCTGGGCGTGGCGCTATACCTTTGTATCGGCCATTGCCGGCGCGAGCTGGGGCGTGGGCGTGATGTTCTGGTTCATGCCGGAATCGTTTCCGGCGCAGGCCTATCTCGTGCTTGCCTTCCTCGGCATGACGGCGACCGAGTTCATCGCGCGCTCGGCCTATCGTCCCGCCTATATGGTGCATGCGCTGTTCTCTCTGGGGCCCCTGGCGCTCAAGCTCCTCCTGGTGGGCGGGCTCTACCAGTCTTTGACCGCGATCCTGGTGGTGCTGTTCGGCGGCGTGCTCTTCACCTACTGCAAGGGTATGGGAAGGCTGCTCGACGAGAGCATCTTCCTGAAGCTCGAGAATGTCGGCCTGGTGAAGCGGCTGTGCCGCGAGAAGACGGAGCTCGAGGAAGCGCGCGATGCCTTGCAGCAGAGCTCGCGGGTCAAGACGAACTTCATCGCCAATATCAGTCACGAGCTGCGGACGCCATTGAACGCGTTGCTCGGCATGACGCAGCTGCTGGATCGCGCCGAACTCGACAAGCCGCACCGCGATCATGTGAAGGTGATGCTCGAGGCCGGCAAGGGCCTGCAGATGCTGCTCGACGACGTCATCGCGCTGTCGCGCGACGGCACCGACGAGATCGTCGGCGAGGACAGCGATCCGGTACTGGCGGCCCGCGCGGTCGGGCGCCTGCTGCAACCGCGCGCGTGGGAAAAGCGTCTGCGCCTGACGGTGACGGTACAGGGCAACCTGCCGCATGTCGCGATCGACGGCCGCCGCCTGCGTCAGGCGCTTCTGAAGCTGGTCGACAACGCGCTCAAGTTTACCGAGCGCGGCGGCGTCGAAATCCGCGCCGAGGCCGAGCGCGACGCGGTGCGGTTCTCGGTGATCGATACCGGCATGGGGGTACCGAAAGAAGCCGCGGCGATGCTGTTCAAGCCATTCACGCTCGGCGACGCGACCTATGCGCGGCGCCAGCAGGGCATGGGAATCGGGCTTGCGGTCGTGAAGCGCATCATCGACGGCGCCGGCGGCGAAATCGGATTCGAAAGCGCGCCCGGCGAAGGCACCACGGTCTGGTTTTCCGTGCCGCTGTCTGGCGCGAAGGAAGCACCGCCACCGGGCGGCGAGCGCCTTCCGGCGGACAGCGCCGTGCCGCCCTCGAAGCAGAATTTCCTCGTCTTTACGCGCGAACCTAAGAACGACGAGCAGATCGCGAGCGTGCTCGAATCCTTCGGCAACCACGTCCAGATCGCGGCGAGCCTGTCGGACGCGGTTGCAAAATCGGTGCGGACGCCGTTCAACGCCGTGATCGTGAGCGCGCGCGATGCCGACAACTGGGCTGCGGTTCCCGGCGCCGCGGCGCCTCTGCTTGCGCTGGTCGGCCGCGGTGAGCGCGCGCCGGCAACGGCGAGCGAAGTGCTGCGCTGGCCGGCGGCCCCGCAGGATCTGTTCCAGGTTCTGCACACACTGCACGAGCGGACCAATCGGCAGGAAGAGCCCGAGGTAGACACGGAGCCGGAAGAGCTTGCGCCGATCGATGCGGTCGCCTTCGCGTCGCTGGAGAAATCCGTCGGCTTGAGTGCCCTGCTCTCGATCCTGCAATCCTACATCGAGAACGCCGAGCTTCTGTGCAACGCGCTGACCGAAGCCTGCGCGTCGGAAAAGTGGGATGACGCAAGCCGGCTGGCGCAGGATATCGCCGGCGCGGCAGGCGGGCTCGGGCTGATCGCGGTGACCACGGCGGCGCGCGGCTTCACGCAGAAATCGCGCAGCGGCGGCAGCGAGAGCGAGTTGCGCGACGCGGCGCAGAGCGTCGTGTGCGAACAACAGCGCGCGCGCAAGGCACTCGGCAGCCTCTATCCCGATCTGGCGGCCTGAGCCCTACTCGGCAACGCCGAGGCGGCGGGCGACGAAGGGCGTGAGCGGCGGCGCGATCACCAGTGTCAGCAGGATCACCCACATACCGATCTCGACAAGCCCGTTCACCGGTCCGACCATCCGGGACACCGCAGTCACCAGCAGGACGGCGGGAATTGCACCCGTCTCGCGCACGAAGGAAATGAAGAGCAACTCGCGAACGCTGAGGCCGCGCGGGCTGTTGGGGAAGAGCGTGAAGATGCCGAGCATGGCGAACACCATCGCCGGGCGCAGCACGAACATGAAGATCAGCGCCGTGGCGATGCCGATCGGCGCATAGGCGATCAGCGAATTGACGTCGACCAGCGCGCCGACGAGAAGAAAGATCACCGGCTTCGCGATGCCGTCGACCATCTGATAGAAAAAGCGCTCGATCGCCACCATGTGGCCCTCGGTCTTGAACAGCAGGCCGGCAATGAATGCCGCGAGGAATCCGCTGCCGCCGAATGCGGTGGCGCCGGCAAAGGCGATCAGCGGCGTCGACAGGAAATAGATCTGGTCGGCGCCGTAATGCGTCGTCAGCGTCTTCTTGACCCGCGACAGCAGCCAGAGAAAGCCGAGACCGGCGATACCGAAGACGAGGCCGTAGCCGGCCTGGGTGCCAAGGAAGGTGAAGGTTTCGGGCGTGTTGAGTGCGGTATAGGCCGCGGCAACCGTCATGCCTGCCAGCGGCAGACCGAGAAACACCGTGGTCAAAAGCGCGCCGACGACGTCGTTGAGCGCGCTTTCGGCAACCACCAGATCCTTCGTCGCGCGACGCTTGAAATTCACATTCTCCAGCACCGGGATGATCGCCGCCGGATCGGTCGAGGCCAGGACCGCGCCGAGCACGATCACCACGCCGGGTGCGAGCGCATATCCGAGCGCCGTACCCAAGCCGCCCACGACGGAAGACAGGGCAAAGCCCGTGATCAGGACACCGGGCACCGCCAGCAACACGATCTTCACCAGCAATCGGAGGAAATCGCGCAGCGGCATTTCGAGGCCGCCGCCAAACAGGATCACCGCGGCGCTTCCCGTCACCAGCGACGCGAGTGCCAGGGGATTCTGGACGATCGGCGCGAACAGTTCATGCCCGGCGACGCCCAGCGCGATGGAAACGACGAATGAGGGAAGCGGCGTGTCGCGCGTGGCGTAATTGCCGGCGAAGCTGCACAGCGCGAAAAGCGAGAGGGCTGCAAGTACCGGGGCGGCTGGCGATTCTTCGATCTCCGCAAGGCGGTGCAGGATCAGCGCGCCGAAATTGTGCGAGATGGCGTAGAGCGCGGCAACCGCAAGCACGAGCCAGATATAAGGCATGCGCGCCGACGCGAATTGCTTGGTGGACTCGGACATGGCGACAATCTCCGGCGTTGACAGCAGCTTCTCATGCGGCCGGAGCGCCGGTCGGGCACGCCACGCATGTACGAATTTTCACAAATCTTAGCGATTCAGGCAGTGCCGATAAAGCCAAATCGGCCGGGTTTGCGTATGCTTACGCAGCGCGCCGGGAGGTAACGTTATGAATCTAGAACATCTTTCCGCACAAACCACGGCGGACGAAATCAAGGCCTGCCTGACCCGCGACGGCGCGGTGATCGTCGACAATGTGCTGACGCGCGGCGAGATGGATGCGGTCGCCGACGAATTGAAGCCTTGGATCGATGCAACGGCGTTCGGGCAGGACGAATTCTCCGGCAAGCGGACCAAGCGCACCGGCGGGCTGGTGGCGCGCTCGCAGAAGTGCCGCGATCTGGTGATGCATCCGCTGATCCTCGGCACGGCAGACAGGCTGCTCGGCCATGCGACGAGCTATCAGCTTCATCTCACGCAGGTGATCAAGATCGGCCCGGGCGAGCCGGCGCAGGCGATCCATCGCGACCAGTGGGCGTTCGATTTCTTTCCGTTCCCGAACGGATACGAGGTCCAGTGCAATACGATCTGGGCGATGACCGATTTCACCGAAGAGAACGGTGCGACGCGTGTGGTGCCGGGCAGCAATCACCTCGCCGACAAGCTGAAATTCAAGCTGGAAGACTCGATCCCGGCGGAGATGGAGAAGGGCTCCGTGCTGATCTACAGCGGCAGCGTCTATCATGCCGGCGGCGCCAACCGCTCGAACGCAGCACGGGCGGGAATCAACATCACCTATAACCTTTCGTGGCTGCGGCAGGAGGAGAACCAGTATCTCGCCGTGCCGCCCGACGTCGCGCGCACGCTGCCGGTCGAATTGCTCAAGCTGATCGGTTATCGCCGCGGCGCCTATTCGCTCGGCTATGTCGACGATCTGCGCGATCCGATCGAAGTGCTGCGTCCGGATCTGGCGAAGGGCGGGCTCGGTGACGAGCCGACATTGCGCGGCGCGCAGGAGAAGATGCGCGAGGCGGCCGGCAGCGATGCCGGCTAACGAACGGCGCGACCCGATCCAGCTTTGTAGGGATGCGGACGCCGCAATGCGGCAAGGCCGCTTCGCGGAGGCCGAGCAGCTGTTCGCCGAGGGTGTCGCTCTTGCACCCGACTTCCGCGAAGCGCGCGGACGCTATGCGCTGCTGTTGCTCGACCGGCTCGACAAGCCGGCGCCTGCGCTCGAGCAGATCGAAATCCTGATCCAGCAGGACCCGGGGCATCCGGGCTATCTTTCCGTGCGCGCGGCGATCCTCGGACTCATCGGCGATTACGACGGCGCGATTGCGCAATATGAGGACGTGCTGGCACGACAGCCGCGAGATCATCGCAGCTTGCTGCGCTATGGCCATATGCTGAAGACCGTCGATCGCGTCGCCGATGCGGTCGCGGCTTATCGCCGGGCGATAGCGCTTCAGCCGGGAAACGGCGAGGCCTATTGGAGCATCGCCGATCTGAAGACGGTGCGTCTGTCGTCGACGGATCGCGATGCGATCCGCGAAGCGCTGCATTGGCGGGACATGCCGGGCGAGAACCGGACGCTTCTGCACTTTGCGCTCGGCAAGGCACTCGAAGATGACGGCGCATTCGGTGAGGCTTTCGCACAATATGAAAAGGCGAATGCACTGCGCCGTGCAAGCCTGCGCTACGATCCGGGCGAGATGACCGCCTGCGTCCGCGCGGCGAAAGACGTGTTCACGCCGGCGTTCTTCGCGGAACGCGCGGGCCGTGGCGCAGAGGACCCGGCACCGATCTTCGTCGTCGGCCTGCCGCGTTCCGGTTCGACCCTGGTGGAGCAGATTCTGGCCAGCCATCCCGAAATCGAAGGCACGATGGAATTGCCCGATCTAGTCGCGGTGTCGCGACGGGTGAGCGTGAACGCCGCCGGATTTCCGGCCGGACTTGCCGCGTTCCCGGTGGAGCAGTTCGGTGCGCTCGGTGACGAATATCTCGAACGGACGTCGATATTCCGGCGGCTGGGACGCCGATTTTTCATCGACAAGCTGGCGAGCAATTTCGTCCTGACACCGCTGATCCATCTGGCCCTGCCGCAGGCGAAGATCATCGACGTCAGGCGCCATCCGATGGCGTGCTGTTTCTCGGCGTACAAACAGTATTTCGCCGGCGGCCAGAGCCACACCTACGGGCTTGGCGACCTCGGGCAGTTCTATGCCGAATATGTCGAGCTGATGGCGCACTATGACAGTGTGCTGCCCGGACGGGTGCATCGCGTGATCTACGAAGACCTTGTCGCCGATCCGGAGCGCGAAATTCGCAGGCTGCTCGACTATTGCGGCGTGCCGTTCGACGAACGCTGCCTGCGTTTCCATGAAACCGCACGCGCGGTGCGGACATCGAGCGCGCAACAGGTGCGCCGCCCGATCAGTGCGGATGGGCTGGAACAGTGGCGGAAATTCGAGCTCCATCTCGGGCCGCTGAAAGAAGCGCTCGGCGCGGCGCTGGAAAACTATCGCGGCGCGTGAAGCGCCCTCGCGTTTTCCGCTAGACTGCGCCGATGACCTCCACGTCGATTCTCCTTCGCGACTTGCCCGCGCTCGTGCCTGCGCCGGGCGGAGCGGTGGTGTGCGACGGGGAGTGCCGCCGGGTCGGGATGGACGAGGCGCGGCGGCTGTTCCGCTCGGGCGCAGTGCTGGTGGCGCACGCAGCCTTCGTTTCGGGACGGCTGAAGACGCCGCCGGCGGCGGCACTGTTCGATGTTATGGAGCTGTTCGCTTTCGTGCGACCGGGCATGCCGTGCATTCCGAGCACGCTGGGGCTGGCGCGGGCGATGGGGCAACCGCTGCCGCAGACGCTCGAGGATCAGGCGCGGAGCCTGCATGAGAGCGCGCAGGGGCTGATCGATCTCTTGCATCACGCGCCGGAAGACGCGCGCGGGCCGATGCGGATGCTGGCGGCGTCGCTGAAGCGCGCGGGCTGGCGCTGGTCGAACATCATCCTCGATGTCCTCGGTGAGCCAACGGAGAAGCTGTCGCCGATCAGCGGCTTCGAAAGCTGGCGCGGCCTGCCGGAATGGGAAGACGATGCGGCACCGGACAAGCCGGGTTCGCTGCCGGTGAGTGCCGAAGATGCACGCGCAAGGCTGTCACAGCTTGTCCATCGCATGGGAGAGGGTCGGCCCGAGCAAGCGGACTATGCGGAAGCCGCGGCGTTCGCGTTTGGGCCGCGAGATGCGGCGGGCACGCCGCGGGTCGCGCTGGTGGAGGCGGGAACCGGTGTCGGCAAGACGCTCGGCTATCTGGCGCCGGCGAGCGTGTGGTCGGAGAAAAACGGGCCGGGGCTCTGGATCTCGACCTATACCCGCAATCTCCAGCGCCAGATCGTGCAGGAACTCGGGCACCTTTATCCCGATCCGGAGGAGCGCGCCGAAAAGGCGGTGGTGCGCAAGGGGCGCGAGAATTATCTCTGTGTACTGAACTTCGAGGAAGCGGCGAAGCGCCAGGCGTTGGCGCCGGGACAGCGTACCGTCGCCATCGGATTGATCGCGCGCTGGGTCGCGGTGACGAGCGATGGCGATGTCTCGGGCGCGGGGTTTCCGGCGTTTCTGGGCGCATCGATGCCGCTGAGCGAGATCACCGACCGGCGCGGCGAGTGCGTCTATGCCGCCTGCCCGCATTATCGCACCTGCTTCATCGAGCGCGCGATCCGGCGCGCGCGCCATGCACCTATCGTGGTGGCGAACCATGCGCTCGTCATCGCGCAAGCATCGCAGGACTGGATCGGGGTCGACGAGACCGACGATGCGCCGTTCGAACGCCGTGTGCGCTATGTCTTCGACGAAGGTCATCATCTGTTCGATGCCGCCGATAGCGGATTCGCGCCGCTGCTGTCGGGGACCGAGATGCAGGATCTGCGACGCTGGATCCGCGGGCCGGAGGGACGGGCGCGCTCGCGAATGCGGGGCCTGCAGGAGCGCTTGAGCGATCTGACGCAGGACGATCCGGAGGCGCAGTCTGCGCTGGGCGAGTGTTTGAACGCTTCGGGCGTGCTGAGCGCGGAGGGCTGGCTGTCGCGCCTGCATGGCGGCGGGCCACGCGGGCCGGCGGAAGTTTTTCTGGCCGCCGCGTACCAGCACGTGCGTGCGCGCAGTGCCGATGCCGACAGCTTCTATACTTTGGAGGCCGAGGTTGAACCGCTGGGCGAGGACCTGCTCGCGGCAGCGCGGGATCTGTCGCGCGGGCTGAAGCGGCTCGCCGCGCCGCTGATCCGGCTGGCGGCGGCACTGCGCAATCAGATGGATGCGAAGAGCGAGGAACTGGAAAGCTACTCGCGGGCGCGGATCGAGGCGGCGGCGCGCGGGCTGACCTGGCGCGGGAAATATGTCGTGCCGACCTGGATCCAGATGCTCGACAATCTCGAAGGCGAGCGCGATCCGGAATTCACCGACTGGTTCGAGATCGCGCGCGAGGACGGCCGCGACGTCGATGTCGGGCTTGAGCGGCATTGGGTCGACCCGACGATCCCCTTGGCGCGCGACGTGATCGGGCCGGCGCATGGCGCGCTCATCACCTCGGCGACCTTGCGCGATTGGGGCGAAGGCATCGACGAATGGCAGAGCGCCGAGGTGCGCACCGGCGCCAACCATCTGCCCGAGCCGGCGCGGCGCGCGAGCTTCGGCTCGCCTTTTAAATATGGCGAGCAGGCGCGCATCTTCGTGGTGAAGGATGTGAACCGGCGCGATGCCGAGCAAGTGGCTGCGGCGTTTCGCGAACTCTTTCTGGCGAGTGGCGGCGGCGGACTCGGGCTGTTCACGGCCGTGCGGACGCTGCGCGCGGTCGAGCAGCGCATCGCGGCGCCGCTGGCCGAGGCGGGGCTGTCGCTCTATGCCCAGCATGTCGACAAGCTGGACACCGGCGCGCTGGTCGATCTGTTCCGGGCGGAGGAGAATGCCTGCCTGCTCGGGACCGATGCGCTGCGCGACGGCGTGGACGTGCCGGGGCGCTCGCTGCGGCTCGTTGTGTTCGACAAGGTGCCGTGGCCGAAACCGACCATCCTGCACAAGGCGCGGCGGGCACGCTTCGGCAAGAGCTATGACGACCTTCTGACCCGGTTCCGGCTCAAGCAGGCGTTTGGGCGCCTGATCCGCGGGCGCGAGGACAAGGGCTGTTTCGTGATCCTGGAACCGGCGACGCCGACACGGCTGCTGACCGCGTTTCCACCGGAGGCGCCGGTGATGCGGTGCGGGTTGGCCGAAACCCTGGCCGGGATTCGGGAGTTTCTGGGCTGACGCGGCGCGGCGGCTGGGGATATCCCGGTGGGCGCAGGCAGCGGGGCGGAATCGCCTTTATAGTCGGGGCATGAGCCAGGCCGACGACACGTTGCTGAGCGACGATTCCTATGGGCGCCATTCCACCGGCATCCTGCCCAGCCATGTGCTGCGGCGGCTGATCGGCGCGGGACGCGAAGTGCCTGCCAGCGAGCCTTTCGAAGATGGGCAGGTTCAGCCCGCCAGCATCGATCTGCGGCTGGGGCCGGTCGCCTATCGGGTGCGGGCGAGTTTCCTGCCGGGACCGAATGCGACGGTGGAGGACCGCCTCGCCTCGGTCTTCATGCACGAGATCGACCTGACCAAGGGCGCGGTGCTGGAGACGGGCTGTGTTTATATCGTGCCGCTGCTCGAGAGCGCGGATTTCTCGCGGCGGATTTCGGGCACGGCGAATCCGAAGAGTTCAACCGGCCGCATCGACGTGTTCACCCGGCTGATCACCGACCGGGCGCAGGCCTTCGACCGGATCGAGACCGGCTATCGCGGGCCGCTCTATGCCGAGATCAGTCCCCAGACCTTTCCGGTGCTGGTGCGCAAGGGCTCGAAGCTGAACCAGTTGCGGCTGCGGCGCGGCACGCCGCAGTTCAGCGACACCCAGCTGCGCCGCCTGCATGAGACGAGCCCCCTGACCAGCGGCCATGTCGACATCGACAACGGGCTCGCCTTCTCCATCGGGCTCAAGGGCGAGAAGGGCGAACGCATCGGCTGGCGGGCCAAGCGGCATACCGGGGTGATCGATGTCGATCGCCGCGATGTCCTCAACCCTTATGATTTCTGGGAACCGATCGAGGCCAACCCGGCCGGTACGCTCGTGCTCGATCCCGACGAGTTCTACATCCTCGTCAGCCAGGAGGCCGTCGCGATCCCGCCGGATCACGCCGCCGAGATGGTTCCGTTCAATCCGCTGGTCGGCGAGTTCCGCGTGCATTACGCCGGCTTCTTCGATCCGGGCTTCGGTTACGAGGCCGGCCAGGCGCCATCGGCCCGCGGCGTGCTCGAGGTGCGCTCGCGCGAGGTGCCCTTCATCCTGGAGCACGGGCAGATCGTCGGACGTCTCGTATTCGAGAGGCTTACCGATCCGCCGCCATCCGTCTACGGACAAGGGATCGGGTCCAACTACCAGCGACAGGGTTTACGCCTCTCAAAGCATTTCAAGCTGCCCTGAAAAAGCGCAACGCCATGTCTCGGTGACTGTTCCGTCACTGAAATCTGTTGCGTCAAATCAACAGACGAATTTTAAGCGTAAGCGAAACGCAGATGACCGTTGCGTCATGCGCATGCGTCGGCACAGTAGCGATGCCGCGGGTCCGAACGGCTTGGGGGCTTAAGCCTCGCGGTTTTAGGGTCCGCATTGAAGGGGGCAGCGTGAGGCGGCTACGGCGCGTAATGGCGCCGGCCGCCTCATGATTTTGCGGCGTGCCAATCTGCGCTAGACTCCCGATGCGCTGTGCCTGGTCGCAGCCCCGCAATCCTCCTGTGAAAGTTCCGTATGCGGCGTGTTCTGGCATGTGTTTGCACTGTCATCGTACTGGCGATCGGGGCCGATGCCCGTTCGCTGCTCAATCCGCAATGGGGGACGATCTTTCAGCCGGTGCAGGCGCTGCAGCTGACACATCAATGTTCGCGGTCGTCGCCCGGACCGATATCGGCCGTGTGGCAGCCGACCTTTGCGCAGATCGCGGCCATGGAGCCGAAACTCTCGGATCTGCTGAGCGCGCAACTGAAGCCCTATTCCAAGGACCGGCTCTCGGCGGCGGATTTCTATCGCCAATATGGCGGGCTGGTCGTGAACGGGCGGCAGGTCATCTACGTGAACGGCTTCTATCGCGGCCTGCTGCCGACGGCCGGACAGAACTGGCTGACCCGGCCGGTGCTGATCTGCGACGGTGGGGTCATCGCCTTCGGCGTCGAGTACGATCCGGCGACGGGAAGCTTCAGCAACTTCGCCTTCAACGGACATCTGTGAACCTTCAGACTCCGCGTCTGCATCTGCGGCCGGTCCGGCCCAACGACGCTGCCGACCTGTTCATCGCGCGCGGCGATGCGGAGGTGATGCGCTGGTGGGACCGGCCGCCGCAGAATTCCGTCGACGAGGTGCGCAGCATCATCGCCAACCATGCCGCCGAAATCGATGCCGGCACGGTGCAGTGGTGGGCGGTCGCACTGACTCCGCGCGGCCCGGCGATCGGCGAAGTCGATCTTTCGGAGATCGACGCCCACCATCGGCGCGCCGAGGTGGGCTATCTCTTCCGCCGCGAGGCCTGGGGCAAGGGCTATGCCTTCGAAGCCATGACACGGGTCCTCCGCTATGGCGCGGAGGAACTCGGAATCGAACGCTTCGCGGCAAGGCTGCACGACGGCAACGACGCCTCGCGCCGTCTGATCGAGCGGCTGGGCTTCAGTTATGAAGGCCGCCTGCGCGGGCATGTGCGGCGCGACGGGGCGCGCCGCGACTGCCTGCTCTACGGCCGTCAGGGCGCGTCGTCGTAACCGTCGTCGTCGTCGTCGCCGCGGTCGGCGTCCGGCGGCGGCGGGCCACGGTCGTCGTCATAGGCACCGGGGCCGCCGCGATCGTCGTAATACCCATCACCACGGTCGCCGCCAGGCGGAGGCGGCGGCGGAGCATAGGCGCGATCGTGATATTCGTGCTCATGGGCGTTCTCGGCGGCGATGATGCCGAGCGCAAGAATGCCAAGACCGATGCCGATCGCCGCGCCGTCGCCGCGGCCGTAGTGATAGCCGTGACGGCCGCCACCATGGTAGCCGCCGTGCCAGCCATGGGCCGATGCGGCCGTGCCGGTAAGCAGGGTGAGCGCGAGCGCGGTGCCGAGAATGCGTTTCATGTCCGTCCTTCCAATGCGCGTGCATCGCGCTTGAGGGACAAGATGGCCGGGCCAACATGAACCCGGCCTGAACGCCAACTTACCGGTACAAAGGCAAAGGGCGCGCCCGATGCCGGACGCGCCCTCTCCATTCGCCGATGGGCGAAAACTTACGGGTTCAGATTCCAGACGTAGACCGGACGGCCATCGGAGTGGAAGGTCGTGAACTCGGCCGGCTCGCTGTCACCGGGGCAGGTCGTGTCTTCCGAAGCCGTATAGAAGTCATACGGGCCGGGATACTGAACGCACTGCTTGATGTCGCTGCCCCAGTAGGAATCCGGATCATCCTTCACCTCGGCGCGAGCGTAAAAGATGCGGTTCGCAGTCTGGAAAATGTCTTTGCAGTCGCCGGCGCCGACGCGGGTCCAGCCCTTGTTGCGCCAATCGGAACCGCCGATCGGAATGTAGCTGGAGGCCACCATGACCGGATCGCCGGTATGATTGCAGGCACGCAGCGTGACCACGCCACCGCGGGCTTGGGCCTGACCGGACAGCGCCACGGCCACGAGACCGGCGAAGCCGAGCCCGATGGCAAGCTTCTTGGTAATCGACAACATTCGGAAACCCCCTAGAAATTGACCGGCTGGTCGTGAGGCCCAGCAGGTGACAAAAAGTTTAGTTCATCGACAAGCGGGACGCTAGGTCTGTTTTGGGGCCGGATTGGGGCGAAAACGCGGGGCGAGAACGGCAATATATTCAGCATTGTAACGATGGTTGTCGGCCCGCGGACGCCTTCCGGCGCGTTCGGTTCCGGTCAGGCTGATCCAACCCAAGGATGTCTGGCAACAATGTAAGCGCCGTAATAGCCTTAAACGGCTCGATCGCATGCTGACGGTGGCAAGGCGGCGTTATCCTGGGGGAGGCCATGACCGGCTTGGTTGCTCGCACGGTGCTCGCTTGCGGCCTGCTGACCTCGGGCGCCCTGGCGTTGCCATCGACAGCTTCGGCACAGACCGTGACGTTTCGGGCCTGCAACCATACAGACGATATTGCGATGGTGGCGTCTTCCTACATTCCGCTGGGCGGTTCCGATTGGCGCAACATGGGCTGGACGTCGGTCGATCCCGGCCAGTGCAAGGACATATTCGAAACTGCAAACGGCATCTTCTACGCGCGCGCCGAAGTGAAAGACGACCCCGACTCCTTCTGGGGCAGCGACATCAACCAATGTGTCGAATACCCCGGACCGTACGACTTCTATACGACGTCGGAGCAGACCGACTGCCCCGAAGGCGAAGCTGCGATGTTCACGGAATTTCATTCCAACGGCAGCCCGGTGTTCGTGTGGAATTTGAATCCGTCGGATTGAGGGCGTGTCTGCAGATGCGGAGGATTTGGTTCCCGCCCCTACTCTCGCTGTCGCTGCCATGCTAACCAGTGCCGAGCGCGGGCGTAGTTCAATGGTAGAACGGAAGCTTCCCAAGCTTCATACGAGGGTTCGATTCCCTTCGCCCGCTCCAAAGCAAGGCTTTCGTTCGCACTTGCTCCCCCTGAGACCGACATCAAAAAGCGCTGACGGCCGCGCCGGTGCAACGCGCGGCGGGCGATGCATTCCGCCTTCTTCACGGTGCAGACGATCCCGCGTGTGAGCGCGCGTGCGGCCAGCGCGATATTGAAAATTATCTATTAAGCGTTTCTGGACGCTCGACCTAGCATGATCGGAGAAGGCGCCGGATCGGATTCGGCGCCTTCGGAGCGCACGGGGGCGTGCTGCTCGATCGAGCCTGTCAGCCGTCCGAGAACTACGAGCCCCCGTTTGATGAACACGATCGACAAGACCGCGCAGAGCGACGCCGTTCGCTTCGGCCAATCCTCCAGCCTTTCAAATTTCATCCCTCAAATGCTCAGGCCTGCCCTGCAGTACGCTCGTGAGCCGGCTGCGGCGACCCTTGTCCTGATTGCCGGCACCACCGTCCTTCGGCTGGCTTTTGGGACGTTCACCGGCCTCGGCGTCGATGAGAGTTACATGGTCGCCGCAGGGCGGCAGCTGCAGCTGAGCTATTTCGATCATCCCCCGATCGCCTGGTGGCTGACCTGGTGTGCGAGCCATCTCTTGGGAAGCGAAGGCCATCTGGCCGTGCGTCTTCCGTTCATTCTCCTGTTCGCGACGTCGACCTGGCTGCTCTTTCGAATAGCCACGACGATCTACGGACCCCATTCCGGGTTCTGGTCTGCCGTCATATTGAACATCATCCCGGTGTTCGGTGTGACGACGGCCTCGTGGGTACTTCCGGACGGACCACTCGACTGTGCGCTCTTGCTGGCAACCTTGTGCCTCCTTCGCGCCCTGAAAACGGGCAGTACGCGATATTGGCTCGGTGCGGGCGCCGCATTCGGCATCGCGTTGCTGTCCAAGTACACCGCCATACTGACAGGCGCCGGTGCCCTGATCTACCTCGCGACACAGCCCTGGGACCGGCGCTGGCTTGCGCGCCCCATCTCCTATGTTGCGGCACTTGGGGCCCTCGTTCTCTTCGCGCCCGTCATCATCTGGAACGCGGACAATGGCTGGCAGTCTTTCGCATTTCAGGGCGCACGAGCCGGGGGGATTCAAATCCATCCTGTTGCGCCATTGGTTGGCCTGGCGGGCGAAGCGCTATTCCTGCTCCCATGGATCTGGTTCATGCTGATGAGACAGGGCGTCAGAGCCTTGCGGCAAGGACCTTCTGAGACCAACACCTGGCTTCTCTGCTGTCTCGGCCTGACGCCGGTCGCGGTCTTTACCGCCATAAGCCTGTTCGCATCGCAGCCGATCATGTTCCACTGGGCAGCTCCGGGATATCTTCTCCTCATCCCCCTACTCGGTCACAGTGTTGCGTGTAGCGCTCTTCGCGGACACAAGGCGCTGGTGAGTGTCGTCTGGGGAAGCGCCCTCTTCCTGGTTGCCGCATTGGCGATCGGGACCAGCGAGATTCGCTGGAACTGGCTTCCAGACATTGGCGAGCACTTCGCGATGGGGCGAGATCCGGATCTCAACGGTCTCGATTGGTCGTCGCTGCGCACACAGCTCGACAGCCGCGCGCGCGCGCTGGGCCTGCACGATACGGTCATTGCCGGCGTGAATTGGCACGACACGGGAAAACTGAGCTACGCGCTCGGACCGGACAGCAAGGTGATATGTCTTTGCTCCGATGCACGGGAGTTCGGAATTCTGGGAAGAGATCGCGTACCGGCGGGTTTCCGAGCCCTGATCGTCCTGCCAGGCAAATCGTCCGGCGAGATTGCCCGGCTACTCGCCTCCGAACATATTGCGGCCACCGAGTTGGAGCCGCTCTACCTGATGCATGACGGTGAGCGGGCAATGCGCATTCCGCTCTACCTTCAGCGTGCGGAACAACGAACAGGCACTGAAGCATCACCGCAGCGGCATCGAACGCTTTCTACGACCGGCTGACATTCACTGGGCAGGCTTCGGCGGCGCAACGTCCGGGCCGGCGGTGCAGCTGATCGAGCCGATCGTATTGTTGCCGTAGTCGACAAGATTGCTGTCGACGACAGGCTGACGCTTCACCCGGACCGGCAGATAGATGTAGCAGACGCGTCCGTCGATCGGATCACGCCAGCGCTGGATCACCGTGTCTTCCAGCGGGCCGCCATAGATCGCCTCCAGCTTCATGTGCGGGAAAACCGGTTTGGGTTTGGCCGGCGGAGCCGCGGCATCGGCCGCATCCGTCGATCCGGCCGTCGACGGCGCATCCGCATCGCCATCGGAAACCGGACGGCTCAACAGATAGATCGCGATGACCGCAAGGATAAGTCCAAGGCCAATACCGGCCACGGCCCGCAGCAACGACGTGCGACTGATCGTGAAGGTGACGGACTTGTCGTTGGCCATGCCTGAACTCCAGTACCCTACCAGGAATAACGCACACCGGCGCGCGCACCAACGGCGCCACGCTGCACGCCCGCCGCTATACCGGCGTTCAGCGAAAAGCTGTTGTCGACGCGCGCCGCCATGCCAAGGGCAAGGCCGTTCTCGCCTTCGAAATAGCCCCAATTGCCTGAGATCGCGAAGTTTTCGCCTGGATAGAGGTCCGTGCCGCCGGCCATCGCCATCGACATTGCCACGCCTTCGTTCGCGCGATTGAGGCTGCGGTTGATGCCGATCAGCTTGGTGTTCACGTCATCCTGGAAGGCGGTGAGCTGGCCGACATTGACGGCATCGGTGGGATCGACTCCGGCCGCCACGTTGGTGACGCGCCGCTCGTTGCCGGGTGCGCCGACAGAGACCACGCCATCGGCGGTGGCAACGGAATTGGCGCCGAGTGCGACGCTGTTCGCGCCGGTGGCGACGGCGTTGTCGCCCAGCGCCGTACCGCCATTCGAAGCCTGCGTCGCGACGCCGACCGCGACGGAGCCCGTGGCACTGGCGCCGCGGCCGATGGCGACGGCGCCGGCGCCGGTCGAGGACGCACCGGAGCCGACCGCGATGCTGCCGTATTCGGTCGCGCCGGCATTGTAGCCGAGCGCAACGGATTCCTGGCCGCTCGCCGTCGCGCCATTGGCGCCGGCGAAGGAATTGTCGCCCGATGCGGTGGCGCCCGGTCCGGCGGCGACCGCGTCCTGTCCGGTGGCGACCGATGCAGGACCGGTCGAATTGACGGCGTAGTAGAGCGACGCCGCGCCGCCCTGGAGATTCACGATCGAGTTCGTGAGGGCGTCGATCTGGAGGTTCGTGGCGTAGAGCTGGCTGCCGTTCACCGCATCGGTGCTGGCCGAGGAGAGATCGCCATCGGCGACATTCACCACCCGGCGCTCGCTGCCGGCGGCGCCGACCGACACGGTGTATGCCTGATCGGCAACAGAGCCGGTGCCGATAGCGACGGAGTAGTCTCCCGAAGCGGTCGCGTCGGCGCCTGCGACGACCGATTCAAGTCCGGAGGCCACCGCGTCTGCGCCGTTCGAGTTGACGGCATAGAAGCGGATCGCGGCGGAGTTGTTGATGGTCGCGATGTCGGAGGTGTTCTGCGCGATGTTGGTCGTATTGGTGGCGATGTTCGTGGTGTTGGCGGCAACGAGCTGGTTCACGGCATAGAGCTGGCCGCCGTTGATCGCGTCGGTGCTGCCGGATGCGACCGTGCCGTCCGCGACGTTGACGATGCGGCGCTCGCTGCCCGCGGCGCCGACCGACACCGTGTAATCTTCGTCGGCGACGGAGCCATAGCCGATGGCGACCGAATAATTGCCGCTCGCGCTGGTCGAAGAACCGGCGGCGACAGCTTCGAGGCCGGTTGCTGCCGCGACGGGACCGGTCGAGTTCACCTGATAATAGGCCGTACCGGTACCGGCGCTGATGCTGGTAACGACCGAATTGAGGTTGCTGATGTCGGTTGTGTTCTGCGCGACGTTGAGATTGGTCGCGTAGAGCTGGCTGCCGTTCACCGCATCGGTGCTCGTCGCCGTCAGATTGCCGGCGGCGACGTTGACGATGCGCCGCTCGTTTCCGGCCGAGCCGACGGAGAAGGTGTAGTCCTCGTCGGCGACCGAGCCCGCACCGATGGCGACCGAGTAATCGCCGCTCGCGGTGGTATCGGGACCGGCAGCGAGCGCTTCGAGGCCGGTTGCGACCGCATCGGCACCGCTCGAATTCGCGGCATAGTACCGGATGCCGGCGGAGTTGTTGATGGTGGCGATGTCGGACGTATTGGTGGAGACGTCGCCCTGCAGGGTCGCGATGTTGGTCGTATTGGTCGCTATGTTCGTGGTGTTGGTCGACACATCGGTCTGAAGCGCGCCGATGTTCGCGGTGTTGGTGGCGATGTCCGCAGTGTTCGTCGACACATCGGTCTGAAGATTCGAGATGTCGGTCGTGTTGGTCGCGACGTCCGTCTGCAGGTTGCCGATATCGGTTGTGTTGGTCGCTACATCACCCTGAAGCGTTGAGATGGCCGACGCATTGGTCGAGACGTTGGCGTTGGTGGCGTAGAGCTGGCCGCCATTGACGGCATCGGTGCTGCCCGAGGCGATGGTGCCGTCGGCGACGTTGACCAGCCGACGCTCGTTGCCGGCAGAGCCGAACGATACCGTGTCGGAGGTATCGGCAACCGAGTTGGCGCCGATGGCGACGGCGTTGCCGGCGCCGGAGGAGACGCTGGCGCCGGTGCCGATAGCGAGGCTGTAATCGGCGTCGACCGCGCTGCCCGAACCGATGGCGATGTCGCCGTCGCCGGCCGCATAGGCGCCCGATCCGCTGCCACCGCCGAGTGCGATCGAGCCGGTTCCGGCCGCTTCGGCATTGGCGCCGCCGGCGATGGAATAGTCGCCCGAAGCCGAGGTGCCGCCGCCCATCGCGATCGCCTCGCTGCCGGTCGCGCCGGCCGCCGGACCGGTCGAGTTGGCGGCAAAGTATTGCGTGGCGGTGCCGACCGAGGTCGCGACATAGCTGTAGAGCTGACCGCCGTTGATGGCATCGGTGCTGCCGGAGGCGACGGTGCCGTCGGCGACATTGAGCAGCTTGCGCTCGCTGCCGGGCGATCCGAAGGAAACGGTATTGGCGGTATCGGCGACCGAGTTCGAGCCGATGGCCACGGCGTTCGTCGCGCCGGATGCGACGGTCGCGCCGGTGCCAATCGCAAGACTGTAATCGGCGTCGACGGCTGCCGATGAGCCCAGCGCAATGTCGCCCGGGCCTGCCGCATGGGCGCCGCTGCCAAGGGCGACAGAGCCATCACCCTGCGCTTGTGCGTTAGAACCTCCGGCAAGCGCATTGTCACCGGACGCGGATGTGCCGGTGCCCATGGCAACGGCATCTGCACCGGGCGCGCTGGCGGCCGTTCCGGTCGAGTTGGCGACGAAATACTGCGTCGCACTGCTGACCGTGCCGGCGACATAGCTGTAGATCTGGCCGCCGTTGACGGCATCGGTGCTACCGGATGCGATCGTGCCGTCGGCGAGATTCACGAGCTTGCGTTCATGGCCCACCGAGCCGAACGAAACGGTGTCGGCGGTATCGGCAACCGAGTTCGCGCCGATGGCAACTGCATTGCTGGCGCCGGACGACACCGAGGCCCCATAGCCGAACGCCGCACCATAGCCGCCGACCGCCTGGCTGCCATAGCCGATAGCGGTGTCGTATGTCTGTCCGGAATAGGATCCGCTTCCGCCGTCGACGCCGGCAATGCTGGCCGTGCCGATTGCGATATCGCCGGTGTTGAAGGCCTCTGCACCATCAATGGCGGCGCCGACACCGCTGCCATTGCCGCCGCCCAACGCAAGACTGTAGTCGCCGGTCGCGGTGGTAATGTCACCGAACGCGCTGCTGTGTTCTCCCACGGCCCAGGCACCCGGCCCGACAGCGAGGGCGCCGGTGTTGTCCGCGAAGGCCTTGACGCCGATGGCCGTCGAGCCCAAGCCATCGGCTACCGCTTCGGTTCCAAGCGCCGTGCTGAGGCCGCCGGTCGCCTCGGCGGCATGGCCGACTGCGGTGTCCTCGTCTTCTCCATTGTAGGTGCCCGAGGAACTATCGACGCCGGCGATGCTCTTGGTGCCGATGGCGACATCGCCGTAGTTGTATGTCAGAGCGGCATCGTCGGCATTGTCGGCGCCGCCGATAGCGACAGAGTTGTCTCCGTGGGCGGTGCTGAAGGCGCCACCGGCAAAACTGAAATCGGCGGTTGCGAGGCTCGAGTCGCCGACCGCCGTGCTGCTGATCCCGTCGGCTTCGCTGTAGTCACCCAGTGCCGTGGCGAAATCTGCATTGGCGAGGCTGGTATCGCCCAACGCCACGCTGCTTTCACCAAAGGCATTGGCGCCCGGACCGAAAGCCGAGGCGGCGTAGTTGTTCGCCCAACTGCCGGCGCCGAACGCCGTGGCGACATAGTCGTCGGCAATCGCGCCGACGCCCACAGCCGTGCTGAGACCACCGGTGGCATGGCTGTCGAAGCCGAGCGCGGTGTCGGGATCGAGGCCCGTTTCGCCGCTAAAGCCGGATGTGCTGTTGGTACCGATAGCGATGTCGCCGGGACCGTAGGAGACCGAAGCATCGAAGCCACCACCAGTGCCGACGACGTCGCCGCCACCGATCGCGATGCCGTTATATCCACCGACCGACGCATTCTGGCCGAAGGCAGCCGACCCGCCCGCGGATGCGTCCGCGACCGCGCCCGTACCGAAGAGCGATACACCCTCAGCACCGTTGTCGATCGCACCCGCACCGAAGACCAACGAGTTCGCTGCCGACACAGCGCCCGTGCCGAAGGCGATGGCGTTGTCGCCATCGGCCTCGGAATCCACGCCGAACGCCATGCTATTGTCGCCGTTGGCCGCCGCGAAATATCCGGCCGCGATGCTGTTCGCGCCGAAAGCACCGGCGAGATTGTTGCCCATGCCGTCGTTGTTGAAGCCGGTGCCAAGCGACATGGCATTGATGCCCGTGCTCGTCGCGCCCGTGCCAATCGCGATCTGTCCGCCATTGCTGCCGCCGGAAACACCCGCCTGCGCACCGGCGCCAATGGCAACGGCCTCGTCTTCGAGCGCTTGGGCATAGTTGTCCGGATTGCCGCCGATGGCGATGGCTGAATCACCCTCGGCGTCGGCATAGGAACCACCGGCGAAACTGTTCTCGCCAAGCGCCGTCGCAGCCTCGCCGATGGCCGTGCTGCCGAATCCGCCGCCGACCGCATGGGACCCGATTGCGACGGCGTAGTCGCTCTGCGCGCTGGCCGCATAGCCGGGCGTCGCATCGCCGCCGATGGCGATGGCGAATTTGCCATCGACATTCGCATTGTAGCCGATGGCCGTGGCGTTGTCGGACAACCCCGAGACATTGGCGGCCGTGCCATAGACCGCCGCGCCGGTCGCGCCATTGTCGGTTGCGCCGCCGCCCATGACGATGGAGTTCGCGGCGGAGAATGCGCCGGCACCGAGAGCGATGGCATTGCTGCCGACGGCCTCTGCGCCCTGCCCGCCTGCGAAGGTGTTGCCGCCCTGTGCGATGCTGTCGTAGCCGATGGCCGTGTTGCCATCGTCGCCGGCCGTGCCGGAGCCGGCGCTGCTGTTGCCACCGATGGCGATATCGCCCGTACCCTGGGCGGATGCGGCGTTGACCGTCGAATTGTCGCCGCCGCCGATCGCGATCGCACTGGCGCCCGAAGCGTCGGCGCGCGCACCGGCCGCGAAGCCGAAATCGCCGGCGGCGGCGCTGTAAGTGCCCAAGGCCGTCGCGGCCAAGCCGCGCGCGTCGGCCGATGCACCGAAGCTGGCTGCACTGTCGGTGTCGGCACGGCTCTCGGTGCCGACCGCAGTGCTTGCCAGACCGTGCGCCCCCGCCGCTTCGCCAACCGCGGTCGCGCGCATGGCGTTGGCGGCGCTGTTGGAGCCGAGCGCCGTGGTGAGACCACTGAACGCGCCGGCCGCACTGCCGACAGCGGTATTGTAGAGATTGGTCGGATCGGTCGGATTGCCAGCCACACTGTTGTTGCCCAGTGCGGTATCGCCGACGCCATAAGCGCTCGCCGATACGCCGCCGGCAAGCGCACCGATCGCGCCGGCGATCGAACTGCCACCGAGCGCCACAGCGCGATCTGCATCCGCAATCGCCCCACCGCCAAGCGCCATGGCGCCGTCGCCGGACGAATTGGCATTGTGACCAAGCGATATCGCCTCGAGGCCACTGGCCGTCGCATGGGCGCCGATGGCCACGGCCGGCGACTCGCTGTCGGCGGCGTTTACCTGCGCGCTTGCACCCTGGCCGAGAGCGATGTCGCCATCGTCGCCGGAAAGTCCGGAACCGGCGATCGAATTGGTGCCGATGGCGATGCCGCCGATGCCGCGCGACAGTGCCGCGAAATCGCTGGCGTTGTCGCCGCCGCCGATGGCAATCCCGTTCGCGGCTGCGGTGCTGGCGTTGAATCCGATCGCGGTGGAATCGAAGGCCGTCGCCGCGGTGCTTGCGCCAGTGCCGAAGATCGACACGCCCGTGGCGCCGTTGTCGGTGGCGTCGGTGCCGGTGACGACGGAATTCGCCGCCGATATCGTATTGATGCCTATGGCAATGGCGTTGGTGCCCGATGCCGACGCCCCGGCGCCGATCGCGAGCGCATCGGTGCCGGTCGACACCGGCGTGCCGCTGGTGGCCGTGGTGGCGATACTCGTGCTGCCGCTGCTGCCCGCAATGTTCTGGATCGCCGCGTAGACATCGCCGCCGTTCACGCCGTCGGTGCTGCCCGACGCAATCGTGCCGCTGGCGACATTGACCAGTTTGCGCTCGTTGCCGACGGAACCGAAGGAAACCGTCCCGGCCGTGTCGGCAAGCGAACCTGCGCCGAGGGCGATGGAATTGTCTGCGGACGCGCTGGCGCCATAGCCGAGGGCCAGAGACGAGCCGCCGGTCGCCTTCGCCCCATAGCCAAGCGCCGTGTCGAAAGCGGCTGTTCCACTGCCGTTCACACCGGCGACACTGGCGGTCCCGATGGCGATATCGCCGTCGTTGTAGGAAACTGCAGCGCTGCCGCCGGCACTGTCGTCGCCGCCGATCGCAATGGCGCCGGAAGCTTCGCTATCCGCGAGCACTCCGACGGAGATGCTTCCGCTACCCGACGCCAAGGCACCCGCACCCAATGCGGTCGCCCCCATGCCGCCGGCATAGCTTTGATAACCGAAGGCCGACGCCTGCGTGTCGCCTGCGCTGCTTCCGTAGCCGACGACCGTGGCCGCATTGTAAACGGCGCTGGCGGTCGAACCGATCGCGACGGTTTGCCGATTGCTGGCCGCGGCGCCCTGACCGATGGCGATATTGTCTTCGTCGCTGTCGGATGCGCCGGCGACACTGTCCTGGCCAATCGCGATGTCGGCGCGGCCGGCGGCACGCGCGCCATCCACCGATCCGCCGTCGCCGCCGCCCAGCGCGACGGAGCCATCCCCGTTTGCGAGCGCATAAGCGCCGCCGGCAAAGGACCCGGTGCCGTTCGCGACCGAGAGCTGGCCCACCGCAATCGCCTGACCGTTATGCGCGATACTTCCGGCCCCCAGCGCCAGACTGCCGTTGAATTCCGCATCTGCGCCGGCGCCCAGCGCGACGGCATTGTCATCGTTGGCAAGGCTGTTCGCGCCCAGGGCGATCGAATTGTCGTACAGGGCCGACGCGTCAAACCCGATTGCCGCGCTTTGGAGACCTGTCGCTATAGCGCCCGAGCCTGCGGCGACGCTGTTGCCGCTATCCGCATCGGCGCCATAGCCGATGGCGATGTTGCCTCCACCGCCGCTGCCCGCAATGCTGTTGGCACCCAGCGCTATCGTGTTGGTGCCAGCCGCAAAGGCGCCGTCGGCGGACGATCCATCGGCGCCGCCAATGGCAATCGCGTTGGCGCCCGCTGCGTTCGCAAAGGCGCCGCCGGCAAAGCTCGTACCGCCCTGAGCCAGAGCACCGTAGCCGAAGGCGGTGTCGTATTGCTGGCCGACATAGGCCGCATCCGTGGGATCGAGACCGGCGATGCTGTTCGCGCCGATTGCGATATCGCCGTTGTTGAAGCTGGCTGCGCCGCTTACGGAGCCGCCGTTCGCCGCGTCGCCGCTGCCAAGCGCGATCGCAGACGAGCCGGCCGCATAGGCGTTATCGCCAGTCGCAATGCTGTAGTCGCCTTCCGCGTCGCCGCCCTGCAGCGCGAGGCTGTTGAGGCCATAGGCCCGCGTGTAGTTGTCGCTCGTCGCTCCCAGCGCCGTCGCGCCTTCGGCCCCGGCCAGCGCGTCGGCACCGACGGCGACGCCATGATCCGCGAGAGCGGCGCTGCTGTCGCCGATCGCCACACTGCTTTGGCCATCCGCCTGGGAATAGTCGCCGAGCGCGACCGAATAGTCGGCGGCCGCACGGCTGAAGACACCGAGCGCCGCAGAGCTTTCGCCATCGGCCTCGGAACTGTCTCCGATCGCGACACTGCTAAGGCCAGATGCGTTGCTGGCATTGCCGAGAGCGACGGCATAGTCGTCTCCCGCCTTGCTGCTGTCGCCGAGCGCGACAGCGCCGAAGCCATCGACCTCGCTGTAATGTCCGATGGCGATGCCGTCGTCGCTCGTGGCCAGTGCCGAGTTGCCGATTGCGAGGCCGTTCGAGCCGTCGGCTTCCGCTGCATTCCCGATCGCGACCGCGCTGTCGTTTCCCGCATTCGAATCGGTGCCTAGAGCGATTGCGTTGTTACCCGCCGCATTGGCGCGATAGCCGCTGGCGAAGGCGCTGAAGTTGCTTGCCACCGACAGATTGCCGAGCGCGATCGCGTTGTCGCCGCTCGCCTCTGCCGCGTTGCCGCCGGCAAAGCTGTTGAGTCCGCCGGCCATTGCCGTGGCTCCGAGGGCGACGGCGCCGATTCCTTCAGCATCAGCGCCGGAGCCGAATGCAATCGCTTGGTAATTGTTGGAGATGCTGGACAGGCCGACGGCGATACTGCTGCCGCCGAGCGCCTGCGCGCTGTCGCCCAGCGCGGTCGCATTGTCGCCGGAGCTTTGCGTGTTGTAGCCGAGCGCGACGGCGTGCAGACCCGAACTGATCGCCAGATTGCCCGCCGCCAGGCCGTTGCCGCCCGTGGCCTCAGCGGCATAGCCGATCGCGGTGTCGTCCATGATCGTGCCGTCGCCGCTGACGCCTGCGATGCTGTAGCGGCCGATGGCGATGCCGCCGGCATCGTAGGCGTTCGCCGCGTAACCGATCGCGATGCTCTCATCGCCGAGGGCGTGCGCCGTATCACCAACGGCGGTGCTGCTGGATCCTGCGGCCTCGCTGTTGAGGCCGAACGCCGAACTGTAATCGCCCGAAGCGGCCGCGTCCTTCCCGCAGGCGGTGGCATCGGAGCCGGTCGCGGTCGCGCCGTTCGCTGTGCCCGAGGTTTTGTCCGTGCAGACCGTCGCCGCACGTGCCGGCGTGACCAGCAGACAGCCCGCAACTGCAACCGCCGCGCGAAGGCGCGCCTTTCCAGCCATCAATCCCCACCCCGACGGCCGTCCGGCCGCCGCCCTGACTGCCCGGGGTTCAGACGGCGCCTGCCGCAAAACCCATATCGGGCACGGGTTCCATCAAACTGCGAAAATAAAATTTGTTCAACTACAAAATTTGTCTCTAATAGTTATTTCCAGCTGGGGAGCCTAATACGACCATCCCATGACGCTCTTCACCCCCAACAAACGCCTTCGCGCGCCGCAGCAACGGGCGGAATTAACCAAATCACGTCTGCTGGACGCGGCGACGAAGGCCTTTGCGCTGGCCGGCTTCAAGGCAACACCGGCGCTGGCGCTGGAGAAGGCTGCCAAAGTGAAGCGCGGCCTGCTCGTCTATCATTTCGGATCGAAGGAAGGCCTGTGGCGGGCGGTCGCCGATCGCCTCGCCGCGCGAGTCGAAGCGTCGATGCTGCGTGTCGCGGAAAGCGACAACGGAAAATCCGATCCGGTCGAGCTTGTGGTACGGGCTTTCATCATCGCAAATACCGAGACCCCGGAATTCCTGCGCATGACGATGATCGAGAGCCAGCGCGGCCCTTCGCCGGTCGACTATACAATCGACATATACATCCGCCGCTTCATCGCGGGCGTTGAATTGATGACGGGCCGCACCATGACCGTCCACGACTATTATGCGCTTCTTGGCGCCTGCTCTTTCTTCTTCATGTCGCCGCGCGAAGCGATCCACATCTGGGGAGTCGATCCCGCTTCGGAGGAATTCATCGCCGGGCATACGAAAGTGATCGCCGACATGCTGCGGCCGCTCTGGCGCGTCGAACGCCCGACGGACGCGCCGATCGGAACAGCGATCTAGTCTGCACACGTAACACTTGCTGTTCGACTCCAGCGCGTGTTGACACGTGCATCACGCGAAATGGCGCCGCAAACATGCGGTTTACACTGCCATTCACCTCGCACATTCGCTTCTCGTTAAGCCGCCTTTGCCAATTTCGACCGCGAACGACGCAGTGGAGCGCAGTCGTGCAAAAGGTGAATTCGCACATCGCCAGAAAAGTACCGTTTGCTGCCGGTCGGACTATCCGGCGCTTCTTCCGGGCGCGAAGCGGCAACGTGGCGATGATGTTCGCGCTGTCTCTCGTTCCGGTCTGCATCGCTGCCGGCGCCGGACTGGATCTGGCGCGCGCGATGATCGTGCGCTCGCAGCTCGCGGAAGCGCTCGACTCCGCAGGCATCGCGGCGGGATCGAGCAAAGGCCTCTCGCAGAGCCAAATCCAGGCGCTCGCGCAGAACTATTTCAACGCGAACTACAAGCTCAATTCATCTTACGGAACCCCATCGCCGGTGAACGTAACCATCGACGACAACAAGATCAAAGTGTCCAGTTCGGTCGATGTACCCGCGACGCTGTTGAATGTGATCGGCAAGAGGACGCTGCCGGTAAGTTTCGAATCGACGGTGGTCTGGGGCCAGACGAAGCTCTGGGTCGCGCTGGTGCTCGACAACACCGGTTCCATGCTCGAGTCCGACCATGGAACCAGCAAACTCGATTCACTGAAATCCGCGGCTCACAAACTGCTGGAAATCCTGCAGAATGCCTCGGCGAATGCCGGCGATGTAAAAGTCTCCATCGTGCCCTTCAACAAGGACGTCAATGCCGGCGCTTCGTTCTACCGCGCAGACTGGATCGACTGGTCCGACTGGGACAGCCAGAATACGACGACGGTGACGGTGTCGTGCGGCGGCAATGGCCACCATGGCAGCCACAATCACAACAATTGCACTCAGACGGTTCCGAAGAACCACAACAGCTGGAACGGCTGCATTACCGATCGCGACCAGGACTACGACACCGACAACACCACGCCGGTCGCTTCGCGCGGCTCGACCCTGTTTCCGGCGGAGCAATATGGTTCTTGCCCCCTGCAGCTGCTGCCTTTGACCGACGATTGGTCCACGCTGAGCGACAAGATCGACGCCATGTATGCCGTGGGAAATACCAACCAGACGATCGGTCTCGCCTGGGGCTGGCAGACATTGACCGACGGCGATCCGATGAATGCCGGTGCCCTGCCCGAGAACACGACGCGCGTGATCATCCTTTTGAGCGACGGCCTCAACACCGAGAACCGCTGGTCGACCTGGCAATCGAGCATCGATGCACGCGAGACCAAGGCCTGCGACGCCGCAAAGGCCGCCGGCGCGATCATCTATACGGTGTTCGTGGACATCAACGGCACTTCGGGCAATTCCGCCGTGCTGCAGAGTTGCGCCTCAGACAGTGCCAAGGCCTTCGATCTGACCAAATCGAGCGAGATCACGTCAACCTTCGTATCGATCGGCGAAGACATCACCAATCTCCGCGTCGCCAAGTGAGCCCAAAAGCAAAATGGGAGGGACAGAACGTCCCTCCCATCTGCTGCTCGCCCCCAGGCTATGCAGGTATTACGGGGTGACCTTGAGCGTCGTGCCCCATGAGGCTTCGATCTGCTTGACCACGCTTTCCGGGAAAGGAACGTAGTCGAGCTTCTCGGCGTCGCCCTGACCGTTCTTCAGCGCCCAATCGAGGAACTTCAGAACGTTCTTGTTGCGGTCGGCGGCGTAGTCCGAGCGCATCAGCATGTAGGTCGCAGCCGTGATCGGCCAGCTCTTGGCGCCCGGCTGGTTGGTGAGGATCAGGTAGAAGTCCTGCACCTTCGAGAAGTCGGCGTTGGAAGCGGCCGACTGGAAGGCCTCCATGGTCGGCTGCACGCGCTGACCGGCGGCGTTGACCATGTCGGTGTGAACCAGATGGTTCTGGATCGCGTAGGCGTATTCAACGTAGCCGATCGAACCGACCGTCTGCTGGACCGTACCGGCGACGCCGGCATTGCCCTTGCCACCCACGCCGACCGGCCAGTCGATCGAGGTGTCGGCGCCGACGCGGCTCTTCCACTCCGGGCTGACCTTGCTGAGGTAGTCGGCAAAGTTGAAGGTGGTGCCCGATCCGTCCGAACGGTGGACGACGAGAACCGCCATGTTCGGCAGCGCGACCTTCGGGTTCAGCGCCTTGATCGCCGGGTCGTTCCACCTGGTGATCTTGCCGAGGTAGATGTCGGCGAGGGTCTTGCCGTCGAGCACGAGCTGACCGGCGCCGATGCCGGGCAGATGCACGACCGGAACGATCGAAATGACGACCTGCGGGAACTGGACCAGATTGTTGGCCACCAGCTCTTCATGCTTGAGCGGCTTGTCGGAGTTCGCGAAGTCGACCGTGCGCGCCTTGATCTGCGCAATGCCGCCGCCCGAACCGATCGGCTGATAGTTCACCTGATCGCCCGTGGCACCGTGATACTTCTGCGCCCAGACCGAGAGCACCGGATAGATCGCCGTGCCGCCGGCGCCGTTGAGGTTCCCGGCAAGGGCCGGCGCGGCGAGTGTGAGCGAAGCGAGAAGACCGAGAGCGGCCTTGGTCAGATAGTTCATACGTATCTTCCTTCCTTGTGAACGGTGAGGCCCGGCCTTGCGACCGGGCCGTTACGCGTTACCAGCGAACCTGGCCGAAAATGCCGATTTCGCTGTAGTTGCCGTTGGTCGAACCACCGATCGTGCCGTTCGACGTCGAGAACGAACCATGCGAAGCCTGGTCGTGCTTGTAGACGAGCGAGAAGTCGATGATCTTCGTCGGGTTCCACTCGATGCCGACGTTGTAGTAGTTGTCCGGAACCGAGCTCGGGATGAGCGCGTTGATGTGCTTCTTCGCGTAGTCGTAGCGGCCGAAGACCGTCCATTCCGGCGCGAAGTTGTAGGCGGTGAAGCCCGAAACGCCGGTGGCGTGGTCGGTCTGCGTGGTCGAGGATACGCTCAGGTAGTTGTTGGCTTCGAAGAATTCGACGCCAAGCTTGAACGGACCCGGGGTCCACGCCGCCAGAGCGTCGAAACGCGTGGCCGAGTGGTGGATCGCGCCGCCATACTGCACGCCGAGATGGCCGATATAGCCGCCGACGGCGAGCGTGATGTCGTCGAACTTGGTCGAGATGCGGCCTTCCATGTCCGGACCGTTGGTGCGGAACACGCCAGCCTTCTTGTAGCCCGCGCCGTTCACGACGGAGAACGCGTAGTTCAGCGCGCCGCCGAGAAACTTACCGGAGAAGTGAACGCCCCAGTCGGCCGAGGTGCCGTACTTCAGACGGTCGGCGAGGGTGTTTTCGACGTAACGCATGCCATAGACGTCTTCGACGAACGGGATCCACGGCAGGTCGGTCGAGCCGACGCGGATGACGAGTGCATCGTCGATCTTGGCCTGGAGATAGGCCTTCTTGATGTAGATCTGGCTGGTGCCCGAACCGCTGTCATAGGTGAAGTCGGTGGTGACGTTGGCCGAGAACGTGTCGTTGAACTTGTGATCGATGCCGACATAGAAGCGCTTGATGTCGAAGGCGGTGCCGTTCGACGTGCCGGTGCGCGTTCCGTTGGTCTCCTGGTCGACATAGCTGACGTCCCAGTACATGCGACCGTTGACGGAGGTGTCGGACCACCAGCCGCTCGCGGCCGAACCGAGGCCCGAAAGGGCGTTGTGGTCATCGGCGGAACGCTGCTCGGCGGCCTGGAGTTCGGCCTCGAGCGCGTCGATGCGCGTGTTGAGCTGGTCGATATTGGCGTTGGCGCGATCGAGATCGGCCGCCGACGCCACGGGCGGCGCAGAACCCGCGAAGGCCGCCCCCGGGGCCAACGCAGACGCCAGCGCGACGCCGCAAAGCAGAATTGTGGAAAGTCTCATGGGATCCCTCTTCATTACCGCGGACCACAACGGTCCGTGCGCCTCACGATGAAAGCGTGGCGAGTACGCTTGCTCGCGCTGCCCCCGCATTTCGGGCGTAGCGATAGGGATGAGGCGTTGGCGGTTCTATTGGGTTCGCGTTGGGATTCGTCCACCGAACGAACTAGGACATTCGACGTTCGACGATTGGATTGGACGCTCGTCTTCCGCGGCGTGCCGCCACAGGCGATTTGCATTCACCACGCTGCGGAGAGTGGCGATGTGCAAGAAACATCTGATTTATGGGCGTTATCTCGCATTCGTGCCTGCGCTCTTTGTCGTAAGGCGAGCGGCGTCATGAAACTGTCATTGTCACCGGTCCGTCACAAACCAAAGCGCGACAGGCATCGTTCTTTTGGTGTGACGGAATGCACACAAACCCAATGGATTGCACACCGCACGCTCGCCGACACTGCATTCGTCTTGCGGAGTGGCAGCCATTCAACAGCTCGAACGCAGCTTTCCGGTTTCCGACGCGCTCGCCGCCGAACCAGCGGCCGTCGCGCAGGCGGAAATCCGCGCCTTGGGCGCGGATCGCGTCTCGACATGGCGCCGCCGTCCGCTTCAGACGCACTACGTCATGGCCGCGTTCGACAGAATCGTGTTCCGGACCAGAGACGACCTCGGCACCCGCCAAGCGGAGCTGAAGTTCTGCCTGACGGTCGCGCGGGACGGATCGAAGGAAATCGCGGGCATTTGGACATCCGAGGACTGGCACGGCCCTGTGCTTGAGCTTCGTCGGCGCGGAATGGCCGGCGCGGCCCTGCTTCACGGCGACGGGACTGGCGGGATGGCTGGAGCGCTCGACCGGATGGCGGACGGCGACCGCATCGATCATGTCGGCCGGCTAATCCGCCTTAGCGAAGAGATGGCACCGAAGCGGGTGCGGCGGAGCGTGGCATCTGCGCTCCGGCAGATTCTTCAGGCCCCCCGCCATCGGGAGGCGCTGTCTCGGCTGGAAGGCTTTGCGGCAAGCCGGGCCGGCTCCGAAGTGCCCGAAATCCTTGCGCTTTGGCGCGATCGCCTGCCCCGGCTCGACGGCTTCCTTGCGCAGTCGGCTGCGCTGAAAAGTTATCTGGCCGGGTTCGATGCAACGGAGTCGCTGAAGGAAAAGCTCTCGCGGCGTGGCCAGCGGATTCCAGCCTGTTTTGCCGACGAGGCCGATGCTCTTCAGACGATGACGGTCGTGGCGATGGGCGCTTCCCAGGGCTGGAAAGTGGCACCGAAAATCTGGGCCAGTGTTCGCTGCCAACTTCGAACGGACCCGGCCCTGAGACCCGCCATCCGCCGAGCCATGTGATTGGCCGAAGGACTACAGGTATTAGACCTTTGTACAGTTGTCATAAATCCTTCACGCTACCGTCTTAGCTGGCAGTCGTGGACCCGGGAGGTTCACGCCAACAGGCTGATGACGCCATGCCCAGATCGAAGCGCGCCGGATGACGACCGCCGGCGATATCCAGACGACCGCCGAATCGCCGGGCTGGCGCTATGCGCTGGCGCTTTCGCTGGTCGTGCTCGCGCTGGGTCTTACCCTCGTACTTCAGCAATTCGAATCGGACCGGCCGACACTCTTCCTGTTCTTTGCCGCGATCGTCGCTGCCGCTTGGTTCGGCGGCGTCGGGCCGGGCTGTCTCGCCGCCGCCGCATCGGTTCCGGCCGGCCTCTATTTCTATTCCGGGGCACTGAGCACGACGCATCTTCGGCTCGACAATTATGTGCTGTTCATCTTCTTCGTGGCCTGTGCACTCGGCGGCGGCTTCCTGAGCTCGCGGCAGCGCGATGCCGATGCGAGGCTGCTGCGCACCCATCGCGAGCTGGCGAGCAAGGCGGAACAGTTGCAGGCCGCGAACGCGGCTCTCACCGAGGAAATGGCGGAACGCCATCGTGCCGAACAGGCCCTGAACGAAACCCAGGCGCATCTCGCGCATGCCGGACGGCTGACGGCACTGGGCGAGCTCACCGCCTCCATCGCCCATGAAATAAATCAACCCCTGGGCGCGGTCGCGACGAATGCGAGCTGCTGCGTGCGCTGGCTCGAGCCCGACCATTTCAACCTCGACGAGGCGCGCGAGGCGGCGCAAAGCGTCGTGCAGGATGCCAATCGCGCGAGCGAGGTCATCAAGCGAATCCGAAGCCTGGCAAGCCGCAATACGGCGGCCGTCGACCGCATCGATCTCAACGCCCTGTGCCGCGATGTGGAAAAGTTGCTCGCCAGCGAACTGGCGCGTCACGCCGTCATAGTCGAAACCTCGTTCGATCCGGAGCTTCCCACGATCACCGGCGACCGCATCCAGTTGCAGCAGATCCTGGTCAACCTGATTCTGAATGCCGTGGAAGCCAGCCCGCCCGCCAGCGAACGAAAGCGCATTATCACGCTCACCACGCGGCACAATGTCAGCGGCATAACGCTGACGGTTGCCGATAACGGCATCGGCTTCGAAGGCCGCGATCCCGACAGCTTCTTCGACGCCTTCGTGACCAGCAAGAGCGAGGGGCTCGGGCTCGGCTTGTCCATCTGCCGTTCCATCGTCGAGTCGCATGGCGGCCGCATCTCGGCGACCCAGCGCGTACCGCACGGCGCCGAATTCGACATCTTCCTTCCGATCGAGGGCGATCATGACTGAGACCCGGGAATCCATCGTCTATGTGATCGACGACGATCCCTCGATGCGGCGGGCGCTGGCGCGCCTGATGCGGACGGTGGGGCTGCACGCGGAAGGCTTCACCCTTCCCGAAGAGTTCCTGCGCTTCCAGCGACCGGACATTCCCGGATGTCTTGTGCTCGATGTTCGCCTGCCCGGCTCGAGCGGCCTCGAATTCCAGCGCGAACTTGCGCAGGCGGGCATCGATATGCCGATCATCTTCATCACCGGCCATGGCGATATCCCGATGTCGGTGCGGGCGATGAAAGCCGGCGCCTTCGAGTTCCTGACCAAGCCATTCCGTGACCAGGATCTGCTCGACGCGATCCAGCTCGCCATCGCCAAGGACCGCGAGCTCCGGCGCGACGAAGGCGAGCTCCGGGCGCTGCGCGAGCGGCTGGCGACCCTGACGCTGCGCGAGCGGCAGGTGATGTCGATCCTCGTGACCGGCCAGCTCAACAAGCAGATCGGCGCGGCGATCGGAACCTCGGAATCGACGGTGAAAGCCCATCGCACCCAGATCATGCGCAAGATGCAGGCGAACTCGCTGCCCGAGCTGGTGCGCATGGCGGACAAGCTGCAGCTGGAAGAGACCTGACGGCGCCTACGCGCGGCGGACGCGGTCCGCGATGTACCACGGTGCGTAGAGGATCAGGATCGACAGGAAGCCGAGCAGGACCGTGACCGGGATGTAGTAAGGCCAGGCCGGCAGGATGTCATAGAACGTCTCGTGCCCCGGCTTGGCGCGGAAGAAGCCGTAATTCACGTTTGCGATCCAGTCGAGCAATCCCGCCGCCGCGGCATAGGCGAGCGACCAGGCGATGACGCGCGGGATCGAGGCCGGAACCGGACGCATGCCGGTGCCAAAGGTCAGATAGATGACCGCCGCGATGATCGCGCCATGCCCGAGCAGGAAGACGATGAACTGCGGCTCGGGAAAGGCGAAGTTCACATCCGGCGTGACGAGTCCCTGGGTCGTGCCGGCAAGCGCCCAGAAATAGGCGAGATCATAGGCCTGCTGGTTCGGGCGTATGAGCGTGACGATGAGCGCGATGGTGGCCCAGTCACACAGGTTCATCGGAAACTCGTTTCCGGCCCCGAGCCAGTGCCGCGCGATGAAGAGCATGTACCAGGCGATCCATGTGCCTATCAAAAGCGCCGCGAAGGACCATCGAATCGGCGTGTCGCCATCCGGCCATGCGGTCCTTCGCACACCGGCGAGGACCGCCGGAACGGAAAGGGTCAGACCGATAGCGGTGAGATGCTGGTGACCGAACAGGACGAACGGTGCCGGCATGAGAGCCCCTTATGCAGACGAGCCATGGAACCGGCGCAGGATGGCGGTTTCTGGGCCGAATTCCGGCCCCTCCGGACAATCTGTGCTGCGGCGGAACGCCGTTCGCGCTTCCGGGAAGGGCCAGCTATAAGTCGTCACCGGCCTTCGCTGCGACGCAGTGACGGCTGCTGCGCCGATGCCCAATGGGGTAGCGGCCAGCGTGCTTTCCGCAGCTTCGGCCGGCTGGCCGTTTGCTCAAGACAAGGTCGGGAATTTCATTCATGTCCAATGTGGCCGTGATCGGCGCCCAGTGGGGCGACGAGGGCAAAGGCAAGATCATCGACTGGCTGGCCAACCGGGCCGAGGTCGTCGTTCGCTTCCAGGGCGGCAACAATGCCGGCCATACCATCGTGGTGGGCGACAAGACCTACAAGCTGTCGCTGCTGCCCTCGGGCGTGATCCAGGGCAAACGCTCGATCATCGGCAACGGCGTGGTGGTCGATCCGTGGTCGCTGCTCGATGAGATTGGACGGGTCTGCGCCGCGGGCGTCGCAGTGACGCCGGATGTGCTGGTGCTGGCGGAGAATGCCGTGCTGGTACTGCCGATCCATCGTGAGCTGGATGCGGTGCGCGAGATGTCGAACACCTCGAAGCTGGGCACGACCAAGCGCGGTATCGGACCGGCTTATGAGGACAAGGTCGGGCGGCGGGCGATCCGCGTCGTCGATCTCAAGGATTTCGATTCGCTGCCGGCGAAGGTCGACCGTCTGCTGGCCCATCACAATGCGCTGCGTCGCGGCGCAGGTGCCGACGAGATCGACGGCGACAAGCTTCTGGCCGAACTCAAGGAAGTCGCACCGAAAATTCTGCCCTATGTCGGATCGAGCTGGCGCGAACTGGATGCCGCGCGGCGCGCGGGCAAGCGCGTGCTGTTCGAAGGTGCGCAGGCCGTGCTGCTCGACATCGACCACGGCACTTATCCTTATGTCACCTCGTCCAACACCGTGGCGGGACAGGCGGCAGCGGGCGCCGGCATCGGGCCGAAGCAGATCGGCTATGTCCTCGGCATCACCAAGAGCTACACCACGCGTGTCGGCGAGGGACCCTTTCCGACCGAGCAGGTCAATGCGACGGGCGAGATGCTGGGTTCGCGCGGCAACGAGTTCGGCACGGTGACGGGACGCAAGCGGCGCTGCGGCTGGTTCGACAGCGTGCTGGTGCGCCAGACCGCGATCACCGGCGGTATCGACGGCATCGCCCTGACCAAGCTCGACGTGCTCGACACCTTCGAGACCATCGATGTCTGCGTGGGTTACCGGTTGGGCGATCAGGTGCTCGACTATCTGCCGGCCGACGCGGTCGCGCAGGCGAAGCTGACGCCGGTCTACGAGACCATGGAAGGGTGGAACTGCTCCACCCGCGGGGCGCGGAGCTGGGCGGACCTTCCGGCAAACGCGATCAAGTATGTGCGGCGGATCGAGGAGCTGATCGGCGCGCCGGTCGCCCTGCTCTCCACCAGTCCCGACCGCGACGACACCATCATGGTGCGGGACCCGTTCCTGGGCTGAACTTCCGTAGCGTTACCGCCCCTTCCGTCCGGGGCGGATTCGCGGCAGGCTCCCCCCAGAGATAACCAGGAAGGGGCCAAAGGCCATGTTGAAGACCCGTTTCACTGAAATGTTCGGTGTCGAAGTGCCGATCACCTGCGGCGGCATGACCCGCGTCGGCAAGGCCGAGCTGATTGCCGCCGTCGCCAATGCCGGCGCGCTCGGCTTTCTCACCGCGCTGACCCCGGGTTCGCCCGAGGCGCTGGTGAAGGAGATTAAGAAGACACGCGAACTGACGAACAAGCCGTTCGGCATCAACCTCACCATCCTGCCGTCGATCAACCCGATCCCTTATGACGAATACCGCCAGGTGATCTGCGAGAGCGGATGCAAGGTGGTGGAGACCGCGGGCAACAATCCCCAGCCGCATCTGCCGGCGTTCAAGGCGGCGGGCGTGAAGGTGATCCACAAATGCGTCACGGCGCGCCATGCCGTGAAGGCGGAGAGCATCGGCGTCGATTGCGTCTCGATCGACGGCTTCGAGTGCGCAGGCCATCCGGGCGAGGAAGACATCGGCGGGCTGGTGCTCTTCCCGGTGACGACGGCCAAGCTGAAAATCCCGGTGATCGCCTCGGGCGGCATCGCCGATGCGCGCGGGCTCGTCGCGGCGCTGGCGCTGGGCTGCGAGGGCGCGAACATGGGCACGCGATTCATGGCGACCAAGGAAGCCCCGATCCACGAAAAGGTGAAGGCCGCCCTCGTCGCCAATGACGAACGCGCGACCGACATGATCTTCCGCACCATGCACAACTCGTCGCGCGTGGCGCGCAACGCGATCAGCCAGAAGGTGGTCGAAATCGAGAAGCGCGGCGGCGCCAAGTTCGAGGACGTGCGCGATCTCGTGGCCGGAACGCGCGGCGGCGTGGTCTATGACACGGGCGATACCGATTACGGCATCTGGTCGGCGGGCCAGACCCAGGGCCTGATCCACGACATCCCGACCTGCAAAGAGCTGGTGGATCGTTTGGTCAGCGAAGCGGAGAGCATCATCCGCAAGAGACTTGAAGCGCTGGTCGCCTGAGACAAACAAGTTTTGCGTAGCGAATGGCGAGCGGGGGAACCCCGCTCGCTATTTTGCTATTGGGGAAGATGATTGAGCGGGCCGTGGCCCTTGCCGAGGCCGGGCGCGGTGCGGATGGCGTGCTGGACGAAGGCATGGGCGCGCGCGACGGCCTCAGCCAGCGGCAGCCCTTGTCCCAATCCGCAGGCGATCGCCGTCGACAGCGTGCAGCCGGTGCCGTGGGTATTGTTGGTAACGATGCGCGGCGCACGGAAGTGGCTGGGCGGAGCGTCCATCGTGAAGAGGGTGTCGACCAGCATATCGGAGGCGCCGTGGCCCCCTTTGATCAGCACCGCCTGGGGTCCGAGGGACAGCAGCGTTTCGCCGGCATGGGCGATATCCTCCGGCGAACGGAGCGGGAAGCCGCAGAGCTTTTCCGCCTCCGGCAGGTTCGGCGTGATCAGGGTCGCACGCGGGAAGACGTCCGCCTTGAGAACCTCGACCGTTCCGGCATCGGCAAGCGCCGCGCCGCTGGTCGAAACCATCACGGGATCGACGACGAGCGGAATGCCGCCGGCATATCGCGCGAGCGCCTGCGCGGCCGCGCGGGCGATGGCGGCCGAGCCGAGCATGCCGGTCTTGATCGCATCGGCGCCGATATCGGTGAGGCAGCGTTCGATCTGTTCGGCGACGATGCCGGAATCGGCAAGCTGCACCGCGCCGACGCCTGTCGTGTCCTGTGCGGTGATGGCGGTGATCGCCGTCATCGCATAGGCACCGAGCGCGCTTGCGGTCTTGATGTCGGCCTGGATACCCGCACCGCCGGACGAGTCCGAGCCGGCGACCGACAGGATTCGAACGGGCGTCAAGGCGCGGTCCCCGCCGCCCTCAGGCAGCGAACTCCTGGATCGCGCTGACCACGTCGCCAACGACCTGGCGCACCAAGGCTTCATCGTCGCCTTCGGCCATCACGCGGATCACCGGCTCGGTACCGGATTTGCGCACGAGGAGACGGCCGGAGCCGTTGAGGCGCGCTTCGCCCGCCTTGATGCTTTCGGTGACACGCGCGTGGGTGAGCGGCGAGCCCTTCTGGAAGCGCACGCTTTCGAGCACCTGCGGAAGCGGCTCGAAACGGTGCGCGGCTTCGCTGGCCGGCTTGCCCTGCGTTGCAAGCACGGCAAGCACCTGGAGCGCCGCGATCATGCCGTCGCCGGTCGGGGAGAAATCGCTGAGCACGACATGGCCGGACTGTTCACCGCCGATGTTGAAGCCGCCCTTCTGCATCTGCTCTATGACATAGCGGTCGCCGACCGCGGCGCGCGCGAGCTTGAGATCGAGGCCCTTGAGGTAACGTTCGAGGCCGGCATTCGACATCACCGTGCCGACCACGCCGCCGCCCTTGAGACGGCCGCGCTTCTGCCAGGAATCGCCGAGCAGGGCGAGAACCTGATCGCCGTCGATGATGCGGCCGCGTTCGTCGGACATGACGACGCGATCTGCGTCGCCGTCGAGCGCGATGCCGAAATCGGCGCGCACCTCGCGAACCTTGTCGGCCATCATCTCCGGTACGGTCGAGCCACAATCGGAATTGATGTTGAAGCCGTCGGGCGCCACGCCCATCGTGACGATCTCTGCGCCAAGCTCCCAGAGGATGGCAGGTGCAACTTTGTAGGCCGCACCGTTGGCGCAATCGATCACGATGCGCATGCCTTCGAGCGTGAGATCCGCGGGGAACGTACGCTTCACGAATTCGATATAGCGGGCCTGGGCATCGTCGATACGCTTGGCGCGGCCGAGCTTGGGCGACGTGGCGAGGCCATGCTCGAGACCGTTGTCCATCAATGCTTCGATCGCCGCCTCATGCTCATCGGAGAGCTTGCGGCCGTCGGGACCGAAGAACTTGATGCCGTTGTCCTGATACTGGTTGTGCGAGGCCGTGATCATCACGCCCATATCGGCGCGCAAGGTGCGGGTGAGCATGGCGACGGCGGGCGTCGGCAGCGGACCGAACTGGAAGACGTCCATGCCGACCGAGGTGAAACCGGCGACGAGCGCGGATTCGATCATGTAGCCCGACAGGCGGGTATCCTTGCCGATCACGACGCGATGGCGGTGCTCGCCGCGGGTGAAGATGCGTCCCGCGGCCATGCCGGCGCGCATGGCGATGACGGGCGTCAGGGCGGCCGAATTGGCGCGGCCGCGGATACCGTCGGTGCCGAAGTACTTCCGGCTCATGTTTTTGCTTTCCCCAGATGCAGCGTCATTTTAGCAGGCATTGTGACAGGTGCAGCCCCAACAATTGTTAACGGTTATGACGGCCCGGCCAGCGCTTTATCGAGCAAAAGCGCGTCTTTCAGTGCCCCGGGGGCGTGGGTGCGGATATAATCCGCCCCCTGACGGATGGCGAAAAGCTCCGCCGCGAGGCTGGCCGGGCCGGAATCCGCGGCGCTGCGGCCGGTCAGGCGGCGGAGGAAAGACTTGCGCGAGACCGACACCAGGACCGGCAGGCGATAGCGGTCGCGCAAGGCACCGAGGTTCCGCAGGACGGTGAACGAGGTCTCGGGATCGGTGCCGAGGAAGAAGCCCATGCCGGGGTCGAGGATCAGGCGGTCGCGCGCGACGCCCGCGGCTTCGAGGGCGGCAAAGCGCGTATCGAAGAACCGGTAGAGCCGATCCATGATCTCGCCGGGTCGAACGTCCACGCGCGTCGCCGCCCCGCGCGCCTGGACCGCGTGCATCACGATCAACTTTGCCGGCGAACCCGCGAGGTCGGGATAGAGATCCGGATCGGCGAAGCCCTGGATGTCGTTGATATAGGCGACGCCCTGCGACAACGACCAGCGCTGAACCGGGAGCGAGAAGCTGTCGATCGACACCGGAATGCCGGCGAGCGAGGGCAGCACCGATTGCAGGCGACCGATTTCGATCTCCGGCGCGACGCCTTTGGATTCCGGATTGGACGAGGCTGCGCCGATGTCGAGTACAGCCGCACCGTCGGCCGCAAGCGCCCTGCCCTGCGCGATGGCGGCAGACGGCTCGAGATATTTGCCGCCGTCGAAAAACGAGTCGTCGGTGATGTTGAGGATGCCGAGGATCGTGGTCATGCGGCCCGAAAGCGAAAACGCCTCCCGCCATTACGGCAGGAGGCGCCTCGCAGTTCAATCTCGCCTTTGGTTTAACGTCCGGGCTCTGGCACCGGCTGGCCGATGCCGCGGGGGCGGCCGGCAGCGGGGACCGAGGGACCCGAACCGCGCTCCGGCGTCGGCTCTTCATACGGCGTGCGGATCGGCTTGATACCCTTGATCAGGCCGATGACCTCGTCGCCGGTGAGCGTCTCGTATTCGAGCAGACCCTTGGCGACGATCTCGAGCTGGTCGCGTTTCTCGGTCAGGATTCGGCGGGCGGTCTGCTCGCCATCCTCGATGAGCTGGCGCACCTCGGCGTCTATGAGGCGCGCGGTCTCGGGCGACATGTTGGTCGATTGCGCGACCGAATGGCCGAGGAAGACTTCCTGCTCGTTGGAGCGGTAGCGGACGCGGCCGAGCTTGTCGGACATGCCCCACTCCATGATCATCGCGCGAGCCATCTGGGTGGCCTGCTGGATGTCGCCAGTGGCGCCGTTGGTGACGTTCTCCGGGCCGAAGATCAGCACTTCCGCTTCGCGGCCGCCGAACATCGAGGCAAGTCGCGAGACGCAATACTGGCGCGTGTAGCTGAGGCGGTCCTGCTCCGGCAGGTTCATGGTGAGGCCGAGGGCGCGGCCGCGCGGGATGATCGTCACCTTGTGCAGCGGATCGTGCTGCGGGACGTTCAGGCCGACGAGGGCGTGACCGGCTTCGTGATAGGCCGTGAGCTTCTTCTCTTCCTCGGTCATGGCCATCGAGCGGCGCTCGGCGCCCATCATGACCTTGTCCTTGGCGTCTTCGAGCTCGCTCATCGTCACGACGCGCTTGCCGCGGCGGGCCGCAAGCAAGGCCGCCTCGTTGACGAGGTTGGCGAGATCGGCACCCGAGAAGCCGGGCGTGCCGCGCGCCAGGGTGCGCGGATCGACATCCGGCGCGAGCGGGACCTTGCGGAGATGAACGCGGAGGATCTTCTCGCGGCCGCCGAGGTCCGGATTGGCGACGACGACATGGCGGTCGAAGCGGCCCGGACGCAACAACGCGGGATCGAGAACGTCGGGACGGTTGGTCGCGGCGATCAGGATGACGCCTTCGGTCGATTCGAAGCCGTCCATCTCGACGAGGAGCTGGTTCAGCGTCTGCTCGCGCTCGTCATTGCCGCCGCCGAGGCCGGCACCGCGGTGACGGCCGACGGCATCGATTTCGTCGATGAAGACGATGCAGGGCGCGTTCTTCTTCGCCTGCTCGAACATGTCGCGGACGCGGCTGGCGCCGACGCCGACGAACATCTCGACGAAGTCGGAACCCGAGATCGTGAAGAAGGGCACGTTGGCTTCTCCGGCGATCGCGCGGGCGAGCAAGGTCTTGCCGGTGCCGGGCGGGCCGACGAGCAGGACGCCCTTCGGGATGCGGCCGCCGAGGCGCTGGAATTTCTGCGGGTCCTTCAGGAAGTCGACAATTTCCTTCAGATCGTCCTTGGCCTCGTCGACGCCAGCGACGTCTTCGAAGGTCACGCGGCCGGTGCGTTCCGTGAGCATCTTCGCGCGGCTCTTGCCGAAGCCCATCGCCTTGCCGCCGCCCGACTGGACCTGGCGCATGAAGAATATCCACACGCCGATCAGGAGCAGCATCGGCAGCGCGTTGATCAGCAGAGACAGCAGGCTGACGCCGTCGTCCGGAAGCTGCGCCGTGATGGTGACATGGTTCTTGTCCATCAGCGCGAGAATGCTGCTGTCGCCTTGCGGCACCACGGTCACGTATTGGGTGCCGTTGCGCATCTCACCCTTGATCGTCTGACCTTGGACGGTCGCCGTCTTGATGTCGCCCTGGGTGACGTCCTGGCGGAACTGGGTGTAGTTGAGGCTGGCCGCGCTCGCGTGCTGCGCCTGATTCTGGAACAGGTTGAAGAGGAAGACGAGCAGCAGCGCCACGACGATCCACAGCGCGAGGTTGCGTAAGTTGGTCAAGGGGCCGTCCTTTCAACGGGGGCCGAGGGCCACGGACTTAGTAGATAGGTCTTCTTTACCGTTTTGCCAGCCATCGGGACGTTAGGAAATTTACGTCCGTGCAGCAACGATAATGCCAGAAGCCGATTAACGCAGTCTGATTACGGCTGTTTTAGGCCGGCACGGTTGCTCGCCGCAGCGTTTCGCGCGTGACGGCCAGAGTTCCCATGCCAAAGACCCCACGTTTGGCGGGAATTGGGGCAATCCGGCAGCCATGGAGCGTGGCGCCGCCACCCAGCTGTCCTGCCGCGAGACGGTCGTAGAGCCGCTCCAGACGCTCAAAACGGGGGCGGTATGCCTGTTCCGACACCTGCATCAGAATTTGGGACAGGGCTCGCAAGCCGATCTCGCGCGGCGCGGCCGTGAGCGCGACAGAATCGATCTGAAACCCGCCCGCAATCGGATGGACACAGCGGACCAGGACAGCCGCCGTGACGGTGTCGAGCGCCTCGCGGGCACGGCTGAGATGGGCTGCCGCGGCAGCGATGCGCGCGCAGGTGACGCCCGCGGCGTGCAGGTGCGGCATCGCATTGCGCAAGCGGACTCGGGCAAAGCGTTCTTCGCCGTTCATCGGATCCTCGAGCCAATCCTGGCCCAGTCCTTCGAGATGGCCACGCAGGGATGCACGATCGATCGACAGGAGCGGCCGGATCACGTGCAACTCGCGAAATGCCGATAGCGGATAGCCAGCGACCGGACGCATGGCGGCGAGGCCGTCGAGACCGCTGCCGCGCATGAGGCGGAGGAGAAAGGTCTCCGCCTGATCGTCTTCAGAGTGCGCGACATAGAGCGTCGAAATGCGTTGCTTGCGGAGCCATGCGCCCATCAGGCGATAGCGCGCCTCGCGGGCTTCGGCCTCGATATCGGCTTTGGGCCGTGCTCCGGTCCACCGGAGAACCCGTGTCTTCAGGCCGAGCGCGCGCGCCCAGCGCGCGACCTTCCGCGCGTCGGCGGACGAGTCGTTCCGCAAACCGTGATCGACGGTGAGGACCAGGGGCGCGGGAAGCCCGGATCGCTTCGCCCAGGACGCAAGCAAATGCATGAGCGCGACGGAATCGCCGCCGCCCGAAACCGCTACGGCGCCCGGCCAGTAGCCGTCTTCCCGCGCGATGGCGGCCATCGCCGCGGCAAAGCGCGCCTCAAGTGTTGCGGCAGCTGGCTTTGCGGAGGTCGACCCCGCGGGAGAGGACCTTGGCGTCCGCTTTGGGGAATTTTGCCGGGAGCGCGGCAAGGGCGGTGCAACCTTCCTTCTTCTGGCCATTCGCGAGCAGCGCCTGACCCATCATCAAGAGACTTTCGGGCGCGCGCGTCGAGACCGGATATTTCTTGATAACCTCGGCAAAGCCGCGCGCCGCGCTGTCGTAGTCCTTCTGAACATACGCGATGTCGGCGACCCAGTAGAGTGCATTCGGCGCCAGATCGTCCTTCGGGTTGGTGTCGGCGAAGTTGCGGAACGCGGCGGCGGCCTCGTCATAACGGCCTTTGGCCAGCAGCGTGCCGGCAGCATCGTATTGCGCCCTGGTGTCTGGCGCCGCTGGCGCAGCCGGCGAGGTGTTCGCGGAATTCGCCGGCAGCGTGCCGAGGACGCCTGGCGGCGGCGCGAGCGTGACACTGCCTGCCGTAGGCGGCGGCGCAGATGCGCCGGGCATCGGCGCGCCGCCGGCCGAGGCGCCACAGGGAACGGCATTGGGATCGCCCGATCCGGCAGAGGCGCCGAGCTGCTGCGCCGCCATCATGCAGATCCGGTATTCGAAATCCTTCTGCTGGCGATCGATCTTCGCGTTGAGTTCGCTGACGCGATGGGAGAGCTCTTCGTTTTGTCCGGTGAGGTTGCGAACGGTGTCTTCGAGGTCACGGACCCGATCGTTGAGGCGATTGATCGCGGCATCCTGGTTCTGCTCGTGCTGGAGACGTGCCGCCTTCTCCTCATCGCTTTCCCCGAAGAGGCCGGCGACGCGGATCTCGCCCGATGGCGGCGCAGATACATAGTTCGGCATTGCCGGATCGACGGCCACCGCGCCGACCGGTGCGCCGGCGAGCAGCGCTACGACGCAGAGGATGCTGCTGCCGAGCAAAAGTCTCGTCCTGTTCATGATCGCCTCCGGTCGGGATGTCGCGCAGTTTGCCGAACAGTTAGCCCAATTTGTGACCCCGCGGAATCGGTGGGCGCCACAACGAAAAAGGCGTCCGGCATCGCCGGACGCCTTTCGTCCCTGATAACGGCGGAACCCGTCAGGAGTTCGCGCCGCCCGCGATCGAGGTCACACCGCGGCGATTCTGTGCCCAGCAATCCTCGGTCGACTCCGTGCAGATCGGATGCTCCTTGCCGTAGGAGATCGTGTCGACCCGGCTCGCCGAAACGCCGAGGCTCACGAGATACTCCTTCACCGCGTTGGCGCGACGGGCGCCGAGAGCGAGGTTGTATTCGCGCGTGCCGCGCTCGTCGCAATCGCCTTCGACGACGACGCGGATCGAAGGATACTTCTGAAGCCATGCAGCCTGGCGCTGCAGCGTGGCCTTGTCGTTGTCCTCGATATTGTACTCGTTATAGGCGAAATGGACCGTGTCGCCGACGTTGACGCGGAGATCTTCCGCGCTGCCGGGAACGATGGTCGAAGACGGCGGTGCAGTGTAGCCGCCACCGGACGGCGGCGGCGTGTTGTCTGCCTGCTTGGGTGTGGTGCAACCAGCAAGCGCCAAAGCCGCGGTGAGGGCGGCCAGGCTCAAAACTCGGGAAAACTTCAGCATCGAATTCAGGCTCCTCCAAAATCAGGTTCCAGCAGCGCCCGTCGCCGATGCGTCGCCAGGGAACTTAAAGTCTAACGCATTCATGGCCAAAAAGAGCCAAGCGTCCTGTTAATAGCAGTTTAGTGACAGCTTACCGCAGGGTTCAAGGCCGTGTCGGCGGTTGAATGAGCGGCGACCAGGCCGGATCTGAGGCATCGCCCGGCGTCGGCACGCGCCGTTCATTACGGCCGGTAACGTCCACGGACCAGATCTGCGAGCCGCGCCCGCCGGGCGAGGACCGGGTGAACATCAGCACGCGGCCATTGGGTGCCCAGGTCGGTCCTTCATCCTCCCATCCATGGGTGATGATGCGCGCGCCGGAGCCGTCGGTGTGCATGACTCCGATATGGAATCCAGAGCCTTGGTTGGTAAATGCGATGAGATCGCCACGCGGGCTCCAGACCGGCGTGCCGTTGCGCCCGGGCATGAAGGAGATCCGATGCTGGTTCGAACCGTCGGCGTTCATCACATAGACCTGCTGGCTGCCGCCACGGTCGGATTCGAAAGCAATCTGGGTACCGTCGGGCGAGAAGGAGGGCGCCGTGTCGATGCTGGGATTCGTCGTTAACCGCGTCATCGCACGGGTGCGCAAATCCATGATGTACACGTCCGAGTTGCCGCCGGATTCGAGCGACATGGCGACCTTGTTGCCGTCGGGCGAGAAGCGCGGCGAGTAGGTCATGTTGGGGAAGTTGCCCAGCATCTCCTGGCGGCCGCTCTCGAGATCGAACTCGTACACATGCGGCTTGGTGCCGATGTAGGACATATAGGCAATCATCTGTGCTGTCGGGTTGAAGCGCGGCGTGAGCACCAGATAGTCGCCGCGCGTCAGGAACATTGGGTTGGCGCCGTCCTGGTCCATCACCGCGAGGCGCTTCTTGCGTGCCAGGGCCGGACCCGATTCCGAGATGAAGACGATGCGGGTGTCGAAGTAGCCGGTCTCGCCGGTGATGCGCTGGTAGATCGCGTCGGCGATGATATGCGCGATGCGGCGCCAGTTGTCCGGCGTCGCCTTGTAGCTGTGCGAGAACATCTGGTTGCCGCCGAAAACGTCCCAAAGCCGGAAATCGACCTGGAGGCGGCCGTCGGGCAAGGTCTGGGTCTGGCCGATAACGAGTGCCTGGGCGCCGATCGGCCGCCAGCTGCCGAATTGCGGCTCGACGTTGACGCTCGGCACCTTCTCGATGAAGGACTTCGGATCGAGCGATTTGAAGAGACCGGAACTGTCGAGGTCGGCACGGATCACCTTGGCGATGTTCTGGCCGCTGGCGGCATCCGAGGAATTCGGCGCGGCGAAATCCGGAATGGCGATCGGAAGCGGCTGCGGATTGGCCTGATCGACGGTGACGTGGAGCTCGGCGCGTGCGGGAACGAGGCCCAGCACGAGAAGCGAGAGCAGTGCGGCCGCGAACCGGGCAAAACGCAGATCGGTCATCGTCAAATCACTCCCGTCATTGAACCATCTCGCGCGGATCGAAGCTGATCGTGGCATCTTTCCACTGCTCGTAACGATCCGCAGGCAGTTTGTAGGGCCCGCAGGTCAAAATTGCGCGACGGGCCGCTTCCACGGCGGCACGCATGAACGGATCCGCGGCGGCCGCTGCTGCCGATTCTGCAGCCAATTGTGGCTGACGTGCGACCGTGCCGTCGCGGTTGAGCTGAATGCGGAAGCTCGGAATGAGACGTTCCGGATGCGGCGCACCGACCGGAGGACTGGTCCAGCACGGGCTCATCTCGCTTTTGAGCATCGATGCGAGATCGGCCGTCATCATGTTCATATCGCCGATGCCTTGCCGCGGCCGATCGTTGGTCTTCGTCGACTTACCGGCTTTCGGCGGCGGCGCGGTGAGGCTGCTGAGCAACGCATTGAGGTCGTCGCTGGCTGTCTTCTTTTTCACGTCGGGCTTCGGCTTGACCGGGGCCGGCTTCGGCGCCGGCTCGGGCTTGGGTGGCGGTTCGGCTTTAACCACCGGCGCGGGTTTGGGTTCCGGCAAGGGCTCGGCAGCCTGCGGCGGCGGCGGTGCAGGTTCGGGTGCCGGCTGGACCGCGGGTTGTGGCGGTTCCGGGGTCGGTTCGGGCGCTTTCTTTTCGGCGACCGGGGTGACGTTCGTGCGATCCGACAGGGTCACGAGATCGACCGGCACGTTGGGGGGCGATTGATCGACGATGTCGAGCTTGTGCTCCCAGGTCAGCAGCGTGACCGCAATAAGCGCAGCATGGAGCAGCACCGCGACGATCAAGCCGCCGATGCCGGTGCCACGCGCGGTCGTCGCGCGCGGACTAATGTGTGCCGGGCTTAGGCTTTGCGACATCGGTTACGAGCCCGATATGCGTGAATCCGGCTCCCGAGAGCACGCCGAGAACTTTTGCGATCTCCGTCCAGGACGCGCCGCCATCGCCACGCACGAAGATGCGCTGATCGTAGCCGTTGGCGGAAATGGCGGTGAGCTTCTCCACTAGTTCGGCTTCTTTCACGGCGGTGTTCTGAAGGAAGAGATCGCCATTACGTTTGACGGTGACGGTGAGCGGCTCGCGATCCTGGGTCAACGGCTGGGCCTTGGTCTTGGGCAGATCGACGGGAACGCCGACGGTGAGCAGCGGCGCCGTCACCATGAAAACGATGAGCAGGACGAGCATCACGTCGACGAAAGGCGTCACGTTGATCTCGGCCATCGCGCGGCGGCGGCCGCGTCTCCGCCTGCCGCCTTCGCGGCCTTGCAGTGCCGCCGCCATCAGCGCGCCTTCTCATCGAGTTGGCGCGAGAGGATCGCTGAGAATTCGTCGGCGAAAGCATCGAGCCGCGTCGTGTAGCGCGAAATCTCGTTGACGAAGCGGTTGTAGAAGATGACCGCCGGAATGGCGGCGAACAGGCCCATGGCGGTGGCGAACAGCGCCTCGGCGATGCCGGGCGCCACGACCGCGAGCGTCGTGTTGTGCTGCGCGGCGATGGCGGTGAAGGAATTCATGATGCCCCAGACCGTGCCGAAAAGGCCGACGAAGGGCGCGGTCGACCCGACCGTGGCGAGGAAGCCGAGCTGGCGCTCCAGCCCGTCGGTCTCGCGCATGATGGTGACGCTCATCGCCTTTTCGATGCGGTCCTTGACGCCACCGATCATGGATTCGCGCGGTGCCCCGCCTTCGAAGGCGCGGCGCCATTCGCGCAGCGCGGCGACGAAGGTCGCGGCCAGCGGATGATCGGCCTTGGGCGCAAATTGCTGGTAGAGCTCGTCGAGCGACTGACCCGACCAGAACGTCTTTTCGAACCGACCGGCCTTGCGCTTGAGCGCGCCGAAGGCGAGCCATTTGTTGATGATGATGGTCCAGGACCAGAGTGACGCGATCAGCAGGATCACCATCACGGTTTGAACGATGGGATCCGCCCTGAGGAAGACCGAGACGACGGAGAGACCGCCCGGGGCGAGCGCATCGGGCGCTGCCGGTCCGCTGCCTTCCACGGCGCCGCTGGGCGCGGCGGCGGGCAGATCGGATTGTTCGGCGACGGCGCCCCCGGTGGGAGCCGCCATCGGTGCCCGCTGGGCCAAAGCCGCGGTTCCCAGGCACGTCACGAGGGCCGCAACGGCCAGCATGCGGATCAGAGTCATGAATTTCACCTTGTTCCGGCCGCCTGCCTAGCGCGTCCGCCGCCTGCGGCAAAGGCCATCCAATGGTGGCTGAATTTGGGCCGCAATAGTTAAGCGCTTGTTTACAATAAATAAGGTTGCAGTTTGTCGCGCACCGATTGCGGAATTCGCCGCGGCTTGCCGCCGAGCGTCATGATGCAGGCTTCAACCTTGCCATGCACGAGCAGGTTGGTGCCGCAGTAAATCTTCTGGTCGGCCACCATGCGCGCGCCGCCGAGCAGCGGACAGGTGGTGTGAACCTCGAGCTGGTCATCGAGCCGGGCCGGACGGATGAAGTCGAGACTCGCGTTGCGCAGAGTCCAGGCGGTCGGTTCCTCGTCGTCGAGCGACGCCATCTTGGAGACGCCCGCAAGGCGGAAGAATTCGGTACGGCCGCGCTCCATGTAGCGAAGGTAATTCGCGTGATAGACGACGCCGGAGAGGTCGGTGTCTTCGTAATAGATGCGGATCGGCAGGATATGCGTTTTGCCTTCGAAGCGGCCGAGGCCTTGCGGTTCGTCGGTCATCGCTTAGCGTCCTCGTCCTTCGACAGGCTCAGGATGAGGACTACTTCTGGGTCCCAATCTCTGACCTCATCCTGAGCCTGTCGAAGGATGGATGGCAAGCTCAACTCTCGGAATCATCTGAATTGAAAAGGCCCATCTGCGCCGCGCTGCGCGGCGGCGTGGCGAGACCGAGATGCGCATAGGCCGCGCCGGTGAGCATGCGGCCGCGCGGGGTGCGCTGCACGAAACCCTGCTGCATCAAGTAAGGCTCGACGACGTCTTCGATGGCGTCGCGGGATTCGCCGAGCGCGGCGGAAATCGTCTCGACCCCGACAGGACCGCCGGAGAAGCTTTCGGCGATGAGGCGCAGATAACGCGCATCGAAGGAGTCGAGGCCCCTATGATCGACTTCGAGACGGGTGAGCGCGGCGTCGGCAATCGGCGCCGTCACCGTGGCGTGGCCGGCAACGGCTGCGAAATCGCGCACGCGCTTGAGCAGGCGGCCGGCGATGCGCGGCGTGCCGCGCGCCCGGCCCGCGATCTCGCGTGCACCTTCGGCGGTGAGGTCGAAGCCGAGGACGCGGGCGCCGCGCTCGACAATCGCGAGAAGTTCGTCGGCGGTGTAAAAATTGAGCCGCACAGGAATGCCGAAGCGATCGCGCAATGGCGTGGTGATGAGGCCGGAGCGGGTGGTGGCGCCGACCAGCGTGAAGGGCGCGAGCGTGATCTTCACCGAGCGAGCCGAAGGGCCTTCGCCGATGACGAGATCGAGCTCGTAGTCTTCCATTGCTGGATAAAGGATTTCTTCGACCGCGGGATTGAGACGATGAATTTCGTCGATGAAGAGGACATCACGCGGTTCGAGATTGGTGAGGATGGCGGCGAGGTCGCCGGCCTTCGCCAGCACCGGACCCGAAGTCGAACGGAAATTCACCCCAAGCTCACGCGCCACGATCTGCGCCAGCGTCGTCTTGCCGAGACCGGGCGGACCGGAGAAGAGGACGTGATCGAGCGCCTCGCCGCGCGCCTTCGCGGCCTGGATGAAGATGGAGAGGTTCTCGCGCGCCTGTTGCTGGCCGACGAAATCGGCGAGGCGCTTGGGGCGGAGCGAGGATTCGAGCGAGTCCTCTTCGCTGCGCTCGGGCGTGACCAGCCGTTCGGGTTGTGCCTTCGCCATCAGCGGGCCACCGCGCGGAGGGATTCACGGATCAGCGCATCGACGGGCGCGGTGGCGCCGAGATCGTTCGCGGCGCGGGCGACCATTTCGGCGGCCTGGCCCTGCTGGTAGCCGAGCTTGACGAGCGCCGCGACGGCGTCGGCTTCCGGGCCGCGTGGGGCGACGGCGATGGGAGTCGTTTCGTCGCCATGGCCGCGCAGCATCATCGCAGGTGCCTTGTCCTTCAGCTCGGTGACGATGCGGAGCGCGAGCTTGGGGCCAACGCCCTGGGCCTTGCCGATGGCGGCCTTGTCGGACAGCGCCAGTGCGCGTTCGAGGGCGCGTGGCGTGAGCGCGGAGAGCACATTGAGCGCAACGCGCGAGCCGACGTTCTGCACCGTCTGGAGAAGGCGGAACCATTCGCGCTCCTCGGCGGTGTGGAAGCCGTAGAGCTTGATCGCGTCGTCGCTGACTTTGGTCTCGATCATCAACGCGGCGGTGGCACCGGATGTCAGCTTGGACAGAGTCGAGGCCGGGCAATGGACGAGATAGCCGACGCCGCCGACATCGAGGATCGCGTGATCCTCGGCGACGGAATCGACGGTACCAGTGAGCTTGCCGATCATGCGAGCGCTCGCATCAGACGTGCGCGCGTACCGGCGAGATGGGCGTGGGCGATGGCGGCGGCGAGCGCGTCGGCGGCGTCGGCCTGCGTGACCTGCGAGGTCGGCAGGAGGCGTTTCACCATCGCCTGGATCTGCTCTTTCTGGGCGTGGCCGACGCCGACCACGGATTTCTTGATGTGGTTCGGCGCGTATTCGGCGATCTCGAGGCCCGCCTGAGCGGCGGCGAGCAGCGCGATGGCGCGGGCGTGGCCGAGCTTGAGCGCGGCAGACGGGTCTTTCGCAACGAAAGCCTGCTCGACCGCGATGGCGGCGGGCGACTGCGCGGCGATGACCTGCGCGATCTCGATGTGAAGACGATGGAGCCGCGCGCCGAGGCCGTCGGTAGTGCGGGTGACGATGACGCCATGGGCGATGTGGCTGAGGCGCGAGCCTTCGACCGCGATCACGCCCCAGCCCATGCGGGCGAGGCCGGGATCCAGACCCATGATGCGAATCGGCGTGGTCATCGGTTTCTTGTACTCTTTATGTTCGGCTGTTTCCTAGAGCGAAGCCCTGCGAGAGTGATGCAAATCTTCCGGAGAACGCGATGCGGCGCTGGGTTCTGGCTGTTCTGTTGCTGATCGGCTTCGCAGCGCCTGCGGCGGCGGTCTCGATCACCGATTGCAACGACGACACGGTGACCGCCAGCGCCGCGAATATCGCCGAGCCATGGGACAAGAACACCAAGACGTTCTCCAACGGGCTGATCCGCGTCGCGCTGATCGATACCGGCGGCGAGCCGGTGTGCTGTTCGATGCATCTGCTGGTGCTGCATGCCGTGCAGGATGAGGGCATCGAGGATCGCTATTGCCACATCGTCAACGATCACGACCAGATGGGTTTCGTCGGGATCGGCTTCGACAAGCTGACGGCGCGCTACGATCCGAAGAAGGGGCTGCTGATCACGTTCCCCTACTCGCTCTATGTCGACGGGATGAGCGACAAGCCCGGCGTGGCGAAGATCAGGATCAACATTCCGGACGGCACGGTGAAGGTGGAGAAGTGACAGATCGTCCGTAGACGGATCGCTCTACCTCGCAGGACTGCCATCCTTCGACAGGCTCAGGATGAGGTTTGGGGTTACCCTGCCAGCTTCGCCATCCGCCTGCGCTGCTTCGCAGCTTCGGCGGACAGGTCATCGCCTCTCAGCCTGCCAGCTTCGCCATCAACGCTTCGGACAATTCGTAATTGCCGAACACGTTCTGGACGTCGTCGTGGTCGTCGAGGGTTTCGATCAGCTTGAGCAGCGTCTCGCCGGCGGCGTCGGGGACGGCGACGCTGTTGTTCGGGCGCCAGACGAAGCCGGCGGAGTCCGGTGCGCCGAGCTTGGCTTCGAGCGCATCGCGAACCTGCGCGAAATCCTCGGGGCTGGTGAGGAATTCGTGACCGTCCTCGCCCGACAGCACCTCGTTGGCGCCGGCTTCGAGCGCCAGTTCGAGCATCGTGTCGTCGTCGCCCTTGTCCTTCGGATAGACGATCTGGCCGACGCGCTCGAACATGAAGGTGACCGAGTTGTTGGCGACCATCTCGCCGCCATACTTGGCGAAGGTCGAGCGGACATCGGCGCTGGTGCGGTTGCGGTTGTCGGTCAGCGCCTCGACGATGATGGCGGTGCCGCCGGGGCCGCGGCCCTCATAGCGCACCTCGTCGTAGTTCTCGGCATCGCCGCCCTGGCCCTTCTTGATCGCGCGCTCGATGTTGTCCTTCGGCATCGACTGCGCCTTGGCGGCGGCGATGGCGGTGCGCAGGCGCGGATTGTGGTTCGGGTCGGGCAGCCCGCCCTTGGAGGCGACGGTGATCTCGCGCGCGAGCTTGGAGAAGAGCTTGGAGCGCTCCTTATCCTGCTTGCCCTTGCGGAACATGATGTTCTTGAACTGACTGTGACCGGCCATGGCGACTGCTTTGCTGGAGGCGGGGTGGAATAGCCGGGCGCGGGTTGCCGGATCAAGAGTGCGGCCGGCGGCGAGCGCGGACACGGCGTCGCCGAGCGCACCGACCCGGCGCAGGAGGCCGCGGGCCTCGGCGTTGATGCGGCGGTTTTCGCCGGTAAAAGCGCCATGCTTCAGGGCATTTTTGTTCCCGAAAGGCGCACCACCCCGGTTCGGCGATTTTTTGAAAACAACCTCGGCGGATTGGCGCTTAAGTGCCGGAGGGGTAAGGAGAATCTTTCTCCTTCGAAGACTTCGGGATGATGACACGGATTTCTGCTCCGTTCTTGAACAAAACAAGAACATACAACATCATCGCTAAGCCGTCAAATCTCACCTACCCGACAAAATCTACTGCGCGCGGGGCGCCAACATTTGACGTGTTGTTACCCCGACCGCAGTCCAGGTTTGTCGAACGAAGGTTTGGACAGGTTTCGAGTTTCCAACCGCTTGTGACATTCGGGATTGCGCGCCAATTTGACTCGGCAGGATCTGTCCCGGAGAGGGGTCATGCGAGGATGACGGTAGCCTAGACGGATTGGGATGGCACATGGCGGATACGCGCTCGCGCGCGCAACGGTCTGCGATCATGAAGTCCGTCGGCTCGAAGAACACCGGACCGGAGCTGGCCGTGCGCAGAATACTGCACGCTTGTGGATATCGTTTCCGGTTGCACAGAAAGGACCTGCCGGGAACGCCCGATATAGTACTTTCTGGCCGTCGGAAGATCATCTTCGTTCATGGCTGCTTTTGGCATGGACACCGGTGCAGAAAGGGCGGGCTGCCGAAATCGAGGATCGATTTCTGGACGGCCAAAATCTCCAAAAACAGAAAGCGGGATGCCAAAAATCGTCGAGCCCTCAAGCTGCTTGGCTGGGACACGGCCGTCGTCTGGCAATGCCAACTCAAGTCGGAGGCGAAGCTGGAGCGAAGGCTCGTACGGTTTGTCGAATTGCGCAGAATCGCTCCACCTTGAACCCCGACAGCTACTGGAATAAAACATGAACAAAATGGGGAGCCAAATGCGGCCGATGGGAGTCGACTTGTTTGCAGGCGCCGGCGGGATGAGCCTCGGTTTCGAACAAGCGGGCTTCGATATCGTCGCCGCTGTCGAGGTCGATCCCGTCCACTGCGCTGTACATAAATTCAACTTTCCAAAGTGCGCAGTCATACCGAGATCGGTGGTCGGACTTTCCGCGGAGGCTATCAGAAGGGCGGCGGGAATCGGCAATCGGACGATAGATGTCGTCTTCGGCGGACCGCCGTGTCAGGGATTTTCGCTCATTGGCCACCGTTCATTGGACGATTCCAGAAATAGACTTGTGCTCGAATTCGTGAGGCTTGTCGCCGAACTCGATGCATCACAGTTTGTCTTCGAGAATGTAAAAGGTCTTACAGTCGGCAAGCATCGAGCTTTTCTGGAAGAATTAATCGCCTCTTTCGGTGCGGTCGGTTACAAAGTCCGACTGGCGCCGCAAGTCTTGAATGCTGCTAACTTCGGAGTTCCCCAGAGCCGAGAAAGACTGTTTCTTTTAGGAGCGAAGGACGGCATTCCACTTCCCGAATATCCAGGGAAGCAGACAAGCCATCCCAGAACGCATGCCGGATTCGACGGATTGCCGCCAGGCCCCACTTGCGAAGACGCTTTGTCCGATATTCCGGATGCGGACAAATTTGACGAACTCGCTAACAGCGACGAGGTTTTTGTCGCGAAATGGAGCAGACCGAGCCGGTACGCAAGCGAAATGCGTGCGTTATCCAACGACGCTTGGCACTACGGGTATCGACGCGCCTGGAATCCTCGCGTCCTGACTTCCAGCATGCGGACTATCCATTCCGATATCTCGAGAAGCCGATTTTCCGAAACCCGGCCGGGAAACGTCGAGCCGATCTCGCGGTTCTTCAAATTATCGAAGAGTGGAATATCGAACACGCTGAGGGCTGGCACCGACTCGGCGCGCGGCGCCTTCACCAGTCCGCGTCCCATTCACTATGACTTTGATCGATGCATAACCGTGCGCGAAATGGCGCGGCTTCACGGTTATCCGGACTGGTTTAGGTTCCACTCAACCAAGTGGCACGGTGCGAGACAGATCGGAAATTCCGTGCCGCCACCGCTTGCCCGAGCGGTTGCCGAAATGGCGATCCGAAGCCTTGGGATCACACCAAATCGACCGGACGATATACTTTCTCTGGGCGAACCTGCTCTACTGACGATGGAAATGTCCTCCGCCACCATACACTTCGACGTGCCACGCGCCATAGGAAATCGCGATCGCAAGAGCGGAGCGAAAAAAAGAAAACAGCACGAAGTCGAGGCCGACCGGCGCGCGGCATTGGCCCTCGCCAATGGTTAAGCCTAGCGCCGAAACCAATCGTTATAAGGCAATCATCGAGCGAATTTTTTATTCGCATTGGAAAAAAGGCGCGCGGGAGTTCGAATTTCTTCGCTCCGAAATCGAAGATGCGGCCCTAAAGCTCAAGCTGGCACTGCCCAAGAACTTCGGCGACACAGTTTATTCGATCCGATATCGCACCCCGCTTCCGAGTTCGGTAGTCCGCACACAGCCGAAAGGGTTGGAATGGATTATCGAAGGCGCCGGCAAGGGGAAGTACAGGTTCAAACTCGTCCCGGCGAACAGAATACGTCCGCGCGAAGACATGGCGTGGATCGCCATTCCCGATGCGACTCCCGAGGTCATTCGCCTATACAAGCTAGACGACGAACAAGCACTTTTGGCCATCGTGCGCTACAATCGTTTGGTCGATATATTTCTCGGTCTCACTACCTTCAGCCTACAAAATCATCTTCGAACGACCGTTCGGGATGTCGGTCAGATAGAGATCGACGAACTTTATGTCGGCCTCGACAGCGAAGGTCGCCATTATGTCATTCCGGTTCAGGCAAAGGGCGGCAAAGACCAGATCGGTGTCGTTCAAACGACACAGGACATTCGGTATTGTCTTCAAAAGTTTCCTGAATTGCGTTGTCGGCCGATCGCCGCACAATTCCTGTCAGAGGGCGTTGTTGCCCTCTTCGAACTGAAACTCCAGAACGACGAGGTGCGCGTCTCGGAAGAGCGCCACTACAAGCTTGTGCCGGCCTCGGAGATTGAAGGAAATACGTCAGACTCCAGTCGTGCCCCACGATAAGGAAGATCTGGGTGGCCGGCTCGGAGGCCGGCCAGATGATGGGATGGGGATTTGCGCATGGGGCGATCGAGGCAAGACGCCCAACCCGACCTGTTCGGCTCGGAGCCGGTGCAGCAGTATCGGCCCGATCCCGAGCGGGTGCGGCGGCGGCTGGAGTCCATTCTCGCCGAGGCGCGGGCTGCCGCGTCGATGCCGTGGCGGCCGGTGAAGCTGTCGCTCTACCGCGAGATCGTGCCGCGCATGTGCGCGTTCCTTCCGGCGGAAGAAGGCGCGCAGTACAGCTTTCAGTTCGAGACCGAGCTGAAGCGGCTGGAAGCGGCGTAGTCTCCCCCGCGCGCCGACGCGCGCGGGCTGGGTGGCCGGGTCGGGCCCGGCCATGGTGAGTTTGGGTGCGGATTTCGCTGCCCTCCACAGCCGCTGCGCGGCGGTCCCCCTCGGATACGCTGCCGCTATCCGAGCCCGTACCCACGGGGGAGGAACGGTCACCTTGCCTCGCCCGCGCCCTGCGCTAGGCTTCGGCGCCTTCGGGAGCTGAACATGGGCGAGTTGGACGATTTCCGGATTTACGGCGAGACCTCCGTGGGGTGGTGCGCGGCGACGGCGCCGAATGAGACCACCGACGAGGAAGGGCGGCCCTATGTGCCGGAGCTGGCGACCAAGCAGGTCGATCCGCGGGCGCCGAAGGCGCGGGTCTATGACGATCCGGAGGTCGTGGCGCTGCGCGAGCGGCTGCGCGCGAAGAACGGCATCACGGGGCTCGAGATCGTCGAGCCGCATGAGGTCGAGCGCGCGGCACGCATCTTCTATCGCGACGGCTTCGTGGTGGTGCGCGGGCTCTTGAGCCCCGAGCGGCTGGAGCGCTGGCGCGAGGCGTCGGCACGGGTGCTGAAGATGATCCTCGAGATCAAGGGCGAGGGCGGGCGCAAATACATCACCGAGACCGGGCGGCTGCCGCACCGCTATTCCTACGGCACGGCGTCGGCGTCGCGCGAGCTTTTGCACGATCCGGTGTGGGCCTCGATGGTCGACCTGCCGACGACGACGCCGATCCTCTCGCGGATCTTCGGCACCGAGGATTATCACGTGCGCGGCGCGGGCGGCGATCTCTGCCTGCCGGGGGCGATCGAGTACCAGGCGCTGCATTCCGACATCAAGGAGACCTTCGAGATCACCAAGGCGCGGATCGAGGCGGCGCGGCGCGTCGGCGTCGATGTGCGGTATCGTCCGGGTACGGAGGAGCTGACCTTCCAGACCCAGCAGCTGATCATGGAGCGGACGCCGCCGCATGTGACGATCAACTTCCTGATGAGCGACTTCACCTGGGAGAACGGGCCGATCCGGCAGATCCCGGGCACCTCGGCGATGGTGGCGAGCCCGCCCTCGCCGTCCGACGAGCCGGAATGGATGCGGCTCTCGACGCTGGTCGGCGCCAAGGCGGGCGACGGCGTGATCCGCGACAACCGCGCCTGGCACGGCGCGACGCCCAATCTCTCGCGCGAGGTCCGCGCGATGCCGAATGTCGAGTATTACGGGCCCTGGGTCGAAGGCGAGCGCTATTACTGGAAGTCGATGCCGCACACGATCTGGGAAACGCTGACGCCGCACGGGCAGAAGATCTGCAAGCGGGTCACGGCGGAGCCGGGCGTGTGGCCGGCGGGCGCGGGCGTGATGCATCCGATCGCGAGCAAGCGGAAGGAAGCGAAGGCGGCCGCGGCGGAGTAGCGGCCCTACCCCACCGCGCGCGGAGCCAGCAGGGCCGCGAGGGTCGCGGCGCATTCGCCGTCCCAGGTGCCGGAGATGTCGGCCGGGCGGAAATGGCGCTGGAAGGCGGTGACGACCTTGTCGAGCGGCACATCCATGTCGGGCGCGAGACCGTAGCCGTAGCGCGCGAGATCCTGTGCGCTGCATTCGGCGTTGCGCGGCAGTGCCGACGGCCAGAGGCCGATGCCGAACTCGGCGAGCTTCTCCCACGGGAAGAGTTCGCCGGGATCCTCCTTGCGCGCCGGGGCGACGTCGGAATGGCCGAGCACGCGCTGCGGCGGGATCGGATGGCGTTGCAGGATCTCATGCGACAGGTCGAGGAGCGCCGCGATCTGCGCGTCGGGGAATTCGACATAGCCGAACTCATGACCGGGATTGACGAGCTCGATCCCGATCGAGCGGGCGTTGATGTTGCGCTCGCCCGCCCAGAAGGAGACGCCGGCATGCCAGGCGCGGCGCTCCTCCGGCACGTGAACGAAGACGCGGCCGTCGCGGCCGATGGTGTAATGCGCGCTGACCTTGGCCTCGGGATCGCAGAGGCGGGCGAGCGCCTCCTCCGCGGATTTCATCCCGGTGTAGTGCAGGACGAGGATGTCGACGGGCGCACCATCGGGACGCGCATCGTGGTTGGGCGAGGGACAGGAGATCTTGCGCAAGGCCATGGGTCACTCTTGGACGAGGGCCGATTGGCGGCACCGCGCCCGCACCTTCAACATGGGTGATCTTGGGTCCCCGGGACAAGCCCGGGGACGACGTTTCGTGTTGTCACGCGTGATCGTGGCCGCCGATGCGGCCGGGGCGCCAGTAGCCTTCGGCACAGGTCTGTTCCTTGCCGAGGCCGCGGGCGATCAGGCGCTGGCGGATGGCGCGGACGTTCGAGGTCTCACCGATGACATAGGCATGGCCGAAGCCGGGCGGAAAGGCGAACGCCTCGACCGCGTCGTAGAGGACGCGCGACGGACCGGGCGCGGCGCCGTTGCGCGGTAGCCAGACGACCGGCGCATCGCTCGCGATCGGCTGGCGCTCGGCATCGTCGGCGATTTCGAGGAAGGCGAAGGCCTTGTCGCCGCGCGGCAGCGCTTCGAGCATCGCGGCGATGCCGGGGATGCAGGTTTCATCGCCGACGAAGAGATGCCAGTCGGCCTCGCGCAGATAGGTGTGGCCGCGCGGGCCGGCGGCGACGATGGTGTCGCCGGTGCCGGCAGCGCGCAGCCAGTCGCCGGCGGCGCTCGCACCGGGATGGAGCACGAAGTCGACGGTCAGTATCGTCCGGTCGTGCCTGCGGATCGTGTAGTGGCGCCGGGCGATGCCGCCCTGCACCGGCAGTTCGAGCACGAGATCCTGGCCGGGCTTCCATTCGAGGCGGTCGAGCGTGTCGCAGGCGAAGACGACGCGCATCATGCGCGGCGTGACGAGGCTTTTCTCCGCGACGGTGAGATTCCAGGTCGGCCGGCCCTTGCGGGCGAGGAAGCGGCCGAACTGCGACAGCGGGTTTGCGGTTTCGGTGACGGTCATCAGACGAAGATCTTGTAGGCCACGGTCTCGCCGTTGGCGCGTTTCAGGGAAAATTCCGCGCCGCCTTCATGCTCCTGCACCAGAGCTTCGAAGACGCGCAGCGCATTGCGGATGACCTCGGCATAGGAGGCCGCTTCGGTCTTTTCCTTCAGGCGCTGCAGGCGTTCCATCGCCTGGGGCGGCATTTCGAGCTGGACGCGCGTGGTGGTGCGCTCGCCGGTTTCCATCGCATCGGCCGCGGCGCGCATCGCCTCGGCGGCGGCGCCATGGAAGCGGCGGTGATGATGTCTGTGTCTCATAATCGATAGTCCTTAGTTGGCGGTGTCGCGCGGGGCCGGCGGTTCGGCGCGGCGCGGGGGCATGTCGTCTTCGCCGTCATGACGATGGCGATAGGGCGGCAGGTCGAAGGGATCGAAGCCGTGGCGGGCCGCGGCGAAGATCAGGGCGACGACGACCAGCGCGCCGAGGATGAAGTAGATGTGGGTGACGAAGAACACGGCGGCGGCGAGCGCCGCGACCACGGCGATGGCGCGCCACAGCATGTGCGGCTCGAAAAAGCCGGAGCGCCAATAGGGGCGGCCGTTGCTGTCGTAATAGGCGTCGCGGTAGCGCGTGCGGTAGTCGCGGCGGCGCGACTTCCATTCGTGTTTCCACTGCCGTTTCCATTCGCGGCGCGCCTCGCGCCAGCGGCGATGGGCCTCGTCGCGGTTCGCGTCGGGCGCGTCGTCGCGGCGATTTTCGCCGCTGTCGTCGACCGGGAAATCTTCGCCGATTCCGACGCCGATCTTGCTCATGAAGGACTCCTTGTTTTGGGCCGGGGGGACGGCCCCCGTGCAATCATCATAAAATCATCAAAGGCTCTTTCGTCAAGATGGATCATCAGAAAATCATCAAATAGTTACATGCTATTGTTCTATTTGCGGTTTTTCGGGCGATAGAGGGCGAGGCTGACGATCGCGACGGCGATGCCGCTCAGCAGCACGTAGAACCAGAAGGCGCGATCGGTGGGGACGAGCTGCTGCGCCGCCGCGACGACGAGCGCGACCGCGACACCCAAAAAGAACCAGAGCCAGCCGAGCGACATGGGCTGGAGATATAGGAATAAAGTCACATATTCAAGATGCGCGCGTCAGCCCTTCCGCTCGCGCTCGATCCTGTCGTAGGCGGCGTTGATGGCGGCGAGCTTGTCGGTGGCGAGGCGGATGAATTCTTCCGGAACGCCGCGGGCGATGAGCTTGTCGGGATGGTTCTCGCGCACCAGCATCCGGTAGGTCGCCTTCACCTCGTCGTCCGACGCGGCGTGATCGACGCCGAGGATGACATAGGGATCGTTGCGGTCGGGACCGATATGGGCGGCACGGATGCGGCGGTATTCGTTGGGCGTGAAGCCGAAGATCTCGGCCACGCGTTCGAGGAAGGCCGACTCGCCGGGATGGAAGACGCCGTCGGCCTTGGCGATCTCGAACAATCCGTCGAGGATGTCTTCGAGCAGCGCGGGATTGCCGGCGAGCATCTTGCCGATCTGCGCGGCATAAGCCTCGTAGCCCGCGGTGTGCTCCTGGGCGAGGCGGAAGATGCGGTCGACGCTCGCCTGCTCATGCGGCGGAACGCGGAAGAGGCGCTTGAAGGTCTCGACTTCGTCCTTCGTCACCGCGCCGTCGGCCTTCGCCATCTTGGCGGCGAGCGCGATCATCGCGATGGTGAAGACGATGCCCGGCGCCTCGCCCGGCTCCAGCGTCGGCATCTCGCGGTCGATCAGGAAATGCCCCGCCAGCGCGCCGATGAGCGCGCCGATCGGACCGCCGCCGAGGACGAATCCCGCCGCGGCCCCGCTGAGTTTTCCCAAGATGGACATTGCGGAAACCTCTAGGCCAATCTGGGCTGAATTGCGACGAGGAAAGCGGCATGCGTTACGGGCTTGCAGGATTTGCAATGGCGATCGGATTGGCCGCGAATGGCGCGGCGGGAGAAGATCTCTCGCCCGAAGGGGTTTTCACCGACAACGGCCACTACGCCTATATCGGGCCCAAGGGCGATGGTTACGAAGTCGAGTTCCTGTCCGTGCCCGACAGGAGCGTGGACACCAAGGTACCCGCCACGGTGTCCGGCAATCACGTGATCTTCACGATCCCGGTTACCGCGCCTGGTGCGGGCGTTTACGAAGGCGACGTGACACTCGCCGGATTCAAAGGCACCTGGACGCACGTCAAAGACGGCGTGCGCATGGCCGAGCCCATGGACTGGCCGCGCACCTTCCCAGCACCGTCGCCGCCACGTTGAGAGCGTCATGCACAAGCAGTGGAATTTCTTCATCGATCGCGGCGGCACCTTCACCGATGTGGTGGCGGAGGCGCCGGATGGCACGCTGTCGACGCTGAAATTGCTGTCCGACAGCCCGCGCTATGACGACGCAGCGCTGGAAGGAATTCGCCGCGCGACCGGACTTGCGAGCGGTGCCGGCATTCCGCCGGGCCTCGTGCATGAAGTGCGCATGGGCACGACAGTGGCGACCAATGCGCTGCTGACGCGGCGCGGCGAACGCACCGTGCTGGTGACGACGCGCGGGTTCCGCGACCAGCTGCGCATCGGCTACCAGAACCGGCCGAAGCTGTTCGCGCTGAAGATCGAACTGCCCGATATGCTCTATGGCCACGTGATCGAGGCCGGCGAGCGGATGGATGCGAAGGGCGGCACGCTCGTGCCGCTGGACGAGGCGGCGCTGGCGCGCGATCTCGCCACGGCGCGGGCGGAGGGGTTCACCGCCTGTGCCATCGTGTTCCTGCACGGCTTCGCGTTTCCGGCGCATGAGAAGCGCGCGGCGGAGATCGCGCGCACTGCCGGGTTCGAACAGGTAAGCGCGAGTCACGAGACCGTGCCGCTGATCAAGTTCGTGTCGCGCGGCGACACCACGGTGGCCGATGCCTATCTCTCGCCGGTGCTTGGGCGCTATACGCGACGGATCGCCGGCGCGCTCGCGGGCACGCGGCTTTCCTTCATGACCTCGAATGGCGGATTGGCGGCGCCCGAGTTCTTCCGCGGCAAGGATGCGATCGTCTCGGGGCCCGCGGGCGGCGTCGTCGGCATGGCGGAGACGGCGCGCACCGCCGGCTTCGACAAGGCCATCGGCTTCGACATGGGCGGCACCTCGACCGACGTGGCGCGTTTCGACGGCGAATATGAGCGGGTCTACGAGACCGAGATCGCGGGCGTCCGGCTGCGCACGCCGATGCTGGCGATCCATACCGTGGCGGCCGGCGGCGGATCGATCCTCTCCTTCGACGGCGCGCGCTTCCGCGCCGGACCGGATTCGGCGGGCGCCAATCCGGGTCCGATGAGCTATCGCAATGGCGGGCCGCTGACGGTGACGGACGCCAATGTGATGGTGGGCAAGCTGCGCGGCGAGTACTTCCCGAAAATATTCGGCGTGGCGGGCGATCAGGCGCTGGACGAAGACGCCGTGCGCGCCGCCTTCGCGGAGCTTGGCGCGCGCGCGGGAATGAGCGCCGAAGCGGTGGCCGACGGATTCATCCGCATCGCGGTCGAGAACATGGCCAATGCGATCAAGCGCATCTCGGTCGCCAAGGGATACGACGCGCGCGACTATGCCCTCGCCTGCTTCGGCGGCGCGGGCGGGCAGCATGCCTGCCTCGTCGCCGACGCGCTCGGCATGACGACGGTGTTCATCCATCAGTTTGCGAGCCTGCTTTCGGCCTATGGCATGAAACTGGCGGCGCTGCGCAGCGTGAAACAGCGCGCGGTCGGCAAGCCGCTCGCCGGGTCGGAGAAGGCGCTGGCGGCGGCGGTGAGCACGCTGACGCGCGCAGCCGAGACGGAGCTGATCGCGCAGGGCGCGGACCTGATCGCGAGCGCGGTGCGGGTGCATGTGCGCTATGAGGGCAGCGATACGAGTCTGGCGGTGATGCTGGATGCGCCGGCGGCGATGGCGGAGGCGTTTGCCGAGGCGCATGCACGGCAGTTCGGATTCGGGTTCGAGGGACGGGCGCTGATCGTGGAGTCGGTGGAGGTGGAGGCGCGGAGTGCGTCGAAAGTTGCAGGGAGCGCACGGGAGCACACCCTCACCCTGCCCTCTCCCCTGCTTCGCGGGGACGAGGGAATTTCGAAGTTCTTCAGCCAAGGGACGTGGCACGATGCGGCCGTGATGGAGGCGGCGGCGCTGTCAGAAATCAAGGGCCCTGCGCTGATCGTCGAGCCGCATCAAACCATCGTGGTCGAGCCTGGCTGGAGCGCGGTGCGCAACGCGCATGGCATCGTGCTGACGCGGCAGGGCGCGGCGCAGCGTGCGCTGGGATCGATCGAGGCCGATCCGGTGGCGCTGGAAGTCTTCGCCAATCTGTTCATGGGGATCGCGGAGGAGATGGGCGCGGTGCTGCAGAACACCGCGACGAGCGTGAACATCAAGGAGCGGCTCGATTTCTCCTGCGCCGTGTTCGATGCCGAGGGCGGGCTGGTGGCGAATGCACCGCATATGCCGGTGCATCTGGGCTCGATGGGCGATTGCGTGACCGCCGTGATGGCGAAGCATCCCGAGATGCGTGCCGGCGACGTGTTCGTGACCAATGCCCCTTACGACGGCGGAACGCATCTGCCCGACGTGACGGTGGTGATGCCGGTCTTCGTCGATGGCGTGCGTGCGTTCTTCGTCGCCGCGCGCGGGCATCATGCCGACATTGGCGGGATCACGCCGGGGTCGATGCCGCCCTTCTCGAAGGATATCGCCGAGGAAGGCGCGCTGTTCGACGGCGTCCGCATGGTACAGGACGGGCGCTTCGACGAAGCGGCGGTGCGCGCTGTGCTCGGTGCGGGGACATGGCCGGCGCGCAATCCGGACCAGAACCTTGCCGATCTGCGGGCACAAGCGGCGGCCTGTGCGAAGGGTGCAGAGGGTCTGCGCCATGCCTGTGCGGTGCATGGACGCGATGTCGTTGCGGCCTATATGCGGCATGTGCAGGACAATGCCGAAGAGTCGGTGCGCCAGGTGATCGGGCGGCTGTCCGACGGATCGTTCGAGATGGCGATGGATTCCGGCGCCGCGATCCGCGTGGCGGTGACGGTGGACCGCGCTTCGCGTTCGGCGAAAATCGATTTCGCGGGGACGAGTGCGCAGGCGGCGGACAATTTCAACGCGCCGGGATCGGTGACCAAGGCGGCGGTACTCTATGTCTTCCGCTGCCTGGTCGACAGCGAGATTCCGATGAATGCGGGATGTCTGAAGCCGCTCGAGATCGTGGTGCCGGAGGGCTGCTTCCTGCGCCCGAAGCCGCCAGGCGCGGTGGCGGCGGGCAATGTCGAGACCTCGCAGGCGGTGGTCGATGCGCTGTTTGGAGCGTTGGGCGTGCTCGCGGCGTCGCAGGGAACGATGAACAATCTCACCTTCGGCAATGCGCGGCACCAGTATTACGAGACGATCTGCGGCGGGGCCGGCGCGGGCGCGGATTTCGACGGCACCTCGGCGGTGCATACGCATATGACGAACTCGCGGCTGACCGATCCGGAAATTCTGGAGACGCGGTTTCCGGTGCGGGTGGAGGAGTTCCGCGTTCGCACGGGCTCCGGCGGCACGGGCGCACACAAGGGCGGCGACGGTGCGGTGCGGCGGATCCGCTTTCTCGAAGACATGACGGCGGCGATACTCTCGACACGGCGCGTGACCGAGCCGTTCGGCCTGGCAGGCGGTGCGGCGGGCGCGAAGGGCCGCAACACGGTGCTGCGCAAGGACGGAACCGAGGTTGCGCTCAAGGGTTGCGATGAGGTCGACATCGCTGCGGGCGAAGCGATCACGATCGAAACGCCGGGCGGCGGCGGATTTGGAGGAAAATCATGACGACCGTTCTCGTTACCGGCGCCAATCGCGGCATCGGGCTGGAATTCGTGAAGCAATACGCGGCCGACGGCGCGGAGGTTATCGCCTGTTGCCGTGAGCCAGATGCCGCGAAAGAGCTGAAGGCCGTGAAGGGTAATGTCCGTGTCGTGGCGCTCGACGTGACCGCGCCGGCGTCGGTCGAGGCGCTCCAGCGGACGCTGGACGGCGTGGCGATCGACATCGTCATCAACAATGCCGGGGTCGGCGGGCCGCGCGAACGCACGACCGGGATCATTCCGTTCGAGGCCTGGCTGAAAGTGTTCGCGGTCAACAGCGTGGCGCCGGTGCTCGTCGCGTCGGCACTGCGCGACAACCTGCTGAAGGGAACGCAGAAGAAGCTGGTGACGATCACGAGCCAGCTCGGCTCCGTCGCCAATCACGGCGGCGGCGCCTATCCCTATCATGCCTCGAAGGCGGCGGTGAATTCCTTCATGCGCGGGCTTTCGAAGGAATGGGCGCGCGACGGCATCGCCGTCGGCATCTTCCATCCCGGCTGGGTGAAGACCGACATGGGCGGACAGAGTGCGCCGGTCACGCCGGAACAATCGGTGCGCGGATTGCGCGCGCGCATAGCGGAACTGTCGCTCGCAAACACCGGCTCGTTTTGGGATTTTCAGGGCAAGGAAATTGCCTGGTAGCGATGCTGCGTTTGCTCACCACCCATAGAAAAAATATTTTCTGTCGTTTTCTCCAGCAGATTCAAAGAAGCCCGATTCGGGACGTTTGACGATTGCGCGACGGTCCTGCGATGCTTCACACGCATCCAGGACTGGAGGGCTTCCATGGTCCGCGAGTTGCAGATCTTCACGGTCGGACTTGTGTTTTTTTTTCTGGGGGCGATCGTCGCGGGCGTGTTCTGACGCTTCACGACGGGAAACGAGTTCAGGCCGCGGCGGGGGCGCCGCGGCTTTTTCTTATTTAGGCTGGAAACGCGGCTGATGTTCAGTGCGCGTCCGCGGCAGTGATGTAGAGCTTGTGTTCGCGATACGCGACGTAGAGATGCAGCTTGCGCAACACATTCGCGCCGATGATGGCCGTCCTCGGCATCTTGCTTTCGGAATCCGGCACCAGCAGGATGTCCGGATTGTTCACCGCAACGCCGCCGAACGCCATGGACTTGAAACGATAACGGTAGATATGCGTGTCGGGCTCGTTCCGAACGATCTCGAGGTTGGGCGACGAAAGATCAAAATCGAAAAGACGCTCCGCCAGTTCGAGGCTCATGAACGAGGTTGCCGATCCGGTGTCGAGCGATGCGGTGAAATCCACGCCATCCGTCAACAGCTTGACGTCGATATGGGCCTTGCCCTCGAAGGTGAAAGGCAGAACGGCGTAGTCGGTGGCCCAGTACACGACGTTTCCTGGACAGTGATGCTGTGAGTAGAGATTGAACCGCGAACCGGCAAAGTCGAATTCGGCATCGTAGGCGCCGATGATATCAGGCGCGAGCGTTCCACCCAATTTGATCTCGGGAGCGCGGTTCGGCATGACGACCAGCAGCATTTCGTCGGCCTTCATGCCGCCAAGAGCGACATTCGGCGCGCGCACGAAGCTCTTGAGCTTCGCGCCGCCAAACATCTCGAAATACATCTGGTGCGCTATAGGCGTCTTGTGCAGCCCGAGCGATGCCACGCTGTCCTCTGTCAGCGCCGATATCACGCCACCGGTATCGATCAGCATGTCGACCGTGCTGCCATCGATTTGCATCGGAACGAATGGTCTTCCCGTCGGGTCCATTTCCATCTGCACCGACGCAAGCCGCGTGATGGTGCAGGCTTCGTCGGCATGCGCCGACAGGACGAAGCCGCCGGAAAGCAAGATTCCGAACGCGCATATTCTAACGACATTCAGCAAGGCGGTCCCCCGATCAATGCGCATCGGCGGGCGTGACGTAGAGCTTGTGCTCGCGATAGGCGATATAAAGGTGGAGGTGGTGCAGGATGCTGACGCCCAGGATTAAGCTGTGCATGTGCGAATCCCGGTCCGGTACGAGTTCGATGTCCGGATTGTTCACCGTCACGCCGCCAAACGTCATGGTTTTGAATCCGTATCTGTAGCGACGGAATCCGGCGCCCGTCGGAAGCGTCGTCAGGCCGGGTGACGCGGAATCGAAATCGAACATGTCCTCTGCCATTTCGAGGCTCATGATCGAGTGGGTCGAGCCGCTGTCGAGAATGGCGCTCTGAACCTTGCCGTCGAGCGTGACCTCGAGCCGGATATGCTTGTCCCTGTCGAAGGTGAAGGGAACGATGGCGTAATCCGTCGCCCAATAGACGACCTTCCCCGGGCAATGATCCTGGGTATAGAGCTTGAAGGTCGACGCGCCGAAATCGAAATCGACGTCGTAGGATCGCAGGATATCGGGCGCGAGCGTACCTTCGATTTCGTCGGAAAGGCCGCTGCCGGGAAGTACGAGGAAGTCCAACTGCGACGCTTTGAGGCCGCCGAACTCGATGTCATGGGCGACGACGTAGTTGGTGATGCGGGTGCCGCCGAACTCCATGAAATAGCCATCCTGAATCGATTGTTGATACAGAGAGAGCGTCTTGACCGTCTTTTCCGAGAGCATCGACACAACACCGGCGGTATCGACCAGAAGGTTGACTGTGTGGCCGGAAATCTGCATCGGGACCTGCACACCCCTGTCGCTATCGGGCCGCATCTGAATTGCAGCAATGCGCGTAACCGTGCAGACGTCTTCGGCACGTGCGAGAGCAGCGAGGCCGATCACCGTTGCAAATGTGAAAACGAAAGCAGCCTTTGCCATAATTTTTTTGCCTCAATGCGCATCGGCCGATGAGACGTAGAGTTTGTGTTCGCGGTAGGCGATGTAGAGATGGAGTTTGCGCAGGACGCTCATGCCCAGGATCGTGCCACGCATGTGGGAGTCGTTGTCCGGAATGAGGTCGATGTCCGGGTTGCTCACGATCACGCCGCCGAAGGTCATCGTCTTGAGCGGATATTTGTAGCGGCGGTAGTCGGCGGCCGCTTGCAAGGTCTTGAGATCGGGGGATGCGGTATCGAAGCCAAAGAGGCTCTCGGCGAGTTCGAGGCTCATGCTCGACAGCGTCGAGCCGGTGTCGAGGTCGGCATGAACAAGCTTGCCGTCGACGGTGACTTCGAGGCGGATATGGCCGTATTCGTCGAGCGTGAACGGGATGACGGAATAGCCCGTCGTCCAGTAGACGACCTTGCCTTCGCAATGGTCCTGCGAGAACAGCTTGAAGGTCGAGTTGCCGAAATCGAAATCGACGTCATAGGCGCGCAGGATGTCGGGCGCGAGCGTGCCGCCGACGTCCTTCTCGAGATAGCCATCGGGCATGACGAGGAAATTGAAGCTCGAGGCCTTCAGCCCGCCCAGTTCGATGTCATGGGCGACGACGAAGCGGTCGATGCGCTTGCCACCAAACATCCGAAAGGAAATCGAGGTATTGAACAACTGCTTCTTGAGGCCAAAATCGGCGACCGCTGCTTCGGTCAACATCGAGTATACGCCGCCGGTGTCGACCAGGAGGTTCACCGGTTTGCCGGCGATCTGCATTGGAATGTCGACGCCGTTCGCAGCGTCCAGAGCCATCGGGATCGACGTAATCCGGTTGACGGTGCAAACCTCTTCGGCGCGGGCGGGCAAGGCGAGCAGGAGCAGTACGCTCAGCGCGAGCGTCAGCGTTTTCGGCATGCGAGTCCGTCCCCCCGGGGGATGCAAACACGCGTAAAACGCACGCGGTCCGGAGGCGTACCGCGAACAGCGGGGCCTTCCGGATCGATCGATATTCGCGCAATTCGCGGGACGCGAAAAGCGATTTGTGGGTCACGCCGCGGTCTTCGCCCGGGGGTCGTAGTTCAGGAGCGGGCCCAACCAGCGTTCGGCGGTCGCCAGATCCCAGCCTTTGCGTGTCGCGTAATCCTCGACCTGGTCGCGCTCGATCTTGCCGACGCCGAAGTAGCGAGCCGCCGGGTGTGAATAGTAGAAGCCGCTCACGCTGGCGCCGGGCCACATCGCGTAACTCTCCGTCAGCTTCACGCCGATCTTGTCCTCGACATCGAGGAGCTTGAACAGCGTCGCCTTCTCGCTGTGCTCGGGCTGCGCCGGATAGCCGGGGGCGGGACGGATGCCGCGGTACTTCTCGGCGATCAGATCCTCGTTGCTGAGGGTTTCGTCTGCGGCGTAGGCCCAGAACTCCTTGCGCACGCGCTCGTGCAGGCGCTCGGCGAAGGCTTCGGCGAGGCGGTCGGCGAGCGCGGAGAGCAGGATCGCGGAATAATCGTCATGCGCGTCCTTGAACGCCTTGATGCGGGCTTCCTCGCCGATGCCGGCGGTGACCGCGAAGGCGCCGATGAAATCGTCTATGCCCTTGGGGGCGACGAAGTCGGCGAGCGCCATGTTGGGACGGCCGTTGTCGCGCGACATCTGCTGGCGCAGCGTGTGCAGCGTGTGGATGGGAAATTTGCGCGCCTTGTCGCCGAAGATCTGGATATCGTCGTCGCCGATGCTGTTGGCGGGATAGAAGCCGACCACGGCGCGGGCCGTGATCCACTTCTCGTCGACGATCTTCTTCAGCATCGCCTGGGCGTCGCGATAGAGATTGCGCGCGGCTTCGCCGACCTTGTCGTCTTCGAAGATGGTGGGGAATTTGCCGACCAGCTCCCAGGTCTGGAAAAACGGCGTCCAGTCGATGTACTTCGCCAGCTCGGCGAGGTCGTAGTCCTGATAGACACGGGTCCCGAAGAAGGCCGGGACGGGCGGCGTATAGGCCGACCAGTCGAGCTTTTCCTTGTTGGCACGGGCCTGGGACAGCGTCAGGCGCCGGCCCGGCGCACGCTGGGCAGCGTGGTTGCGGGCGATGTTTTCGTATTCCTTGCGGATGTCGGCGACGAAGCCTTCCTTCTGGGTCTTGCTCAGCAGCGACGAGGCCACGCCGACGGCACGCGAGGCGTCGGTGACATAGACCGTCTGGCCGCGGCGATAGCCGGGGTCGATCTTGACCGCGGTATGGACGCGGCTGGTGGTGGCGCCGCCAATGAGCAGCGGGATATCGAAGCCCTGGCGTTCCATCTCGGAGGCGACATGGACCATCTCGTCGAGCGAGGGCGTGATCAGGCCGGAGAGGCCGATGATGTCGGCCTTCTGCTCGCGCGCCGCGTCGATGATCTTCTGTGTCGGCACCATGACGCCGAGATCGACGACGTCGTAGCCGTTGCACTGGAGCACGACGCCGACGATGTTCTTGCCGATGTCGTGGACGTCGCCCTTGACCGTGGCCATGACGATCTTGCCGGCGGGCTCCTTGGTTTCGTTCTTCGCCTGCTCGGCATCCATGTAGGGCAGCAGATAGGCGACGGCCTTCTTCATCACGCGAGCGGATTTGACGACCTGGGGCAGGAACATCTTGCCGGAGCCGAAGAGATCGCCGACGACATTCATGCCGGTCATCAGCGGCCCCTCGATGACATCGAGCGGACGCGACGCGGCCTTGCGCGCTTCCTCCGTGTCTTCGTTGACGAAGGCGTCGATGCCGTGGACGAGCGCATGGGTGATGCGTTCCTGCACCGGCAGCTTGCGCCACTCGGCATCTTCGACGGCCGCGACGGAGCCGTCGCCCTTGTAGCGCTGCGCCAGGATGAGCAGGTTTTCGGTCGCTTCGGGCTTGCGATTGAAGAGCACATCCTCGATGCCTTCGCGCAGCGGCGTCGGGATGTCCTGATAGACGCTGAGCTGACCGGCATTGACGATGCCCATGTCCATGCCCGCCTTGATGGCGTGGAACAGGAAGACCGAATGCATCGCCTCGCGGACCGGCTCGTTGCCGCGGAAGGAGAAGGAGAAGTTCGAGACGCCGCCGGAGATATGGGCATGCGGACAGGCTTCGCGGATGCGGCGCGTCGCGTCGATGAAGGCGCGCCCGTAGTCGTTGTGCTCCTCGATGCCGGTGGCGACGGCGAAGATGTTGGGATCGAAAATGATGTCTTCGGGCGGGAAGCCGACCTTGTGGACGAGAATGTCGTAGGCGCGCTTGCAGATATCGACCTTGCGGTCCTCGGTATCGGCCTGGCCGGTCTCGTCGAAGGCCATGACGACGACGGCGGCGCCGAAACGCATGACTTCGCGGGCGCGCTCGATGAAGGCCTCTTCGCCTTCCTTCAGCGAGATTGAATTGACGATTGCCTTGCCCTGGCAGCATTTGAGGCCGGCCTCGATGACGCTCCATTTGGAGCTGTCGATCATCAGCGGGACCTTGGCGATGTCGGGTTCGCCGGCGATCAGATTGACGAAGCGCGTCATCGCCGCTTCGGAATCGATCAGGCCTTCGTCCATGTTGATGTCGATGATCTGGGCGCCGTTCTCGACCTGGCTGCGTGCGACCTCGAGCGCGGCCTCGTAGTCGTTGGCGGCGATCAGCTTGCGGAACCTGGCCGAGCCGGTGATGTTGGTGCGCTCCCCGACATTGACGAAGTTGAGGTCCGGCGTGAGCGTGAACGGCTCCAGGCCGGAGAGATGCATATATTTCGGCTTTTCCGGAATCCGGCGCGGCGCGACGTCCTTGATGACGCGGCCGAATTCGGTGATGTGCTCGGGCCGCGTGCCGCAGCAGCCGCCGACGATGTTCACGAGACCGGAGCGGGCAAATTCCTCGATCAGTTCGCCCATATGTTCGGGCGTATCGTCGTAGCCGCCGAATTCGTTCGGCAGGCCGGCATTGGGATGGGCGCTGACCAGCGTCTCCGCGACGTTGGCGAGTTCGGCGATGTAGGGGCGCAGCTCCTTCGCGCCGAGGGCGCAGTTGAGGCCGACGGCGAAGGGATTGGCGTGGCGCACGGAGTTGTAGAACGCCTCCGGCGTCTGGCCGGTGAGCGTGCGGCCGGAGAGATCGGTGATCGTGCCGCTGATCCAGATGGGAAGACGCTCGCCCGCTTCGGCGAAAGCTTCCTCGATCGCGAAGATCGCGGCCTTGGCGTTCAGCGTGTCGAAGATGGTTTCGATCATCAGCACGTCGGAGCCGCCCTTGATCAGACCGAGCGCGGCTTCTTTATAGGTGCGACGCAGATCGTCGAAGGTGATGTTGCGGAAAGCGGGATCGTTGACGTTGGGCGAGATGCCGGCGGAGCGGTTGGTGGGGCCGAGCACACCGGCAACAAGGCGCGGACGGTCGGCGGTGGAGGCGGAATCGCACAACTCGCGGCAGAGGCGCGCGCCTTCGAAGTTCAATTCGCCGACGAGATGCTCGAGGCCGTAATCGGCCTGGCTGCTTTCGGTCGAGGTGAAGGTGTTGGTCTCGAGGAAATCGACGCCGGCGGAGAGATATCGGTTGCCGATCTCGCGGATGATGTCGGGGCGGGTGAGCGTGAGCAGGTCGTTGTTGCCCTTCAGCTCATGGCCGTGATTGCCGAAACGCTCGCCGCGGAAATCGTCTTCGCCGAGCTTGTAGGTCTGGATCAGGACGCCCCAGGAGCCATCGAGCAAGAGGATGCGCTTACGGGCTTCCTGATGGAGCCAGTTCAGTCGGGCGGCGCGGTTCATGACAGGTCCTTCGGCTCCAAGCCCATGATCCGGCAGGCGGCATAGGACAGGTTGGCCTGGTTGAGCGTGTAGAAGTGGAACTGGTCGAAGCCGCGGGCGCGCAGCTCCTGCACCTGTTCGGCGAGAACGGCGGCGGCCACGATGCGGCGGGTCTCGAGGTCGTCGTCGAGGCCCTTATAGGCGCGCGCGAGCCATGCCGGAACGCTGGCGCCGGCCTTCGCCGACATGCGCTCGATGCCGCGGAAGCCGGTGGTCGGCATGATGCCCGGCACGACCGGAACAGAGATACCCGCGGCAACCGCCTTGTCGCGGAAGCGGCTGATGATGTCGCTGTCGAAGCAGAACTGACCGAGGGCGCGGGTGGCGCCGGCATCGACCTTCTTCTTCAGGAGATCGACGTCGTGATCGAGCGAGGGCGAGTCCGGATGCTTTTCGGGATAGAACGAGACCGAGATGTCGAACGGGGCGACGGCGCGAATGCCGGCGATCAGCTCCGGCGTGGAACGGAAGCCTTCGGCATGCGGACTGTAGGGTCCCTGCATGTCGGGCATGTCGCCGCGCAAGGCGACGATGTGGCGGATGCCGGCATCCCAATAGCCGTGGAGGATCTCCTCGATCTCCGCCTTGGGATGGCCGACGCAGGTGAGATGGGCCGCAGGCTTCAGCGTCGTCTCGTCGACGATGCGCTTGACGGTGGCGTGGGTGCGCTCGCGGGTCGAACCGCCGGCGCCATAGGTCACCGAGACGAAGCTGGGCTGCAGCGGTTCGAGACGGCGGATCGCCTTCCACAGATTCTCTTCCGCTTCCTCGGTCTTCGGCGGCGAGAATTCGAAGGAGACGGTGAGCGGGCGGCGTTCGGAAACGAGCTCTCGGAGGCTCATGCGGCTTCTGCTTTCGCGTTGGTGGCCGACTTGGCGAGCCAGAGCTTGACGGTGAGCTTGTCGGGGCCGGCGGCGATGGCTTCGCTGGCGAGCGGCTTCAGGCGCGCGGCGGTGAACCAGCCCTGCACTTCGCGATCGGAGAAGCCGAGACGGCGATGGGCATAGTCGGTGCGCAGGAATTCCATCTCGTGGGGCGCGAAGTCGGCGATGAGCAAACGGCCGCCGGCGCGCATCACGCGCGCGGCTTCGAGCACGGCAGCGCCGGGGTCGTCGAGATAGTGCAGGACCTGGTGGAACAGCACGGCGTCGAAACCTTGCAGCGCCGACCCGTTCGGGAATGGCAGGCGGAAGGTGTCGCCGAGACGGACCTGGGCGTGATGGATGCCGGCACGCGCGAGGCGGTCGCGCGCGATGGCGAGCATCTCGGGCGAGACGTCGACGCCGACGGCGCGTTTCACATGGGGCGCGAGCAATTCGAGCATGCTGCCGGTCCCGGTGCCGGCATCGAGCAGCGAATCCATCGGATGCTGCGCGATATGGCGGACGATGGCGGCCTCGACATCCTTGTCGGGCGCATGGAGGGCGCGGATGCGCTCCCACTCGGCGGCGTTGGCCTTGAAGAAGGCCGCAGCCTCGGCAGCGCGCGCTTCGCGCACGGCGGTGAGACGCTTGGAATCCGTGCCGAGCTCATCCGGCGTCGCGATGGACGCGATGGCGGCGCCGAGCTCTGCCCCCTGCCCCCGGTCGGCGGCGCGGTAGAACACCCAGCTGCCTTCCTTGAAGCGCTCGATCAGATGGGCCTCGGTGAGGAGCTTCAGATGGCGCGAGACCCGCGGCTGGGACTGGCCGACGATCTCGACCAGCTCGCTGACCGTCAGCTCGGCCTGGCGCAGCAGCAGAAGCAGGCGCAGCCGGGTCGGATCGCCCGCGGCGCGCAGCATGGTGACAAGCGTTTCCATCTCCGGAACATATAAACATATCTTTATATGGGAATGCAAACGGGGCGTGTTACGACCGTCACGAAGCCCATTATAGTGGCAAATCCGGGGGGACCATGCGCATTTCCAGACTGATGGCTGTCGGGCTGCTGGCGGCGGTGCTTGCCGGCTGCTCGACGCCGACGCCCGAGATGATCGCCAACAACGATCCCTGGGAACCGACCAACCGCGAGGTCCTGAAACTCAACGGCAAGATCGACCACTACTTCGTCATCCCGACCGTCGGCATCTATTTCATGCTGGTCGGCGATAGCGGACGGAAGATGGTGCACAACTTCCTGCAGAATATCGCCGCGCCGACAGTGTTCGTGAACGACGTGCTGCAAGGCGAGCCCCGGCGCGCGGCGCAGACCCTGGAGCGTTTCACGCTCAATTCGACCGTGGGACTGGGCGGGTTCTTCGACCCGGCGACGCGGCACTGGCATGTCCCCGGCCACGGTGAGGATTTCGGACAGACGCTCGCTGTGTATGGAGTCGGCGAGGGTCCGTACATGATTCTTCCATTTTTCGGACCGCAGCCGCCGCGCGATGCGACCGGGCTGCTGGTCGATGCGCTCGTCATCGACCCATGGAACCAGGTGCCGCTCAAGCAGCACATCTGGTGGGATGCGGGACGCTATTACTTTACGCTGCTGGATCTGCGCGGACAGACATATTCGACCGTCCAGGGTATCCAGCGCAGTTCTGTGGATTACTATGCGTCGCTGCGCAGCCTTTACAGGCAGATGCGCAACGCCGAAATTCGCAACGGGAGACCGGATACCGCCGACCTGCCGGACTTCTGAACGGGCGCGCCACGAGTTTGCCACAACCGGGCGCTCCAATCGGTTTCATGCGTTACTGTTCTTTTGGGGATTTCGATGCCTGAGACGACACCGAAGCTTTTCCTGCTGGCGCGTCGCGCCTTCCTGGCGCTGACGCTCGGGCTGGCGACCTTCGCACTGGCGCCGGCCGCATCGGCTGCGCCTGCCGCCGAAGGTTTTGTGCAGTCCAATGTGCAGAAGGGCCTCGCGATCCTGAACAACAAGGGCCTCTCGGCCGAGCAGAAGCGCGAGCAGTTCCAGGGCTTCATCCTCGGCCTGACCGACATGAAGCGGATCGCGAACTTCACCCTCGGCCAGTATCGCCGCACGGCGAGCCCGCAGGAGCAGGACGCCTTCGCACAGGCGTTCCAGGGCTACGCCATCGCGGTCTACCAGTCCTACTTCTCGAAGTATTCGGGCCAGAGCCTGCGCGTGACCGGCTCGATCGAGCGCGCGCCGGGCGACGTCGTGGTGCAGACCCAGATGGTCGATCCCAACGATCACAGCGGCCAGCAGCCGCTCGAAGTCGATTTCCGCGTGCTGTCGGACAACGGCAAGCTGGTGGTGGTGGACTTCTCGGTCGGCGGCATCTGGCTGGCGCTCGAGGAGCGCGACCAGTTCAGCTCTTTCCTCGGCCAGAATGGCGGGAATATCCAGGCGCTGATCAAGCATCTGGGCGACCTGGCGAAGTCTTATAGGTAGGCGTTGGCGGGCTGCCCGCCAACCCAAAGCCTCGCCAACACGAGTCTTCAGGGCGAAGGGTCAGTGCGCCGGCGCGCCGAAGCGCCGGGCGAGGATGTGATAGACGCCTTCCTTGCTGACGAAGCGCGCGCAGCCATCGGCGATCAGCGCCGTCGTCATCAGCGCGGCGAGCATGCCATGATCGCCCGACATCTCCGAAACGATGACGAAGCCGGTGATCGGCGCGCGCACCACGCCGGTGAAATAGGCGACCATGCCGAGCAGGATGATCGGTCCCGGGTCGGGATGGTGGAACAGCCGCGCGATATCGGCGCCGATGCCCGCGCCGACCGCGAGCGAAGGCGAGAAGATGCCGCCCGGTATGCCGCTGACCGTCGAGAGCGCGGTCGCGAGGAGCTTCAGCGGCGCGAATTCGAGCGGCACCGTGCCGTCATGGTGCAGAACCGCGCGGGCATTCTCATAACCCGTTCCGAACACCGCGCCGCCACTCAGCAAGCCGCAGATCGCGACGCCGAGGCCGCAGGCGACGGCGAAGAAGACCGGGTTGGCCTTGCACCATTCCGCAGCCTTCTTCGGCAATGTGGACGGCAGCGCAACAATGAGATGCGAGAAGAAGGCACCGCTGAGCCCGCCGATCACGCCGCAGAGCGGCACCGCCATCCAAGCCGTGCCGATGGGCAGTGACGCGGTGGTGTGGCCGAAATAGGTGTAGTCGCCGAGGATCGCCTGCGCGGTCAGACCGGCGAGGATCACCGCGCCGATGATGAGGCCGCTGGCGCGCACTTCGAAGCTGCGGCTCATTTCCTCGATGGCGAAGACGATACCGGCGAGCGGCGTGTTGAACGCCGCGGCGACACCGGCGGCGGCGCCGGCGAGGATGAGCCCGGGCTGGCGCCGCGGCGTCAGCCTTCCGATCAGATACATCACCGAAGCGCCGACCTGGACGGTGGGACCCTCGCGCCCGCTGGAGGCGCCGACAAGAAGCCCGAAGGTGGTGAGCAGCACCTTGCCGATGGCGGCGTTGAGGCCGACGAGGCGGTCGCGGTCTTTGGGTTCCTTCAGGCTGCGGGCGGCGATCGCCTGCGGAATGCCCGAACCCTGCGTGTTCGGAAAGTAGCGCGTGGCGAGATAGACCGCGATGCCGAAGCCGAGCGGCGTGACGAGGAGCGGCGCATAGGGCCAGCGCCCATCCATCGCCTTGAACAGGTCCTGCATCTTGTCGGCGGCAACGGCGAGACCGACGGCGGCAAGACCGACCACGAGACCGCCGACCATGAAGATCAGGCGGCGCTGCCAGCGGCGGGAATAGACCCGCAGGGTGCGGGTGTGGCGACGGGTAATCAGGCTTGCCATGGGGAGGCTATAAGCCCGAAAGCCGGTCAAATGGCGATTATCATTTGCGTCATATCGGCGCCGGGAGGCCCAGAGATGGCGTGACCAGCCAGCCTCCTTGGGAACTGGTCTCGCGGATTTGACCTTACGTCCGCGCAAACCGCTTGTACTTGATCCGGTGGGGCTGGTCGGCGTCGATGCCGAGGCGGCGTTTCTTGTCGGCTTCGTAGTCCTGGTAGTTGCCCTCGAACCATTCGACATGGCTGTCGCCTTCGAAGGCCATCATGTGGGTCGCGATGCGGTCGAGGAACCAGCGGTCGTGGCTGATGATCATCGCGCAGCCGGCGAATTCTTCCAGCGCGCTTTCGAGCGCGCGCAGCGTGTCGACGTCGAGATCGTTCGTCGGTTCGTCGAGCAGGAGGAGATTGGCGCCGGATTTCAGCATCTTGGCGAGATGGACGCGGTTGCGCTCGCCGCCGGAGAGCTGGCCGACCTTTTTCTGCTGGTCACCGCCCTTGAAGTTGAAGGCGCCGACATAGGCGCGGGAGTTCATCGTGCGCTTGTTGCCGAGTTCCAGCACGTCGAGACCGTCGCTGATCTCCTGCCACACCGTCTTGTTGGGATCGAGCGCGTCGCGGCTTTGATCGACATAGCCGAGCTGCACCGTGGGACCGACGCGCAACGTGCCGGCGTCGGGCTTCTCCTGGCCGGTGAGCATGCGGAACAGCGTCGTCTTGCCCGCGCCGTTGGGGCCGATAACGCCGACGATGCCGCCGGGCGGGAGCTTGAAGTTCACGTTTTCGTAGAGCAGCCGGTCGCCGTAACCCTTGGCGAGGCCTTCCGCCTCGATCACCACGCTGCCGAGGCGCTCGGCGACCGGAATTATGATCTGGTTGGTGACGACGCGCTGTTCGTTGCTCTTGGCGACAAGCTCTTCGTACGCGTTGATACGTGCCTTGGATTTGGCCTGGCGGGCCTTCGGCGATTTTTGAATCCATTCGCGTTCGGCGGCGATGGCGCGTTCCTGCGCCGCTTCCTCGGCGCCTTCCTGGCGCAGGCGCTTTTCCTGCACGACGAGGAAGGAGGAGTAATTGCCTTCGTGCGGGATGCCCTTGCCGCGGTCGAGCTCGAGGATCCAGCCGGTGACGTTGTCGAGGAAATAGCGGTCGTGGGTGACGAGGATGATGCAGCCCTTGTACTCGCGCAGCGTCTTCTCGAGCCATTCGACGGACTCGGCATCGAGATGGTTGGTCGGCTCGTCGAGGAGCAGGATATCGGGTGCATCGAGCAGGAGCTTGCAGAGCGCGACACGGCGGCGCTCGCCGCCCGAGAGCTTGTCGACCTCGGCATCGCCTTCGGGGCAACGCAGCGCATCCATCGCCTGATCGACCTGGCTGTCGAGATCCCAGAGGCCCTGCGCCTCGATTTCGTCCTGGAGCCTGGCCATCTCGTCGGCGGTCTCGTCGGAGTAGTTCGAGGCGAGTTCGTTGTAGCGGTCGACCAGCGCCTTCTTGGCGGCGACGCCTTCCATCACGTTGTCGCGGACGTTCTTCGAAGCGTCGAGCTGCGGCTCCTGGGGGAGATAGCCCATGCGGACGCCTTTGGCGGCCCAGGCCTCGCCGGTGAAGTCCTTGTCGAGGCCGGCCATGATTTTCATCAGCGTGGACTTGCCGGCGCCGTTGACGCCGACGATGCCGATCTTCGCGCCCGGATAGAAGGACAGCCAGATGTCCTTCAGCACCTGCTTGCCGCCGGGATAGGTCTTCGAGAGACCTTTCATCACATAGACGAATTCTGGACCGGCCATGGCGTCGAAGTTCCTCGGTTCTGCGGGTGCGGACCCGCGCGGACGAGCGCATACATACGCGGCGCCGCGCCCGTGTCTAGCGGAAAGCGGTTCAGGCCGCCGGAGCGCTGCGCCGGTCGGTCAGACGGCGCCGGACCACGTCGTAGAACAGCGGCACGAAGAAGATCGAGAGCACCATGCCGGACAGCATGCCGCCGATCACGCCGGTGCCGATGTCGTTCTGGCTGGCGGCGCCGGCGCCATTGGCGAGGGCGAGCGGCAGCACGCCGGCGATGAAGGCCAGCGAAGTCATCAGGATCGGCCGGAGCCGCAGGCGCGCGCCGGCGAGCGCCGCGTCGCGTATGCCCATGCCGCGCTTTTGGGCATCGACGGCGAATTCGACGATCAGGATGGCGTTCTTGGCGGATAATCCCATCGTGGTCAGCAGGCCGACCTGGAAATAGATGTCGTTGTAAAGTCCGCGCAGGGTCGCCGCGAGAATCGCGCCGATGATGCCGAGCGGGATCACGAGCATCACCGAAAGCGGGATCGACCAGCTTTCGTAGAGCGCGGCGAGCAGCAGGAACACCACCAGCACGGAGATGCCATAGAGCAGATAGGTCTGCGATCCGGCCTGACGCTCCTGATAGGACAACCCGGTCCATTCGAGGCCGACGCCTTTGGGCAGTTTCTGGAACAGGCGCTCGACCTCGTCCATGGCGGCGCCGGAGCTTTGTCCGGGTGCGGGCGAGCCCTGGATCTCGATCGAACCGAGGCCGTTGAAGCGTTCGAGCTTGGCCGGGCCGACGGTCCAGCGGAAATCCGCGAAGGAGGAGAACGGCGCCATCGAGCCGTCATTGCCGCGCACATACCAGCGATAGAGGTCGTCGGGCAGCATGCGATAGGGCGCGTCCGCCTGCATGTAGACGCGCTTGACGCGGCCGCGGTCGATGAAGTCGTTGACGTAGAGCCCGCCCCAGGCGGCACTCAGCGTCGCGTTGATGGTGGAAAGCGGCACGCCGAGCGCGGAGGCCTTGTCGCGGTCGATGTCGATGTGGAGCTGCGGCGTGTCGTCGAGACCGTTGGGGCGGACCGCCGAGAGCAGCGGATCGCGCGCGGCAAGCTGGAGGAACTGGGCGCGCGCCTTCATCAGGCCGTCATGTCCGAGATTGCCGCGATCCTCCATCTCGACGTCGAAGCCGGAGGACTGGCCGAGTTCCTGAACCGCGGGCGGCACGAGGGCGAAGATCTGCGCGTCTCGGATGGTGCTGAATTTCTTCAGGGCGCGCTGGACGATGGCCTGCGCCCGGTTCTCGCTGCCCGGACGATCGCTCCAGTCGCGCAGATGGCCGAAGGCAAGCGCGGTGTTCTGGCCCTGGCCGGCGGTGGAGAAGCCGGCGACGATGAACAGGGTCTGCATGTTTTTCGCTTCGTCGGTCAGATAGTAGTGCTCGACCTGCTTGGCGACGTCGAGGGTGCGCGACTGCGTGGCGCCTACCGGCAGGGTGATGATGGTGAGCACGGTGCCCTGGTCCTCTTCCGGCAGGAAGGCGGTCGGCAGGCGGGTGAAGAGGAACACCAGCGCGACGACGATAAGGACGTAGATCACCAGGGCCGGACGCACCCAGCCGAGGAAGCGTTCGAGAAGCTCGCGATAGCGCGCGACGCCGTATTCGAAGGTCGTATTGAACCAGGTGAAGAAGCGGCCATGGGCCGGCCGGTCTTTCGGGATCGGCTTCAAAAGCGTGGCGCAGAGCGCCGGCGTCAGGATCAGCGCGACGGTGACGGAGAGCACCATCGCCGCGACGATGGTGACGGAGAACTGGCGATAGATGACGCCGGTCGAGCCGCCGAAGAAAGCCATCGGCAGGAACACTGCGCTGAGCACCAGGGCGATGCCGATCAGCGCGCTGGTGATCTCGGTCATCGACTTCTTGGTGGCTTCCTTGGGCGGAAGCCCTTCTTCGCGCATGACGCGTTCGACGTTCTCGACCACGACGATGGCGTCGTCGACGAGGAGACCGATGGCGAGGACGAGCGCGAACAGCGTCAGCGTGTTGATCGAATAGCCGAAGGCGGCGAGGACGCCGAAGGTGCCGAGCAGGACCACCGGCACCGCGACCGCCGGCACGAGCGTGGTGCGCCAGTGCTGGAGGAAGATGAACATCACGATGACGACGAGCAGCGTCGCCTCGATCAGCGTCTTGATCACGTCCTGGATTGAGATGCGGATGAAGGTGGTGTTGTCGACCGGGAAGGCGAGCTTGACGCCCGGCGGGAAGGTCGAGGAGAGCTGCTGTGCCCGGGCCTTCACCGCATCGGCGGTGGTGAGCGCGTTGGCGCCCGGTGCGAGCTGGATCGCGAGACCGGCCGCCGGATGGCCGTTCATGCGGCTGACGACGGTGTAGTTCTGGGCGCCGAGTTCGACCCGCGCGACATCCTTGAGGCGGACGATGGCGCCGCCCGCGTCGCTCTTGAGCACGATCTCGCGGAACTGCTCCGGTGTCTCGAGGCGCGACTGCGCGGTGACGGTGGCGTCGAGCTCCTGGCCCGGAACGGCCGGCTGGGCGCCGATCTCGCCGGCGGAGACCTGCACGTTCTGGGCGAGGATCGCTGCCTGCACGTCGGACGGCGTGAGGCCGAAGCTGTTCAGCTTGAAAGGATCGAGCCAGATGCGCATCGCATAGGGCGAACCGAAGACCTGAACCTGACCGACGCCGGAGACGCGCGAAATCGGGTCCTGCAGCTTCGAGGCGATGAAGTCGGAAATATCGATGTTGGTGTAGCGGCCGCTGTCGTCATAGAGCGCGACGACGAGCAGGAAGCTCGTCTGCGACTTGAGCACGGTGATGCCGGCCTGCTGGACCTGCTGCGGCAGCGTGGGCAGCGCCTGCTGCACCTTGTTCTGGACCTGGACCTGGGCGATGTCGGGATTGGTGCCGGGCGCGAAGGTCGCCGTGATCTGGACCTGGCCGGACGAGCTGGAGCTCGACGAGAAGTAGAGCAGATTGTCGACGCCGGTAAGCTGCTGCTCGATCACCTGGGTGACGGAATTCTGCACGGTCTGTGCATCGGCGCCGGGATAGGTCGCGACGATGGTGACGGCCGGCGGCGCGATAGACGGGTATTGCGTGATCGGCAGCACGTTGATGGCGAGCACGCCGGCCATCGCAATGATGATCGCGATAACCCAGGCGAAGACCGGACGCTCGATGAAGAATTGCGAAAGGCCCATCAGGCGTGGTCCGGCTTCGAGCCCGCCGGCACGGCATGCACCGGCTGGTCCGCCTGCACCTTCTGCAAACCTTCGACGATCAGGCGGTCGCCCGCCCTGAGGCCATCCTGCACCAGCCACTTGCTGCCGATGGCCTGGCCGATCTTGAGCACGTGGAGACGCGCGATGCCCTTGGCATCCACGACATAGGCGGTGGGCTCGCCCTTCTCGGTGCGGCCGATGGCCTGCTGCGGCGCGAGGATCGCGTTCGGCCTGGTGCCTTCGATGACAAGCGCGCGCACGAACATTCCCGGCAGAAGGATGCCGTCGGGATTGGCGAAGAGGGCGCGCAAGGTCACCGCACCGGTGGCGGGATCGACCGTGACCTCGCTGAACTCCAGCTTGCCCTCGGTCGGATAGGGCGTGCCGTTGTCGAGCGTGAGGCTGACGCGGGCCACGGCCGGCGCATCCTGGGTGAGGCGGCCGCCCTGGACGGCGAGCTTGAGGTTGAGCAATTCCGCAGCCGACTGGTTGATGTCGACGTAGATCGGATCGAGCGTCTGGATGGTGGCGAGCGCGGTCGTCTGATCCGCTGTGACAAGCGCACCTTCGGTTACCGAGGAGCGGCCGATGCGGCCGGAGATCGGCGCGAGCACTTTTGTATAGGTGAGATTGATCCGCGCAGTGTCGGCATTCGCCTTGGCGACGAGATAAGCGGCCTGGGCATCGTCATAGTCCTGACGGGCAATGGCGTTCTGGTGCAGCAGGGCGGTGTAGCGTTCGGCCTTGGAGCGCGCCGCGGCCAGTGTCGCCTTGGCATTGTCGTAGGCGGCGATGAACGGCGCCGGATCGATCTGGTAGAGCGGCTCGCCGGCCTTCACCAGGCCGCCCTCGACGAAGAAGCGCCTGAGCACGACGCCGCTGACCTGCGGGCGGACATCGGAGACGCGATAGGATTCGGTGCGTCCCGGAAGCGTCGTCGTGAGCGTGGCAGGCTGCGCCTTGAGCGTCACCACGCCGACTTCGGGCGGCGGACGCTTGGGCGGCGCATCGCCGCCGCAGGCCGCGAGCAAGGCACAGGTGAAGACAACCGATACGAGGGCAACGAGCCTGTTGGCTGGGAGGGGCATTCTGGAATCCGGACAAAATAAAAATCTGCACGCCGGCGCGATCACGCCGGCCATCCCCAGGGTGCAAGGCAATATCAGGTGCGCGGCCGTTGGGAAACGGGCCTTTGAATTATGTCGTAAGGCCGTACGCTGTTCAGACGAGTCCGAACAGCATGTTTACGGTCCACTGCAACACGGGCACCGCGACCGCGATGATCGCGAGAATAACCAGCGCCAGTCCGCAAACCGACAGGTCTTTCGACCGATGGCCGCTGTCGTGAACAAGAGCCATATGACCTCCCAACCGGATTCTTCGATCCGTGCTGCGACATCCTGCGCCTATTATCCCTGACTGCCAAGGGGATTTGTGCGGCGGGAATCGGGGCGTCGAACAATCTTCAGCGGAGTTCGAGCAGGCTGATTTCCGGCGGCACGCGAAATCGCACAGTCAGGATCGAGGTGCCGATACCGGTGGAAACAAACAGGACATGCCCGTTTTCACGAACGATACCGGCCGCGTAGCGCTGGCCGTAGCGCGAAGGGACGATGAGGCGGCCAAGAAATGGCAGGGCCACCTGCCCGCCATGGGTATGGCCGGCGATCGTCAGCGCACAAGTACGCGGCAACACCGGAAAGGTATCGGGCGAGTGGGTGAAGCAGAGCGCCTGCGCGTCCTTCGGGACATGAGCGAGAGCGCGTGACGGGTCGGCGTGGCCGGAGGCGGCGTCGCCGATGCCGACAAGAAAGAGCGGGCCGTGTGGCGCCTCGATGCGGCGTGTGTCGTTCTCCAGCACCGCAATGCCGGCGGCGCGAAGGGCAGCGGCAAAACGCGGGCCATCCTGCCACTCGTCATGATTGCCGAGAACCGCAAAGACGCCGAGCCGGGCATGAAGCGGCGAGAGGGCGCGCGCGATCGCCTCGGGCGTCATGTAGCGCGGCTGGTCCGGACGCCGGCCGGTGTAATCGCCGGCGAGCAGTATGAGATCGGGCGCCGCGGCATTGGCGAGAGCGACGACCCGGCGAATCTTGTCGCTGTCGACGAAGCGAGCACCGGCGTGAAGGTCGGCGATCACCGCGATGCGCAGGTCGGAGAGCGGCAGCGGAACTGCGACGACATGCGGCACGACCACGAGACTTGCCGGCTCGATCCAGAAAGCATCGAGGCCGAGAGCGGCCAGAAGTCCGAAAACGAAGGCGAGGAAGGAAAAAACCGGGCGCGGCTTTGCGCCGTCCTTGAGGCTGCGCCGCGTCAGAACTTGATCCGGGCGCGGGACAGCAGCGAGACGGCGTTGGAGCCGTACTGGCCGGCGTAGTTCATCTGGAATGCCGCATTGGTCTGCAGCGCGACGGCACCGTCCATGAAGGTGGTGACATAGCCGATTTCGACATCGGTTTCGGGAGCCGTATTCTCCAGCCGCTGACCGCGCGCCGCAAAGGCCGCCGGCCAGCCCGATGGACCGGAAAGCGTAACGAACTCGCCGCCGATCCCGCCGAGCGCAGGACGCGACACAGCCAGGCCGAGCGCATCGTCGCCGAAGAGGCCGTTCTTGGCGATGGCGATGCCATAGGTGCGGCTGTGCATCGAGTCGAACGGAAGCGCGCCAATGCGGCCACCCGGCCGCAGATCGAGTTGCGTCACGCCCTCGCTATAGGAAGCGGTCGTCACCCAGCCATTGCCAAGGCGGAGCTTCGCAGAGACGCCAAGCGAGGCGGTTGTCGCGTTGATGCCGGGCGCTGGATTGCCGAGCAGGCCATTGCTCTCCACCGTCTGGGTGCCGGCGAAACCGAGTTCGGCCCAGTCGTTGATGTCCCAGGACAGACCCGCGCTGAACGACTGCGCGCCGCGGCGAACATAAGGCACCGCATCGCCGGACATGCGCCACAAGGCGTCGCCGGTCGTCATTGCGTAATTCGAGATGCCGGGCGCCAGGGAGGCGAAACTGACATTCACGTTCAATCCCGAGTCCAGGGCGCTCGAAATGTTGAACGCGGAACCGCCGGCGGTGAGGACGTCGTAACCGCTGGAAGCGGAGGCGGCTGAGAACAGCCCGGCGTCATGGGTATCCGAGGCTTCGATTGGCGTGACGTCGCCGGCAAGGTCGATCCTGTTGCCCATGCTGACGGTCATGCCGCCAAGCTGTGCGATGCCGGACACGGAGGAAGCGACCGGAAGCCGGCGCGTCGGCGGCGGCCCCGATGAGATCACATCCATCAGTCGGGCAGCGGAGAAGTCGATGGAGTCGGCATCGGACATCGAAGCGGCGGCCTGCAAGGGCGAAGCCGTGGGCGCAGCGGCATGCACCACGCTTGCGAAGGCAAGCGTGCCCGCAACGGCGCAGAGTGCGCGGCGGAGCATCCCCGTCATGGCAATTCCAATCCCACTCAACCTTTCGGTCCTACGCAAACTAGCAGCAGCATGGTTAGCGCACCAGAAATCTGCCTGATTCTTCCAGCCCTTAAGGGCTCTTTCCCGCATCTTGTTGCACCGGAGATACGCTCCGGCCAGTGAACAGCGCGTAATTAAGTTTCAGGCGTCAAGATATAGATGCCTACCCACAGGATCGGCCCAGATATCCACAGACCATGCCTGCTCTGTGGACGGCCGGGACGCTTCCCTTTATCTGAAATGGCATGTCCGAGACCCCGATCAAGGCCGCCATCCTCCCGGTAACGCCCTACCAGCAGAATTGCTCGCTGGTGTGGTGTACGCGCACCATGCGGGGAGCGTTCGTCGATCCGGGCGGGGATCTGGGCGTGTTGAAGGCGGCGCTGGCGCGCGAAGGGGTGACGCTGGAGAAAATCCTGCTGACCCATGGCCATCTCGACCATGCCAGCGGCGCGGCAAAGCTGGCGCGGGAATTCGGCGTGAAGATCGAAGGGCCGCACAAGGGCGACGCCTTCCTGCTGAACGAGCTGGGCCGCAATGCCAAGCGGCCGGGCTTTCCCGATGCGGAGAACTGCACGCCGGACCGCTGGCTCGAGGACAACGACGCGGTGACGGTGGGCGAGGCGACGCTGGGCGTGCGGCACTGCCCGGGCCATACGCCGGGGCATGTCGTGTTCTATCACGCGGGCGTGAAGGTCGCGTTCGTCGGCGACGTGCTGTTCGCCGGCTCGGTTGGGCGCACGGATTTTCCCGGCGGCAATCACCAGCAGCTCGTGGACTCGATCACCCAAAGGCTGTGGCCACTCGGCGACGAGATGCATTTCGTGCCGGGACACGGACAGATGTCGACGTTCGGGTGGGAGCGGAAGACGAACCCCTACGTCTGCGACCTCGCCCTCGGCATCACGCGCGAGCTGGAAGAGAACGCGCCGCGCCGGCCGTATTGAGCCCTCGAGCATTTTCACGTTTCTTCGAATCGCGAAAAATGCTCCAGCTTTTTGATTTGTCGCGGTTCCGGACGGAAGACCGCTACACACTTTTCCTGGAACGGCTCTAGGCCGCGACGGAAACAGCTTCCAGCGGCGGCAGGCGCCGCCACTCGCGATAGATCTTGAGCACGGCCGTCAGAACGAATGCGGCGCCCAGGAGCTGGAAGGCCATTCGTGCGCCGTGCTCCGCCTGCACATTCGCGAAGATGTCGCCATAGCTCGCATGCCAGCCGAGCTGCGTTCCTGCGAGCAGGAAGAGCACGATCTCCAGCGTGCGCGTGACGCGCGACCAGCGGCCCCGCGCGATCATGGCCGCTTCCAGGACGATGAGCGCGAAGCCGAACAGCGCGAACCACCACATGCGGATCGGATTCAGGAAATCCGCGGTGTAATCGAGAACGCCCGCAGGAATATTGCCGCCGGAGAGCGCGCCGATCACGGTTGCCGGCATGAGATACGCCGCCTCGTAAAACACCAGGATAGCGACGATCGGAATTTGTTCGATCATGCGGACGGCATCGTAGTCCCGCAGCCGCGTGGGGTTCCATCGGGAAAGCGAGGGCCAGCGGCGAAAGGCCCAGCTCTTGGCCGCGAACAGCAACAGCAATGCGCCGAGCCACGCCAGAAAGAAGATCGAAGCGGTGTTCTGGTCCACGGACAGCGGCAGGCGTTGGTTCGCAGGGGGGATGAGAAGTGCGCCGATGACAGCCGCCAGTACAAAACCGCGCGTGTCGGTCGATTCGATCAAGGTGTAGGGCGGATGGTACCGGGCTGCGACGTCGGCCGGCCTGCCGAAGGCGCGCAGACGCGCAATCACCTCGTTCTCCGGCGTATCGGCGCCGATCTCTTCGCGCAGGAGCGAGCGCAGCTCGGCGGCGACATCGGCGCGCTGAGCACGCGGCAGGCAGGCCGCGACGTCGATGACATAGCTTTCGATGATGTCGAATGCCCTGCTCATTTGCTCTCCTCCATCAACCCTTCCACGGTTGCGACGAGGCCGCGCCACTGCGTTGCGAGGCCGCGATAGATCTTTTCGCCATCCCTGCTGCGACGGTAGTAGCGGCGCGGCGGACCGTCCTCGATCTTCCATTCGCTGTGCAGGAGGCCCTGTTCCTCCATCCGGCGCAGCAGCGGGTAGAGCGTGCCCTCTTCTATCGCCATACCCTTGGCATCGAGCAGCTGGCGAAGCGAATAGCCGTACTGGTCTTTCCTGAGCTGCGAGAGCACCGCCAGCATCAAGACGCCGCGGCGTAATTCCTGCTCGAGCCTAAAGGCGACATCCGGCGAGTTCTTCTGCATGCGCTCCACTTACTGTAGGAAGCACGATACATAGCTACACACAGTATGTCAATCAAACTGTCCCGATTGATCGCGGCTAGCGCAGCCGCGCGTGCGTTCCGAAATCGTCCTGCCAGTTGGCAGGCAGATCACGCGGCAACCATTGGGCCGGTGCCTGCCAGTCTTCCCAACTCATGTCGAACGGCGCGTGGCGGGTTTCGAGCCGCGCGATGAACGATTGGCCGGCGGCGCGAACCGCCGCCTGATGTTCGACAGTGTCGATTCCGGTTTCGAGGCGGCGCGCAAATTCGTCTTCGTCCTTCCAGCGCCAGCACCCCTTGCCGTCGGCAACGACGTCGAGTGCATGGTCGCGTATGTCGATGCCGATGGGCGTGCGGACGAAAGGCGCTTCGAGATTGCCGTACCAGGACGCAACGCCGCCCTGCCCGTCCGGAAACAGCCAGACCGAGAACGCCTCGCCTGGCAAGTGAAGGCGCAGGATCGAGGTCTGCCAGCGGCGCCCGACATGGCGGCGGCCGCGCGACGATGGCAGCGTACCGACAGCGGCGGCGCGCTCGCCATCCGGCACGGCGTAATTGTCGAGCGCGACGGTTTCGACCGGAATGTAGAGCGCGAGAATTTCATCGTCGTCGCGGATCGCAATGGTGGGAACCGCCATGCTCACGCTGCCGTCGGAGCGGGCAATGTTGCGCACCACCACTGTCTCGCCGGCAGCAGATCTGCGCACTATGTGGCGCTCATCGCCTGCAGCGCGGTCGTGAACAGGCCCAGCGCGCGCATGTCGCCCATCGTCGTGCCGGCCATCTTGTTCATCGCGTAGCCGAAGGACATGCGGTTCTGCATGTCGATGATCGCGATCGAACCGCCATAGCCGCCCCAGAACATCGTGCTGTCGTTGATGCCGGGCATCATGCCGCTGGCGAGTCCGAAGCCGAGACCTATGCGCGCGGGTTGAGCGAGGATCAGGTCGGTGCCTTCCATCTGCAATTCGAGCGCCTTGCGGCAGCCGGCTTCGGACATGAAGCGCTTGCCGTTTGCGACGCCGCCATTGGCGAGGATGGTGTGGACGAGTGCGATGGAACGGGCATTGCCCTGCCCGTTCGAGGCGCCGAGTTCGGCGGCGCGCCAGCCCCGGGTTTTCGAGTCGTCGACGCTGAACAGCGGGTTGACGATCCAGTTCTTCTGGATCTCGTTCAGCGCATCGAGATTGGCGTCGAGGCCAGTGCCTTTGGGCGGCTCGATGAGTTCGGCGACGCGATCATCTTCCGACGGCGGCAGGCCGATCCAGAAATCGGCGCCGAGCGGCTCAGCGATCTCCTCGCGGAAAACCGTGCCGAGCGATTTGCCGGTGACGCGGCGCACGACCTCGCCGACGAGGAAGCCCATGGTGACGGCGTGATAGCCGGACGCGGTGCCGGGCTCCCAGAACGGTTCCTGCGCAGCGAGAAGCTCGACGGCGCGTTCCCAGTCGTAGAGGTCCTGTTTGCTGACGGGCTCCCTCCAGCCGGAGAGGCCGGAGCTGTGACTCATGATCTGCGCCACGGTCACGCGGGATTTGCCGCCCTGCGCGAACTCCGGCCAGTACTTCGCGACCGGTGCGCCGAAATCGATCAGGCCGCGGTCGGCGAGGAGGAGCGCGGTGAGTGCCGTCATCGTCTTGGTCGTCGAGTAGACGTTGACGATGGTGTCCTTCACCCAGAGCTTGGTCTGGCCTGCGTCGGCGTGGCCGCCCCAGAGATCGACGACGGTCTCGTCGCCGACACGGACGCTGACCGATGCGCCGATGTCGGCGCCGCTGGCGAAATTGCCTTCGAACGTTTCGCGGAGCGGGGCGAATTTGTCGGTGGTGAAGCCTTCGGCGTGCATGTGTTCCCTCGTCAGCGCGGTGCCGGCTTGAAGCTTTGCGGCATCCCTTCGCTCACCTTACCCGGGAATTCCGGTTTGCGCTTCTCGAGGAACGCAGCGACGCCCTCTTTCACATCAGGACCGGCACCGAGTTCGAGGCTGAGAGCACCGTCGATGGCCATCACGGGAAATGGTGTCGGCTGGGCACCGTACTGCCAGAGCATATGGCGGGTGAGCGCGGCGGATACGGGCGCGGTGTTCTCGATCATCTCGCGCGCGATCTCGCGGGCGCGAGGCAGAAGCCGGTCGGGCGCGACGACTTCGGAGACGAGACCTCCCTCGAAGGCTTCCTGCGCCGAGAAGACACGGCCGGAGAGGCACCAGCGCAGGGCCTGATTGAGACCGACGAGACGGGGCAGGAACCAGGCGCTTCCGGCTTCGGGCACGAGGCCGCGGCGGGCGAAGACGAACCCGAAGCGGGCGTCGCTGGATGCGATCTTGATGTCCATCGGAAGGGCGAGGGTGATGCCGACGCCGACGGCGGGGCCGTTGAAGGCGGCGATCGAGGGCTTCTTCGAATCGTAGATCGCCTGCACGAAGCCGCCGCCCGAGCGGCGCGGTTTCGCGCCCTGGAACATCTTGGTGTCACCACTCTTCGTATCGAAGGCATTCGCACCGCCGGAGATGTCGGCGCCGGCACAAAAGCCGCGGCCCGCGCCGGTCACGACGATGACGCGCACCGCGTCGTCCTCGCCCGCGGCAATGAAGGCGTCTTCGAGCTCGACGCCCATGGTCGCCGTGTAGGCGTTGAGCTTGTCGGGGCGGTTGAGCGTGATCGTGGCGATGGAATCGCCGACCTCGTAGAGGATGTGTTCGTAGGACATCGTGACCTCCCGTTTTGGCGGTACGATAGCCCTGTTCCGTTGCGGCAGGGCCAGATGAAATCGGCAACGGACAGGTCGCCGAGCAACGCGGAAAACGTCTTCTGTGCCGGCTCCGCCAAGTATACCGGGCCCACCGCCGCTGCGTCACCTTCGGCGGCGGGAAACGACTCGACTCTTGGCCTGCGCCCTGATTTTTTGTGCGCCGCAAAGCCATTTCCACAAGACGACAAGGGAGCGCCCATGACGGCCATCAATCCGGTTACCGATTTCTCCAAGGACGGCGAGATCGGGATCATCACGCTGAACTCGCCGCCGGTGAACGCGCTGTCGGCCAAGGTGCGCGACGGGCTGTTCGAAGGCTTCAAGGCGGCGATCGCCGATCCCGCGGTGAAGGCCATCGTGCTGATCTGCGACGGCCGCACCTTCATCGCCGGCGCCGACATCAGCGAGTTTGGCGGCGCGATGGGCGGCGCTTCGTTGTTCGACGTGCAGAACATGATGGAGGAATCGCCCAAGCCGGTGATCGCGGCGATCCACGGCACGGCGCTGGGCGGCGGCCTCGAGGTCGCGCTTTGCGCCCATTACCGCATCGCGGTGCCGAGCGCGCGCTGCGGCCTGCCGGAAGTGAATCTGGGCCTCCTGCCCGGCGCGGGCGGCACGCAGCGCCTGCCGCGCATCGCCGGCGTCGAAAAGGCGCTCGAGATGGTGACGAGCGGCCAGCATGTGCCCGCCAAGGAATGCCTCGCCATGGGCCTCGTCGACGAGCTCGCCGAGGAAGGCAAGCTGAAGGACGGCGCGATCGCGTTTGCACGCAAGATCGTCGCCGAGAACCGCCCGCTGGTGAAGGTGCGCGACAACAACAAGAAGCTCGAAGAGGCCAAGGGCCATCCGGAGATCTTCGCGAATTTCCGGAAAGCCAATGCGCGCAAGTTCCGCGGCTTCAAGGCGCCCGAGGCGAACATCCAGTGCATCGAGGCGGCGGTGAGCCTGCCGTTCGAGGAGGGCCTGAAGGTCGAACGCAAGCTGTTCGGCGAAGTGATGATGAGCCCGCATTCGGCGGCGCAGCGCTATTACTTCTTCGCCGAGCGCCAGGCGAACAAGATTCCGGACGTGCCGGACGACACGCCGCTGATCCCGATCAAGAAGGTCGGCATCATCGGCGCCGGCACGATGGGCGGCGGCATTGCGATGAACTTCGTGAACGCCGGCATCCCGGTGACCATCGTCGAGGTCAAGCAGGACGCGCTCGACCGCGGCCTGAAGGTCGTGCGCGGCAATTACGAGCGCAGCGCCAAGAACGGCCGCTTCCCGATGTCGGAGGTCGACAAGCGGATGGCGATGTTCAACGGCTCGCTCGACATGTCGTCGCTGGCCGATTGCGACCTCGTGATCGAGGCGGTGTTCGAGCGCATGGACATCAAGAAGGACATCTTCACCAGGCTCGACGCGATCTGCAAGCCTGGCGCGATCCTGGCGACCAACACCTCGGGCCTCAACATCGACGAGATCGCGTCGGTGACGAAACGTCCGGAAGCGGTCATCGGCCTGCACTTCTTCTCGCCGGCCAATGTGATGAAGCTCTTGGAGATCGTGCGCGCGGATCATACGTCCAAGTCGGTGATCGCGACCTCGATGAAGCTGGCCAAGACGATCGGCAAGATCGCGGTGCTGGTCGGCGTCTGCCCGGGCTTCGTCGGCAACCGCATCCTCGGCGCACGCGGACGCGAGGCGCAGAAGATGGTGCTGGAAGGCGCGATGCCGTGGGATGTCGACCGCGTGCTCTACGATTTCGGCTTCCCGATGGGACCGTTCGCGATGAGTGACCTCGCCGGCCTCGACATCGGCTGGGTGAAGGAGAAGAGCCACGGCGAGACGATCCGCGACGTGCTGTGCGAGGCGGACCGCCGCGGCCAGAAGACCGGCGCGGGCTATTACGACTACGATCCCGAGACCCGCGCGGCGAAGCCTTCGCCGGTGACCGAGAAGATCATCAAGGACTTCGTCTCCAAGAGCGGCAAGAACCCGCGCACGATTCCGGACGACGAGATCCTGGAGCGTTGCATCTATCCGATGATCAACGAGGGCGCGAAGATCCTCGAGGAGAAGAAGGCGATCCGTCCGAGCGACATCGACGTGGTGTGGGTGAACGGCTATGGCTGGCCGGTCTATCGCGGCGGCCCGATGCACTACGGCGACTTCATCGGCCTCGACAAGGTGCTGGCCAAGATGAAGGAGTTCCAGGCGACGATGGGCGATGCGTTCAAGCCCGCGGCGCTGCTGGAGAAGCTGGTCGCGGAGGGCAAGAAGTTCAGCGATCTGCGCTGATCCTTCCGCCTGCGCTTCTCCGGAGCTTGGGCGGACAGGTCGGGGCTCCGCTTCGCGGAGCACCTCAGGATGACGACATCAGGAACAGCGGCGGGCGACTGCCGCTGTTTTCTTTTGTGCATCCGTTTGCGCGGTGCGCGCATCCAAGCTCCGAATTCGGGAGAATGGCATGCGCAAGATACTGGCCGCGGTGGCGGCTTTGCTGGTTTCGACGGCGGCACGGGCCGCGGATGATTGTCATATCGGCGCCTATCGCTTTGCCGGCGGAGAGGTGATCGACATCGCGCCGACCGACGGCGCGGCGCTGCGCTGGCGAATGTTCGATGGCACCGTCGGGCGGCTCGACCGCGATATGGGCGGACATTGGACGAGCAGCTTCGGCTGGACCGGGCGGCCGGACGGGCATCGCGTGGCGCTGGGCGACTGTTCGCTCGGCGAGCTGAGCTTCGACGGCAGGCTTGCCAAGCGGATCGCGTTCGACAGCGAAGAGACGACCTTCAAGGGCCGCGACGGCGTCGATCTGAAGGGCCGGCTGGTGCTGCCCAAGGGCGGCGGCAAGGTGCCGATCGTGGTGCTGGTGCACGGCTCGGAGAGCGACTCGGCGCTGCGCTTCTATTTCGAGCAGCGGATGTTCCCGGCCGAAGGTCTCGGCGTGTTCGTCTACGACAAGCGCGGAACGGGCTCGTCGGCGGGCACCTATACGCAGGATTTCGACCTGCTCGCCGACGATGCCGTGGCGGCGATGCGCGCGGCACGGCGGCTGGCGGGCGCGCGGGCTGGGCGCGTCGGCTATCAGGGCGGCAGCCAGGGCGGCTGGATCGTGCCGCTGGCGGTGAACCGCGCGCCGGTGGATTTCGCCATCGTCAGCTTCGGCCTCGCCGTGACCGTGCTCGAGGAAGACGAGCAGGAGATGGTGCTCGAGATGAAATTGAAGGGCCATTCAGGCGACGAGATCGCCAAGGCGCTCGAAGTGGCGCATGCCGCCGAGACGCTTGCGGGCGATGCCATGGCAGGAAAGGCGGTTACCGATGCCGACTATGCCGCGTTCGATGCGGTGCGCGCGAAGTATCGCAACGAACCCTGGTTCAAGGACGTGCACGGCAATTTCACCTATTTCCTGCTGCCGCTGGACAAGGAGCAGCTTGAGGCCTTTGCCCGCGAGCACGACTGGCATACGCCGGTCCGCTACGAGCCGATGCCGACGCTGGAAGCGAGCACGACGCCGCAGCTCTGGATCCTCGGCAGCGACGATCTGCAGGCGCCGAGCGCCGAAACCGCGCGGCGGATCAAATCGCTGATCGACGAAGGTAAGGACTTCACGCTGGCGCTCAATCCCGGTGCCGAGCATGGCATGACGCTCTTTGAAACGGATGCGAATGGCGACCGGGTGTCGACACGCTATGCGCCGGGCTATTTCCGGATGATGCGCGACTTCGCCCGCGACGGCGCGATCCCCGGCGCCTATGGCGACGCGACGATCACGCGGCCGTAGCGAAGCTCAGAACGGCTGCGTGTCGACCAGCCCGATCCTGGTGAGGCCGAGGCGCTCCGCTTCGGCCATCACCTTCACCACTGCGTCGTATCTGGCGAGGCGGTTGGCCATCATGTGGATCTCGGGCTGGGGATTGCTGCGCGCCGCTTCGGCGAGTTTGGCATCGAGCGTCTTCTTGTCGATACGCCAGCCGTTCCACACCGCGGTACCGTCGAAGTCGACTTCGAGCATGACGACGGGCGTCGGCGTCGCCGGTCCTGGAACCGGCATGTCGAGCTTCACGGCATGGGTCTGCATCGGCAGCGTGATGATGAGCAAGGTGAGCAGAACGAGCATCACATCGATCAGCGGTGTCGTGTTGATGTCGAGGACGACTTCGCCGTTGGACTGGGTCGCGGTCATTGCCATGGATCACTCCCTCCCTGGTGACGCACAAAGGCTGCGCCGCGATTGTGGCCAATTGCGGCAAATGCCGCTGCGTGGCGGCGTAAATGAGTGACTGCTTGTCAGCGCGGCGCGGCGCCGTCAGCATGGCGGCGAGGGAGAACGGTGCCATGAGCTTCGCGAAGATCGGCGATCTGGAGATGTATTTCGAGCGCGCGGGTTCGGGGCCGCCGCTGCTGTTCATATCGGGCTCCGGCGGCGATCTCCGGATGAAGCCGAACCAGATGGATGGGCCGTTTCCGAAGAACTTCGACACGCTGAGCTACGACCAGCGCGGACTGGGACAAACCAGCAAACCTGATGCGCCTTATACGATGGCCGACTATGCCGACGATGCGGCGAGGTTGATGGATCACGTCGGATGGGCACGTGCGCGGGTGATCGGCGTGTCGTTCGGCGGAATGGTGGCGCAGGAATTCGTGCTCAGGCATCCGAAGAAGGTCGAGCGTCTGGTGCTCGCCTGTACCTCGCCGGGCGGCGCCGGCGGCGCGTCGTTTCCGTTCCACACGATCGAGCATATGAGCCGCGAAGAACGCGCACGGTATCTCATCCCGGTGAACGACACGCGGCGCGATGAGGCCTGGGCGAAGGCTCATCCCGAGCAATATGCGCAGTTCCTGGCGCTGGCGATGGCCGACCCGTTCGGCGACGAACCGGGACGGGCGATGGGTTATCACCGCCAGCTCGAGGCGCGCTCGCACCACGACACCTACGACCGGCTTCCGCAGATCGATTGCCCGGTGCTGATCGCGGCGGGGCGCTTCGACGGCATCGCCCTGCCCGCGACACAAGAGAAGATGCAGGCGCGGATAAGAGGTTCGGAGCTGCGGTTCTACGATGGCGGGCACATGTTCATGATCCAGGACCGCGCGGCGATCCCGGACATGGTGGCCTTTCTGAAGGGGTAAGGAATTTTCCCCATTCGTCTTGGCCGGGCTTGTCCCGGCCATCCATGAACTCTATTCAGCAGGGCGATCCTGGATCGCCGGAACACGTCCGGCGTTGACGACCTTCTTGAAAGCGCCTTTGTGTTCCACCTTTTTGCCCCCGCCTTCACCACACTGTTCGTCGCCATCGGGCCGGTGGAGATCGCGTCGATGTTCCTCGCCCTGACCGCGGGCATGGGCAAGGCGGAGCGGCGCAACACCGCCATCGTCTCGGCTGCCGTCGCGACGGGCGTGCTGGTCGCATTCGCGCTGGGCGGCATCCAGCTGCTCGACCTGATCGGAGTCGGATTGCCCGCGTTCCGCACGGCAGGCGGCGTGCTGCTGCTGATGGTGGCGGCCGACCTCCTGCTGGCGCAGCACACGGCGATCAGCTCCATCACTCCGACCGAAGAGGGCGAGGCCCAGCGCCATGAGACCGACGTTGCCGTGTTTCCGCTAGCCATCCCGCTGACCGCCGGCCCGGGCAGCATGACCGCCATCGTCCTTCTGATGAGCAAGACGCGCGTACCGCTCGACGTCGTGTCGGTGCTGGGGGCACTGGGCGCGATCATGCTGATCACCTTCGTCTCGATGCTGGCATCGGACCGGCTGATGAAGCTGCTGCGCAAGACCGGGGCGAACGTGATCGCGCGCGTTTCCGGCGTGCTTCTGGCGGCATTGGCGATGCAGTTCATCTTCGACGGCCTGAGCGACAGCGGGCTGTTCCGCTAGAAGCGATTGCCGCAGCCGGTTTGACCGCGTGCCCCGCGGGCGGTTTGATGCCGCCAACAAGATATCCAGGGCACGGAACCATGTCTCAGCAGGGCGTATTGGCGGCATTGGCGACCGGGGAGTTCATCTCCATCGGCGCGCGGATGATGGAGATCGCAGCGGAGAAACCCGATGCGCCGGCGGTGACCGCGAACGACGTCACGCTTAGCTGGAAGGAACTGCACGAGCGCACCAACCGGATGGCGCGCGGGATGCTCGCCAAAGGCGTGAAGTTCGGCGATTTCGTCACCATCGCGCTGCCCAACGGATCGGGTTTCATCGAGGCTTGCTATGCCTGCTGGAAAATCGGCGCGACGCCGCAGCCGGTGTCGTCGAAATTGCCGGCGGGCGAACTGGCAGCAATCGTCGAGCTGGCGAATTCGCCGATCGTGGTCGGCAATCCCGGACTGACGAGCCCGCGCCCGCTGGTGACGGCGGAAGAGCTGGTCGCAGCCTCGGCCGACGACAGCGACCTGCCCGATACGATTGCGCCATCCTACAAGGCGCCGACGAGCGGCGGTTCGACGGGGCGGCCGAAACTGATCGTCTCGGGTTCGCGCGGCGTGACGGTGAAGGGTGGGGTCGAGGGCTCGTTCTGGCGTTATGACGGCAATTCGACGGTGCTGATGCCCGGGCCGCTCTATCACAACGGACCGTTCGGCTGCGTCTTCGGCGCGCTCAACGCCGGGGCGTATGTCGTGGTGATGCCGAAATTCGATGCCGAAGCGACGCTGCGCGACATCGAGAAATACAAGGCCGACTGGGTCTATTTCGTGCCGACGATGATGAGCCGGATTTGGCGCCTACCGAATCGCGAAGATTTCGACGTCTCGTCGCTGAAAACGCTGTGGCACCTCGCGGCGCCCTGCCCGCCGCATCTGAAGGAAGCCTATATCCACTGGCTCGGCGGCGACGTGATCATGGAGCTCTATGCCGGAACCGAGGCGCAATGCGTGACGGTGATCACCGGAACCGAGTGGCTGCTGCACCGGGGCTCGGTTGGACGAGTGATGGGCGGCGGCGAGATGGCGGCGTTCGATGCCGAAGGCAACAAGCTGCCGACCGGCGAGACCGGCGAGATCTATATGAAGCGCGATCCGTCGCTGCCGCCGAGCTATCGCTATATCGGCGCCGAGGCGCGGACGCTTCCGGGCGGCTGGGAGAGCCTGGGAGACATCGGCTATTTCGATCACGACGGCTATCTCTATCTCGCCGACCGGCGCACCGACATGATCCTGGTCGGCGGCGCGAACATCTATCCGGCCGAGATCGAAGCGGCGCTGGACGAACATCCGCTCGTCGCATCGAGCGCCGTGATCGGCTTGCCGCATGACGAGTTGGGCAACCAGGTGCATGCGATCATCCAGCCGCGGGCGGGGCTCGATCTCGAGGACCTGAAGCGGCACCTGGCCGAGCGGCTGGTGCTCTACAAGCAGCCGCGAAGCTTCGAGATGGTCGCGGAGAATGTCCGCGACGACGCCGGCAAGGTGCGCCGCACCGCCCTGCGCGACGCGCGGATCAAGAAGGCGTAGGATAGCCGGCACAAACGTTCAGGGGGGAACGGCATGCGCGCGGCATTCAATCTGATCATGCGGATCGTCAGCAGCCTGATCGGGCTTCTGATGATGGCCATGGGCGGTATCTGGGTCCTGCAGGGGCTCGGCATCGCCTTCCTGCAGAGCTTCATGGCCAACCAGATGCAATGGGCGGTCTATGGCGCCATCCTGGCGCTGGTCGGGCTGGCGCAGCTGATCTGGAGCAATACCCGGCAGCGCTGAGGAACCACGACGCCGAGGAGGGGTTTCCGGAACATGGCCAAGAGCATGCTTCCGCGCTTTGTCGCGCCCGAACTCGCCAAGCTGGTCGAGACGCCGCCGGAAGGGCGCGACTGGGTCCATGAGGTCAAGTTCGACGGCTATCGCATGCAAATGCGGGTCGAAGGCGGCGTCGCCCGGCTCTTTACCCGCAAGGGCCTCGACTGGACGGCGAAGTTTCCCGAGATCGCGGCCGATGGCGGCGCCATGCCCGACTGCCTGATCGACGGGGAGATCTGCGCGGTCGGCCAGGATCGCAATTCCGACTTCGGCGCACTGCAACTGGCGTTGTCCGACGGCAGGATGGGCAAGCTGATCTACTTCGTGTTCGACTGCCTCTTTGCCGCGGACCGCGATCTGCGCGGGCTGACGCTGCGGGAGCGCAAGGCGGTGCTGAGGCTCGTCCTGAAACATGCCGGGCGCCGGCTTCGTTTCGTGCCCTATTCGACGAAGTCCGGTGCGCTGCTGCTGAAAGCGGCGTGCAAGGCGGGACGCGAGGGCATCGTCTCCAAGCGGCTTGCCGCGGCCTATCGCTCCGGCCGCGGCGGCGACTGGACGAAGGAGAAATGCCGGCCGGGACAGAAAGTGGTGATCGGCGGCTGGAGCGGCAATGCGAAGACGCTGCGCTCGCTGCTGGTCGGTGCGTTCAAGGGCGGCAAGCTGGTCTACATGGGCCGGGTCGGAACGGGATACACCGCCGCGACTGCGGCGATGCTGCTCGACATGCTCACGAAGCTGGCGCGCAAGACCGCACCGTTTGCCATCCCGCCGCGCGGCGCCGACATCAACTGGGTCGCACCCAGGCTGGTGGCGGAGATAGAATTTGAGAACGTGACCAAAGACGGGCTTTTCCGGCAGGCGGCGTTCAAGGGCCTGCGCGGCGACAAGCCGGCGCGCAACGTCGTGCCCGAAGCCGCTCAGCGCGCGCGGGCGCGGCGGTGAGTTTCGCCGCGTTTGCGGCCGAGGCTTTTCTTCAACGCTTCCATCAGATCGATCACATTGGTGTCGGCCGGCGGCTCGGCCTTCACCGGCTTGTGGCCCTTCTGCTTGGCGCGGATGAGCGCGCGAAGCGCCTTCTCGTAGCGGTCGTCGAAATCGGCGGGATCGAATTCCGTCTCCTTCTGCTCGATGATCTTGCGCGCGATCTCGACCATCTTGCGGTCGGGATGGCCGGCCGGGATGCCGGCGAAGGCATCCTTCGCCGCGACGACCTCGTCCGCGGCGCGGAGCGTGAAGGCGACGATGCCGTTGTCGCGCGGCTCCAGCGCCACGATGCGCTCGCGGGTGTGCATGACGACGCGGCCGATGGCGATGCGGCCCGCGCGTTCGAGCGCGGCGCGGATGACGACATAGGCCTCGATGCCGTTCTCCTCGTCCGGGACGAGATAGTAGGGATCGTTCCAATAGAGCCGGTCAATGTCCTTCGCATCGACGAAGCGTTCGATCTCGATCGACTGGGTGGTCTCGAGCTTGACCGATTGCAGCTCGTCATTGGTGACGACGACGTAGCGGTTCTTCGCGATCTCGTAGCCCTTGACGAGGTCCTTGCGCTCGACCGGGCCACTGTCGGGATCGGTCGGGACCATGCGGATGCGGTTGTGGGTCTTGGGATTGAGAAGGTGGAAGGCGATGTCGTTGCCGTGGGTCACGGCGGAATAGAGCGCGACCGGACAGCTCACCAGCGAGAGCTTGAGATGGCCCTGCCATACCGGGCGGCCCGCAAGGGCCGGGCGGTGTCTGATTCTCTTTTTCGCCATGGCTTTTCCCGAAGAGATCCCGATTCAAACGCCTGCCGACCCGCAAGTTTCCGGCGTCCGGCCAAAGATTGCGCTTGACCCTCACACCACGTGAGGGATGACAAGGCGTCCGCGAGAGGACGGACGGCGATGACACGGTACACGGTCAAGGACATGGCGATGCTGTCGGGCGTATCGGTCCGGGCGCTGCATCACTATGACGAGATTGGCCTGCTCAAGCCCGCCCACCTCGGCGCGAATGGTTACCGCTACTACGGACGGGAAGAGCTGCTGCGGCTGCAGCAGATCCTGTTCCATCGCGAACTCGGCCTGCCGCTGGAGCGCATCAAGGCGCTGCTCGACGATCCCGGTTTCGACCGGGTCGCGGCGCTGAAGGCGCATCGCGACAAGCTGAGCGCAGAGCGGGACCGGTTCGCGCAACTGATCGCGACGATCGATCGCACGATCGCGCAACTCAACGGAGAACGGACGATGACGGACAACGAGCTTTACGACGGCTTCTCGGCGCAGAAGCAGGCGCAATGGGAAAAGGAAATCGAAGACCGCTTCGGCGCCCATGGACGGACCAAGATCGCGGAGTCCAAGGCGAACTTCGCGAAGATGCCGGCGGAGGAGATGGCGGCCGGCAAGGCGGAGATGGAAGCGATCCATGCGGCGCTTGCGGCGGCGATCGACGCCGGCGAGGCAGCGGACGGCGCGCGCGTGCAGGCTCTCGTGGCGCGGCACTTCGCCTGGGTGTGCCGGGCGTGGAAGCCGAACCGCACCGCCTATATCGGCCTCGGCCGGATGTATACCGACAGCCCGGATTTCCGCGCAGTCTACGAAACGGTGAAGCCGGGGCTCACCGACTTCCTCGCCGAGGCGATGCGCGTCTACGCCGAGACGACGCTGCGGGACTAGGCGGCCGCCGCGCCAGGAAGAAGGTCTGCTCGCCACCGGGATCGTCGTTCGTCACCATCTCCGTCGAGAGTCCCGCTTCGGTCAGGACCCGCATGACCCATTGCCGGCGATAGCGGAAGGTCGAGATCGGCACATCGCGCGGATAGTGCGCGAGCCAGGAATCGGTGCTGAACTTGGTTGCGGCCAGCACGGGCGGCTCATCGCCATCGTGCAGAAGATGGGAAAGGATGTGCAGGACGAACAGGCCGCCGGGCTTCAGCACGCGGGCCACGCTGGCGAAAGCGGCAGGCGCATCCGGAACGTAGTCGAGAACGCCGATGGCGGTGACGAGATCGAAAGACGCATCGGAAAACGGCTTCAGGTCCTGGATGTCGATGCCTTCCACGGTGCCCTTGCCATGATTGCCGTAGAGGCCCGCGGGCGTGATCCGGTAATGCCGCACGAGGAACATCATGTTGCGGCGCTCTTCGGCGATGCACAGCGCCTTGGCCTCGCCATGCGAGGGAAACAGCCGCCCGGCATGGAACAGGGCGTGAAAGCTGCGCCGCCGGGGCGTGGCACCGCAGGCCGCGCACAAAAAGACCGGCGGCTCTGCCAACAGCGGCGCCCTGCAGTACATGCAGATCATCGTGCGACGACGCGCTATGCGTATTGCTTCGCGCATTTGGCGATCACGGCGTGGAATTCGGCGATGGTCTCGTCGATCACCTGCTTCACGCCCTTGATCGAGTCGATGCGTCCCGCGACCTGGCCCGAGAGCGCGATCGAGGATTCCATGTCGCCGCCGAAATAGAGATCGGTCGCCTTGCCGAACTCGGCCATGATGTTCGGCGGCGGCTCTTTCTCGATGCGGGTGGTCTTTTCGGTGCGCAGCGCGCGGAGCGCCGGACCCGGTCCGAAGCGGTTGAGGAAGACGGTGTCGGTCTCCTGCGCGTTCAGGATCGCATTCTTCCAGTTCATGTGAACTGGCGACTCGGCGGCCGAGACCATGCGCGTACCCATCTGGATGCCTTCGGCGCCGAGCATGAAGGCCGCGGCCATGGTGCGGCCATCGACCATGCCGCCGGCGGCGATGACCGGGACCTTCACCTTGTCGCAGATGAGTGGGAGCAGAACCATCGTCGCGACATCGCGCGGATTCTTGAAACCGCCACCTTCGCCGCCTTCGACCACGAGGCCGTCTACGCCGCATTCGATGGCCTTGAGCGCGGCCTTGAGCGAGGGGACGACGTGGAAGACGGTGAGGCCCGCTGCTTTGAGCGGTCCGACGATCTTCTGCGGATCGCCCGCCGAGGTCGTGACGAACTTCACGCCCTGGTCGATGATGAACTGGACGATGCCGGGATCGCGGACGAAGGCGAGCGCGACGTTCACGCCGAAAGGCTTCGTCGTCAGCGTGCGCATCTTCTGGATTTCGCCCTTGATGGCATCGAGCTCGCCGGACGAGGTCTCGATGATGCCCATGCCGCCGGCATTCGATACGGCCGAGGCGAGCTGCGAGCGCGCGATCCAGCCCATCGGCGCCTGCACGATGGGATATTCGACGCCGAGCATGTCGGTGATGCGGTTCTTGATCCTGGTCATGGGGTGGAGGACTCCGGGATGGGTTGGGTGTCGGATAGCTGGGCCGGCGGCGGCGCACGGCGCGCCCGGAGCTTGGCCTGGATCTCGGCATGGGCCTTGCGGTCGATGCGGTAGAACAGCGTGAAGACGATGCAGCAGAAGGTCATGGTGCCCGGCACGATGCCGTAGGCGAGACCGAGCTGTTCCACCGTCGAAGCCGCGATATGCGCGGCGTCGCCACCCTTCGAGGCGAGATCGGAGGGGAAGTCGATGATGCTCAACACGAGGCCGGAGATCACGCCGCCGAGGCCGCTGGCCGCCTTGGTCGAGAACGACATGCCCGCGAAATACATGCCTTCGCGGCGCGCGCCGAAGAGAAGCTCGTGCTCGTCGGCGGCGTCGGCCAGCATCGACTGGAAGCCGATGGTGAGGAAGGAGATCGCGATCCCGGCGAAGAATGCGTTGGTGCTGAGCACGGTCACGATCACGGCCACCGAATTCGGAATGATGCCGACGATATGGGCGATGGGCAGGCCGGCCTGGGTGACGACGATGTAAGCGAGGCTCCAGATCACCATGCTGCGCTTCTCGACATGCTTGCCGGCGAGCCAGACCAGCGGAAGGCCGCTCCACACGCCGACCAGGGTCATCACCGCGACGAGCAGGATCTGCTGCGTGTCGAGCTTCCAGAAGAACTTGCTGCCGTGCAGGCCGAGCGCGCTCGCCGTGCCCTGCGCCACGAAGAAGATCAGCACGCTGGTGAACAGAAGGCGGAAGGAGGGGTTGCGGAACACCTCAACGACCTCGCGGAGCAGGCGCAGGATCGGATGGTCGTCGCTGGGGGCGCCCTTGTGGAGGCGATTCAGGGTTCCGAGTGTGCCGAAGGATGCGACCGTGGCGAAGAGCGCGAGCACCGCAGCGCAGATCCAGCCGAACGGGACATAAGCGGCGCGGTCGTAGATGTGCGGTCCGCCGAGGAAGACGACATAGCCGAGAATGAGCGGCACCAGCGTGGCGAAGACGCTGAAGAAGGTGCGCCAGCCGACGACGCTCGACCGTTCGACATAGTCGTCGGTCAGCTCGGCGCCAAGCGCGATATAGGGCACGATGAATCCGGAAAGGCCGATGCGAACGAAGAGCGCGACGGCGGTGGCATAGAAGAAGAGCGGCCAAGTGCCGAGGCCTTTCGGGATCGAGAACAGGAGACCGAGTCCCAGGAAGATCACCGCGATCGAAACGATCATGTAGGGATGGCGGCGGCCCCAGCGCGATCTTGTATTGTCGGAAATCGAGCCCATCAGCGGATCGACGCAAGCATCGACGACCAGCGCGATACCGAGCGAGGCGCCGGCGAGCGCACCTGGCAGGCCGCAGACCTCGTTGAGATAAAACAGCAGGAATGTGCCGATCGCCGTGGCGCTGACCGAGTCGACGAATTGGCCGGTGCCGTAGAGCGCCTTGGCGCGGAGCGGAAGTTTCGAGGAATCGCGTTCGGACATGCGTCAGATCACTTCCAGTGTGTCGCGGTCCGGTAACGGCGGGAACGGCGCGGTGGGGAGGGATTGATACCAATAGGCGACGGAGGCGATGTCGTCCTGCAAGGGAAGATATTGCCGGTCCCTGTGCGTGCGCCAGCCGAGGGCCTGGATGGTGATGCGCAGATCGCTTTCGAAGCGCACGGGATCCATGACATGGAAGCGGTACATGCCGAAGCGGGTCTGGGAGCGGTAAACCCCGTCGGGCCGCAGGACCTGGGGAACGCCGGCATAGGGCGTGACGAATTCCTGATAGGCATTCTCGACATTGCGCTCGCCCGAGACACGCTTGCCCGCGCCGACGTCGAAATTGTAGGCGCCGCAGAAATAATCCTCGGTGCCGGTGCCGCAGATGGTTGGGAAGTCCTTGTCGCCGTCCATGTAGAACTTGATCTCGCCCTCGCCCCACCAGCCGCTGTTGTTCACACCCCAGGCCATATAGGTGCCGACATAGTGGCCCTGCCCCTTCACACCATCGAGGATCGTATAGACCTCCTTGTAGGGCAGCGGATTGGTGCGGCGGAACTGGGCGTGGAAATAGGCGCAGTCTTCCGGGACCTCGGTCAGCGTGTAGTTGATCTGGTAGTAGACGACGATGGCCTCGTCGGCGAGGTTCTGCACGGTGAAGCGCGCGCGCTTGCGGAACGGCATCTCCCAATAACAGTTGAAGGCGCGGCCGGGATTGACGCAGACCGGCAGCGAGGTGACCTGCGCGAATTCCTCCCAGCCATTGCAGAAGAAATCGCCGGCCGGGCATTCGATGGCGGGCTGCTCCTGATCGTCCCAATAAGCCCGCAGGACGGTGAAGCGCCACTTGCCGCGCGCCAGCGTCATCCAGATCTGCTGGATCGCGCCCTGGCCTTCGATGTTCGCGAGTTCGAAGGTCTCGCCGGGCGGGATGATGATATAGGGCGAGACTTTCCAGCCCTGGCCGAGATCGCGTGCGGCGCCGGCAGCAGGGCCGTCGGTCGACATGCCGCCCTTGCCTTTTTCGCCGGTGAAGTTCTCGGGCGAGATCGAGCGCGTCTTTGCGTGGCTGAGGCGCGAAAGATTGCCGAGGTTGAGGCCGAGGCCGTTGAACTGGGTCATCCGGTTCCTTTCATACCAACCTTTCACCATGGCCGGGCTTGACCCGGCCATCCAGCGCGTCGCGCAGCGACGCAACGAACGAGTCATTGGCGCGCGGATGCGCGCCTGCTGGGTGGCCGGCTCGGGGACCGGCCATGGTGAGGGTGGCGGAGATGAAGAATATCATGCGAGACCGTAAAATGCGGCCGCCGTGCCGCCGAAGATGGATGCTCGGTCGGCCTCGGACAGATGCGCCGTGAGCGCTTCGGCGGCGCTGAGCCACTGCGCGTAGCTGCCGGCTTCGGTGAGCACCGGCCAGTCGCTGCCCCACATCAGACGCGAAGGGCCGAAGAAGCGCAACAGCACGTCGACATAGGGCCGGAGCGTCTCGGCCGACCAGCCGGGGCCGGCTTCGGTGGCGAGACCCGAGAGCTTGCAGACGGCGTTCGAGTTATTGGCGATGTAGCTGATGTAGCTCGACCAGGTGCCGAGCTCGCTCTTCGCGATGTCGGGTTTGGCGGCGTGATCGATCACGACCGGCAGATCGGGATAGGTCTCGATGAATTCGGCGAGCGCAGGAAGCTGGCGCGGCTTGATCAGCGCGTCGAAGCGCAGCCTGCCGCGCAACATCGCCTCGACCACCCGCGCATGGCCGGGACGCAGGAGCCATTCGGTATCCGCGATGTCCTGCACCATCGGACGCAGCCCGAGCAGCTTCGGATCGGCACAGAGCCGCGCGATGCGCGAGGGCGCGTCCTCGGCCTCGAAATCGACCCAGCCGACGACGCCGGCGATGAAGGGTGTCGTCCCGGCCAGTTCGAGCAGATAGAGCGTTTCGGCTTCGGTCGGCGCGGCCTGGATGAGGATCGTCCGGTCGATGCGCGCCGCCTGCAGCAGCGGCTCGAGTTCGGCGGGAAGGATGTCGCGGGCGAGCTTCGGAAACGCCTCGGGCGTGAGCCAGCCATAGTCGCCGCGATCCGGGCGCCAGAAATGCTGGTGCGCGTCGATCCGCATCAGGCGTCGATCCCGGAGCGGATGACGCCCTTCTTGAGGATGAGATTGCCGTAGAGCCGCGTCTCGCCGGTGGCGACGATGGCGTAAGCCTCGCGGGCGCGGGCATAGAAAGTGTTGCGTTCGATCGGCGCGATCGGACCGCGATAGCCGCCATCGGCCAGCGCCGCGATGAAGTCGGTCGTGATCGACGGAATCTCCTCGGGCCGATCGACGACGGCCATGCGAAAGGACGCGGCGGGCACGAAATCATCGAGCGGCAGGATTGAGGCGATGGCGCGGACGAGACGCGGCGCATCGATGCCCTCGGCACGGATCAGGCGGCGGGCATTGGCGGCGGCGGGAAAGTTGGCGTCGGCGACGACGATCTCGTCGCCGTGGCCCATGGCGCGCAGATGGGCGAGCAATCCCGGTCCCAAAAGGGGATCGATACCCTTCAACATATGCGCTGCCGCTCCCTGTCCGGCCTCGCATTCGGGCCGATTGAGGCTAGACTGTAAGGGTTCACCTGCGCCCTGCAAGCGCGAAGGAGTCCCAGTGTCCGACGTCGTTTCTGCCGATGCCGTAGCGGTACGCCTGCACCCGTCCGACAACGTCGTCGTGGCGACGCGGCGCATCGCGCCGGGCACGCGGGTGGAAGGCATCGCGGCGCGCGAGGCTGTGCCGTCCGGTCACAAGATCGCGACGGCCGCGATCCCGATGGGATCGGCGGTGCGAAAATACGGCCAGGTGATCGGCGTGGCGACCGCGGATATCGCGCCGGGCGCGCATGTGCATACGCAGAACCTCGCCATGTCCGATCTGCGCGAAGCGGCGAGCGGCGGCCAGGCCTGGAACGCTGTGCAGGCGCCGAAGAGCTTCCGCGGCTTTCGCCGGGCGAACGGCAAGACGGGTGTGCGGAACTATATCGGCGTGCTGACGAGCGTGAACTGCTCCGCCACCGTGGCGCGGCATATCGCGGAAGCGGCGGAACGCCAGGGCCTGCTGCGCGACTTCGGGCATGTCGACGGCATCGTGCCGATCGTTCATTCGAGCGGCTGCGGCATGGCGAATAGCGGCGACGGTTTCGATATCCTGAAGCGCACCCTGTGGGGTACGGCGGCGAATGCGAATTTCGGTGCGGTGCTTCTGGTCGGGCTCGGTTGCGAAATGATGCAGATCGACCGTCTGAAAAAGGATTATGGCATCGCCGAGGGTGAGAGCTTCCAGAGCTACACCATCCAGGATGCCGGCGGCACGCGGCGCGCGATCGAGGAAGGCCTTGCGCGCTTGAAGACCATGCTGCCGGTGGCGGATCGGGCGCGGCGCGAAGAGGTGCCGGCGAGCGAGCTGGTGCTCGGCCTGCAATGCGGCGGCTCCGACGCGTGGTCGGGCGTGACCTCGAACCCGGCGCTGGGCAATGCCTCGGACCGGCTCGCGGCGCTGGGCGCGACGGTGATCCTGTCGGAGACGCCTGAGATCTATGGCGCGGAGCACCTGCTCTATGCACGAGCGCGGGCATCGGAGGTTTCGACAAAGCTGCGGGCGCGGCTCGACTGGTGGGAGCATTACACGCGCATCAATGGCGCGGAGATGAACAACAATCCATCGCCCGGCAACAAGGCGGGCGGTTTGACGACCATTCTCGAAAAGTCGCTGGGCGCGGTGGCGAAAGCGGGAACATCGCCGCTCAACGACGTGATCGAATATGCGGCGCCGCTGCGCGAACGCGGACTGAACTTCATGGACAGCCCCGGCTTCGATCCGGCATCGGCGACCGGTCAGGTGGCGAGCGGCGCGACGATGATCGCCTTCACGACCGGACGCGGCTCCGCCTATGGCTGTAAGCCCTCGCCCTCGATCAAGCTGGCGTCGAACAGCGAAATCTACGCCCGCATGAAGGACGACATCGATATCGATTGCGGCGGCATTGCGCGCGGCCTGGCGAGCGTCGAAGACAAGGGCGCGGAAGTCCTGGACCTGCTGCTGCGCGTCGCGTCGGGCGAGAAGAGCAAGAGCGAGGAACTCGGCTATGGCGGGGCGGAGTTCGTGCCCTGGCAGGTCGGCGCCGTGATGTGACACCCCAAGTTGGGGAAGACGCTTTGGGGGCCGTAGACGGACGCCGAAGAACCCCTGTATCGTCACCGCCATAAAACTGTGACAGCAGTGATGTGGGGGATCGATTGCAGCTCGTCCGATTGGCCGCGGCGTTGATGCTGGGGCTCTTCCTTGCGGCCTGTTCCACCACGCAGGAATCGATCGATCAGAACGACCCGTTCGAGAAGATCAATCGAGAGGTCTTCGCCTTCAATCACGGGCTGGACAATCGCGTCGCCCTGCCCGCCGCCACGTTCTACCGCAGTGCAGCACCGCCGGCCTTTCGCGAGCATCTGCACTACTTCCTGACAAATCTTCACCTGCCGGTGACCTTCGCCAACGACGTGCTGCAAGGCAATTTCGAGCGCGGCGGCGAAGCCGCAGGGCGGTTCGCGGTCAATTCGACCGTCGGCTTCGTCGGCGTGTTCGACGTCGCCACCGGCTGGGGCATGCCCTATCACCAGGAAGATTTCGGCCAGACCATGGGCTGGTACGGCGTCGGCGAGGGACCCTATCTGGTGGTTCCGCTGGCCGGACCGGCGGTGCCGCGCGACATCGCCGGCGGCGTGGTCGACGGCTACCTGAACCCGCTCGGCTACATCCAGTGGAAGCACAAGAACTATTACTTCTCCTGGCCGCTGCGCGTGCTGGCGCTGGTGGATTCCCGTTCGCTGGGCATCGACGCGCTGCGCGATATCCAGCGCTCCTCGATCGACCTCTACGCCACGACGCGCAGCCTCTACCGCCAGTCCCGCAATGCCGAAATCCACAATGGCCAGCCGGACGTGATGGGTTTGCCGGACTTCTGAGGCTCCGCTACAAGCGGGCCCCATGTCCATCGTCGAACGGATCGTGGCGCTCTGCACGCGCCTGCCCACCCTTGTCATCGCGCTGCTTCTGGCCCTTGCCGCGGCGAGCGCGGTCTATACCGCCAGCCATTTCGACATGGACACGGATTCGAGCAAACTGATTTCGCCCAAGGTCGAATGGCGCCAGCGCGAAATCCACTACGACTCCCTGTTCCCGCAGCAGGCCAACCTCATCCTTATCGTGGTCGACGGCAAGACGCCTGAGATCGCCGAGCGCGCGACCGCCGACCTGACCGCCAAGCTCGCCGGGCAGACCAACCTGTTCTCCATCGTGCGCCGGCCGGACGGGGGCGACTTCTTCAACCGGAACGGCATGCTGTTTCTCCCGCTCGACGAGGTGAAGAGCAACACGCAGCAGATGATCCAGGCGGCGCCGTTCCTGGGGCCGATGGCCTCCGACCCGTCTCTGCGCGGCATCATGCAGAGCCTGCAGACCGCGCTGCTCGGCGTGGAACACGATCAGGCCAAGCTGTCGGATATCGCGCGGCCGGTGCATGCGCTGGGCGGAGCCATCGATGCGGTGGAGCGCGGTGAGCATCCGTTCTTCTCCTGGCGCGCGCTGGTCAACGATGCGCCGCCCGACAAGCGCGAATTGCAGCGCTTCATCGAAGTACAGCCACGGCTCGATTTCGGCGCGCTCGAACCGGGTGCCGATGCAACAGATGCGATCCGCGCCGCGGCCGCCTCGCTCAATCTCGACGAGGCGCATGGCGTGCGTGTGCGCCTGACCGGGCCGGTGCCGCTGTCGGATGAGGAATTCGCGACGCTGGCCGAGCGGGCCTGGCTGATGGGCGCGGCGATGATGATCGCGGTGCTGGCGACGCTGTGGCTCGCGGTGCGCTCGTTCAAGATCATTGGCGCGATCCTGATCACGCTGTTCGCGGGCCTCGCGATCACGATGGCGGCGGGCCTCGCCATCGCCCATGTCTTCAACATCATCTCCATCGCCTTCGTCGCGCTGTTCGTCGGGCTGGGCGTCGACTTCGGCATCCAGTTCTGCGTGCGCTATCGCCATGAGCGCTTCATCGGATTTCCGCTGCGCGAGGCGCTGACGGCGGCGGGCCGCAGCGTCGGCATGCCGCTGGCACTGGCGGCCGCGGCGACTGCGGTGGGTTTCTTCTCGTTCCTGCCGACTTCCTATAGCGGCGTCGCCGAGCTCGGCCTTGTGGCCGGCATCGGCATGATCGTCGCCTTTGCGCTCAGCGTCTCGCTGCTGCCGGCATTGCTGACGGTGTTCAATCCGAAGGGTGAGACCGAAGAGGTCGGCTATCGTGTTCTGGCGGCCGTCGACCGCGTGATGATCTCGCATCGCCGGCAATTGATGTGGGGCGCGGGCGCGGTGGCGGTCGTCGCGGCAGTGCTGTGCGCCTTCGTCAGGTTCGACTTCAATCCGCTCGACCTGCGCAGCGCCAAGACGGAATCGGTATCGACGATCCTCGACCTGATGAAGGATCCCGTGACCTCGCCCAATACGATCGACGTGCTGGCACCCAACTTGAAAGCCGCGCAGGCGCTGGCGGTGAAGCTTTCGGCGCTGCCGCAGGTGGGTCAGGCGATCACCATCGCGGACTACATTCCGGGCGATCAGACCCGTAAGCTCGCGGTGATCGGCGACGCCGATCTTCTGCTCGACGCGACGATCAATCCCTTCGCGGTCAAGCCCGATCCGACGGATGCGGAAATCGTCGACAGCCTGAAGGCCACGGCCAAGGCGTTGCGCGCTGCGGCGGCGAAAGATACCAGCGGCTCCAAGGACGCACTGGCGCTGGCCGGCGTGCTCGACAAGCTCGCCTCCGGAAGTCCTGCGTTGAGGGCCGCCGCGACCGATGTACTGGTGCCGCCGCTCAAGACCATGCTCGGTCAGATGGCGGCTTCGCTGCAGGCCTCCGAGGTCACGATCGAGAACATGCCGGCGGATCTGGTAGCAGACTGGATCGCCAAAGACGGCACGGCACGGATCCAGGTTTCGCCGAAGGACACATCGGGCTCCAACGCCTCGCTCAACGCGTTTTCCAAGGCCGTGCAGAAACTGGCGCCGGACGCGACGGGCGTGCCGATCTCGATCCGCGAATCCGGCACCACCATCGTCGACGCCTTCATCCAGGCCGGGCTTCTATCTTTCGTCGCGATCACCATCCTGCTGCTGTTCGTGTTGCGCAGCCTCCATCAGGTGCTGTTGACGATCATCCCGCTGGCGCTGACCGGGCTTCTGACCATCGGCACTGCGGTGGCGATCGGGCTCGAGCTCAACTTCGCCAATGTGATCGCGCTGCCTCTGCTGTTCGGCATCGGCGTCGCCTTCAACATCTATTTCGTGATGGCGTGGCGCGCCGGGCAGATCGATCTGCTGCAGTCGAGCCTGACACGCGCGGTGATCTTCAGCGCCGCGACGACGGCGAGCGGCTTCGGCAGCCTTTGGCTGTCGAGCCATCCCGGTACCGCGAGCATGGGCGAGCTGCTGATGATCTCGCTCGGCTGGACGCTGGCGACAACGCTGTTCTTCCTCCCGGCGCTGATGGGCAAGCCGGAGCAGGCACGTTAAATCCACGATTACGGCACGATGAAATACGCGCATATGCGCGCGGGTTTCATGATCGGCGGAAGTTGGCGGTGATAATCTGTGCTCGGAGTAGAGCAGCGCCGATTCATCATGAGAAATTCGTAACGCCATGCGGCCCGATAACGGCTGCGGGACGCCGCTGTCGCGCGTCCTGACGATTGCGCGAGCCACGACGCTTGGCGACGGGCTGCGCTTTGGCTTGGCCGAGCGCTCCGACACCGCGATCCGCGATCACTGGATTCCGTTTCTCGACGGGTTTGTTGCGGAAAACGGACTGCCGCCGCCCGGTGCAGACCTGCTCCTGAAGCCGGTCAACCAGTACGTGATCCTCGATCTGCCGCCGCGAACGCGCGTGCGGCTTCTCAGCGAGCATTACCGGTTGATGGCGAAGTTCGCGACGCCAGGGGTGTTGCGCGCCGTGTGGGAAAACGGGGTTTTCGACGCCGGCACCTTCGAAGGCCGCACGAACCGCTATCGGCTGTCGTTCTGCGGCACCGCTGTGCATCAGACCCGCAAGGAAGGCGAGATGACTATCGTGCTTGGCGAAGACGGCGGCGAGCCGCTCGCCAAACTTACATTGATCCTCAATGCGAATGAATCCGGACGCCAGGGGGTGATGATCGGCGGCGTGCAGGGACCCAGGAATGCGGCGGCGAAAGAGATCGTGGTGTCCGCGACGCGCGACATGTACGGGCTTCGGCCGCGCGACGCGGTGCTATTGGCGGCCGGGGCCATCGGCGCCGCGATCGGCGCGCGGGAAAGCTGGGGCGTCTCGGGCGATCTGCATGTGCATCATGCGCGCAGCCGGCGCCATCAGAAGAAATTCCATGCGGATTACGATGCGTTCTGGGCCGAACGCGGTGCGGAGCGGGCCTGGCCCTTTGGCTGGATTCTTGCGGTGCCGGCGGCTTCCGGAAACTCGGGGCGAACCGCCAATGGGCGGCGGCGCGACGCGCTGAAACACATGATCTGGTGCCTGACCCAAGCCGCCTTCACCGGCGCGGAAGATGCGCGGAAGGCAGCGAACGAATCCGGCGAGGCTTTGCGCTGTGCCTGAGATCGCCGTCCTCGACTGGCTCAAGCGTCTGGCGCGCGACCCGTGGCGCGACCGGGTGGACTGGCGCTATGGCAGCGACACGAGCGGCACGATCCAGATGGCGGAGCTGGAGGTCGCCTCGGACAACGTCCGCTACGCCTATTGCTACCGCGGCACACTGGGTTGGGTGATCCGGCGCTTCCTGAAGGCGCTGCCGGTGGATCCGGCGCAGACCAATTTCGTCGATTTCGGCTCGGGCAAGGGGCGTGCGCTTCTGGTCGCGTCCGAGTTTGCCTTCAGGCGCATCATCGGCGTGGAATTCTGCGAGGAGCTTCATCGCACCGCCGAGCACAACATTGCGCGCTTGCCGGAGGATCGGCGGAGGCGAACCGTCTCGCTTTATCAGGATGTTACGACCTTCGATCTCCCGCCGGGCGACCTGGTCGCGTATATTTACAATTCCTTCGGACCGCCGGTGCTGGACGACGTTGTGGCAAAGCTTTGCGCACATCGCGACCGCGGATATGCGGTGCACGTCATCTACATCAACCCCAAGCATCGCGACGTGCTGGAAGCGGCCGGAAGGTTCGTGCCGGTGTTCCGGCACGAAAAGGGCCTTACCTACCGTGTCGACTGATCAGCCCTTCAGCGCCTTGTCCGACAGGGCATCGATCTTCTTGACCAGCGCCGACGCGCCGCCGGACTTCATCGTCGCCGAGAAGTCGGAGCGATAGACGCTGAGCTGGCTGATATTGCCGTCGAGCAGCACGTCGATGATCTTCCACTGCGAACCGAACTGGCGCAGACGATAGATGAAGGTCACGGTCTGGTCGGAGGTGACCAGCTTCGAACTGACATAGTGATCGGTGCCGCGGACCTGCACGTTCGGATCTACGACGAATTTCTCGCCGTTGAAGCTGTCGAAATTGCCGGCGTATTGCGCGGCGGTCATGCGGTCGAAGGCTTCGGTGAGCGCCTTCTGGTCGGCGGGCGACGCCGTGGCCCAGCCTTCGCCGACGGCATATTTGATCATCGTGCCGATATCGAAGGCCTGGTCGACGGCGGCGCGCATCTTGGTGTAGCGGCCATTGGCGCCGAGCGCCTTGCCGCCTTTCATCGACGCGAGCAGCGCATCGTAGAAATTCTGCACGGTGGCAATGGCGGGATCGCCAGTCTGGGCCTGGGCGGTGGACAGCGGCAGGGCGGCCGCCATGACGAGGGCAAGCGCCATCGCGGCGCGTGTCAGCAATCGGAACATGGAACACTCCAGAACGGGCAGATCAGCCTACCGAAACGGGAACCCGGATTGAACTAGAAGGTTCCGCCTGAACCGCGCATGAACGGCCTAGATCCGGGCCTGGGCCTTCTTGACGAAATGGGTCTTCACCACGCGGACGATGTCGGCCGCGGCGAGGCCGGCGGTCTCGTACTGTTTCTCGGGGCTGTCATGCTCCTGGAAGAGGTCCGGCAGGGTCATGGTGCGGATGTCGAAGCCGGGACGCAGCAGGCCTTCATTGGCGATGAAGTGCAGCACCTGGGCGCCGAAGCCGCCGGTCGAGCCCTCTTCGATGGTGACCAGCATGCCGTGATGACGGACGAGTCGGCGGATGAGGTCGGTATCGATCGGCTTGGCGAAACGGGCGTCGGCCACCGTGCAGGAGATGCCCTCTTCGACCAGCGCATCGGCGGCGGCGAGCGCCGCCTGGAGCCGGGTGCCGAGCGACAGGATCGCGACCTCCTTGCCGTCACGGACGATGCGGCCCTTGCCGATGGGCAGGACCTCGCCGCGCTCGGGCAGCGCCACGCCGGTGCCTTCGCCGCGCGGATAGCGGAAGGCGATGGGGCCGTCGTTGTAGGCCGCGGCGGTCGCCGTCATGTGCATCAGCTCGGCCTCGTCGGCCGCAGCCATCACCACGAAATTCGGCAGGCAGCAGAGATAGGCGAGATCGAAGGAGCCGGCATGGGTCGCGCCGTCGGCGCCGACGAGACCGGCGCGGTCCATCGCGAAGCGCACGGGAAGATTCTGGATCGCCACATCGTGCACGACCTGGTCGTAGGCACGCTGCAGGAAGGTGGAATAGATCACGGCGAAAGGCTTCAGACCTTCGGTGGCGAGGCCGGCCGCGAAGGTCACCGCATGCTGCTCGGCGATGCCGACGTCGAAGGTGCGTTCGGGGAAGGCCTTCTCGAAGGCGTCGACGCCGGTGCCCGAGGGCATGGCGGCCGTGATGGCGACGATGGTCGGATCGGCCTTGGCTTCGGCGATCAGGGCCTTGGCGAAGACGGCGGTGTAGGTCGGCGCCTTGGCGGGGCTTTTCTTGAGCGCGCCGGTGGCGATGTCGAAGCCGGTGTTGGCGTGACCCTTGTCGGCCGCGTTCTCGGCCGGGGCGTAGCCCTTGCCCTTCTGGGTGCGGATGTGAAGCAGTACCGGCTCGGCGGCGCCGTCGCGGATCTGCTCAAGCGCATCGACGAGGGCGACGACATCGTGGCCGTCGACCGGGCCGATATGCTTCATGCCGAGCTTCTGGAACAGCGTGTGCTCCGAGGAGTTGGTCGCGGCGAGTTCGTTGAGATGCCTGTTGAGCGCGCCGGTGGCGTTCGCGATCGACATGTCGTTGTCGTTAAGCACGACGAGGAGGCGGCTGCCGAGGTAGCCGGCATTGTTGATCGCCTCATAAGCCATACCGGCGCTCATCGCGCTGTCGCCGATCACGGCGATGACGTGATTGTCCTTGCCGAGGAGGTCGCGGCCGGCCGCCATGCCGAGGCCGGCAGAAATCGATGTCGAGGAATGTGCCGCGCCGAACGGGTCGTATTCGCTTTCGCTGCGGCGGGTGAAGCCGGAGAGGCCGCCGCCCTTGCGGATCGAACGGATGCGGTCGCGGCGGCCGGTGAGGATCTTGTGCGGATAGGCCTGATGGCCAACGTCCCAAATGATGCGGTCGTCCGGCGTGTCGTAGACGTAGTGCAGCGCCACGGTGAGCTCGACCACGCCGAGGCCGGCACCGAAATGGCCGCCAGAGATCGACACCGCGTGGATCAGTTCCTGGCGCAGCTCGTCGGCGAACTGGCGAAGCTGCGACTTGTCGAGGCGGCGCAGATCGGCCGGGACGACGACGGTGTCGAGCAGTGGAGTCGCGGGCAGGGATTCGGACATCAGGACTCTCTGTCCAGCAGGAACATGGGTAGTTCGGCGAGTTCGGGTGCGGCGTTACCGTAAGGCGCCAATGTCGCCGCGGCACGCCGCGCGAGCTTTTCGGCCTCGGCACGGGCGCCGTCAATACCCATGAGCGAGACGAGCGTGGCTTTACCTTGATCCTGATCTTTGCCGACCGCCTTGCCGGTTTTCTCCGCGGTCGAAGTGACGTCGAGCAGATCGTCGGTGATCTGAAAAACGAGGCCCATGTCGTGCGCATAGTCACGCAGGCGCTGGCGATCTTCCGCCGACGCCTGACCGAGAATGGCACCGGCCTCGCAAGAGAACTCGAAGAGCTGACCGGTCTTCAAACGTTGCAGAAGTTTCACCTCTTCAATGCCGAAGGTGCTCTGCGCCGCCTGCATGTCGATCATCTGGCCGCCGATCATGCCGTTGTGGCCGCCGGCCTGCGCAAGACGGAGGACGAGCGCGCTGCGAACCTCTGCCGAGGCATGCGTGGCCGGCTCGGCCAAGATTTCGAACGCCAGTGTCAAAAGTGCATCACCCGCCAGCACCGCCGTCATCTCGTCATAGGCGATGTGAGTCGTGGGGCGGCCGCGGCGCAGATCGTCATCGTCCATGCAGGGCAGGTCGTCATGGACCAGCGAGTAGGTGTGCAGAACTTCGATCGCGGCACCGACGCGGGCGGCCTGAGCCGGATCGACATCGAAGAGCTTGGCCGAGTTCAGGACGAGGAAGGGACGCAGCCGCTTGCCGCCGGCAAAAGTGGCGTATCGCATGGCTTCCTGGACGCGCGCGTGCAGGCCATGCGGCTTTGGCAATACCTGCTCCAGCATCTCGTCCACAGCCTTTGCGGCTCCAGCCAAAGCCTGTGGCAACATCGACGCTGCAGGGCGAACCGCCGCCGCCCCTAGTGTCCTACTCACCATGCAAACCCCGTGACGCCCCGTGGCCTAATCCCCATGCCTTACGGGGGTATAACCCAAGCAGACTAGCACAATTGCCCCGCCCAAATGGCAGACCTATATGCAGCGCAAGGTAAATGCCAGCGGGACGTGGTTGCGCTGCACCACATGGGTGGCTATAGCCTCGATTTCGGGCGAAGATCGGGGCCCGACAGGAGCTTAAATGCGCGTCATCCTTGCCCAACCCCGCGGATTCTGTGCCGGTGTGGTGCGGGCCATCGACATCGTCGAAAAGGCCCTCGAGAAGTACGGCGAGCCGGTCTATGTCCGCCACGAAATCGTGCACAATCGCCATGTCGTGGACGACCTGAAGAGCAAGGGCGCGGTCTTCGTCGAGGAGCTTCACGAAGTACCCGACAACGCCGTTACGGTATTCAGCGCCCATGGCGTGCCCCGCTCGGTGGTCGAGACCGCCCAGTCGCGCGAACTGCCCGTGCTGGACGCGACCTGTCCGCTGGTGTCCAAGGTGCACAATCAGGGCAAGCGCTATGTCCAGCACGGCCGAACGCTGATCCTGATCGGCCATGCCGGCCATCCGGAAGTCGAAGGCACGATGGGCCAGGTCGGCGCGCCGGTGACGCTGGTGCAGTCGGAAGCCGATGTCGCCAAGCTGACCATCGCGACCGATACGCCCGTGGCCTACATTACCCAGACGACGCTTTCGATCGACGACACCAAGGGAATCATCGCCGCGCTGAAGGCGAAGTTCACGAATATCGTCGGACCCGAGACCACCGACATCTGCTACGCCACGCAGAACCGCCAGACCGCGGTACGCCAGCTGGCCACGCTCGCCGACGTGATTCTGGTCGTGGGCGCGAAGAATTCCTCGAACTCCAACCGCCTGGTGGAGATCGGCCGTGAAGTCGGCAAGCCGAGCTATCTGCTCGCCGATGGCAGCGAGTTGAAGCCGGAGTGGGTCGCGGGAAAATCCGTCATCGGGCTGACCGCAGGCGCCTCCGCGCCCGAAAAGCTTGTCGAGGACGTCATCGCCGCACTCGGACGCATCGCGCCGGTAACGGTCGAGACGATGGACGGCAAGAAAGAGCACATCGAGTTCCGCCTGCCGGCGGAGCTGCGCAACATCGACCGCCAGCCGGCAGCCTAAACAGAACGAGGTTCAGCGTGGGTATTCCTCTGCATCAGGCCGCGAAGATCGGCAGCTATGTGATGAAGCAGCACCTGACGGGCAAGAAGCGCTATCCGCTCGTGCTCATGCTGGAGCCGCTGTTCCGCTGCAACCTGGCCTGCGCCGGCTGCGGCAAGATCGATTATCCCGACGACATCCTGAACCAGCGCCTGTCCTACGAGCAGTGCATGGAGGCGATCGACGAATGCGGCGCGCCCGCCGTCTCGATCGCAGGCGGCGAGCCCCTGCTCCATCGCGAGATGCCGCAGATCGTCCAAGGCTTCCTCGACCGCAACAAGTTCGTGATCCTGTGCACCAACGCGCTGCTGCTCCAGAAGAAGATCGACCAGTACAAGCCGCATCCGAACTTCACCTGGTCGATCCATCTCGACGGCGACAAGGCGATGCACGATCACTCGGTCTGCCTCGACGGCGTCTATGAGAAGGCGATCGCGGCGATCAAGCTGGCGAAGTCCAAGGGCTTCCGCACCCAGATCAACTGCACGCTGTTCTCGAACGCGATTCCGGAACGTGTGGCGAAGTTCTTCGACCTGATGATGGAAATGGGCCTCGACGGCATCACCATCTCGCCGGGCTATGCCTATGAACGTGCGCCGGACCAGGACAGCTTCCTGAACCGCGAGCGCACCAAGAACCTGTTCCGCGACATCCTCTCGCGCGGCAATGGCGGCAAGGCGTGGGAATTCACCCAGTCGCCGCTGTTCCTCGACTTCCTCGCCGGCAACCAGACCTATGAATGCACGCCGTGGTCGATGCCGCTGCGCTGCGTGTTCGGCTGGCAGAAGCCCTGCTACCTGCTCGGCGAAGGCTATGTGAAGACTTTCGCGGAGCTGATGGACGGCACCGACTGGGACAAGTACGGCGTCGGCAAATACGAGAAGTGCCAGGACTGCATGGTCCATTGCGGTTTCGAGGGCACCTCGGTCGTCGACTCGATCAAGCATCCCTACAAGCTGATTCCGCTGGCGCTGCGCGGGGTGAAGACCGAAGGCCCGTTCGCGCCCGATATCGACACTTCGAAGCAGCGGCCGGCGGAGTTCGTCTTCTCCAGCCATGTCGAGAAGAAGCTGGCGGAGATCCGGGCGACCAAGAAAAAGCCCGCACCAGTCGAAGCCGCCGAATAGAGGCTGGCAGGCACATGACGATCCCCGCGACCGTCGGCGCCTTTGCCATCGTCCCCTGCAACGACATGCATGGCGCCCTGCCGTTCTGGGAGCGGCTTGGCTTTGCGCGCACGGGCGGCGACGACAACTATATGATCCTGACCGGTTGGGACTGCGAAGTGCATCTGACGCAGGCGGGCAAAGCGCCGTGGAACGTGCCGGAGCACAATCCGTTCGGCGTCTTCATCCGCACGCCGCAGGTCGACGCGATCGCCGCGCTGGTGGACGACCTGATCGTCCGGCCGGGCGGCGTGCTGCGCCATCGCGAATGGGGGATCTATGAGTTCGGCGTTTCCGGGCCCGATGGCCTTTTGGTCCGCATCGGCTGGCCTTCGCGTCTGATGAAGACGGCCGAATAGGACGGCCGCTCAGGACTTCGCCATATAGGGGCAGCCCATCTGCAGGCCGAGCGCCTTGCGGGCGCGCGAAAGAGCGCGGAAGGCCCGGCCGGATTCGCGGCCGGTGCGCATCAGATCCGGAATCTGGGAGGGCTCGCCGAGAGCGGAGCGGATGACGCTCAACGTGCGGATGCGGCCGCTGGGCTTCAGCGGCAGGAGCGCGGCCGGCGGCAGGCCCCGGCTGGCGGCGTCGGATATCGTACGGATGGCGGCGAAGGGGATGCCGTGGCGCGCGGCAAGGCGCGCGGCGATGTGGGATTCCATGTCCACCGCATGAGCACCGGAATGGGCGAAGAGGCGGCGCTTGCCGTCGATATGGCTGACGATCTGGTCGTGCCCGACGAGGATCGCCGGGATGGCGCGCGGCAGCTTGTGACGCAGGACGGAAAGCCAGCTCGCGTCGCAGGGATAGCGCTCGTCGTCATGGACGACATGGGTGGCGACGATGATGTCGCCGATCTTGAGGAGCGGCGCTAGACCACCGGCGATGCCGAGGGAGACGATTCCGCTCGGCTTGTGCTTGGCGATGGCGGCTTCGAGGCGCTCGGTCAGGCGTTCGCCATCGGCGCCGGAGATAACAGGGATCATCTTGGCGCGGCGGGCGATGCGGGCCTCGCGCGCGAGGCCGACGACGGCGAGGACGCTCATGGGGCGTGCCCCAGCACGAAACGCTCCACGGCGGCTTCATCGTCGCTGGCGGCGAACGCCGCGACGGTGGTGGGCGGGACGAGATCGGGAAAGTGGTAGACGGCGCAGACCGCGCCGGGGCCGCCGCCGGTGTGTCCGGCCATCAGGCCGTGGCGGCTCTGCGGATCGATCATCAGACCGGTGCCGGGCGTCGGCGCGACGAAGGGGCGGCTGGTGAGATCGAAGGGCAAGGGCACGGAATCGAACATCGCTGCGCGGGAGGCAGCGCTCAGATAATTGGTCGTGAACAGGCGATGCAAGAGGCGCGCGGCGTCGGCCGCGGTGCCGATGACGAGGCCGTGATAGACCCAGTTGGGGTCGTAACGATGCAGATGCGCGAAGGCGAGGCGCTCCATGTCCTCGCGCCGGCGGATCATCGAGGCATGGACGCCGAGCGGGGCGAAGAGCGTGACGTGAAGGGCGGAGCGCAACTCGGCATCGACGGCGCGCTCGATCGCCTGACGGACGAAGGTGTAACCGATGTTGGAGTAGCTCCAGCCGGTTCCGGGCGCGAAGACGAGATCGCCGGCGTTGGCCCGCTCGAGCATTTCCTCGACGGGCCATGCGAGGTCACCGCGCGCGACGGCGGATTGATACTCGGGGAGCGCGCCGTAGTCGCGCAAGCCGGCGCGATGGGCGAGGAGCTGACGCAGCGTGTAAGGCTTGCCGTCGAAAGGCTCGTCGAGCGCGAGACGGCCCTGTTCGGCGAGCTTGAAGGCAGCGGCGGCTAGGATCGTTTTGGTGAAGCTCCACCACGGATAGATCGCGGCGGGTGTGGCGTCCGAGATCTCTTCAGCGCCGCGGATTTTCGCCCAGCCGGTCATTTGCGAGCCAAAACACCGCTGTCATCCCCGGCGAGCGCAGCGAAGCGGAGCGAGGGAAGGGGACCCAGGATAAGCAGGGCCAGGGGCGCACGGAATCCTGGGTCCCCTTCCCTCGCCGCTATGCGGCTCGCCGGGGATGACAGGTGGTGCATCGGCTAGAGTCCGTAACTCACATGCCGCGAATTGCCTGCCTTCAGGTTGCGATAGCGCGCCACGGCCCAGAGCGGGAAGAATTTCGGGTAGCCGTGGTAGCGGAGATAGAACACGCGCGGGAAGCCGCCACCGGTGTAGTGCTCCTGACCCCAGAGGCCATCGGGCTGCTGGGTGGCTTCGAGATAGCGGATGCCGCGCGCGACTTCTGGGCTGTCGACTTCGCCGGCCGCCATGAGCCCGAGCAGCGCCCAGGCCGTTTGTGACGCGGTCGAGGGCGCGGGTTCGTAGCCTTTGTATTCGAGCTTGTAGGAGTCGCAGTCCTCGCCCCAGCCACCATCGGCGTTCTGGATGTTCTTCAGCCAGGCCGCGGCGCGCATCATCACCGGATCGTCGGGCAGCATGTAAGCGGCGTTGAGGCCGGCGAGCGCCGACCAGGTGCCGTAGATGTAGTTGACGCCCCAGCGGCCGAACCAGCTGCCGTCGGCAAGCTGCGACTTCCGCAGGAATTCGACGCCCTGCTTCATATAGGGATCGTCGGGCCCGGCGCCGAGCTGGGCCAGCATGCCGATGCAGCGGCCCGAGACGTCGTCGGTCGGCGGATCGAGCAGCGCGCCGTGATCGGCGAAGGGGATGTTGTTCAGGTAGTAATAGGCGTTGTCGGCGTCGAAAGCGCCCCAGCCGCCGTTCTTCGATTGCAGGCCTTCGACCCATTCGCGGCCTCGCGCCATGGGCATGTCGTAGTCGGAGAGCGCGATGTTGCTCTTCTTCGCGCGGTCGAGCGCCATGACGACGACGGCGGTATCATCCAGATCGGGATAGTGGGCATTGTTGTACTGGAAGGCCCAGCCGCCGGGGCGGACGTTCGGACGCTCCTCCGCCCAGTCGCCCTTCACGTCGAGCACCTGACGGTCCTTCAACCATTCGAGGCTGCGCGCGACGGCGGCGTCGGCGGTGGCGTCCCTCGCTTCCATCAGCGCATGGGCGGCGAGCGCGGTGTCCCACACCGGCGATACGCAGGGTTGGCAGTAAGCTTCGTCGTCTTTCACGACGAGCAGCAGCTCGACCGACTTGCGGGCGATGGCGCGGCGCGGATCTTCGGGGCCGATGCCGAGCGTGTCGTACATCATCACGCTGTTGGCCATGGCGGGATAGATCGCGCCGAGACCGTCTTCGCCGTTGAGGCGCTCGGTCGTCCAGGTGACGCAGGTGTCGATGGCGTGCTGGCGCAGGCGTTTCGGCCAGGGCACGACCTTCAGCACCTTGTCGAGCGTGTTGAAGAAGAACGACCAGCCGGCGGATTGATGTGGCGCGCGCGGGCTGATGACCGGTACGCCTTCGACGAAGAGTTCGGGCACATGGATGCCGCGCGGATTGCGCGCGACGGGCTGCTTCGCGGCGAGGACGAGCAGCGGCACGATCACGGTGCGCGCCCAATAGCTCATCTTGGAAAGATCGATCGGGAACCAGCGTGGCAGGAGGATGAGCTCGACGGGCACCGTCGGCACGTTCTGCCACGAGGTCTCGCCATAGAGCGCGAGCAGGATGCGGGTGAAGACGTTGGCCTTGATCGCGCCGCCGCGGGCGCGGACCGCTTCGCGGGCACGGACCATGTGCGGTGCATCGATGTCGTCGCCGATCATCTTGAGACAGAAATAGGCCTTCACCGTCGCGGAGATGTCGAAGGCGCCGTTGTGGAAGAGCGGCCAGCCGCCATGCTCCTTCGACTGGATTCGGCGCAGGTAGTTGCCGATCTTGCGCTCGAGTTCGAGGTTCGGCTCTTCCGCGAGGTGATGGACCAGGAGGACGTATTCCGACGGGATGGTCGCGTCGGCTTCGAGTTCGAAGACCCAGTGGCCGTCCTCGCGCTGGGACTTGAGCAGCGCGGCCGTGGCATCGCCGAGCATCTTGTCGACGGCGATGGTGCCTTCGCGGTTGAGGAGCATCTGGTTCATGGGGTGTCTTTAGCGCGGATTTTCCCTCCGCTGAAAGGGGAGGGTCGAACCGCGAAGCGGTTCGGGAAGGGGTCGGTGACGAACCCCCACCTGATCCGTTGCGCGGATCGTCCTCCGCCTTTCAGGGGGAGGATTGTTTGAGCGCCAATTCCGCGGCGGTGTGACCGGAGCGGATGGCGCCTTCGATGGTGGCGGGGAGGCCGGTGTCGGTCCAGTCGCCGGCGAGGATGAGATTGGCCCAGCGGGTGCGGGGCTTGGGACGGCGCAGATTTTGTGCGGGCGTGGCGGCGAAGGTGGCGCGGCGCTCTTTCACAACCTGCCAGGGCGGAAGCTCGTCCGGCAGGTGCAGCACTTTGGCCACATCGGCCCAGAATCGACGGGCAAGCGCCTCGCGGTCGTCGTCGACGATCGCGTCTGCGCCTGAGACGGTGATGGAGACGCGATCCTCGAAGGCAAAGACCCATTCCGCCGCGCCGCCGATCACGCCAGTGATGAAGGGCGTACCCCTGGGTGGCGCGATCTTGAAATGCGCGTTGACGATGGAGCGGAATTCGTCGGGCGCGGCGAGATCCGGAACGAGTTCTGTCGCTGCCCAGGGCGGGACGGCGAGGATGACCGTGTCGTTGCGCTCGACGGTCTGCGGCGTTCCCGCGAGATCGAGCGAGGTCAGGCTCCAGTCGTCGAAACCGAGCGCGCGAACACGCTGGCCGATGCGGATGTCGGCGCCCTTCGATTTCAGATAGGCGAGTGCGGGATCGACGAAGGCGGCTGCGAGCGTCGGGTGCGCGATGCGCGGTCGATAGGCGAGGCCGCCGCGGGCGAGCGATTCCTGGATGACATTGCCGGCGAGCTTGGCCGAGCCGATGCGCGGCTCGGTGTTGAGTACGGCGAGCAGGAAGGGATGCAGCAGGCGATCCCAGAGCGGGCCGCTGCACTCGATCACGTCCTCGATGCGGTCGGTGGTGCCGGCGGCGAGGAGTTTCACCAGCGCGAGATAATCCTGCGGCTGGGTGCCGGGGACGCGGCGGCTTTCGGCGAAGATCCACCAGGCGAGCAGGCTGTCGTTGGGGCGGAGCGTCCAGCGCTGGTCCGTCTTCACGTCGCAGAAATCGAACACCGCCTTGTCGGGGCCGGCGAGCGCATCGGTTGCACCGAGGGACTTGAGATATTTCTGGACCGAGGTGTTGCCCGAGAGGACGAGATGGTTGCCGTTGTCGATGGTGAGACCGAGCGTGGCGTCGAAATAGGACCGGCAGCGGCCGCCGGCCTGCGGCGCGCCTTCGATCAGCGTGACCTGTTTGCCCTGCTCCGCCAGTGCGACCGCGGCGGACAATCCGGCGAGGCCGGCGCCGACGACGAAGATCATCCGAACAATCCGCGGCGCAGGACGATGCCGAGCAGCTTGCCCTTCGACAGGGAGACACGCGTACGCGGCGGCTTCCAGCCGATGACCTCGGTCTGGCGCAGGATCTCGCTGTAGACCGCGCCCATCAGGCGCGGCGTGGAGATGCGGCCTTTCGGGCGCTTCGCAAGCACGGCATCGGCCTGCGCATACCAGCGATGGGCGTCGCGGGCCACGGCCTTGCAGACCTGATCGATGCGTGGATCATTGATGATCGCCTTCGGGTCCAGCGAGGTGATGCCGGCGTCCTTGAGGTATTCGCGCGGAAGATAGAGACGGCCGATCGCGGCGTCTTCGTCGATGTCGCGCAGGATGTTGGTGAGCTGGAGCGCGCGGCCGAGCGCGTGGGCGAGTTCGAAGCCGGGGCCTTCCTCCATGCCGAAGACCTTGATCGACAGGCGGCCGACGGCGCTGGCGACGCGTTCGCAATAGAGATCGAGGGTCTTGAGATCGGGCGCGACGATGTCTTCGGCGACGTCCATGTCCATGCCGTCGATGATGGTGAGGAAGTCTTCCTTGCGCAGTCCGTATTGCGCGACCGGCCGGCTGAGGAATTGCGCGCGCTCCGACGGGTGGCCGTCATAAAGTTCATCGAGCTCAACGCGCCATTTGGTCAGCTCCTCGGCGCGCTCGGCACGGGTGCCGATGCCGTCATCTGCGATATCGTCGACGATGCGGCAGAAGCCGTAGATCGCATACATCGCCTCGCGCTCGGCCTTCGGCATCAGGCGCATGGCGGAATAGAACGAGCTGTTGGCGAGCTTCGTCTGGGCAGTGGTGGCGTCGGGCTGTGCCGTCTTCTGGGCGAGGGTCATGACGGGACCTTTTTACGGCTCATGCGCGCGCCGGCAAATGAAAAGAACGCGCGGAAAAGGAGACCGGGCATTTCGTGCTTGCCGTGATGAACCCGGTCTGCGAGCGGGTCGCGAGCCAGCAGGCGCTTCGTGAGATCCTCGGCCAGGGTCTGGATCACGGCGACATCGAGGCTGAGGCGGCGGTTTTTGATCTGCGAGGCGAAGGGGCGCGAGATATCGAGGAGATGCGCGGTGCGGTTGGCCAGCTCGGTGAGGACTTTGCGGAGCGCGGGCGAGGATTTCGGCTGGTCGAGCGCGGTGACGGGGATGCCGGCCGGCTCCAGCATGTCGAGCGGGAGATAGACGCGGTCGAGATTGCGGCGGTCCTTGGCGCAATCCTGCAGATGGTTGATGACCTGGAGCGCGGCACAGAGCGCGTCGTTGGCCGGCCAGGTCTCACGGCTTTCGCCATGGACGTCGAGGACGAAGCGGCCGACCGGCATCGCCGAATAGCGGCAGTAGTCCATCAGCTCGTCCCAGCTGTTGTAGCGCAGCTTGGTCACGTCGCGGCGGAAAGCCTCGAGCAGGTCAAGGCCGTGCTGCGGCGACAGCTTGCGCTCGACGAGCATATTGCGCAGCGCGACGGCTTCCGGTGACAGGCTGCCGGAACCGGCGAGCGAGGCCCGCATGGATTCGAGCAGCGCGAGCTTGCGGTCGGGCGGCGTGGTCGGGTGATCGGAGACGTCGTCGGCAATGCGGGCGAAATTGTAAAACGTCATCACCGGCGGGCGGAAACGCTTCTCGATCAGGATCGAGGCGACGGGAAAGTTCTCGTCCTTGTCGCCCTTGCCCGAGGCGAGATCGGCGGCGGCGCTCATAGGGGTTGACCCTTCGCCTGCGCCCTGCCCTTCCACATGCCACCGCGGCCGCGCCAGTGCTGGATCGCGGAATCGAGCGTGAAGAGCGAGTAGATCAGGCCGATGAGCGGCATGGCGGCGCCCCAGAGCGGCGAGGCGCGGTAGAATTTCAGGATCGGCTGATAGGCAAGCGCCATCGCCGCCCAGGCGAGAATACCGGAGGCCTGTGGCGACTCGCGCGTAAAGAGCGCGAAGTACGGCGCGGCGACGTAGACGACGATCATGCCGAGGAGCGTACCCGCGAGCGCGAGCGGCGAATAGCCGAGCTGGGCATAGGCCGAGCGGGCGATCATGCGGCGGATCTCCTGCAGGCCGGCATAGGGCCGGATGGAAGAGGCGCGCTCGGTGAGGCCGAGCCAAATCGGGCCCTGTGCCTTGAGGGCGCGGCCGAGAGCGCAATCGTCGATGATCTCGCCATGGATGGCGTCGATACCGCCCGCGGCTTCGAGGGCAGTGCGCTTCACCAGCATGCAGCCGCCGGCCGCGGCGGCGGTCTTGTTCTTCGGGTCGTTTACCCAGGCGAAGGGATAGAGCATGTCGAAGAAGAAGACGAAGGCCGGGATGAGATAGGCCTCGACGAAGCGCTTGCAGTGCAGCTTGACCATCAGCGAGGTGAGGACGAGGTGCTTGTGCTCGGCGCGGGCGATGAGGCTGCGCAGATTGTCCGGCCTGTGGTCGATGTCGGCGTCGGTGAACCAGACATAGTCCGGCGTGCCGGCCTTTTCGGTGCCCTGCTTCATTGCCCAGACCTTGCCGGCCCAGCCGACGGGACGCGGGCTGCCGCTCACGATCTCGAGCTCGTCGGCTCCAGCGAGTTTGCGGGCTGTCTTGGCCGTGCCGTCTTCGCTCTGGTCGTCGACAAGCACAATGCGGAAGGCGCCGGGATAATCCTGCGCCAGAAGGCTACCGATAGAGCGGGCGATGACGTCGGCTTCGTTGCGTGCCGGGACGACGGCGACGACCGAGGGCCAGTGCGCGGGTTTGGGTGGCGTGTCGGCATCGTCGCGCTCCTTCATCACCCAGAACATGCCGCGGCCAGCGAGCAGGTAGAGCCAGATGGCGACAGGGAAGAGGGCGAGAAGCGCGATCATCGTATGTAGCCAGCCTGGCGGAACCAGGCGACGGCGTCTTCGATCGCCTGCTGCCACGGGCGTGCGGAATAGCCGAGATCGTCCTGCGCCTTCTTCGACGAGAAGAACATGTGATAGCGGCTCATGTTCAGCGCATCGACGGTGAGCATCGGCTCCTTGCCGGTGACGCGCGCCATCGCTTCGGCACAGATGGCGAGCGGATAGAGCGGCGCGCGCGGCAGGCGGATACTCGGCGGCTTGCGTCCGGCGAGCGGGCAGATGACGGCGAGCATTTCCTTCAGCCGGACATCGGCGCCGCCCAGGATGTAGTTCTCGCCGATACGGCCCTTGTCGAGCGCGAGCAGATGGCCGGCGGCGACGTCGTCGACATGGACGAGGTTGAGGCCGGTATCGACATAGGCCGGCATGCCGCCGCTTGCCGCCTGGACGATGATGCGGCCGGTCGGCGTCGGCTTGATGTCGCGAGGTCCGATGGGCGTTGAGGGGCTGACGAGAACGGCGGGAAGGCCGTCTGCGGCCATGCGCTCGACCAGCCGTTCGGCGACGAGCTTGGACTTCTTGTAGGCGCCGATGACTGTGTCTTCGGAATGGCGCGAGGTCTCGTCCACCGCTTCGCCGTGCAGCGGCTTCAGCGCGGCGACCGAGGAGGTGTAGACGATGCGCTCCACGCCGACGGCGCGGGCGGCATCCATCACCGCGCGGGTGCCTTCGAGGTTGTTGCGCACGATCTCCTGTGGGTCGCGGGCCCAGAGCCGGTAATCGGCGGCGACGTGAAAGACGTAGCGCACGCCGTCCATCGCCTCGATCATGCTGTGGCGATCGAGCATGTCGCCTTCGGCGATCTCGAAATTCTCGCCTTCGACATTGGCGCGCGGGCTGGTGGAACGCAGCAGAACGCGGACATCGTCGCCGCGGCGGCTGAGGGCGCGCGCCACCGCCGAGCCGACGAAGCCCGAGGCACCGGTGACGAGGACCTTGTCGCCCATCAGCTTTCCACCGTCAGCGCGCGGCGGCCTTCGAGCGCCTGCCATGCGAGAAGGACGGGGACGCCGATGACGATGTCGCGGGCGCGTTTGAGCAGCGAGACGGCGAGGCCGACCTCGGGACCGAGGCCGAAAAGCGGCATCAGCGCGGCATAGCCGGCTTCCTGCACGCCGATAGCCGCGGGAATGAAGACAGTGGCGCTGCGCAGCGCGGCCAGAAGCGCCTCGATGGCGATGCAGGCGAAGAAATCGATATGGAGGCCGATTAATCGCACGCTGAGCCAGATGACCCCGCCTGAGGCGACCCATGACAGAAGGTGGATCGAGGACGAGACCGCAAGACGGCCCGGAGAGTCATAGAGCTTGCTCATTGCGCCGGAAAACGCCGCCGTGTGGGACAACGCTGCGGGCAGGAAGCGGCCGGCGAGGCGTTCGGCGAAACCGGAGCCGCGTTGCTGCAGGAAGACGAAAGCGGCAATGCCGGGCACGAGGAGGAGCGTGCCGAGAATGAGGCCATCGACATAGGGGGCCGTCGCCTCGGAGGCGCGCAGCTGGGTGATGGCGAGCGCGATGCCGATGAGGACAAAAACGATCTGCGCCATCAGCTCGGTGGTGACGTCGACGATGGTCGAGGCGAAGGCGAGTGCGGGCGCGATGCCGCGCAAGATCACGGCGCGGGCGCCGATGACGATGCCGCCAACCTGCGAGAAGGGCAGCAGGTCGCCGGCGCTGTCGCGGGTCTGGCGGCCGATGACGAAGGTGAGCGCATCGCGCGGGCTGCTTCCGGGGATCAGCGCGAACCACGCCGTACCGAGCAGGCAGACGACGGCGATGCCGGCCAGCGTCAGCAGCGCGAAACCACCGATGCCGATCGCCGTCACGGCGCCCCATACCTCGCCGATGCCGATGTGGAACAGCAGCCAGACGAACAGCGCGAAGCCGAGCAGCATCGCGGCGATGACGCCGAGTTTCATGTCAGCGCACGAAAGTTTGGCCCACCTTGCCCACCACCACAGACGTCATGGCCGGCCTTGTGCCGGCCATCCAAGATCACCACAGACGCAGCGGTGTTTATGGATCCCCGGGACAAGCCCGGGGATGACGCGTTGAGAGAGGAGAGATTCAACTTCAGTCTCCGCCGAACCCGGGCATCACGCCGCCGCACCCGCGGGCTTCGGCCCGATGAAGCGCCGAAAGGTGCGGATCATGAAGGGCACGAAGCGCGGGCGCTTCAGGCGCTTGTCATAGATGCCGAGGCGGCGGTCGTTTTCGGCGAGGCAGGTGTCCATCAGCTTAAAGACGTCGATGTCGCCGTCGGTGAGCTGGCTGGCGCCGTTGACGGTGAAGTTGTTGTCCTGCTGGCCGTGGCTGACATCCGAGGCGATGCCGATGCGCTCGTAGACGAGGAAGGCCCAGACGGCGAGCACCTTCAATTCGAACCACGGACGGCGCCAGATCGGCATGTTGCGGCGATGCCAGGCGACCCAGTTCACGAAGAACAGGATATGGCGGCCTTCTTCGTGCACCACTGGCTCGAAGGTGTCGACGAGGTCGGCGGGGAAGAAGCCGGACTGCTTCGCCGTTTCGAACAGGCCGAAGGCGAAGAAGCTGTCGATGCACTCGCTGTAGCCGGTAACGAGGAAAGCCCATTCGGGATTCTTCGGGCGCGGATAGGCGGGCTCGGGCGCGAGCTTGATGCCATAGGCCTCGACGAGATTGGAGAGGACGTAGCGGTGGCGGCGCTCTTCGAAGCCGTTGAGCTCGACGGCCTTGCGCAGGAGCGGATCGGGAATGCCTTCGGCGTAGGTGCAGACGTTGAGGCCGGCGCGATTTTCGGTCTGCACCGCGATGTCCCAGATGGGGAGCGCGGTGATACGGTCCTGCGCGTCCTGCGGCAGCTTCGGCCAGTCGATGACGGCGGGGCGATAGGGATTGAAGGTGTCGAGCAGTGTCTTGCAGAAGAGACGCTTGTGCTCTTCGGAACCCCAACGGATTTTGCCCTCCGGCACCGCGGGGCCGGTGGAGGTGATTTCGGGGAATGTAAGTGCCGTCATGGCGCGAGCCCATCTTCGAAACGCGACTGTCGCAGGGGGTGTAACCGCCGTCGAGAGTTAAGGCAATTCGATAGTAAATTTAAGGAGTTACGAAGACGCAGTCCCGCGGCATCGGCCTAAAAGTCCGCGAAACCACCTTTTGCGATGGCGGCATTGCGGAAGGCCTCAACCACGCGCGGGGCGGTCAGCGCGGCAAGCTCCTCGGCATAGGCGTAGCCGGGGGCCGAGCCTTCGTAGGGGCCGGTCGCGGGATGGAGGTAGATCTCGGTGAGGCCGTCGGGGAGGTTTTCGATCAGGCCGAGGACGCGCTTGCTGGTCATAGCGCCGGACCAGGCGAGGCCGAAGACGGCGTCGGGCACGCGCATGCCGGCGCGGCGCAGGCGGGCACGGGAGATCAGCGCCCAGGGCGCGGTGGCGAGCGGCGATGGCAGTTTCGCGCCCGGCTCGGCCCGGAGAAGAACGCCCTGCGGCTCCAGAGGTACGCGCATGGCGCGCAGGCCGTAGCGGCGGCCGGCCTTCAGGATCGCAGTCACGATGGTCGGGTGAAGGTGGAAATGCTTGTGGGTGTTGACGTGGTCAAGGCTGAGGCCCGTGGCACGGAAGGCATCGAACTGGGCTTCGATCTCGGCTTCGAGCTGGCGGCGCACCTTGGGGCGGAAAAACATGTTCGCGGCGCTGGCAGCCATGTCGGTGCGGAAGTTGCCCCTGAAATCGACGAGGTCGGGAACGGCGGAGGCGGGAAGCGTCGGCTTGCCTTCGACGAGCACGATATGAAGGCCCACGCGCAGGCGCGGATTGGCGCGGGCGCGCGCCACGGCGTCGGCTGCGGCAGGAGCGGAGACCATCAGGCTGGCGGCGGTGAGGATGCCGTCGCGGTGCGCGATCTCGACCGCATCGTTGACCTCGCGCGCGGCGCCGAAATCATCGGCGGTGACGATGAGGGATTTCATGGCGCGGAAGACCGCGAGGTCATCGCCGCCCCTCGCCCTTCGACAGGCTCAGGGTGAGGGTCATTGTTGGGCGCGCTGGATCGTTCGACCAAGCACCAATCCTCATCCTGAGCCTGTCGAAGGATGGCCGTCCCGCGCCTTACGAAACAATCATGTCTTCGCGGTTGCGGAGGAAGGAGAAGAACTCCACGCCCTCGCGCAGGCGGCGAACCAGCATGTCGCGGCTGGTCAGCATCTCTTTCACGATCTCCATGATCTTGGAGGGGCGGAAGTAGAACTTCTTGTAGAAATCCTCCACCGACTCGAAGATCTCGGTGTGGCCGAGATGCGGATAGTTGAGCGGCGCGATCTGGGTGCCGTCATCGGTCAGAAGATCGACATCCGACGCGAACCAGCCGTTCTCCTTCGCCTGCTTGTAGAGGAAGGTGCCGGGATAGGGCGCGGCCAGCGACACCTGGATGGTGTGCGGGTTCACGTCCTTGGCGAACTGCAGCGTCTCCTGAATCGTCTCGCGGGTCTCGCCCGGCAGGCCGAGGATGAAGGTGCCGTGCACGACGATGCCGAGCTCGTGGCAATCCTTCGAGAAGCGGCGCGCGACGTCGACGAGCAGGCCCTTCTTGATGTTGTGCAGGATCTGCTGGTTGCCGGACTCATAGCCGACAAGCAGGAGGCGCAGGCCGCCGTCCTTCATCACTTCCAGCGTCTTGCGCGGAACATTCGCCTTGGCATTGCACGACCAGACGACATTGAGCGGCTTCAGCGCGCGGGCGAGTTCTTCGACGCGGGCGTGGTTGTCGGTCAGCGTGTCGTCGTCGAAGAAGATCTCCTTCACTTCCGGGAAGTTCTCCTTGACGTATTTCACGTCCTGGACGACGCGGTCGATCGACATGAAACGGTATTTGTGGCCGCCGATGGTCTGCGGCCAGAGGCAGAAGGTGCAGCGCGATTTGCAGCCGCGGCCGGTGTACCAGCTCATATAGGGATGCAGCAGGTAGCCGCCGAAATACTGCTTCACGTCGAGCTGCTTGTAGAGCGGCAGCACCGAGGGGAGCTTGTCCATGTCGACGAGGATCTCGCGCTCCGGATTGGAGACGATCTCGCGCTTCTCGTTGCGATAGGTGAGGCCCGCGACGGTCGACCAGTCGGCGCCTTCGGCCATTTCCTTGATGGTGAAGTCGTATTCGTTGCGGCAGACGAAATCGAGCGCACTGCAGGCTTCCATGCTCTCGACCGGCTCGACCGCGACCTTGGCGCCGATGAAGCCGATTTTCGCCTTGGGATTGAGCGCGCGGATCATCGTCGCCGTCTTGCAGTCCGACTTGAAGCTGGGCGTCGAGGTGTGGATGACGATGAAGTCGTGCGCCTTCACGTCCTCTTCGATGTCCTTGAAGGAGAGCTTGTGCGGCGGTGCGTCGATCAGCTTCGAGCCGGGCACCATCGCGGCGGCCTGCGCCAGCCAGGTCGGGAACCAGAACGACTTGACCTCGCGTTTCATCTGATAGCGCGCGCCGGCACCGCCGTCGTAGCCGTCAAAAGAAGGAGCCTGCAGGAAAAGCGCTTTCATACGAACCTCTAAAGTTGGGACATGGCGCCAGAGGTCTCGACCTCAAAATGGCGTCCGCGCCAAGCCACCTTCTGACCCAAAAACGAGCCCAAGAAAACAGCGAAGGACACAAGGTCTCGCACGGGGAGGAGCCAGAGTGGCCCCGAAGCCGCAGGAAATGCCTTATCCACACGGAGCTTGAGGATTAACCGGGCGAAAATCGCGGCCGCGACGGCTGCGAGCGCGGGAACCTGGCCCGGCAGCAGCGCCAGCGCGATCAGCGCCAGCGCGAAGGGAAAGGTCACCAGCGTGCCCAGATGCGAAGCAGGGCGGACGACGCGAACGGTGCGGCTCCAGCGCAACTCATGGGCAAAGAGAGCGGTGAAACTGTCCTCCTGGGCGCGGTGGGCAACGGCGAAAGGCAGGACTTGCACCTTCAGCCCGCGCTGGCGAATGGCGCGGCCGATTTCGTAGTCGTCCGCGAGATAATCGGAGAAGGCCTCGAAGCCGCCGATCTGGCTGAGCGTAGTGCGGCGGAGTGCGATGGTGCTGCCGAGACAGGCATCGGCGATGCCCCACCAGCTGCCGAACACGACATTGGGCAGGAAGTCGTACGAGGTGCCCATCGCGGCGAGGGTGGACCAGGCGCTGGAACCGGGCTTGCCGGTGTACGGACAGGTGACGGCACCGACGCCGGGCTGTTCGAGCGCGGCGACGACGCGGCGCAGGTAGTCCGGCGCCACCGAGATATCGCTGTCGGAGAGGATCAGAACGTCGTGCTGCGCCTGCTCCGCCATGTTGATCAGGTTGCAGATCTTGGCATTGGAGCCGTAACGCCGGGTGTCGATCACGAGACGGATATCGATCCCGGGATGGCGGGCGATGAGATGGCGGACCACGGCAATGGCGGGATCGGATTCGCTCTGGACGCCGAAGACGATCTGGACCGGAGCGGGGTAATCCTGGTTCAGGAAGGTCTCGAGGTCGTCTTCAAGGCCGGGGGCATCGAAGTGGAGCGGCTTCAGCAGGGTGACCGGCGGCAGCGCGGGGGCTGAAGGCTCGGTCGCGGCGGCAAAACGGCCGGCCACGCCGGCGGCGAGCAGGGTGTAGAGCGACCCTGCCAGCGACAGGGCGGCGACGAACAGGCCAACGGTTTCAACAGCCAGATGCAACGGCGCGCTCCGAAACGTCCCAGCCCCCGCTCGGACGGTCCAGTTTCGCATTGTTTGGGGGGTGAGAAAAACCCCGGCGCGAAGTCGCGGTTAAGGCTGGCGCCCCCCAGGCCAAGCCGGCTTTCGAAGCAGGTGAATCCCGGCCACCAGAAACGCCGCGCCAACCAGCAAAAAGGCCACCAGCTGTTCGAACAATGGACCGTTATTCAGGATGAAATCCCAGCTCCATGGGATCCCGCCATATGGATGCATGAACCACACAACAAAGAGCGCCGTGGCGACGGGCCTGGGGCGACAAGTACGCCGACCAGGACCATCGTCCAACCGCCGATCCGGCGCATCTCAGGCGTCGAACTGGATCACGGAGCGGGCGACTTCGCCGCGTTTCAGTTCGGCGAAGGCGTCGTTGATCTGCTCGAGCTTGATGCGCTGGCTGATCATGTCGTCGAGCTTGAGCTTTCCCGCCATGTAAAAATCGATCAGGCGCGGCATGTCGATCGGGAAGCGGTTGGAGCCCATGATCGAACCCTGGATGCGGCGTTCGCCGAGGAACGCGAACCCATCGAGCTCGATCTTGGTGCCGAGCGGGATCATGCCGATGACGTTGGCGGTGCCGCCGCGATTGAGCATGCGGAACGCCTGCTCCGCCGTCTGCTTGAGGCCGATGGCCTCGAAGCTGTGATGGACGCCGCCCTTGGTCATCTCCAGCACCTGGCCGACCGGATCGCCCTCCTTGGCGTTGACCACGTCGGTGGCGCCGAAATGCTTGGCAAGGTTGAGCTTGGTGCCGTTGACGTCGATGGCGATGATGCGGCCGGCGCCGGCGATGGCCGCGCCATTGATCGCCGCGAGACCGACGCCGCCGCAGCCGATCACCGCCACGGTCTCGCCGGGCCGGACGTTCGAGGTGTGGATCACCGCGCCGACGCCGGTGGTGACGCCGCAGCCGATCAGCGCGGCACGGTCGAGCGGCATGTCCTTGCGCACCGCGACGACCGCATGCTGGTGCACCAGCATCTGCTCGGCGAAGGAAGACAGGTTCAGGAACTGGTTGATCGGCTTGCCGTCCTGGGTGATGCGCGGATCGTCGCCCTGCTGGCGGCGGACTTCCGGGCTCTGGCAGCGCGACATGTGTCCGCCGAGGCAGTGCTCGCAATGGCCGCAGAAGACCGAGAGGCAGGTGATGACATGATCGCCAGGCTTGCAAGTGCGCACTTCGCTGCCGACCTGTTCGACGATGCCGGCACTCTCATGGCCGAGCACGACCGGGACCTGGGCCGGATAGGAGCCTTCAATGAAGTGCAGGTCGGAATGGCAGACGCCGGCGGCGGCGGTACGGATCAGCACCTCGTTGGGGCCGGGCTTGTTGATCTGGACGTTCTCGATGACGAGCGGTTTGCCCACTTCGCGCAGGACGGCGGCTTTCATGGCGTATCTTCCCTTCGATATTGTTCTGAAGAAACTGTAGCACCCCTGTGCCGCCTGTCATCCCGGCGGAAACGCTTCGTATTGCGGGGCGTCGCCGCCGATATGGTCCCAGGGCGCCTTCGAGCCGACGAAGATATGCATTTCGATCTGGACCCCAGGGTCGCCATCCACGCTGCCGAGCGTGACGCCGTGCACCTGACCGTCATGCTCGCCGCAGAGCGTCGTGCCGCAGCTCTTGCAGAAGCACAGGCCCCAGCGGGCCGCGGATTCGAAATGCGTGAGGTTGTCCTCTCCGGCGACCCACGAGAGCGATCCCGGGGCGATTTCGGCGTAGGCCGAGCCGGTCCCGCTGAACGCCTTGCGGCAGCGCGAACAATGGCAGCTTCGGCCCGGACCGAGCGGCGCATCGATGCGATAGCGGACGCGGCCGCAAAAGCAGCCTCCGGTCAGGGTCATCAATTTCCTCCGTCGATATATATCTTCTGCCCGTTGGCGTAGGGGTTGGCATCGCTGACCAGGAAGGTAACGACCTTGGCAACGTCGTCCGGCACGCTGACGCGGCCGAAAGGCGAGGAGGCGTCAAGCTTGTGAATGTCCCCGCCGGTGCGGGCCTTGGTCAGGCGGATGCCCATTTCCGTCACGGTGAGGCTGGGACCGACAATGTTGCAGCGGATGCCGTTGGTGCGTTCTTCTTTGGCGATGGTCATGGCGAGGGCGTCCATCGCCGCCTTGCCCATACTGTAGGGTGCGCCGTTGGCGGCGTTGTACTTCGTGGCGTTCGACGAGATCATGACGATGTCGCCGCGCTTTTCCTTGCGCATATGCGGGATCACAAGCTTGCTCAGATAGTGCGGGGCGAAGGCGTGGACGCGGATCACGCGCTCCAGCTCGGCCGGATCGGTGTCGGCGACGGAATGGCCGCGCGAAGCGATGCCGGCGTTGTTCACGAGGATGCCGATGGCGCCGAAATCCTTCAGCACATCGGCGACCATGGCGACGTCTTCGTCCCAGTTCTCGACCGAGGCGGAATAGGCCTTGGCCTTGCGGCCCAGTTTTTCGATCTCGGCGACGGTGTCCTTCGCGGCGGATTCGTCGCGGCGGTAGTTGATGGCGACGTCGGCGCCAGCCTCGGCAAGGTTGAGCGCGATGGCGCGGCCGATGCCGCGGCTGCCGCCGGTGACGAGAGCGGTGCGGCCGTTCAATGAAACCTGCATTTCTTTTCTCCCTTTGGTAATTCTTGTCATCCCCGGCCGAGCGCAGCGAGGGGAAGGGGACCCAGGTGTTTGCCGCCGTAACGGTGTTTCCGACCTGGGTCCCCTTCCGTCGCGCGCGAAGTGCGCGCTCGCCGGGGATGACAGGCTTTTACGTATTCGTGTAATTCGGCTTTCGCTTCTCCAGAAACGCCATCATGCCTTCGCGGACGTCGTTGGTCTGGCTGGTGAGGATCTGGTTGCGGTCTTCCATGTTGATCGCGGATTCGAGGCTGGGCGCATCGATACTCATGTTGAGGCATTCCTTGGTCAGGCGCAGGCCGAGCGGCGAGGTGGTGATCATCTCCTCGATATAGGGCTCGGCGGCCTTGGCAAGATCGGCATCGGGCACGACCTCGCTGACGAGGCCGACGCGGAGCGCGCGGTCCGCCTTGATGAAGCGGCCGGTAAGCATCAGTTCCGACGCGACCGAGGTGCCGACGAGGCGCGGCAGAAAATAGGACACGCCGATATCGCAGGCCGAGAGACCGATACGAATGAAGGCGGCGTTCATGCGCGCGCTCTCGCCGGCGATGCGGATATCGGAGGCGAGCGCGAGCGCGAAGCCGCCGCCGCAGGCCGGACCCTGCACGAGGGAGATAATCGGCTGGCTGCAGCGGCGCATGCGCATGACGATCTCGCTGATGCGGCGCTGACCGAAGAGACCCGCATCGGGACCGCCCTGTGGTTCGTTCGGCGCGGGCGAATTGCGGCGCTGCTGCGACTCCTTGATGTCGAGGCCGGCGCAGAAGGCGCGCCCTGCCCCGCGCAGCACGACGATACGCACGCTGCGGTCGAAATAAAGCTTGCCGAAATAATCGAGCAGATCGTCCACGAGCTGGCGGTTCAGCGTGTTGAGCGTGTCGGGACGATTCATCGTCACCCAGTCGACGGCGCCCTTCTTCTCGATCAACAAGGTTTCATAAGACATGGACGATCTCCGGGAGCGATGGCGAGGCAACATTACATCGCCAATTTCGCCGCGCGGCACGCGGAAATTAGGCTCCCATAGGGCAGCTTTTTTTCGCGGGCGGGCGGGTGTACGAACCTCTCCAGAGACCCCTTCCGCGCGGCGCTTTCCATGAAAACTCACGGTCATTTCCTCAACGGCGTCGAAGTCGCCGGAACCTCCGGCCGCTTCGGCGAGGTGTTCAATCCGGCGACCGGCGAGGTGCAGAGCAAGGTTGCCTTCGCATCCAAGGCGGAGATGCGACTCGCGGTCGAGCACGCCAAGAAGGCATTCCGCGAATGGTCGGCGATCAATCCGCAGCGCCGCGCCCGCGTGATGTTCAACTTCAAGGCGCTGGTCGAGAAGAACATGGACGAGCTCGCCGCGATGCTCTCGGCCGAGCATGGCAAGGTGCTGGCCGATTCGCGCGGCGACGTGCAGCGCGGTCTGGAGGTGATCGAGTTCGCCTGCGGCATCCCGCACCTGCAAAAAGGCGAATACACCGAAGGCGCGGGGCCTGGCATCGACATCTATTCGATGCGCCAACCGCTCGGCGTGGTCGCCGGCATCACGCCGTTCAACTTCCCGGCGATGATCCCGATGTGGATGTTCGGCGTCGCCATCGCCTGCGGCAACTGCTTCATCAACAAACCGAGCGAGAAGGACCCGAGCGTTCCGATGCGGCTCGCCGAGCTGATGATGGAGGCGGGCGCGCCGGCCGGCGTGCTGCAGGTCGTCAACGGCGACAAGGAAGCGGTGGACGCGATCCTCGACGATCCGGATATCCAGGCGGTGAGCTTCGTCGGCTCCTCGGCGATCGCGCAGTATGTCTATTCGCGCGGCACGGCGAACGGCAAGCGGGTGCAGGCGATGGGCGGGGCGAAGAACCACGCCATCATCATGCCGGATGCCGATCTCGACCAGGTGACAAACGAGCTGATCGGCGCGGGCTATGGCTCGGCGGGCGAGCGCTGCATGGCGATCTCGGTCGCGGTGCCGGTAGGGCAGAAGACGGCGGATGCGCTGGTGGCGAAGCTGAAGCCGCGGGTCGAGAGCCTGCGCGTCGGCATCCCGACCGATCCGGAGGCCGATTACGGCCCGGTGGTGACGGCGGCGCATCGCGAGAAGGTGAAGGCCTATATCGACCAGGGCGTCGCCGAGGGTGCCAAGCTGCTGGTCGACGGGCGCAACTTCAAGCTCCAGGGCTACGAGAACGGCTACTACATGGGCGGCTCGCTGTTCGACCATGTGACGCCGGAGATGAAGACCTATCAGGACGAGATTTTCGGGCCGGTGCTGCAGATCGCGCGGGCGGAGGATTTCGACAGCGCGCTGGCGCTGCCGACCAATCACCAATACGGCAACGGCGTCGCGATCTTCACCCGCGACGGCGACGCGGCGCGCGAATTTGCGAGCCGCGTACAGGTCGGCATGGTCGGCATCAATGTGCCGATCCCCGTGCCGCTGGCCTATCACACCTTCGGCGGCTGGAAGCGCTCTGCCTTCGGCGACGTGAATCAGCACGGGCCGGAGGGCGTGCGGTTCTACACCCGCGTGAAGACGGTGACGGCGCGCTGGCCCAAGGGCGGGGTGCGCGAGAATGCGAGTTTCGTCATCCCGACGATGAAGTGAGCGGCGCGCCGCGATGAGCGACGATGAAATCCTGTTCGAGAAGCGCGGCGCTGCCGGGTTGATCACGCTCAACCGGCCGAAGGCGCTCAATGCGCTGACGCATGGCATGGCGGTGGCGATGCAAGCGCAGCTCAGGGATTGGGCAGCGGACGAGGCAGTGAAGACCATTGTCATCCAGGGTGCCGGTGAACGCGCGTTCTGCGCCGGCGGCGATATCCGCACGCTCTATGACAGCGGCAAGGCGGGAACGCCCTATGCGCTCCAGTTCTATCGCGACGAATACCTGCTGAACGCGTATATCAAGCATTATCCCAAGCCCTATGTGGCGCTGCTGCATGGTTTCGTGATGGGCGGCGGCGTGGGCGTGAGCGTGCATGGCAGCCATCGCGTTGCCGACGAGACGATGACCTTTGCGATGCCGGAGACGGGGATCGGGCTCTTTCCCGATGTCGGCGGGAGTTTCTTCCTGCCGCGTCTGCCCGGCGAGCTGGGGCTCTATGCGGGGCTTACGGGCGCGCGGCTGAAGACGGCGGACGCGGCCTATGCCGGCATTGCGACGCATGTCGTGCCGGCGGCGCAGCGCGGCGCGCTGATCGAGCGGCTCGCGGGCGGCGAGAGTCCGGATGCGGCGATCGGGGCGCTCGCGGTGGCGCCGAGCGACTCGCCGCTTGCGGCTCTGCGGACGAAGATCGATCAATGCTTCGCGGGGAATTCGGTCGAGGAAATCCTGAACACACTCGACTATGACGAGAGCGATTGGGCGAAGGAGACGGCGAAGACGATCCGCGCCAAGTCACCGACCGCGACCAAAATCGCGTTCCGGCAGATCCGCGAGGGCAAATATCTCGACTTCGACGCCTGCATGCGGATGGAATTCCGCATGGTGAACCGGGTGATCGCCGGGCATGATTTCTATGAGGGCGTGCGCGCGACGATCATCGACAAGGACGGCGCGCCGAAGTGGTCGCCGGATGCGCTCGGCGAGATAACGAATGCGGACGTGGATGCCTATTTCGCGCCTTTGAAGGATGAATTGCCGTTATAAATGATCTCGTCATCCCCGGGCTTGTCCCGGGGATCCATGATCTCCCTGCTGCTTGGGTGATCTTGGATGGCCGGGACAAGCCCGGCCATGACGGTTTTGGGTGAGGAGACGAGACAATGGCCACCATCGCATTCATCGGCGTCGGCAATATGGGCGGGCCGATGGCGCGCAATCTGCTCAAGGCGCAGGACAAGGTGCGGGCCTTCGACGTGTCACCCGCGGCGGTGAAACACGTCACCGAGGCGGGCGCAACGGAGTCGAAGACGGCGCTGGACGCGGTGAAGGACGCCGATGTCGTCATCACAATGCTGCCGGCCGGGGCGCATGTGCGTTCGGTCTATCTCGAAGAGCAGAGCATCCTGACCGCGGCGCGCAAGGACGCGCTGCTGATCGATTGCTCGACCATCGATATCGACTCGGCGCGGGCGGTGCATGCCGCGGCGCTGAAAGCGGGGTTCGATTTTCTCGACGCGCCGGTATCGGGCGGCGTCGGCGGGGCGGAGGCAGGCACGCTCGCCTTCATGTGCGGCGGCAGCGACAAGGCGTTCGCGCGGGCCAAGCCGATCCTCGAGAAGATGGGCAAGCGCATTGTCCATGCCGGCGGCGCGGGCGCGGGCCAGGCGGCGAAGATCTGCAACAACATGCTGCTCGCGATCTCGATGATCGGAACCTGCGAGGCGTTCGCGCTGGGCGAGAAGCTCGGGCTCGAGCATCAGAAGCTGTTCGAGATCATGTCGGCGGCGTCGGGACAGTGCTGGTCGCTGACGACCTATTGCCCGGTGCCGGGTCCGGTGCCGACAGCGCCGTCGAACCGCGACTATACGGGCGGTTTCGCGACGGCCCTGATGCTGAAGGATCTGAAGCTCAGCCAGGCGGCGGCGCAGGGCGCCGGTGCGGCGACACCCCTGGGCGCGGAAGCGGCGCAGCTTTATGCCCTGTTTGCGGCGCAGGGCAATGCGGGCGTGGATTTCTCCGGCATCATCAAGATGCTGCGGGGTGGGCAGTAACGCTGCGGGACCCCCGCCCGATCCTTCGCGGTGCGAAGGATCGACCTCCCCCTTTCAGGGGGAGGTTCTTAGGGCGCGCCAGACCTTTTCCGGTGTTGCCGGCATATCGAAGGTTTTGACGCCGAGCGCGTCGGTGATCGCGTTCATCACTGCGGCGGGCGCAGCGATGGCGCCGGCTTCGCCGCAGCCCTTCACGCCGATGGGATTCGACGGACAGGGCGTGATCGTCATGCCGACATCGAAATCGACGACATCGTCGGCGCGCGGCATGGCGTAGTCGTTGTAGGAGCCGGTGAGAAGCTGGCCGGTCTCGCGGTCGTAGATGCCGTGTTCCAGCAATGCCTGGCCGATGCCCTGGGCGACGCCGCCATGGACCTGGCCTTCGACGATCATCGGATTGATCACGGTGCCGAAATCGTCGACCGCGACGAAGTTCACGACGCGGGTGGTGCCGGTCTCGCGGTCGATCTCGACCTCGCAGATATGGCAGCCGGCGGGGAAGGTGAAGTTCTTCGGATCGTAGAACGCGGTTTCCTTCAGCCCCGGCTCGATCTTCGAAGGATCGTATTTGTGCGGAACATAGGCCGCGAGCGCGACCTCGGCGAAGACCATGGTCTTGTTGGTGTGGATGCCGGCGAAGCGGCCGTCTTCGAAGGTCACTTCGTCTTCCGGCAGCTCCATGATCGCGGCGGCGAAGCGCTTGCCTTTGGCGATGACCTTGTCGCAAGCCTGCGAAATCGCCGAGAGGCCGACGGCAGCGGAGCGCGAACCGTAAGTGCCCATGCCGAACTGCACCTTGTCGGTGTCGCCGTGGACGATCTCGATGGTGTCGATCGGGATGCCGAGCTTGTCGGCGACGTATTGCGCGAACGTCGTTTCGTGGCCCTGGCCGTGGCTGTGGCTGCCGGTGAGGACTTCGACCGAGCCGGTCGGGTTGACGCGGACCTCGGCCGACTCCCAGAGGCCGACACCCGCACCGAGCGAGCCGACGGCCTGGCTGGGGGCGATGCCGCAGGCTTCGATGTAGGTGGCATAACCGAGACCGCGCAGCTTGCCCGCTTTGGCGGCAGCCGCCTTGCGTGCAGGGAAGCCGGCGACATCGGCGCGCTTCATCGCTTCGGCGAGCGAGGCGCCGTAATCGCCGATGTCATACGTCATGATCACCGGGGTCTGGTGCGGGAAGCTGGTGATGAAGTTGCGCCGCCGCAGCTCCGCCGGATCGAGCTTCAATTGCCGCGCGGCTTCTTCGACCAGACGTTCGACGACATAGGTCGCTTCCGGGCGGCCGGCACCGCGATAGGCATCGACCGGCGCGGTGTTGGTAAAGACCGCTTCGACCTCGGCATGGATGGCGGCGATGTCGTATTGGCCGGAGAGCAGTGTGGCGTAGAGATAGGTCGGCACCGAGGAGGAGAAGGTCGACATATAGGCGCCGATATTCGCGATGGTGTGGACGCGGAGCGCGAGGATCTTGCCGTTGGCATCGAGCGCCAGCGCGCATCTGCTGACATGGTCGCGGCCATGGGCGTCGGTGAGGAAGGCCTCCGAACGGTCGGCGGTCCATTTCACCGGGCGGCCGACTTTCTTGGCCGCCCAGGCGCACACGGTTTCTTCCGGATAGATGAATATCTTGGAGCCGAAGCCGCCGCCGACATCGGGGGCGATGACGCGCAGCTTGTTCTCGGGCGCGACGCCAACAAAGGCCGAGAGGACGAGGCGCGCGACATGCGGGTTCTGGCTGGTGGTGGTGAGGGTGTAGACGCCGGAGCCGAGATCGTATTCGCCGATGGCGGCGCGCGGCTCCATCGCGTTGGGGACGAGGCGGTTGTTGACGAGGTCGAGCTCGACGACATGCGCGGCGGCGGCGAAGGCGGCATCGGTCTTTGCCTTGTCGCCGAGTTGCCAGTCATAGATCTGGTTGCCCGGCGCATCGTCGTGAAGCTGCGGCGCGCCGGGCTTTTGCGCGTCTTCGGGCGCGAGCACGGCGGGGAGGACGTCGTAATCGACCGCGACGGCTTCGGCACCGGCATTGGCGGCGGCCTGGGTCTCGCCGATCACCACCGCGAGCTGGTCGCCGACATGGCGGACGCGGTCGACGGCGAGGGCGGGATGATTGCCCGCCTTCATCGGCGAGCCATCTTTCGAATGGATCATCCAGCCGCAGATGAGGCCCTTCACGCCGTCGGCGGCGAGTTCGGCGCCCGTCAGGACAGCGACAACGCCGGGCAGCGCCAGCGCGGGCGCGGTGTCGACCGATTTGATCTTCGCGTGGGCGTATGGCGAGCGGACGAACGTTGCCCAGGTCTGGCCCGGTTTTACGAGGTCGTCGGTGTAGCGCCCCTGCCCCGTGATGAAGCGGAAGTCTTCCTTGCGCTTGACCGGCGTTCCCACGAGCGCGTTCATCGGCGTGACCTCTTGTTGGGGCATCGCGATGCTAGTGGAAGTCCCGCACCGGGCACACTCAAAACTTGCCGGCCGGGCGCGCTTGTTCTTTCGCAAGCGCGAAGAGGAAGCGGGCACGATTGCGGCGCTCTGACGGATACGTTATCCACCGGTCATGCGGCCACGAAGGGGTTGTCCGGCATGAGCCTCGAGACGGCCCTGTGGGCGTTGCTCGCCTTTCAGATCAAGCACTATCTCTGCGATTTCGTATTGCAGTCCGGCTACCAGGTTCGGACAAAGGGCATCTATGGCCATCCCGGCGGGTTCATCCATTCCGGGCTGCACATCATCACCTCGATCCCGGCCCTTCTGATCCTGGGCGCCGATGCGCGCGGCATCGCGATCGCCATGGCCGCGGAATTCGTGGTGCACTATCACACCGACTGGACGAAATCGCAGATCGACCGGCGGACGCAGTGGGGCTTCGACGATGCGCGGCACTGGATGGTGTTCGGCGCGGACCAGCTGATCCATCAGCTGACTTATTGGGGCATGATCTGGGTGTTCGCCTTCGGGCTTTAACCGAGCACGCCGCGGAAGAAGGTGCGCATGCGGGCGAGCAGATCGCGCTCGACATTGGCGACCTGGACGCTGCGATTGGCGATGGCGGCACGTTCCTCCTCGCGCTTGGCGAGAACATGGCTGAAGCGCTGGAGCAGCTCGGGCGATTTGGCGAGCAGCGCTTCGATCGGCGCCTTGGTGATCTCGAGTGTGCGGACCTTGGTCAATGCCGTGACCGTGGCGTTGCGCGCGGCGCCGGTCATCAGCGACATCTCGCCGACGACATCGCCGGCGGCCAGCACGGCGACCTCGCGCGGATCGTTGTTCGGACCAAGCACGCTGACGCGGGCCGCGCCTTCGAGCAGGATAAACATCGAGGCGGCGGTATCGCCCTGCACCATCAGGTCCGCGCCGCGCGCGAATTCCTTCAGACGGCAGAGCGAGGCCAGCTCACGCGCCTGGGACTCGTCGAGAACGTGGCTGAACAGGCTGGCGTGGTTGAGCGCCGCGCGGATCTCCGCCTCGCCGAGCGCGAGCAGGAGGTCGGGCGGCGGCGTGATCTCTATCTGCGACACCGGGTTGGGGATGCGGTTCTGGAGGAGGACATCCTGCAGGGCCGCAAGCACGACCGAGCGCGCCGCGCTGGGGTCGATTTGATCGGGGTAATGATAGAAACGGACATCGAGGCGGAGCTCATCGGAGCCGAGCTCCGTCAGGATCACGCTCGGTTCCGGCAGGCGCGCGAGGCCGGGCTTGCGCACGGCCTTGAACGCTTCGCCGATCAGCATGTCGATGACACGGTCGGACGGAATCCGGCAATCGATCACGATGGGAACCGACAATCGCTTCGGCTCCGCCGGGCGCGAATGGTTCATCACCGGATTGGAGGTCGCGATATGGTTCGGCACCATGAGGCGGCGACCATCATCCAGCGTGAGAAAGGTCGATCGCCAGGTCATGTGCGTGACCTTGCCGTAGATCGGCTCCGGCATCTGGTCGGTATAGACGGTCAGCCAGTCGCCCAGCGCGTAACTGCCGTCGAGATTGATTGAGAGGCCGCTGAACAAGTCCTGGATCACGGTCTGTAGCGCGATGCCCAGCACGATGGCGGTGGCGCCCGAAGCGGTGACGAAGCCGGTGAAGGAGAAGCCTTCCTGCCAGTAGAGCCCGATCGACAGACCGAACAGGAATAGCGCGATGGTCAACAGGTCCTGGATGAGGGCCGGGGTTTCGCGGTTCAGGCGGCGCTGGAGATAGCGCAGCCAGTAGAAGTGCCGGACCAGCCCGTCGATGAGGAGCGTGCCGCAGACAACCATCGCCACGATGAGGCCGCGGGCGATTTCGTCCAGCAATGCCGGCGACATCTCGGCGGCGAACATCTCAAGGCCCCAGAAGCGGGCGATGAGCAGGACGAAGAGGATGAAGAGCGACCAGAAGATCATTTTTCGGTCATCTTGATCTTGATGCCGGCCTCGCCCGTGGCGAGGCGTTCGACATAGAAGGCGACCAGCGGATCGGCCGGGTTCTCGGCTGCGAGCGCGGCGAAAAGGCCGGGCGCCGCGTCATCGTGGGCTCGCGCCGCCTCGAAGGCCGCGCCATAGCGGGCGAGGTAATCGTCGCTGACGGCCCCATCGTGCAACGGCTCCCACACATCGAGCGCTTCCGTCTTGCCCTTCAGGATGACCGATCCGATCGGGCGGAAGGTGATTCCTTGGCATAGCACTTTCGCCGCGTCGCTGACACAGATGCGGGTGCCGAAGGTCTTGTTGAGGCCTTCGAGACGGGAGGCAGCGTTCACCGCGTCGCCGGAGGCTGTGTAGCTGAAGCGGTCGGCCGAGCCGAAATTGCCGACCGCGGCGGCGCCAGCATGGACGCCGATGCGGGTGTAGCTGAGCGGAATGCCTTCGGCATTCATCTTCAGGCGGAATTCCTCGGTGAAGAGGTCCATGTCGAGGGCGCAGCGCACGGCCTTGGTCGCATAGTCGGCGACGTCGAGCGGAGCATTCCACAGCGCGAAGACGGCGTCGCCGATGAACTTGTCGACCGTGCCTTCATGCTTGCGCACCGCGGCGGTCATGCCGTCGAGATAACCGTTGAGCACGCGGCCGACATCCTTGGAATCGAGGCCCTCCGCCATGGTCGTGAAGCCGTGGATGTCGGTGAAAAGCAGGCTGAGATCGCGGCGCTCGCCACCGAGGACGAGCTTGTCGGGGTCGTCGACGAGCTGTTGCACAAAGCTGGGCGGGAGATAGAGCGAGAAGGTATTGTGGATGAACTGGCGCTGGCGCCGGGCATCAATACCGGTGATCGACTCGACGGCAGCGAAGGCACCGATGAGAGAAATGGTCGGGGCGAGAAGACCGATCAGTATTCCCATGCGCTCATACAGGATGAAGACGCCACCGCCCCAGAGTATTGCGACCAGCACCACGATGGTTACCGTGCGAAGCACCAACTGGTAGTCGAACAGACCGAGGAACGCGCCGGTCGCTCCAAACAGCAACGCGATAAGAAAGTCCTGCCACCAGTCAAGTTCCGGATCTGTGCGATGGTCGATAAACTGAGCAATGGCATAAGCGAGCGTGACGATACCGGGCATGAAGGACTTGCCCGTCCACGGAGCGGCAGCGAATGGCGTTCGGTGCTGATCGATGAGGGTTTGATCCGAGCCGATCAACACGACCTTTCCCTTGAACACCGGCGGCGGATAGAACTGCATCGGCAGGCAGCCCTCAAATCCCGTGATACAGGCAGAATACTGCGCGAAGGCGGGTTGGTTGACGCCCGGATCGCCGCGCCAGGCAATGTTCACCTGCGTCTTCGGCGCCGCGATGCCGAGCATATCCGCGACGCGATGCGGAACCGTCGGCAGCACTTGACCGTCTGGCGTCCGAATCGACGGCGTGATGAAGCGTACAGTGTCGGTTTGGTCAGTTCCGATATTCGCGGCGGCGCGGAATTTCTTCGGTACAAACGCATTCAGATAGGCCAATTGCGGAGCGCTGACATGGCTTCCAGCACCGAAATAGCTAACCACCAATGGCGTCTTCAGTGCACGAATGACCGCTCGGAGTTCTTCGTCCTTGGCCGGCTCCGTCGGCTTGTCGAAGAGATAGTCGAGAACAATGACCCTAGGATGCTGCGCATCAAGCGCGAGCAGCAATTGCGCCAGAAAATGACGGTCGAGCGGCGCGGTATAAGGAAAATTCCGCAACGTTCCGTCGTCGACGGCGACGACGCGGACATCCTCGTCCTGCGGCTCGATCGGCGCACGGGTTGCGATCTCGAGATCCTTAACGAAGCGGTCCGCGCTGATGAGAAATGCCAGGTGATCGACGGCATAACTCGCGATAGCCGACATCGCGAGCGCCGCTAGAGCAACGGTCAGAACATTGAATAGCAGCTTGTTCCGCGCGAGCGATTTCAGGCCGGGATAGAGCGCGGTGAAGCGCGCGAACCATGCCGTCATTTGCGCGAACGAAGCAGCGCCTCCGCCTGCGCTTCACAGCCCTTCTGCAGCATCCAGGCAGCACGCATGGAGTCGTTATTGAGGCTAGACGGGACAGTGTTCACGGCAAGGGCATACTCCGTGCCGGCATAGTTCACGACATAGGCCGCGCCGCCATGCATCGGAACGTCGGTCGTGACAGTGAGGCGTGTATCGCCCACGGGCCAGTTCGCCTGCGACTTCCAGCTCCGATCGACGGGCATGACCAGAAGAGAAACCTTGGTCTTGGCATCGGGACGCCAGAACACGGGTTGCGCATTTTCCTGAAGGCAGACATTGCCGCTGCGCGTGGCATCGAGAAGCCAAGGATCGGGAAGGTTTGCGACGCCGGATCCGGTGCGGGTGATACCGGCTTCGCCAGTGCGTGCCGTTCGCTCAGCACCAAACGCGGCAACGGTCGATGCCAGGCTGCGGCCCGTGCCGCCAGCCGAGGGCGGCTGGTCGTAGGGTCCGTCGATCGAGAGCGTCGCGCCCTTGTCGTCCATCAGCGTGACGTGCTGGCCCTGTTTGAGCGTCAGCGGCTTGGCCGAGTCCACAGTCGAGCCGGGTTTGAGGCCGATGCCCCGCGCCTCGACGACGATCAGGTTTGCGGCCGAGGCGGCCGTGGTCGAAAGCAGCAATGCGAGTGCGATGGTCCGCAGCATGGTCGTCTCCTCAGCGCGCGTCGCCGATAAGGGTGAACGCAGCCCAGTTGAAGGGATGAGCGGTGGAAGATTGGGCGATGAGTGCGAGCTGCGACTGACGCAGCGCTTCGGCGAGGTCGCGGTCCTTGCCATAGCGGGCGAAGACGCCGGTCATCAGTTTTTCGGTCGCGGCCGAGGGCACTTCCCAATGGCTCGCCAGCACGGCGCGCGCGCCGGCGTTGAAGAAGGAGTCGGCCAGGCCCTCGAGCGCGCCGCCGCCGAAGTTGGTGCCGCCGGTCGCGGCCGTGTTGCAGGCCGAGAGGACGACGAGATCGGCATTGAGCTTGAGCGCGGCGATCTCGCTTGCGGCAAGGATGCCATCGAATGCGGCGGAAGACGGCGTGCCGGAGGGCGGCGTCAGCACCAGGCCGGGCTCGGCCTGGCAATGCATCTCGCCCGGCAGGAGGCCGTGGGTCGCGAAGTAGAGCACGGCATACTGGTCGAGTTTCTCGCCGCGTAGCGCCGCTTCGGTCGCGCTGGCGCCGAGTAAGGTCGTGCCGCCGCCGAGCGAGCGGCTGGCGGATTGGACCTCGGCGGCGGTGTTCGGCAGCGGCGGCAGGGCGCGCAGCAGCGCGGGGTCGGCAACGCCGCCCTGCTGGCAGGCAGCGGCGAGCGCGGAGAGGGCTTTCGGTCCGGCGTTGCCGGAGAAGACCGGGTTGCCGACGCCCAGAAACGCCTTGGGCGCGGTGTGCCTTGCGCTGCGCTCGGCACGCAGGGCGACGAGGGCGCGTGGCGACGGCACCTGGCTGATCGCAAAACGACGCACGAGCCATGCGGCATTGCCGTAGCCGCCGGCGCCGGGGTCGGACGAAACGAGCAGCGAAAGCGGCAGGCTGGAAAGGCTGTCGCCCGGCGCGACGATCAGGTGATCGACGCCGGCGAGCGACGGCGCAATCGGGGCGACGAGCTTTTGATAGAGGCCGTAGGAAACCTTCAGGTTGAAGTCTCCCAGGCGGCCGAGCTTCGGCGTGAAGGCTGCACGCAGCGTCGAGACGTCGTCGGCAATGTCGCCGGTCGTCGCCGCGAGCGGTGCGGCGGTGAGTCTGTTGGCCGTCACCAGAAGCGCGAAGCTGCCCTTGGCGCCGGTGACGAAGGTCAGGAAGGCTTCGCCGTTGCCGAGCTGCTTCTGGAAATCGGCCAGGGCGACCGGGCCGGGATCGGCCAGGCGGGCATAGGAGGGATAAGCCTGGGCCACCTTGGCCTGAAGCGAATCCGCCGCTGCCGTGGCTGATTTCAGATCGGATTCGAGCTGGGCGACGAGGTCGCTGCTGCGCTCGCCGTTCGACTTGGCGTTCTCGGCGGCGAGTTCGAGACGGATGTGATCGCGGCGGGCCTGCGCGTCCTGGAGCTGACGCACCAGGTCGGACAGCGCCTTGTCGCCGGCCGCTTCGCGTGCGGCGACGCCGGCTATGGTGCGGTCGGCCATGCCCGAGGTGACGAGTTGTGCGGCCTGGAACATCTCGGCGTCGAGCGTGGCTTTCTGTGTCGCGTCCTGGGCGCCGAGCGCCGCGGCCGCGGTGAGGAAGGGCACGATCTGATCGGGCACGATCTGGGCGCGGGCGATCGGGTCCTTCGCGAGAATGGCGAAGGCCGAACGGTAGGACGCGACGGCGGCGGTATAGAGCTGCTGCTCCGTATAGAAGCGGCCGAGACGCATATGGGCGCGGGCGGTCGGCGCCGTGTCGCCGAAGAGCCGCACATCGAGCGCCAGCGCGTCGCGGAAGTCGCGTTCGGCGACGATGACGCGGCCCTGGGCGGCGTTGACCTCGCCCATCAGGCTGACCATCTCCGGCCGCCACCAGATCGGCAGGCCCGGTTCTTCGGTGATGATCCAAAGCGCTTCTTCGGCCGCGGCCTGCGCGCTCGCGGTGTCGTTCAGGCGCAGCGCCATCTCCGCTTCGATGCGCAGCGAGTGGGCGAGTTCGCCTTCGAGCGCGACCGGCGCGGTCAGCTCGGCTGCGTTTTCCGGATCGAGCGAGGCCTGCTTGGCGGCATCGACTTCGGCGCGGCGCAGCGCCGTGGCGGCGCGGGCATATTTGAGCGCAGTGTCGTAGTCGCGGCGATTGGCGGCATCGAGCGCGCGGTAGGACGCGAGACGCGATTGTGCCGTGCTGCTCGCCGAAGCCTGGATGATCGGATCGGCGCGAAGGAACAGTGCGGTGGCTTCGTCGAAGCGGCTCTGGTTGGAGACCTGGAGCGCGAGTTCGATCAGCGTCTCGCCCACGGCCAGCGAGTCCGCGCCAAACAGACGGGTCTCGACGGTGAGCGCGCGGCGATAGGCATCTTCCGCGCCGGCATAGTTGTCCGCGCCGCCATAGAGACGCGCGGTTTCGATCAGGCCCTTGTAGCTGGAGAGGTCCGCGGCGCCGAGCTTGAGCGCGGCATCGCCGAAGCGGCTGCGGGCTTCCTCGGTCGCGGCGGCGAGCGAAGCGTCGTCGACCGCCGTTCCCGTCGCGCTGCGCGTCGCGGCCGCGAGGACCGGCAGCATTGACGGCAGGCCCTCGGCCGCTGCGAGCGTCGTGCCTTTGGCGCGGACGAGGATCACACGCGGCCAGCTGTTGGAGCGTGAGGTGCAGTAGAACGCGACAAGCTCGCCGAAGGTCTTGTGAGCGTTGCAGCTGGTGTCGAGCCCCGAGGAGATGCCGCCGGGCAGCTTGACCGCCGCGTCGAAGACGGCGTCGGCCGAGGCCGGCACGGCCGAAAGCTCGGCAATGCGCAGCGTGCCGGCATCGACACCGGCACAAACGATGACGTTGCCGTCGAGCTGGCAGGCATCGCCGGCGAGCGAAGCGCCGAGCGACTGCGACGGCGCGGCGAAGGTGTTGGCACCGGCGAGCAGGAGCGCAGCGGCGGCGAGGAGTGCGGGGATCGGTTTCACGGTCACTGCCACAGGGCCTCGTTACCCCAGCTGGAGAAATCCTGGTCGGCGGGCGGTACGCCATGCACGCCGCTGGACGACGGGATGGACTTGAGCAGGCCGCCGAGCAGTGTCTGCGGGCCGGGTTTGCCGGAGCCGTTGAGCGAGTCGGCGATGATCACCGTCGCGCTGTCAGCATCGTGTGCGCCGCCGTTCTCGGAGTTGTTCTCGTCGAGACGCGCAAGCGGACCGGGCTGATCGGTCTGCACCGTCACCGCGGTGTGATCGTTGTCCTGACCGTTTTCGTCGGTGATCGGAACGGTCTGAATCACGGTGACGATATTGGTCGGCGACGCATTGTTGGCAGTGTTGGTGTTGGACACGCCGATCACCACCGGATCCGTCGTCACGTCGCCGCCTTCCGACGGCGGGTGTGCGCCGTAGATATTGCCGTTGATCGTGCCATGGCCGGTGAAATTGCCGATCGTGCCCGGCGCATGCGGGCCGGTGCCATCGGTGTAGGTGATCGTGCCGTTGCCGGTGTCGATATAGATGTCGCCGAAGACATTGCCGTAGGAGAATTTCGCGGCATCGCCGTTGCCGATCACGCCGTAGCTGTTGATGCCGTTGCCCTGGAGCAGCAGGTCGGTGACATGGATGTCGCCGGTAATCGTCCAGTTCGCCACCGTCGCATTCGCGCCCGCATTGACCGAATAGCCGCCATTGCCGATCTGGGCATAGGCGTTGGGGCCGGCACCGGCGACCAGACTGACCGAACCCTGGCTGCCGTTCGGTGCCTGCACGACGACCGCGCCCGAATCCGTGCCACCGGCGGAGGCCGACGGATTGAGATTGCTCTGGCTGCCGCCATTGCCGATCTGGGCATAGGCGTCGCTGCCGTTGCCGTTCAGCGACACGACGTGGCTGGATGTGACGGTGATGTCGCCGCTGTTGGTCGCAGTGCCCCCGGTGATGCCGGCACCGACCTTGTAGCCGCCATTGCCGATCTGAACATAGGCCGCGTTTCCGCTGCCGGCATTGAGCGACACGTCGGTTGCGGTGATCGTGATCGGACCGCTGTTGGTGTAGCCCTGCTGGGCGCCGCTGTTGCTCTCGGCGCCGCCATGGCCGATCTGGGCATAGGCTTCGGTGCCGGTACCGCCGGCGAGCGAGACGCTGCCGCCTGCGGCGATGACGATGGCGCCGCTGTTGTTGCCGCTGGTTCCGCGGCCGCCATTGCCGATCTGGACGAATTCGCCGGTCGCATTTCCGCCGCTGAGGACGACATCGCCGCTGACGGTCACACCGATTGCGCCCGAACCATGGCCGTTGAAGCCGAGCTGCGCGAAGCCATTGATCGCGGCGAGGGTGAGGCTGGCGCCATAAAGCGACGTCGTGCCGCCCGCGCTGCCGATCGCGGCATTGCCCGAGGCCTCTTCGCCACCGATCACAATGCCTTTGCCGCCATTGCCGTAGACGCCGGCGGTGCCGAAAGACGCGGCGTCGAGCGTATGGCCGTCCCAGCCGGCGACGACGTTGATCGCGCCGGTTCCGCTGTTCTGGACATTGCCGGCGATGATGAAGTTGCCCGCGGTCAGGACAGTGAGGGTATGGCTGCTGCTGAAGGCGATGTCTTCGTTCGGCCCCTGATCGCCGCCGCCGGTGAAGCCGAGAGTCACGTCGCCGCCGACGATGTCGGCCGCGACGAAGCTCGACAGCGCGTTCGACTGGTTGCCGTCGGTATCGCTCACGATGAGGAGAAGGTTGCCGGCAATGCTTCCGGACGCCGTCCGGTTGCCGAGCCACGACGACGCGGCAGGGGTGTCGTTGATCAGCAACTCGCCTCCGGCGCGGACGTCGATATCGCCGGTGACGTTGCCGGTCACACCGGTGCCGCCGTTTCCGAGCACCGCGCTGTAGCCGACGGAGTTGAGCGCCACATTCTGGAGCGCGCGCACGAGGATCGCGCCTCCGCCGGTGCCGTTGTAGCCGAGTTGTGCCCCGCCGTTGATCCCGCCGATCAGGACATTTGCGGCATAGAACGAGGTCTGACCGTTCTGGGCGCCGACGGCGACACTGCCGCTCGCACCCTGCCCGCCGACCACGATCGTCCCCGCGTTGTTGCCGTAGACGCCGTCGTTGCCGAAGGACTGCGGATTGGTGGTCTCGCCGTCCCAGCCGGCCACGGCCGTGACCGCGCCACCTGTCGTCTGGACCGAAGATAGGAAGACGACGTCACCGGTGGACAGCACGGTGTAATCGCCGCCCACGCTGGTCGTGCCGACTGTCGTCGTATGCGTGTTGTAGAAGGCGACGTCGCCAGGCGCCGAGGACTGGAACAGTCCGGTGACGGAATTGCCGGAATTGGTGAGCGCGATGTCGCCGCTCGTCGTCGCCACGAAGAGGCCATTGGCCGCGATCGCGCCGGACTGGCCGATATTGCCGCCGGCGCCGAGCGTGAACTTTCCGCCGACCGAAGAGGCCGCGACGGTGACCGCCGTGGAGTCGACGATCTTTGCGTTGTCGCTTCCCGTGGTGTGAACCGAAAGCGTGGCGAAGCTGTTGCCGGCGTTGTTCAGCTGGATCGCGCCGCTTGTCGTCGACACGGCTAGCCCATTCGCCGCGATCGCGCCGCTCTGGCCGACGGCACCGCCGGCCGTGAGAGTCAGCGTTCCGCCGACCGCCGAGGACCCAAGCGAAACACCCGTGGAATCGACAATCGTCGCGCCATACGCGCCGGTGGTGTGCAGGGCGAGCGTCGCGAATGCGTTGCCGACGCCGGTCAGGACGATCGTACCGTTGTCCGCGGTGGCGTCCACGCCGCCGGCATCGATGGCGCCGGTCTGGCTGATGGAGGTTCCGGCATGCAGCGTCAGCGTGCCGCCGACATCGGCGCCGGCGATGACGACAGACGCGGCCTCGGTGAACGATGCATTGCCGGGCGTCGAAACGAGGATCGCTCCGAAGGCGTTCGATGCATTTGTAAGCGTGATGTCTCCGGCCGTGGTCGCGACATCGAGACCGCCAGACGACACCGCGCCGCTCTGCGCGATCGCGCCGCCGCCATGCAGGGTGAACAGGCCGCCGACAGAAGACGCCGCAACAGTCACGCCAGTCGAGTCGAAGACGCTGGCGTTGTAAGTATCGGCCGTATGAACCGAGAGCGTGTCGAAGGCGTTGCCGGTGTCGGTCAGGACGATCGTTCCGCCGTCCGCAGCGGCATCCACGCCGCCGGCATCGATGCCGCCGGTCTGGCTGATGGACGTTCCGGCATGCAGCGTCAGCGTGCTGCCGACATCGGCGCCGGCGATGACGACCGACGCGGCCTCGGTGAACGCGGCATTGTCCGGGGTCGAAACCTGGATCGGTCCCAGAGAATTGGCGGCGTTGGTGAGCGTAATGTCGCCTGCGGAGGTCGAAACATTGAGACCGTTCGACGCGATGGCGCCGCTCTGGCCGATCGCGCCGCCGGCCGAAAGCGTGAACTTTCCGCCGACCGAGGAGGCCGCGACGGTGACGACAGTCGAGTCGACCACCGATGCGTCGTAGCTGCCCGTGGTGTGAACCGAGAGCGTCCCGATCTCGTTGGCCGAATTGGTCAGCACAATGGTGCCACCGTTTGCGGTGGCGTTCAGGGTCGCCGCGCTGATGCCGCTTGTCGGCAGGGCTTCGCCCAGGCCGCCGGCGGACACCGTGCCTGTCTGGCTGATGCTCGTGTCGGCGAGGAGGGTCAGCGTCTGGCCGACATCTGCGCGGGCGATCATGATCGCGGCGGCTTCGGTCAGCGAGGCGTTGCCCGGCGTCGACACGGTGACCGTGCCAAGGCTGTTGCCGGCGTTGGTCAGGGTGATGTCGCCGGTGCTGGTCGCGACGACGAGCCCGTTCGAGGTGAGCGCGCCGCTCTGGCCGATGGCGCCGCCCGTTTCCAGCGTGAACAGACCGCCGACGGACGAGGCGCCAAGCGAGACACCCGTCGCATCGGTCACCGAAGCGCCATCGCTGCCCGTGGTGTGCACGGCGAGTGCGGCGAAGCTGTTGCCGGCATCGGTGAGCGTAATCGCGCCGCTGCTGGTCGTCGCATCGAGCGCGGCCGCGACGATCGCGCCGGACTGGCTGATCGCACCACCGGTCGAGAGCGTCAGCGTGCCGCCGATATTCGAGGCACCGACGACAAGCGCCGACGTATCGACGACGCTGGCGCCGTTCGAACCGGTGGTGTGGAGCGATACGGCGCCGAACGCGTTCTTGGCGTCTGTGAGGATGATGGTGCCGTCATCGGCCGTCGCGTTCACCGTTGCGGCGAAGATGCCGCCGGTCTGGCTGATGGAGGTTCCGGAATGCAGCGCCAGCGTGCCGCCGACATCGGCGCCGGCAATGACGACCGATGCGGCCTCGGTGAACGCGGCACTGTCCGGGGTCGAAGCTTGGATCGGTCCCAGAGAATTGGCGGCGTTGGTGAGCGTGATGTCGCCCGCAGTCGTCGAGATATCGAGACCGTTCGACGCGATGGCGCCGCTCTGGCCGATCGCGCCACCGGCCGAAAGCGTGAACTGTCCGCCGACCGAGGAGGCCGCGACGGTTACGGCGGTCGAGTCGACCACAGACGCGTCATAGCTGCCCGTGGTGTGGACCGAGAGCGTGCCGATCTCGTTGGCTTCGCTCAGGAGCGAGATGGTGCCGCCATCGGCGGTCGCGTTGAGCGTTGCGGCGTGGATGCCGGTCTCGGGCCCAGTCTCTGCCAGGGCACCGGCCGGCTGGACATCGGAAATCGATGAGCCCGCGTGCAGCGTCAAGGTCTGGCCGACATCGGCATAGGCGACGGTCATCGCGCCGGCATCGGTCAGCGCAGCGTTGCCCGGCGTCGACACCGTGATGATGCCGAGGCTATTGCCGGAATTCGTCAGCGTGATGTCGCCGCTGGTGGTCGAAACCGCCAGACCGTTCGACGTGAGCGCGCCGCTTTGCGTGATGGCGCCGCCGGCGTCCAGCACGAACAGACCGCCGACAGCGGATGCGCCGAGGTCGACGCCAGCGGCGTCGGTGACGGACGCGCCATAGCCTTCGCCGGTGTGGAGGGTCAGGCTCGCGAAGCTGTTCGCAGCGTTGCTGAGCTCGATCCCGCCGCCATTTGCAGTGACATCGAGCGTCGCGGCGGAAACAGCACCGGTCTGGGTCACGGCGCCGCCGGCCGTCAGGGTCAGCGTGCCGCCGACGTCCGACGCGCCAAACGCGACCCCTGTGGAATCGACGATGGTCGCGTCATTCGACCCGCTCGTGGTCAGGGTGAGCGCGGCGAAGGCGTTTCCGCTGTCGGTCAGGACGATGGTTCCGTCGCCGGCGCTTGCTACCAGCCCGCCGGCGGAAATCGCGCCGGTTTGACTGACGGACGTCGTAGCCTGCAGCGTCAGCGTATCGTCGACGTCTGCGCTGGCGATCGTGATCGAACCGGCCGAGACGAAAGTCGCGCTGCCCGTGGTCGTGACATCGATTGCGCCGAACGAATTGTTCGCGTTGTCGAGCGTGATGCTGCCCTGGCTGTTGGATATCGTGAGGCCGTCGGAGGTGAGCGTGCCGCTTTGCGTGATCGTGCCACCGGCGCTGAGCGTGAAAAGGCCGCCGATTGCGGTGTCGCCCAATACCACGCCCGTCGCGTCGGTGAAGCTGGCAGCATAGCCGTCGTCGGTATGGAGCTTGAGCGTGCCAACGTCGTTGGCGGCATTGTCGAGGACGATGGCTCCGCCATTCGCTGTGGCATCGAGCGTGCCGGCGAGAATTCCGGTCGAGCCCTCGCCATCCAGCTGGCTGATCGCGCCACCGGCGTCGAGGGTCAGAATCTGGCTGACATAGGCGTAGGAGATCGTCATCGCGCCCGCATCCGTCAGCGAGGCGTTGCCCGGCGTCGTGACGCGAATATCTCCCAGGCTGTTCGCGGAATTGGTGAGCGTGATGTTGCCGTGGGTGGACGCGATCGATATGCCGTCCGCCGTGAGCGAGCCGCTCTGCGTAATCGAGCCGCCGGTGGCCAGGAAGAAGAGACCGCCGACCGACGATTCCTCGAGATCGACGTCGTTGGCATCGATGAACCGGGCGCCATAGCTGCCGCTGGTGTGGACCGCCAACGTGGCAAAGTCGTTATAGGGGTTGGTCAGTTCGATGGTGCCGGCATCGGCCGTGGCGTCCAGCGTGTCGGCGATGATCCCGCCGCTCTGGTTGATCGAGGTTCCCGCATGCAGCGTCAACGTGCCGCCGACATTGGCGTAGGCGATGGTCAGCAGCGATTGATGCGTCAGGCTGGCATTGCCGGGCGTCACGATGGTGGCGGCGCCGAAGGCATTGCCCTCATCGGTCAGCGTGATGTTCCCGCTGGTGGTGTCTATGTGGAGATCGCCCGTCGCGAGCGCCGCCGACTGATCGACCGCGCCGCCGGCGGAAAGCCAGAAATCGCCGCCGGAGAGATCGACGCCATCGAGCGTGATGCCGCCATCAGGCGAAGACAGATAGGCGCCCCCACCGGCGGTCGTCACCTGCAAGGTGCCGGCGGAGAAATGGAGCAGATAGTTGCTGTCGCCGATCGCGCCAGCCGTTGTCTCGAGCACGAGCGCATCGCCGGTGACGGCATGGACGCCATAGCCGCCGATCGCGCCGGCCGTGATGGATACGTCACCACCTGCCGTATGGGTGCCGAATTCGGTCCCGTTGCCGATCCAGGCAGATTCGTCTTCGGTCTCGCCACCGTTCAGGATGACGTCGCCGAGCGCCACGATGGTGATCGGGCCACCCTCGCCGCCGCGATAGCCGATCTGGGCATAGGCGTCGGTGCCCGCGAACAGCGTCACATCGTTGGCGAAGATATGGGTCGCGCCGGCGCTGCCGACGGCGACGCTGGCTACGGCACCTTCGCCGCGGAGATAAAGATTGCCGCCATTGTTGCCGAAGACACCGTTGTCGCCGAAATGGGCGGCGTCCAGCGTGCTGCCGTCCCAGCCGGCTACGATGTTGAGCGTGCCGCTTCCGCTGTTCTGGATCGAGCCGTAGAGCAGAAGATTGCCGGCTGACAGGAGATTCAGCGTGTGGGTCGAGGAATAATCGATTGGCCCGCCGATGAGCGCGTTGGCGTCGGAGGCCGTGATGCCGACCGTGACGTCGCCGCCGGTCAGATCCGTGCCGACATTGCTCCAGAACACATTGTCGGCGTCGAGATAGCCGGTCAGCAGAGTGACCGCGCCGCTGAAGGTGCCGGTCGAGTAATTGCCGATCCAGGCGTTGGACTGGCCTTCGCCGACGGAGATCGTCGTCGTTCCGCCGACATTGACCGTGATGTCGCCCGAGACCGTGGCACCGACGTCGCCGTTGAGCCCACCATTGCCGATCATCGCGAAGGCGGCTGCGGAGGCCCCACCGGACAGATTCAAGTCGTCGAGCGCAACAATATTGATATTGCCGCTGCCGGCGCCGTGATAGCCGACCTGCGTGTAGAAGCCATTGGCGGAAACGATGTCGATCTCGCCGCCCAGCAAAGTCGTCGTGCCGCTCGCAGAGCCGACCGCGGCATTCTGGTTCTGGTCGATCTCAGTCGAAGATTCGCCGACCGTGTAGGTGTGATTGCCGCCGATATAAAGCGTTCCGCCCGACAGGCCATAAGCGCCGGCAGCCAGCAGGTCGGCCGCGGAGCCCACGGTATGGCCGTCCCATCCCGCGACCAGCGTGACCGCGCCGCTGCCGGAATTCTGGATCGAACCGGTGACCTGGAGATTGCCGGCGCTGGCAAAGGTAAGGCTGTGTGCCGAGGTGTAGTTCAAGCCACCGATCGACAACGGCGCCGGGCTCGGATCGTAAAAGCCGATGAACACGTCGCCGCCGGTCGTGGCGCTGGTTCCGAGCGCGCCCTTGATGACGTTGGCGTAGAAGAAGCCCGAATGGGTCAGAACCGTGAGGTCGCCGGTCTCGCGGAAGCCGGACGCCGTCCGGTTGCCGAGCCAGCCCATGCTGCCGACGCTGCTGTCGATGAAGGTCGTATCGCCGGCGAAGAGATTGATGTCGCCGGTGACGTTTCCGGCAATGTCGGTACCGCCATTGCCGATCACGCTGCGATAACTGCCGTTATCGACATAGATGCTGCCGGTCGCGGTCACGTTGATATTGCCGCCACCGGCGCCGTGATAGCCGACCTGTGCGGCGGCATATTTGCCCTGCACCACCAGGCTGCCGGTGAAGATGTTCAGCTCGCCCGATGCGGTGCCGATGATCGAGTCGTTTCCGGCGGTCGGTCCGCCGACATAGACATAGGCGCCCGAATTTCCGAACACGCCTTCGCCGCCGAAATGCGCGGCATCGAGCGTGATGCCATCCCAGCCGGCGACGACGTTGATCGCGCCGGTGCCTGAATTCTGGACGCTGCCTGCGATCTCGACGTCACCGGTCGAGAGCAGGCTGAGCGTATGATCGCTGTCGAAGTCGAGCTGGCTGTCGATCCGGAGCGCGTCGCCGCCGGTCAGGCCGAGCGTGAAGTCGCCGTAGACGATGTCATGCGCGATGATACCGCCGAGAACGCCGTAGGCGGGCTCGTAGATGCTGCCGGCAACGATGGTGACGTTGCCCGAGGTGACACCGCCCTGGTTGCCGATGCCGAGGAAGCTGGCGGGCGTCTCGTTGCCGGCACCGTGCTGGACCTGGGCGCAGTCGCAACCCTCGCCATTGTCGACAGCGAGCACGAGGGTACCCGCGCGCACGTCGATGTTGCCGGACACGGTACCACTGACCGAACCGTCGAGCGCGCCATTGCCGATCATGGCGGAGTATTGGTAGCCCGGTATGTCGAGTGCCGTAAGGGCGAGATAGCCCGTCGCCTTGACGTTGATGTCGCCAGTTCCGTTGCCGTGGAAGCCGAGTTGAACGTTTCCGTAATAGGCCGAGGCGGTGATGTTTTGTCCGAAGACGTTGAGCGTGCCGTGCGCGGTACCGACCGAGACGTCGCCGAAGGATTCGTAGCCGCCGATGAGGATCGACCCGCCATCGTGGCCGAAGACGCCGGCATCGCCGAAATGCGCCGCATCGAGCGTGACGCCGTCCCAGCCGGCGACAAGGTTGATGTCGCCGGAGCCTTCGTTCTGGATGCTGCCGTAAATGCCGATGCTCGATGTCGACAGGAATGACAGCGTGTGCGAGCTGTCGAAGTTCAGATTGTTGTAGAGTTGCAGGCCGTATTCGCTGTTGGTCACGCCGACCGTGACGTTGCCGCCATACAGATCGGATACCAGCATGTTGTTGAAGCCGTAGCCGTCATCGGTATGGATGTCGCCGGCGATCAGCGTGACGTTGCCGGTCGACGGGGCATCGCCGATTCCCGAGCGATTGCCGATCCAGACATTGTCGGCGGGGCCTTCCTGTGCAACGGACGTACCGCCGCGCGGGACATTGTAGCCGCACTCGATGCAGTCTTCGCCGCCACCGAGCAGGTAGAGAGAGCCGCCGGCGCGCACATAGACATCGCCCGTCGCGACACCCGCGGCCGTTCCATCGAACGAGCCGTTGCCGATCATCGCAGCGTGCGAACCGTAATAGGGATTTTCGCCGAGCAGGGTCACATCGTTCGTCGCGAGGACCGTGATATCGCCGCCGCCGGCACCGTGATAGCCGAGCTGGACGTTGACGCCATATTCGGCATCGAGCGTGACATAGGCACCGGCCACGAACAGCCGGCCGCTCGCGCTGCCGACATAGATGTCGTTGCCTTCGCCGCCGAGATAGACCTCGCCTTCGTTGTTGCCGAACGCGTTTGCCGTGGTCGCGAGGTTCTCGATCGCCGTCGTGCCGTCCCAGCCGGCGATCAGGTTGATCGCACCGCCACCCGACGCCTGCGTGTTCTGTATGCTCGCGTAAATATTGATGCTGCCTTCCGACAGCATCGACAACGAATGCGAGCTGGCGAAGACAATCGGCGAATCGACCTCGATCAGGTTGCTCGCCTCAAGCTGGACATTTGTCGTGTTAAGCGCCGCGATGATCGTGTCGGGCGAAACGTAGTCGGTTTCGCCGGAGTCGGTTCCGAGACCGAGCGTGCCGTCGCCATTCAGACCGGTATTGCCGTCGCCGTAATTCGACACATAGATCGTGTCGGGATCGAGCAGCCAGGTTCCGGTCGCGCCTTTCGGTGCGCGGGTATCGACTGTCGTGGTGCTGCGGACGTTCAGGGAATGACCGGAAGTCTCGACCGTTCCGCCATTGCCGCCCTCGGAACCGCCGCGCGCGCTGATGGCTGCGCCGACATCGGTGCGGCCGCCGGACCAGACCACGACCGTGCCGCCGTCGCCTTTCTTGGTCGCATCGGCCTTGATCGTTGCCGCACCGACCGTGACGTTCGCCGCAGGCGCAACGCTGCCGTCACCATGCAAACCGCCGCCGATCTTCACCGTGCCGCCGCCGGCCGAACCGGACGCGTCGATCGTCGTCCCGTCGGCGACCGCCACATTGCGGCCGGTGACGGTGACCGTGCCGCCGGTCTCCCCCGAACCCTTGCCCGATACGTCGATCGTGCCGCCGACATTCACATCGCCGTCGCCGCCATCGAGGATGACGGTGCCGTTCTGATCGACCTTGGCGCTGGTCGCCGAGATCATGCCGGTGTTGTTGACCACCGCGTCGGTGACGGCCTGTGCGGCGCGCGCCGTCATCACGACCTGGCCGCCCGCGGCCTTGATCGTGCCGGAGTTGGTCACACCGGGTTTGCCGCTGTCAGGCTGCTGAGCCGGCTGCGTAATCTGATATTTGAGCAGGCCGTCGCCGTTGAAGTCGACGGTGAAGGCCGATGCACCACCGAGGACGACCGTGCCGGTGTTCGCGACGATGAGGCCCTGGTTCTCGACGCGCGAGCCCGACAGCACGACCGAGCCGCCATTGCGCGTCTTGATCGTGCCCTGATTGACGACAGCGGCGCCGGTTCCCGTCTTGAAGACATAGGAGCCGTTCAGGAAGTCCTGGTTGTCGATGTCCGAGGTCGTGGCGATGAGGCTGCCGACATTGATCTGCGAGCCCTTGCCGAACATGATGCCGTTGCCGTTGATCAGCCAGACATTGCCGTTCGCGAGCAGGTTTCCGTAGATGGTCGACGGCGCCGAGCCGACGACGCGGTTCAGGGTGAAGGAATTCACGCCGGGCTGATCGAAGCGGACGGTGCCGCCCGCGGCGATCGAGAAGCTGTCCCAGTTGATGACCGCTTTGTTGGTGGTCTGGTTGATGACCGTCGTGACGCCGTTGCTGGTTATCGTGGCCGAACCGCCGATCACGACGCCGCCGGTCGGATCCGCCTTGGCCGGAAGCATGCCGACCGCGCAGAGGCAGCTGGTTCCGAGTAGCAGTGTCCGGACAATGGCTGAGCTGGTCTTGTTCATGGCCGTGTCCCGCTAGAAGCGTACTGCGAGGTCGAGGAGCACTTTGGTGGCCTTGCCACCGGCATCGCTGCCGGGCACGGCGTGAAGCATCTGCGATCCTTCGATCGCACCGGTGATATCGTAGGGCAGCCAGAAGCGGATACCGCCACCGACCGAGTCGATGTTCTGGTCCTTGAGCGTTCCGGTCGGGTCGAAGCGGTACCAGGTCTGCGCCGCGTCGAAATAGAGATAGGGCTGGATCGCCTTCACGAAGCTGTCCTGGAAGCGCCAGTCGTAACGCAGTTCGGCCGAGCCGCCGAGGCCGTGATCGCCGGTGATCGCGCCGGGATCGTAGCCGCGGCCGATCTGGTTGCCGCCGAAGGCGATCTGCTCGCCGGTGATCAGGCGCGAGAAGGAATACTGGCCCTGGGCGCTGAACAGCGCGCTGAAATTGCCACCGAGCGGCAGGCCGAGGCGCGAGAACAGCGCGACCTTTGTGAAGTCGAACTGGGCACCGACGCGCGAGGCGAAGAGATCGCCGTTATGCGTCGCGCCGAGAATGGGCAAACCTTGGGCGACGTCGAAGGTGAGCGTCCAGATTCCCGAGGTGCCGAATATGCCGTTGCTCTGATAGCTGCCGCCGATATCGAGCACGCGCCACTGATCATGGCTGATTTTCACCGAGGGCGAGCCGGCGAAGATGTCGGCCTGCTGGAAGGTGAACCCGCCGTCGAGCAGGAGCGTTTCCGAGCGGCTGCGGATGAGCGGCAGGGTGAGGCGCGGGCCGACGGCGTAGCTGTCGGTCAGGATGTCGGCAAAGCTGAGCGTCGAGCCCGGCTCGCCATGGGTGATGCTGGCATTCAGGCTGCCGATAAGACCGCCATTGCCGATGAGCGTGCGGTAACGGACCGAACCCGCGACCTGCTCGAATGAGGACGGCGAGACCGTGACCGAAGCAGCAAGCTGATCGGCGCCGAAAATCGAATTGAACTCGACATCGCCGGCGACGGTCCAGATTCCGGAGAAGCGCGAGCCGCGATTGTCGACTGCAAGGCCGCCCGTGACCGGCGGCTGGGCGATATCGACCACAAGATCGGAGGCGCCGGGCGTATCGGGAGATGGGCGCAGAACGCCGGTCGCGGCGACGCCGGGAATGTCGTTGGAGAGCAGCAGGCCGCGCTCAATGGTCGATGTCGTCAGCGGCTTTTCGATGCGCGTGCGGCGCAGATAGTTGCGGACGTAGTCGCGGGTGCGGCTGTCGCCGCCCTGCACCGTGACATTGCCGATATGACCTTCGACGACATTGATGGTGAAGATGCCGTCATTGACCCGCTGCGGCGGAACATAGGCGCGGACAAGCAGATAGCCCTGCTCGCGATAATCGCGTTCGATCTCGTCGGCGACGTTCAGCAGATCGGCGAGCGAGAACATCTTGCCCGCGAGTTCGGGCTTCACCGAATAGACGCCATTTCCAGTTGGGCTGGATTGCAGGATCGCGAAGTCGTGCAGGCGCAGATGGTTCGCACCGACGATGCGGACTTCCTTGACCTTGAAACGCACTTCGTCGACCGCACGCGGCACCGGAGAGCGATGCGTCGAGACGATCGAGAAATCGAAATCGGGCTGCGGCGGCGGAACGGTCTCCGGACCTGTGCGATCGTCACGGCCGGGCGTCACGGCGCCGGGCAGCACCTGGGCGTAGGCGGGCAGCGCGGCACTCATCATGAGTCCGAGCGCGGCAATCCCGTGAAGTCGACGCCGTATCTGCAATGGAAGTCCCCCGACCCGCCCAAGTAAAAATACGCAGACAGAGCTGCAAGGCCCATGCCGCCGACAACAAAGCTTAACGGCGCACTGTAGCGAAAATCCGCGCCGAAACAATTACATAGTAAGAAGACCTAGCGGATTTGTCCGATTTATGGCGGCCGAGGGATCGCGGTGCGGGCAGCCCCGGGGCACGCTCAATTTCCGGTCGTGACGGCAGAAACATTAACTGGGCAAGCAGCTTAAGAGCCGGGCAACCTCGGTCGCATTTCGCTCCTGGATCATCGTCCGATGGGTGCCGCCGACACGGTGGATCGCCAGCGTACGGCAATACCGGCGCCAGATCCGAGCCGGCGGCGCCATCATGGGATCGGCGGTCTCCGTCAGAATCAACTGAACCGGCGCGGCATAGCGGGATGGCCGATAGCGGGACACTGCAAAGAGCGTGGAGTCGTGCACGGCCTGCAGTGCTGGCGGCAGGCGAGCCGGGGCCGGCGTCGGAGGCAGGGCCTTCCCGGCAAGGCGCCAGCCGACGCTCCGGATAAATCGCATAAGCGATTGACTGATATGAGAAATCTTATCGCGTCCGGACAGAGTCAGGGCCTTGGATAGCGAGCGCCGGGCACGGCGGGCGATGAGGCTAAGCCAGATCGAGAGCGGCCATTGGCGGGCATTGGTCTGGGTGTCGATCAGGGTCAGGGCGGCGGGCGGCGCCCCAGCCGCGGTGAGCAACTGCGCCATTTCGAACGCAATCAGTCCGCCGGAGGAATAGCCGGCTAGACGGAGGGCGCCATCGGGATGGATTGCACGGATGGCGGCGAGATAGTCGGCGGCCATGGCGGGCACCGAGCGGGTCGGCGCTTCACGGCCATCGAGACCACGGGCCTGCAGCGCGTAGACCGGACCTTCGACCTGACGGCCGACCGTGAAAAGCTCCATCACATTGCCGCCGACGCCGTGGACGATGAAGAGCGGCAGACCTTCGCCGTCCTTGATCTTCACCAGCGGCGAGAAAGCCGGCTCCTCGCCGCTTTCGAGCGCCGCGGCGAAACGGGCGATGGTGGGTGCGTCGTAGATCAGCGTGACCGGCAGGGATCGGCCGAAGGCGTCTTCGACGGCGAACATCAGTTCGAGCGTCATCAGCGAGTCGCCGCCTAGGTCGAAGAAATCGTCGTCGCGGCCGATGGCGTCGCGGCCGAGCACACCGCGCCAGATCGCGGCAACCTGGGCTTCGGTTTCGCCCTGGGGCGCAGCGCTTTCCGCGACCGGTTTGACGAGTTCTGTCTGCTGGAATTCTTCGTCGCGCGCGGCGAGGGCCTTCATGTCGAGCTTTGCGCTGGCAAGGCGCGGAATGGCGTCGACGACATGGACGCGCTGAGGCTGAAGCGGCGGCGGCAACTTGTCCTTGAGCGCGGCCTTGAGCGCCACCGGATCGGCGTCGCCACAGACATAGGCAATGAGCCACCACTGGCGGCCGACCTGGCGCGGGAAGACAGCGGCATCGTGCACCCCGGGCTCGCGCCGCAGCGCGGCTTCGAGTTCGGCGGGTTCGACACGCTGGCCGCGGATCTTGAGCTGGCGGTCCTTGCGGCCGATGAGATCGATCATGCCGTCTTCGCGCAGGCGCACGAGATCGCCGGTGCGCAGGATGCGGCAGGCCGGATCGTTCGGATCGGCAGGAAAATCCTTGCTGTCGAGCGCGCAGTTCGACCAGCGACCGAGTGCGACATAAGGGCTGCGGATGACGAGTTCGCCTTCTTCGCCTGGCGCGACCGGCTCGCCATCCTCGCCCAGAATGCCGAGCGCATTGCCGGCGAGCGGATAGCCGAGCGGGATGCGGCTGCCTTCCGCGGGGAAGTCGCGCGGCACGAACCACTGCATGATCGGCGCCTCGGTCGAGGAATAGCCGAGCTCGATGCGGCAATCGAATGGCAACCAGGCGCGCAGGTCTTCGACATCGCTCCACAGCACCGCTTCACCGCCGACGCGGACGACGCGCAGGCTCTGCGGCGCCGGGCCGGCGCCGAGCTGCATCAGCGAGCGCAGCAAGGCCGGCACCGCATAGACCATGGTGATCCCGCCGTCGCGCATGCGTTCGAGGATGGCGCGAGCGCCGGCGCGTTGGACATCGATCAGATGCAGAGTGGCGCCGGTGAGGAGCGCCGTCAGGCGTTCGCGCAAGCCAGCGATGGTGCATTCGGAGCTGAGCGGCAGGAAAGCGTCGTGTTCGTCGATATGGGCGGCGTTGACGTATTGCTCGACCCGGCGGCTGAGGGCGCGCTGCGAATTCACGATGCCCTTGGGCTTGCCCGTGCTGCCGGACGTGAAGAGCACGAGGGCGGGGGCGTCGACATCGGGGTTCGGTTCCGCCGCAGCGTGTGACGCGTTCGGCTGCGAAAGATCGATACGGCGCACGCCGTCGGGGACGAGGTCTTGGGATTCCGGATCGTCGAAGCGGCCGATCACGGCTGCCATCTTCGATTCACCCATCACATCCTGGAGCCAGGCGCGGGGATAGTGCAGGTCGAGCGGGACAAACATCCGGCCGGCTGCGAAACAGGCGAGCATCGCGATCGGGAAATCGAGCGAGGCCGGAAGCAGGATGCCGACGAGTTCGCCTTGCGCCGTCTCGGCCGCGATCAAAGCGGCGAGCGCCATGACGGCATCGCGTGCCTGTCGGTAGGTGACGCCCGTTTGGCCGTCATGGATGGCGACGCGTTCGGGATGGATCTGCGCGATCCTTGCAAAGCGTTCGGCGATGGGACGCGAGAGATCGGCGTCCGCGAAGGGCGCAAAAGAACGATCCACCGGACCGTTCCAGTCCAATGCGTAGTTCGAGCCGTTCAGCCAGGGCTGGGTGAAACGGTGCAGCACGGTCCCTCGACTTCCGCCATCCCGACACGGGACAGGCACGCCTTATGCACCGCCAGCGATGCACAAATCGTTCCCGACCTGGCCGGCGTCTCGCCGTGCCGCTTTGGGACACGCGGAGGATCACCATGCTCCATCTCGATACAGCGACGCTGGCGACTGTGCCGGCAAATGACAGCGAGCATACCCTGCCCTATCTTTTTCCGGCCGAGCAGCCCTTCCCCAAGCTCATCGGACTGACCATCACCCACGCCTCCAAGGAGCGCATCGCGGCGCGGCTGGATGCGCGCAACGAGCTCTGCCGGTCGGGCAATACGCTGCATGGCGGCGCAATCATGTCGCTGGCCGACATCATCGCTTCCTGCGGTGCCTATCTGAATCTGCCCGAAGGCGCGAAGACCACGACCATCGAGAGCAAGACCAACTTCATCGGCGCCCCGAAGGAAGGCGCGCCGATCTTCGCAGTGTCGGTGCCGCTGCACGTCGGCAAGCGCAGCTCGGTCTGGCAGACGACGGTGACCCGCGAGGACGGCAAGCTGGTCGCGATGGTGATCCAGACACAGATGGTGATCTGACCGCGCATCTACCCCAAAGGGAGGGTTGAACGATCGTTCGATCCTCTTACTCTCTCCGGCTTATCGTCGGAGATTCCGCATGTCGTCACCCCAGGCCGATCCCTATGCGCGCGCGGCGGCGAAGTTCGCGCTGTCGTGCAAGCTCGCCAGCATCGAGGCGCTGATCGACTGGGATGCCCAGACCAACATGCCCAAGGGCGGCGCCTGGGCACGCGGCGAACAGCGCGGCGCGCTGGCCGAAGTCACCTCCGATCTCACGGGTACGCCCGAGATCGGCGCCCTGCTCGACGAAGCCCAGGGCTATGCCGACAAGCTGGACGAAGCGGAGCGCGCGAACCTCGCCGAGATGCGGCGGCTCTATGCCCATCGCGCGGCGGTGCCGAAGGAACTCGTGGTCGAGCGAGCGCGGGTTTCGCAGCAGCTTCAGGCCGACTGGCTGGAGGCGAAGGCCAAGGCCGACTTTTCCCTGTTCGCGCCCGGCTTCAAGAAACTGATGGCGATCCACAAGGAGGTCGCGGCCGCCAAGGGTGCGGCGCTGGGCCTGGCGCCTTACGACGCGATGATGGATGAGCAGGATCCGGGGCTGACCTGCGCCATCATCGATCCGATCTTCGAAGATCTGGCTGCGGACCTGCCCGGCCTGCTCGCCGCGGTGCGCGAGCGCCAGGCCGGCTGGCCGGCCGTGATCGAATTCAGCGGCGATTTCTCGGTCGCGAAGCAGAAGGTGCTGTCGGAACGGCTGGCGCACATCGTCGGCCATTCGCCGGAGACGAGCCGGATCGATGTCGCGCCGCATCCCTTCTCCATGCCGCATTCGCCGGGCGATGTGCGCTTCACCACACGCTATAGCGAGGACAAGTTCCGCTATGGCGTGATGGCGACGCTGCACGAGGCGGGACACTCGATGTACGAGTTGAACCTGCCCCGTACCCATGCCTTCTCGCCCGTGGGTTTTGCGCGCGGCGCCAGCGCGCATGAAAGCCAGTCGCTGATGCTCGAGATGATGGCGGGGCGGAGCAAGGAATTCCTGCGCTTCCTCGCGCCGGTGCTGCACGAGCATCTGGGCGGTGACGCCGCCTGCTGGTCGGCGACGAATGTGCTCAACTTCGTGCGGCGGCTGGACGACGACTATATCCGCGTCAACGCCGACGAGTTGTCCTATCCGTTGCATGTGATCCTGCGCTACCGGCTCGAGAAGGCGCTGCTCGCGGGCGATCTTTCCGTCGACGATATTCCGGGCGCCTGGAACGAGATGTTCGGCAAGCTGTTCGGCCGCGTGCCACCCGATCACGCCAAGGGCTGTCTGCAGGACATCCATTGGGCGGCGGCGCTGTTCGGATATTTCCCGAACTATGCGCTCGGCGAGTCGCTGGCGGCGCAGCTGTTCGAGCGTGCCTGTGCCGACGATCCGGCAATCTTGCCGGCGCTCGGGCGCGGCGACTTCAAGCCCTACTTTGCCTGGGTGAAGCCACGCATCCACGACCAGGCGAGTCTGAAAAGCTTCGACGAGATCGTGATCGGCGCGACCGGTACAAAGCTTTCCGCCGACGCGCTCAAGCGGCATCTGAAGCGGCGCTATCTCGACGAAGCGCTGGACTGAAGCCAGCACTACTCTGGCGCCCGTATGCGAAACACCTTCTGGCGCAGATCTATGTCGACGACCTTGTCGCCAATGCGTATATCGGCCGGAGAACCGCCGGGCGACATCGAGCTGACAGGCGAAGTGGGGTTCATCGCAGTGGGGCGCGACGGCAAGGACAGGCGCGCCGGCGGCGAGGCGGATGCGACCAACACGCCGGTAAAAGTAAGATTCATCGGACACTCCTGGGCATGGACCAGGTGCTTATCGCTGCAGGACATCGCCTGCTGATGGGCGAGCCACGCTGCCGCAGCTTCAGTACGTGCGGCAAAGATGAACTCGACACGACGATTTCGTGCGCGGCCATCGTCGGTGTCGTTTGTGGCAACCGGGACAGCTTTGCCGAAAGAGATGGCGTAGAGCTGTGCCTGATTGACTCCTATCAGCACGAGCGCGCGCGCCACAGCTTTGGAGCGGCGCAAACCGAGGTTGAGGTTGTAGGCGACGCTGCCGATGGCATCGGTATGCCCGGCGACAAAAACGGATACGTCCGGCGGTTCGAGCCGCAGCGACTGGGCGATGAGATTGAGAATCTCGCCGGCCTCAGGCTTGATATCGTCGCGGTCGAAGTCGAAGAGCACGCGGTCCCGGAATACGACGCGCAGAACCGGTATTTCGGTCGGATAATCGCTCAGACCATGCTGGGATGGTGGAATTTCGTACTCGTAGAACTCCGGCGGATCGACGCCATGCAGATTTGCGAGCCGAATTAGGCGGGCCCTTCGGTCGGCGTGTTCCAGCTGGACTGTTTGCCATGGTTCCACCAACTGGAGCGCCGATTGCGCCATTGCCTCGACGGCGGCAAACAGCGGGCCAGCGGCGATCAGGCCCAGGAACCGTCTTCGACCCGGAATTTTCGGCATCAGAACTGCGCGGAAGGCTGCGAGGTACCGAAGAATTCGAGCTTCATGCTTTTGAGTCCTTCGAAGCGGATCAGCGGGTCGGAAATGCTTCCATCGAAATGTTTTCCGGAAATGTGCAGCGCGAGGTTGCGCGCGCCGCCAAACGGGAGGGCCGAGTCGAGCCGCGGTGGTCGCGACGTGCTTCGGCCAGCGTACCAGAGCTGCGCAAACACCTGATCGCCGTTGAATGTGCAGCCTGAACCGCCGCATGTGAGCACGCCGTGGATCGGCAAATACTGCTCATTGCTCGTCTGCACGGAGAGCCAGGAATTGACGGCATTGCCGTTCTGATCGGTCGCCAGGCGCAGGCGCAGCACATACTTGTTGTCGGGATACAGGATCTGACCCTGGTAGCGCGCAACATGGGTCGGCGGCGGCAAGAAGGCGGGAAGCGCGGCTGCACCAGAGGAGCCGGCAAGCTCGGCATGGCTGGCGAGCAGGAACATTTCAAGCGCATCGCGGCCCAGGCCGCCGCCGGACAATCCCACCACGTAGAGTTCCGAATTTTGGAGATTGAGATCCGCCGCATTGCCCTCACGAAATCCGGCTTGCCGCGCCGTTTCGATCGTTCCATGCAGGCCCGAGAAAAAGCGCTGCAAATCCGAGTAGAGAACGATACGCGGCAACCCGTAGGAAAAGTTCACGATCCCGCCCTGTTTGAGCGAACTGACCAATCCGCTTGTCGACAGCGGACGATCCTGTTGTTCGGAGCGCGAGAGCGCGGCCGGATCGAGCGCGGAACGGAATGCGTTCCCCAGCTGAATGCGGAACAAATCCATGGCACGCTTAGCGGCCGTGATTTCGTCCGTGCCGATAAAACTGCTGAAGGCCCGCACATAGCCACCGCCGGTCTCAATCCGCGTTCGCTCGGCGGGCGAATAGAACGGCAAGCACCCGGAAAAGACTGTCTTCGTTCCAGCACCGTCCTTCCGGGCAAGCAGGATCGTGACCCTTTCGCGCGGCTGGAAATTGCGTTCCAGCGCCGACTGGCTTTCGGGCAGCAGGAGATTGGCGATGAATCTGCGCCAGCCGTCGTTGCGGCCATCGCGCTGCCCGTCTTCGGCAAAGACGTGGTGTTCGTCCAGGACGACGATCGTCTGGCGCAGCGGGACGGAGAAGCCCTTGAGGTTGCAGTAATCCTCGGCGCCGGCAGCCCGCGCCGTGCCACCGAGCGCAATGAGCGCCGCAAGACCGAAGGCACCGATCCGCAAAGCCGCCCACATGTCAGGATTCCAGATATTTGAGCTTCAGCGGCAGACGCAGAAATTCCGTCGCTGTCGCAATGGCCTGGCGCGAAAACGGATCGTCGGTGAACTGGATGTAGCGCGTCTTCTTGCCCAGCGCGGCGGCACGCTGCGTGAGCTTTGTCCGATAGGCGAGCAGAATCGCAACCACGGCATCGTCCTGGCGGATGACGCTGGCGAGCACTTCCTGCGGCCAGCGATAGCGGGATTGCGTCGACAGCAAGTTGCTCATCCGCCGCGCGGTTTCGACCGCCTTGGCATGCGCAGCGTTGAGCTGCTCCAGCTTGCGCACCCGCGCGCTCTCGAGTGCCGTCTTGAGAATTGTGAGCTTGCGATCGAGTGCGACAACTTCGGCCTTGAGCTCTGGAAAGTCCGGGTCGCTGTCGTGCAGGAGATAGGCCCAGAGCATCCCGGTCAGATAAACGAGAATGTTGCCGAGAAGCGATCCTCCGACCACCCAAAGAAAGTTCGTCTCCTGAGAGCTGGCGCCAAAGTCGCCGACCGAGCCGAGATAGGCCGTCAGATACGCCGAGCGAGCGTAGTAGATGAAGCTCAGCGAGACCGAGAGCGCCAGGGCGCCGCCACCGATCATGCGCCAGGCAGGACCGCGCTTGCTGTCCGACTCGGACGGGTCGAAGTAGTAGCCGTACTGCTTGTAGACCGTGCCGTGATAATGCGCGGCAAGGCCAATCGCCAGACCGATCAGAATTGTTGCACCCCAGGCGATGGCGGGGGTTGCCCAGGGCAGTGCCTCGAAGGACTCCAGATTGATCGCCGCCTCCGATCCGAAAAGCACGACGACCATTACGCCAAGATAGAGCCACCAGTTGAGCGCAAGCGCATCGCGACCCAGTTCGGCCTTTTTGGTTTCGTATTCCTGGCGCTTTCGCATCAATTCGGCCTGCGTGCGTTTGATATCCTCGCTCTGCACCTGAAATCGTTCGGCGTGGTCCTGATAGTATTTGAGCTTGTCGACCAGGAGGTTCTCATCGAGCGTTCCGATGCGGAGCTGCAATGCGAAGCCGTCCGCATGTCCCTGTTCGGCCTGGTCCTGGTACAAATGGGTCACGGCGCGCATCGCCTCGTTCCGCCGCGGCGCGACGTTTGCGTGATACCAGGAGAACATTTCAGCGGTCATATGTGCCGGCGCCGCGCCGGTCACGTCGGAGAGCGATATCTCGTCCTGCACCGCTTCGCTCTCGGCGCGGTCGAAAAGATCTTTCGCCAAGGGCCCGGTCGTCGCGTAGTCGGCGTTTAAGTAGGCTTGAACGGATTCCGGGAGTTGGCGGGCGCCCTCCGCATCCGCGCCGCGATCGTTCGAGACAGTTTCGCGATCCATTGTGCGCTCCATTCAGGCGGCCGTGTGATCGACCGGGATGTAGTCGCCTTGCGCGGTGCGGCAGACAACTTCGGAGTCGAGCGCCGCAGAGCCCTTGCCGGTAATGCTGATCGTGGTCTGGGCGCGCCGGCATGGCCCGGTGATGGTTTCCCCGTTGGGGCCGACCGTGCCGGCTTGCGGCGTGGGAAGGGTCTGGACCGAAGTCTTGATATAGCGCTCGCTTCCGTCATCGCTGACGTAGCGCGCCGTTTGCGGCTTGCCAGTGGTATAGGCCGCTTGCTCGTTTTGTCTTATGCGTTCGCGGTCTTTCTCATTGTTGACCGCGAGAATGACGGCGCAAGCGACGGCGCCTGCGCCGGCACCGATGGCTGCACCAGTTCCCGCGCCACCGCGGCGGTTGATGGCACCGCCGAGTAACGCACCGACCAGCGCGCCGACACCGACAGACAGGATGCATTGACCGATCGATCGTTCGAGCGCGGTTCGAGGTTTGTGCGATCCGTCGGTTCCGGTGGTCGCGCAAGACGACAAGAGCATCGCCGATGCCAAGGCCGCCGCCAGCGGCTTGGAATGCCACGGTTTGAGCATTGCTTTCCCCAGCCATGACGCCGTGAGACCGCCCCCTTATTGGCCGAGAGGTGCCCCCGTGCGTCGCTCATGAGATGCGAAAATCGCATTAGACAACTTATAGTTGTATAGTTGCGCGCAGGACAGCCGGGAGTCAACTCCCCAGTTTCAGAGTAATCGCGGAGTTCTGCTTCTAGTGACTTCGCGCTTCGACTAACCGGGAAGACAACCGAGGCCGTTGCCAAGTTGCGCAGCTCCGGACGGAGCCGGTCGCGTGTCGAATGCAGCGCACATTTCTAGATCCGCCAATCGGTCCCCTTGATCAGGGCCTCGTAGAATTCCGGCGTGTAGGCCTTCTCCGGTGCGGCGCGGACCTGGGAGTCGAGGAACTCGGCGTCCTTGCCGACGAGGATGCGCCATCTATCCGCGCGCACGCCGTCGAGGATGATCGTTGCTGCCTGCGCCGCACTGGTCGGCGCGTTGTCGCGGAAGCCTTCGCCCTGCGCCTTGACCATGGCGACGACCTGGTCGTCGCTCATCGCCGGCAGCTTGATGCCCTGTGCGGCGAGCGCCTTGCGCACCGCGGCCACATCGACGTTGTCCCCGGAGAGAATACGGCGCGAGTTCGAAACGATGTCCGTGCCGATATGGCCCGGCATGACGACGGAGCACTTGATGTGCGGCGCGTTCATCGCAAGGTCGGTGATCAGCGCCTCGGTGAAACCCTTAACCGCGAACTTCGCGGCGCTGTAGGCGGTGTGCGGGCGGCCGGGACCGATCGAGGCCCAGAAACCGTTGACACTGGAGGTGTTGACGATGTGTCCCTCGGACGCGTTCATCAGCAGCGGGAGGAAGGCGCGGACGCCGTGATAGACGCCGCCCCAGCAGACGTTGAAGGTCTTCTCCCACTGGACGCGATCCTGGTTGACGATCGAGCCGCCGCCGCCGATGCCAGCATTGTTGATCAGCAAATGGATCTTATCGGTGTCGAGATCGCGGCGTACCGCCTCGGCCCAGCCAAACACCTGGTCTTCCATCGAGACATCGGCGACATGAGTGACGACTTTCGTGCCCTGCGGCGCGACGGCCTCGGCGCGTTTCCTGGTCTCCGCCATGTTCTCGGCGATGACGTCGCACATCGCGACGGTGCAGCCTTCGGCTGCGAGCTGGATCGCAAGCTCACGCCCCATACCGGTGCCGCCGCCAGTGATGACGGCGATCTTGCCTGCGAAATCCTTCATGACCTGCCCTTCCCGCGTTCTTGTCTGAACGCAGTGTCGGACAGGCGGAGGGTGAAGCGCCAGCGAATTCCGCCGGCGCTTCATTCAGGTCAGTCGAGCTTGTGCGAGAACTTGATGCTGACCGTGCGCGGCTGGGTGACCGAACCGTAAAGCACGCCTTCACAGCTCTGGATCGTGCACAGGGCGTAGTTCCCCAATCCACCGCGTTCGTCGAAGAGGTTGGACACCGCCAGATCGACGGCCCAGTGATCGCTCTCGATGCCCGTGGTGAAGTCCGCAGTCGCAAAAGCGTGAAAACGGCCGACTACGCTGCGCACCGGCACCGGCATGGAGAGCTCGCCAAAGACCGGATTGGCCGCCTGGATGCGCAGATCGCCCCACATGCCGCTTTGATAGACGACGCCGCCCTGGACGTGGCCGACAAATCCCATGACGGGAAACTCATAGCGCGCGGTCCAGTTCGTCTTGACCTTCGGCGTGCCGGGAAGCTCGGTGCCTTTGGGTGCGTCCGGGGTCCAGGGATCAACCGGTCCGGGGCATTGCGTGATGATCACACCGCCGACGACCGGACCGCAATAGTCGGTGGTCAGGTGCGCGTCGGTCAGCGTCAAGGCACCGGAGATCGTCAGGCCATCCATCGGCTGGATCACGAGATCGGCTTCGGCGCCATAGATGCGCGCATTGCCGGCGTTGTGAATCTCGGTGAAGGAGTTGAGGCCTAGGAAGGAGAACTGGAAACGGTTCCAGTCCTCGATATAGGCCGCAATGTTGAAATGCACCGTGTTGTCGAGCCAGGCGGTCTTGGCGCCGATCTCGTAATTGGTGAGACGGTCGGGCTGATAGGGTGGGATGGTACCGCGGCGGTTGACGCCGCCCGGACGGAAGCCGGTCGACCATGTCGCGTAGACCATCCGGTCATCGTCGATATGCCAGGTGGCATTGAGACGGTGGGTGAAGCCGCTCTCGTAGACCGCCTTGTTCACGTCGGTGCAAGGCGTACCCGCGACGACGGCGGGGCCGGTGCAGATCGCCACGCCGGTGTGCGAGGAGTAAGCGCTACTGAATCCGAAGAAGCCCTTCAAGGAATTCGCGGCATAGAACACCCGCCCGCCCGCGGTCAGGGTGAAGGACGGTGTCACGTCGAACGAGACTTCGCTGAAGGCGGCGAGATCGTTGTCTTCGCGGTGCTGGTCGGTAAGCCAGAGCGTTCCCGACCATCCAGGCACAGAGACCTGGCCGACGCCGACATCGGCATTCTCGTCCGCGAGGCCGGCGACCGTGTAGTTCTGCAGAATTTCGTGACGCTGCTGCTCGAAGAACAGTCCTGCGACCCAGCGGAAACGGTCGTCCTGCGAGGACGAGACACGCAGTTCCTGGCTGAGCTTGGTGAAGCGGTCCTTCTCGTAGATGTATTGCTGCGGATCGATCAGGTTGCCGTGGTTGTCGTAGAAGTAGACGCCGTAGCCGTAGAGCGTGTCATAGGCGTAGGAATAGTCGGTGTAGTCCGACGCGGCGTTGATGGTGCGGTCCATATAGCCGCCGGAATAGACCACATCGAGATCCGCGATCTTGCCCTGGATGGTCAGTGCGGCCTGTACCCAGCGGTCATGCGAATAGTCCGGGAAATACTGCTGGACCTTGAGATCGCCGAGCGTCACGTTTGTAGCGAAGATGCCGTTCGAATTCGTGCTCTGGGCGATCACAGTCGGCATGATGGTCCAGTTGTTGTCGATGTTGTAGGTCAAGGCGAAACGGCCGCCGTAAGTATCCGACGTGTTGAAGTTGTTCTTCACCACTGCCGAATTGTTGACCGTGATGCCTGAGGTCGGGAAGGTCAGCGAACCCGGAACGTTGTCGATATAGCCCGCGTCGTGTTGGGCATAGGCGACGAGGCGGATCGCGACCTTGTCGCTGATCGGCGCGTTCAGGAAGCCTTCGGCCTCGTAGCCAACGCCGCCATGCGAGACCGTGTCGGCGCCGAAATCGTAGCCGCCATAGGTGCCGCTGAAATCCGGCTTGTTGGTGATGATACGGATCGTGCCGGCCTCGGAGCTGGCGCCATACAGCGTGCCTTGCGGGCCGGAGAGCGATTCCACGCGCTCGATGTCGTAGACATGGATGTCGAGCGCGCCGCCGATGGTCGTGATCGGTTGTTCGTCGAGGTAGATGCCGACGGTCGGCAGCGAGCCGGAATGGTTGCCGTCATTGCCCGACGACACGCCGCGCATCGACACGTTGGCGAAGCCGGGGCCGCCATTACCGGCACCAGCGAAGCCTGAGGTGTAGGTCACGCTCGGCAGATAGCGAACGTAGTCGTTGAAGTTCGTGATGTTGAGCTGAGCAAGCCTCTCGGCCGGCAGGGCCTGGATGCTGATCGGAGTCTTCTGCAGGTCCTCTACGCGCTTTTCGGCCGTGACGACGATGGTCTCGATGCCCGAGTCCGCGGCGAGTGCCGGCGCCGCGACGCCCGTCAGCATAGTGGTCGCAAGCAACATACGGCCCAGCAAAGGCCGGCGGCCCGTCGAAGTAACCCGCATGAAAATCCCCCAAAAAATCGAATCCGTGGCTCCGGCGTCAGTCCGGGTCACGCAATTGTCACGGATAGTTGCCGTCGCCGTTAACATCGTCAATCGCGATGTTGCGTTGCACACAACGGCGCGGTCAGTCCGTGTATTCCTGCAACACCGGGCCCAGCGCGGCTTTGAGCGGATCGAGCCAGGGCTCGAAATGGCGCCATTGGTCGACGCCGTCCCGGAACAAGGGCTGGCGGACCTGCTCGGAGCTGGCGGTGCGGACCGGGCGGGCGTTTTCGTGGAATTGCAGGCAGGCGGGCTCGAACGGCAGGCCGCAATAGGCGAGCAGGCGCCGAATCTCGCCTTCCGGATCGTCGATCATCTTTTCATAGATCACGCGGTGAACCCGGCCGGGCAGAGCTTTGTCCATGTGGCGCATCAGTGCGACGTAGTCGGCGTAGTAGCGGCCGAGATCGTCGAGGTCGTAGCTGAAACCCTGGCCGCGGGCGAAATGCTGCTTGTAGGCCGAGAAGCAGCAGCCGAGCGGATGGCGCCTGGCGTCGATGATCTTCGCGTTCGGCAGGATCAGATGGATCAGGCCGACATGGGCGAAGTTGTTCGGCATCTTGTCGATGAAGAACGGACGGCCGAGCTTGCGCTGAATCCGGGTGCGCTCGAGATATTCGGCGCCGAGCGCCTTGAGGTCGGCGGCGGAGAGTCCGGTTAGAGCCTCAGGATAGAGAGACTCTTCCTTGCGTGAGGCGCGGCCGGAGAGGCGGCGGGCGATGGCGATGATGTCTGGCAGCTCCATCGTGCCTTCGACCTGGCTGTGGGTCGCGAGAATCTGTTCGAGCAGCGTCGAACCGGCGCGCGGCAGGCCCAGGATGAAGATCGGATCGGGCGCCGGATCGCCGAAGCCGGTTCGCGCAGCGAAGAACTCCGGCGTGAACAGCGCAATGGAACGGCGCATATGGTCCGAGGTCTCGTCCGCCTCGTAGCCGACCGATTTGCGCCGCAGCGCGTTGCCTGCGGCGTAGTGCGCGAATGATGCTTCGTAGTCCTGCGCATCTTCGAGCGCTTTGCCGAGCGCGAAGTCGAGGTGATAGCGGTCCTCATCCGCGATGTCGCTGCGCCCGAGAGCCGACTGTATCGCCGCCCTGTCTTCGGGCGTGAAGCGAACGGTTTTGAGATTGGCGAGACTCCACCACGCTTCACCAAGTGTGGGCGCCAGCGTCACCGCCTTGCGATAGGCGGCAACCGACTCCGCCTGACGTCCGACCGCCTTGAGAGCATGGCCATAACTCATCCAGCTGCGGGGCTGTTTCGGCGAGGCCTTCAGGACGGCATCGTATTCGTCGATCGCCTTCTCATATTCGCCGATCTGGCCGTAGGCGGCGCCCTTCAGCGCGCGATAGGCGGCGTTCTTGGGATCGGCCTGCTGGAGAAGTTCGGCTTGCGCGATGGCGGCTTGCGACTTGTTCTGGCGATGCAGGACGATGGCGTAGTTGTGCCGCGCCGTGGTGAAGCTCGGCGCCAATGCCAAACAGTGTTCGAGCAGCGCTTCGGAATCGCCATAGCGGCCCAGCCGCGCACCGACTTCGGCCAGCATGCGCAGTGCCGCGATATTGTTGGGTTCCGCTTTCAACAACGGGCGCAGCGTGTGTTCGGCGACCGCCAGCTTGTTGTCGAGCAGGGCCTGCGCCGCTTCCACAAGTCTGGGATCCTTGGTCGCGAGCCGGATCTGCTGCGCGGTCGCATGGCCGGCCGCTTCCTCGTCGTCGACGGCGAGGTATTGCTCGGCAAGCGCAGCCCAGGCGTCGGCGAATTCGGGGCGGAGCCGTGTCGCGGTCTTGAGCGCGGCGATGGCGGCGGTCGTGTCGGACAGCGCAGCACAAGCGAGGCCCAATTCGAACCACACCGCCGGCGCCTTCGGCTGCTCGGCCGCGAGCGGTTCGAGCACGGCGCGCGCATCGGCGGCGTCCCCCAGACGGCGGCGCGCGATGCCGAGATAGAGCCGTGCCTGGGGTTGGCCCGGAACCGCCTCCAGAATGGCGCGGGCCTGCGCTTCGGCTTTGGCCGGATCGGCGGCGATGAGGCGCGCGCATTGCGACAGGGCCTGTGCCAGCGTGCCGGTAGGTTCGGGTGACGGAGAACTCATGCCGGACGATGAAAGGTTTGGTGCAGGACAGTGTCAACCTGTCTAAGCTCGCGAGCATGACCGAAGAGACAACGCGCGGCGAATTCCAGCGGGTGCGCGGCCGCTATCCGAGTTATACCCGCACGCGTCTGCGCCAGTTCGGGCGTCGGCTGAAAAGCGCGATCTATCCGGCGCGGGCGCCGGCGGCGCGGATCGAACTGTGCGGGCCGACCGAACGCATCGCCTACAAAGAAGCGCTGACCCTGCCATATCGCGACGCCGCGCTGGGCGCGCCGCTGGGGCCGCTCTGGGCGACCTATTGGGCGCGCGTGACCGTGACAGTGCCCGAGAGCTGGCGCGGATCGCGTGTCGATCTCTATTGGGACTCACGCTCGGAAGGGATGCTGTGGCTCGACGGACGCGCGGCGCAGGGGTTGAACATCGGGCGTTACACCGCGCCACTGGTTCAAAGCGCGAAGGGCGGCGAGACGATCGCCTTTTATGTCGAGATCGCCTGTAACCGCGCGTTCGGCGCCAATGAGGGCGGGCATCCGGCGAAGGAGCCCTATGTTCTCGATGCCTGCGAGATAAGGCGCTTCGATCCGGAGGCCTGGAGCCTGTTCCATGACTTCGACGTGCTGCGCCAGCTGGAAGCGGATCGCGAACCGCCACCCACGCCGCGTTCGACCGGCGGGGTCGGGCGCGTGCTGCGCCCGGCCCTCGATAACACCTGGTCGGGGACGCTGCTGCATGGGCTGAACGACGCCTGCAATGTCATCGATCCGGACGACTGTACGACCTGGCCGAAGGGGCAGCAGATCTTGCAGACACTGCTCGGCGCGACCAATGGCTCGGTGGCGCATGAACTGTCGGCCATCGGGCATGCGCATATCGACACGGCCTGGCTGTGGCCGATCGAGGAGACGCGGCGCAAATGCCAGCGCAGCTTCGCCAATGTGCTGGCGCTGGCGGAAGATTATCCCGAGTTCAAGTTCGCCTGCAGCCAGGCGGCTCAATATGTGATGATGGAGGAGGACAATCCCGAGCTTTTCACGCGCATCAAAGCGGCGGCGACGCGCGGACAGTGGATTCCCATCGGCGGAAGCTGGGTCGAGCCAGACTGCAACCTGCCGAGCGGCGAAGCGATGTGCCGCCAGTTCCTCTATGGCCAGCGCTACTTCGAGAAGACCTTCGGCGCGCGCAGCCGGATCTTCTGGAATCCGGACGTGTTCGGCTATGCCGGGCAGCTGCCGCAGCTGATGCGCGAGGCCGGGATGGACCGCTTCCTGACGCAGAAGCTGTCGTGGAACCGCTTTACCTCGCCACCGCATCACAGCTTCTTCTGGCGCGGCATCGACGGGACGGAGGTGCTGACGCATTTCCCGCCGGTCGACACCTATAACGGCATGTGTTCGGTGGAGGAGCTGCGCTACCACGCCGCCAACTACAAGGATGACGACCGCTCGCGCGAGGCGCTCTATCTCTTCGGTTATGGCGATGGCGGCGGCGGGCCGGATGCGATGATGATCGAGGCGCTGCGCCGGATGAAGGACCTGCTCGGCGTGCCGCGGAGCAAGACGCGCGATCCGAATGAATTTTTCGACCGGCTGGACCGCGAGGCGGCGGAATTCATGACCGTCGAGGGTGAACTCTATTTCGAATACCACCGCGGCACCTACACCAGCCAGTCGGAGATCAAGCGGCTGAACCGCCTGTGCGAAGGGCGGCTGCAGGAGCTCGATCTCCTGTGCGCGGCGAGCGTGATGGCGGGGAAGCCAGCGCCGTCGCGTGGGGAAGTCGAGGCGCTGTGGCGGGTGCTGCTGACCAACCAGTTCCATGACATCCTGCCGGGCAGCAGCATCGGCGAAGTCTACGTCCGGGCACGGCGCGAGCTGGGAGAGCTGGCGGAGACGGTCGCGGCGAAATCCCAGACGCTGCTCGACGCGCTGGCCGGCGGCGGAGCGCTCGCGCCGGTGAACACGACGGGCATCACACGCGCCGAAGTCGCGGCGGCACCGGATGGTGCGCTGCATTTCGTGACCGCGGCGCCATTCGCGGCCGGAACAATCGGCGATGCACCGGACCGCGTGACGGTCGAGGAACGTGGCGACTCGATCGTGCTGCGCAACGGCAAACTGAGCGCGACGCTCGGGCGCGACGGGTCGCTGCGCGATATCGGCCAAGGACTGCTCAGCGGCGCCGGCAACCGTTTCGTGCTGTTCGACGACAGGCCGACGGAATATGAGGCCTGGGACATCGATCCCTTTGCGCTCGAAACGGGGTGCGAGACCGCTGGCGCGGAGACTTGCGAGATTGTGGCGCGCGGAGCGCTCAGAGCAGAGCTGCGGTTCACGCGCCGGATCGGAAAGAAAAGCACGCTGACCCAGATCGTGCGGCTGGACGCGGCGTCGCCGTTCCTGGAATTCGATACCGAGATCGACTGGCAGGAACGGCGGACATTCCTCAAGGTCGTGTTTCCCCTGGCAGTCAACGCGCCGCGTGCGACCTATGAGACGATGTATGGGGCCGTCGAACGGCCGACCCATGCCAGCACCGACGCCGACCTCGCTCAGTTTGAAGTGCCGGGCCATCGCTGGGCGGATTATTCCGAGCCCGGGCGCGGCGTCTCGCTGCTGTCGGATTCGCGCTACGGCTATTCGGCCTTCGACGGCCAGTTCGCGCTGACGCTGTTGCGCGGAACGATGTCTCCCGATCCGGATGCCGATCTGGGCGTGCACCGGCTGCGCTATGCGCTCTATCCGCATGCCGGCGACTGGCGCGCGGCGGGCACGGTGCGGGAGGCGTTGCGCTTCAATAGGCCGCTGCGCTGGACGAAGGGCACGGCGCTCGCAAAGCCGCTGGCATCATTCGATGCCCCGTCAGTCGTGATCGACACGATCAAGCCGGCGGAGGACGGCAAAGACATCGTGCTGCGGCTCTATGAGAGCGAAGGGCGACAGGCGCGCGGCGTCCTGCGCGTGGCGGCGACGCGCGTCGTCCGGAGTAAAACGCTGGAGGATGACGGCCCGGCGCTGGCGAAGGCCGATGGCGGATTTGCGCTGACGCTGCGTCCGTTCGAGATCGCGACGATCAGAGTGTCGTAAGCGCGGCTTCGAGGAGACGGACGAATTCCGCCTTCTGGCTGTCGTCGATCCAGCGGATCACAGCGACGAGGTCGTGCTGATAGTCGATGAAGACGATGTTGTCGCCATTGCCGATAAAGGCGACGGCGTCTTCGCGCGCAGCGGGGAAGAGTTTCTGGCCCGTGTTGAGGAACCAGTTCATGTAGCCGTAGCCGGGGTTGGGGCCGGTGGGCGTGCGCGAGAGCGCGATCCATTTTTCGGAGAGGATCTGGTGTCCGTTCCAGGTGCCATTGTTGAGGCCGAGCAGGCCCATGCGCGCGAGGTCTTCCGCCGAGATGAACATGCCGCCGCCCCAGTGGCCGCCGCCGGGCACGACATGGATGCGCTTGCCGCCAAGGGTGATCCAGGAATTGCGATAGCCTTCCCAGTGCCAGGACGACGACGCGCCGATGGGCGTCATCACCGTTTCGCGCAGGACCTCGGGCAGCGGGCGCCGGTAGAGATGCGTCAGCGCCAGCGCGAGTGCGTTAACGCGGACATCGGAATATTTCCACTGCGTACCGACGGGCGGCGGGCCGCCGGCGAGTTCGTCCCAGGGCTGCTTGCCGGGACGGTCGGCCCACCACGGCTTGCCCCACACCGTTCCGACCCAGCCGGAGGTCTGGCGCAGCATCTGGTCCCAGGTGATCGGCTGGTTGTGCGCGAGCATGAAATCGGTTGTCGGCTTCACATAGTCGATGACGCGATCGTCGACGCTGCGGATCATGTGGCGGTCGAAGGCGATGCCGGCGAGTGCCGAAATGAATGTCTTGGTGACCGAATGCGCCATGTCGACGGCGTTGGTGTTGCCCCAGCTCGCGACGATGTAGCCGTGACGGATGACTAGGCCGTTGGCGGAAGCATGTGGCTTCAGGGGACCGATGGGATCGCTATACGGTCCGGCAAATTGCAGCGGGATGGTGATCGACAGATCGCGCTGATCGATGACGCCGTCGAGCGCCGGCGACAATTTCGACTCATGCGCAATGGCGTAATCGATGGCGAGCTGGAGCTTCGCGGGATCGAAGCCTTCAGCCTGCGGCGTGTGCGTGGCCCAGTGGCCTTTGGGCGGAAAATATTCGGCAGCCGTGGCGCTCGCGACTGTGAGAGCCAGAGCGAGCAGGGATTTCATGATTAATCGCATCATGCATGCAGCTTGGCGCGGCGCGATGCGGGCTGACAAGGGCGCCGGCGACATCCTACACTCGCAACCGGACCTCAGAATGAGCGGACCCATGGCGCAGAAGGCGCATCTGATTGCAGCGATGCTGCTGCTGACGTCGAGCACTGCGATGGCTTGCGACGACAACAAGAAGAACTGCCCTGAACCTGTCGTGCTGAACGGCACGTTGCAAACCGCCGATTTCGACGGCGGCGTCGGATATGGCGGCGGCACGGCCGTCTATGTGCAGGGCGGGGCCTATGGCGGCAGTGGCGGCGGTGCCTATGCGCACACGCAAGCGTTCATTGCCGCGGCGCGGGCGGGCGCTTTTGCCGGAGCGAGCGCGTCGGCGAGTGCACATGCATTCGCTGGAGTGTCGATCGGCGGACGTGGCGGCCACCACTGACCGCCTACCAGAGCCAGGACCACCGGGACGGGCGGACAGCCGGTTCGAACTTGCCGGATTTCTGATCGAGCAATTCGAGAATGCCGGTCGCGATGTTGAAGCGCATGCCGTCGACCACCAGATTGCCCGCCTTCACGCGCTCCGCGATGAAGGGATAGGCGAGCAGGCGCGAAACCGAGAGCTTCACCGCCTCGTGCTCGACATCGGCATTCACATCGAGGCCGTGACCGTGGTGATGGTGGCCGTGGCCGCGCGCGGCGTCGACGGCCGGGCGCGCCAGCTCGACCCATTCGTTGACGAACGGGATGCCTTCGGCGGACTTGGGATCGATCGCGGCATTAATGCCGCCGCACTGGGCGTGGCCCATCACGACGATGTTGCGGACCTTGAGCGCCATCACTGCATAGGCGATGGCGGCGCGGGTGCCGAACAGACCATGCTCGGAGTCGTAGGGTGGCACGATCGCCGCGATGTTGCGGACGAGGAAGAACTCGCCGGGACGCGCATCGAAGATCGTGGCGGGATCGGAGCGCGAGTCGGAGCAGGCGATGATGAGGTATTCGGGCTTCTGGCCCTTCGACGCGGTTTCTTCGTAGCGTCTGCGCTCACGCGGCCAGCGCCGCGACCGGAATTCCCTGTAACCCGCAAGCAACCGCTTCATGTCACCAACCCCACCCGATCACGGGCAGGCTTTCGCACCTGAAACGCGATGGCGTCAAGCACGGATCGCGCGGTACCAGCGCCGCGCGGCGACCCCGCTCCAGACCATCTCGACAATGCCGAAGGGCCACGCGCCCTGCAGAAAGCCATAGAGCGAACCGAGCAGGCAGGATACCGCGAAGGCGAGCACGAACCACGGACTGCGCGCCTCGAGCGCGTAGGTTACGAGCATCGCGGTGACGGCGACGAGGCCGAAGGCGTTGAGAACGTCCATGCTCAATACGACTTCGGCAATCCCAGCACGTTCTCGCCGATGAAGCTGAGGATCATCTGTTCGCTGACCGGAGCGAGGATCGGGATCATGCTTTCGCGGAAGAGACGCTCGACCTGGTATTCCTTCGCATAGCCCATGCCGCCATGGGTCATCATCGAAGTCTTGCAGGCGTTGAAGGCGGCGCGGGCGCCGAGCAGTTTGCTGGCATTCGCTTCGGCGCCGCAGGGCTGCTTCGCATCGTAGAGCGCGGCGGCGCGGAGCGTCATCCACCAGGCACTTTCGAGATAGGCCCAGCATTCGGCCAGCGGATGCTGCACGCCCTGGTTCTGGCCGACGGGGCGGCCGAAGACGACTCGCTCGCGGGCGTAGCGGGCGCCGCGGTCGAGCGCATCGCGTCCGAGACCGATGGCTTCGGCGGCGATCAGGATGCGCTCGGGGTTGAGGCTGTCGAGCAGGTAACGGAAGCCCTTGCCTTCCTCGCCGATGCGATCCTCGTCCGGGACGAAGAGGTCGTCGATGAAGACGGCGTTGGAGTCGACGCCGGCGCGGCCCATCTTCGGGATGCGGCGGACCTCGACCTTCGACCGGTCGAGCGTCGTATAGAACAGCGTCATGCCGTCGGTCGGCTTTTTACCGTCTTCCTTCCTCGCCGTGCGGGTGAGGAGGAGGATCTTGTCGGCTTCCTGCGCCGTGGTCGTCCAGATCTTGCGGCCCTTCACGACGTAGCCGTCGTTCGTGCGGCGGGCGAAGGTTTCGATGCTGGTGGTGTCGAGGCCGGCATTCGGCTCGGTGACGCCGAAGCAGGCCTTCTGCTCACCCTTGATCAGCGGAACCAGCATGCGCTGTTTCTGTTCGTCGGTGCCGTGCACGACGATGGCATGCGGGCCGAAGATGTTGAGATGGATCGACGAGGCCGCGGCATACCCACCGCCGCCGCGCGCCACAGTGTGCATCAGGATCGCCGCCTCGGTGACGCCGAGGCCGGCGCCGCCGAGTTCCACCGGCATGGTGATGCCGAGCCAGCCCGCTTCGGCCATGGCCTTGTGGAATTCGAAGGGGAATCGGGGACCCTCGTCGCAGGCGGTCCAGTAGTCGTCGCCGAAGCCGCCGGTTATGCGCCGGACGCTGTCCTCAATCGCGCGATGATCGGGGGAAAGGGTGATGTCCATGGTGGGCACTGTCTGCGGAACGAACCGATTAGGCAAGGCAATCAAAGGCTTGAACGTTTTAACAGCGTTGCGAGAAGGGCTATGGGACCCCGTTGCGAACGCTATCTCCCTGACTAAACTCGAAAAATGAGGGGAAAAGCCGTTACGACGAGTCTATAAGTGCGCCGCCTCGAATGCGCGCCGAACGGCCAGGAAACGCTGTCTTGGAGATCACGAACACACAATGAGTGTCACGGCTGAAGGGCAGTCAAAGCCCGCGCCTGCGCGTCGCCCAGGAATGGCGCCGACCGATGTTGCGAACCCCAACTACTTTCACAAGGTCGTCGACTGCCAATGGGCATGTCCGGCCCATACGCCGGTGCCGGAGTACATCCGGCTGATCGCGGCGGGGCGTTACTCCGACGCCTATATGATCAACTGGCATTCGAACGTGTTTCCGGGCGTGCTGGGTCGCACCTGCGACCGCCCCTGCGAGCCGGCCTGCCGGCGCGGGCGCGTCGAGGAGGATCCGGTCGCGATCTGCCGCCTGAAGCGCGTCGCCGCGGACAACAAGGACGACGTCAGGGGCCGGATGCCCCAGCCGGCGGCGCAGAAGAACGGCAAGCGCATCGCGCTGGTCGGCGCGGGTCCCGCCTCGCTGACCGTGGCGCGCGACCTGCTGCCGCTCGGCTACGACGTGACGATCTATGACGGCGACGCCAATGCCGGCGGCATGATGCGGACCCAGATCCCGAAATTCCGCCTGCCTGAGAGCGTGCTGGACGAAGAGTGCAACTTCATCCTCGACCTCAAGCCGACGACGAAGTTCGGCCACAAGATCGAGAGCCTGAAGGCGCTGCTGGCCGAGAATTACGACGCGATCTTCGTCGGCTGCGGCGCGCCGCGCGGACGCGATCTGGAAATTCCGGGCCGCGCCGAAGCGGCGGCGAATATCCATATCGGTATCGACTGGCTGTCGAGCGTCTCGTTCGGCCACACCACCAGCATCGGCAAGCGCGTCGTCGTGCTCGGCGGCGGCAATACGGCGATGGACTGCTGCCGCACCTCGCGCCGGCTTGGCGGCGAGAAGGTGGATGTGGTGGTGCGCTCCGGTTTCGAGGAAATGAAGGCGTCTCCCTGGGAGAAGGAAGACGCCATGCATGAGGACATCCCGATCCACAATTTCCTCGTGCCGAAGGAGTTCAAGCACAAGGACGGCAAGCTGACCGGCGTGCTGTTCGAGAAGGTGAAGGCCGAGAAGGACGCCAAGGGCCGGCGCAACCTGGTGCCGACCGGCGAACCGGACGTGCTGTTCGAATGCGACGACGTTCTGGTCGCGGTCGGGCAGGAGAATGCCTTCCCGTGGATCGAGCGCGATCTCGGCCTCGACTTCGATCCCAAATGGGACATGCCGGTGGTCGACGAGGTGACCTATCAGTCGACCAATCCGAAGGTCTTCTTCGGCGGCGACGCGGCGTTCGGCCCGAAGAACATCATCTGGGCGGTGGCCCATGGCCACGAGGCCGCGGTCTCCATCGATCTTTTCTGCAATGGGCAGGACGTGAAGGTGCGGCCCTCGCCGCTCGTCAACCTGTCGAGCCAGAAGATGGGCATCCACGAATGGTCCTACGACAACGACGTGTCGCTCGACCTGCGCTTCAAGGTTCCGCATGCGCCGAAGGAGAAGACGCTTCGCGACGTGAACATGGAGGTGGAGCTGGGCTTCACCCGCGAGCTCGGCTTCAAGGAGGCGCAACGCTGCCTCAACTGCGATATCGAGACGGTGTTCGCGGAGAACCTGTGCATCGAGTGCGACGCCTGCGTCGACATCTGCCCCGAGGACTGCATCACCTTCACGCTCAATGACTCGGAGCCGGTGCTGCGCGCGCATCTGACCGCGCCGGCGGCAAACCTGACCCAGGACCTCTATGTCAGCCAGGAGCTGAAGACCAAGCGGGTGATGGTGAAGGACGAGGACGTCTGCCTGCACTGCGGCCTCTGCGCCGAGCGCTGCCCGACGGGCGCCTGGGACATGAAGAAGTTCTATCTCGAGACGGCGAAGGCGGGTTCATGCAGCCGATAAGTGCCACCAACGACTTCGTCGTCAAATTCGCCAACGTCAACGGGTCCGGATCGGCCTCGGCGAACGAGCTCTTCGCACGCTCCATCCTGCGCATGGGCGTGCCGGTGTGCTCGCGCAACATCTTCCCCTCGAACATCCAGGGCCTGCCGACCTGGTACGAGGTGCGGGTGTCCGGCGAGGGCTGGCTCGGACGGCGTGGCGAGACCGCGGACTTCGTCGTCGCCATGAACCCGCAGACCTGGAACAAGGACATCGACTCGATCGAGCCCGGCGGATACCTCGTCTTCGACTCGACCAAGCCGCTGACGACGCAGAAGACGCGCGACGACGTCCACATGCTGGGCGTGCCGCTGACGCGGCTGTCGAACACGCTGGAAGGCACGATCCCGCGCGAGCGGCAGCTGCTCAAGAACGTGATCTATCTCGGCGCGGTGGCACAACTTCTGTCGATGCATCTGGAGACGGTCGAGAGCCTGATCGCCGAGCAGTTCGCCGGCAAGGACAAGCTGATCAAGCTGAACTACACCGCGATGAAGCTGGGCTACGACTACGCCGCTGAACATCTCGCGGGCAAGTGCCAGCTGAAGGTCACGAAAGACGACAAGGTCGGCGACCGCATCTTTATCCAGGGCAACGACGCGGCCGGCCTGGGCGCGGTGTTCGGCGGCGCGACAGTGTGCGCCTGGTATCCGATCACGCCCTCAACCTCGCTGGCCGAGGCCTTCACCGCGCATTGCAAGAAATTCCGCGTCGATCCGGTCACCAAGAAGAACAACTTCGCCATCGTGCAGGCCGAAGACGAGATCGCGGCCATCGGCATGGTGATCGGCGCGGGCTGGAACGGCGCGCGGTCGTTCACCGCGACGAGCGGACCCGGCATCAGCCTGATGCAGGAGTTCTTCGGCCTCGCCTATTTCGCCGAGGTGCCGGCGGTGGTGTTCGACATCCAGCGCGGCGGACCTTCGACCGGCATGCCGACGCGCACCCAGCAATCGGACATCCTGCTCGCGGCCTATGCCAGCCACGGCGACACCAAGCATCCCCTGCTCTTCCCGCAGGATCCGGGCGAGGCCTTCGAGTTCGCGGCGCAGGCGTTCGATCTCGCAGAACGGCTGCAGACGCCGGTGTTCGTGATGCTCGATCTCGATATCGGGATGAACGACTGGCTGTGCAAGCCGCTCCAGTGGGACGACAAGCGCAAATACGACCGCGGCAAGATCATGACCGCGGAGATGCTGGATGCCGGCAAGCTGTTCGGGCGCTATCTCGACGTCGACGGCGATGCGATCCCCTATCGCACCCTGCCGGCGACGCATCCGAGCAAAGGTGCATACTTCACCCGCGGATCGAGCCGCGACCGTTTCGCCAAATACTCCGAAGACGGTTCGGTCTATGTCGACAACATGCAGCGCCTGCTGCGCAAGTTCGAGACGGCCAAGACCATCGTCCCTGCCCCGGTGCGGCGCGACGCCAAGGAAAAGACCAAATACGGCGCGATCTATTTCGGCTCGACCAGCCCGGCAATGGACGAAGCCCTGGCCGCGCTCGAGAAGGACGGCGTCCATCTCAACACGCTGCGCGTTCGCGCCTTCCCGTTCAACGAGGAGGTCGTCGAGTTCATCAACGCGCATGACCAGGTCTTTGTGGTCGAGCAGAACCGCGACGCCCAGCTCCAGAAGCTGATCGTCAACGAATGCGCCATCGACCCGGCGCGCTTCATCTCCATTCTCCACTATGACGGAACGCCGATCACGGCGCGCTTCATCACCGGCGCCATCGCCGAGCGGATGAAAGTGACGCACAAGGAGGCGGCGGAGTAGTCATCATCCTTCGGGGCCGCGCTGCGCGCGGACACCTCAGGATGACGCGTGTGGGGACTGAGTAGTTGGTATTCGTCATGCTGAGGAGCAAGCGAAGCGAGCACCGAAGCATAGTAAGGCAGAGCAAATGACCTATATCGCCAAGCCGAAGCTGCATCATCCGGGGCTCAAGCCGAACAAGCTGGGCTTCACCCATCGCGACTATGAAGGCTCGATCTCGACGCTGTGCGCCGGCTGCGGCCACGACTCGATCTCGGCCGCGCTGATCCAGGCCTGCTACGAGCTGTCGATCGAGCCCTACAAGGTGGCGAAGCTGTCGGGCATCGGCTGTTCGTCGAAGACGCCCGACTACTTCCTTGGGCCCGCGCACGGCTTCAACAGCGTGCATGGCCGCATGCCGAGCGTGCTGACCGGCGCCAATCTCGCCAACCGCGACCTGCTCTATCTCGGCGTCTCGGGCGACGGCGACAGCGCCTCCATCGGCCTCGGCCAGTTCGCCCACTGCGTCCGCCGCGGCGTGAACATGGTCTATATCTGCGAGAACAACGGCGTCTACGGCCTGACCAAGGGCCAGTTCTCGGCCACCGCCGACAAGGGCTCGCGCAGCAAGACCGCGGTGAACAACGACAGCCCGATCGATCTCGTCTCGCTGGCGCTGGTGCTGGGCGCGACCTTCGTGGCGCGGTCGTTCTCCGGCGACAAGAAGCAGCTGGTGCCGATCCTGAAGGCGGCGATGGCGCATAAGGGCTCGGCGATCATCGACGTCGTGTCGCCTTGCGTTCAGTTCAACAACAATCCGCAATCGACCAAGTCCTATGACTTCGTGCGCGAGCACAACGAGGCCGTGAACCGGATCGACTTCATCGAAAGCAAGGCCGAGATCACCGCCGATTACGAGCCCGGCACGGTGACGATGGTGCGCCAGCACGATGGCAGCATGCTGAAGCTATCGAAGCTGCATCCGGATTACGACGCCACTGACCGGGCGAAGGCGATGGCATATCTCCAGGAGCGCCATGCCGCCGGCGAAGTGGTGACGGGCGTGCTGTTCGTCGAGGAGCAGGCCGACGACCTGCACGACGCGCTCGGCACCGTGGCGACGCCGCTGAACAATCTGACCGAGCGCGAGCTCTGCCCAGGTTCGGCGAAGCTGGCCGATCTCAACGCCGACTATCGCTGACGCCATGACCGCGTTGCCCATCGACGTCGAGGCGGTGAACCGGGCGGCGGTGACGCGCGAACCGTTTCCCTGGTTCATGGTGCCCGGCTTCGTGAAAGCCGAGGCGCTGGACGCGATCAACGCGGATTTCCCGAAGGTGGCGCATGCCGGGAGCTTTCCGCTGCCGACGCTGGAATACGGGCCTGCGTTCCGGCGCTTCATGGAGGCGATCCGCGGGCCGGCGTTCAAAGCAGCGGTAGCGGCGAAGCTCGGCATGGATCTCTCGGCCCGGCCCGACATGGTGACGGTGCGCGGCATCTCGGCGGCGCGCGACGGGCAGATCCACACCGACAGCGTGACCAAGCTCGTCACCGTGCTGATCTACATGAACGGCAAGTGGGAAGCGCCGGGCGGCCGTCTGCGCCTGTTGCGTTCGCCGGAGAATCTGAACGACGTCATCGCCGAAGTGCCGCCCGACGAAGGCACGCTGCTGGTATTCGAGAACAAGCCGAATGCCTGGCACGGATTCGAGGCGTTCGACGGGCCGCGGCGGGTGATCCAGCTCAACTGGGTGACCAACGGGCGTGTGGTGTGGTGGGAACAGACCCGCCACAAGTTGAGCGCGTTCTTCAAAAGCCTGCGCGGGAAATAGTCCCGATGACCGTCGCGGAGTGGATGCTTCTCGCGGCGGTGCCGATCTACCTGCTGACGCTCGCGCCGTTCAAGCCGCTCGGCTATCGCGATTTCGACAACGCCAGGCCGCGCGATCCTGCGTTCTGGGCCGAGCCGCTGCGGGCACGGGCGCTCGGAGCACATGTCAACGGCATCGAGACCTTTCCGCTGTTCGCCGCCGCCGTACTGCTTGCGGAGTTCCGTGCGGTGCCGCAACACATCGTCGATCTTCTGGCGATAGGTTTCATCGTCTTGCGGCTCGCCTTCGTCGCGGCCTATCTGCTCAACTATCCCTGGACGCGGACGTTGATCTGGAACACCGGCTTTGCCGTGAACCTCACGCTCTTCCTGTCGCCGTGGTGGGCGCGCTAGTCGCGATAGTCGTGCCAGTGGCCGGCGTGGTCGCGGATGCGCCAGTGGCCGGGTGACATATCTTCGACATCGTCCGAAAGCAGCGGCACCTTGGCGTGGCCGCCGGGGATGTCGAGCACATAGGTCGGCAGTGCAAGGCCGGAGAGGCGGGCGCGCAGGCTGCGCATGAGTGTGCGGCCCTCGGCGATGCCAACCCGGAACTGCGACGTGCCTGGCGCCTTGTCGGGGTGATGCAGGTAGTAGGGCTTGATGCGGTTTTCAATGAAGCTGCGCATCAGTGAGTCGAGAGTTTCGACGTCGTCGTTGACGCCCTTCAGCAGCACTGACTGACTGACCAGAGAAATCCCGGCATCGACCAGCCTTGCGATGGCGCGGCGCGCGGCGGGTGTGAACTCGGCCGGATGGTTGGCATGGAGTGCGACCCAGCTGGTGACGCCGGGTGCGAGCAATGCAGCAACGAAATCGTCGGTCACCCGCGACGGCTCCACCACGGGGACGCGGGTGTGCCAGCGGATCGTGTTCACATGGGGGATGGCAGCGAGGCGTCCGACGATCTCGGCGGCGCGGCGGGCGGAGAGGATGAACGGATCGCCGCCGGTGAGGATGACCTCCCATATCTCTGGACGCGCGGCGATGTAGTCGAAGGCGGCATCCAGCGCCGCCGGCGACAAGGCGTTGGACCCGCCCTGCCCGATCTGCTCGCGCCGGAAACAAAAGCGGCAATAGACCGGACAGGCGGACACCGCCTTGAACAGTACGCGGTCGGGATGGCGGTGGACGATGCCTTCCACCGGCGCATGGGCATTGTCGCCGATGGGATCGGGGATTTCATCCGGCAAGGTTCGAAGCTCGGCCTCGGTCGGCAGGAACTGGCGGGCGATGGGTGTGCCGGTGTTGCGGATCAGTGCAGCGACCTCCTCCGACACCGCGACGGCATAGCGTTCGGCCACCGGCGCGAGCGCGCCTACCTCGGTGGGTGCGATTAGACCGACGGAAACGAGGTCTTGCGGCGTGCGCAGCGCTGCCATCAGGGCGCCGGGGTCCAGAGAACTTCGTCGATGCGCGGGGCTCCGGTGGCGAGCATGACGAGGCGGTCGAAGCCGAGCGCGACGCCGCTTGCTGGCGGCATATGTTCGAGCGCGGCGAGGAAGTCCTCGTCGATGGGATAGCGCTCGCCGTAGATGCGCTGCTTCTCCTCCATCTCGGCTTCGAAGCGGGTGCGCTGCTCGACCGGATCGGTGAGCTCGCCGAAGCCGTTGGCGAGTTCGACGCCGCAGGCATAGAGCTCAAAGCGCTCGGCGACGCGCTGGTCTGGCGCGGCGCGGGCGAGTGCGGCTTCGCAGCGCGGATATTCGACCAGCACGGTCGGCGCACCCAGGCCAAGCTTCGGCTCGACCGCGGCGGCGATCACCCTGGAGAAGATGTCGGACCAGTTGTCGGCCTCGGTAACGACGAAGCCGGCGCGCCGCGCCTTCACCGCGAAGGCGTCGCGGTCGCCGACGCCGTTTGGCGAGAGCGTCGCCATGAGATCAATGCCGGCATGGATCGAGAAGGCTTCGGCAACAGTAAGGCGCTGGGCCGGCGCCGCGGGATCGCAGACGCGGTCGCGATAGACGAGGCGGTTGGTGCCGGCGGTTTCGGCGGCGAGGCGGATGAGGGTGAGACAATCCTGCTGCACGACCTCGTAGGGCGCCCGGGCGCGGTACCATTCGAGCATCGTGAATTCGGGCGCGTGCAGGGCGCCGCGCTCACGGTTCCGGAAGACCCGGGCGAAATCGAAGATCCGCGCCTCCCCCGCCGCGAGCAGCTTTTTGGCGGCGAATTCGGGCGAGGTGTGGAGATAGAGACGGCGGGTCTCGCCGGAGGGGAGCAGTGCCTCGGTCGAAAAGGCGTGAAGATGAGCCTCGTTGCCGGGGGACACCGCCAATGCGCCACACTCGACCTCGGTGAAGCCTTCGGCCTCGAACCAGCCGCGGAAAGCCCGGCGGATCGCGTTCCGGCGGCGCAGAAGCGGCTGCCGGTCGACGTGGATATGGGGGGACCACCAGGGGCTCATCGGCGCGCCGATGCGCTATCGGGGCGAAACAGTCAACCCGGTAAAGGCCTTAACCTTTGACTTCTGGCCCATTCAGCAAGGTTAATATAAGGTAAAGGGGTGTGGAGCCGCCTTGGGCGGCGTAAGACGAGCCATGTCCCTAGCGATTGAAGACCGCCCCGAGCTGACGCTGGTGCCGTTCGCAACGCGCCATCTGGTGCGCCCGATCGCGCTCCTGACGGTCGAGTTCGCGTTCTACAGCGTGGCGGTGACGGGGGCGGTGCTGCTGACCCCGGTCTGGGAAAAGCTCGCCTGCGCCTTCGTGGCGGGGGTGCTGATCTCGACACTGGCGATCATCGGCCATGACTGCGCCCATCGCGGCGGGACGCGCTATCAATGGCTGAACCGGCTGATCGGGACGATCGGCTTCCTGCCCGCGCTGCATCCCCTGAGCCGCTGGGCCCATCACCACAACCAGGTCCATCACCGCTATACCGCGCAGATCGGGATCGACAACGCCTATCCGCCGATGTCGCTGGAAGGCTATCGCGCCGCCTCGCCCCTGCGCCGGGCCTATTACCGTTTCCAGCGCAGCGTGTTCGGCCAGCCCTTCTTCTATCTGATCGATATCTGGCTGCCGGATATCTTCCTGCCGCTCGACGGCAGCAGGCTGACGGCGCGCGACTGGCTCGATTTCGTGCTGGTGTATCTCTGGCTCGGCGCATTCCTGGGTGGCATGACCTGGTTGTCGCATACGTATTCGGGAAGCGGGAGTTGGACCGCGGCGTTTACCAATGCCGCACTGTTCGGTCTGCTCATTCCGTTCCTGATCTGGAACCTCTTCATCTCCTTTGTGACGGTGATCCAGCATACCGGACCGAACGTGAAGTGGTCGCTTCCGACCGGGCGGCCGTCGACGACAGAGCAGAAGCTGCACGGCACGGTGCGCATCCGCTTCTGGGAGATCATCGACATCCTGTTCCATCGTTTGATGCAACACAGCGCGCATCATCTCAATCCGGTCATTCCGCTCTATTCGCTGAAGGCGGCGCAGCGCAGCCTCGAAGAAAGCCATGGCGCAGAGGTGATCAGCATCCGCTGGACACCGGCTTATCACTGGCGACTGACGACGACCTGCAAGCTCTACGATCCGGCGCGCGATTGCTGGTGCGATTTCGACGGCACGCCGACGACACCGGTGCATTGACCCCCTTCTTGGTTAACGAAACGCCCGATTTTGCGCGGCATCGCGCAACGGTTCGTTAGTCGCACTCGGCCACACTCTCCCCACGCAAATTACGGCGGTGGAGTACGGGGGGAATGGACGCGATCGGCGCCAGAGGCGCAGCCATCAGCATTTCGCACGAGGCGACGCGGACCGAGAAGCGCTCGCTGGCGCGCGGGCTTGCGATCTTCACGACCTATTCCGTGCTCTACGCCGCGACTCTCGTCGATGCGCTGGCGCCGTTCCCGCTTGCAATCAATATCGCCGCGGCGATCGCCAACGGCCTGATGATCGCAATGCTGTTCATCGTGGGGCACGACGCCTGTCACGGCGCGTTTGTGCCGGGACGGCTCTGGAACAAATGGCTGGCGCGGCTTTCCTACATTCCCGTGGTGCACTCGGTGAGCCTGTGGCGCGTGGCGCATAACGGCAATCACCACGGCCGCACCAATCTCAAAGGCGTCGATCCGGTCTGGGCGCCGATGAGCCCGGCGGAATACGCTGCGGCGTCGCCGGCGCGGCGCTGGCTCGAGCGCGTCTATCGCAGCGCTTTCGGCCCGGTGATCTACTACCATCTCGGAATCTGGCTGCCGCTGATGATCGCGCCGACCTGGCCGCAGGCGCGGGTTCAGTGGAAGCGGCATATGCCAGACACACTGTTCGTGGTCGCGACCTTCGCTGCGACGCTTGCGGGGATTGCATGGCTCGGCACGGCGCTTGCGCCGGAGCGGCCGCTCTGGCTGGTGATGACGCTGGGCTGGGTCGTGCCGTTCGCAGTGTGGAGCTACTTCGCCGGCATCACCGTCTATCTCAACCACACCCATCCCGACATCGCCTGGTTCGACGACGAGAAACAATGGAGTGCCTATAACGGCAGCGTGTTGGGCACAGCCCATGTCCGCATCCCGGTCGACATCTTCCCGCTCTACACCGATGTGATGGCGCATCCGGCGCATCACGCCAATCCGAGCATCCCGGTCTATGCCCTGCCAGGGGCGCAGGCGGACCTGAAAGGCCGGGTCGGAACCGCGGACACACGGGAATATACGCTGACGCTTGGGACCTATCGGCGCATCGTCGCGGCCTGCAAGCTGTTCGACTTCGAACGGCGCTGCTGGACCGATTTTTCGGGCGTTCCGACGACACCGCCGCTGTTTGTCCGGGACCCTGACGTGCCCCTGCCCCGGATCGGCGCCCCGGGCTGAAGGCCGGATTGAGCTTGGGAACGGGGGCTGCTATTAGCCGCCGGCTTTCCCGAGAGGTCCGTCCATGGTTTCCGTCATCGCTTCGTCCGTGCGCAAGGGCAATGTCCTCGAGAAGGACGGCAAGCTCTATGTCGTGATCACGGCGGAGAACATCCATCCGGGCAAGGGCACGCCGGTGACCCATCTCGAGATGCGCCGGATTCCGGACGGCCTCAAGACCGTGGAGCGCCTGCGCACCACCGACAGTGTCGAGAAGGCCTTCGTCGAGTCGCAGACCTTCCAGTACCTCTACCAGGACGGCGAACACTGGGTGTTCATGCAGCCGACGACCTTCGACCAGGTCCATGTCGGCAGCGACGTGGTGGGCGACATGGCGCCCTATCTGATCGAGAACATGGAAGTGCAGCTTCAGCTCTTCGAGGGCAATCCGATCTCGATGGAAATCCCGCAGCGCGCGACCTTCGAGGTGGTGGAGACCGAACCGGTGGTGAAGGGCCAGACTGCGAGCGGCTCGTTCAAGCCGGCGGTGCTCTCCAACGGCGTCAAGACGATGGTGCCGACGCATATCGTGACGGGCACGCGCGTGGTGGTGATGACCGAGGACGGATCTTACGTCGAGCGGGCGAAGGACTGATCACGTCTCCGGCCTGCAGATGTCGCCATAGACCAGCTTTTCACCCTTCTCCCAGGGCCTATACGTGTTCGCGAAGCGGATGCGTTCGGCAAGCGAGGGATGGGTCTGGCGGAAGAGTTTGAAGAAGAGATCGTAGTCCGCCATCGCGCCGTCCTTCCTGATCCAACCGGCGAAGAGCTGCGCCGCGGCTTCGTTCTGATGCGACAGTTCGAGACCGAAGCGGTCGGCTTCGAACTCGATGTGGCGGGCTTCCCAGTTGAAGACCGGCAGCACGCAGAGCCAGAACGCCGTCAGGATCAGCATGTAGAGCGGCAGCGCGGCCGGATCTTCGGGCCGCTCGATTCCGAAGCGGCCGACGGCGCGTCGCCCAATCACGTGGACGAGGAACAAGCCCGCGAACAGCAGCGCGGCGATGATCGCGAGACCGGTCCAATTGTCGCCGATGACATAGTGCTTGAGTTCGTGGCTGACGGTGAAGACGATCTGGCCGGAGGTTTCGTTCTTTTGAATGTCCTCTTCGAGGAAGATGCGCTTGGTCGGTCCGAGACCGACGACGGTGTCGTCGTCGCCGCCGATGAAGACCGGGATGTCGGTCACGCCGCAGCGCGCGGCGAGCGTCGCGATGGTGGCCGACAGCGCCTTGTCCTTCAGCGGCTCGTAATGCGCGGTGAGCGGATCGACAACGACGGGCAGCGCGACGAGGACGAGGAACGCGACCGGCACCAGCGCGGACGCGGCAAGCGCCCACCAGATGCGCGGGAAGCGGCGCATCAGCGCGAATGGGATCCAGAGGAAGAGCACCGCGGCAACGATGCGGGCAAGGAGCGGTGCAAGCTCGCCGACCAGCCAGGGCGCGACATCCTTCGGCATGTCGCGCCACCAGTCGATGGCACCGGAGACCAGTGCAGCGAGTACGAGATAGAGCGCGGCGAACAGGATCAGTGTCGGCACCCGGCGTCCGCCGACGGCGCGCGCCGATAGCGAACGAAGGCGGGCGCCAAGGCCGCTGAACAGCAGCAGCGCCGGAAGCGCGAGCGCGGCAAGCTGACCCGCCGCCCAGATAAGCTCGCGCTGGTGGAAGGCGGCGATTGCGGCGGCCGAGGCTTCGGGCACGGCGACGAGAAAAATCGGGGACATGACACGCTCCAGCAAAGACCCCGCATAGATGTCGTGCGGGCGGGCGGCGCGCCAGATGCGCGGGTGGCGAGCCGTCCCAGGCAGTGCACGGTTCATCACAATTCCCGGAAATCCTGGCGATCTGGACGTCGGCGGATGCGCGACGCAAGCTGCGGCATGGTCCTGCCCCCTCGCCCCCGGCTGCTCGAATTCGCGATCGGCTTCGCGTTCTGGCTGGGGCTGGTCGTGGTGCTGGAGCCGGGCAACATCCTGCGCGCGGGAGGCGCGCTGCCGCTGGGCCGCGAGGTGGCCCGGCTGACGGCGGCAGGGTTGCTGGGGGCGTTGGTGACGCCGGTCGTGTTCGCCCTGGCCCGGCGGTGGCCGGTCGAGGGCGAGGCGCGCTGGGCGCGCGCGACGCTTCATGCCGGATGCGATGCGGGGCTGGCGATCCTATTGATCGTGCTCGGCGGGATTCTGGCGTGGCTCATCGGGTTCGACCGCCGGCCGCTGCTCGTCGCGCTCGAAAGCCAGTTGGTGGTCGACGGGCTGCTGCTGTTCTTCGCCGTCGTCGCGCTCGACGGCATCGCCCATGCCGCCTTGTTCTATCGCCGGGCGCAGAGCGCCGCCGATCCGCCTTTGCCGCCGGCTTCGGGGTACCTGTCACAGGTGACGGTGAAGGCACGCGGAACGATGACGATCCTGCCGCTTGCCGATGTGGCGTGGATCGAAGCGCAGGGCAATTATCTCGCGCTCCATGCCGGCGGCGCTGTGCATCTGATCCGCGAGACGCTGGCGAAGTTCGAAAGCAGGCTCGATCCCGAGCGGTTCGTGCGCATCCACCGCGGGAGCATCGTTGCGCTGACGCGGGTGCGGACAATCGAAACGCTGCCCGGCGGGGACGCGATGGTGATGCTGGAAGGTGGCGACGCGGTGCGGATGAGCCGGAGCTATCGGGACACGGTGGCCGCGCGCATTTCAACAACCCGGCACTAAACAAAAAGGCCGCCGCTTGCGCGACGGCCTTTTGCATTCCTGGAATGGCGCTTACGCCGCCTTCGGGGTGAAGCCGAGGATGGCCTTGGTCTCGAGGAATTCTTCGAAACCGTAATCGCCCCATTCGCGGCCGTTGCCCGACTGCTTGTAGCCGCCGAAGGGCGATGCGAAATCGCCGCCGGCGCCGTTGATGTGGACATTGCCCGAACGGATGCGCGAGGCCACTTTCCGGGCATGCTCGATATCGCCGGATTGTACGTAGCCGGACAATCCGTACACGGTGTCGTTCGCCATCGCGATCGCGTCTTCTTCCGTGTTGTAGGTCAGCATGCAGAGCACCGGGCCGAAGATCTCTTCGCGCGCGATGGTCATGTCGTTGGTGACGTTCGCGAAGACCGTCGGCTTGACGTAGTAGCCGCGGTTGAAGCCCTCCGGACGGCCGACGCCACCGGCGACGAGGGTCGCGCCCTCGTCGATGCCCTTCTGAATGAGGGCCTGGATCTTGTTGTACTGGACCTCGGACACCACCGGGCCGATCGAGCCGGGGCCGGCATCGGCGGCGGCGGGATCGGTGACCTTGACCTTCTCCACGGTCGCCTTGGCGATCGCGATGGCCTGGTCGTTCTTCGCCTTCGGCACGAACATGCGCGACGGCGCGTTACAGGACTGGCCGGAGTTGGTCATCATCTGCATGACGCCGCCGGAGACCGCCTTGGTCAGATCGGCATCGTCGAGCACGATGTTGGCCGACTTGCCGCCGAGCTCCTGCGCGACGCGCTTGACGGTGTCGGCAGCGGCCTTGGCGACCGCGATGCCGGCGCGGGTCGAGCCGGTGAAGGACATCATGTCGATGCCCGGATGCGAGGACAGCGCCTCGCCCACCGAGGGACCGTCACCGTTGACGAGGTTGAACACGCCGGCGGGGATGCCCGCTTCGTGCAGCACGTCGGCGAAGAGCATCGCGTTCATCGGCGCGACTTCCGACGGCTTGAGGACCACGGTGCAGCCGGCGGCGAGCGCCGGGGCGACCTTGCAGACGATCTGGTTGATCGGCCAGTTCCACGGCGTGATCAGGCCGCAAACGCCGACCGGCTCCTTCACGATGGTGGTGGTGCCGCGGGTCTCGGCGAAGTCGTAGTTCGAAAGAATCTTCACCGTCTCGGCGAGATGGCCGAGGCCGGTCGCAGCCTGGGCCGCCTTGGACAGCCACATCGGCGCGCCCATCTCTTCGGAGATCGCCTTGGCGATGGCGTCGTATTTGGTCTGATAGACCGCCATGACCTTCTGGAGCAGCGCGATGCGCTCTTCCTTGGTCGTGCGCGACCAGGTTTCGAAGGCCTTGCGCGCAGCGGCGACCGCCTTGTCGACATCGGCCTTGGAGCCCATCGAGATGCGCGCAAAGGGTTCTTCGGTGGCGGGGTTGATGACGTCGAGCGTCTTCGGTGTCACGGGGTCGACCCATTTGCCGTCGATGTAGAATTGGAGGCGTTCCTGCATGTCCCTTGGACTCCCTGTTGTGGTGATGGCTCAGGCGGGCTGGGGAACCCGCGAATTCCGCTGACATAAAATCATATCCGCGCGGCGGCGGCAAAGGCCGTTAAATCGATGATTTTTGTGTGGAATTTCGGCCCACTGCCACCCCTGGCTGCGCGTTCTAGGTGGCGGCAGCGCGGAAGTTCAGCTCGATCAGAATTCCGTCGGGATCGGGGACGAAGATCTGGTGGATGCGGCCGCCGGGGACGGCGTTCTCGCGGAAGGTGAGGCCATGGGACTTGAGCGTGGCGCGGGTGGCTTCGAGGTCCGTGCCACGAAAAGCGATGTGATCGAGCGCGGCGGTATCTCCGCGGCTGTGCGGGCCGTCGCGCTCCGCCGATTCCGCCGCGTCGACGAGATGCACGATCGGCACGCCGCCGAGGTAGAGCCAATAGCCTTTGAACGGAAACGCCGGACGGTCGCCGACCGCCAGGCCGAGCACGTCGCGATAGAAGTCGCGCGTCGTCTCCAGATCGGCGCAGCGGATGGTGTAATGCTCGAGCCGTTCGACGGGCATGGCTACGGTGAACTCCTGAGCATCGGGGAGGACGCGTAAGCGATGATCCTCAATATCACGTTCACCATTCAAGTCCTACGCTCGCGGCGTGACGATTGCGGGAGAAGCCCATGCAATATGTCTGCGATGCCCCGGGACGGAAAACCTGGTTCCGGATCGAAACCGACGGCGAAGCGACGCTGGAAAGCGAAGCGATGCAGCACGGCGTCGATAATCATTTTCGCGACAGCCGTACGCAGGCCGCCGCGAGCTATCGTCCCGCACGCAACCTGCATCCGATCGAGCGCGACATCGGCCTGAAGGCCCACATCGCGCACCGCATGCCGATCTTCCTGACTTTGCGCGAGCATGACGGAACCGCGCTGGCGACGGCAATCCTGCCGCCGGACGCCAAGCCAGATCCTGACTTCGCGCCGATGATCGTCGGACCGCAATACAGCGATCCCAAATCGTCGCAGGCCGACGCGATCGCCGCGCTGGAGAAACATTTCGGCCTGAATCTGGAGACTGCGGGACACAATCCTTTTCTGAATTTCGCCTTCTGAACGCATCGGCCGGCGCATTTTCGGCAAACGGCGTTACCATGGCGCGGGGTGAATGAGTCGCGCGGCCATGAAATATGTCTGCGATGCGCCCGGCAGGCGCACCTGGTTCCGGATCGAGACCGAGGCAGAGGCCACGGCGGAGTCCGAAACGATGCGGCATGCGGTGGAGAAATACTTCCGGCGCGAGCGCGACACCGCCGTGCGGCTCTATCAGCCCACCTCGACGAACACCATCGAGCGCGACATCGGACTCGCAGCGCATATCCAGCGCAGCATGCCGATGTTCCTGACCCTGCGGGAGAACGACGGAACGCCGCTCGCCACCGCGATGCTGCCGCCCGGCGGCGTGGACAATGGCGATTTCCGCATCATCATCGTCGGACCGGCGAATTCCGATCCCTTCGCCGCGCATGACGAGAGCATCCAGGCACTCGCCGGCCATCTCGGCCTGACGCTGACGCGCGAGCGCTGCTATCCGTACCAATCTTACGGCGTGTGAGCGCGCGCGCAGCGTGGCGCGCGCCGCGCTGACTAGCGCGTGGACGCGGGCGCGCAATGCCCGCATCTCGGCGGTGTGCGCGCCATGCTTGAAGGCGCGCAGGTTGCCTTTGGGAGCGCCACGGCCGCTCAACCTTGAGACACCACGGCTTGTGGCTCCTTGTCCGCCGGCACACCTTGTACTGTTTTCGACTTCGCCAGCAGCACCCGCGCAATGGCGACATTCGTCTGGATCAGACGGGTGACGGCGGATGCGGCATTCATCTGAGTCTGGAGGTCTCCGTCATCATTGAGCGCATAGTTCAGAGTCAGGCGGGTGAGCTTGGCAAGTTGTGCGGCATGTTCGCCGAGCTGGGCGTCGAAGTCTCTCACTGGCGGCGGCGCAAAGCGGGCGACGCCGGGCGGACCGAGCAGTTCGGTCAGAAATGCCTGACGGCGCTCGTAGCGTGCATCGGCCTCTTCCTGCCTGCGCCTCTTCTCGGCCTGTTGTTCTTCGAATGTCATATCCTCGTATCGCATGGTCCGAAGCTCCTTCTTTTGCGTATCGGCCATTATCCGCCCGTTTTCGGGGGTGTCGGATAAGGTACGGCGTAAACCCAGCAATTCCGCCATTTTGGCGCTATGCTATCCATGCGCATCCGGGAGGGAACGAAATGAAACGCTTCGCAGGATTTCTGTTGGCCGTAACGCTCGCCGCCACGCCGGCCGCCGCGACGCTGAAGGTCGGCGATGCCGCGCCGGACTTCACCGCAGACGCCGCATTGGGCGGCAAGCCGTTCACCTTCAAGCTGGCGGATGCGCTCAAGAAGGGACCGGTGGTGGTTTATTTCTATCCCAAGGCCTTCACCACGGGTTGTTCGCTGGAGGCCCATGCCTTCGCCGAGGCGATGCCGCAATTCACGGCGCTGGGCGCCAGCGTGATCGGCGTCAGCCATGACGACCTCGCAACGCTGAAGGATTTCTCGACCAGGGATTGCGCCAGCGCCTTCCCGGTCGCGTCCGATGGCGACGGCCACATCATCAAGGCCTACGACGCGACGCTGCCGCTGGTGTCGATGTCGAGCCGGACCTCCTATCTGGTGGCGCCTGACGGCCATGTGATCGCCGAATATTCGGATCTCGACTATTCGCAGCATGTCGACACGATGCTCGCGGCGCTCAAGACCTGGCGCGCGGCGCATCCGTAAGGGGCTCGCGCGATGTCGGGCCCGACCTTCCGCCGGGCCGTGCCGCCCGACCGGGATGCTTTCCTGAATCATATCGCGGCCGGCCGCGCGGCGCTGGCCGCGGCGCGTGCGAGCGGCGACGAACGCGCGATTCTGCATGCGGCCGGCGCGCTCGGCTCGGCGCTGTTCATGGAGCCGGGCAGCGAGGCGGAGGCCGCGACGCTTCTGGAGGAGGCACTGGCGTTGTCGCGCAAGCGCGGCGACCGTGCGACGGAGATCGACGGGCTCCTCGGCCTCGCGACCGCGATCCAGTATCTCGGCGAGCGCACGCGGGCGATCGCGCTGTTCGAGGAGGGCTTGCGCCTCTGCGCCGAGAGCGGCATCCGCGACAAGGAACACTTCCTGCTGCATCATCTCGGACGATGTCTTGTCGAAGTCGGACGGCGCGGCGACGCGCGCAGCGCCTTCGAGCGAGCGCTGGTCCTGCGCGAAGCGATGCCGCAATTCGCGGCGAGCACCCGCGCCGCACTGGCGGAGCTGGCCGAAATGGGCCAATAGAATCCTCCGTATGGAACCGGACTTCATCGAGCAGTTCACCGACGCACTTTCGCCTGCCGATTGCGCGGCGCTGATCGCGCGCTTCGAGCGCGACGGGCGGGCGGAACCGGGCGCGACGGGCAGCGGCGTCCATACCGAGCTGAAAGACAGCTGGGACATCACGATCTCGAACCTCCCGGAGTGGAAGGATGCCGAGGCGCAACTCAACAACGCCATGCTGCGCGGGCTCGTGCTCTATGTGCGCAAATATCCCTTTGCGGTGCTGGCGCCCTATCTCACGCGGCGGGTCGATCCGGGGACCGGGCAGCTGTCGGTCATCGATCCCGCGACGCTGACGGCGATGAACGACCGCGAGCTTGCCGGCGTGATCTCGCAGCTGTTCCGGCCGGGGTCGATCAACATCCAGAAATACCTCGCCGGCGTCGGCGGCTATCCGCACTGGCATTGCGAGGTTTATCCGGTGCCGGGCGATACCGAGTCGCTGCACCGCGCATTGCTCTGGACGCTCTATCTCAACGACGATTTCGAAGCCGGCGAGACCGAGTTCTTCCACCAGCGCATGGTGGTGAAGCCGAAGACCGGATCGATCCTGATCGCGCCGGCGGGCTTCACCCACACCCATCGCGGCAACCGGCCGGTGGGCGGCAACAAGTACATCGCGACGTCGTGGATCCTGATGCAGAAGGCGGAAACGCTCTACGGCCAGCGCTAGGGTGCGCGCTCCATCAACTCCAGCACATTGCCGAAGGGATCGCGGAAGGCGGCGTAGCGGCCGAACTCGCCCTGTGCGGGCACGTCATGCAGGAATGCGACACCGCGGGACCGGAGCGTCGCCATCGCGGCATCGAGGGACGCGACGGCGAAGACGAAGGTGGTCGATGCGGTCTCGCCATGGCGGACGGGCGGCGCCGGTTCGCGGCCCCGGAAGATCACCAGATCGGCACCGTCCTGCGCGAAGACGAGGCGCGACGGGGATTCGCTCTTCAGTGTGAAGCCGAGCGTGTCGCGATAGAAATCGCGCGCCCGCGCGAGATCGGGCACGACGATCATGAGCATGGCGAGGCGCATCGGCGCCGGTCGTCAGGTCCAGTCCTTGCCCTTGTGCGGCTTGCGGACGAGCTGGGGCTCGACATAGGCGGGCGCCTTGCCGGCGACGGGGGCCGGCTTCTTGTCCGATTTGGGCTTCTTCTTTTCGCGATTGCTGCGCTGTTCGCGATTGGCCATGACGGCCTCCCTAGGAAAGCCCGCCGACTGCACGCGATTCCCGGGCGGGAATCAAGCGGGATGCGGGGCTGCCATCCTTCGACAGGCTCAGGATGAGGTGGGGGGAAGACTGTCTAGCGGTCGTTGTCGTCGGGCAGCAGGATGCGGTTGGCGTCGCCTTCGAGGTCGTCGTACTGGCCGCTGTTCATGGTCCAAACCAGGAGCGCCAGCATGCAGAGCCCCATCAGGAAGGCCGAGGCGATGATGAGGGCCATGCCGTCCATCAGGACCTCGCCAGCCGGAGCGCGTTGAGGGTGACGATCAGCGAAGAACCGGCCATCGCGCCGGCGGCGACCAGCGGATTGACCAGACCGAGCGCGGCGACCGGCACGGCGGCGAGATTGTAGACCGCGGCGAAGGCGAAATTCTCGAGCACGAGGCGGCGCGCCTTGCGGGCGATGTCGATGGCCTCGACGATGGGCGCGATGCTGTCGCCGCGCAGCACGAGGTCCGACGCGCGCTGGCTGACATCGGCGGCGGTGCCGGGCGCGATCGAGACATGGGCGAGGGCCAGCGCGCCGGCATCGTTGATGCCGTCGCCGACCATCAGGGTATGGTGGCCGTGCTTGCGGAGGTCTTCGAGGCGCGCGGCCTTCTCGGCCGGCCCGACATCGGCACGCCAGCGCGTGATGCCGGCCTCTTTCGCGATCGCCGCGGCGGGCTGGGCGTGGTCGCCGGTCAGCATCTCGACCGCGACGTTGCGCGGCGCAAAAGCGGCAATGGTGTCGCGGGTTTCGGGACGGATATGGTCGCGGAATTCGAGACGCAGCGGTGGCACGCCCTCCTTGCGGAACCAGAGCTCGCCGTGGCCGCCCGCGACGCCGCACCATTCGGCATTGCCGAGCCGGCAGCGGATGCCATCGACCTCCGCTTCGAGGCCGGAGCCCGGCACTTCGCGCACGCCGGCCGCAACCGGCCCCGGTCCGGCGGCTTCGGCGAGGGCGCGCGAGAGAGGATGGCGGCTGGCACGGGCGAGGCGCGCGGCGCTTTCGAGCGTGGCGGGAAGAACGCGGGTGGCGAGCGCGGGAGCGCCCAGCGTCAGCGTACCGGTCTTGTCGAAGACCGCGGTGTCGATCTCGGCCAGGCGTTCGAGCGCGTCGCCGGATTTGACGAAGACACCTTTGGCGAAGAGCCGGCCGGTGGCGACGATCTGGACCGCGGGGACGGCGAGGCCGAGCGCGCAGGGACAGGTGATGATGAGGACGGCGATGGCATTGGTCATCGCGACCGGGAAGCCGGCGCCGACAAGAGCCCAGCCGGCGAAGACCGCGAGCGAGGCGATGGCCACGAAGGGGACGTAGGCCTTGGCGGCGCGATCGGCGAGGCGGACATAGACGCTGCGGGTCTGGCGCCCGGCTTCGAGCAGACGGGCGAGATCGGCAACCAGCGAGTCGTCCATCTTCGCGGTGACGCTAACGACGATGGGGCGGCCGAGATTGATGGTGCCGGCGCGCAGCACCTGGCCGGCGCTGACGCCGACCGGTTGGCTCTCGCCGGTGACGAGCGAGACGTCGACCTCGGTCTCCTTGTCTTCGAGCGTGCCGTCGGTGGGCACGCGTTCGCCGCTGGCGAGCAGCACGCGGTCGCCGGGGACAAGCTCGCGGCCGGCGACGGTTTCGAGCGTGCCGTCCGGCCTGAAGCGGCGGGCGAGCGCGGACTGGAGCGTGACGAGATGGCGGGCGGCGCCCTGGGCCCGGTCGCGCAGCAGGTAATCGAGATAGCGGCCGACGAGGAGAACGAAGGCCAGCATGATGGTGGCGTCGAAATAGGTCTGAGCGGCGCCGCTCACCGTTTCCCAGACGCTGAGCGCGAGCGCGAGCACGATAGCGGCGCTGATCGGCACATCCATGTTGGTCTGGCGTTTGGCAAGGGCGCGGCCGGCGGAGGCGAAGAACGGCTCGGACGCGAACAGCGTCAACGGGATGGCGACGAGGCCGGCGAGCCAGAAGAACAGCGTGCGATGCGCCGCGCTGATGTCGCCGTTGGAATACCAGATCGAATCCGTCAGCCCGACGACGAAGACCATGCCGAAACCGGCGACGGCGAGGCAGCGCAGGAGATGGCGGCCTTCCTGGCTTTGCGCGTCGAGCACGCCGGCGGAATCGAAGGGCGCGGCCTCGTAGCCGAGGGCGCGGACGCGGTCGATCACCACGCCCGGCTTCACCGCGTCGCGGTTCCAGACCACGTGCAGCTTGCCGGTGGAGAGGTTGAGGCGCGCATCATTGACGCCGCCGATCGCCTTCACGCCGCCCTCGATCTTGGCCATGCAGGCGGCGCAGCGCGCGCCGCGCACCGCGACATCGAAGCTTTCGCTGCCGTCCTTCTCGCGATGGACGAAGGCGGCAAAATCCTCTGCGGCTACGGCACCCATAGTCTCGTGCTCGTCTCGAATGGCGCGTTCTTCGCGCCGCCATTGACGATAACGTCCCAGTAGCCCTTCTGGACCGGACCGGCATCGGCGCGATAGCGCCCGGGCGCAACCTCGGTGAGCTTGAGCGTGCGGTCGCGGTTTTCATCCGCGGGATGGCGCAGTTCCCCGCCGAGTTCCGCATCGGTTTCCGGCTTGCCGGATTTGCCTTTCAGGTCGACGACGACTGCGACATGGCCGCCGGCAACGCGTTCGGCATGGACGTCGGCGGTCCAGCCGAGCCGCGCCTGCTCGGCGCGGCGTTCCAGGGTGCGATTGTATTCGACGCCCTGGAGATAAGGCTTCTGCTCGTCCTCGCCGCGGAAGGTGTCGACCGCGATGAAGATGTAATAGGCGTTCACCGCGAAGATGCAGAGAAAGAAGCCGCCGAGCCACAGCAGAACGCCGCGGCCGGTGAGCGGACGGATCATGGGGCACCTCCCGAGACGAAGACGGCTTCGGACTCGATGCGCTCGCCGGTCTTCGGATCGGTGAGCACGAATTCGATATCGCGCGAGGCAGAGCCGAGATCGGGCTTTGCGACCGTGACAAGGATGCGCACGGCGCGAACTTTGTCGGCATCGACCGCGAGGCGCACCGGCAGGCGGACGACACCGATGCCGATGACGTTGACGCTTTTCGCCTTCAGGTCGTCGATGGAAAGATCGAAGCTGCGCGTGGCGATGGAACGGTTCATCAGCTTCAGCACGTAGCCATTGCGCACAGAGCCGTCGGCCAGCGTAACGAAATTCGGATTGCGGTCGCGCAACACGTCGAGGCCGATGGTGCTGCGGGTCGCCAAGCCAAACAGCATGACGACGGCGACGACGGCGAGGACCGAGGAATAGAGCACGGTACGGGCGCGGACGAAGTGGAAGCGCGCCGGTTCCTTCGCCGAACGGCGCAGGATGTTCGCGTCGGTGTCGTAGGCGATGAGGCCGCGCGGCTGGCCGATGCGGTCCATCACGTCGTCGCAGGCATCGATGCAGAGAGCGCAGTTGATGCATTCGAGCTGGTTGCCGTCGCGGATGTCGATGCCCATCGGGCAGGCGGCGACGCACTGGTTGCAGTCGATGCAGACGCCGCGGCCGTCCCAGCTGTCGCCCTTCTTGTGCGGGCCGCGCGGCTCGCCGCGGTCGGAGCGATAGGTGACGGCGAGCGTTTCCTTGTCGGTCATCGCCGCCTGGATGCGCGGCCAGGGGCACATATAGGTGCAGACCTGCTCGCGCATCATGCCGCCAAGCGAGTAGGTGGTGAAGGTCAGCGCCGCGATGGCGCCATAGGCGACGAAGGTCGCGTTGCCCGTGAAGAGGTCGTGTGCCAGCGTCGGCGCATCGGCGAAATAGAACACCCAGGCGCCGCCGGTGGCGATGGCGATCAGGAGCCAGACCGCGTGCTTCGAGACGCGCTTGGCGACTTTCGACGCCGTCCACGGTGCGGCGGCGAGGCGGATGCGGGCGCTGCGGTCGCCTTCGATCAGGTTCTCGACATGAATGAAGAGGTCGGTCCACACCGTCTGGGGGCAAGCGTAGCCGCACCACAGACGGCCGAAGAGCGCGCTGACGAGGAAGATCGAGACCGCGGCGAGCACCAGCAGGCCGGTGATGTAGTAGACTTCCTGTGGCCAGATCTCGATGAAGAAGAAATAGAATCGCTCATGGGCGAGATCGACGAGCACCGCCTGGCTCGGCGCCGAGGGCCCGCGATCCCAACGGATCCAGGGCACGAGGTAGTAGATGCCGAGCAGGACGGCCATCACCGCCCATTTGATCCGGCGAAAGACGCCGTGGACGCGCTTCGGATAGATCGGGATGCGCGATTTGTAGAACGAGCGCTGGGTCGCGCTGTTGCTGGCGACGGCGTCGGATTTCTCGACGCCGTCGGCGGCATTGCGCATGGAGATGACCGTGTGAATGCTCACGACGTGCTCGCTATTCTCCGCCGCCGAGACTGTGGACGTAGACGGCGAGCGACTTGATCGTCTCCGGCGACAGGCGGCCGCCCCAGGTCGGCATCACGCCGCCATGGCCGTTCCAGATCTGGTCGTGGATATCGGCGCGCTCCGGCCCGTAGAGCCAGTCGTTGTCGGTGAGGTTGGGCGCGCCCATGCTGCGGTCGCCCTTGCCGGCCGGGCCGTGGCACATCGCGCAATTGTCGGCGAAGAGCTTGGTCGCGCGGGCGACGGCGCGGGCATCCGCCGGACGACCGGAGAGATGCACGACGTATTCGGTCAGGTCGTCGACCTGCGCCGGCTGGAGGATGCCGTCGCGGCCGAAGGCCGGCATCGCCGACTGGCGTGTCTCCGGCGAGGTCGAGCGCACGCCGACGGTGATGGTGTGCTGAATGTCCTCAAGCTTGCCGCCCCAGAGCCAGACGTCGTCGTTGAGATTGGGATAGCCGTGGGCGCCCTGCCCGCCCGAGCCGTGGCAGGCGGCGCAGTTGTCACCGAACGCGGCGCGGCCTTCGGCCATGGCGAACTGAAGCAGGTCGGGGTTCGACTGAATCTGCTGCAGCGAGGCGTGGGCGAGCTCGGCCTCGCGGGTGTGGCGTGCGGTCTTGAGCGCATCGAGATCCGCGGCGACCTGGTCGCGCTGTGAAAAGTTCAGCACGCCATGGGTGTAGCCCGTGATCCCCGGCCAGGCAGGCATGACGATCCAGTAGCCCACCGCCCAGGCGATGCAGGCGAAGAAGATGCCGAGCCACCAGCGCGGCAAGGGCGTGTTGAGCTCCTTGATCCCGTCCCATTCATGGCCGGTGGTTTCGGTGCCGGTATGGCTGTCGATTTCCTTCTTCGACATCAGATATCTCCGTCATCCTGCAGCGGCAGAGCGGCCGCTTCGCGGAAGCCCTTCTGGTTCGACGGCCACAGCGCATAGGCGATCGCGACGGCGAACATCAGGCTGAAGTAAACGACGCTCCAGCTCTGGCAGAAGGCGAGAACGGTTTCGTAATCGAGGCCTTCCATGGCTTATCTCCGGTTTCCGCCGGCGTCGGCGTGATAGGTCTTGAAGTCGACCAGCGTGCCGAGCATCTGCAGATAGGCGATCAGGGCGTCGGCTTCGGTGATCTCGTTCGGGTTGTCGTCGAAGTCGCGCGCGTCGGCCTTCGGGTAGCGCTTCTTGAAAGCGTCGACGCCGTCGGCATTCGGATCGGCCTGGGCTTTCAGGTCGGCGACGGCATTGGCGATGTCGGCGTCGGTGTAGGGCACGCCGGCCATGCGGTTGGCGCGCATGATCGCGTCGATGTCGTGATAGTCGAGCGGCTTCTTCGCCATGAAGGCATAGGGCGGCATCACCGATTCCGGCACGACGGCGCGCGGGTCGTTGAGATGGGCGAGCTGCCACTGGTCGGAATACTTGCCGCCGACGCGGGCGAGATCCGGACCGGTGCGCTCCGAACCCCACTGGAACGGATGGTCGTACATGCTCTCGGCGGCGAGGCTGTAATGGCCGTAGCGCTCGACCTCGTCGCGCAGCGAGCGGATCATCTGGCTGTGGCAAACATAGCAGCCTTCGCGGATGTAGATGTCGCGGCCGGCGAGCTCGAGCGGCGTGTAGGGCCGCATGCCGTCGACCTTCTCGATCGTGCTGTTGACCCAGAAGAGCGGCGCGATCTCGACGGCGCCGCCGATGGCGACGACGATCAGGATGCCGATCAGAAGCACCAGCGAGTTGCGTTCGAAGAAACCGTGATTCATCACACCGCCTCCGCAGCGACGAGGTTGGCGGGCACCGCCGCCTCGGCCGGCGCATCCTTCACGGTGCGCCAGAGGTTGTAGGCCATGATCAGCACGCCGGTGAGGTACATCAGGCCGCCGAGCGCGCGGATGATGTAGTAGGGATGCATCGCCACGACGGTCTCGACGAAGGAATATTCGAGGAAGCCGAAGTCGTTATAGGCGCGCCACATCAGGCCCTGCATGATGCCGGCGACCCACATCGAGGTGATGTAGAGAACGATGCCGAGGGTCGAAATCCAGAAGTGCCATTCGACCAGCGCGTTGGAGAACAGGGCCTTCTTCTTCCACAGCCACGGGACGAGGCAGTAGAGCGCGCCGAAGCTGACATAGCCGACCCAGCCCAGCGCGCCGGAATGGACGTGGCCGATGGTCCAGTTGGTGTAGTGCGACAGCGCGTTGACCGTGCGCACGCTCATCACCGGACCTTCGAAGGTCGACATGCCGTAGAACGCGACCGAGACGACGAGCATGCGGATAACGGGATCGGTGCGCAGCTTGTCCCAGGCGCCCGACAGCGTCATCAGGCCGTTGATCATGCCGCCCCAGCTCGGCATCCAGAGGATGACCGAGAAGGTCATGCCCAGCGTCTGCGCCCAGTCGGGCAGCGCGGTGTAGAGCAGATGGTGCGGGCCGGCCCAGATGTAGATGAAGATCAGGGTCCAGAAATGGACGATCGAAAGCCGGTAGGAATAGACCGGCCGCTCCGCCCGCTTGGGGATGAAGTAGTACATGATGCCGAGGAAGCCGGCGGTGAGGAAGAAGCCGACGGCATTATGGCCGTACCACCACTGAGTCAGTGCATCCTGCACGCCCGAGAACAGCGACACGCTCTTGGTTTCGAGCGGCGAGACCGGGATCGAGAGGTTGTTGACGATGTGCAGCATCGCGATGGTGGCGATGAAGGCGAGGTAGAACCAGTTCGCCACATAGATATGCGGCTCCTTGCGCTTGATGATCGTGCCGAGGAAGGTCAGCAGGTAGCCGACCCAGACGACGGTGAGCCACAGATCGGCGTACCACTCGGGCTCGGCATATTCACGGCCCTCGGTGACGCCGAGGAGATAGCCGGTGCCGGCGAGCACGATGAAGGTGTTGTAGCCCCAGAACACGAACCAGGGCAGCGAACCGCCGAAGAGGCGCGCGCGGCTGGTGCGCTGCACGACGTAGAACGAGGTCGCGATCAGGACGTTGCCGCCGAAGGCGAAGATCACCGCCGAGGTGTGCAGCGGGCGCATGCGGCCGAAATTCGTCCAGGCCCAGTCCGGAAAGTAGAACAAGTTCGGGAAGGAGAGCTGGAGCGCGATGATGAGGCCGACCAGCATGCCGGCGATGCCCCAGAACATCGAGGCGATCACGCCGGCCTTCACGACGTTGTTGGCATAGCCCTCGCGCTCTTCGAGCGGGATGCCGCCGCCATAGGTCTTCAGATAGAAGGCGCCGATCGCGATCATGCAGGCGAGGAAAGTCCAGGCCTGGATCACCATCGCGGGATCGGGCGAGCGCGCCGCCTCGATCAGCGCGGCGAGTGCGCCGAGCGCCACGATCAGCGGCAGGATGAAAAGATCGGCGCGCCAGGGCGCGGGGCTGGTGTTAGCGGCGGCAGTCATCGCTGGTCTCGCTCTTGGCTTGCGGACGGGGCTGTTGCGCAAGGGCGCGGGCGGCGGCGCAGTAGGCCTCCCATCCGCTTTGCGGCGCGCTGTTGGTCTCTGTCTGGTTCACGATTCCCCTCCGTCGTCGGGCGTGTTCATGGCCTTTTTCCGCAGTTGCTCAGTTGATCCGCATCAATGGTTCGTAGTTGTGCGTAGCTCAGCGGCCGGCGAGCTGTGCGGCGAAGGAACAGATCGGCCAGTTGCCGAGCTGTGCCGCGCGATCGAGCCCGTAGAGCGCCGGCAGAGCCGCGGCTGCGAGGATCAGCTCGGCCGCGAAAGCGCCGGCGAGCACGCCGCGGTGGCGCCGCGTCCAGCCGGCAAAAGCCGCCAGACGGGCGCCGCCGAAGCGGAGCGAACCGGCCCAGGCTCCAAGCTGTCCGAGCAGGACCGCGAAGAGCGAGCAGCACAGCATCTCAGAACCGGATGCCGACTCCCGCGCCGATGATCCACGGATCGAGATCGGCGCTCGCCTGGACCACGCCGGCCGCGGCGGTGACATGGGTCGAGAGGAAGATCTTCTTCACGTCGAAGTTGAGGAAGTAGGGTCCGTCGCCGACCGGCACGTCGACACCGGCCTGGAGGGCGAAGCCGAAATTGTCGTCGTAGTGGATGCCGGGAAGCGGGCTCTTCGGGCTGTAGAAGAAGGTGTAGTTCACGCCCAGGCCGGCATAGGGGCGGATCGGGCCGGTGGGATCGAAGTGATACTGCACGGTCAGGGTCGGCGGCAGCAGCCAGACGCTGCCGATATTGCCGGCGACCGAGCTGTGCACCGAGTGCTGCGTGGTGGCGGCGATCAGCTCCAGACCGATATGATCGGTGAGGAAATAGGTGCCGTCGATCTCGGGCACGAACGAGTCGGTGACCGAATAGGTGCCGCCGATGCTGGTGCCGCCGATCTTGACGTCGATATTCGGGTCGGGGATCACGCCGAGACCGCGCAGGCGGACCTGGAAGTGACCGGCAACGCCGGTGTCGGCCATCGGAGCGGCATCGTCGGCAAGCGCCGGCGACGTAAGCGCGCAGCCGAGAAGAAGAGCGGCCGCAATCTTTGCAAGCGTACGCATGTGGGTATCCCCGTCGTTGATGTCGAGCCTCTATCTAGTGACGCACGCGTCACGACAGTTGATCGCAATCAACTGCGCGTGCGCTGCGGCAATCCGCGCGGGTGCGATTGCGTGAGATCAAGGCGACGCGATGCGTCATCCCTAGTTTGAGGATCGCTCACTCGGGAGACGCGCGATGGCGGATGTGAAGACGTTATTTGCGGCACGCGTGCCGCGCTATACGAGCTATCCCACGGCGCCGCACTTTCATGCCGGTGTCGGTGAATCTACGTATCGCGACTGGCTCGCCGCATTGCCGGCGGACGATGCGATCTCGCTCTACATCCACATTCCGTTCTGCGACACGCTGTGCTGGTTCTGCGGTTGCCACACGACGGTGGTGAACAGCTATGCGCCGGTGACGGGCTATCTCGATCTGCTCGCGCGCGAACTGTCGCTGGTGGCCGATGCGCTGGGTCCGAAGCGGCGGGTGACGCATCTGCATTTCGGCGGCGGTTCGCCGACGTTGGTGAAGCCGGACGATCTGCGGCGCCTGAACGTGTCGCTGCGCCGCCGGTTCGACATCGCCGCCGATGCCGAGATCGCCGTCGAGATCGATCCGCGCGGGTTCACCGCGGAGATGGCCGAGGCCTGGGCCGATATCGGCGTGACGCGCGCGAGCATCGGGGTGCAGGATTGCGACCCCAAGGTGCAGCGTGCGATTAACCGCATCCAGCCCGACGACGTGACGCTGGCCTGCGTGCGCATGCTGCGCGCGGCCGGTATCGAAAAGCTCAACATCGACCTGATCTACGGCCTGCCCCATCAGACGGTCGAAGGCCTGGCGCATACGATCGAGACGGCGCTGACGCTCGATCCAGACCGGCTGGCGATTTTCGGCTATGCCCATGTGCCGCACTTCAAGAAGCACATGGCGTTGATTCCCGAAGACGCCCTGCCGGGCGTCGCCGAGCGTTTCGCCCAGGCCGAGATGGCGCAGGCGCTTCTGGAATCCTGCGGCTATCGCGCCATCGGCATCGACCATTTCGCCAAGCCGGAAGATGCTCTCGCCATCGCGCAGGACAACGGCACGCTCAGGCGCAATTTCCAGGGCTATACCACCGACGACGCCGCGACGCTGATCGGCCTCGGAGCTTCGGCCATCGGCGCGCTGCCGCAAGGCTATGTGCAGAACATTTCCGACGTGCCCGGTTATCGCAAGGCGCTGGACGAAGGACGGTTGCCGGTCGCCCGCGGTGTCGCCGTAAGCGACGAGGACCGGGTAAGGCGGGCGGCGATCGAGCGGCTGATGTGCGATCTCAGCGTCGACCTGGCGCAGGTCGCCGGCTGCTTCGGCAAGTCGATGAAGCTGTTCGCCGGAACGCTGGCGGCACTCGAGCCGTGGCACCGCGACGGCGTGGTGCGGATCGAGGGCTCGCGGGTGACGGTGGCGCCGCAATGGCGCGCGGCGACGCGGCTGGTGTGCTCGCTGTTCGACACTTACCTCGACGAAGGTGCGCGGCGGCACGCGCTGGCGGTGTGAGGCAGACCGCGACAATGCGCGTGCTTCGAGGCTCCGCCTGCGGCGGAGCATCTCAGCATGACGAGAGTGGAAACAGGCCCCACCAATAAAAAGCCTCCCGGGGCTTTCGCGCCGGGAGGCAAGGTACGGAGGGTGAGTTACTCGGCGGCCATCATCTGCGGCGCGCCGCCTTCCATGGCCCGCAACACGCGGGGATCATCGAAGATCGGAATGCCAGCGTCGTCGTAGCGCTTGCGGACGCGCGGCGTGAACAGGCCGACGCGGGCGAGTGCCGGCATCATAAGGTCCTTGATCGAGTGGATCTGGCCGGGCGGCAGTTCCTGCGTCACGCCGGCTTCGACCGCTTCCTGCATGCCCTTGAAGAAATCGTTCGGGTCGATGTTGCTGTTCGCCAGAACTTCCATGAAGCCCGGATCGACACGGCTGGCGAGGCCGTTGCCCTGCTGCATCGTCGCCTGGACGATGATGTTGATCGCATCGAAGGCGAAGTCGGCGAGGTCTTCGCGCGAAGCCTCATCGAGCTCCTTGATCACCGGGCCGAGATAGGCGTGGCCGAAGGAGACGTGGCGCGACTCGTCGCGCATCACGTTGAAGGTGATCGCCTTGAGCAGCGGGCAGGTGGTCGACTGGTACATGTTGTTGAAGGCGCCGAGGGCGAGGCCTTCGACCACCATGTTCATGCCGATCATCACCTTCTCGTAGCGGTCGGATTTGAGCGTGACGTCGATCAGATCCTTCAGCCAGGGCGACATCGGGTAGACCATCGCGATCTTGTCGCAGTACTTGGCGTAGACCTCGACATGGCGCGCCTCGTCCATCGTCTGGGTCGCGGCATAGAACTTCGCGGTCGTGTCCGGGACCGAATGCGTGACGCAGGCCGCCGTCATCAGCGCGCCCTGCTCGCCATGCAGAAACTGCGAGAGGAGCTGCGCGGTGGAATGGGCAGTGAAGGTCTCGCGCTGGCTTTTCGACAGGCGGTTGAAGAAGGGCATGTTGTGATAGCCCGACGAGCGGTCGGTCATCAGCGGGTTCGACGGATCGACTTCGGTGTCCCAGGGCAGCAGCAGGTCGCTGTCCCACTGGTTCTGCTTGGCGCGCTTGTAGAGGTCTTCGACCTTGTCGGCGCCGAGGGTGTAATCGAAGGTCCAGGCGATCTCCATCGGATTGCGATAGCAATCGTCCGGCGTCATCGAGACTTTCCAGTCGCCTTTTTGAACGGTGGTGCTCGTCATCGTTTCCTCCTGCCCGGTGCGGGCTCTGCGAGCGTTATGGCAGGAACGGTGACGCCGGCGTCACGAATGGTGCTTGATCCAGATCAACCAACGCCGCGATGCGACAGGAAACGCTGCGCAAAACGGGTTTCGCACGCGTCAGTACTGTTTTTCCGGCATGCGCACTTCGATGCCGTCGAGCTCGGGCGTGATCTTGATCTGGCAGGCGAGCCGGCTGGTGGCATCGGCGTCGTGGGCGAAAGCCAGCATGCCGCTCTCGAGCTCGCTCGGCTCGGGAATCTTCGCGCCCCATTCTTCGGGGATGTGGACGTGACAGGTGGCACAGGCGCAGGCGCCGCCGCAATCGCCATCGATGCCGGGGATCTGGTTGTTCACCGCCGCTTCCATCAGCGTGTAACCGTCGGGCACGTCGAGCGCATGGCGCTTGCCGGAGAATTCGATGTAGGTGACGCGGGTCATGGAGGGCCTCTTACGGACGCATGAACATGAAATCGGTGTCGGGATCGCAGCTATCGGCGAGGAAGCTGAGCTCGGAGCGGACATCGTCGACGCTGCGGGTCTTGAGGTATTGCGCGATGACGAGATCGAGGAAGCGGCGCGCGAGTGCGTCGCTGCCCTGCCCCTTGGCTTCGGCCTCGGCGAGCGCGGCTTCGAAATGACGTTTGGCGATGTCGTGGACGCTCATGGTCAGAGTCCCTTCCGGCCGAGTTCGGCCATGTGCTTGAGCCAGCCGGCGCGGCGCGATTCCGAAAGCTCGACGCCGCCGAGATAGGTCTTGCGCACCGGTTTGACGCCGGAGAGCCGCAGCATGCCGCGGGCGAAGGCGCGCACGCCGAACGCCCCGAAGAGGAAGCGGAAGGCCAAGGCCGGCATGCCCATGGTGACGACCAGATGCGCCGACTTGCCGGTGAGGCCGCGCTTCGGGTTGCCGGCGCCGCCGCCGACGAAAGCGAAGCCGCCGCAGGCGACCTGCTCCATGAAGCCCTTGAGCAGGGCGGGCGCCATGCCCTCCCAAAGCGGGTGGACAAAGACGAGATGCTCGGCCCAGGCGATGTCGCCCTGGGCCTTCACGATGTCGGGATCCCTGGCGGGTTCGAGGAAATCCTCCGGGTCACGCAACAGACCAAAGCCGAGCGCGCCGACGTCGATACGCCGGACCTCGTGCCCGCCGGTGCGCGCGCCTTCGCCATAGGCCGTGGCCAGGGCCGCACACAGCCTTTCAGGGCGCGGATCGGGATGGCCGTTGATGACGAGAATGCGCACGCGGGAGGTCCCCAATTACGCGGGCAACCCTGACACCGGCGGATGTTTACGGCCTTGACGTGAATCAACCCGGCCGGCCTGCGGCGGGGAGGTCATTTCCTTCGCCCGCGGCGCACCCTAGGATTCGGACATGGCCCGTCCCACCAGCCCGGCGGTCAACGCCGACTCCCTGTTCGATGCCCTGATCGCCACCGCCGTGGACGGCATCATGGTCATCGACGAGCGCGCCAATGTCCTCATCTACAATGCAGCCTGCGAACGCTTGTTCGGCTATGCCGCCGAAGAGGTGATCGGACGCAACGTGAAAATGCTGATGCCCGAGCCCTATCGCGCGCAGCATGACGGCTATGTCGGGCATTATCTGGAGACACGCGAGAAGCACATCATCGGCATCGGCCGCGAAGTCTCCGGCCGGCGCAAGGACGGCACGACCTTTCCGATGAACCTTTCGGTCGGCGAGGGCATGGTGGGCGGCAAGCGCATCTTCGTCGGCATCATCACCGACCTCACCGAACGCGCCGCGCGCGACAAGCGCATCCAGGATTTGCAGACCGAGATGTGGCATGTCAGCCGTTTGACCGACATGGGCCAGGTCGCCGCCGGCCTCGCGCACGAACTCAACCAGCCGCTGACCGCGATCCTCAACTACTCCAATGCCGGACGCGAGATCGCGCAGGAGGACGAACAGAAGGATCTCGAGACGATCTTCGCCAAGGTCGCCGAGCAGACTGCGCGGGCGGGCAACATCATCCGCCGGCTGCGCTCCTTCATCGAGAAGCGCGAGCCCAACCGGATCGAGGAAGATCTGGTGCGCACCGTGGAAGAGGCGATCCGCCTCGGCATGCCCGACGCCGCCGACCGCAACATCCGGCTGGAGCTGCAGGCCAAGGCCGGCCTCCCGAACGCGCTGATCGACCGGATTCAGATCCAGCAGGTCGTCATCAACCTGATGAAGAACGCGGCCGAAGCGATGGAAAACTCGTCGAAGCGGGAGATCGTCCTTGGAGTCGCTCAGGCGTCGGACGAATTCCTCCAGGTCTCGGTCGCCGATAGCGGGCCGGGGCTGGACAAAGACGTCGCCGACAAGCTGTTCCAGGCCTTCATGACGACCAAGAAATCGGGCATGGGTATGGGCCTGAACATCTGCCGGGGCATCGTCGAGGCCCATGGCGGGAGATTGTGGGCCGAGGCCAATCCGGGCGGCGGCGCCGTGTTCCGCTTCAACGTTCCGATTGCCAAGAGCGAGCCATGAGCAAGACCGTCCTGATCGTCGATGACGACGCCGATGTGCGCGACTCGCTGTCCGTGCTCCTCATGCGTTCGGAGTACGCGGTGAAGACCTTTGCCTCGGCAAAGGCGCTGCTCGATGCCGGCGACCCGGGTGCCGATTGCTGCGTGCTGGCCGATGTGCGGATGCCCGAGATGGACGGGCTGGCGCTGCAGCGCGAACTGACGGCACGCTGGCCCAGGCTTCCGGTCGTGATCATGACCGGCCATGGCGACGTGCCGATGGCGGTGAAGGCGATGCGGGCGGGCGCGATCGATTTCCTGGAGAAACCATTCGAAAAGCCAGCGCTGATGGAGGCGCTGAAGCGGGCCTTCGCGCTGGCGGGCGCCCCGCCGGCGGAAGCGCCGGCCCAGAAGATTTCTCCACGCCAGGTACTGACCGAGCGCGAGTACGAAGTGTTCCAGCTTCTGGTCGCGGGCGATCCCAACAAGATCGTGGCCTACAAGCTGAACATCTCGGTGCGAACCGCCGAGGCGCATCGCGCCAACCTGATGGCCAAGCTGAACGCCCGCAATCTCGCCGATCTCGTGCGGATGTCGTTCGCGGACGAAAATTCGTAATCCCCGCAATCTTGATCCGGATCAGGATTTTTCCCTACGCATCGCGGCATGGTCGCCCTCATGCAGGGACGCGCGGCCATGGCCGAGATCATACCTCTTCGCGGGCGATACCAGCGACATCTCTGTCTGATCGAAGACGATGGCGCGGTCGCCGACTCCTTGCGCGTGCAGCTGACGCGGAACGGCTTTGCCGTGACGATCTTCGGCAGCGCCGCCGAGTTTCTCGCAAGCGGCACCCTGGACCGATATGACTGCCTGATCGTCGACCAGCGCCTGCCGGTGATGAGCGGGCTCGAACTCGTCGAACTGCTCCGGACGCGGGCCTATTCCCGGCCGGTCCTGCTGATCTGGGGCCAGCGCGAGCCCCAGCTTCTGGCCCGGATCGCGCGGGCCGGAATCCGCGAGACACTCAACAAACCGCTCGCGCCGTCGGAGCTTCTTGCGGCCCTGGACCGGGCGCTTCCCGAGCTACGTACGTAGCGGTTCGTACGTAATTTTGGCCCGGAAAATCGCGTTTCCTGCGGGGATTGCGAATGGGACCTGCCGGGCGATTGGGCGAGCCTCGGCTTACGAAATCCGAGCCGGAGCCCGCCATGTCCGTCGCCTTCACAAGCACACAATCCGCACCGGATCGTACCCGCGCGGCGCTCGGCTCCATCGGCTCGGTCAGCCTGTTCGACCGCAACAACACGATCTTCGCCGAGGGCGACGAGGCCGAGCATGTCTACAAGGTGGTGAGCGGCGGCGTGCGGCTGTGCAAGATGCTGCAGGACGGACGGCGCCAGATCGTCGAGTTCGCCCTGCCCGGCGATTATTTCGGCATCGACTGGCTCGAACGCCACGCCCTGACCGCCGAAGCGATGGTCGACACCACGACCGTCTGCTACGGCCGCGGCCGGCTGACCCGCCTCGGCGACGAGAACCGCGATGTCCGCGCCGAGATCTTCTCCACCCTGCGCCACGATCTGTGGGCGGCGCAGAACCATCTTGTCATTCTCGGCCGGCAGAGCGCGCGCGAGCGCGTCGCGGCCTTCCTGCTGCAGCTGCTGGAGCGCCGGCGCGAAGGCGCGAAGAACAAGCTCGACCTGCCGATGACGCGCCAGGATATCGCCGACTATCTCGGCCTCACGATCGAGACGGTGTGCCGGGTGCTGACGGCGCTGAAGCGTGAAGGGGTGATCGACATTCCGGACCGCCACAGCCTGACGGTCCGGAATGCGGAGGCGCTGGAAGACGCCTGCACCGCAGAGGACTAGCGCTTTTTCGGATGGTTGCTCGCCCAGTCGCCATAGGCGAGCGCGCAGCCAAAGACCGCCATGGCGAGAACGACGAAACCGGAACCGATCAGACTTTCGAATGGCATGGAAAACTCCCAGAGGATGACCGGTCCATTTCGGCGCGTGTGCACGGGCGCCGCATTGTTCCAGATCAACCCGGGAGGTTTTGGGGACGAACGATGACCTATACCGCGGACGGCTATGAAAAGCGGGCGCAGGAATGCGTCGTGCTCGCCAACCAGGCAAAGGACGAACTGGTCCAGCGCGAGCTGCTGAAACTGCGCCAGACCTATCTCACCATCGCGCAACGCCTGCGCGGCGGCGAGGCGGCGCATTAGGGTCCGGACTCAATTAGGTCCACCAGATTAGTGTTGCGGCGATGAGGACTGCAGACAGAAAGGTGTCTGCCCGCTTGTCGTATCGGGTTGCGATGCGTCGGAAGTCCTTGAGCCGGCAGAACATGCGCTCGATGACGTTGC
>JAFEEQ010000004.1 GCA_018241025.1 Pseudomonadota bacterium
GAGGTCGTGATGCGGCGCGTACCGTCGGCGGAGGCCAGCGCGGTGATCTGCGTGGTCGAACCGTCGACGAGGTTGGTGCCGTTGAACGAGGCGTTCTTGACGATCGTCGAGATCTGGTCACGCAGCGCGACGAAGTCCTGGTTCAGGGCCTGACGGCTCGCCGTGTCGAGCGAGGAGTCGGCGGCCGAGAGGGCCTTGGTCTTGAGCTGGATGAGCAGGTCGGAGATCGACTGGCCGGCCGAGAGAGCGACGTCGATCGCGGAGGTGCCGCGATTGAGGCTGTCGGTCACTGCGGCATAGCCGGCGACCGCGCCGCGCTGGTTCTGCGCGATGGCGAAGGTCGAACCGTCGTCGCGGGCCGAAGAGACCTTCAGGCCGCTGTTGATGGCGCTCTGCGTGGTGTTCAACTGCGACTGCGTCGAGTTGAGGTACTGCAGCGCGATCATCGCGCCGGAGTTGGTATTGACGCTAAAAGACATGGAGTGTCTCCGTTCTGGTGTTGTCGGGCGTTTTGCCCGCGGGCGTTTTGCCCGCATGACGGAGTTGGCAAGGGTCGTGCCGCGGCGCGTTCAGAATCCCGTAACCATCGATTGCGGAGACCACCCGGAAAAACGCGCCGGGCAAAATTTGATACGTATTTTCCCTATTAGGCATTTTGTGCCTGCAAAGCGGCAGAAATTGCCGGGCCGAAGGCAATTCTTGCCGAGCCCAATGTGCCGCCGCGGCGTGGTCAACAATTCCTTAAAGCCTGCGCTCTAACCTCGCGGCATACAGGAGAACCGCGATGAATTTGGACCCTTGCCCGCTCTGCGGCGCCGCCGCGGCCGTCGAAGTCCAGGCCCAGCAGCTCAAGCTGGCGGGGCTCGGCACGGCCGATCTCGGTTTCGGCTATTGCGCGTCCTGCGGTCATATTTACCAGGTTCGGCGCGCGAGCGACGATCTCCTGGCCGCGCACTACGCCTCGTTCTCCAACTACACCTGCTTCGACCCGGAGGCTGCCCGCAAGGCCGCGGCAGGCAACCTGACAAAGCGCCTCCTGACCCTGGCCGAGGCGCGTGCGCCCAAAGGCATCGCCTATGAGGTCGGGTGCGCGACCGGATACCATCTCCGTCACTTCCGCGAGGCCGGGTGGGAGGTCGGCGGCTGCGATCCCTCGCCCAAGGCTGTCGCACAGGCAAAAGAGATCTTCGGCATCGCGATCGATTGCGGCATGGACCGCGAGACGCTGCCGGGACACGACGATCTCGCCCTCGTGCTTTTCTCCCACGTGCTCGAGCACATGGTCGATCCGCTCGCCGCGCTCAAGCTCGCGCATGGCGCGCTCCGCGATGACGGCGTCGTCCTGCTCGAGGTGCCCTGCGCGACGGCGCCGCATCTGGTGCCGCCCGGCTGGTTCGCTTTCGAACATTTGCACTATTTTACCCAGGCGAGCCTCACCGCGCTTCTCGCCGCCGCCGGCTTCGCGCCGATCGAATTCCGCATCTCGCTCAAGGCCGAGCTCTATCCCGTCATCGCCGCGGTTGCCGGAAAGTCCGCCGGGCCCGTCGTGCCGAAATCCGATCCGCTCGCGGTCGCGCAATCGAAGGATTTTCTCGAACGGCTCCTCGCCCATGACGACGCACTCTGGCGCCGTACGGCCGGTCGGCTCGATACCATCGGCGGACCCGTTTATGTCTGGGGTGCCGGCGTCCACACCGCCCAGCTCTTTGACCGCACGCCGCTCTATTCCAGGGTCAAGGGCATCATCGATCGCGACGCCCAGAAGCGCGGCATCCGGATGGGCGATCACACCGTGATCGGTCCCGAGGATTTCTTCGGCCGCCGGGAAGACATTCCCGTGGTGATCTCGTCCTTCGCCGCGGAGGCTCAGATCGCGCAGAGCCTGGCGGCAGCCGGCATCGCCGAGCGCAACATCGTGCGCCTCTACGCCTGAAGCCTCTTCGCCGGCACCGCCGGCGGCAAAAGAAAAAGAGCGGCGCTTGCGCGCCGCTCTTTCTTTTTGTCGTGTGCCGGCAATCAGTGGAACAGCGACAGGATCGTCTGCGGCGCCTGGTTGGCGATCGACAGAGCCTGCACGCCGAGCTGCTGTTTGACCTGCAACGACTGCAGCATTGCGCTTTCCTTCGCCAGGTCGGCGTCGACGAGCTGACCGATACCAGAGGTCAGCGTGTCCGACAGCTTGCCGGTGAAGGTCGCCTGGATCGAGAACTTCTTCGCGCCGGCGGAAAGCTTGGCGAGAGCGGAGTTCACGTTCGTCAGCGAGGACTGGATGGTCGCGACCAGGGTCGAGGCCTTCGACTGCGTCGAAATGGTGGCCGTCGACTTGATCGTCACGATCGTGCCCGAAAGCGAAAGCTTCTGGGCCGCGGTCGTGATCCGGCGGGTGCCGTCCGAGGAGGCCAGGGCCGTGATCTGGGTCGTCGAACCGTCAACCAGATTCACGCCGTTGAACACGGCGTTCTTCACGATCGTGGAGATCTGGTCGCGCAGCGCGACGAAGTCCTGATTCAAGGCCTGACGGCTCGCGGTATCCAGCGACGAGTCCGAGGCGGCGAGCGCCTTGGTCTTGAGCTGGATAAGCAGATCCGAGATCGACTGGCCGGCGGAGAGCGCGACGTCGATAGCGGAAGAGCCACGGGCGAGGCTGTCGGTGACAGCCTGATAACCGGCAACCGAGCCGCGCTGGTTCTGCGCGATGGCGAAAGTCGCACCATCGTCGCGCGCGGACGCCACCTTCAGACCGCTGTTGATGGCGTTCTGGGTGGTCGACATCTGGGATTGCGTGTTGTTCAGATACTGCAGCGCGATCATCGCGCCGCCGTTGGTGTTGACGCTAAAAGACATGCTTGTCTCCATTCCATTCTGGTGGGTGACGGCGTTCTGCTCGTCCGGAGCTCGGATCGGCCCCGCCGCGGGCTTCGCAATCGCCATGCCACCGAGATCGGGTGCATCAACCTTTTAGTGTGTTGATTTTATTGCGTTATTTCGCGTCCCTGCGGGATTGCCATTAGGCATCTTTTGCCGCCCGGCAGAAATGAAAGGGCCGGCCACCCTCGCGAGTGACCGGCCCTGCTCAGTGAAATTGCGCAGGTCGCTCAGGCGGCGCCGGCGAGGCCCTGCATGATCGTGCGGTTGATCTCGATCAGCGGATCGAGCGAGGCGCCTTCGCGCGTCACCTGCTTCGAGTATTTCGCGACCCAGAGCGAGAGCGAGACGATCTTGGCGCGCACGTCTTCGGTCAGCGCGTTGCGGTCGTCCATGCAGTCCGCTGCGAGCGTCCGCCACAGCGTGCGATTCCAGTCGAGCGCTTCGGCGAGCGGACCGCCGTTGAGCGCACGGCTCTTCGCTTCGATGAGCGCGCCGGTTACCTGGCCGAACAGGCGGTATTCGGTCGCGCGCGGATCTTCAGTAACCCGCTGCGTGTCGCGGTAGGCTTTCAGGGTCATAGTTCAAGCGTTCCTGTTCGAAGTCGAAGAGTTTCCGGCAGGCGATCAGCGCCTTGTAGTACGAGCCCGCCATCACATCGCGGCTGATCTCGATGCAGGTCGACAGCACCTGGCGGTTCTGGACGGCGCCCATGAACTCGGTCATGCGCAGCGCGAATTCGTTGTAGTATTCCTCGACCGCATCCTCATCGAGATACATCATCATGATCGGCAGATAGATGCGGCGCGCCGGCGTCGTCGCGTTCGCGGGCTGCATGATGTCCTTCTCGCGCAGGACACAGGCCTTGTTCTGGATCACCAGGCTGGCGCGCTTGTCGCCATTGGTGAGGACGGCCCCGTTGAGGACGAATTTTTCGCCGGGTTTCAGTGAGAGTTTCAGCGGCATTGGTCGGTCTCCGCGCGCCCTTCCGGCGCGTTGGTTTGAGCGACCCTAAGCCCGCAGGGTTAACAAAGCCCTTTTGAAACGATGATTTTCGTTCACGCGGGATTAAACATAAGAAGGCTTGATAGGCGCGGATAATTGCAGGACCTCCGCCCATGGCGCTCCCCCAGCCCGTTCCCACCCTCGATGCGCTCTCGGGCGTCGATGCCAAATTCGAAGCGCTCGCCAAGCTCGAGGAAATCCGCGAGGAGATCGATGCCGCACTTGCCCGGCGGAAGTCGAATGGCATCCTGCGGCGCGCGATCAAGGCCTGGCGCCGCGGCGACATCGTTCGCGCCGGCCAGCTTGCCCTCGCCGCGACCGCGGCCGACGACGACAACGCCAAGGCCTATCACGTTCTCGGCATGGCGCTGGAGCGCATGGGGCACGCGCACAAGGCGCTCGTCACCTATGAACGCGCCTTCCAGCTCGACCCCGAAGATCCGGAGCTGCTGATCAATCTCGGTCTCATCGCCTGGAACCTGAAGCAGGTCGACGGCGCGGCGCGCATGTTCAGCCTCTACATCAACGCCTGTCCCGACAGCCCGCTCGGCTACAACAATCTCGGCTCGGTGCTGTGCGACATGGGCCAGCCCGAAGAGGCGATCGAAACGCTGCGCGCCGCGATCTTCCGCATGCCGGAAGAGCCGATCCTGTGGAACGCGCTCGCCACGGTTCTCGCCGAGGAAGGCCGCGCCGAGGAAAGTCTCGTCTTCTACAACGAATCCGTCCGCCTCGATCCGACCTTCGCGCGCCTGCATCACAATCTCGGCTATGCCTATGCCCATCTCGGGCAGCTCGACAAATCGCTCGCCGAATACGACGAGGCGATGAAGTTCGTGAAGGACCCGACCGAAAAGCTCGAGACCGAGCATTCGCGCGCCATCTGCCTGATCGGCATGGGCCGGCTCGAGGAAGGTTTCCGCGAATTCGAGAAACGCAACAACCCGCGCTTCCGCGCCTATCTCAACCACATGATCAAGGCGCCGCAGTGGCAGGGCGAGAATCTCGCCGGCAAGCGCCTCACCGTCGTCGCCGAACAGGGGCTGGGCGACGAATTCATGTTCGCGAATATCCTGCCCGATCTGCAGGACATGGTCGGCGATGCCGGCAAGCTTCAGATCGCGGTCGATCCGCGCCTCGTCGCGCTATACCAGCGCTCCTTCCCTAAGGCGGAAGTCGGCAGCTATGACGACCGCTCGCTGATCGACGCCAATGGCGAGAAGCCGCTGCGCTTCGTCAAATTCGTCACCGATGTGCAGGAGCCGGATTACTGGGTCCCGATGGGCTCGGCGCTGCAATACCTGCGCAAGAGCATCACCGATTTCCCCCACAAGGCCTTCCTCGTGCCCGATGCCGGACGTGTCGCGCAGTTCAAGGCCGCGCTGAAGGCCAAGGGCGACGGTCCCTATATCGGTCTCTGCTGGCGCTCGATGATGCTCGCGGCCAAGCGCGCCAAATACTACAGCGCGCTCTCGATGTGGGGTCCGATCCTCAAGACGCCGGGCGTGACCTTCGTCAACCTGCAATACGGCGACGCCGCCGGCGACATCGCGATGGCCAAGGAGATGTTCGGCATCGACATCCATGTCATGGACGTCGATCTGAAGAACGATATCGACGGCGGCGCAGCCTTGTCGGCCGCGGTCGATCTGGCGATTTCGGCGCCCACCGCCGCCGCCGCGAGCGCAGCCTCCGTCGGGACCGAAGTCTGGTTCCTCACCGCCGGCCGCACCTGGCCGCAGCTCGGCACCGACGAATATCCCTGGTATCGCAAGACCCGTGTTCTGAGCCCGGCGCATTTCGGCGACTGGGCGTCGCTGATCCCGCAGGTCGCGGCGGAGCTCGGTGCCTTCGTGAAGAGCCGGAGTTAGCGGCCGCCCTTGCGCAGGTTCTCGCTGACCGAGGCGACGCAGCGATCGAAGGCCGGCGTGCCCTGCATATAACCCCGCGCGACACAGAAGCGCGGCGCATCGGGACAGCCGGCGGCCGTGCAGCCATTCGACGAGGCGACCGGCGCGTCGCCGAAACCGATATCGTCGTCGAGACCGAGATCGGCGCAGCCGCCAAGGCCGAAGGCGAGAATAGCGGCGAGCGACAGCATGCGAATCATCGGAAATCCCCTTTAGTCCCGTCACTCTAGCCCAATTCGCGGCCGCCCGGCGCGCTATTGCTGCTGTTGTTGTTGCTGGTGGTAGATGTGCTCCGGCATCGACGGCGTTGGGTGCGGCGCGCTCATTGGCCGGGCGACGCGGAGGAAATCCTCATGCCGGACCGGCGCTGCCGTCGGCTCGACCGCGACGGAGATCGCCAGTTCGCTTTCGGCGACGCCCTTGAACGTGCCGCGTGTCGGGGGAACGTCGGCGTAATCGCGTCCGACGGCGGCGCGAATATGCCGTTCCGACGCGAGCACGTCATTGGTCGGATCGATGCCGACCCAGCCGAGGCTGGGCAGGAACGCCTCGAGCCAGGCATGGGTCGCGTTGTCGGCCGAGCGCTCCTGACGGCTGCCGCGATGATAGAGATAGCCCGAGACATAACGCGCCGGGATGCCCCAGCTTCGCGCGACCGCGATCATGATATGCGCGAAATCCTGGCATACGCCGCTGCCCGCCTTCAGCGCGACGTCTATCGGCGACTGCGCATCCGTCACGCCGGGAAGATAATTGAAGGCGTCGTGGATCACGCGGCTGAGATGCTTCAGTGCCGTGAGCGGATCGCCGGCCGGCTTTTCGAGCTTGTGAGCGGCGATGAAGGCGTGCAACGCCGGCGTGATCTGCGCGAAGGTCGACGGCTCCAGCAGATCGTACTGTTCGTCGGTCAGGTTGTAGGAATTGTAGCGCCCCCATTCGAGCCCGTCGGCGTGCGCGGGTGGCGCCGGCAGCGGCGTGATCTCGACGACCGCCTGGGACTCGATGCGCAGCTCTTCATGGGCGCGCAGGACGTTGAAGTGATAGACCGCGTTGCCAAGATAATCCGTATACGCATAAAGCTGGGCGCGCGGATTGGTCGAGATCTGGAAGCTGCGCAGCGACTGCGGCCCCTCGGAGCGCGGCTGCATCCGAAGCTCCATCACAGACTCGCGAACCGGCGCGGAGTAGCGGAAACGGGTGACGTGGCGGATCGAGTAGAACATCAAACTCTCTCAGCATTCACAGGCCCGCCTCCCCCGCGCGTGCGCAGCACGCTAGTGGGGGATGCGTAGCGGCAGCGTACGCACGCCGTAGCACCGTCAGGTGTCGCTAGCGACAGCGTGGCGACGCCCGAAGGGCTGGGCGGAGGGGGAATCACAAAACAGTCTCCGCGCCGTAGGCGATGTACGACAGGTGCACGGCCTCATGGATCTGCTCGCATTGCCTGGTGACGTCGGCGAGGAAGGGCACGATCGCGCCGCTCATCAGCTCCTCGATCTGTCCGAAGTCGACCGTCGCCTTCAGCTTGCCGGCAAGCCGTTCGACATTCGCCCGGCGGGCCGGCGGCGCCGCGGGCGCGACACGGTTGAGCGCATCGCAGATGCTGTCGATCGAGAACCGCACCGAATGCGGGAATTCGGCGTCGAACACCAGGAATTCGGCGATCGTCTCGGGCTTGATCTGCGCGGTGTAGGCTTTGCAGTAGGGCTCGAAGGCCGTGCAGAACTTGAGGAGCACCAGCCAGTCGAAATATTTCGGCGTCGTCACGCCCGGCACCTGGCGATAATACAGATCGAGCAGGCGGCTGACGAGCTGCGCCCGTTCGATATGCCGCCCGAGCTGGATGAAGTGCCAGCCCTCGTTGTGACTCAGCGTCGAATAGATCACGCCCTCGAGGGTGTGCAGGTCTTCGAGCGCCTCACGGAAGATTCGCGCCGGATGATGCCCCCACACTGCCTCGGTCGTCACCGGCTGGAGGCGGAGGTAAAGTTTGTTGAGATGCTCCCACACCTCGGTCGATAGCTGTTCGCGCACCTGCCGCGCATTGTCGCGCGCAAAGCGCAGCGAGGAGAGCAGCGACGACGAATTGAACCTGTTGAACGCCAGCGCCTGGGTGATGACATAGGCGTCGTGACCCTTGCCGGCGAACTCCTCCGCCGACAGCGCCTCGACGACACGATGCCAGGACGCATCGGCATCCTCGCGCGTCTGCTCGACCATCGATTCGAGCTTCACCGCGACCAGCCGCGCCGTGTGCTCGGCGCGCTCGATATAGCGCGCCATCCAGTAAAGCGAATCTGCGACGCGGGAGAGCATGTTTATCCCTCCCCTGAAAGGGGAGGGCGGACCGGCACAGCCGGTCCGGGAGGGGTCATTCGACGAACCCCCACCCGGCTCGCGCCGCTCGCCGACCTCCCCCTTTCAGGGGGAGGATTTCCGGTCGCCATCATTCGCTCAGCACCCAGGTGTCTTTCGATCCGCCGCCCTGGCTCGAATTCACCACCAGGCTGCCGCGCTTCAGCGCCACGCGGGTCAGCGCCCCGGGCACGATCGTCGTGGTCTCGCCATGGAGGATGAACGGGCGCAGATCGACATGGCGCGCCTCGACGCCGCCGTCGACGAAGGTCGGCGCGGTCGAAAGCTGGATCGTCGGCTGGGCGATGTAATTGTCGGGATCGGCCTTGATCTTCTCGGCGAATGCCGCGCGCTCGGCCTTGCTGGCATGCGGGCCGACCAGCATGCCATAGCCGCCGCTCTCGCCCACCGCCTTCACCACCAGCTTGTCGAGATTGGCCAGCACGTGATCGAGCGCCTTCTCCTCCCGGCAGAGATAGGTTTCGACATTGTTGAGGATCGGCTCTTCCGACAGGTAGTAGCGGATCAGCCGCGGCACATAGGCATAGATCGCCTTGTCGTCGGCCACGCCGGTGCCGAGCGCATTGGCGATCACGACATTGCCGGCACGATAGGCGTTGAAGATGCCGGGCACGCCGAGCGCCGAATCCTCACGGAAGTTCAGCGGATCGATGAAGTCGTCGTCGATGCGGCGATAGATGACATCGATGCGCTTGAGGCCGGAAGTCGTCCGTGTATAGACCACATTGTCGTTGACCAGCAGATCGCGCCCCTCGACCAGCTCGACGCCCATCTGGCGGGCGAGGAAGGCATGCTCGAAATAGGCCGAGTTGAAAACGCCCGGCGTCAGCACGGCGATCGATACATCTTCGTGGAACGGCGCCAGGCTGCGCAGCATCGCGAGCAGCTCGTTCGGATAATGCTCGATCGCGCGCACGCCCATCGAGCGGAACACCGCCGGAAAGGCGCGCCGCACTACGTCGCGATTGGCAAGCATGTAGGACACGCCGGAAGGAACGCGCAGATTGTCCTCGAGAATGACGAACTCGCCGTTCTCGCCGCGGATCAGGTCCGAGCCGCACACATTCACATAGGCGCCGTGCGGCACCGGAAGCCCCCGCATCTCGCGGCGGTAGTGCTTGGAGCCGTAAATCATCGAACGCGGGATGATGCCGTCCTTCAGCACCCGGGCATCGCCATAGATGTCGCGCAGGAAGAGGTTGAGCACCTGGATGCGCTGCTTCAGCCCGGCCTCGATCCGCGCCCATTCCTGGGCGGTGACGATGCGCGGCAGCAGATCCGTCGGGATGATCCGCTCGGTCGCCTGATTGTCGCTGTAGACGGTGAAGGTGATGCCCTGGTGTAGGAAGGAGAGTTCGACCGCCTGCTGGCGCCTGAGCAACTCCTCGGGCGCGAGCGTGCTCAGCCTTCCATCGAGCGAAGCGTAATGGCTCCGGACCTTGCCCTCCGGGGTGAACATCTCGTCGAACGGCTTGCCGAGGGCATATTGCTCGTAGGGCGCATCCTTGCCCGGCACGCAGAGGCGGCTCTCCAGATGCTGGTCGGGCCCGCCGAAATCTTCCGTGTGCGCCAGGACGTCATGCTGCATTGCGAAATCTGACGGGATTTCGCGGTCATCCGTCAAGCGGTAGCGTGCCCGGCCCCGATCTTGCCGGTGGTCAAATCCGCGCAGTCAGCTGCGACGGCCCTTCTTCACCGGTGCCGGCGCCGGGCCGATTCCGTGCGAGCCGAGGAAGTCGCGCACGTCGCTGGCCGACTGGAAATCGACCTCTTCCATCGGGATGTGCCCGGTCCCGGCGTAGATCAGGAGCTTCGACCCGGGGATCGCGTCGCGCCATTCGCCTGCCGCGGCGACCGGGATGAGGTGATCCTCCTCGCCCCAAAGGATCAGCACCGGCATCTTCAGCGCGGCGACATGATCCTTCACATAGCTCTGGTCGGCGCTGGAGTACTCGCCGAAACGTTCCATCGTCGCCTCGCGTGAACCCTCCATCAGTGCGAGGTCGGTATATTGTTCGATCATCGCATTGGTGAGGATGCCGGGGCGCACGATCGCGTCGTTCAGGCCTTCCTTGATCAACGGTTCGGGATCGAGATGGGTCATGATCATCCGCGCCGGGCCGAAACGCATCAGGCGGAAGCCGAGCGGCACGTGATCGCCCTGCGGCGAGGGCATGCCGGCCGCATCGACCAGGATCAGCGCGGTGACTCGGTCGGCGTGATCTTCGGCGAAGCGCGCCGCCACGCCGCCGCCCATCGAATTTCCGGCAAGAGCGAAAGTCCGCAATCCGATCTTGTCCGCGAAGGCGAGGACGAAGTTCTCCATCCCGGCCTGGGTGTAGTCGCCGTTCGGTGTCGCGCCGGTCAGGCCGTGCGCCGGAAGATCGACCGAGACGACGCGATAATGATCGGACAGACGCTGCGACCACTTCTCCCAGGTGAACAGCGAAGCGTTCGAGCCGTGCAGCAGCAACAGCACCGGGGCGTTCTCGTTGCCACGGATGCGGTAATGAACGCGTGCCGGCTTGTTCGCCGCCGGATCGGCATCGGGCAGGGTCGAGGCATACGTGACCTCGGTGAATTGCGAGGGCGGCGTGGCATATTTCGCCTCAAGCGTCGCGCGCGGAATGCTCGACTTGCTGAACGCGACCAGCAGACCGACCACGATGAGCAGAACGATGACCGCGATTCCGGCAAACCAACGCATGGCGAACCTCGCTTGAACAGGCCGCGCCGCATATAGCCTGCGACGCCGGACGGCGGAAGGCATCCGCCGCTTACATGAACGACAGAGTTAACGCTTCGATCCGTCGCTTAGGCAGTCGAGCAGCGCCGTCTGGTTGGGACGTGCCGCAATCCGGATTTCGCGGAACGCCGTCTCCGCAAGGGGCCGCGCCGCCGCTGCGCTGATCGCCGCCGCGATCAATCCGTCCGGCGGCAGGCCGGCTTTACGCAGACAATCGACGAGGATTTGTGCGCTGCGCGCCGAGAACAGGATGACCGCGTCGGCCGCGCCGGTCGCGATGGCGCTGCGCGCGGCTTCGGGCAGGTCGGCGACGGCCGGCACGTCATAGAGCACTTCGCTGCGGACCGCGAAGCCGGCCGCGGTCAGAAGGCCTGCCAGCCGTCCCTCCGCCTCGGCGCCGGCGGCATGGAGGAGCGCGCCGTCCTGCGGCTTCAGCGTCGCACGCACGACATCCGCCAGCGTGTCGACATTTCCATCGGCGTCCTCGACCTCCGCGAAGCCGGCATCGCGCGCCGCCTGCGCGGTCTGCGAACCGACTGCGAAGACGCGAAAGTCGCGCAGCGATGTGCGCCGCGCCAGCGCACGCACGCCATTGGCACTGGTGAACAGCAGCGCCTGCACGCGATCGAGATGCAGCGGATGGCCGTCGTGATAGCGCACGCCGAGCAGCGGCGCGATGATCGCCTCATGTCCGCGTGCCCTGAGCAGCGCCGCGGTCTCCGCGGCATCGCCTTCAGGCCGCGTCACCAGCACGCGCATCAGAGCGTGAGCCACTGCGCGACGCGCGGTTTCAGTTTTTCGCCCGCCTCACGTCCGGCGCGCGGCGCGCTCTCGCGCGGATTGTGACCGAGCGCGAGCGTGAATTCCGTCGTCACCGCTTCGCTGCCGTCGGGGGCCAGCACCTCGCCGCGGAACGACAGGCTGTCGCCTTCGATCGTCGCCAGTCCGGCGATCGGCGTGCGGCACGAACCGTCGAGCGCCGCCTGGAACGCGCGCTCGCAGGCGAGCGCGATTTCGCTCGGCATATGATTGAGCAGGCCGGTATGTTCGCGCGCGCCCGTATCGGCCTCGCGGATTTCGATCCCGACCACGCCCTGCCCCAGCGACGGCAGCCACGCGCTGGGCGGCAGCACGCGCGTCGCACGCGATGCAAGCCCAAGCCGTTTCAATCCGGCGAGGGCAAGAAAGATCGCATCCATCTCGCCATCGTCGAGCTTCTTCAGCCGGGTATCGACATTGCCGCGCAGGAGCACGACATCGAGATCGGGCCGCGCACGCTTGGCCTGGGCATGACGGCGCACCGAACTCGTGCCGAGCCGCGCGCCTTTGGGCAGGTCCGCGAGCGACGTCGCCTTGTGCGAGATGAACGCCTCGCTCGGATCCTCGCGCTCGAGGAACGCCGACAGCGAAAGGCCCGGTGGCAGCGCCGTCGGCACGTCCTTCATCGAGTGCACCGCGAGGTCGATATCCTCGCGCAGCAGCGCGTCTTCGAGTTCCTTGACGAACAGTCCTTTGCCGCCGGCATCGGCGAGACTGCGATCCTGGATGCGGTCGCCCGAGGTCTTGAGGATCACGATCTCGCAGACGGCGCCGGTGGCGATCAGACGGTCGCGCACCATATTGGCCTGGACGAGAGCGAGCTTGGAGCCTCGCGTTCCGAGGCGGAGAATCCGGTTTTGCGGCATGGGGCGTAAAGGTTTAGAGGACGGGTCGCGACCCTATCAAGGCCTGCAACGCTTTGCGCCCCCTGACCGTTCTCGGCATCGAAACGAGCTGCGACGAAACCGCCTGCGCGATCGTGCGCGGATCGGCGCCGGGGCCGGGCGAAATCCTGTCCAATATCGTGTTCAGCCAACTCGACGCCCATCGCCCTTATGGCGGCGTGGTGCCGGAGATCGCGGCGCGTGCCCATGTCGAGCGCCTTGACGGCATTGTCGAGGAAGCCCTGGCTGCCGCATCGCTGACGCTTTCGGATGTCGACGCCATCGCCGCCACGGCGGGTCCGGGTCTTATCGGCGGCGTGATGGTCGGGCTGACCACCGCCAAGGCGCTCGCGCTCGCCGCCGGCAAGCCCCTGGTCGCGGTCAATCATCTCGAAGCCCACGCCCTCACCGCCCGGCTGACCGAGGGCGTCGAATTTCCCTATCTGCTGCTGCTGATCTCCGGCGGCCATTGCCAGCTTCTCGCCGTCGAGGGCGTCGGCAAGTTCAAGCTCTACGGCACGACCATCGACGATGCGGTGGGCGAGGCCTTCGACAAGGTCGCAAAACTGCTGCGCCTGCCCTATCCCGGCGGTCCGCGCCTCGAGGAGGCCGCGCGCCAGGGCAATCCCAAACGCTATGCCCTGCCGCGGCCGATGCGTGGCCGCGCCGGATCGGATTTCTCGTTTTCAGGCCTGAAGACGGCCGTTCGTCTGGTTGTCGATGAGGGTGGCGTCTCGGTCGCCGATATGGCTGCGTCGTTCCAGTCCGCGGTGGTCGACATCCTCACCGATCGCACGGAGAGCGCGATCCGCCGCTTCAAGACCGACTATCCGGACGCGACTTCGCCGGGTCTGGTTCTGGCCGGGGGCGTCGCCTCGAACGGGGCGATCCGGGGCGCCCTCACCGCGCTCGCGGCGCGCGAGGGCTTCCAGACAAAAATACCCCCGCCCAGGCTTTGCACGGACAATGCCGCGATGGTCGCCTGGGCGGGGGTTGAGCATGGCCAGCTCGGTTTTTTCGACGATATTGGGGTCTCGCCGAAAGCGCGCTGGCCGCTTGCAGGCGCACCGCTCGGGGGGAGTTTGAGCGCGCCGGCAAACCGGTCTGTTTAGACGCTTACGAACTGCGCGAAGGTCAGAAACCCGGTCAGCGCGATCATCACGCCCGTCAGAACGCCGACGACGGCGTTGGAAAACGAAGACTGCACGGGCGCGGTGGAATTGATGTTGGTCATGAGAACCTCCTCCTGTAATCCGGCCCTGGATCCCTTGACCCAGGCGCCGCCAAATTCCGTTGTCGGTGTCTGCCGACAGAGTGGGATATAGGTGGGCTCCATGAGGTTTCAATGAACGGTTTGAAAAATGTTCAGCGTTTATCGATTGCTTTACGACGTATAACTAGCTGTTATAATTGTATTTTTGTGCATTGCAGCGTAAAGCCATGCGAATCCGACATGGAAGGAATACGCAAATCGTGAAGATCGCCACCTGGAACATCAACTCGGTCCGGCTGCGCGCGCCGCTGCTCCAGCGCTTCATGAAGGAGCACCAGCCGGATGTCGTCGCGCTCCAGGAAACCAAGGTGGAAAACAGCCTGTTTCCGGGCGCGCCGTTCCACCGGCTTGGCTATGTCCACCAGGCGATCCACGGCCAGAAGGGCTACAACGGCGTCGCGATCTTCTCGAAAATCCCGATCCGCAAGACCGAGACCCTCGATTTCTGCCGCGAGGGCCATTGCCGCCATCTCGCGGTGACGCTCCAGAACGGCGTCGAGCTGCATGACTTCTACGTCCCCGCCGGCGGCGACATCCCCGATCCCGACGCCAATCCGAAATTTTCCCACAAGCTCGACTTTCTGGGCCGCATGGCGAGCATTTTCGCCAAGCGCAAGGACGGCGCGCGCAAGCCGGTCGTTCTGGTCGGCGATCTCAACATCGCCCCGCTCGAACACGATGTCTGGAGCCACAAGCAACTCCTCGATGTCGTCAGCCACACCCCGGTCGAGACCAAGCTGCTCGGCGAGGTCAAAGCCGCCTTCGACTGGACCGACGTCACCCGCGAATTCGTGCCCCACGACCAGAAGAGCTATTCCTGGTGGAGCTACCGCGCCGCCGATTGGGCGGCGAGCGACCGCGGCCGCCGCCTCGACCACATCTGGGTCAGCCCTGCGCTGAAGGGCGCGCTCAAAAACCAGCAGATCGTCCGCAAGATGCGCGGCTGGCAAAAAGCCTCCGACCATGTGCCGGTGGTGGCGGAGATCGACGTCTGATCTGAGAAGACTGCCATCCTTCGATCCACCTACGCTAAAGCTTCGGTGGATCGAAGGATGGGGCTGGTACAGATTCTCGCGCGCCACACGCTTTAGCCGCCGACGGTTTCCGCGCTATCCTGCGTTAACGAGAACGACAATTCGCAAATCGGGAACGCGCCATGGCCGATCTTCTGAAGCTCTCCTCTTCCATCATCGACGGCACCACCGCGATCTCATCCGATGGCGTCAGCAATGTCCGCGACCTGCCGGTCAACCGCATCACTGGCGAGCTCTCCGAAGTCGCCGACGGCATCGCGATGATCGAAGCCTTCAGCCATGTCGTGCTGTTCAAGACCGATGACGGCCTCGTGCTGTTCGACACAAGCCTCGAAGCCTTCGGCCCGCAGGTCGTGAAGGCGATGCGTGGCTGGACCGACGCGCCGGTGCGCGCCATTACCTACACCCATGGCCATGTCGATCACGTCGGCGGTGCCGGTGCGATCCTCGCCGAGGCGGCGGAGCGCAAACGCGCCCGCCCGCAGGTGATCGGCCATGAGAACGTCAAGCCGCGCTTCGACCGCTACAATCTCACCTCCGGCTACAACTCCGCGATCAATGCGCGCCAGTTCGGCGGCGCCGGACGCAGCCGTATCCAGATGGGCGCGGCCGACCATTTCGGTCCCGCCGAATGGGTCGAGCCCGACACTGCGTTCAGCGAACGCATGGGTTTCGCCGCCGGCAACACGCGCTTCGACATGCGCCACGCCAAGGGCGAGACCGACGATCATCTCTGGGCCTGGATCCCGGAGCGCAAGACCGTCGTGGTCGGCGATTTCCTCATCTGGGTGTTCCCCAATGCCGGCAATCCGCAGAAGGTCCAGCGCTATCCGCTCGACTGGGCGCGCGCGCTGCGCGAGATGGCGGCGCTGGAGCCCGAGCTGCTTCTGCCCGCGCATGGCCTCCCCATCGAAGGCCGCGCCCGCATCGCCATGGTGCTCGACGATGTCGCCGGCGCGCTGGAATCGCTCCTCAAGCAGACGCTCGAGATGATGAATGCCGGCGAGCGCCTCAACGCCATCATCCAGTCGGTGAAGCTGCCGAAAGAGGTGCTGGAGAAGCCCTATCTCAAGCCCGTCTATGACGAGCCCGAATTCGTCGTGCGCAACATCTGGCGCATGTATGGCGGCTGGTATGACGGCAATCCGGCGAACCTGAAGCCCGCCTCCGACGCCGCCGTCGCCGCCGAACTTGCGAAGCTCGCCGGCGGCGCCGACAAGCTGGCGCGCCGCGCGCAGGAGCTGGCGCAGGCCGGCGATCACCGCCTCGCCTGCCATCTCGCAGAGATGGCCGTCCTCGCCGATCCCGGCTCACACAATGCCCACGGCGCCCGCGCCGATGTCTACGAGTCGCGGATGAAGACCGAACTCTCCCTCATGTCCCGCGGCATCTACGGCGACGCCGCACGGACTTCGCGCGAGAAGTCGGGGAAGAACGGGTAGGCGCGGCGCGCAAATCTTTTAAGAGAAGATGTTCGTCATGGGCGGCCCTGAGCCGCCCATCCATCGCATCCGCGTCAGCGGATGCCGCTAGAGCAACAGGGCGCGTCGACACGCGCCGGATGGATGGGCGGGTTGAACCCGCCCATGACGAGTCAGGTTGGATTGCAATCGCACCAAAGCTTCACCGGTCCGGCCTGAGCACCGTGAGCTGGTTCGGCCCGGCATGCTCCGCCGCATGGGCGACCGCCGCATTCGCATCGGCAAGCGCGAATTCCGACATTTCGAACGCCGACAGATCGATCAGCCCGGCACGCACCATCTGCACCATGCGCGGCACGACGGCGCGCCCATACATCCACTGCCCGCGCAGCACGACGTTGTTGTGCATGATCCAGTTGTAGTCGAGCGCGAGATCGCCGCGCACGCCACCCATCAGCACCACGCGGCTGCCATGCCGGACCGACTTGATCGCCGTCTCCACCTGCGCCGCCTTCGCCTCACGCGGCAGGAAATCGAGCACGACATCGATCGGCCCCGCCGCACAATCGGCAATGCGCTTGCTGTCCTCCGCTCCGACGCCGCTCATTGCGGCCGGCACCACGCGCGCACCATGGCGCGCGACCAGCGCGTCGAGCGCCTTCCTGTTGCGGCCTGTCGCAATCACGCGCGCCGCGCCCATCGCCAGCGCCACCGCAACACCTGCACCGCCGAAGCCGCCAGTCGCGCCGCTCACAAGAACGGTCTCTCCGGCTTTGAGATCGCCCGCGAGCAATCCGCCATAAGGCACCAACAGCCGCCCCAGCGCCGTCCACCGCCCCGCTTCCGCAGGTGTGATCGCGCCGATCGGCGTGACGTTCTCGGTCGGCAGCAGCACCTGCTCCGCGAAAGAGCCGTGATGATAGAAGCGGTGCAGTTTCATCGCCGCCGGCGTGCGCGCGGTCCAGCCGAGCAGGATGGTATCCGGATTGATCGCATCGTCGCGCGAGCGGATCGTCGAGTCGCAATAGACCCAGTCGCCGGGCTTCAGTTTGGTCGCATCCGGCCCCACCGCGCGCACCCGCCCGATCCCGCCGGGCCCCGGCACGATCGGCACTTCGAGCATGTAATTGCGCGCGCCCGAAAGCACGCCGGCGGTGTATCCGGCGACGCCCGCGGCAACCACGTCGACGATCACCTCACCGGTACCGAGCAACGGATCGGGGAGGGTTTCGATCGCGAGCGGCGACCCAAAGGCATTGAGAACAGCGGCTTTCATAGGCACCTCCCGAAAAAGAAGGCGCCACCCTAACCGCCATTTCCAATGCCATTCAGGCCTGGTATTATCCTGGGATTGATCGGCCTATCCTATTGGAATTGCTTACGATGGATGATCCCAAGCGCCGCGAACTCGGCGATTTTCTGCGTGCCCGTCGCGGCCGCCTGACGCCCGAGAGCGTCGGCCTGCCCCGCCACCGCCGCCGCCGCACACCCGGCCTGCGCCGCGAGGAAGTCGCCGAACTCGCCGGCATCGGGGTCGACTGGTACATCCGCCTCGAACAGGGCCGCCCGGTGACACCTTCGGCCGGCACCGTCGATGCGCTCGCCCGCGCGCTCCGCCTGAGCGAGCCAGAGCACCAGCATCTGCGCGCCCTCGCCGGCGGCGGCACCTACAAGCCCTTCGAACGCGAGACCGCGCCAGACTCCCTCATCCACCTGCTGAAGAGCCTGAGCCAGCCGGCCTATGTCACCGGACGGCGGCGCGATCTCGTCGCATGGAACGATGCCGCCAACGACATCTTCGCCTTCGACGATCTCGCCGAATCCGATCGCAACATCCTCGTCGCGATGCTGACGGTGCCGCGCAGCCGCGCCCTGTTCGGTCCGGGTTGGGCGGACGAAGCCCAGCGCATGGTCGCGCAATTCCGCATCACGCACGATCTGTCGGCCGGCGATCCGGCCTTCGTCGCGCTGCTGTCGAAGCTGCGCCACGGCTGTCCTGAATTCGAGGTGTGGTGGGAGCGGCACGAAGTGCGCCGCTCAGCCTCCGGCCGCAAGGTTCTGCATCATCCGGCAAAAGGCATGATCGCCTTCGATCACGCGAGCTTCCAGGCCAATGACGATCCCGCGCTCAAGCTCGTGATCTACACGCCTGTCGCGCGCTGATCCGTCACGCCAACCCGAGATCGACGAGCCATTCATGGCACTGCTCGATCCAGCGGTCCGAGGGAGAGCCCTGCTTCACCATGCCGAAGCCGTGATTGCCGCGGCGATAGATGTGCAGCTCCGCCGAACGGTCCGCGTCGCTCCAGTCGGCATAGAGCCCTTCGACCACGCGATAGAGCAGGAAGTCGTCCTGCGCGATGCAGGTAAAGAGCGGCGGCGCGTCTTTCGGCACCGGACGGCCCAGCGTCTCGCCGCCATAGATCGCCGCGACGAAGGCAAGCGGTGCAGCGCGCGGCTCCATCGCGACATCGACGACGAGAAACGCGCCGGCGGAGAATCCCATCATGCCGATTTTCGCCGGATCGACATCCCATTCCTTCGCCCGCTCGCGCACGATGGCGACGGCGCGGCGGCCGTCATCGGCGGCGGCCGCGCGCGCATCGCGGATGGATTCCGGCGGTACGATATCGCTCATGGCGCGGAACGCGGTCTTGCCGCGCCGGCTGATGTCGACGCTCGACATCATCTTCCCCAGCTGCGCTTCGTATTCCGCCTGCGAGTCCGGCGTGCCGCGCACGCGGTATTTCAGCAGGAAGACGGTGTAGCCCTTCGCATTGAGCCAGCGCGCGACATCGAGCCCTTCATGCTCCCAGGCCAGAAGCCGCCAGCCGCCGCCGGGACAAACGACGATGCCGACGCCGTTCGGCTTCTCCGGCCGGAACACGGTGAGCGTCGGCTCCGAGACGTTGCGCAGCATCGTCGCCTGCGCCGCCACGCCGACGGGCGCGCGATATTCGACTTCGAGGCCGACGCCTTCCAGCGTCGTCGGCGGCCCGTCGGGCCAGAGTCGGATGACTTCGTTCGTCGGCATGACGTGACCTCCCAAAGATAGTTGTCAGCTCTTCGGCTTCTCCGGCCGTTTCAGTGGCGCGATCATGATGGTCGCTGTCGCGGTCGCAATCACTTTCCCATCCCCACGCGCCAGCGTCGCTTCGAGGAAATTGATCTGCCGTCCGCGCTTGATCACCTTGGCCTCGGCGACGTGGTGCCCCGCGCCGCCCTGGTTCAGGTAGCTCACCTTCATCTCCAGCGTCGGCGCGATCTCGCCCCATTGCGCGACGAAGCCCGCCGCGACCGCCAGCACATCGTCCATCACGCAGGCGATGGCGCCGCCATGCAGCGCACCGAAGCGGTTGAAATGCGGCTCGCCGAGTTCATAGCCGATCTTTACCCAGCCTTCCTCGACGTCGACTTCGAGCAGCTCCTGGTTCAGCCAGGCCGAGCACGGCGCCGAGCGCTTGAAGATGGCCTGGACGTTGGGCGGGAAATCCTCCGGTTTGGTCTTGTCGATGACGCGGCGCATGCGGTTCCGTTCTTTGCTATCAAGGGGCCGCATCGTGCCCGAAGTTTCGAGGAACACAAATTGCGCATCGCCTTCCTGCGCCACGGCCCCACCGACTGGAACGAAGAGGGCCGGATCCAGGGCCGCATCGACACGCCCCTGAGCGCCGTAGGCCGCACGAAGATGACGGCGCTCGCGCCGCCGGCGGGCTTCGGCCTTGCCTATACCAGTCCGCTCACCCGTGCCCGCGAGACCGCGGCGCTGTTCGGCTTTCCCGACGCCATCCCCGACGCCCGCCTCACCGAGCACGATTGGGGCGAGTGGGAAGGTCTCACCCGCGAGGAGATCCTCGCCCGCGACGGCGCCGACGCGTTCGAGAAGGCCGGACGCGGCATCGACTTCACGCCCAAGGGCGGCGAGAGCACGCGCGACCTGCTCGCCCGCGTCGCCGATTTCCTGCGCGACCGCGCGCAAGGCGAAGACGCACTCGCCATCGCCCATCGCGGCATCCTGCGCAGCGCCTACACGCTGGCCACCAGCTGGGACATGCTGACCCCGATGCCAGCAAAGCTGGATCTGAGTTGCGCGCTGATTTTGGAAATCGATGCGCAAGGCGTGGCGACCATCGCAGACCTGAATGTTCCGCTGAGCGCGCGATAGAGAGACGTATCGAGCTCCATCATCTCCACCGTCATCCCCGGGCTTGTCCCGGGGACGCAAGATCACCCATGCAGCAAGGTGATCATGGATGGCCGCCACAGTGAGTAGCGACAGCGTGCGATGACGTCGAATGCAACGACGGTATCTGGACTCAAGCCCGATTTATATCACCCGTCATGGGCGGCCCTGAGCCGCCCATGAAGGAGACAATGGCCCCGGAAATCGAGAAGGATCGCCGACCTCCGCTCAATCCCAGAACGGCTTGAGCTTCCGGAATTTCCGCCAGTCGGCGAGCGCCGCCTTGCCCAGCGCCGCTTCGCGCGCGCCATGCCAGCCCGCGACGATGCCGGCGGCGTAACGCAACTCCGGCCCGTCGCCGAGCCGCGCCAGTACCTTCTCGATCCCCTGCACGTCATTGGCCTCGCCGAAGCGGTCGAGCAGCGTCTTCAGCGCCTTGATGTAACGCTGGGTTCTCTTCCCGGGATAGAGCGGGGCGAAGAATTCCGCCGTGTAGCGCAGCTTCTTGAGCGCGACCCGCAGGCGATGGGCGCGCGCATCGAACGCTTTGCCGGTCTTGCGGCCGCGCTTCTTCGCCTTCGTCCAGTGCACCGTGAGCGCCTTGTCGCTTACCTTGCCGATCTTCGTGTCGTCATGCGGCATGCTTTCGGCCGCCGCGGCGATCTCGTTCAGGAAGGCCGCGAAGTCCGGATTGAGCACCTCCGACAGCGCATCGTCCCACGCCTCGCCGCGCGCATGGCGCAACGCCTGGGCTAGCGCGAGAAAAGATTCATGGTCGGAATAGGCGTGCATCACCGGCGCGAACATCTCCTCGGCGAAGACGTCGAGATCGCGTGCCGGCCCGAAGGCATCGGCGATCACCCGGCCCCGCCGCCCGAGCGCCTTCAGCCGCGGATTGGCGCCATAGTCGCCGAAGGACTTCAGCGCCATCTGCAAACGGCGCAGGCCGACGCGGATCTGATGCACGCCTTTGGGATCGCGCGCCCGGATCGCCGGCGCATTGCCCGCCACTTGCGCCAGGCATTCGAGCATCGTGGCGCGGAACGCCTGCTCCACCGTCATGGCACGGCGCAGCGGCACGCGCCGCGCCATCACCGCGCGCGCATCCGGCACGCCCGCGACCGGACGATAGCTGCGAACGATCGCGACACGCGGCTCTTCCATGCCGGCATCCTTCCTCATGCGAGGCGCACCGGCAATCCCGCTTTCGCGAGTGCCGCCTTGGCATCGGCGATGCTCGCCTCGCCGAAGTGGAAGATCGATGCCGCGAGCACCGCGCTGGCATGGCCGTCGCGCACGCCCGCGACCAGATCCTCGAGCTTGCCGACACCGCCGGACGCGATCACCGGAACCGGAACCGCATCGGCCACCGCGCGGGTGAGCGGAATGTCGTAGCCGACTTTGGTTCCGTCGCGGTCCATCGAGGTCAGCAGGATCTCCCCCGCGCCGTATTCGACGAGCTTCACCGCATGCGCCACCGCGTCGATCCCCGTCGCGTTGCGCCCGCCATGGGTGAAGACCTCGAAGGGCGGATGGTTGTGGGCATGCGAACCCTGCTTGGCGTCGATCGCCGCGACGATGCACTGGCTGCCGAATTTCTCCGCCGCCTCGCGCACAAATTCCGGCCGCCGCACCGCCTCTGTGTTGATCGAGACCTTGTCGGCGCCAGCGAGCAGCAGCGCCCTTATATCCTCCAGCGTCCGCACCCCGCCGCCCACGGTGAGCGGCATGAAGCAGACATCCGCCGTCCGCCGCACGACATCGAGCAGGATGCCGCGCTTCTCATGGCTCGCGGTGATGTCGAGGAAGCAGAGCTCATCCGCACCCGCGCGGTCATAGACCACCGCCTGCTCCACCGGATCGCCCGCATCGCGCAGCGACTCGAAGTTGATCCCCTTGACGACGCGGCCGTCCTTCACGTCGAGACAGGGAATGATGCGGACTTTGAGCAACTGCGTTTCTCCCTCTCCCCCTCCGGGGGAGAGGGCCGGGGTGAGGGGGAGACACCAATACAATTACCAAATTTGAGGCCCGGTGCACGTGTCGGGCACCCCCTCACCCTGCCCTCTCCCCCGCCAAAGCGGGGGCGAGGGTCTATCGTTTGCTCCGCGCCAGCGCCGCGATGTTGAACAGCGCCCGCGCCGTCACCGTCTCGGCCGGCACTGCCGTCGTCTTGGTCAGCGCTTCGGTCTCCAGCAGCATGTCGCAGGCTTCGAGCAGACGCTCGCCGGTCCACGCACTCACCTGCATCTTGAACGCGCTCTGGCGCATGAAATGCACCGGCGGGCGCAGCTTGCGCAGCGCGGCATCGGCCGGCTCGCCCTTCTCCATCTCGCTCTTCACCAGCGCGAGGCGCTGGAAATGCGACAGCGCCATGCGCACGATCGCAACCGGCGACAGCCCCGCAAGCCAGAGCCGCTCCAGCGCCAGATCGAGCGCCTTCAGATCGCCACGGCCGGCGGCATCCAGTGCCTCTTCGGTGCGCGCCTCGGCCTCGTCGCCCATCACCGCGCGCACGTCGTCGAGCGTCACCTGCTTCTGCCCGCGCGCATAGAGCGCCAGCTTCTCGAGCTCGCGCCGCGTCACGCCGCGATCCGAGCCGAGCCGCGACACCGCATCGGCCAGCGCATCGGGCGCGATTGTGAGCCCTTCGGCCTTCAGCGTCTCGCGCACCACATCGGGCAGGTCGCGCGCCGTATCGGCATAGCAGGCGATGGCCGCCGCGTTCTCCGCTTCGAGAAACACCTTGGGCAGCGCGCCGCTCTTCGCCAGATCGCCGCCTTCGACCACCACCAGCGCATCGCCGCTCGGTGCATCGAGAAAGCGCTCGAACAACTTGGCGAGATTGTTTCCCGCGCCGCGCACCCTGACCACGCGCCGTCCGCCCAGCATCGAAATCGCCGCCGCCTCGTCGGCGAGCCGCGCCGGATCGGAGGCGAGCGCCCCGTCATCGAGATCGGCGATCAGGAACGGATCTTTGAGATTGGGCACCACCGATTTGATCAGCGTCTCGGCCCGCTCGCGCACCAGTCCCTGATCGGGCCCGTAGAGCAGTGCCGCCACCAGGCCCTTGGGCGGATGGCTCAGCGTCCGGTCGATGCTGGCGCCCTTGACCTCGGTCATCGCTGCGTGAAGTGGACGTTGAGATCGAACAGGATGCGTTGGGCGATGTCCTCCGCGGCGCGGCGCTCGGCATCCTGCTGCGCGGTCAGCGTGCCGTAATTCGCCTGGGGCCCCGACGGCAGAACGTTGTAGGCCGAGAGCGCGGTTTCGGTTCCGCTCATCACCGTCTTGCCCGCGGTATCGACGAGCGAATAGGTCACGGTCAGCGTATCGTTGTAGCGCGTGACCACGGTGCTCTGGCCTGCCGCCGCGGCGTTCTGGAGCGCGATGCCCTGCGTCGACGTCGTCAATGAAAGCTTCAGGTGATAGCGCGCCCCGCCCGGCGTGCCCGGACCGTCGAGCAGGTCGATCATCTTGTTGCGCAGCTCGTAGCCGATCTTGTCGGGCATCGGCTCGACATAGATCGTCGCCAACGTATCGCGCATCTGCCCGTTCACGCCGCCGTAAAGCGGGCGAAACCCGCAGGCGGAGAGCAGGGTCAGCGCCACCAGCGTGGCGAGTCCGCGCAGAGCCATCACGCCACCACGTTCACGATGCGGTTCGGGACCACGATCACCTTCTTCGGTGCCTTGCCTTCGAGCGCGCGCACCACGCCGTCCTCGGCCAGCGCGGCCGTGCGGACCTCATCCTCCGGCGCGCCGATGGCCACGGTGATCTCGCCGCGCCGCTTGCCGTTGACCTGGATCGCGATGGTCACGCTCTCCGACTTGGTCAGCGATGCATCGGCCTTCGGCCAGGGCGTTTCGATCAGCAGCGTCTTGTGGCCGAGCGATTCCCAGCAGGTCTCCGCCATATGCGGCATCATCGGGCCACACAGCAGCACGATGGCTTCCAGCGCCTCGCGCCGCACCGCCGGATCGGCGTTCGACGCCTGCTGAATCGCATTTGCCAGCGTATAGATCTGCGCCACCGCGCGGTTGAAGCGCAGATGCTCGAGATCTTCCGTCACCGCCGCAATCGCACGATGCGTCGCGCGGCGCAGCTCCAGCGATACACCGGTCGCTTCGCCGATCTTCGCGCCCACCGGCGCGATGCCTTCGGCCTCGGTCACCAGGCGGTGGATGCGCTGGACAAACTTCCAGCAGCCCTCGGCGCCCTGCTCCGACCAGTCGGTGTCGCGCTCGGGTGGTGAATCGGAGAGCATGAACCAGCGGATCGCGTCGGCGCCGTAGATGTCGATCATGCCCATCGGCGCGACGACGTTCTTCTTCGACTTCGACATCTTCTCCGAGGAGCCGACGATCACTTCGGTGCTCGTGCCCTTCAGGAAGGCCTTCTCGCCGCGCTTCTCGACCTCCACCGGCTCGACATAGTGCGAGCCGGTCGCGCTGTCGTCGGCGACGCTGTAGGTCTCGTGACAGACCATGCCCTGCGTGAAGAGCGAGGCAAAAGGCTCGTCGATCTTGGTCCAGCCCGTCGCATGCAGCCCGCGGGTGAAGAACCGCGCATAGAGCAGATGCAGGATCGCATGCTCGATGCCCCCGATATACTGATCGACCGGCAGCCAGTAATTCACCGCCTCGCGGTTCACCGGATCGCTCGCCGTCGGATCGGCAAAGCGCGCAAAATACCAGGACGAATCCACGAACGTGTCGAGCGTGTCGGTATCGCGCACCGCCTTGCCGCCGCAGGCCGGGCAGGTCGTGTGCTTGAAGGTCGGATGCGCGTCGAGCGGATTTCCGCGCGCATTGAAATCCAGATCGTCCGGCAGCTTCACCGGCAGGTCGCTTTCCTTCACCGGCACAACACCGCATTTCGCGCAATGCACCATCGGGATCGGACAGCCCCAGGCGCGCTGGCGCGAGGCCAGCCAGTCGCGCAGACGATAATTCACCGTGCGCTTGCCGCGTCCCGCCGCTTCCAGCCGCGTCGCGATTTCCTTCTTCGCCGCTTCGACATCCATCCCGTCGAGGAAGCGTGAATTCGCCAGCTTGCCCGGCCCGACATAGGGCTCGTTCGCCACGCTGAACGTCTTGGGGTCTTCGCCTTCCGGCACCACCACTGCCGTGATCGGCAGGTGATATTTGCGGGCGAAATCGTGGTCGCGCTGGTCGTGGCCCGGGCAGCCGAAGATCGCGCCGGTGCCGTAACCCATCAGCACGAAATTCGCGACCATCACCGGCAGCTTCCAGTTCGGATCGAAGGGATGCGCCGCCGTCAGCCCGGTGTCGTAGCCGAGCTTCTCCGCGGTCTCGATTTCCGCTTCGGCCGTGCCGGTGCGCCGGCATTCGGCGATGAACTCGACCAGCTTCGGATCGGTCTTCGCCAGTTCCTCCGTCAGCGGATGATCGGGCGAGAGCGCGACGAAGCTCGCGCCGAACAGCGTGTCCGGCCGCGTCGTGAACACGTCCAGCTTTTCATCGTTCGAAAGATCGAAGGTAAAGCGCAGGCCTTCGGAGCGGCCGATCCAGTTGCGCTGCATGATGCGCACCTTCTCCGGCCACTTCTCGAGGCCGTCGAGCGCCTGCAGCAATTCCTCCGAATAGCGCGTGATACGGAAGAACCACTGGTTCAGCTTCTTGCGCTCGACGAGCGCGCCCGAGCGCCAGCCGCGCCCGTCGATCACCTGCTCGTTGGCGAGCACGGTCATGTCGACCGGATCCCAGTTCACGTCGGCTTCGGAGCGGTAGACCAGTCCTTCCTTGTGAAAGTCGAGGAATAGCTTCTGCTGATGGCCGTAATAGCTCGCATCGCAGGTCGCGAATTCGCGCGTCCAGTCGATCGCGAGGCCGAGCATCTTCAGCTCGCTGCGCATCGAATCGATATTGGCGTAAGTCCATTCGCGCGGATTGATCCCGGCGTTCTTGCCCGATTTGGAATTGTCGCGGGCCGCGTTCTCCGCCGGCAGGCCGAAGGCGTCCCAGCCCATCGGATGCAGCACGTTGTAACCCTGCGAGCGCCGGAACCGCGCGATGACGTCGCCCATCGTGTAGTTGCGCACATGGCCCATATGGATGCGCCCCGACGGATAGGGGAACATCTCGAGCACGTAGCATTTGGGTCTGGACGTATCGTTGGTCGTGACGAAGGCTCCGCGCGAATCCCATTCGCGCTGCCAGCGTTGTTCGGATTCCTTGGCGTTGTACCGCGCCATCGCTCAATGACCTTTTCGGTGCCGGAACTTTGAGGCGCTGAGGCCTCCGGCACGGATCAGGCTACAGCGATTTGCTGGAGCGCAATTCGGAAAAGTGGAAGCCGGTTTTCCGTAAAATTGCGCGACCAAAAAAGAGATTAGTTGCTCTGGCTCGCAAGTCGAAGCTCGCGGGCGCGCGTCAGGATGGCATCCTCGAGCCGGGTCGCGGTGTCGTTCGAAACCGTGGCGTCGCTCCAGCCGGTGTCGGTCTTGGTCTGACGGAACACGGCGACCTTCAGCCCGTCGGCGCGCAGGGCACGGTCGAGAATGTAGATCGTGACCTTCATGCGCTCGTTCGGCGCCTGCGGGGCTGTGTACCAGTCGGTGATGATCACGCCGCCGAAGGGATCGGCCGAGGCCAGCGGGATGAAGGACAGCGTGTCGAGCGAGGCGTGCCACAGATAGGAATTTACACCCAGGGTGCGCGCGCCGGCATCGGCCGAAATCGCGGTCGAGCCGCCGGTCTCCGGCATCGTGTTGTCCGAGCTGCAGGCGGCCAGGGCCAGAACCAGGGCGCAGACGGTCAGAATTCGCATAGGGCCGCTTTCACAAAGGGTCGACAGACGCGATTGGGCCGGGGTCGGCGCCGGAAACGCGGTGCTCGCGCTTATAGATGGCCGCCCGAAACGGCGCAACCATCTGACCCATCAAGGCTAATGACGGGACCGTAATCCCTTTCGGCCGGACTTGTGCCATATAGGCGGGCAATCCGACCGGAAATCCTCCGCATGCGCGTCTCGTTCCTCGCCGGCACCGCCCTTGCCCTGCTGGTTTCAGGTCCTGCCGCCGCCGCGTGGGACGACTGGAACCTCTCGCCGCTCGACGGGATGGTGGGAGACCTGAGCTACACCATCGGCGGCCAGGTCCAGGGCTCGGTGTTCGATGCCGACCAGCCGAAGCCGTCCGACAGCTGGGGCGGGACCGGCGCGGCCCAGCTCAATGCCAGCTTGCAGCGCGACTATGACAGCGGCCTTTCGCTCGGCGTGAAGGGCACCTTCTCGCTCTTCCACGACCGTCTGTCCGGCGACAATTACGGCAGCGATCTTCTCGCCAAGCTCTATGGCGTGATGCAGACCGGGCTCGGCCGGGTCGAGGTCGGCATGGCCGATGGCGCCGCCTACCAGCTCGCGGTCACCGGCCCGACCGTCAACGGCGAGGTCTCGCTCGACAATCCGAACGCGACCTTCTTCCGCGATCCGTCCACGGGAGGCGCGGTCATCGACGTCTTCGCGCTCAACAGCGCCGTCGAATCCTCGCTCAACTACGCCAAGATCTCCTACTTCACGCCGCGCCTCTTCGGCGTGCAGGTCGGATTCTCCTTCACGCCATCGGAAGGCAAGGATGTCCTGCCCTTCGTCAACAACGGCCCGAACATCCTCAACCGCCAGAAGAGCCTGTGGGAAGGCGCGATCAGCTACACCGACAGCTTCGGCCCGGTCACCCTGCACAGCTCCGCCGGCTTCACCGTCGGCCATGGCGACCGCAAGACCGCGGGCCATGCCGGCCTGACCGATTGGGGCCTCGGCGCCGAGGCCGACTGGGATATCGACGACGACACCCGCCTCGCCTTCGGCGGCGCGTATCGCGAGGCCAACAGCTACACCTTCGACATCAACAATGCTTTCACCACCGGCGCGACGCGCAGCCTGCATCTCAGCACCGTTCTCACCCGCGGCTCCTGGTCGCTCGGCGGCGAGTTCGGCCACGGCATCGCCGATGGCGCACTCGGCGCGCCGACACTCGGCATCCACGCCTACGAAGTCGATGCCGCCTATCAGGTGAACAGCAACCTGCAGCTCTCGGGCGGCTGGCAGCGCTTGATCTACACCCGCGACAGCGGCACCTTCTACAACGGCGCGCCGCACCGCCTCGGCATGCACGCCCTCTTCCTGCACGCGGTCATAAACATCTAGACCGCCAGCGCGCCGATCGCCGCCAGTCCGACAAACCCATGCAGCAGCCGCGCATTGCGCGCATCGATGCCGCCGAGCGCGTAGACCGGCAAGGGGCAGCGCTGCGCCAGCGCGTTCGCCCGCCGCGCCCCGAGCGCGCCACGGCCGGGATGCGACGCCGTCGCGAACACGTTCGAAAGAAACAGCGCATCGAGCGCCGCATCGCCGGCGATTGCGCCATGCGCCGCGGCAGTGATCAGCCAGCGCGGATGCAGCGCACGCCAATGCGCCGCCTCGCGCCCTCGCCGCTGCGGCAAATGTATGCCGTCGGCACCGAGCTTCGCGGCGAGCGCCGGATCGTCCGCGATCAGGACGACCAGACCGCGCCCCACGCCGATAACATCGCGCGCCAACGTCTCCCGCCGCGCCGCGTCGCGTGCGCGCACCACGATCATCGCGCCTCTGGGCAGCGCCGTCGCCGCGGCAAGCGGATCGGCAAGGCGCTCGTCGTCGGTGAACAGCACCAGCGCCGGCAGCAATCCCGCCATCCGGTGCCGCGCGTTGAGACGCGCCGCCGCGCTTGCTAGTTTGCGCCGCGCCAGAGCCTCCGTCACATGTCCCCCGAAACGATCAACGAAAACCTCTCCGACATCATCGCGCGCATCGAAGCGGCGCGAAAGGCGGCGATCAAGCCCGCAGCAGCGACCACGCTCGTCGCCGTGACCAAGACGCATGGCCCCGACGCGATCCATCCCGCGCTGATCGCCGGCCAGCGCGTCTTCGGCGAGAACCGCGTCCAGGAAGCGCAGGGCAAATGGCCGAAGCTGCACGAGGAATACGCCGATATCGAACTCCACCTCATCGGCCCGCTCCAGACCAACAAGGCACGCGAAGCGGTGCTCCTGTTCGATGCGATCCAGACCCTCGACCGCGTCAGGCTCGCCGACGTGCTGCGGGCCGAGATGGATCGCACCGGCCGCTCACCCTACGTCTTCATCCAGGTCAACACCGGCGAGGAGCCGCAGAAGGCCGGCGTTCAGCCGCGCGAAGCCGGTGCGCTCATCGCCCATGCCCGCGACATCGGCCTGCCGCTCAAGGGCCTGATGTGCATCCCGCCCGCCGACGAGGCGCCCGCGCCGCATTTCGCACTTCTGCAAAAGCTGGCACGCGATCACGACCTGCCCCTGCTCTCGATGGGCATGTCAGGGGATTTCGAGACCGCGATCCGCTTCGGCGCGACCCATGTCCGTGTCGGCAGCGCGATCTTCGGCGAACGCCCTAAAGCGCAGCCGTAAGCGTGTCGCCCGGCGCGAGCCGCATGAGAAGTTCGAGCAGATCCGCTTTCGCGAGCGCGATACAGCCTTCCGTCGGCCCATAATCCGGCCGCGCCGCGTGGAGGAAAATCGCGCTCCCCGCGCCATCCACCACCGGATCGTCGTTGAATCCGATCGTCACCAAGAGATCGTATAACCCGTCGTCGCGCCACAGAGTCTCGCTGCTCGCCGCATAGGGCCGTTTGACGAGGCGGTTGTAGTTCGGATCGCCCGGCGCATCGCACCAGCCGTCGTCGCGCGCAATCGCCTTGATGGGCAGTCCGGTGACGAGCCATTCGATCCGGTCCGCCCGCCAATAGAGCCTGCGCAGCGGATAGGTGCCGAGCGGCGTAACGCCGTCGCCTTCGCGCCGTTTCACGCCGATGCCACTGCGTCCCACGGCGGCGCGGCGCGCGCCTGCGCCCCAGTCGAGCAGAGCCGCGCCATCCTTCGGCGTCACGAGCACATTCATGCGGGAAGGCTAGCTCAGTTGAGCGAACCGTGCAGCCCGAGCACGTTGCGCCGATAGGCATCGGCGGCGCGCAGCGCGACATCCTGGTCGACGCCGTTGCGGTTGAGCGCCAGCAGCAGCGACTCCTGCCCCGGCACAAGGATCGCGTCCTGCGGCGTGGCGGCAGCGATAGTGTTCGCGTCCGTTACCGGCAGGCTCGGCACCGGCAGATTGGGAATCTGCACCGGCGTCGGCATCACGGCGGCGAGTTCGCTCGCGTCGCCGACCGGAAGGCTGGGAACCGGCAGGTTGCCGATGTCCGGTGTCTGGATCGCCGGCGTCGCTTCGTTCGTGGCGTTGTCCGCCACCCTGGTGTCGCCGGAAGAGAACGCGTCCTCGACGAAGGCGAGCACTGTGTCGCCGACATTCTTGCCGGTGACCTTCTGGAAGATCGAATCCGCGACCGACGAAGCGAGCCCCGGAATGCCGCCGAACAGCGCATCGCCCGCGATCTTGGGCAGGGTCTTGATCGTGTCGCCGGTGATGGCGCGATAGAGCGTGCCGACGATCGGGAAATGCTGCAGCGGGTTCACCACATCGAGGATGTCGCCGAACGTCAGGCTGTCGTCTTCGGTGCCCGCGGCCGTCGCCTGCGCGGCCGCCGCCGCAGCCGGGTGCTGCCCGGCGGCGGTCGGATTGACGGCATGGGCCGAGAAGTCGACGAAGCTCATGCCTCCGGACGGTGCAAACACCCTGCCAGAGGCAAGCTGCTGATTTCATTGGCAGCGGCCGCCCGGCCCGGCAAGCCTTGCCGGGCATCGCATGGACCGGCAACGGCGGTCCTTTCCGGCATGGCCGCCCCGGGGACTCACGCGCTTGCCACGGCGGACGATAATGACTAGTTAAATGACTAGTCTGTTCGAGGAGACGTCGGTGCGGACCTGGCCCGTTCAAGACGCAAAATCTCGCTTTAGCGAGATGCTGGAAACCTGTCTGCGGGAAGGTCCGCAGCTCGTCACCAAACGCGGTGCCGAAACGGCCGTCCTCGTGCCGGCGACCGATTGGCAGAGACTTCATAGTGCCGCCAAGCCCACGCTGAAAGAGTTGCTCTTGAGCGAGCAGGCCCGAGGAGAACTGAACCTTCCGCCGCGCGGCGGACGGCGGCGGCGGAAAGCAACCGAACTCCTCTGACCACCATGTATCTGCTCGACACCAACATTGTCTCGGAACTGCGGCGCGTTCGCCCGCACGGCGCAGTGCTCGCCTGGCTTCGCGACCGGCGCGACGAGGACTTGCACATCTCCGCCGTGACGGTTGGCGAGATTCAATCCGGCATCGAGATGACCCGCGAACGAGACAAAGCGAGGGCCGACGAGATCGAAGCCTGGCTGGAGAGCGTTGCGGATACCTACAATGTTCTCGGCATGGATACGCGATCGTTCCGGATCTGGGCGCGCCTCATGCATCGCAGGCCGGACGACCTGATCGAGGACGCCATGATCGCGGCGACGGCCATCGTTCACAATTTGACCGTCGTTACCCGCAACCTGCGTGACTTTGCAGACTTCGACGTTCCGACGCTGAACCCTTTTGCCATCGGCCGTGGTCTATAACGCGGTGCGGCGCACCGGCCGCTAAAGCAGATGCCCGGCCCGTGCCGCCTTGGTCTGGAGATAGGCGCGGTTGTGCACGTTGTCCGGAAAGGCGTGCCGCACCCGCGCCGCCACCTTCACGCCCGCCGCCTTCAGCCCGGCGACCTTTTCCGGATTGTTGGTCATCAGCCGCACGGATGTGTAGCCGAGCAGCTTGAGCATCGCCGCCGCCAGCCCGTATTGCCGCTCATCCGCCTCGAAGCCGAGCCGCTCATTCGCATCGATGGTGTCGAAGCCCTGGTCCTGCAGGCGGTAGGCGCGCAGCTTGTTGATCAGGCCGATGCCCCGGCCCTCCTGCGCGAGATAGAGCAGCACCCCGCCGCCCGCCTTGGCGATCGCCTCGATCGCACCGCGCAGCTGCTGGCCGCAGTCACATTTCAGTGAGCCGAGCAGGTCGCCGGTGAAGCATTCCGAATGCATCCGCGCCAGCACCGGTTTGCCCGTCGGCGGCGCGCCGATGAGGATCGCATAGTGCTCCGGCCCGCCGTCTTCGGGCCGGAACGAGATCAGCTCGGTCTTCTCCGCGCCTTCGAGCGGCACGCGCGCCCGAGCCACGATCTTCAGGGTACGGACGATCTCGGATTCGTAACCGAAGATGTCGGACGCCTTCAGCGTCACCGCGTTCTTCGGCGCGGCCCGCGCCGGACGCATCAGCGCCGCCGGCAGGAGGCCTGCGAGCTTGGCCAGCTTCACCGCCGCGGAATAGGCTTGCGGCAGCGTTTCGCGCACGGTTTCGAACGGTCCCTTGATCGGATAGGTGAGATCGTCGGTCGGATCGGCGATGGCGCGCAACCGCGCGACGTCGAGATCGGCGCCGGCCTCCAGCGCCACCACTTCGGGCGTGTACAGACGAATCTTGAGCGTTCGCGCGCGGGCATGCGCCAGCACAAGGCGCGGCGGACGTTTTCCCTGCATCGATGCCAGGGCACGCGGCGTCAACGTCTCGGCCGAATAGGCCAGTTGAGCGCCGCCCGCGCCGCGGATCACCACCGGCCGGCCGCGGCGGAACGCATCCACGGCAAGAATCACGCGGTCGACGAGGCTGTTTGAGACGGAAGATGTCATCGCCGAATTCACATACACCGGGGCGGCGAAACCGGGTAGATTGCCCCGCCTCTTTCGACCCGGAATCTGTACATACATGCCAAGCGCCAAGCGCGTCCTTCTTGCCGATGACGATGCCATGCTGCGTGCCTCGCTCGCCGAGCAGCTCGCGAGCGAAGGTCTCTACACCATCGTCGAAGCCTCCAACTGCGCCGATGCAAAGGCGCGCGCGCAGGAGGGTCTCTACGAATTCATGATCCTCGACGTCAGCATGCCCGATGGCGACGGGCGCGAGCTCTGCCGCGACTTACGCGACAGCGGCGTCACCGCACCGATCATCCTGCTGACCGCGGCGGACAGCGACGACGACACGATCCGCGGCCTGAAATCGGGCGCCAACGACTACGTCACCAAGCCCTTTCGTTTCGCCGTGTTGATGGCCCGCGTGCATGCGCATCTGCGCAGCCACGGCCAGAGCGAAGAAGCGGTCTACCGCATCGGTCCCTACACCTTCCGCCCGAGCGCCAAGGTCCTCGTCCAGCCCGACGGCAAGAAAGTCCGGCTGACCGAGAAGGAAACCAACATCCTCAAATTCCTCTATCGCTCGGGCGACACGGTTCCGCGCGAGACGCTGCTGCACGAGGTCTGGGGCTACAACCCGGCGGTGACGACGCACACGCTGGAAACCCACATCTACCGTCTGCGCCAGAAGATCGAGACCAACCCCGGCCAGGCCCGCCTGCTCATCACCGAGAGCGGCGGCTACCGTCTGATGCCGTGATCCCGCCGCGCACTAGTTTGTTCCCCTTCCGTTTCGGCATGGCAGACTCGCAAAATGAGCGTTCGTGCCTCACTAATGGGGACCACCTATGTGTCACTTGCGATTAGAACGGCGCCCTGGAGGCGAACACGATGCGTAGCGGAATTCCGTCGATGGCTATCGGAGCGGCAGTGGCGGCGATCCTCGTCCTGCCGGCGATGGCCTCGGACAATGGCTGGGTGGTCTGGCCGACCAAGAGCTTCAACGCAAACGCGTTGCGGGTGGACGATGTCGTCGGCAATGTCCGCGTCAATGTCCAGGACGGGCCGATGAAGGTCGATGTCTCCGGCAACAAGGACCTCGTCGCCGGTCTCAAGATCCGCACCGACGGCAACGTTCTGCGCATCACCGGCAGCGGCGATGTCACCTTCAATGTCTGGGACTGGAAGCAGTGGTTCGATTTCTCGAACGTCCACAACGACAATGACGGCAAGCTGTTCATCAAGATCACCGTGCCGAAGGGCACCGATGTCCGGGTCGAGGACCTCGTCGGCAACGCCACCGTCGGCGACACCTATGGACCTGTCCGGCTCGAGACCACAGCGGGCGACGCCACGGTCGGGCGGGTCAGCAAGGCGCGCGTGTCGATGGCCGGCTCCGGCAAGATCTCGATCGCCGATGTGGCGGGCGACCTTCGCCTCGAGATCGCGGGATCGGGCCGTGTCACGGCCGGCCACGCCGGCAGCGTCGAGGCCGACATCGCAGGCTCCGGCGACACGCAGATCGGTGCGATCACCGGCGGCGTGGGCGTGTCGATCGCCGGCTCCGGCGATTTCACCGCCTCCAAGGTCAACGGTCCGGTGAAGGTGTCGATCGCGGGCTCGGGCAATGTGAAGATCGCCGACGGCGTCGCCGATCCGCTGCATGTCGAGATCTTCGGCGCCGGCGATTTCTACTTCGGCGGCGTCGCGGTCAATCCGCGCATCTCCGCGCTCGGTTCGGGCAATGTCCGGATCAAGGCCTATCGCGGCAAGCTGAGCAACGATGGCATGGCTTCAGTTCAGATCGGCGATCGTATCGACGGACCCTCGGTCAAGCCGGTCCCGCCTGCGCCGCCCATCCCGCCGATGCCGCCGCATCACGACGACGATGACGACGACGAATAGGAAGCCAGGCTGACGAAATGAGAGAGACCGGCGCTCCTGAAGAGAGTGCCGGTCCTTTTATTTGGATTCAAATTCATCCCGTCATGGGCGGCCGCCCATCCATCGCATCCGCGTCAGCGGATGCTGAAAGAGCCATTCCGGCGCGTAGACACGTGCCGGATGGATGGGCGGGTTAAACCCGCCCATGACGGAGATTTTCTCTTCAGCAAACGAATGCCCGGAAACGCCCCTTAAAACGCTCGGAGTCTGGCCAGCCTACTTGCCGCCGAACAGGCCGTTGATCAGGTCTTCGATCGAGTCCGGTTTCTTCGGCGCCGGGGTTTCGACATCGGAATCCGGCGGCTCGGTATCGGCGGGCTGCGTTCCCTCAGGCGGCGGCGCGGCGGCGGCGACGGCAATCGAACCCGCAAGCGGCCGCACCGGAATGCCCTGTTCCGCCGCGGTCATGAAATTGTGGAAGATGCGCGCCGGCAGCGTGCCGCCCGTCGCATGCTTCATCGGTGAATTGTCGTCATTGCCGATCCACACGCCGCAGACGAGGTCCGCGGTGAAGCCGACGAACCAGGCATCGTGGAAATCCTGCGTCGTACCCGTCTTGCCGCCGGTCGGACGGCCCGCGAGCGACGCGGCCCGGCCTGTGCCGCTGATCACCGTCTCGCTCATCAGCCGCGTCATCTGCTGCAGGTTGGCCGGCGCGACGACGTCGCCCTGTCCCTGGGTGTCGCGCGTGTAGAGAATCTTTCCGCTGCGCGTGCGGATGCGCAGGATCGTATGCGGCACCACGCCATGGCCGCCATTGGCGAAGGGCACATAGGCCGATGTGAGCTCGAGCGGCGTCACGCCCGAGGTGCCGAGCGCCAGCGACGCAACCTCTTGCAGTGGCGACGAGATGCCGAGCCGGTGCGCCGTGCGCGCCACGGTGGCCGCGCCGATCTCCGCAGTGAGCTGCGCCGCGATCACGTTGGACGATTTGGCGAAGGCCCGCGTCAGCGACATCGGGCCCTCGAACTTTCCTTCATAGTCGGAGGGCTTCCAGCCATGGATGTCGACCGGCCCGTCGATCATCACATCGTCCGGCGTGCGGCCATGCTCGAAGGCGGCGAGATAGACGAAAGGTTTGAATGCCGAGCCCGGCTGGCGCACCGCATCGGTCGCGCGATTGTATGTGCTCGCCTCATACGAACGCCCGCCGACCATGGCGCGGATTGCGCCGTCCGGCGTCAGCGCCACCAGGGCCGCCTGGCTCGCATGAAGCTTCGGCCCGTCCGCGGCAAGGCCTTGCGCCACCGCGCGCTCCGCCTCGGCCTGGGCGTCGAGATCGAAAGTCGTCTCGACGATCAGCGAGTCGTTGTCGTCCGCGACATAGCCGGCGATGCGGCTGAGCACCCAGTCGGCGAAATAGCCCGAACCCGGCGTACCCGAGCCGCGCACCACGCGCGGCCGCGTCGCCGCCGCCTCGGCCCGCGTCTTCTCGTCGATGAAGCCGGAATCTTCCATCGCGCGCAGCACGACCTGCGCGCGGTCCATCGAGGCATCGGCATCGGCGAGCGGATTGTAGCGCGCCGGCGCTTTCACGCTTCCCGCCAGCATCGCCGCTTCGGTCAGCGACAGCTCCTCGGCATGCTTGCCGAAGAAGCGCTGCGCCGCCGCCTCGATGCCGTAGACGCCGGCGCCGAAATACACGCGGTTCAGATAGAGCGTGAGGATCTGGTCCTTCGAATAGCGCGACTCCAGATAGAGCGCGAGCATCGCCTCCTGCATCTTGCGTTCGAAGGTGCGGTTGGGCTGCAGGAAGAGGTTCTTGGCGAGCTGCTGGGTCAGCGTCGAGCCGCCCTGGCGGACATGGCCCGCGACCATATTCTCGTAAGCGGCACGCACCAGGCCGATGGGATCGAGACCGAAATGCGAGCGGAAGCGGCGATCCTCGATCGCGATGAAGGCATTGGGAACATAGGAGGGCAGCCGGCCGACATCGACCCGCTCGCCCTGGGTCAGTCCGCGCCGCGCGATCAGCCGGCCGCGATCGTCGAGCAGCGTGACGTCCTGGGTCGAGCCCTTGACCAGCAGCTTCGTGGTATCGGGCAGGTCTGACAGAAAATGCGACCAGAACACCGCGCCGAAGATCCCGCCCCAGGCAAGCAGCAGCAGCAGCGCATAGGGCCAGGCCCGGTGCTTTTTCTTCGGCGGCGGAGGCGGCGACAGGCTTTCGCGCGGTCCGCCGCCCTCTCCTCCGGAATTCGCCTTGCGCGCCATGCACCGACCTCGCGGGCGCGGATCGCCATCCGCCGCCACGGCCCGGTTCTAGGATCGAAGTATTAACGGGCGTTAAACATACGCATTTGTAACCCTCGGTTTTTGCCCTGCGGCATCCAAGGCGCGCGGAACCGGCCAATTCCCGGAAATTTGTCCGGTTTTCCGATTGCACTCTGCGGGCCGGCTTACTACCTCTCCGGGCGGTATTGGGGTTAAGGCGCGTTGGCGAACATCGACATCGGCGGCCGCATCGCGGCATTGCGTGAGCGCGCATCCCGGCTCACCCGCAAGCAATGGCTCTGGATCGGCGGCGGCACGCTGGTCGCGCTGCTGGTACTGCGCTTCCTGTTCGGCGGCAGCACCGCGGTCGAGTATTTGACCAAGCCCGTTACCCATGGCGACCTCGCCCTCACCGTCAGCGCCACCGGCACGCTCGCCCCGCGCGACCAGGTCGATGTCGGCGCTGAGGTCTCGGGCAAGATCGACGCGCTCTATGTCGACTTCAACGACCATGTGAAGAAGGGCGAGAAGCTCGCCCGCATCAACACCGAGAATTTCGAAGCCGCGCTCGCCCAGTCGCGCGCCGCGCTGTCCCAGGCGGTCGCGACGCTGGTCCAGGCCTCCCAGACCCGCACCCGCGTCGCGGCGCTCATGCGGGCGAATGCCGCCTCGCGCCAGGAACTCGACTCCGCCAACGCCGATCTCGCCCGCGCCGATGCCGGCGTGAAGCTCGCCCGCGCCCAGGTCAACGCCAATGCGACGACGCTCGCCAAGGCGACGATCTACTCGCCGATCAACGGCGTCGTGCTCGATCGCAAGGTCTCCGCCGGCCAGACCGTCGTCGCGGCGATGACCACGCCGGTGCTGTTCACCCTCGCCTCCGATCTCTCGCAGATGGAGCTCGACGTCGATATCGACGAAGCCGATGTCGGCGTGCTGCGCGCCGGCACCTCCGCCTGGTTCACCGTCGACGCCTATCCCTCGCGCCGCTTCGCCGCCAAGCTGATCTCGATCCACAACGCGCCCAAGACCGTGCAGGGCGTCGTGACCTATCAGGGCGTGCTGATCGTCGAGAACCGCGAAGGCCTGCTCAAGCCCGGCATGACCGCGACCGCGGACCTCGCCGCCAGCGTCATTCACAACGCCGACCTCGTGCCCAACGCGGCGCTGCGCTTCGTTCCGTCCGACGACGTGAAGGCGAAGGCACCGTCCGCGCCGGCGCCGCAGGCCGGCATCATGTGGGGCCGGGTCTGGGTGAAATCCGGCGGCAGCCTCGTGCCGCGCGACATCCAGCTCGGCGCGACCGACGGCAATTCGACCGTGATCCTCAAGGGCAATCTCAAGCCCGGCGACGAGGTGGTGACCGAAATCAAGGGACATCCGTGGCAGAGCAAGCCCTCATCGCCCTTCGGGGGGTGACCAAGATCTATGGCAGCGGCGAGGCGCGTGTCGCCGCGCTCGACGGCATCGATCTCGACATCCAGGACGGCGAGTTCGTCGCCGTGATGGGTCCGTCGGGTTCGGGCAAGTCGACCTGCATGAATATCCTCGGTTGCCTCGATACGCCGACCGGCGGCACCTATCTCTTCAAGGGCCACGATGTCGGCCAGATGAGCCAGGACGAACGCGCGCTCCTGCGCCGCGACAATATCGGCTTCGTCTTCCAGGGCTTCAATCTGCTCAAGCGCACCACGGCGGAAGAGAATCTCGAACTGCCGCTGATCTATCGCGGCGTGCCGCGGGCCGAGCGCCGCCGCCTCGCGCTCGCGACGCTCGACAAGGTCGGCCTCGCGCAACGCGCCGACCACACCGCGGCCGAGCTCTCCGGCGGCCAGCAGCAGCGCGTCGCCATCGCCCGCGCCCTCGTCACCAATCCGTCGGTCATGTTCGCCGACGAGCCGACCGGCAATCTCGACAGCAGCAAGACCCGCGAGATCATGGAGCTGCTCGCCACGCTCAACCGCGAACAGCGCATCACCATCGTACTGGTGACGCATGAGGAAGACGTCGCCGCCTATGCCAAGCGGCAGATCCGCTTCCTCGACGGCCGTATCGCCTCCGACAGCGGAAGCCGCGCATGATCGCCAACGCCTTCATGCTCGCGTTGCGCGAGATCCGGAACAATCTCATGCGCGCCGGGCTGACCACGCTCGGCATCGTCATCGGCGTCGCCGCGGTGATCGCGATGGTGACGCTCGGCAACGGCGCGACGCAGAGCGTGACTTCGACGATCTCGACCATGGGCCGCAACCTGCTCTTCGTGACGCCGGGCCTGCGCCGCGGTCCGCCGAGCGCCGCCAACGATTTCACCGAAGCCGATGCCGACGCGATCGAGCGCGGCATCAGCGGGCTTTCCGCCGTTGCGCCGTCGGTATCGCGCTCCGCCGTCGCCGTGCTCGGCAACCGCAACCGCATCACCACGCTTGGCGGCGCGACCATTCCCTATTTCACCGCCCGCGACTGGCAGATCGCGCTCGGCCGCGAATTCTCGCTCTCCGAAGTCCGCTCCGGAAAGCCGGTCTGCATCCTGGGCGAGACGGTGCGCGAGGATCTCTTCGGCGACAGCGATCCCGTCGGCCAGAAGATGCGCGTCGACAAGGTCGCCTGCGAGGTCATCGGCGTGCTGGTGGCCAAAGGCAAGTCGAGCCTCGGCGGCGATCCCGACGATCTCGTCCTCATGCCGCTGCACGCGGTGCAACGCCGCTTCGCCGGCAACAACGGCGTCAACACGATCTGGCTTTCGGTGGGCGATGCTTCGGACATCCCGCGCGTCAAGGAACAGATCACCACCCTGATGCGCTCGCGCCGCCACATTGCCGACGGCGCCGCCGACGATTTCTCGGTCAACGACCTTCAGGAGATCTCCTCGGTCATCACCACCACCACCGGCGTGCTCACCGCCTTCCTCTCCGCCGTCGCGGCGGTCAGCCTGCTGGTCGGCGGCATCGGCATCATGAACATCATGCTGGTCTCGGTGACCGAGCGCACCCGCGAGATCGGCATCCGCCTCGCCATCGGCGCCCGTGCCCGCGACGTGCTGCTGCAATTCCTGATCGAGGCCGTGGTGATGTCGGCGTCCGGCGGCATCGTCGGCGTGGTGCTGGGCCTTGCCGGCTCGGCGGCACTCGCCAATGTGCTCGACGTCCCCTTCATCGTCTCGCCGGGGATCATCGTGATCGCGGTGCTGTTCTCGGCCGGCGTCGGCGTCGCCTTCGGCTTCTTCCCCGCACGCAGAGCCGCCCGCATGGACCCGATCGAAGCGCTGAGACACGAGTAGCGCGGTCCCACCTCCCCATCGTGGGGAGGTAAGTTTGGGTTACGCCCCGTACCGGTGCAGCAGCACGCCGTTCTTGCGCAGCCAGCGCTGCGGCGCCTCGATATCGGACACCAGACCCTTCACCAGCGCCCAGAATTTCGGCCCATGGTTCATCTCGCGCAGATGCGCGACCTCATGCGCCACCACATAGTCGCGCACGAAATCCGGCGCCAGGATCAGGCGCCAGCAATAGGAGATCGTCTTGTTCGCCGAGCACGAGCCCCAGCGGCTCGCGGTGTCGCGCACCGAAACCCGGCGCACCCGCGACTCGATCTTCGCCGCGAATTCGAGCGTGCGCGCCTCGAGATTCTGCCGCGCCTCGCGCTTCAGGAAATCGAGCAGGCGGCGCGGGATGTGCTCGTCACGGCCGCCGACGGTGATGGTGTCGCCCGCAACGCTTACCGCGCCGCGTTCGCCGCGCTCGACGATGTGCTCGCGGCCGCGCAGCGGAATGCGCGCGCCAGGCTTCAGTTCGATGCGGGCGGGAACCCGCGACAGCTGATGGGCAATCCAGGTCGTCTCGCCGCGCGCGAATTCCAGCGCCCGGTCGAGCGAACGCTGCGACGGCGCGATCACCGACACTTCGCCGGTCGAGGGATGCACCTTGACGATCAGACGGCGGGCGCGCGGATTGAGCCGCATGGTCACTTCGACCTGCCGTCCGTCGATCTTCAGCAGCTCGCGCCGGGTTGCCAGTCGCTTCGCCATGGGCTTGTCTGTTCTCCGCACTGTCTCAAGAGACCGTCATGTCGTCTCGTCCGCGTTTCCATCTGGCGTTTCCGGTTCGCGATCTGGGCGAAGCGCGCGCCTTCTATGGAACCCTGCTCGGCTGTCCCGAAGGCCGGTCGAGCGACGAATGGGTGGATTTCGATTTCTTCGGCCACCAGATCGTAGCGCATTTAACGGAACGGAGCGATGACGGCAAAGCGCATAATGTCGTCGATGGTGAAGATGTCCCGGTGCGTCACTTCGGCGTCATCCTTTCGATGGACGAATGGCGCAGACTCGCCGCGAGACTGCGCGATGCGAATATGTCCTTCGTGATCGCGCCGGATATCCGCTTCGAAGGCGAGCCCGGCGAGCAGGCGACATTCTTCATCGAGGACCCGAGCGGCAACGCGCTCGAGTTCAAGGCATTCGACGACGAAAGCAGGATTTTCGCGAAATGACCGCGCAGCAGGTGGCATGGTTCGAAGGCGGTGTCGGCCTCGCCCTCATTCTGGGCGCGCTGTTCTTCCAGTACGGTCTCGGCTATCCGCCCTGCGAGATGTGCCACTGGCAGCGCTGGCCGCACATCGCCGCCGCGGTCGTCGGTCTCGGCGGAATGATCCTCGTCATGGCGGGAGTTCTTCCGCCGCGCGCTGCGCTCGTCATCGCCCTGCTCGCGCTGCTCGGCGTCGCGATCTCCGGCGGGCTCGGGGTTTACCATGCCGGCGTCGAGTATCACTGGTGGAAGGGCCCGCAGGCCTGCACCACCGGCTATGTCTTCACCGGCGGGCCGATCGATCTGAACGCCCGCGTGCCGATGTGCGACCGCGCCGCGTGGACGCTGTTCGGCATCTCGCTCGCCGGCTTCAACGCGCTCATCTCCCTCGCGGCGGCCGCGTTTGGGGCATACTCTCTGGCGCGGAAGCGCTGAGGACCGATGTGTTGGGAGAAAATCGCCAACCCCCATCCTTCGATCCACCGAAGCTTTAGCGTAGGTGGATCGAAGGATGGCAGTCCCGCACCTAGAAGAACGGAAATCATGTCCCGCAAAGCTCGCCCCGCCTCGCCTGGAACCGCCGCCGACATCGAAGCGATGATCCGCGTCGATCATGCCGGCGAATACGGCGCGGTGCGCATCTATGAAGGCCAGCTCGCCGTGCTCGGCGCGAGCGGCTCACCTGCCGCCAAGGCGATCCGCCACATGGCAAAGCAGGAAGAGCGCCACCTCGAAACCTTCGACAAGCTGATCAACGAACGCCGCGTGCGCCCCACCGCGCTCGAGCCGGTGTGGCGCGTCGCCGGTTTCGCGCTCGGCGCCGCCACCGCGCTGATGGGCGAGAAGGCGGCGATGGCCTGCACTGCGGCGGTCGAGGACGTGATCGACGAGCATTACGCCGCGCAGATTTCACGCCTCGGCGACAGCGATCCCAAGCTGAAGGAAACCGTCGAGGATTTTCGCGCCGAGGAAATTCAGCATCGCGACGCCGCGCTCGCCCATGGCGCCGAACAGGCGCCGGGCTATCGCCTGCTCAGCGAAGCGATCAAGGCCGGCTGCCGCGTCGCCATCCGGCTTTCGGAGAAGATTTGACTTGCTGCTCTCTTGTCATGGCCCGCGAATGCGGGCCATGACAATGTGCAAGTTCCGCCGCAACGTCGAGACCACATGACCGAAGATCGCAACGCCCTTCTCGCGGCCGCATCGAACCCGCGCCGCGCCACGCTGGACGACGCCGGCGTGCTCGCGCGCCTCTTCGCCGCCGCCTTCACCACCGATCCGGTGCTGGACTGGATCTCGCGTCCCGGTCCGCGCCGCGCCCAGGCGCTGGAGCAGTTCTTCTTCTGGCTGATGCGGTCGCGCGCGATTCCGTTCGGCGAAGTCTGGATGGCGTCCGATGCCAGCGTCTGCGCCGCCTGGCTGCCGCCCGATGCACCGGCGAGCCCGGGCGGCTTCGTCGAGCAGATGAAGCTGATGCCGATCTTCGTGCGGCTCTGCGGTTTCCCGCGCCTGATGCGCGGCTCGGCAATGGGCGATGCGATGGAGAAGAACCATCCCCACGACCCGCATTTCTATCTCGCCTTCATCGCAGTCGCCCCGCGCCTGCAGGGCCTCGGCCTCGGCGGCGCGATGCTGGAAGCGACGATCAAGCGCACCGACGCCGCCCATATGCCGGCCTATCTCGAAAACTCGAACCCGAAGAACACGAAGCTCTACGAGCGCATGGGCTTCGTGGCCCAGAAGAGCATCTCGCCCAAAGGCGCCCCGCCGCTGATCGCGATGTGGCGGGAGAAGCGGTAGCAAACCTTCCGGTCGGCTTTTCCAGAGGCCTGTCCGTCCACCGCGCAGCACACCCATTTACTCGGACCTCATCCTTAGCTTGTCGAAGGATGGTCGTCTCGCACATCTGGAGCGCCGTGGACCTGTCTAAGGACGTGGATGGGTCTTGCACCACTCGCGGATTTCTTGTTCGGCGATGCGTTCGTCCGCTGGTCCTACAATTTCGACACTTTTAAACTTAAGCGCACTTAGGTCCGCACACGCCTGGATTAGTGCATTTTCCTTCTTCTCGGTGGCCGGCCCCGTCAGAACTCGACCTGAGAAGTCTTCAGTCACAACACGCCAGCCGCTCAAAATTTGTTCTCCGTCGAATTCTGAACATTCAATCTACACCAGTCTTCTAGCGCAGCTGCCCAATCAGCTTCCCCTACAAAATATCTTCGCGAAACAAAATATCGTCCCTGAACACGCGCCCTGCGCCCTATCCAACACCGCCGCGCAAAATCTCCGCACTTTCGGCCCCCTTTCGCGCCGCATCCGGTGGATAGACCGCATACGGATTTATTTGCGGGGCCGCCCTCTTGAACCGAGTCTCTGCAAACCCCATTTCGCCTACATCCCCAAAATTGCGCGGACATCGGACCGAGACGACCTTCCGTCGCCGCGCCGATGCTGCCTGTCCACGCGGAAAGGCGAACCCATGCAGGACCTTGCACGGCCATCGCGCCATTCGAACCTGGAAAATTCCGGCGCCGCCGATTTCGCGCGCCTGTCCACGCCAAAACAAAAGCGCGGACAATCGCTTGCCCGCGCTTCGGCACATTCGAACCCGAAAAACCGCCTAGGCTTCCAGCTCGCTGTCCCAATAGAGATAGTCCGCCCAGCTTTCATGCAGATAGTTCGGCGGAAACTTGCGGCCGTTGGTGCGCAGCTCGGCGATCGTCGGACGATGCGGCCGGTGCTTGGGATGCATCCCGATCTGGTCCGGCATCCGCCCGCCCTTGAGCAGATTGCACGGCGCGCAGGCCGTCACGACGTTCTCCCAGGTCGTGCGCCCGCCGCGCGAACGCGGGATGACGTGATCGAAGGTCAGGTCCTCTTCATCGCCGCAATACTGGCATTCGAAGCGGTCGCGCAGGAACAGGTTGAACCGGGTGAAGGCGGGATTGCGGGCCGGCTTGATGTAGGTCTTGAGCGAGACCACCGACGGCAACCGCATCTCGAAGCTCGGCGAGCGCACGACGCGATCGTATTCCTCGAGGATGTTCACACGCTCGAGAAAGACGGCCTTGATCGTGTCCTGCCAGGACCAGAGCGACAGCGGAAAATAGCTGAGCGGCCGATGATCGGCATTCAGCACCAGTGCCGGGCAGTTGTCCGGTACGCGCGCGGCTAACACAGCTTCGTCCTTTTGGCCGTCACTCCCTCAGAGGTGCCAAAAACATACCGGCAAATCGCGCGGCCTGCCAAGCACGCGCGAAGTATAAGCGATTCGCCGTGACAGAAAGGTAACGCCCTCAGTCCAACCGGCAGGAAACCTCGGGCGCGCGGCGCGCCAGGAGGCCGCGGAAGGCCTGCACGATGAATCCACCGCCCATTTCGAGACCGACCGGATCGATGCCATGACCCACGCCGCCTGCGATATGCCACTGCACCGCCGCGCCGGCTTCGCCGAGCGATTGCGCCGCCGCCAGCATCGCCTGCACCGGGATCATCTGATCGGCATCGCCATGAACGAGCAGGATCGGCGGCGCATCGGACGGCAGCGCTTCAAGCGCGCCCGCCAGCATTCCGGAATAACCGACAATCGCCGCCGGTTTCACCGCCCGCTTGAGTCCGACATGGAGCGACATCATCGTCCCCTGGCTGAAGCCGACGAGCGCCAGGCGCTCCGGCGGCAGCTCCAGCCGTGCCAGTTCGGCATCGAGAAAACTGTTGAGCGCATCGGCAGCGCTTTCGACGCCGCGCTGCATCTCGGCCGGATCGAGGCGCTGGATCGGAAACCACTGATAGCCGCTCGGCGCACCGGCGCAGGGCTCCGGCGCATTCGGCGCCACGAAAGCCGCGGTCGGCAGCGCGCGCTGCCAATGCGGTGCCAGTCCGATCAGGTCGTTGCCGTCGGCGCCATAGCCGTGACAGAGAACCACCAGATGCGTCGCCTTGCCCCGCAAGGGTGGCAGGCGCGGTCCGGAGAGCGGCCGGCCGAGGACCATTCTTTCACCCGTCGTGTAGTCTCCTCCCATGAATGTCACGCGCTTCGCGCCAAGTCCAACCGGCCTGCTGCATCTCGGCCATGCCTTCGCCGCGCTGACCGCTGCGGCGGCGGGCGACAGATTTCTGCTGCGCATCGAAGACATCGACACAGCGCGCTGTCGCGAGGATTTCATCACCGCGATCTTCGACGATCTGCACTGGCTGGGTCTCACCTGGCCCGAGCCGGTGCTGCGTCAGTCGACCCGCGCCGACACCTATCGAGACGCGCTCCGAAAGCTCGAAGACCTCGCCTATCCGTGCTTCTGTACCCGCAAGGAAATCGTAGACGAGATCGCCCGCGCCGCCGGCGCACCGCACGGACCTGACGGTCCGGTCTATCCCGGCACCTGCCGCCATCTTGATGAAGACAGTCGCGCGGAAAAAATGGCGTCAGGCCTGCCCTATGCGCTGCGTCTCGATTCGGCGAAGGCCGCTGCGTTGGCCGGGCCGCTGACATTCGAAGAACAGGGCCACGGCCCGCAGGACGAGCACGGCACGATCCCCGTCAAGCCGCTTCTCTTCGGCGACATCGTCCTGGCGCGAAAGGAGATGCCCGCCGCCTATCACCTTGCCGTCGTCGTCGACGATGCTTTTCAGGATGTGTCGCTGGTGACCCGCGGCAACGATCTCTTCGCCGCCACCCATGTTCAGCGCCTGCTGCAGGCGCTGTTAGGATTGCCCGTGCCGCGTTACGCCCATCACCATCTGATCCTCGACAAGGACGGCCGGAAATTCTCGAAACGCGACCATGCCGTCACCCTGAAAAGCCTGCGCGAAAGCGGCGACACGCCGGCGAATATCCGCCGGCGTGTCGGTCTTTAGGATCGGGGCGTCACAACCACATGGTTCTGGCCGGAAGCCGGGGCTTCGGCCCGGGCGCTGCCATAGGTCACCAGAGTCGCGACGATCAGGCCTGCAAACACATTCACCAGCCGGCACAGCGTCATCGTCATGTCCCATCGCATGTAAAACGTCCTTTACATAGCGCCGCGCGGATCAATGTCAAGCTTCCTTTACCTATGCCGCGCTGCCGGTATCGAGGATGTCGCGCAGATAGGCGACATAATCCTCGAAGGCGCGCTGACCCACCTTGGTCAGCGCCACACGCGTGCGCGGACGCTTGCCGACGAAGTCCTTTTCGACCGCGACATAGCCGGCGTTTTCGAGCGTCGTGATATGCGCGCCGAGATTGCCTTCGGTGGCGCCGACGACGCTCTTGAGCTTGACGAATTCGAGGGGACCACAGTCGGGAATGCCCTTGAGCGCGGCCATGATTTTGAGACGCACGGGCTGATGGATGGTGGCGTCGGGCTGTTCCATGTCACGCCCTCCGCAGCCACAGGCCGGTGCCGATCAGCGTCACGCCACCGACGACCGCCATCCAGCCCGCGAAGTGCGCGTGCCAGTGGAAGAAGCCATAGAGAGTGAGCGCCGCGACCACGAGGCCGGCAAGGATCAGCCGCCAGCCCATCCACGCGCCCATCACGACATAGGCCCAGGCGATGAGCAGCGGAATGATCGCGCCGACCTGGTCGCCGGTGACATGGCCGATGACGGTAAGGATCGACGACAGGAAGCCGACGGACGCAAGCCAGGTGATCGCGATCCGCCAGTCGAAGCTGGCGCGCTTGCCCGGCTTCATCCGCATCCCGATGGCGACACTCGCGGCCGTGCCGACCACGCTGGCGGTAAGCCAGACCCAGCCGGCATTCGGGGGCGAAAGCTCGGAGGTGCCGTAACCCACGATCCAGATCGCGCCCCACAGCATGAAGAACGGTGCGGCGCCGCGATAGCTGAAAGCGGACTGACTCCGGCGCTGGGTACGCTCGACATCGCGCAGGGCTTCTGCGGCTTCGTCTCGGGACAGGGACATGTGCTCTCCTTGGTTGGCAGAATACTCTATCAAATAGAGTAATCTGTCAATCGGCCATTTCAAGGGATGTCCGGAGGAAATTGAAGAGCTTAGATCACCAGTCGTTCAGCCCGACGAAGCGGGCGAAGCCGGCAGCCGCGGCCCAGCGCGACCACTCGCTGCGCAGGCGGGTGGTTTCGAGCGGGCTGTCGGTGCCCTGGCCGAGACCCAGGATCTCCATCTCGGCGCAGCCTCTGAAGGGGCGGCCCTGCGGGGCCGGCAGCCGAGCGCCGCTGCGCTGGAGGCGGACATACTCCGAATCCTCGATCCCGTCGGAGGCCAGCACGACGGTCGTCGGCATCCCGCCGCAGCCGATGCTCTGGCTGATGTTGTCCAGGAAGGCGAGAATGTTGGTGTTGGATTGCGAGCGCCATTTGCCGCTCTTCACCAGCAGAGGCGTTCCGGCAATCAGCTTGCGGATTTCGGCGGCAACGACCTCCGGCCGATTCCGAACCGAGATCAGCGCATCGTAGTAGAAGTTGTTCGACGAAGCGTCATAGCTGCCGAAGGTCCGCACATGCACTTCCGACGCCATGCCGAGCTGCGCGACGATGTTCGACACGCGCGCCGCGACCTTCGCCGCGAAGGCGCTGTCGTCGACCAGCGGATTCGACTTGGAAATGTCGATGCCGATGATCAGGCGCTTCGGCCGGATCGCCGCCGCATCGTCCAGCCGCGCCTCGACGATGGTCGCATGATGCGCGGCCCCGATCGCCAGCGTGCCGCCACCGATCAGTCCGAAGGCCGTTGCGAAGACGAGCGCGAACTTCATGCGTCAGGCGCGGCGGTCGGCGAGCTGCAGCAGGTGAAGCTGCGCGAACTGCTTCTGGCGGTGCTTGTAGTCGCGCGCGATATGCATGTTGCGCACATTGTGCTCGATGGTGAGCATGTAGAGCGCCGCGACCGTCGTGACGATGAAGAAGATCACCGAGGCGAAAGCGAGCCAGAACCACGAATCCGCCGCGGCGAGCGAGGTCGTCGAAAGCTTCGGAAGACCGAGCGAAAAGCCGTCATTGGTCGCGGCAGCCGGCGTTACCTTGGCGTCGCGCCCGGTCGCGGGGACTGTCGCGAACAGCGCATCGATCGAGCTGCTGCCGGCACCCGTCGCGCCATCGTCGCGCGGCGTTTCGAGCTGGGCCGAGGTCGCGCCCGCCATGTTGTTGTAGGCGACGAGATAGCCGAGACCGCCGATCATCACGAGCGCCATCACAAATGCCGCGGTGATCATCACGTTGCGGCCATAGACGCCGGTGATCTTGAGAAAGAAGTGCACGATCAGGACCGCGAAGATGACCTGCAGGCTTTTGAAAACGACCGAGCTCTGCAGCGAAGCCGGCACGACCATGAATTCGTTCGACAGCGCCCGCGTCCACACATCGCCGCGGATGATGTTGTAGTCGACATACATCGCGATGCCGACGATCACGAGCGCGAGCACGGCGGCCGCGATATAGAGCGGACGATAGTGCGCGACCTGCCGGCTCTTCTCCATGTTGCGCATGATGATCGCGGCATCGTCATGATCCATGGCGCCAAGATCAGGGCCTTCGTCATCCGCTTCGGTCTCGGCCTTCTTGCCGAACCAGGCGGCCAGCCGGCGCGGCTGCTCGCCCTGGCGCGCGGAGGCGGTGCGTTCGCCGCGCTTCACCCAATCGGGACCCCAGGATGGCGTGTCGACGGGCGTCCGCAGCCGCTCGATCAGCTGCGCTTCGAGACGGGCGCGAACCTGCGGCGTCATCGCTTCGGCGTCGGCCAGCGACCTGGCCTCGCGGTCGAATTCCTCCGGCGACAGGCCGTGGAAGAGCTCGTGACTGAGCGCCGTGCGGCGCACCGGAACCTCGGACAAATCGTCCTTCTTCTTCGGCCAATAGGCGACCATGAGAATTCCCCCAGGAAAGCGGGCTCTGTTGGTAAACAGTTAGTTAAGCGAATCTCGGGCGCAATTGCGGCGGCCCGCCACAATTCGAACGGAAGGCAGATATGAACAGGTTCCTCGTTCTGGCCGTGCTGTTGCTGCTCGCGGCGCCGGTCGCCGCGGCCGATGACGATCTGATGGCGCTCGATCGCTCCTTCTCCGCCGCCGTCGCACGGGACGGCTTGCCCGCCGCCTATCTTGCCTATCTCGCGGAAGACGCTGCGGATTTCGGCGCGGGCAACATGCCGCCGCTCTATGGCCGCGCCGCTTACGAAGCCTCGGTGCGGGCCGGGCACGCGGAAAACCCGCCCGGCTCGAGCCTCGTCTGGTCGCCCGAGCACATGAGGCTGTCGGCCGATCGCACGATGGGAGCGGTCGATGGAACCTGGACCTACACCGGCCCACCACCGAAGAATGGCGCCAAGCCGTTCGTCCTGACCGGCCACTACCTTCGCGTCTGGCACAAGGACGCCGCGGGCGCCTGGAAGATCGCGGACGAGATGGCCACGACCGACACGCCGCCCAAGCCATGAGTGTCGTCCGCCCCGCAAACGAGAGCGATCTCGACGCCGCTGCGGCGATGGCCGAAGAGCGCCGTGCCCAGTACGAGACTTTCGAACCGGTCTTCTGGAAACGCCGCGAAGACTCGGAAGCCATGAGCCGCGCGTTCTTCGCCCATTTGCTGACGAAGCCCGAAGTGCTTTTTCTGGTCGCCGAATGGGGCGGCTCGCCCACCGGTTTCCTGATCGCCCAGCCCGTCGCGACACCGCCGGTATTCGATGCCGGTCCGACCGCGCTGATCGACGATTTCTGCGTCGAGACCCCGGCGCTCTGGCCAAGTGTCGGTCAGTCGCTCCTGCGCGAGGCCCGCGCGCGCCTGAGGGAGCGCGGCTTCAACCAGATCGTCGTCGTCTGCGGCGACAAGGACATCGAGAAGAAAGCCTTCATCGCCGGCGAAAAGCTTTCGCTCGCGAGCACCTGGTGGACGGCGCCGATTTAGCGTTCATATCGTCGTCATCGCCGGGCTTGTCCCGGCGATCCAAGATCACTCAGGCCTGCAATCACCGAGCTTGCTCGGTGACGCACAATCTCACAGTCCTGATCGTCTTGGTGATCATGGATGGCCGGCACGAAGGCCGGCCATGACGATTTATTATCAGGGCAGGTAGCTCACCCCGTCGCCAGTGCCACCAGCCCGTGCATGATCTGGTTCAGGTCGTAATCCTTTGGGCTGAACACCGCCGAAACCCCGGCGGCCTTCAGTGTCGCCTCGTCTTCGGGCGGAATGATCCCGCCGGCGACGACCTTCACATCGCCGAGACCCGCAGCCTTCAGCTTGGCGACGACGTCGCGCGCCAGCACGACATGCGAACCCGACAGCACGGAAAGACCGATCAGATGCGGCTTCTTCGCCTTCGCCTCAGCCACGATGTCGTCCGGCGAGAAGCGGATGCCGTTGTAGATCACGTCCATCCCCGCATCGCGGGCGCGGATCGCGATCTGCTCGGCGCCGTTGGAATGCCCGTCGAGGCCCGGCTTCGCGACCAGGAATGTCAGCTTGCGCCCGAGCTTCTTCGACGCTGCCTGCACTTCTTCGCGCAGCGCGCCGATGCGCTCGTCGTTGCGCGACGGCGCTGTCGCCGCGACCCCGGTCGGCGCACGATACTCGCCGAACACCTTGCGCAGCGTGCGCGCCCACTCGCCCGTCGTGACCCCGGCTTTGGCGCAGTCGATCGACACCGGCATGAGATTGACGTCTTCCTTCGCCGCACGCTCGAGTGCCGCGAGCGCCGCCGTCACGGCCTTCTCGTCACGCTGGGCGCGCCAGGCTTTCAGCCGCGCGATCTGCTCGGCCTCCGCGGTCTCGTCGACGGTCATGAACGCACCATTGCCACTGGTCAGCGGCGAGACTTCCGTTTCCGGATAGGCGTTCACGCCGACGCGCACCTCGTCGCCGCGCTCGATCGCCTCGACCCGCGCCGCATTCGAGGCGACGAGACGTTCCTTCATGTATTCAAGCGCGGCCTGCGTGCCGGTACCGCCGAATTCGGCGATGCGTGCCATCTCCTCTTTGATCTGCTCTTTCAGCTGCGCGACCTTCTCGCCGATGACCTTCGAGCCATCGAAGATGTCTTCGTATTCCAGCATGTCCGTCTCGAAGGCGCCGATCTGCTGCAGGCGCAGCGACCATTGCTGATCCCAGGGGCGCGGCAGGCCGAGCGCCTCGTTCCACGCCGGCAGCTGCACCGCACGCGCCCGCGCATTCTTGCTCAGCGTCACGCCCAGCATGCCGAACAGCACGCGATAGACGTTGTTCTCCGGCTGCTGCTCGGTCAGCCCCAGAGAGTTCACCTGCACGCCATAACGGAAGAGCCGCAGCTTCGGATCGGTCACGCCATAGCGGTCGCGGGTAATCTCGTCCCACAGCTCGCCCATCGCGCGCAGCTTGCAGATCTCGGTGATGAACTTGACGCCGGAATTGACGAAGAAGCTCATTCGCCCGACGGCTTTGGGAAACTCGTCGGGCGGGATAGCGCCACGCGCCTTGGCGGCATCGAGCACCGACACCGCGGTGGCGAGTGCGAAAGCCGCCTCCTCCACCGCGTCGGCGCCGGCTTCCTGCAGGTGATAGGAGCAGAAGTTGATCGGATTCCACTTTGGCAGTTCGGCCGTCGTGAAGGCGATCGTGTCTGTCGTCAGGCGGAGCGCCGGCGCGGGCGGGAAGATGTAGGTACCGCGCGCCAGATACTCTTTGACGATGTCGTTCTGCGTCGTGCCGGTCAGCGACGCGCGCGGCGCGCCCTGCTCGTCCGCGACCGCGACATACAATGCGAGCAGCCACGCCGCCGGCGCGTTGATCGTCATCGAGGTGTTCATCTTGTCGAGCGGGATCTCGTCGAACAGCGCCCGCATGTCGCCGATATGGGAGATCGGCACGCCGACCTTGCCGACCTCACCCTTCGCCAGCGCGTCGTCGCTGTCGTAACCGGTCTGGGTCGGCAGATCGAAGGCGACCGAAAGACCGGTCTGGCCCTTGGCCAGATTGGTGCGGTAAAGCGCATTTGATGCTGCCGCGCTTGAATGGCCGGCATAGGTGCGGAAAATCCAGGGCTTGTCGCGCGACATCAGGGCTTTGGCGTTTAATTGCGAATGGCGGACCTTAGGCGAAATTTTGCTGCACCGCAAAACAGGAGACTTCCATGCAGATGCGAAAGATTGCCGCCGCGGCATTGGCCGGATTGCTGCTCGCCGCCGCGCCGGCGCCGCTTCCGCCGGCCCAGGAATGGAAAAAGGAGCTCGGCGAAGCCAACGATGCCTGGTCGAAGATCCCGCACGCTATCCTGAAGATCCAGGACGCCGCCTATCTCGGCGAAGGTCAGAGCGCCACGCTGTTCGGCATCAAGGGCAAGCCCGCCAGCTACAAATGGGTCGGCGGCACCAAGCCCGGCGGCATTCTCACCGCGATCTTCAAGAACGGGCATCTCACCGGCATGAAGGGCGGAAAGACGCTCGATGAAAAGACGATGCTGGCGAGCCTGCCGATCGACGCGAACATCGACATCCAGGGCTTTCCGACCCAGGTCAGCGCCGGCGTGATGGGCGTGCGCGTGATGCTCTACAATCAGCTCGCCCCGGCCGCACTTTCGTTCAAGGGTGTCGATTATTTCCCCTACGATCCGAGCTATCGCGTCACCGCGACGTTCAAGCCCGATCCGAAGTTGCCGCCGCGCGTCTTCCGCACCTCGCGCGGCACCGACAAGCAGTTCTATCACGCAGGCGACGCAACCTTCATGCTCCAGGGCAAGACTTTCACATTGCCGTTCTATGCCGGCGACAACGATCCGAAGAAGATCGAAGACATGAGCTCCTTCTTCGTCGACGATCAGGCCGGGACCGTGACCTACCCGGCGGGCCGCTATGTCGATGTGGCCGATTTCGGCGCGTTTCCGCCCAAGACCGCGATCATCGACTTCAACTTCGCCTACAATCCGAATTGCGCCCGTTCGGCCTTCTATACCTGCCCGGTCGCCACCGATCAGATCGCACTTGCCGTGAAGGCCGGCGAGAAGGACCCGCACACACCGCATTGATCGCCCTCGCGCGATAGCGCACCCTCCGGTTGAGGAAACGGGGGCTTACATGAACAAATGGCTGCTGCGCGGCCTGATCGCGCTCGTGCTTCTGCTCGTCATCGGCAGTGGCGCCTATTGGTGGCTGGTGCTGGAGAGCGGCAAGCCGCAATCGACCTACATGATCGACATGGCGCAGGTCCGGCACCTCGCCGATTCCATTCCAGGCGACAAGCCGCTCGCGATCCATGCCGAGCATGTCGCGCCCTTCAGCTTTGCCGGCAATGTCGTGCTGGCCGGCGACGGCTGGGCCCAGGTGCCGTTGATGATCTTCGCCTACAAGCTCGATTTTCCCCAATACATCGGCCTGATCGATACCGGCGTGACGCCCCGCAGTGCCGCGATCATGAAAGTCACGCTGGATCGCGAGGCGGCGCAGCATGTCGTCTACGCGCTCAAATTTGCCAAGTTCACCGTCTTCACCCATGAGCACATGGATCATATCGGCGGCCTTCTCGGCTCGCCCTGGGTGAAACTCGAAATCCCTCGCGCGATCCTCTCGACCGAGCAATTCGCGCATCTGGCGGAATACAACGAGGATTATCACCCCGAATTTTTCGCCGGCTACAAGCCGCTTGCCTACGACAAGTACGCCGCCATTGCGCCGGGCGTGGTGCTGATCAAGGCACCGGGCCACACGCCGGGCAGCCAGATGGTCTACGTCAAGCGCGCCGACGGCCAGGAATTCCTGTTCACCGGCGATGTGGCGTGGACGATGCGCAACATCGACACCATGCGCGAGCGCGCGCGGCTGGCAACGCAATTCTTCCTGCACGAGGATCGCGATGCCGTGCTTGCCGAACTCGCGGCGCTCAATGCGCTCAAGAAAGCCGAACCGCATCTGCACATCGTGCCGGGTCACGACATCGGCGTCGTGACGAATCTGGAGAAGGCAGGGCTCATCGTGAAAGGGTTTCACGAACCTGCCAATGCCGCACCGACCTACACGTTCAAATAGGTCTCAGCCGTTTTGTGTTCCATCGCCATAGCCGCCGCCGATCCGCGTGCCGGGCGCGAAAAGCCCGACGCCCGGTACGAAGTTGACTTCGAGCCGGGTGCCGTCCGGATCTTCGAACAGCACAGAGTAATAGCCGGGCGCGAAATTGTCCTGCTGCGGGGCATGCACCACATGGGCGCCGATCTCGACGAGCAGCGCATGGACGGCATCGACATCCTCGCGGCTGCGCGCGCGCCAGCAGTGATGATGCAGCCCGACGCTACCTTGCCGGAAGCGCTGGCCGGCATGCTCGCCGGTCGGCGCGTGAATCCCGAAACCGGTTCGGCCGCCGACGCAATAAAAGGTGTTGTACGTATCGGCGACGATCTTCAGTCCGAGAAACGGAAGCAGCTCGCCATAGAAGTCCCGCGCCCTGGCGAAGTCGCCCGCGGTGATGAAGGTATGGGCAACACCATTGATGTCGATCATCCGCCCGTCCTCTCCGTCCTTGACTCACTATGATGTGCCGCCGAACGTCACGCGAGCCCAGATGAGCGACGCCATCGCATGATGCGATCCGCCAAACCGCAGGACCGCCGCAAAGCCGCGCAGCGCGCCGCCCTGCGCGCACTCAAGAAGGCGCGAAAGTCGGCCGAGACTGCGGGCGTGAAGCTTTCCGAATGGGAAGGGGAGTTTCTGGGCTCTGTCGAGGAGCGGGTCACCAAGTACGGCCGCGCCTTCCACGACCCCGAAAAGGGCGGGCCGGGCTCCTCGCTGTCCGTGCGCCAGGCCGTGAAACTGAAGGAGATCGCCGGCAAGGCCGCCGGTAAGCCTTCCCGATGGAAGCGCAAAGGGGCGCGTTCGAACAATTAAATTGCTCTACAGAACGGTTTTGCACAGGAAATGCGAAATATCTGTTGCATCGCAGCAGACTTGGAGGCCTACTTCGCCGCCAATTGAGCAACTGCAATAAGGTTGCCGCTGGGGAATTCAGAGGGATCAGGATCATGGCGACCGCCGAGGCCAAGCCGCAGCTTGCCGTCTACAAGGACCTTTACGAGATCGGCGAAATCCCGCCGCTCGGGCACGTCCCGTCAAAGATGTATGCCTGGGCCATCCGCAAGGAGCGCCATGGCGAGCCGGAGAAGTCGTTCCAGATCGAGGTCGTCCCCACCTGGGAGCTCGATTCGCACGACGTCCTGGTGCTCGTGATGGCCGCCGGCGTGAACTACAACGGCGTCTGGGCCGGCCTCGGCACGCCGATCTCGCCGATCGACGGCCACAAGAATCCCTATCACATCGCCGGCTCCGACGCGTCCGGCATCGTCTGGGCCGTGGGCTCCAAGGTCACGCGCTGGAAGGTCGGCGACGAAGTCGTCATCCACTGCAATCAGGACGACGGCGACGACGAAGAGTGCAATGGCGGCGATCCGATGTTCTCGCCCAGCCAGCGGATCTGGGGCTACGAGACGCCCGACGGTTCCTTCGCCCAGTTCTGCCGCGTGCAGGATCGCCAGCTCATGGAGCGTCCGCGGCATCTCACTTGGGAAGAGGCGGCCTGTTACACGCTGACCCTGGCCACGACCTACCGCATGTTCTTCGGCCATCGTCCGCACATCCTGCGGCCGGGTCATAACGTGCTGGTCTGGGGCGCCTCGGGCGGCCTCGGCTCCTTCGCGGTGCAGCTCTGCGCCGTCTCGGGCGCCAACGCGATCGGCGTAATCTCGGATGAAAGCAAGCGCGATTTCGTGCTCGGTCTTGGCGCCAAGGGCGTGATCAACCGCAAGGATTTCAAATGCTGGGGTGCCATGCCCCAGGTCGGCACGCCCGAATACGATGCCTGGACCAAGGAAGCGCGCAAGTTCGGCAAGGCGATCTGGGACATCACCGGCAAGGGCAACGACGTCGACATGGTGTTCGAGCACCCCGGCGAGTCGACCTTCCCGGTCTCCTGCCTCGTCGTGAAGCGTGGCGGCATGGTCGTGTTCTGCGCCGGCACCACCGGCTACAACATCACCTTCGACGCGCGTTATGTCTGGATGCGCCAGAAGCGAATCCAGGGCTCGCACTTCGCCAATCTGCTGCAGGCCAGCCAGGCCAACCGCCTCGTCGTCGAACGCCGCATCGATCCGTGCATGTCCGAAGTGTTCTCCTGGGCCGACATCCCGCGCGCCCACACCAAGATGTGGAAGAACGAGCATCTGCCGGGCAACATGGCCGTTCTGGTCAATGCCCAGCGCACCGGCCTGCGCACCTTCGAAGACGTGCTCGAAGCGCAGAACGACAGGGATTGAACGCGCGATCCAAGCCGGAATTCGAGCGCATCCGGCGGCACGCGCCGGGGACGCAATGACGCAACGCGTCCGCACTGCGTGCGCCCCAAACGAGACTTCGCTATCTTTTCGATCAGCCTTTGAGAGTGCCGAACCATGCTGTCCCTGAGCCTCCCCCACCTTCTCGCCAAATGCGAAGAAGCCGTGCTTTCTGCGGAAGGCTTTCTGGCCGCGGCCAAATCCTCCGTTGCCGGCCTGGTGACGACGGACGGCAAGATCTCCGCGGAGGCGCTCGACCGCGAACAGCGCGCGACGCACGGGCTGTCATGGCTTGCGACCTATGTCGAGGCACTGCGACAGGCGGCGCGCTGGGGCCGCCATCTCGAGCATGAAAAGAAGTTCGGCGAAATCGAGCAGCTTCTTCTGCTCGCGGGCTTCGCCGAATATCTCGCGCAGATCGTGGGCGGCATCCAGATGAGCCAGAACGAGATCGCGCGCCCATACGATCTCGGGCTCGATGATTCCGATTCCGCCGGATTCTGGACCGAAACGGTGCGCGAGCTCGTCGTCACCGGCCAGCGTCCGGAGGTGCGGGCAGCCATCGCCGACTACATGGGCAAGCATGCCGGCGCGATGTTCATCGGCGAGCCCGGCCTCGACGACACGATGAGCCTGATCCGCGAGCAGTTCTTCCGCTTCGCGCAGGACAAGGTAGCCCCTTTCGCCCATCAGTGGCACTTGAAGGATGAACTCATCCCGATCGAGGTGGTGAAGGAGTTGAGCGATCTCGGCGTCTTCGGCCTGACGATTTCCGAGGATTATGGCGGCGCCGGCCTCTCGAAGACCGCGATGTGTGTCGTCTCCGAGGAGCTGTCCCGCGGCTATATCGGCGTCGGCAGCCTCGCTACCCGTTCGGAGATTGCAGCCGAGCTCATCCTGACGGGCGGGACCAAGGATCAGAAAGAGCATTGGCTGCCGCTGATCGCCAGCGGCGAGAAGCTCCCGACGGCCGTCTTCACCGAACCGGGCGGCGGCTCCGACGTCGCGGCGCTCAAGACCCGCGGCGTGAAGGAAGGCGAGGTCTACAAGATCACCGGCAACAAGACCTGGATCACCCATGCCGCGCGCGCCGACATGATGACCCTTCTTGTCCGCACGACGTCAGCGCCCGGTTATCGCGGTCTGTCGATGTTCCTCGCCGAAAAGCCGCGCGGCACCGACAAGGAGATTTTCCCGGCTCAAGGTATGAGCGGCGGCGAGATCGGCGTGCTCGGCTATCGCGGCATGAAGGAATACGAGATCGGTTTCGACGGCTTCGAAGTGCCGGCGGCGAATCTGCTCGGCCGCGAAGAGGGCCAGGGCTTCAAGCAACTGATGCAGACCTTCGAATCCGCCCGCATCCAGACCGCGGCACGCGCCGTCGGCGTCGCGCTCTGCGCCATGGATCTCGGCGTGCGTTACGCGCTCGACCGGCAGCAGTTCGGCAAATCGCTGATGGAGTTCCCGCGCGTACGCGACAAGCTCGCGATGATGGCGGTCGAGATCATGATGACCCGTCAGCTGTCCTATTATGCCGCGCGGGAGAAGGATGAAGGCCGTCGCTGCGACCTGGAAGCCGGCATGGCCAAGCTGCTCGGCGCCCGCGTGGCGTGGTCCTGCGCCGACAACGCGCTCCAGATCCACGGCGGCAATGGCTTTGCGCTCGAATATCCGATCAGCCGCGTCTTGTGCGATGCCCGCATCCTCAACATCTTTGAGGGCGCGGCAGAGATCCAGGCCAACGTCATCGCGCGCCGTCTGCTGGAAGATCGCAGCAATTGAGTGGGCGAGAGCCAAAGCCCGCATGGGCCGAGGTTCCGGCTTCTTTACGCGCACAGATCGAGGCGCTGATCGGCGGCAATGTTGCGAGAGCCGAAATCGTCTGGGGCGGTTATGGACCCTCGGCCACGTTTCTGCTGTCCCGTGCGAGTGGCGAGACCTACTTCTGCAAGGGGACGCATCCCGGTCAGACGCGCCAGGGCCACGAAGCCCTGATCCGCGAGCGCCAGAATTACGAGGCATTCCCGGAGCTTGGCCGCTTCGGTCCGCACTACCTGGGCGGCGCCGACGAGGGCGACTGGCACGTCGCGGTGCTGGAATCCGTCGCGCGCTCGATCCATGTGCCACCATGGCGCGCGGACGCCGCGCAGAGCGCGATCGCATTGATCGTGGCATTTCATGACGCTTCGCCCGAACGAGCCGGCACGGATCTGAGGCCGAGCGAGGACGTGTCGGGTCTCCTCTATGGGGAAGCAGGCTGGGCTTCGTTGATCGAGGCTGGACCGATGCGCGACGGATTCCTGGCGCTGTTCGAAGATACCCAGGCGGCGGGAGACTGGCTCGATCGGCATGGCGCCGCCCTGGCATCTATTTCGGAAAAAGGAGCCGGCATCGGCGGACCAAGGAGCTGGGTTCACCTCGACATCCGTTCCGACAATCTCATCTTCGCGGCCGACCGTGTCCATCTCGTCGATTGGCCGATGCTGTCGTTCGGTCCCGCGCTGCTCGACATCGCCTTCTTCCTGCCCAGTCTCGCAGGCGAAGGCGGCCCCGATTGCAACGATGGCCTCAAACTCTACGAAGCCGTCCGGGGCATTCAATTCGAACACGACGATGTCGTGACGGCTTCCACGGTGGTTGCAGGCTTCTTCGCCGCCCGTGCCGGCGGACCGCCGATACCGGGTCTTCCGCGTCTGCGCTGGGTTCAGAAGTTGCAGCTCTTTCCGGCATTGAACTGGCTATGCAACGTGATGGGGATCGAGAGCCCGCCGCTGCCGCGTCCCTTCGAGCCGTGATAGAAGGCCTGTCGCCAGGAGGCTTCATGCCAAAAAAACATGTTCTAGACCGGCTCTTCGCGACCGTTGTCGCACGCCGCGGCGCCGATCCTTCGACGTCCTATACCGCTCAGTTGCTCGCTGAGGGGCCCGCGCGCTGCGCGAAGAAATTCGGCGAGGAAGCCGTCGAAGTCGTCCTTGCCGCCGTGGCGCGCGAAAAGAAGGAGCTCGCGGCCGAATCGGCCGACGTTCTCTATCACCTGCTGGTGACCTGGGCAGCTTGCGGAATAACGCCGGACGACGTCTACAAAACGCTCGCCGCCCGCGAAGGCCGATCCGGCCTTGCGGAAAAAGCATCGCGCAAAAAGAAGAAGAACCCGGCGCGAAAACCTACTCGCCGTCCTCGGCCATCTGCTTGACGAGGTCGAGCACGCGCTTGCGCAGCTTGGGGTCCTTGATCTTCATGAAGGCCAGGCTGAGTTGCAGCCCCTCGCCACTGGAGACAAACTCCATCACCGGCGGCGAACTCTCGCCTTCGGTGACGCCGCCAGCCAGCTGGTTGTTCACGCCCTCGTAAAAGTAATCGATCGGAACGCCGAGAATGCGCGACACCTCGAACAGGCGTCCGGCACCGATACGGTTCACGCCCTTCTCATACTTCTGGACCTGCTGGAATGTTAGGCCGAGCAACTCGCCCAGCCTTTCCTGGCTCATGCCGATCAGCATGCGGCGCAAGCGGACGCGATTGCCCACCTGGGCATCGATTGGGTTGGCTTGTTTCTTGGGCACGGTAATTACACAACGCTCCGTATCGTCCGGACTACGCCCGGATGGGTTATGACCTGAAACGAGTCGCAGGCTAAAGCGCTTGGGAGCGGCGCGCCAGCGCCCAGGATAAGCCTAAACACAGTACCAACATCAGCCCGAACGCCAGGTCCCCGAGCCGGGCATAAATTGTCTTAGACAATGATTTGGGCAGTCTAGCATCGACCACGCCAGTTTCGTCGAGTCCCAATGACGCGATGACCCGGCCGTTTGAATCGATCATGGCGGATATTCCGGTGTTGGCGGCCCTGGCCACCGGCAGCCCTTCTTCGATGGCCCGCGCGCGGGCTGCCAGCAAATGTTGGCGGGGACCGGCCCAGGGGCCAAACCAGGAGTCGTCCGTGACATTTACCAGCCAACCTGGACGTGATTCACCAATCACTGAACCCGGAAAGAGTATTTCGTAGCAGATCAGCGGACCGACATCTGGCGCACCCGGGATGGCGAATGTGTGCGGCCCGTCGCCGGCCGAGAAGCTTCCGGGAAAGCCGACGAGCTTGGTGATGCCAAGGCGCGCCAGGATGGACTCGAGCGGCAAGTACTCTCCAAATGGGACCAAGTGAAATTTGTCGTAGACCGCGATCGCATTGCCGTCCGGCCCGAAGATGTACAGACTATTGTAAACACGCCGCTTACCATCCATCGCATATGCGACGCGCTGATTGCCTGTGATGAGCACACGACGTCCGTCATTCAGCGCTGCGATCTGTTGCAATGCTGTCTGATTGCCTTGCAGCAGGAATGGCGGTGCAGCCTCGGGCCACACGATCACGGTTGGCGCAGGACCAGCGCCCGTGCGGCCGCTGAGTTCAATTAGTCGGTCCCAGTTTGTTTGGGCGAGATCGCGTCGCGGCTTTTCGTCCTGCGGAATGTTGGGCTGCACCAGACGAACATTAACGCCGTCGACATACTCGGTGGGGGTAGAAGCCAGACGAACGGCTCCGCCGATCCAGATCAGAAAGAAGAGCCCAGCGGCAACCGCCGGCAGCGTCCAACGCCGCGTCGTCAGCTCCGCGAGCGATGCGCCCAGCAGCACGGTGAGGAAGGACAGGCCGTAGGCTCCAACCACCGCCATGCTCTGCTCGATCGCGAGCGACGCGCCCCAGCCATAGGCCGGCAGATTCCAAGGCAAGCCACTCAAGACATGGCCGCGCAGCCACTCGGCAAGGCTGTAGCAAACGGTCAGCATGAGCACGCGTGACGCGCCCGGCTTCCAGAACAGCAGGCACGCCGCCGCCGCCGCCATCGCGAACAGTGCAAGACCGCCCGGAAAGATCAGCGCGACAAACGGTATCTGCCAGGCATGATCGAGCGGATCGACAAGGAAGGGATAGAAGATCCAGTGCATGCCTGTTGCGAATTGGCCGAAGCCGAAGCCCCAGCCGGCTTTCATCGCATTGCGAATGGGGCGCGGAGATGAAACGGCCCCGTCGATCAAGAGAACGAGCGTCGCGAAGCCGAGGAGGAGCGCCGGGAATATTCCCAGCGGAGCGAAGCCAAGCGCCGACAGCGCTCCGGCCCCCACAGCGGCGGCGAATGCGCGCCAGCCCGAGAGCGACTTCAGATAATCTCCGGTTCGGATGAGTGCTGCCGTCACGCCGCCTCCGGCGGCTTGGCCGGCGCGCGAATCTTCAGGCGCTTCACCCGCCGTGGATCCGCCTCCAGCACCTCGAACTCGTAACCGGAGGGATGGGTGACGATCTCGCCTCTCTGCGGTACGCGTCCGAGCAGGGACACGACCAGGCCTCCAAGCGAATCGACTTCCTGATCCGCGTCTTCGGGCGCCAGCGCGATCCCCGTCTGATTGCGGAAATCCTCGAGCTCGACCCGCGCGTCGGCGACGTAGAGGCCGTCGTCGATCTTGCGAATCTGCTGAAGGTCCTCGTCATGCTCGTCGGCGATGTCGCCGACGATCATTTCGATGATGTCTTCGATGGAGACCAGGCCGTCGGTGCCGCCGTATTCGTCGATCACAAGGGCGAGATGAATGTGTGCGGTCTGCATCTTCAGAAGCAGATCGAGCAGCGGCATCGATGGCGGCGCAAACAGGATGTCGCGCTTGAACTGTGCGATCGAGCCGTCCTTCCAGCGAAAGCTGCCGTCAGTTTGCGTTTCGGCGAAACCGATCACATCCTTGATGTGCACGAAGCCAAGCGGATCGTCGAGCGTTTCGTGATAGATCGGCAGGCGCGAATGCTGCATGTCGCGAAACAGCGCGACGAATTCCGGCAACGAGGTGCTTTCCTCGACGGCGACGATTTCGGCGCGCGGAATCATCACGTCGCTGACGCGCAGTTCCCCGAACCTGAGCAGATTGGTCATCATCTGCCGCTCGGGCGCGGACAGTTCCTTGGTATGCCTGTCCGACTCTTCGATGACTTCTTCGATGCTCTCACGGATCTGCGCCGCGGCATCGTCGCCACGGATCAGTGTACCGATCCGCTTGAACAGCGATTGCGGTTTGTCGTCGTCGGTCACGCTCATCACGCCGCCTCGCGATAGGGATCGGCGATGCCGAGTTCGGCCAGTATCCGTGTTTCCAGAGGCTCCATCGCACTGGCGTCGCGCGGCCGGACATGGTCGAACCCGAGCAGATGAAGCACCCCGTGGACCGTCAGATGGGTTGCATGCGCGAGCAGCGTTTTGCTGCCCGCCTTTGCCTCGCGCTGCGCAACCCCGAATGCGATGGCGACATCGCCGAGATAGCGCTCAGCATTTTCCTGAGCGGGAAAAGACAGAACGTTGGTCGGCTTGTCTTTCCCACGGAAATCGCGATTGAGCGCTCTCAGCCGCGCATCGTCCGTCAGGAGCAGCGTCAGGCCGGAGCCTCGATGGGTCTTGCCGCGCCGCAGCGCCAGTTCCGCCGCTGTCGTAAGGCGCGACCGCAAGCCGCGAAGCTTGCGCCAGCGGTCATCGCCGAATTCGAGATGTATGGAAAACGTCACGGGCCGGTCTTTTGCGCGTCGGCTCTATTATAGGCAGCAACAATCCGCGTGACGAGGGCATGGCGCACCACGTCTTTCTCGGAGAAATGGGCGACTGCCGCGCCCTCGACACCAGACAGGATGCGGAGCGCCTCGTTGAGTCCGTCGGCCCGGCCGCCCGGCAAGTCGCTCTGGGTCGGGTCGCCGGTCACGACCATGCGCGACTCTTCGCCGAGCCTGGTCAGAAACATCTTCATTTGCGCCGGGGTCACGTTCTGGGCCTCGTCGAGAATGACGAAGGCACGGGTCAGCGTCCGGCCCCGCATGAATGCCAGCGGCGCGACTTCGATCACGCCCGTTTCCAGGAGCTTTTCCGTCCGGTCGCCGAGTACATCGAACAGCGCGTCATAGAGCGGGCGCAGATAGGGGTCGATCTTTTCCTTCATGTCGCCGGGCAGGAAGCCAAGGCGCTCGCCGGCTTCCAGCGCCGGTCGGGACAGAATGAGCCTGTCGACCTGGCGTTCGTGCAGAAGATGCGCCCCGAACGCCGCCGCCAGATAGGTCTTGCCCGTGCCGGCTGGGCCGATGCCGAACACCAGCGGATGCGTACGCATCAGATCGAGATAAGCGGCCTGCGCCGGCGAACGTGCCCGGGTGACCTTGGCGGTCGCTGTCCGGATGGCGGGCGAGCCGAAGGCGTTTCCGACCGTGGCGGCCGAGCGCTCGCCGGCGAAGCGGATTTCGGCATCGACATCGGCAGCACTGCAGCTGTCGCCGGCTTCGAGACGGGCATAGAGCGCGCGCAATACGCCGGCCGCGCGTTCGCGCATTTCGGCGGGACCTTCGACGGAGACGAGATTGCCGCGCGATTCGATTCGCACGCCGAGCTTCTGTTCCAGGCGCACGAAGTTGCGGTCATGCCCGCCTGCGAGAGCAGCCAACAGATGGTTGTCGTTGAATTCGAGCGTGACCTGCTCTTTGGCGGCACGCCTGGGCGCTGCCGGGCTCAATGCGCAAGCTCTTTCTGCCGCAGCAGCGTGCCTTTGAGGCTGTTCGGGTACACGCCGTCGATCGTGACCTGCGCCATCTGTCCTATGAGATGATCTGCGCCGTCGACATGCACGGACTGCAGATAGGGGCTGCGCCCGACGGCCTGTCCGGCTTTTCGGCCTGGCTTCTCGAACAGCACGTCCATCCGTCGGCCGGTGCAGGATTGCTTGAAGGCATCCTGTTGCGCGAGCAGCAACGCGTTGAGCGCCTGCAGTCTCGTATCCTTTACGTCGTCGGGGATCTGCTTGCGCGCCGCGGCGGCCGGCGTCCCGGGTCGCTGGCTGTACTTGAAAGAGAATGCGCTGGCGTAACGCACGTCACGCACAAGCTGAAGCGTTGCTTCGAAATCCTTGTCGCTCTCGCCCGGAAACCCGACGATGAAGTCGGAGGTCAGCGCGATGTCGGGACGCGCCGAACGGATACGCTCGACGAGGCGCAGATAATCCTCGGCACGATGCTGCCGGTTCATCGCATCGAGTATCGCGTCCGATCCCGATTGAACCGGCAGGTGCAGATAAGGCATGAGAGCGGGATTGTCGCCATGCGCCGCGATCAGGTCGTCGGCCATGTCGCGCGGATGGCTCGTCGTGTAGCGCAGCCGCGCAAGACCATCGATCCGCGCCAGACGATCCAGCAGCCGCGCAAGCGACCAGGGCTGTCCGTCCAGGCCTTCGCCGCGATAGGCATTCACGTTCTGACCGAGAAGCGTGATCTCGCGCACGCCGCGCGCGACGAGCCGGCGCGCTTCGTCCTCGATCTGCAACACGGTACGCGAATACTCCGCGCCGCGCGTATAGGGCACGACACAGAAGGTGCAGAACTTGTCGCAACCTTCCTGCACCGTCAGGAACGCCGTCACGCCGGCCGGCGACCCATCTTTCGGCAGGGCGTCGAATTTTTCCAGCGCCGGAAATTCCGTCTCCAGAGCATGCCCGCCCTCACGGGCGATCTTCGCGATCATCTCCGGCAAGCGGTGATAGCTCTGCGGCCCGACGACGATATCGACCTGCGGCGCGCGCGCGACGATCTCGGCACCCTCGGCCTGGGCTACGCAGCCGGCGACGGCAATCGTAAGGGGGCGCCCGTCCTTGATCTTCTTGAGGCGGCCGAGTTCCGAATAGACCTTCTCCGCCGCCTTCTCGCGGATATGGCAGGTGTTGAGGATCACCATGTCGGCTTCTTCCGCCACATCCGTCGGGCCATAGCCGATCGGCGCCAGCAATTCCGCCATGCGGGCGGAATCGTAGACGTTCATCTGGCAACCGTAGGTTTTGACGTAGAGCTTCTTCATGGGGCGGCGGTTATACGGTCACGCCACCGCCGGCGCCAGTACGGGGAGCGGTTCCTCGACGGGCGTCGGGCCTGTCAGGCCACAGAGTGCCCGGTTTTGACCTTGGCGGATAACCCGTTCCGCCCGCACCGCCAGCGCCTTGCGGCCGCCGACATCATCGACCGTCATCGGCTGGTGGAATTCGACGACGACTTCGATTGGTCCGGTCAAAAGGGCTTCCCAGAGATGCGGTACCAGTTCCATGTCGCCATACCATGCGAAGAGCGGGCGGTTCTCCCGCCCCATCGGCATGCCGTGAAGGCCGACATAGGCAGTCGAGACCGGCTGGACCTTGACCGGCCTGTCATGGCCGTGCGCGTCGCGCACCCGCGCCTCGACCGCGCCCATCAGCGCGCTCTTGAAGGGGAGCACCTTGTTGCCGTCGTTCGAGGTGCCTTCGGGGAACAGCACCAGCGTATCGCCGGCGAGCAGGCGCTCGCGAATCTGGTCGCGCGCCTCGCCCGTTGCCGTGCGGCGCGTGCGCTCAACGAAGACCGTCTCCTGCAGTTTGGCGAGCGTCGAAAACAGCGGCCAGGTCGCCACCTCTGCCTTGGCAACAAAAGACACACGCGTCGCGGCGGAGAAAATGATGATGTCGAGCCATGAGGTGTGATTGGCGACAATCAATACGCCCTCACCGGTCAAAGGCTGCCCGACCGTGCGGATACGGATGCCGAACAACCGCGCCATGAAGCGATGATAGTTGTGCGGAAAGGTCTTGCGGCTCTTCCAGCCGAAGCGCAGCGCCATCGACTGATAGGGGATCAGCACAAGCGTCACTGCGAGGAATACGCTGACGATTATGGTGGCGCGCAGCGTCTGCATCAGCGCGGCTTCTTGCTGCCCTTCGGCACGCCATAGAGTTCGAGGCGATGATCGACCAGTTCGAAGCCCAGTTCCTCCGCCACGCGGCGCTGGAGCTTCTCGATGTCTTCATTGCGGAATTCTATCACGTTACCCGATTGCACATCGATGAGATGGTCATGATGGGCCTCGGGCGCCTCTTCGTAGCGCGAACGGCCGTCGCGGAAATCGTGCCGCTCCAGGATGCCGGCGTCTTCGAACAGCTTCACGGTGCGGTAGACGGTAGCGATGGAGATATGCGGGTCGATGCTCGATGCGCGGCGGTAGAGCTCTTCGGCGTCGGGATGGTCGAGGGCATCCGACAGAACGCGCGCGATAACGCGGCGCTGCTCGGTCATGCGCAGGCCCTTGTCGGCACAGAGCTTTTCGATGCGCGTCAAGCAGGTCTCCCGTCGGGCTTCAGGCGCCAACTTTAACCAGCCGGCGGGCTTTTCCCAAGGGGCGAAAGCGGCAGGGCGCTGCTGAGAATCAAGGCATCTTCAGGCGTTTGGCGCCCGGCGGTGTAATACCCTTTGCGCGTTGCGGTTTCAGTCAGACCAAGTCGGCGATAGAGCGTCCGGGCCGCGAGATTCCCGGCCGCCACCTCCAGAAAGAGAGTCTGCGCGCCCAATTTGGCAGCGTGGCTGGCTGCTTCGCTAACCAGGGTCGAGCCGATCCCATAGCGGCGCGCCTCCGGCAGCACGGCGAGCGTCAGGATCTCGGCCTCGCCGCCCGCCGCACGGGCCAGCGCGAAGCCTTCGGGCGCGGCGAATGCGAAGGTCCCGGGCATGGTGAGAAGGTCGGCGATGGCCTTCGCTGACCAGGCATCGGGAAAGCACTGCGCATGAATTGCTGCCAGCGGCGCGGTATCGAGACCGGCAGGAAACAGGGCAATGCTCATCGTACCGCCGGCAGTTTCGCATCCGGTGCGCGCAGATAGAGCGGACGCGGCGCATCGGCCGAGGGCTCGGCCTGCTGCGCGAGCCGCCCGACCCAGAGCGCGTCGGGCTGACGAATATCGGACAAGATCGATCCTGGGAGCCGCGCCTGCATCGCGGGCGCTGCCGTCCCGGCCAGCACCACCGGCGCCGCGATGTCCGACAGGAGCGCGACCGCGGCCTCGAAATCCATCACGGCCGGGCCAAGGCGGCCGGGCACTTCAAGATAGACCTCGTCGCGCTTGGCATCGTGGATCGCGGCCACGACGCCATCGCCCGCCGCCGCAGCCATGGCGGCGAGGGTCGTCACGCCATTGAGCGGCCGGTTCAGCGCAACACGCAGGCCGCGCATGAAGGCGAGGCCAACACGCTGACCGGTGAAGGTGCCTGGTCCGATCGTCACGCCGAGCCTGTCCAAGTCCTTGAAGGCGAGCCCGCTCTCCGACATGGCGGCCTCGACCATCGGCGCCAACGCTTCGGCATGTCCGCGCGCCATTTCCTCGTAGCGATGCGCCAGAACCCTGTTGCCATCGAGGACAGCAACCGAACAGGCGCCAAGCGCCGTATCGACGGCCAGCAGCGTCACAGGATCGTGCAGGCTTCGTCGAAGGCAAGACGCGGATTGCGCGCAAAGACACCCAACGGATCGCCATAACCGAGGCCGCAGATGAAATTCGATTTGATGCGGGTGCCGGCGAAGAACTCTTCGTCGACCTTGGCGTTGTTGAAGCCCGACATCGGACCACAATCGAGGCCCAGCGCGCGGGCGGCTATGATCAGATAGGCGCCCTGCAGCGTCCCGTTGCGAAAGGCCGTCACCTGTTCGACGTCTGGATCGGCGAACCAGCTCTTCGCGGTCTGATCGTGCGGGAAAAGCTCGGGGAGCTTCTGCGCGAAATCGAGATCGTAGCCCACGATCGCCGTCACCGGCGCAGTACGGATCTTGACCTGATTTCCGGATGAGGCGTGTTTCGCGAGGCGTTCTTTTGCCTCGGGCGTCGTGAGAAATAGAAACCGCGCCGGTGAACAATTCGCGCTGGTCGGCCCGAAACGCAGCAAGTCGTATACCGCCATGATATGCGCGGGCGAGACCGGACGGTCCTGCCATTTGTTCTGGGTGCGCGCGTCGCGGAAAATGCGGTTCAGCGCTTCGTCGTTGACGGCGTGATGATCGTCCATGGCTACCGGCACAAGTGAATTCGACGCGGCGAGCTTACACCGCTTCGACCGCGTTCACTTCCGGAACGTAGTGGCGCAGCATGTTTTCGATGCCGTTCTTGAGCGTCAGCGTCGAGGACGGGCAACCGGCGCAGGAGCCCTGCAGATGCAGGAACACGATGCCCGAACTGCCGTCGAAGCCCTTGTAGATGATATCGCCCCCGTCCTGCGCCACCGCCGGGCGGACGCGGGTGTCGATCAATTCCTTGATCTGGGCGATGACTTCGGGATCGCCTTCCTCGCCATAACTGGCGTCGTCGGCTTCCTCGGCCGTGCCCGAGAGCAACGGCAGGTCCCGGGTGAAATGCTCCATGATCGCGCCGAGGATCGCAGGCTTCAGATGCTTCCAGTCGCCGTCCCGCTTGGTGACCGAGATGAAATCCGAACCGAAAAAGACCCGGCTCACATCCGGAATCTCGAACAGCGCTGCCGCCAATGGCGAACGCCCGCCGGCTTCCTTGCTCGGAAAATCCGCGACCTGGCCGTCACCCATGACGTCGCGGCCCGGCAGGAATTTCAGCGTCGCCGGATTGGGCGTGGATTCGGTCTGGATGAACATGGCGGTCTCCTTGAGCCCTACATGGACCTCATCGGCGGCGCGATCAAGGCCGCCTGAAACCCTCAGAAATCCGAGGTTATTCCGCCTTTTTCCCAGTCGCCGAAGCGGGTCGGCTCGGGCCCCTTCGGGCCACCGAGCTCGGGTGCCATTGGCCGCGGCACCGCCTTGCGGCGGCGTTCCTCGGCTTCGGCCGCGGCCCGAATACCAGCTTCGCGCACACGCTTGGCGATTTCGGCTTTTGTCGGCTTTTTGGCGGCCATACCGGCTCCGCTTGACCCTGTCCGCCCTGACCATACATCAAGACGGCCATGAACACCCTGCGCACCGGCTTCCTGATGGCGGCAATGACCGCCCTGTTCCTCTTCGTCGGCTATCTCGTCGGCGGCGAGGCCGGCATGATCCTGGCGTTCTTGTTCGCCGCGGGCACCAATCTCTTTGCCTACTGGAACTCGGACAAGGTGCTGCTGTCGATGTACGGCGCCCGCCCGGTAGACGACACGAGCGCGCCCGACCTGCTGCACATGGTTCGTCAACTCGCAGGACAGGCCGGGCTGCCCATGCCCAAGGTGTACATTGTCGACAACGACCAGCCGAACGCCTTCGCCACCGGGCGCAATCCGGAGCATGCAGCCGTCTGTGTCACGACCGGATTGCTCAGGCGCGTCAGCCAGGAAGAACTCGCCGGCGTCCTCGCCCATGAGCTGGGCCATGTGAAACATCGCGATACGCTCACCATGACCATCACCGCGACCATTGCCGGCGCGATCTCGATGCTGGCGAATTTCGCACTGTTCTTCGGCGGCGGCGAACGGCGCAACGGTCTTGGCATCATCGGCGTCCTGCTGGTCTCGATCCTTGCGCCGTTTGCCGCGGTGCTCGTGCAGATGGCGATCAGCCGCTCGCGTGAGTTCGAAGCCGACCGTGCCGGTGCCGAGATTTCGGGCCGCCCGCTCTGGCTCGCCTCCGCCCTGCAAAAGATCGATCACGCGGCAGGCGCTATCGCCAATCCTGAGGCGGAGGCCAATCCGGCAACCGCGCATCTCTTCATCGTCAACCCGTTGAGCGGCGGCGGCCTTTCGGGTCTCTTCGCCAGCCACCCTTCGACTGAGGAACGCATCGCGCGCCTGCGCGCGATGGCTGGCCAACCCGCCGCACAGCGCGGACCCTGGGCGTGAGCGGCGCCCGCGCCGCGGCGCAGATTGTCCTGTCCGAAGTTCTTCGCAAGCGGCGCCCGCTGGACGCAGCGCTCGAAGCGATCCCGCCGATGGACAGCCGCGATGCCGGCTTCGCGCGCGCCATCGCCGGCGAGACCCTGCGCCGTCTCGGTCAGCTTGAGGCACTGATCCGCGGCTTCGTGCCCAAGGCACCACCACCGCACAAGGCGGGACCGACGCTGGAGATCCTCTTCGCCGGAGCCTGCGAGTTGCTGTTTCTCGACGTGGCGCCGCATGCCGCGGTCGACGGCGCAAATCGCCTCGCACAGGCCGACAACAAGGCGCGCCACTTCAAGCCGCTGATCAATGCCGTGCTGCGTCGCGTCGCGCGCGAAGGACGCGAGATCATTGCCACGCAGGATGCCGCCAGACTCAACACGCCGGACTGGCTCTGGGACCAATGGTGCGATGCCTATGGCGAAGGTACTGCGCGCGACATCGCCGTTGCTCATCTCGGCCTGCCGCCGACCGATATCGTCGCGCGGAGCGGCACCCCTTCTATCGGCGAGCCTCTGTTCGGAAACGTAAGCCGGCTCACCGGTTCCGAACGCATCGACGCTCTGCCCGGCTTTGCCGAGGGCGATTGGTGGGTCCAGGATTTTGCCGCAAGCCTGCCGGCGCGCCTTCTCGGAGATGTCCGCGGCAAGCCTGTGCTCGATCTCTGCGCCGCGCCCGGCGGCAAGACGATGCAGCTGGCCGCGATGGGCGCCCATGTGACCGCCGTCGAGCGCGAGCCGCAGCGCCTCGCCCGCATCCGCGAAAATCTCGCGCGCACCAAGCTGGACGCCACATTGATCGAGTCCGATGTCCGCGATTTGCGGCCCGCAGCACTGGCGCCCTTCGTGCTGCTCGACGCGCCCTGCACCGCCACCGGCACCATCCGCCGCCATCCCGAACTGCCCTGGATCAAGAGCGCGTCCGATGTGACGCTGTGCGAGCAGGCGGCTGGCGAATTGCTCGATGCCGCAGCGGAGATGGTCGCGCCGGGCGGGCTTCTGGTCTTCGCCGTCTGCTCGTTGGAGCCGGAAGAAGGCATTCGGCAGGCCAATGCCTTTTTGCGGCGCGATGAGCGCTTCCGTCGTGAACCGGTTCGATCGGACGAGGTGTTCGGCCTCGACGCGTGCATCAGCGCCGAGGGCGATTTGCGCACGCTGCCGTCGCATCTGGCCGAGCGCGGCGGGATGGACGGCTTCTTCGCGGCACGCCTACGGCGTCTATAGGCGCCCGAGCGCGTAAGCCATGGCGAGATAGATCTTGCCCGTGTCGGCGCTCAGCATCGTCGAGGTCAGAAGCCCGCCGCCATCGCCGTCCTTGGCGCGATTGAGCAGGGCGTCGAACTCAGCCAGATAGGTATTGGCCGCCTCGCGGAAGCGCGGTTCCTCGCGATAGAGCGTGGCAATGCGATTGACCGTGTCGTCGTCGATGGTCTCGCTCAGACGGCGGGCAAACACCGAGCGGTCGCCTTCGAGGTAGCGCCGCCATTCCGCTTCGCCCGGTGCTGCTTCCGCCGTGATCCCGTCGAGATCGATCGCGAGGTCGGAAAGCGCCGCTTCCAACGCGCCGAGCGCCGCGGCGCCGGTCGGTTTCAGATCCCTCTTCTCGCCGGTCTCCACCGCCGCGAGCAGGGCACGCATTTCCCAGCCCTTGCCGTCGCCGCCACCTGCGTCGGATGGCTTGCGCGGCTTGCGCTGGGTCAGGCGCTTCGCCATGCCGAGGAGGCCGTCGCTTTCGGGCTGCTCGGACTGCACCTGTTCCGGTACGCTGCGCGCGGCGCTGCGCGGCGCGGTGCGGGCATGGATAGTCGAGAGCGTGCGGGCCGACAGATCGAGCATCTCTTCGGTTTCGCTGCGCACCATCTCGCGCACGCGACGGGCTTCCTGCTGGGCGATGCCGGGAAGCGTGAGCAGATGCTGGGTCACGTCTTCGACGGTCTTGGCCAAGGTCGAGCGGATCTCGGAAGCCTCTGCCGCAAGTTCGCCCGAGGTGCGCAGCAGGCGCTCGCACTCCGCCATGGCTTCACCAACCAGCGCACGGGCATTGGACTTGGCCTCGGACGCGGTTTCGCCGATCAGCGTCTGGGCGCCGGTATTGGCCTCCTGCAACGCATTGATCATGTTCGCGAGCGTGCGATTGGCCGACTCGCTGGCGTCCTTCAGCTTATCGGATTCGCGCATGAAATTGGCGGTCAGCTGCGAGGCGCGGGCCGCGGCGTTCGCCATGATGACTTCGAGATGATGTTCCGCGCTGCCGGTAACAGTCTCGAATTTGCGTGCTTCGCCGCCGAGCGCCTCGATGGCCTGCTCCATTGCCGAACGTTCTTTCGACAGCGCCTGTTCGAACGCCGCGCTCTCGTCTTTCAGGCGCTGCATGAGTTCGTTCATCGCCGTGCGGTGACGCTCCTGGCGGCCGAGAACGAATTCGGCGCGGGCCATCGCGGCGTCGGCGACGGATTCGATACGTTTGGCCTGCCGGTCGAGTTCGACGGCGGCGGCGTGCGGGGCATCGGCCGCGGCGCTGGCGGCGGCACGGAAGGTTGCGGCCTGTGAATCGAGCGTGGTACCGGCGGTCTTGAGCTGTGCCTCCGCGGTTTCGATCGACGATTTCAACTGCGCCGTACGGCCCGCCACAGTCTCGGCCGCGCGTGCGGCCGCGTCGCCGAGCGAGCCGGCAACGGCTTCGATGCGTTCGCGTTCGGCCGACAGGCGCGCCGTCACCGCTTCGCCGCGCACATCGGCACGCGCGCTGGCTTCATCGAGCGCCGCTATCTGGTTTTCAAGCACCGCTTCGAGCGCACGCAGGCGGGCAAAGGCGCCGTCGAGGCCGCTGTTGAGCGCGTCGAGTTCGCGGCGGACGGCACGGCCCAGGCGGGCCGCGGTCCGCACCGCTGTTTCATCGGCCGAGAACAGGCTTTCGGTCGCTTCGGCCAATTGCCTGGATGCGATTGCCATCTGCTGCGCGCGCGCCATCGCCCAGGCGGCCGAGATAAACAGGAGTGGCGGAATGAAAATGACCGTGGCGAACAGGGCCAGCTCCTGGATGCTGAACGCCACAAGCCCTTTGGTCGCGAGGTAGCCGCCGATATACGCCCCGGCCGTGCCGATCCAGAATGCCCCCATGACAAGTGCGAATATAATTGCCGCCAAGCCGAATTTCGGCTCCGGCCTGCGGGAAGGGCGCGCCTCGGCGTCAGGCAGCGGATCGGCTGTCTGCAGCAGCACCGGCTGCGGTCCGTTGGTGGCCATGGCATCCTCAGCTGAATTCGGCTTGTTGAGCGGTACTTTAACCATCGTTGCCCGCCTGCCGCGAGTACCACAGCCGCTTTTTGTCCTTCCGCCTGTTGAATGGCACTGGTAGCTTACTATGTAAACTGTTGGAGGTTGACCATGGCGATGCTCTACGCGGCGGCCGCAGTCTTTCTTGGCATGCATCTGCTGATCGCGGGGACACGGTTGCGCGAGGCGCTGACCGGCGCGATCGGCGAGGGACCCTATCTCGGTCTCTTCTCGCTGGGTTCGATAGGCGCGATTGCCTGGCTGGTCATGGCCTACAATGGTGCACAATCTGGCGCCGATAATCGGGTGGTCTTCGACCTCGGCATTGGCCTGCATCATCTTGCGATCCCCGTCGTGCTGCTCGCTTTCCTTCTGGGTGTGCCTGGGCTGATGATGCCCAATCCGACCTCGGTCGGTCAGGGTGCCAGTGCGGCGAAGTCCGATGTTGCGCGCGGCGTCCTGCGCGTCACGCGCCACCCATTCCTTTGGGGTGTCGCTATCTGGTCTGCGATCCACCTCGCCATGAATGGCGACCTGGCATCGGTCGTTCTGTTCGGGACATTCCTGGCGTTGTCGCTGCTCGGGACGGTCTCCATCGATGCCAAGCGCCGGCGCAAGCTGGGCGAGCAATGGGCGCCCTTTGCTCGCGCGACCTCGAACATCCCGTTTGGTGCCATCCTGACCGGCCGCAACACCTTCAAGGCGGGCGAGTATTTCGACTGGCGATTTTTTCTCGCGCTGGCGATCTTTGCCACCGCCTTGCTCGCCCACGCCCGCGTGATCGGCGTTTCGCCCTTTCCGAACGGGTGGGTGCCGTTCTGAACCGGTGCAGGTTCCTTAACTTCGCGTTGAACAGTCCGGCGTATCATCGTCTGTCGTTCGCGTGAAAGCCGGGGCATGAGTAACGCAGCCAGCAAGGTCGTGGATCTCGACCATCTCGCCCGCTACACCGGCGGCGACAAAGCCATCAATGCCGAAGTCATGCGCTTGTTCGACGATCAGGCGACGGAGCTCGTCGCCAGACTGCAGACGATCCTCGACGCGCGCGACGCGAAATCCTGGAAGGAAATCGCGCATACACTGAAAGGCGCTGCGCGCGGGATCGGCGCGTTTGCGATGGGTGATGCGGCCGCGCGCTGCGAGCCGATCGATCTGTCCGATGTGGCCGGCGCATCGGCCGCGATCGCCGAACTCAAATCCCGCGCTGGCGACGTGCAGAGTTTTATTCGCGCCTATCTGGCGGCCTGAGCGAGCCGGTCGAAAACTTCGAACTCGTGCGCAATGCAGCGGTCGATCAGCAGACGCCACACCGGCTCGGCGATGGCCGCGCTGAGACCCTTCTCTTTCGCTGATACCAGAACCTTGGCAATGACATCGTCGATACGGGCCTGGTCGTGAACTGCGGTCCGCTGCGGTTTGATCTCGGCCGCGCGCTCGATATAGGTCTGGCGCTCCGCCAGAAGCGTGACGAGGACACGATCGAGCCGATCGATCTCTCGCCGGACATCGGCCATGGACTGGCACTGGGCAGCCGGAACGGCTTGATTTGCCATGTGCGACAACTGCTTAAGCCTCCAGGCAACCTAGCCTCTTGGCAGCCTTTGTGCGCTGCGGCACATTCGCGGCCCTTCTTGAAAGAGTTGCCCGGCGGACCATTTTTACATATTAGGACCGCAGGTTTTCGACCTCATACAAAATCGGACTGTGAAATAGCCCATGAGCACGCCCATCGAGACCGATGTCGCCATCATCGGGGCCGGCCCCATCGGATTGTTCGCCGTATTCGAGCTCGGCCTGCTCGATCTCAAATGCCATCTGGTCGACATCCTCGACCGGCCCGGCGGACAGTGTACCGAGCTCTATCCGGAGAAGCCGATCTACGACATTCCGGGGCTTCCGATCGTTACCGGTCAGGACCTGACCAATCGCCTGCTCGAGCAGATCAAACCATTCGGAGCGCAGTATCACTTCGGTGAGATGGCCTCGGCCCTCGAGAAACTACCCGACGGCAAGTGGAAACTGACGACCGATGCGGGCACGGAGATTGTCGCACCGGTCGTCGTGATCGCTGCAGGCGGGGGCAGCTTCGTTCCGAAGCGTCCGCCTGTGCCAGGCATCGAAGCCTTCGAGAACAAGGGTGACGGCGTCGGCGTGCACTATGCCGTGCGCAAGATGGAGTCGTTCCGCGACAAGAACATCCTGATCGCCGGCGGCGGCGACAGCGCGCTCGACTGGACGATCAATCTCGCCCCGCTGGCGAAGAGCTTGACGCTGGTCCATCACCGCGACGGCTTCCGCGCCGCGCAGCACAGCGTCAACCAGATGCGCGAGCTGGAAGCGACCGGCAAGGTCAAATTTCACGTTGCCAGCGTGAAGTCGGTGCATGGCGACGAGAACGGCAGGCTGATGGCGGTGACGCTGTCCGGCGCCGACAAGAAGGAGTGGATGCACGAGATCGACTCGTTCCTTCCCTTCTTCGGCCTCACCATCAAGCTCGGCCCGATCGCCGATTTCGGCCTGAACCTGCACGAGAACCTGATCCCGGTGGACACGGCGAAGTTCGAGAGCTCGACCCCGGGCATCTTCGCCATCGGCGACATCAACACCTATGCCGGCAAGCTGAAGCTCATACTGTCCGGCTTCCACGAAGCCGCGCTGATGGCGCAGGCGGCGTTCCACATCTGCCGCCCGAACGAGAAACTCCGCTTCCAGTACACGACGTCCTCGTCCAATCTGCAGAAGAAGCTTGGCGTCAACGCCTGATGCTTCGGGGCTCGCGCCCCGGCCCTACGGAGTCTGAAGAATGAAAATCGTTGCTACCGATCGCGTCGGCAAAGAGCATGTCGTCGAGGGCCGCGACGGCTGGAGCGTCATGGAAATCTTGCGCGATGCCGGCCTGCCGATCGCAGCCGAATGCGGCGGCGCCTGCGCCTGTGCGACCTGCCATGTCTATGTCGAAGACGGCTGGTACGAGAAGCTCTCGCCGCCTTCCGACGCCGAAGTCGACATGCTCGACATGGCGCTGGCGGTCGAACCGGGCCGTTCGCGCCTGTCCTGCCAGATCGTCTGTGCCGATGAGCTCGACGGCATCAAGGTGACAGTCGCCCCGGAGTAACAGAAATTATCGATTGACGATAATTTCTTTAGAAGTCACGATATCCGGAATGACCGGAGACCGTGGCCATGGCCGAGACCGAACGTTCCAATCTTGTCTGGCTGAGCCGGATCATGGCGCTGCTGTCGGCCATCGGGATGGTGCTGGCGCCGCTTGGCGACGCCGCTGCCTTTCTCTGGCCTGGCACACGCGGCGGTCTCGACCTCAATGTCGATCATATGAACGGACTTCTGAGCGATGCGGTGCCGCTACAATACCGGCTCGGGGCGCTAGCGTTCTCGTTGACGGAGGTTGCGCTTGTCGTCTGGGCGTTGTGGTCGCTGCGCAAACTCTTCCTGTGCTATGCGCGCGGCGAGGTCTTTGCTCCGACGTCGCTTAACCTCCTGAACCACGTCGCGGTCGCCTTGTTCGCCAGCGTCGTGGTCACATTTGCGATGCAGGTGCCGATCTCGCTCATTCTGAGTATCGGACTGGGCAAGCCGCAGATCTCGCTCGACTTCGGCAGCAACGATGCCGTGACGCTGTTCACCGCGGGCGTGGTGCTGGTGATTGCAAGGGTGATGAACGAAGCCGGCCGGATCGCCGAAGAAAACGCGAAATTCGTCTGATGGCCATCATCGTCAATCTCGACGTCATGCTGGCCAGGCGGAAGCTGCGCTCAAAGGAACTGGCCGAGATCATCGGGATCACCGAGGCGAACCTGTCTCTTCTCAAGTCCGGCAAGGTGAAGGGCGTGCGTTTCGAAACGCTCGAGAAAATCTGCGCGGCACTGGCGTGCCAGCCGGGCGACCTGCTGGAATACCGGGCGAATGCCTGACATGCCCGGCGGCCGCAGGCTTCTCAGCCTCGGCATCGTCGTTGTGCTGCACATCGCCGTCGTCGCGGCATTGCTGACGATGTCACGGGTGCAGACGGCCCCACCACGATCCAGCGCGAGAACGGAGATCATCTGGCTCCTGACCCCCAAGCCACCACACAGGGCCGGCACTGCGCCGCGAGGCGACACGCGCCGTCCACTTCCGGCAATATCTGATCGGCCGGATTATCGGGGCATCACCCTGCCGGTATCGCCTTTTGCACAGGCGCCGAGCGGGCTGAACGGCGCCCTGTTCGGCTGCGCCAACCCCGGCGCGCTGTCGCCGGAAGAGCGTGCGCGCTGCGGCGCGGCCCTTGGCGTGCCGCAGAATACGGTCGACTTCGGAGACGGCACGGGCCGCGCGCGGGCCGCGGCGCTCTGGGAGCGCGGACGGCAGCGGAAGAATGCGCCGTTGCTGCTGCCCTGCATGAACCCACAGGCGGTTGGCGACATCCTCGGCACCGCACTTTGTCTCGCCAAGACCGCGGCCGATGGTGAATACAAGGTGGATGAGCACCCGGATTACACCGACAAGCCGGAAATCCGTCATCTTCCCAATGGCGGCGACCCGCCCGATCACCCGGGCTTCTGAGGCGGCCGTCGGACATGCATGCTAGAAGGGCTAGAGTCACGAACCAAACCGGTCGAGGGAGTTGCGCATGGGGTTCTACAGCCGGCATATCCTTCCGCGTCTGCTTGATGGCGCGATGAGCGCAAAGCCCATCGGCTATCAGCGCCGCAAGGTCGTGCCCCGCGCGGAGGGCCGCGTCCTCGAGATCGGCTTCGGTTCTGGCCATAACCTGCCCTATTACGATCCGAAGAAAGTCGAGCATCTCTGGGCACTCGAACCCGCCGCCGAGATGCGTGCGCGCGCCGCCGAGCGCGTTGCGGCCTCACCCATTGAACTCGAATATCTCGGACTTTCCGGCGAGCAGATACCGCTCGACGACAACAGCGCCGACACCATCCTCATCACCTATACGATGTGCACCATTCCCGATGTGATGAAGGCACTGTCGGAAATGCGCCGCGTGATGAAGCCAACCGGACGGATGATCTTCTGCGAGCATGGCGAGGCCCCGGATGCCGACGTCCAACTCTGGCAACGCCGGATCACGCCTGTCTGGAAAGCCATTGGCGGCGGCTGTCACGTCGGGAGACAGATTCCAAAACTGATCCGGGATGCCGGCTTCAAGGTAGAAGACATGGAAACCATGTACCTGCCCGGAACGCCACGCTTTGCAGGCTTCAACTATTGGGGCAGCGCATCGAAGGGATAAGCCATGGCGCATTCCAGTACGGTTCTGCCTGGACGCATGACTGCGAGACGCGACAAGCCCGTCGTTCTTTTCCTCATCGGTGCCCGCTTCAATCGTCTTCGGACATTTCCGAAATGGCTCTGGTTCACCCGCAGCATGCCGGCGATGCTGGACGAACTCGAAAAGACGCCCGATGCCGGGCTGCTATGGCACCGGAACTACATTTCCTTTCCCAACATCATGGTGCAGCAATATTGGGAGAGCTTCGACGAGCTGATGGCTTATTCCGATGACAAGAGCCGGCTCCATCAACCGGCCTGGCTGCGCTACATGCGCGAGCTGCAAAATGACGGGTCTATCGGCATCTGGCACGAGACATATCTGATCGAGCCCGGCAAGTTCGAATGCATTTACGGCAACATGCCGGCTTACGGGCTCGCGGCGGCGAGCGCTGTCGTCAAGGCTGAAGGGCGCCTCGCGACGGCGCGCGATCGATTCTCCGCTTGATGCGCACGCGAACGTGAGCGCTCGGAAGCCGTTCCCGCTTGAGACAGGCGCCATGCAGCCATAGGTTTGCCCGGCCATCCGAGGGGAATTTGCCATGCTGAGTCGCCGCTCCGTTCTCAAAGCCGGTACCGCGACCGCCGCCGTCGCCGCTTTCGCGCCCGCCGCCTTCGCCGAAACACCAAGCGAAGACCTGAACGCGCTGTTCGACGGCTTCGTGCAGGAACGGCTCGACAATTCGCCGACCTTTGCGACCGCACTTGGCGTCGACAAGGGTCCGCGCGCGCACCAGCGCTACGAACTCGACGAGGTCTCGGTTTCCGCCAACGACCGCACCGCCAAGTTGATCGAGGCCGAGCACGACCGGCTGGCCGCCTTCGACCGCAACTCGGTCAGCGGTGACGATCAGATCAGCTACGACGTCGTCCTCTTCGGCCTGACGACGGCGGCCGAAACCAACAAGCGCTACGCCTATGGCGGACGTGGCGCCGGCTCACCCTACGTGATCAGCCAGAAGGGCGGCCTCTACGCGTCGATCCCCTCCTTCCTAGACAATCAGCACACCATCGAGGTCAAGGAAGACGCCGACGCCTATCTCGCGCGCCTCGAGCAATTTGCGCTCCGCATGGACGAGGAATCGGATGTTGTCCGGCATGACGTCGCCATGGGCGTGATTCCACCGGATTTCTGCATCGACGGCACGCTGAAGCAGATGGGCGCGCTGCGCGACCAGCCTGCCGAGACCGCATCGATGACGATGTCGGTGGTGCGCCGCACGAAGGAGAAAGGCATCGCCGGCGACTGGCAGACGCCCGCAGCCAAGATCCTCAACGAGAAAGTCTATCCCGCCCTTGAACGGCAGATCGTCCTGATGGCCGAGACGCGCGCCAAGGCAACGCATGATGCCGGCGTCTGGAAGCTTCCCGACGGCGAGGCCTATTACCGCGACAGCGTGCTGACCTGGACCACCTCCACGATGAGCCCCGCCGAGATCCACAAGACCGGCCTGGAGATCATCAAGGATCATAACGCCAAAATCGACGCGATCATGAAGAAGCATGGCCTGACCAAGGGTACCGTCGGCCAGCGACTGCGCGCGCTATATGACGATCCCAAGATGATCTATCCCGACACGGATGCGGGCAAGGAGCAGCTCATCGCCGATCTGAACAAGAAGGTCGTAGCGATGCGGGCGATGCTGCCCAAGTATTTCGGCGTTCTTCCCAAGGCCGATGTCACGATCAAGCGCGTGCCGAAGGAGATCGAGGCGGGGCAGGCCGGTGGCTACTACAACGCGCCGTCGCTCGACGGCAAGCAGCCCGGCATCTACTGGATCAATCTGCGCGACACACGGGAGCAGCCGCGATGGCTGTTACCGACGCTGACCTATCACGAGTCGATCCCCGGCCATCACCTGCAGCTTTCGATCCAGCGCGAAGCCAAGATGCCGCTGATTCGCCGGCTGAGCTATTTCTCGTCCTACATCGAGGGTTGGGCGCTCTACGCCGAACAGCTTTCCGACGAGATGGGCATGTACAAGGACGATCCGATGGGCCGCATCGGCTTCCTGCACGATGCAATGTTCCGCGCTGTCCGCCTTGTCGTCGACACGGGCATTCACACCATGAAATGGTCGCGCGAACAGGCGACGAAGTTCTATGTCGACACACTGGGCGACCAGGAGAGCGGCGCGGTGACCGAGATCGACCGTTACTGCGTCACGCCGGGCCAGGCCTGCGGCTACATGCTGGGCAAGTTGACCTTCCTCGCCGCGCGCAAGAAGGCACAGGCCGCGCTGGGCGCAAAGTTCGACATCAAGAGCTTCCACGACGCGATGCTGATCGGTGGCGCGGTACCCCTGGCGATGATCGACGGCATAGCCGAACGCTACATCGCGGCGCGCCAGGCAGGCTGATCAGGCGTAGTCGGCCTCGACCGTCGCATCCGAAGGCGTCGTGCGCAGCACGGCGTTGAGCAGCCAGCTGAGCGCCGCGCTAACGATCAGGTTCAAGACCAGCGACGACAGCGCCGCATAACACGGCACCTGGAGACCGAACAGGTTCAGGACATAGGTCGAAGTCTTGAACGCATTCGCATAGGCCATCCAAACGCCACTGCCGATGCCGGCGGCCCAACCGATGAGCAGGGCCCAGGGATTGAGCCGGTTGGTGTAGAGACCGATGACGACCGAAGGCAGCGTCTGGATGATGATGATGCCGCCCAGTAGCTGGAGCTGGATCGCATAGGTCGATGGCAGCTCGATCACGAAGAACAACGCGCCGAGCTTGACCACCAGCGACACGATCTTCGCAACCTGGGCTTCGCGTGCCGGTGGGCAGTTCGTATCGAAGTACTCGCGATAGATATTGCGCGTGAAGAGATTGGCGCAGGCGATCGACATGATCGCCGCGGGTACAAGTGCGCCGATCGCGATGGCCGCGAAAGCGACGCCGATAAACCAGCTCGGGAACATCTTCAGGATCAGCGCCGGCACCGCGAAATTGTTGCCGAACGCCTTGAACCCTTCGGCGAATTCCGGCGCCGATTTGACTTCCGCGGCGACGGCCATGGTGCCGAGCAGCGCGATCAGCCCGAGCGCGAAGGAATAGGCCGGCAGCACGACGGCGTTGCGCTTGATGACATGGCGGCTGGACGAACTGAGCAAGCCGGTCACGGCATGCGGATAAAGGAACAGCGCCAATGTCGAGCCCAGCGCCAGCGTCGCATAGGCCGCCTGCGGCCCGAGGCTGCCGGCCGTCGCCGCGGGCAGGATCAGCGTCTTCGGATCGGCTGCGGCGAAAATCTTGCCGAAGCCGCCGAGCTCTGCCGGGATGATGATCACCGCGGCAATGACGGTGACGTAAAGCAGCAGGTCCTTCACCACCGCGATCAGCGCGGGCGCGCGCAAGCCACTGTTGTAGGTGTAGAGCGCCAGCACCACGAAGGCGATGATTAGCGGGAAGTCGTGCACTTGGCCGATCAGCGGCAGGGTCGGGTTCATGTCGATCCCGAGACCGGCGATGACCACCTCCATGCCGACAAGCTGGAGCGCGATATAAGGCATTGTCGCAACGATGCCGGTAACGGCGACGGCCAACGCCAAAGTGCCGTTGCCGAAACGTCCGCGCACAAAATCTGCCGCTGTGACGTAGCCCTTGGCGCGCGCCACCGACCACAATCTCGGAAAGACGGCGAAGACGAAGGGATAAACGAGGATCGTGTAGGGGACGGCAAAGAATCCGGCCGCGCCCGCGCCGAACAGCACCGCGGGAACCGCGATGAAGGTATAGGCGGTGTAGAGGTCGCCGCCGAGCAGGAACCACGTGACGACGGTCCCGAAGCGTCGGCCGCCCAGGCCCCATTCGGACAGTTCATTGAGGTTGCCGCGGCGCCAGCGTGCCGCGACGAAGCCGATAACGGTGACGAACAGGAAGAGCGTAACGAAAACCGTGATGGCGGTAGCGTTCGGCGTCATTTGCCGCTCCGCTCGTCGGAAATATAGACCGGGAGGAGTACGGCGACTCCGAGCACGATCCAAAGCATCTGATACCAGTAGAAGAAGGGGATTCCTGCCAGTGTCGGCTCGACACTGTTGTAGGACGGCACCCACAGCATCGCGACATAAGGCACGATCAACAGAAGATATATGGCGCGAAAACGCCTGGGTTTCGGTTCCCCAGCCATGCGACTCCCCCTCGTTTATCCGCCATGCTTACGGCATGCCTCGATCTTCGCCAAGACGGGCACAACGTGAGCGCGTCATGTCTCGCGGATCGGTCAGGGCGCCAACGGGAGGACGGACCCTGCTTTGCTACGCATCACAGTGAAAGCTGGGAACGGAACGCCAGGGTGTTGAAGCGCTGGCCGACCTGCGCATTGCTCAGCACACCGTGGCCGAAGCCGGCCGGAATGGTGCCGATGCGATCGATGTTCACGTTCTGATATTGCAGAGCGAATTTGAGCGCGCTGTTGGGGTACCAGTTGATCTCGAAGGTCGCGATCTTCTGATCGCCGCCGCGGACGCCGCCAGCCGGAAGCGCGCTGCCGACAGTGCCGGCATTGTCGTTCAGGTCGAGATCGCTGTAACGCGCCGCAAGCTCCCAGGCACCTGGCCCCCAGCCATCGATGGAAAACGGCACACGGGGTTTCGGATTGGAGAACGATCCGTTGGCGACATTGTAAGGCCTGCTCTCGCCGGTGAGGATCCAGGTGCCCTGCAGGTACCAGCCATCGAAAGCCAGGTCTGACGAACCGGCAGCGGCATGGTCCATACCATATTGGAAATAGCCCGCCTGCGAGTAGAAGTTGCGGAATTCCGCCGCGGCCTCGACGCCGTAGTTCCAAGCGTGCGAGGCATTGATCGCACCGGTCGAGATCAGCCGCAGGCTGTTGTCGTCAGTGGTCAGTTCGGGACCATCCTGGAAATTCACATTGTGCGCGGAGCCCGCGCCTGCAGTCACGTCGCCGCTGTGGAACAGATACGTGCCGGCCACCGACACCAGCGCCTTCCAGTCGTTGTCGGAATAGAAGAGATCGCTCGCGCGCACGACCATCGCCTGCTGCTCGTCGAAGAAAAGCGACGAGTCGGCGACCTTTCCACCGGTATAGGCAAGCGAGGCGAACAGGCGTTCTCCGGTGTAGGTTATCGCGATGCCGTCGCGTCCGTCGCCGCCGGCAAGGCTGCGCGACAGGTCGGAGGGCGCATTGCGTTCGAGGAAGATCACGTCGCCGGCGCCCGTGGCATCCTCCAAATTGGCGCTCGGTGCGAAGGCGCCGACACGGATCGCGAAGGGCGCGAGGCCCGCATACTCGACATAGGCCTGCTGGATGCGGCCCTGCAGCTCGTTGCCGCTGGAGGCACCACCGCCGAAGTCATAGTTGAAGTAGTAGTTCCAGTCGCCGAAGAGCTTGCCCTGGATCCCGAGCTGTGCCCGTCGCCAGTTGCCGCCGCTCGAAAGATCGGGGCCATTGGCAGCGGCAAGCTGCCGAGCGCCATTGCCCTGCATGTAATAGGCCATGTCGTACTGACCGATGGCGCGGATCGACAGGCTGAAGCGCCCGTCCGCCGAGGTGATCGTCGGACGTCCGCCGGCGATGCTGATCGATGTTCGGTCGGCCTTCTCGATGCGCGTGCGATCTTCGAGCGCGGTGAATTTCCCGACCAGATCGTCGATCGCGACCTGTTGCTGCGCGACACGCGTTTCCAGCGGTGGCGGCGCGGCAACCGCCACCGGCGCTTCCGTTGGCGGAGGGACTTTGAGTCCCTTGCGCCGCAAGGCGCCGCGGAGTGCCGCGATCTCGTCGCGCTGGGCGGCAATCTGCTTTTGCTGCAGATCCATCATGTGCTGCATGTCGTCGAGCCGTTTCAGGATCGCGGCATCGTCCGCAAAGGCGGGACTGGCAGCGGCCGCGAGAGCGGCACCGCCGAGCAGGAGGGTACGGAATTTCATTTCGGCGCTCCCAGAACGGTGAAACCGTTCTTTTCGAAGGTCGCGCGCGCCTCGGAATCGCTCAGGAAGACGAGGAATGCCTTGGCTTCGGGGCGTGCATCGCGTGTGAGAGCCACAGGGTAGACGATGGGCGGGTGCGAGCTATCCGGGAAGCTGCCTACGATGCGTACGTGTTTGTCGCTATATGCGTCGGTAGCGTAGACGATGCCGAGCGGGGCTTCGGCGCGGGCAACATAGGCGAGCGCCACGCGAACGTTCTCCGCATTGACCAGGTGGTTTACGACGTTGTTCCATACGCCAAGCGTTGTCAGTGCGGTGCGCGCATATTTCCCGGCCGGCACCGAATCCGGATCGGCGACCGACAGCCGCCCGCCGTTCAACGCTCCCAGCAGGTCGAAATGGGGTGCGATCCTGACCGCGATGTTCGAGTCCGACGGCGCAATCAGTACGAGACGATTGCCCAGGAGATTTGTGCGCGTGTCGTGTGCGATGAGGCCGCGATTGTCCAGATAATCCATCCAGTCGAGATCGGCCGACATGAACATGTCGGCTCCGCTGGAGGATTCGATTTGGCGCGCGAGCGCAGAGGATGCAGCGAAGGAGAACACGACATCCTTGCCGGTCTTGGCCTTGTAGGCCTTACCGACGTCACCGAGCGCATCGGTCAGCGATGCCGCGGCAAAGACGACGACATCGGCTGCCTGCGCCGTCATAGGCAGCACAACAAGAGACGCCGCCGCAATCAGCGCGGCGAACCATTTTCTCAATGTCATAGGGCTCCCCCTCCCGGCTTCGGGCATCGTGATATCGCAATGGATATCACGAGTCCAATCGCCGGTCGTTCCGGGATGTCGGCAGGGTTGGGGTGATATTGCCCCTAAGCGGGCTCGCCTTCGCGCGGCCGCGCCGCCTGATCGATACAGTCCTCGCGGATCGTTTCCAATTCGTCTTCCGGCAGCTTCTCGATACCGACGAAGCGATTGTTCGCGGTTTCGAGCGCGCGCACCAACTCGTCCAGCTTAACCTGGATGGCCAGACCGTCGCGGTTCTGCGTGTTCTGGATGAGGAACACCATCAGGAATGTGACGATTGTGGTGCCCGTGTTGATGACGAGCTGCCACGTATCGGAGTACCCGAAAATGGGTCCCGTTATTCCCCAGACGGCTATGAGCAGGACGGCGAGAGTGAAGGTGAGCGGCATACCCGAAGCGTGCGCGATCCAGGCTGCGAAGCGCGCAAAACCGGCACTGAGCACAGTGGGCGCGGGATAGGGTGTGATCGGACGGCGCGTCATGCCTTGCGACGTCCTGCGAGCAGCACGATCACGCCGGCGGCAAGCAACGCGATACCCCCGGCCGTCGGTATCCAGACGGTGTGATCTTCCTGCGCGTTCACATGGATCGGCCCCGCGTCTAACACGGGTTTAGTTTCGCTATAGCTGAAATGGCCGAACAGCAGCGCTGCAATTCCGAGCACGACCAGTACCGCGCCCAAAAGCGTCAATCCTCGCATCGATCATTCCCCGGCAATGGACCGGGGATAAAACGGTCAGGAGGCAGCACGGGTTCCGCTTCGCTATCGGCCCGGAGCGACCGGGCGATAGGCCAGCGCCTCGGCGATCTGGGAGCGGCCGACCGGACCCCCGCCGCCGAGATCGGCGATGGTCCGGGCGACACGCAATACACGGTGGTAGCCACGGGCCGTCAGCCGCATCGCTTCGGCCGCTTCGGCCAGAAGACGCGCGCCCGCCGGGTCGGGGGTCGCAACCTTGTCGAGCAGCTCACCTTCGGCTTCTGCGTTGGTGCGAATGCCGCTCTCGGCAAAGCGCTCGCGCTGAATATCACGGGCATGCGCCACGCGGGCGGCGACGTCCGCACTGCCTTCGGCCGGTGGCGGCAAGGCGAGATCCGCGGCCGAGACGCTGCTGACTTCGACGTGAACATCGATGCGATCGAGCAAGGGTCCCGACAATCGGGACTGATAGTCGACGGCGCATTTCGGCGCGCGGCCGCAAGCCTGTCCCGGATCGGCGAGGTGGCCGCAGCGGCATGGGTTCATCGCCGCGACGAGTTGGAAGCGTGCGGGATAGCGGACATGCGCGTTGGCGCGCGCGACCACGGCCTCGCCCGACTCCATGGGCTGACGGAGAGAATCGAGCACGGCACGTTGAAACTCCGGCAGCTCGTCCAGGAACAGCACGCCGAGATGTGCGAGCGAAACCTCCCCTGGCTTCACGCGGAGGCCGCCGCCCGTAAGCGCCGCCATCGACGCCGAATGATGCGGATTGCGAAAAGGCCGCCGCCGAGAGATCGCGCCGCCCGCAAGGTCACCGGCAAGGCTTTGCACCATCGACAGCTCGAGCGCCTCGCGCGCGTCGAGTGGCGGCAGCAAACCTGGAAGACGCTGCGCCAGCATCGATTTGCCGGCACCGGGCGGGCCGATCATCAGCATGTTGTGGCCACCCGCGGCGACGATCTCGAGCGCACGCTTGGCCGTCTCCTGTCCTTTGACATCTCTCAGATCGGGCACGTTCGGCGCATCCTCGGCCAATCGTGCCACCGGAGGATTGAGGACCTGGACACCCTTCATGTGATTGATCAGCGCGATCAACGATGGCGCCGCGATGATGCCGATCTGGCCGGCCCAGGCGGCTTCGGGTCCGCAGGACGCCGGACAGATCAGGCCGCGCTGCTGCTCGCTCGCGGCCAATGCCGCGGGCAAGACGCCGGCAACAGCGGAGATCTGCGCATCGAGCGACAACTCGCCGAGCGCGACATAGGTCGCGATTTCGCTCGCCGGCAGAACGCCCATTGCGCCCAGGAGGCCGAGCGCGATCGGCAGGTCGTAATGGCTGCCCTCCTTCGGAAGGTCGGCCGGTGCCAGGTTCACCGTGATGCGCTTGTAGGGGAGTGCGAGACCGATGGCATAAAGCGCCGCCCGCACCCTCTCCTTGCTCTCGGCCACCGCCTTGTCGCCAAGGCCGACGATGTTGAACACGCCATTGCCGCCGTCGGCGATGTGGACCTGAACGTCCACTTCGCGCGCCTCGATACCCTGGAACGCAACGGTATAAACGTGCGCTACGGTCATGCTGCGCGCAGCCCCTTCCCCTGAGGTTGCAATTTGGGCCGGATTTCAACCCGTACGCAATCCCGGCTGCAAGGTCAGGTTGCGGGACGATGGCTCAGGCCGGAACCGCGTCGAAGGCGATCGTCGTGCGCGCCACCTCTGACTCGAACACCCGCGTGCCATGCCACATGTAGGAGGGAAAGAGCACGAGGCGGCCCGCGACGGGCTGGATCGCGCGTTGCACCGGACGTGCGAGCGGCGTTTTGAAGCTCGGCTCGCCGAACTTGATCCAGCCCTGCTGCTTGCCGGGTGTCGCCGATTCCGGCGGCACGGCGACATAGTAGCAGGAGCTGATCCAGCCGGCGGGATGGATGTGATTTGTGTGAAAACCTCTATCGCGCAAACGCGACGACCACGAACCTGTATAGCGGAAAGAGCCACTGCGGCGTGACGACAGCGGATGAGAGCCATCGTCCGGCATGCGGGCGATATAGTCCGCCACTGCCGCATCGATCCGCTGTCGCAGCGCGGCGATCAATGCATCATCGCCTTCGAACAGCGGATCCATGGTCTGTGTACCGTGGCGCAGGGTTTGGTCGAAATGTTCACGTGCATCGCCATGCAGGCGGTCGAGCGATGCATTGAGCGCCGCATTGAAGCTCGCCATATCGGCAAATCCTTCCGGCGGCTCCAGATCGAAGATCTGAATGTGCCGGCGGTAGTGCGCGAGTTGTTCCGCGCGCGGGTCGTTCGCTAGCCTGAGGGCGAGGTCTCGCACCGCCAGCGCTGCCTGTTCGTGCGGCTGTCCGGCGAGCGCAGCGTCCGTCAATGCCAGCGCGCGCGCAGCATCGCCGAGACGTACCAGCGTGCTCGCAAGATTGACCTGGGTCGGTACGGCGCCGGGATTGAGTTTCAGAGACTTCTCATATGCCGCAACGGCATCTTCGAGACGCCCGCGTTCCGCAAGCGCGATCGCCTGACCGTCCAGCGGCACCGGCCAGTCGGGCGCGGCTTTCGCCGCACGCGCGAAACAGTCCTCCGCTTCCTCGAATCGCTCGAGCCGGTTGAGGAACAGGCCCTTCGCGGCCAGCAGATCCGGCGCCTCCGGGATCTGCTTCAAGGCATCGTCATAGGAGCGCAGGAATTCGCCGTCGCGTCCCATGCGATAGAGCAACGCATTCAGCTCCTGATGCGACGCGAGATGGCGCGGATTGCGCTTCAGCGCCTCGCGATAGCTCGCGGCCGCTTCCTCCTGCCGGCCGAGATGCGACAGAGTATTGGCACGATTGCTATGTGCCGCCTGAAGATCGGGACTGCGCTTGAGCGCGGCGTCGAACTGCCCGAGCGCATCGGCATAGCGGCGCTGCAGCTTAAGCGCGACGCCCAGATTGTGTTCGAGCGCGGCACGCAGCTGCGGCTGGAGTTCCGACGTCAATGCCGCGCGCAAGAGGGTCTCGCTTTCAGCGGTGCGGCCGGATTGGTTCAGGATACCGCTGAGGCTGAGCGCAGCACTCGGCTCGTTCGGACGCAGCTTCAGGATCGCGCGCAGGGTCCGTTCGGCGAACTCATTTTCGCCGAACGCGATCTGCGCCTCGGCGAGGACGAGCATCATGTCGGCATGGTTCGGCATGGCACGCGTGCCGGCGCGCAGCAGCGTAACCGCGTCCTGCACGCGACCGGTACCAAGCAGCATCTTGCCGAAATTGATGTAGACGTTCGGCTGGTTCGGACGAATGGCGAGCGAGCGGCGATAGAGCGCCTCGGCTTCTTCGTAGTGGCCCTGCGCGGCCCGGACGACGCCAAGCAGCTGAAGTCCGTCGGGGTCTCGTGTCCGGGTGGCGAGATAGGGCGCCAATGCCTGCTCGGCCTGTGCCCACTGGCCCTTCTGGAGGAAGCCTATGGCGCGCGCCAGAGGCGCGGCAATCTGGTTCTGTGGCGGACGTTGCATGGGAGCAGTTTAGCCAATTTCGGGAGAAAATCCCCTGCCCTTGCGCGGGCTGGCGCCGCCACTTACGCTTTCAGCCACGCTATTTCACAAACGGAAGAGACCCCAGATGGCTGCCCAGCGTTTCCAAGGAACGGACAAATACGTCGCGACGGACGACCTGCGGATCGCGGTCAATGCCGCGGTGGCCTTGGAGCGGCCGCTTCTCGTAAAGGGCGAGCCGGGCACCGGCAAGACCGAGCTGGCATTCCAGATCGCCGATGCGATGAAGGCACCGCTGATCACCTGGCACGTCAAATCGACCACCAAGGCGATCCAGGGGCTCTACGAATACGATGCGGTGACCCGCCTGCGCGACAGCCAGCTCGGCGGCGAGCGCGTGAAGGACGTCAAGAACTACATCAAGAAGGGCAAGCTCTGGGAAGCCTTCGAGCACAAGGGTCGCCCGGTGCTGCTGATCGACGAGATCGACAAGGCCGACATCGAATTCCCCAACGACCTCCTGCTCGAGCTCGACCGCATGGAGTTCTTCGTCTACGAGACCGGCGAGACGATCAAGGCGGCGCAGCGCCCGATCATCATCATCACCTCGAACAACGAGAAGGAACTGCCGGACGCCTTCCTGCGCCGCTGCTTCTTCCACTACATCAAGTTTCCCGAGCGCGAGACGATGCAGAAGATCATCGACGTGCACTATCCGGACATCAAACAGAAGCTGGTGTCGGAAGCGCTCAACGTCTTCTACCAGATCCGCGACGTGCCGGGCCTGAAGAAGAAGCCCTCGACCTCCGAGCTGCTCGACTGGCTGAAGCTCCTCCTCAACGAGGACATTCCGCCGGAGGCGCTGAAGGAGAAGGACCCGACCAAGCTGATCCCGCCCCTGCACGGCGCCCTGCTCAAGAACGAGCAAGACGTGCACCTGTTCGAACGCCTAGCCTTCCTGGCGCGGCGCGAAAGCCGGAACTAACCGCCCATGTACGGGCGCGCGCTGGCTGCAGTTCTCCTGCTGCTTGCGGCGCAGCCCGTCGCGTTCGCCGCGCCCGACGGCGCGGTTCTGACGGGCGATGGGAGACCCGGCGTATTCGAGCGCGATGCCGAAGGCAGCATGCGCCATATCGCGAGCGGGCTGATCTGCTCGGCGGCAGTTCCGGGCTACGATCTGGAAGCTCCGGATGTCTGGTTCGATCCCTTGCCGAAGCCGCACCCGAACCGCCAGCCCGATGGCTGCCTGTATGATCGCATCGGATGCAAAATCTGCGCGGCTGCGCTCCTCCTCGCGGAGATGAAGGTCGAATTCATCAAAGCGCCGGACGGCGCGACATTGGATTCCGTCTTTGCCAAGGTGCAGGCAGAGATTCTGGCCGCGCATCCCAATGCCGCCGTGGCACATCCCGCGCTGCATTTGGGCGAGCGCGACGACTATCGTGCCGCCGGATACGACATCTCCACGGGCGGCAATCCGTTCGGCAGCGGACCCTTCGCCGACCGTGAGAGCCCGCCCTATCACTGGGAGCTCATCGTTGGTCTGCGCCATGGCTGGATTGTCAAGGTTCTGGCCATGTATCCGCATGCGCCCTTCGCGATCGATAATCGCGATGCCATGCCGGAACTGAAATATCAGATCGAAGACATCCAGAGCGCCTATGTCGCCTACGCCCGGGCTATGGGGATGCAGATCAATCCGGCGTTCGCGCATGCCGGTTCGGACGATTGATGCACGCCGCAGAGGCTTTCAAAAGCCGGCCGCAAGACCTAAATTGAGTCCATGCGCTGGCCCATTCCGTTTTTCGCCGTCCTGCTGTCCTCGGTTTGCGCCGTCGCCCAGACGACCGATATCGATGCGTTCAAGGATGCCGGCAACAACGGCAAGCTGCACATTGCGTCCGGCTTCGTCTGTCCGCAGTACATCGAGCATTTCGAGCGCGATGCCTTCGGCGAGCGCGATCCCTCCGCGGGCGCCGATTATTGCCTTTATTCCGCGCGCGACGGCGTCTACGGCACGATCACGCTGACGCCGCTGAAATCGGCCTACGACGCGAAAACGGCGCTGGCGGGCGAGTTCACCGAGCAGGAAGGCATCGGCGGCAAGGTCATCGCCGAGAGCACCGTCGCCATAGGCGGCGGCGCGGCGCCGATCTCGGTCTATTCGCGCACCTATGAGACGGCGCATCTGGAGAACGATCACTACCGCATCCAGTTCGCCAGCGGCGCCATGGGCAATTGGGCGATCGAGGCGACCATCGAGTACTCCTCGCCCCGCGACGAGGACAAGCGCAAAATCTTTCTGAACGCGGTGTTCACCGAAGCCCTGGTCCACATCGCCAAGGCGCCGCCGCCGCAAGGCGTTGTCGTTCCGGCCGAACCGGCTCCGGCGTCCGTACCGGGCCGTTGACGCAGCCGGACGGCCCGGCCTCCCGGCACTTTGCCCTCCCCGGAGGCCCGCGCTAGACTTTCCGGATCGCTATCGCCTGCCCGGGAAGGTTTCCCATGTTCTTCCAGTTCTTCGACGAGCTTCGCGCCGCCCGCATCCCGGTGACGCTCAAGGAATATCTCGCGCTGATGCACGCTCTCGACGAGGGCGTGATCGACATGAAGATCGACGATTTCTACTACCTTGCCCGCACGGCGCTGGTGAAGGACGAGCGCAATCTCGACCGTTTCGACCAGGTCTTCGGCCATGTCTTCAAGGGCCTCGAAGGGCTCGACGGCTCGATCATCGCGCAGATCCCCGAGGAATGGCTGAAGGCGCTGACCGAGCGCTTCCTCTCCGACGAGGAGAAGAAGATGATCGAGAAGGCCGGAGGCTGGGACAAGCTGATGGAACAGCTGAAAGAACGCATCGAGGAACAGAAGAAGCGCCACGAGAAGGGCAACAAGGCGATCGGTACGGGCGGCACCTCGCCTTACGGCAACGGCGGCTATAACCCGGAAGGCGTGCGCATCGGCCAGGACAAGTCGCGCCACGGCCGCGCCATCAAGGTGTGGGACAAGCGCGAGTACAAAAACCTCGACGACTCGGTCGAGCTCGGCACGCGCAACATCAAGGTCGCACTGCGCCGGTTGCGCAAATGGGCGCGCCAGGGCGCCGAGACCGAACTCGACGTCGACGGCACGATCAAGGACACCGCGAACAAAGGCTATCTCGACCTGCGGCTAGTACCCGAGCGCCATAACACGGTGAAGGTGCTCTTGTTCTTCGATATCGGCGGCTCGATGGATGCGCATATCAAGCTCTGCGAGGAGCTGTTCAGCGCCGCCAAGACCGAGTTCAAGCACATGGATTTCTACTACTTCCACAACTGCCTCTATGAGAGCGTGTGGAAGGACAATCGCCGCCGGCACAACGAGAAGATCGACACCTGGGACGTGCTGCACAAATACCCGAAGGACTACAAGGTGATCTTCGTCGGCGACGCCACGATGAGCCCCTATGAAGTCACCTATCCGGGCGGCAGCGTTGAGCACTGGAACGAGGAGCCAGGCGCGATCTGGCTCGACCGCGTGACCCAGACCTTCGAGCATTGCGTATGGCTCAATCCCGTTGCCGAGAAGCACTGGGAATACACACCCTCGATCGGGCTGATGCAGCAGCTGTTCCAGAGCCGTATGTTCCCTCTGACGCTGGGCGGGCTCGACGGGGCGATGCGCGAGCTCAATCGCTGATCGTTCGAACCGCATGAAAAGCCTGTCGCCGGTGCAGCGCTGGCTGCTGGCCTTTGCCGCAACGGTGGTCGCCGTGGTGGTGTGCGACCTCTACATCGACCGCCCGATTGTGCAGGTCGCGAACCGGCTGCCGGCGCTTTATGATCCGGCAAGCCTGACGCTCAACGTCATCGAGTTGCTCGTGCCGCTCTTGATCGGTGCGGCGTTCGTGGCCGGCGTCCGGTCCGCCATGGGGCGAACCATCGGCCACTGGGGCGAAGCCCTCATGCTTGCCGGATTCAGCATCGGCATCGCCGTCGTGCCGGTAGAAGCTATCCTGAAGCGCATATTCTGCCGCGTGCCGGTGAAGTTGTTCCTGAAGAGCGGCTCGTACGGCTTCTATCCGTTCCATGGCGGATTTGCCCTCGATTCCTTTCCCTCCGGTCACACGACCTTTGTATCGGCCGGACTTCTGGTTCTCTGGATCGTTGAGCCGCGCTGGCGGGCGGCTTATGCAAGCGTTATCGCCATAACCGCGATCTGCCTGATCCTGGTGAACGGTCACTTCTTCGGCGATACCGTGGGCGGGCTGTTCGTTGGCGGAACGGCCGCGTGGACGACCGTAACACTGTGGAGGAAACGACAATGAGCGCGCGAGATAGCGGCGCCACCGTGCGACTGGCGACCTGGCAAGACGCCGGCCCGCTGTCGGCAACACTGGCGAAGGCCTTCTTCGACGACCCGCTGACATCGCATCTCGTGCCCGATCCGGATAAGCGGCGCGCCGCTCTGCCTAGAATGTTCAAGCTCCTCTTCAAGCTGGGCGAACCTCACGGCGCCTGCTTCGTGACGAGCGGTTTCGAAGCCGTGACGCTATGGCGGCCACCGGAGCGCTGGCATGTTCATCTGTGGGACTACATCGTCAATGCGCCCGAGTTGCTGGGCATCTTCGGCGGCGGCGTGTTCAAGGTCGTGCGCACCCTGGACATGGTCGAGAAGAGCCATCCCGAAACTCCGCACTGGTATCTTCAGACCATCGGCACCGATCCGGACAAGCAGGGAAAGGGCTTTGGCAGCCTGATCATGCGCCAGCAGCTTGCCGTCGCCGACAGCATGGGTATGCCGTGCTATCTCGAATCCAGCAAAGATACGAACATCCCGATCTACAAGAGCTTCGGCTTCGACGTGACCGGCGAGATCCGGATTCCGGACGGGCCGACGCTCTGGCCCATGTGGCGTGCGGCGCGGTGAGTTTCCATGCCGGCCATCGGAACTGAGGCGGGCCGCGGTTCCGGCATGGAGGCGTCGCGTGGTCCAGGCTTGCGTTGGTGCCGGCTTCTTGGTCGGATCGTGAAATCGGACGGAGGACGCGCATGATCAAGGTTCACCACCTCAACAATTCGCGCTCGCAGCGCATCCTCTGGCTGCTCGAAGAACTCGGCACGCCGTACGAGATCGTCCGTTATCAGCGGATGTCTCCGGTCCCCCTCGCGCCGCCGGAGCTCAAGAAGGTGCACCCGCTGGGAAAGTCGCCCGTGCTCGAGGATGGGAGCCGCGTCATCGCAGAATCCGGCGCGGAGGTCGAATATCTGATCGACACCTATGGCGGCGGTAAGTTCAAGCCGAAGCCGGGCAGCGACGACTACTGGCGATACATCGAATGGATGCACTACGCCGAGGGCTCGGCGATGCTTCCCCTGCTGATGGCGCTCTACACCGGAATGCTGGGTGATGCCGCGGCGGCGCTGAAGCCCCGCGTCGACAGCGAGATCGCAAACAACCTGTCCTATATGGAAGCCGGGCTCGGCGGCCGCGCGTTTTTCGTCGGCGATGCCCTGACGGGTGCGGATATCCAGCTTCTCTTCGTGCTCGAAGCCGCCGGTGCGCGCCTCGAGCCTCATCCCGGACTTGTGAAGTACCGCGCCGCTATGCAGGCTCGGCCGGCCTACCAGCGCGGAATTGAAAAAGGCGGCCCCTATCAATTGATGGGCCGCTGATCGGATGATCGATCACATTTCGGTGGCCGTCTCCGACCTGGATCGAAGCATCGCATTCTACGAGGCGGCTTTTGCACCCCTTGGACTGACGCGGCTTGTATCCCGGGAAGCAACGGCCGGGTTCGGCAAGACCTATCCGGAATTCTGGATCAATCTACGCGCTGGGCTCGCGCCACAGCCGGAATCGACGGGCATCCATATTTGCCTGCGCACGCGCGGCGAGGACGCGGTGAAGGCGTTTCATGCCGCTGCGCTCGCGCATGGCGGGGCAGATGCAGGCGCGCCCGGACCGCGTCAGGCCGCGATGACCACTTATTACGGGGCCTTCGTTTTCGACCCCGACGGCAACAAGATTGAAGCCGTTACCTTCCCGGCTTAGCCGAAGCGGCCGGTGATGTACTGCTCGGTCTGCTTCTTCTCAGGCGCAGTAAAGATACGCTCGGTCGGGCCGAACTCCACCATCTCGCCCAGATACATGAAGGCGGTGTAGTCGCTGGCGCGGCTCGCCTGCTGCATGTTGTGGGTCACAATGACGATCGTGTAGTCTGACGATAGCTCGTCGATCAGCTCTTCGATCTTGGCTGTCGAGATCGGATCGAGCGCCGAGCACGGCTCGTCGAGCAGGATCACTTCGGGGCGCGTAGCCACCGTGCGCGCGATGCACAGGCGCTGCTGCTGTCCACCCGAGAGCGACAATCCGGAATTCTTCAGCTTGTCCTTGACCTCGGTCCAGAGCGCCGCGCGCTGCAGCGCGTCTTCGATGCGGCCGTCGAGCTCCGACTTCGGCATGCGCTCATAGAGCTTAATGCCGAATGCGATGTTGTCGTAGATCGTCATCGGGAACGGCGTCGGCTTCTGGAACACCATGCCGACGCGGCTGCGCAGCAAATTCGTGTCGAGCTTGGACGACAAGATGTTTTCGCCGTCGAGCATCACTTCGCCCTCGGCACGCTGGTTCGGATAGAGCTCGTATATCCGGTTCAGGATTCGCAGCAGCGTGGACTTGCCGCAGCCGGACGGGCCGATGAAGGCCGTCACCTTGCGATCGTAAAGCGGAACGTTGACGTTCTTCAGGCCTTTGAAGGAGCCGTAATAAAAGCTCAGGTCGCGGATATCGACCTTGATTTTCTCGGCCGATGTGGTCGGGGCGCCGTTCGCGTCCATAGTCCTAGCTCCGCTTGTTTTCGAGTAGCCGCGCGAGAATGCTGAGCGTCAGCACCGCGGCCGTGATGATGAGGGCGCCGGCCCAGGCCAGGGCATGAAGATCCTCATAGGGGCCCATCGCGTAGTTGAAGATCACCACCGGCAGGCTGGCGATCGGCTGGGCCAGGTTCTTGCTCATGAACTGGTTGTTCAGAGCGGTGAAGAGCAGCGGCGCGGTTTCGCCGGAGATGCGAGCAATCGCGAGAAGCACGCCGGTGACGATACCCGCGCGTGCGGCACGCCATGTGACGATGCGAATCACATTGCTGCGCGGCGCGCCCAGCGCGGCGGCGGCTTCACGCAGACCGTTGGGTACGAGCAGGAGCATATTCTCGGTCGTGCGTACGACGACGGGGATCACGATCACCATGAGCGCGACGGCGCCGGCGACACCGGAGAAATGTCCGACGGGGCAGTAATCGCCGAGACTCGCCCGGCACACCTTCAGGAGCGACGAGTCGGGTGGGCTGAAAACGATGATCTCGTAGACGAAGAGGCCGATGACGATCGACGGCGCACTGAGGAGGATGTCGTTGACAAAGCGAATGAAGAACGCGAGCCGGCCGTAGCGGCCATACTCTGCGAGATAGGTGCCGGCGAGGATGCCGAGCGGCGTTCCGCCCAGCACGGCGACCAAGCTCATGACGACGCTGCCGAAGATGGCGTTTGCCAGGCCGCCCGGCGAACCCGGTGCCGGCGTCATTTCGGTGAAGATCGCCGGCGAGAGTGCGGCAAAGCCGTTGTAGAAAAGCTCGCCGAGGATGAAGGCCAGCCAGACAAGGCCGAACGCGGCGGCAGCCACCGAGAGGGCCAGGAACATGCGGTTGGTGAATTTCCGCCGCGCGATACGGGCCTGGTTTTTCACGCTGCACCTCCGGCGCGGCTTTCAAGCGCGCGCAACATGAGCTGGGCCGCCGCGAGCACGACGAAGGTGATGAAGAACAGGATCAGGCCGAGCTCGATGAGCGAGGAGAGGTAGATTTCTCCGACGGCTTCGGTGAACTCGTTGGCGATGGTCGCGGAGATCGTCGTTCCAGGCGCGAACAGCGAACTTTGGATATGGTGCGCATTTCCGATGACGAATGTGACCGCCATCGTTTCGCCGAGCGCGCGGCCGAGCGCGAGCATTGCACCGCCGACCACACCGGTGCGGGCAAACGGCAACACGACACGCCACATGACCTCCCAGGTCGTGCAGCCGAGGCCGTAAGCCGCCTCCTTGAAGACCGGTGGTATGGTCTCGAAAACGTCTCGCGTCACCGCCGAAATGAAAGGCAGCACCATGATCGAGAGGATCAGCGCTGCTGTGAATGTGCCGATGCCGTAAGGCGGTCCGCCGAAGATCGTCCCGAGATAGGGAACATCGACCAGGCTGTCGACAATCCAGGTTTGCACGTGCTCCTGAAACCACGGCGCAAATACAAACAGGCCCCAGATGCCGTAGATGATCGACGGAATGCCGGCGAGAAGTTCGATCGCGATTCCGACGGGGCGGCGCAGCGGCCGCGGACAGATTTCCGTCAGAAAAATCGCGATACCGATGCCGACGGGCACGGCAATGACCATTGCGATGATGGACGTGACCACCGTGCCGTAGATCGATGCCAGGGCGCCGAATTTCTCCGTGACCGGGTTCCAGGCATCCGACGTGAAGAACGACCAGCCGAAGGCTTTGATCGCGGGCATCGCACCGATCGTCAGCGATGTGATCACACCGGCGAAAATGCCCACCACAATGATGGCTGCGGCGAGCGTGAGCATGCGGAACCGCGTATCGGCGGCACCGCCCCGGCGGATGGCTTCTGCGCGTTCGGGAAGAGCAGTCATCTGTTCGTCGAGGGCAATATCAGACATGGGAATGCGCGGCCGTCACAGTTGAACCCGTCGGGTCGACAGCCAAAAAGCTGCCCGGAAGAAGTCACCTTGAGCCCATCCCACTTCGCCTGCGCGCAACGTCCATCACAGTTTTGCAAAGCTTTTGTGACAGCCGCCGGACCTGACAGGACTGCGCCGGTAAGTATATGAATCCAAAGAAAAACCGCGCGGACTCGCGTCCGCGCGGCATTTTCTCCGAACGTCGTTCAGCGGCCCGCTGTCACGACAACATCAAAGGTGTCGCCGGCGCTGTTCGTCACCGTCCAGTGCTCGCCGACCGGGTGGGCCGCCACGGGGGAGCAGGATTCACCCGGCGCGTTGGGCGTTCCGGCCGGCAGCGTGGGGGTCAGACACAGCGTGGCGCCGTTGTCCTTGGTCATCCATTTGCCGGGATAGGTTATCGCCTTGCCGTCGGGGCCGGTTCCGCCGGCGGTATAGGTGCCGTCGGCATTGAACAGGAGCGTGCCGACCGCGCCGGTCTTGGTGTTCTTGGTGGTAACCGTGTTGCCATAGGTATTGGCCATCGGATCGTCGGCATAAGCCGCCGTCGCGAAGCAAAGGAACGCGCCGGCCAGGGCCAGCTTGGTAAAGCGCATGGAAATCCTCCTCGAAGTTTCACCCGCCCGCAGTGTTTGTTTTTTGGGGCGCGGCGACATTAACCTTTTTCCATCCCGACCGGAACGGCGGCCTTAAGGGTTTCTGAAAGCTCTGCCAGCCTAGTGTCGCGCCGGGATTTCTGGGCATCCGGCGGCATTTGCGCACCCTTCGCACAATTCTGGGACTGGCGGCGTTCGCCCTTCTCATCGTCAGTTTTGGCGATGTGGCCCTGCACAACAGCTTTACGCTGCTCAACCCGGTACTCTGCGCTGTCCTTCTGGCGATCGTGCTCGGCTTCCTGCTCTACGAGTTCATCGTCACGCGCGAGCGTATGGAGGTGCTCGACCGTCAGACTGTGCAGCTCAAATCGGCCGGTGCGCGGCTCGAACAATTGCTCGCCTCCGCGGCCACCATCAACGCGCGACTGAACCAGAGCGAGGCGCGCTACAAGGGTCTGGTCGATGCTCAGGGCGATGCGATCCTTAGGCGCGCGCCGGACAGTCGCCTCACCTATGGCAACGACGCCTTCTTCAAGCTCTTCGGCCTCACCGCGCAGCGCGCGCTTGGCCGGCCCTTCGCGCCGGAGCTGCATCCCGAAAACCGGGGACCTTATCTCGGTAGCTTTGCCGGGCTCGAAACCGGCCGCGCCAGCGTGCGCCATGACCAGCATGTCCGCACCGCCTATGGCTGGCGCTGGATCGCGTGGGAAGATTACGCCGTGCGCGACGGCCAGGGCCGCCTTGTCGAAGTTCAGAGCGTCGGTCGCGACATCACCGAGCGCAAGGCGCTTGAGGACGCGCTGACCGACGCGCGCGACAAGGCCGAAGCGGCGAGCCGCGCGAAGTCGGGTTTCCTCGCCACGATGAGTCACGAAATCCGCACGCCGATGAACGGCGTGCTCGGCATGGCGCGGCTTCTGAAGGAAACAGAACTCAGGCCCGAACAACGCACCTATGTCGAGGCGATTCATTCCTCCGGCGAAGCGTTGCTGACCCTGATCGGCGACATTCTCGACTTCTCCAAGATCGAGTCGGGAACCTTTACCCCTGAAGACGATGAAATCGAACTCCGCCCGCTGATCGAAGGCGTGGTCGAACTCTCCTGCCCACGCGCCCACGACAAGGGCATCGAACTGATCGCCGCGGTCGATCCCGATGTCCCGCAGATCGTACGCAGCGACAGCGTGCGCCTGCGCCAGGTGTTGACCAATCTCGTCGGCAATGCCGTCAAATTCACCGAGCGCGGCGGTGTGGCCGTTCACGCCTATGTCTCCCAGCGCAACGACCGCCGCTTCGTACGCTTCGACGTGCGCGACACCGGCGTCGGCGTACCGAAGGAAAAGCGCGACGAGATCTTCCGCGAATTCGTCCAGGCCGATTCGAGCCATGCACGGAAATTTGGCGGCTCGGGGCTTGGACTCGCGATCTCCAAGAAGCTCGTCGAAGCGATGGGCGGCGAGATCGGCATCGACAGCGCCGAAGGCGGCGGCAGCATGTTCTGGTTTACGCTGCCGGCCGTTGTCGTGAAGGCGGCCGCCGCGGCCGATACCGACACGCTCGACGGTCTGAAGGTTGCGATCGTTTCGCGCAACGCCGTGCTTCGCGACGGGCTCGCGGCCCAGATCCGTTCGGCCGGAGGACAGCTTGTCGACACGCCCGAAGCGGCCGAGGCGGTTCTGGTCGACGCGGGGACAAATGCCGAGCCCCATCCGGCCGGACGAATCGTGGCGGGCGTGCCCACCCTGGTGGTGCTGACGCCGGCCGCGCGCAGCCAGCTTTCCGCGCTGAAGGAGATGGGCTTTTCAGGCTATCTCGTGAAGCCGGTGCGGCGCAGCTCGCTCATCGGCCGCCTGCGCGCAGGGCCTGAACCATCATCCGCTCCGGCAGTCGAGACATCCTATCTGCCGGAGGCTCCGCAATTCGTGGTGGCCGGCGCTGCGCCGACCGCTGTGCTGGGGGCGGCATCGGCCGCGGCACCCTCGGTGAAGTCGACGCTCAAGATCCTCCTTGCCGAGGACAATCCCATCAACGCGCTGTTGACGCGCGAGCTGCTGCGCCGGCGCGGTCATACCGTGATCGAAGTGACGTCCGGCGATGCCGCGGTCAAGGCGACCCTCGACGATAGCTTCGACATGATCCTGACCGACATCCATATGCCGGGGATGGACGGCATCGAGGCGACGCAGGCGATTCGCGCCAACGAGACCTTGAAGGGCCGCCAGCGCACGCCGATCGTTGCGCTGACCGCCGATGCGCTCGAAACCGGCAAGCGGGCTTGCAAGGAGGCGGGGATGGATGGTTTCCTGACCAAACCCGTCGACCCCGCACAGCTGGACGAAATGTTCGCCATCTTCTTCCCTGCCGCAGCGACGCCGAAATCGGTCGCCGCATGACGGCAGCCGCTCCGGCGCCCAGGAAGCATCCCCTCTCGGCCTATCTGCAGCCCAAGACGCTGCAGATGCTGGTGCTGGGCTTTTCTTCGGGCCTGCCCTTTCTGCTGGTCGGCAACACGCTGGGCTACTGGCTGCGCGACGAGGGCACCTCGCTCGCCGCCATCGGATTCATCTCCTGGGTCGGCATCGCCTATTCGCTGAAATTCCTCTGGGCGCCGATCATCGACCGGGTGAATGCGCCGATCTTCTCGGCGCTGGGTCGCCGCCGCAGCTGGATGGCGCTTTCGCAGATTGTCGTCGGCCTCGCCTTGGTCGCGATGGCCATCGTCGGCACCGGCCACGGCCTCGTAATGCTCGGCGCCTTCGCGCTTGTTGCCGCGTTCAGCGCCGCAACCCAGGATATCGTCATCGATGCCTGGCGCATCGAATCCGCCGCGGACAATGACGAGCTCGGCCTGCTTTCCTCCGCCTATCAGTTCGGCTTCCGCGTCGCACTGCTGGCGACCGATGCGGTGATCCTTGCGGTAGCCGAGCACTTCGGCTGGTCTTTCTCCTACACACTCTATGGTGCGCTCATGGTCATCGGCCTGATCGCCACCTTCATCGCGATGGAACCGGAACGCGCCGACGCTGTGATGGAATCGAAATCCGAAAGCGCGCCGATCTACACCTTGCGCGGACTGTTCGATGCAGTGGCCGGGCCGTTCATCGCTTTTTTCCGCACCTATGGTTTGATCGCGCTCCTGATGCTGCTGGCGATCAGCTTTTATCGCGTGCCGGACTTCATGATGGGGCCGATGGTCAATCCCTACTATCACGACATCGGCCTGACCAAGGACACTGTCGCCTGGGTGCGTGGCTCGTTCAGCTTCGTCGCCTCGCTGGCCGGCATCGCCGCCGGCGGCTTCTGCGCTCTGCGCTTCGGCTACATTCGCGCCCTGATCATGGGCGGCATCCTCCAGGCCGCCGCCATCGCCGCGTTTGCGATTCTCGCCTACACAAAGACCGATCTCGGCAGCTTTATCGCCGTGATGATCTTCGACAGCATCGCAACGAGCTTCGCCGGCGTCGCCCTCGTCTCCTACATGTCGAGCCTGACCAGCCTCGGTTACACCGCGACGCAATACGCGTTGCTGGCCTCGAGCTACACGATGCTCGGCAAATTTCTTAAAGGCTTCTCGGGCAAGCTCATCGAATGGCTGAGCCAGGGCAGCGACTTGTTCCACGCCTATGCCGTGTTCTTCGTCGGCTGCGGGCTAGTGGGAATTCCGGGCGTCATCCTCTTCGTCATCCTGGCGCGCATCCATGCCAGCCGGGACGCAACCGCCTGAATCCGGTTTGGTTTGCCTCGATTCCCGGGCTCCGGTAAAATGCCGGCACTCGGAACAGGGCCAGCTGGCTCCGGAGCAGACGGCGCCCGTTCCAAAGGATAGTTCGCGTGGTCAACATTCACGAGCCGGGACCCCTTGAGGGCCGACTTGAGCAATGGCCCGTCCTCGCGACCGCCGGCGGACTGGAAGTCCGCCTCGCCGAGACCGAGGGCGAAGTCGAGCAGGCCCAGCGCCTGCGCTATCACGTATTCTACGAAGAGATGGCCGCCGTGCCCTCGCCCGAGATGCGCGAGGCGCAGCGGGACTTCGACAAGTTCGACGAGGTTTGCGACCACCTCCTCGTCGTCGATCGTTCCGCGCTCAGCGATGACGGCCAACCGCCCGTCGTCGGCACCTATCGCTTGACCCGCGACGTCGATGCCCGCCGCGCCGGCGGGTTCTACACCTCGGGCGAATTCGACATGTCGAAGATGCTCGCCGCATACGAGGGCAAGCGCCTGCTCGAACTCGGCCGCTCCTGCGTGCTCAAGGCCTATCGCTCGCGCACCACGACCATGCAGCTCCTGTGGAAGGGGCTGATGGCCTACAACTCGCGCTTCTCCATCGACCTGATGTTCGGCTGCGCCTCCTTCGGCGGCACCGATCCGGATGCGCTGGCGCTGCCCCTTTCCTATCTCCACCACTTCCATCCGATTCCGGCAGGCATGGAGGTGAAGGCGCGGCCCGAGCTCTATGTCCCGATGGACCGCATGGCCAAGGATGCGATCGACCCGAAGGAAGGCCTGCGCGCGCTGCCGCCGCTGCTGAAGGGTTATATCCGCGCCGGCGCCTGCATCGGCGACGGTGCCGTGATCGACCGCCAGTTCGGCACGGTCGACGTCTTCATCTACTTCCCGCTGAACAATATCGACCCACGCTATCGCAGCCGCTTCGGGCTGGCGGGATAAGGTCGGCGCTTTTCATCCTTCGACAAGCTCAGGATGAGGTCCTGATCCAACCCCTCACCCTGGGCTTGTCGAAGGGCGAGGGGTAGCACCGATGCTAAACTTTCTTCCGCCGCTCAATCGCATCCCAGATGAGCTTCGCGATGTCCGGGCCGCCGAAGCGTTTCACTTCGTGGATGCCCGTCGGGCTGGTGACGTTGATTTCGGTCAGGTAATCGCCGATCACGTCGATGCCAGTGAAGATCAGGCCGAGCCGCTTCAGCTCCGGACCGATGGTGGCGCAGATTTCTTCCTCGCGCGTCGTCAGCGTCGTCGCTTCAGCACGGCCACCGACATGCATGTTGGAGCGCGCCTCGCCCGCTGCCGGCACACGGTTGATCGCGCCGGCGAATTCGCCATCGACCAGGATGATGCGCTTGTCGCCCTTGCGCACCTCCGGCACGTAACGCTGCACGATCACCGGCTCGCGATAGAACTGGGTGAACATCTCGAGCAGCGAGCCGAGATTCTCGTCGTCCTGACGGATGCGAAACACACCCGCGCCGCCATTGCCGTAGAGCGGCTTGACGATGATGTCCTTGTGCTCGGCGCGGAAGCTGGCGATCTCACCGCGGTCGGAGGTGATCAGCGTCGGCGGCATCAGCCCTTCGAACTGGGTGACGAAGATCTTTTCCGGCGCATTGCGCACGCTGGCGGGATCGTTGACCACCAGTGTCTTCGGATGGATGCGCTCGAGGATATGGGTCGCGGTGATGTAGGCCATGTCGAAGGGCGGGTCCTGCCGCATCAGGACGACATCGGTGGTCGAGAGGTCGGTCACCGCCGGCGCACCGAGCGTAAAATGATCGCCCTTCACCGCGCGCACGCTGAGCGGTCGCGCCAACGCCGTCACCTTGCCGTCGCGGAACGACAATTCGCGCGGACCGTAATAGATGAGGCTATGACCGCGCGCCTGCGCTTCCAGTGCCAACGCAAAGGTCGAATCGCCGCCGATGTCGATCTTCTCGATCGGGTCCATCTGGATCGCGACAGTCAGCATGCGAACTCCCTCAATTCAGCCGGCGTTTCAGCGCTGCCAGCAGCAGCGCGGCCTCGTTGTGCAGCACGTCACCCGTTCGCACGAGTTCGAGACAGGTCTCATAAGCCTGACGCGCCGCCCCGAGCGCGCCCAGCGCCTCGTTCAGCCGCGCCATGTCGAACCACAGATCGGCCCGCCTGGGCGCAATCAACGCCATCCGCCGGGTCAGTTCGAGTCCGCGCACCGTATCGCCCTGCTGCATGGCCCGCATCTTCGGGTTGTTCTGAAGCCGCAACAAGACATCGGTATCGCTGACGGGCTCTGCAAGCCCTGCATCACGCAAGGCCGTCGGCATGTTTTCCGCACTCAGGACCGCCCCGCCGTTGAAGGGATCGATCGTCACATCGTCATGGCGGTAGGTGATCCGGACAAGGAAATGCCCCTGGGTATTGAGCCCTTCCGCCTTCATCCCGCCAGCGCGCGCGGCATGCATGTAGAGGATGCCGAGCGCGACCGGCAGACCGCGGCGCCGCTCCATCACCTCGATCAGATCGGCGTTCTTGGGATCGTCATAGTTCGCACGGTCGCCGTCATAGCCGAAGCGGTCGGCGAGAACGGCCGTGAGCAGTTGCGCGCCGTCACCGACCCGGCGCAACACCGGCGCCTGCGCATCCATCTCTGCCGCGATCTCTTCCAGATGGGTCAGGGAGGGTTCGAGCGGCAATTTGGGATGGTCAAGCGACGCCAGCATCAGTGCGACGCGCGCAATGTCGTGCGGACCGTCGCCGGCCATGCCGATCGCCTTGAGGTATTCGGTGGCGACGTTGTTCATGGCCGCCACGCATCGGGAAAATGCTTCGGCAGCGGTGCGACCGTGACAACGTCGAATCGCATGCCGCGCGCCGCCAGCGCCGGACGTGCGGCGACATAAAGGTCCGCGGCGCGGGTGATGCGCGCCTGCTGGCGCGGGCTGACGGATTCGACGGCTTCGCGCGCACTCGGCCGCGCCTTCACTTCGACAAAGCAGAGGACACCGCGCGGCGAGCGCGCAACAAGATCTATTTCGCCGACCTTGGTGCGCACACGGCGGCCGAGGATGCGATAGCCTTTCAGCGTGAGCAGCAGTGCCGCCAGCGTCTCGCCGCTGCGGCCGCGCTTCTCGGCCTTGATCCGGCGCTCAGTCATCGCCCTTCCTCGCGAGGGCGCGTTCGTAGATCGCCTTGCGCGGTACGTCGAGCGCTTCGGCCACGAGTTCGGCGGCCGCCCGCACCGGCATGAAGACGAGCGCTTTGTCGAGCAGCGCGTCGGCGCGTGCCGTATCGAGCCCGGTTTCGACCGGCGGCCCGATCAGCAGCGTGACCTCGCCCTTCGGCGGCGCTTCCTCGGCATATTGTCCGGCAAGAATGGTAAGCGTGCCCCGCCGGACTTCTTCGTGCAGCTTGGTCAGCTCGCGCGCCACCACCACGGCGCGGTCACCCAGAACGTCGCGCATCTGCGCGAGCGCCTCGGCGAGACGCTGGCCGGATTCGAAAAAGATCAGTGTCGACCGCACCGCTTTGAGCTCGTCGAGAACCGTCTGCCGCTCTCCGGCACGGGGAGAGAGAAATCCTGCGAACAGGAAGCGGTCGCTCGGCAGACCGGCCAGGGCCAGCGCCGTCAATGTCGCCGATGCGCCGGGGATGGCATGCACCGGAATCCCGGCAGCTATCGCCTCGCGCACCAGCTTGTACCCCGGATCGGATACCAGCGGCGTGCCGGCATCGCTGACCAGCGCGATCTTCGCCCCATGCTGCAGCCGGGCCAGCAGTTTCGGCCGCTCGCGCGCGCCATTGTGGTCATTATAGGCGGTCAGGGGTTTGGATATCCCGTGGATTGCCAGCAGCTTGGAGGTCACCCGCGTGTCCTCTGCCGCAATCGCGTCACAGCCGGCCAGTACATCCAGCGCGCGCAAGGTGATGTCGCGGGCATTGCCGATCGGGGTCGCGGTGACGTACAGCCCCGGCGTCAGGTCCCCGCCCGATTTACGGAACCCGTCCAAAGTCTTAGGGTCGCCGTCCTGTGGAGGTTTCAATGTCCGTTTCGTCCCGCTTCGGCTCGCAGATCCGCTCTTTTGCCATTGTGGGCGCGGTCGCGATAGCGCTTGCCGCCTGCCAGACCAAGCCGGTCGAAACCGCCCCACCGCCGGCCACGCCGGCTGAGGCCGCGCCGCCGAACGCGCTGACCGCCAACAGCCCCGCCTTTCTGACCATGCCGAATATCCCCGCCGACCACATCCCGGTCCGGGTCGGCATCCTTCTGCCGTTTTCCAGCGGCACGCCTGCGGTGCGCGCCCTTGCCCAGGCGATGGTCAAGGCCGCGACGATGGCGCTCTACGAATCTGGCAACAGGGACATGATCCTGATAACGGCCGATGAGGGGTCGACGCCGGCCGACGCCGCCGACGCCGGACAGAAGCTTCTCAATCAGGGTGCCGAGATCATCGTCGGGCCGCTCTATGCCACATCGGTCAAAGCCATTGCCGGAGCGGCCCGCGACCGCGGCGTTGCCGTGCTTTCCTTCTCGACCGACCGTTCCGTCGCCGGCGACGGCGTCTTCCTGATCAGCTTCCTGCCGACAAACGATACCGACCGCGTCGTCTCCTATGCCCTGGCGCATGGCCATCACAAGATCGCGGCGCTGATCCCCGACAATCTCTATGGCGACGTGACGCTCGGCGCGCTCAAAGGCGCGGTCACGAACGGAAAGGGCGAGCTCGGGCAGGTCCAGCGCTTTCCCGCGACAGTCGACGGCGTGCTCAATCCGGCGACCGCGATCGCCCATACCGATGCGGATGCGGTCTTCATTCCGCAGGCCGGCGCAATCCTGCATGCCGCGGCACCGACTCTAAGCTCCGGCGGCCTCGATCCCTCCAAGGTGAAGTTGCTGGGCACGGGCCAGTGGGAGGATCCCTCGCTATCGAGCGAGCCCACCTTGAATGGCGCATGGTTCGCCGCACCCGATCCGAAGGATGAAGTGGCCTTCAATGCAAAATTCCGCGCCGCCTATGGGACTGATCCGCCGCAGCTTGCCGGCCTCGCCTATGATGCGATCTCGCTGATCGCGAAGCTTGCCGAGAAGGGCGAGCCCTACAAGCGCTTCACGCGCGCGGCCATCGTCGATCCCAACGGATTTTCCGGCGCCGACGGCATATTCCGCTTCATGGCGGACGGTACGGCGGAGCGCGGCCTTGCCATCCTCAGCGTCGGCCCGGACGGATTCCGCGTCGTCGATCCGGCGCCGACAACCTTCGTGAAGCCGGGTTCCTGACCGCCTCGCTGAGCCTGTCGAAGCACGAGGGCAGCGCAACACCTTCCTAACCCGCCAGCGCCGCGATCACACTGTTGAGTAGCAGCCGGCCGCGCGGCGTCACGGTCAGGCGATTACCATCGCGCGCTAGCAAGCCGTCGGCAATCAGCGATTCCATGCGATCGGCATCGGGCTCGAAGCCCCATCGCACGCGATAGGCGGCAAGATCGAGACCTTCGGCGAGACGAAGGTTCATCAGAAGATGCTCGCGCGCCGCGTCTTGGGCGTCGATCGGCGCTCTCTCGATCATGCCGTGCCCGTCGCGCAGGACCTTCTCGCGCCAGCGTTCCGGCAACCGTTCGGTCTGCGTCGCGATGCGCGCGCCATTCAGATCGAGTCTGCCATGCGCGCCCGGGCCGACGCCGGCATAAGACCCATAGCGCCAATATATGAGGTTGTGCCGCGCCTCGGAGCCCGGCCGCGCGTGATTGGAGATTTCATAGGCCGGGCGGCCGGCGGCCGCGGTCATCTCTTGCGTCAGTTCGAAGAGATCGGCAGCACGGTCTTCGTCGGGGATGGAGAGCGCGCCTGTCTTGTACAGCGTCGCAAACGGCGTCGCCGGCTCTATGGTGAGTTGATAGAGCGAAAGGTGATCCGTGCCGAAGGCGAGGGCCTCCGAAAGCTCCTCGCGCCATTGCGCCATGGTCTGCTGCGGTCGGGCGTAGATGAGATCGAGCGAAACGCGGCCGAAGGTCCGAAGCGCCATGCCGAGCGCGGCCTTCGCTTCGGCGACGTCGTGCAAGCGGCCCAGTTGTTTCAAATCGGCGTCGTTCAAGGCCTGCACACCGATGGAGAGACGATTGACGCCCGCTGCGCGATAGTCCGCGAAACGCGCCGCATCGGCGCTTGCCGGGTTGGCCTCAAGCGTGACTTCGACATCGTTGGCGGTGCGCCAGAGCTTTGCGATGGTCTCCATTGTTCGGCCGACGCTCCGGCCCTGCATTAGCGAAGGCGTGCCGCCGCCGAAAAACACGGTCTCGACAATCGGCCGATCCGCGCCCTGCTGCGCAGCAGTCCATTCGAGCTCGCGGACGATCGCATCGATCCAGCCGGACTCGTCGATCTGCTGGCGGACATGGGAGTTGAAATCGCAATACGGACATTTGGCCGCGCAGAACGGCCAATGAACGTAGATGCCGAAGCCGGTCATGGCTGGAAAATATCGCTCGCGATCAGCCTCTCGAAGGCGCGGGTGCGATGGTTCATCGCCAGCTTCTTCGCGGGATCCATTTCGCCGAAGGTCATCGTCTCGCCGTTCGGCACGAAGATCGGATCGTAGCCGAAGCCGTTGCCGCCGCGCGGCGGGAATTCCAGATGGCCGTGGATCTCACCCTGGAAAATCCTTGGTTCCTCGTGCGGCAGTGCCAGCGCGAGTGCGCTGACGAAATACGCCGACAGGTCGGTCGCGGTCTTTTCCTTCAGCTCGCGTTCGACCCGCGCCATGGCGACAAAGAAATCCTTCTCGGCTCCGGCCCAGCGGGCCGAATAGATTCCCGGTGCTCCATCCAGCGCGTTCACCACCAGACCGGAATCATCGGCAATGGCGATGTGTCCGCAGCGGTCTGCGACCCAGCGCGCCTTGAGTGCAGCATTACCGGCAAAAGTGGCCTCGGTTTCCTCCGGTTCTTCGATCTCGATGTCACCAGCGCTGAAGACGTGCAGGTCGAACGGCGCGAGCAGCTCCATGATCTCGCGCACCTTGCCCTTGTTGTGACTGGCGACGACGAGCGTATCGCGCGGCTTCAGCTTCACGCGCCTATCGCCTTCTTCTGCAGGTCGACGAGTTCGCCGATGCCTTTGCGCGCCAGCCGCAGCATCTCGGCGAATTGCTCATCGCTGAACGGCTCGCCTTCGGCCGTGCCCTGGATCTCGACCAGCCCGCCCTTTCCGGTGAGCACGAAATTCGCGTCGGTCTCGGCTGTGGAGTCCTCCGCGTATTCGAGATCGAGCACCGGGGTGCCCTTCCAGATGCCGCAGGAAATCGCCGCGACATGATCCTTGATTGCGGGCTTGGTGATCGCGCCGGTCTTTTTCATGAAGCTGAGGCATTGATGCAGCGCGACGAAGCCGCCGGTGATCGAGGCCGTGCGCGTGCCGCCATCGGCCTGGATCACGTCGCAGTCGATCACGATCTGCCGCTCTCCCAATGCCGTCAGATCGACCACGGCGCGCAGCGAACGGCCGATCAGGCGCTGGATTTCCTGGGTCCGGCCGGACTGTTTGCCCTGGGCCGCCTCGCGCCGCATCCGTTCATGGGTCGCGCGGGGGAGCATGCCGTATTCCGCCGTCACCCAGCCGCGGCCCGTTCCGCGCAGGAACCCGGGTGCGGAGTCCTCGAGGCTGGCGGTGCACAGCACATGGGTGTCACCGAACTTCACCAGGCAGGAGCCCTCGGCGTGCTTGGCAAAGCCGGGTTCGAGAGTGACGTTGCGCATCTGGTCGTTTGCGCGGGATGATGGGCGCATCTTGGATTGCCTTGAAGTTTCGGGCGTCGGCCGCTACCTAGCGGCTTTGCCGGCGCTGAGGCAATCGGCCCGGCAGGCAATTCGTAAAGTCTAGGGAAAACAGGTAGTTATACAAGTGGATGCCGCAATGGCCCGCGTTTTGAATGCAGCCCTGGGCGACCGCCCGCGGGAGGTGTTCCGCCATCTGGTCGAGGCTTTCCTGTCTTCAGGCGAGCCGGTGGGTTCGCGCACCCTGTCGCAGCGCCTGCCGCTGTCCCTGTCGCCGGCCTCGATCCGCAACGTCATGGCGGACCTGGAGAGCATGGGCCTGCTCTACGCCCCGCACACCTCCGCCGGCCGCGCCCCGACCGAGAAGGGTCTGCGCCTGTTTGTGGACGGCCTTCTGGAAGTCGGCGAGCTGGCGCCGGACGAGCGTATCGCCATCGAAGGCCGCATGACCGGATCCGGACGCGGCCTGGAGGATTTGCTGACCCAGGCGACCTCCCTGCTTTCCGGCCTGTCGAACTGCGCCGGACTGCTGGTCTCGACCAAGCTCGACGCGCCACTCAAGCATGTCGAGTTCACGTCCATCGCGCCCGGCAAGGCACTGGTCGTCATGGTGAGCGAAGACGGCCAGGTCGAGAACCGCCTGATCGATACGCCGGCCGGCCTGCCCGGATCGGCGATGATCGAGGCCTCGAACTATCTCAATGCGCGCCTGCGCGGCCGGACGCTGGAATCGGCGCGGGCGGAAATCTTGGCCGAACTCGACGGCGAGCGTGCCGAGCTCGACGCGCTGACCGCGAAAATCGTCGCCGAAGGTCTCGCCACCCTGTCCCTGCCCGCTGGCGCGCCGCGCGACGCGGCAGAGAAAGTGCTGATCGTTCGCGGGACCTCGCACCTGCTCGACAGCGTCGAGGCCCAGGCCGATATCGAACGTGTACGCACGCTGTTCGAAGACATCGAGCGAAAGGCCGATCTGATTCAGCTTCTGGAACTGGCGCGCGACGGTGACGGCGTGCGCATCTTCATCGGCTCGGAGAACCGGCTGTTCAGCCTCTCTGGTTCCTCGATCATCGCCGCGCCTTATGCCAATTCCGCCGGCAAGGTCGTCGGCGTGATCGGCGTCCTCGGCCCTACGCGTCTCAACTACGGCCGCATCATCCCGATGGTCGATTACACCGCCAAAGTCGTTGGCCGCCTTCTCGGCTGACGCGTTAGGATAGCAATATGAGCGAAGACGAAACCAATCCCGCAGAACCCCACCCCGCTGACGTCATCCAGGCGCTCAATGCCGAGAACGTCGAACTCAAGGACAAGCTCCTGCGCGCCCATGCCGAAGCGGACAACATCCGCAAGCGCGGCGAGCGCGAGCGCGAGGATACCCGCCTCTATGCCGTGACCCGCTTCGCGCGCGACGTTCTCGGCGTGGCCGACAATTTCGAGCGCGCCATGGCCGCGCTGCCGCCGGAGAAGCTCGAAGCCGCCGACCCGCAGGTGCGTGGCGTCATCGAGGGTGTACAGGCGACCGAACGCCAGTTGCTTGCGACCCTGGCGCAGCACGGTGTGAAGGCGATTGAGACCGAGGGCGCGAAGTTCGATCCCAACCTGCATCAGGCCATCGCCGAAGTGCCGGGCAGCGGCAAGCCGGCGGGCACCATCGTGAACGTCATGCAGACCGGCTACACCATCGCCGGCCGCCTGCTGCGCCCTGCCATGGTGACCGTCGCCAAGGCTGAAGCTGGCGGAACGGGTGAAACGGTCGACACGTCGGCCTGACGTCTCGACAAGTCCGATACGGCGGGCAAAGCTTCGCGCATGGCCGAAGCACTGCCTGCCGAAATCGCCGCGGAGTTCATCGTCTCCGACCGCAAGGCCTATTTCGAGCAACGCCTGTTCGTGCTTTCACCCCTCGGCACCTGGGGCACGGCGGCGGTCATCTTTGCGCTTTTCATGGCACTCTATGCGCTCGCCGCGGGCATCGACGGCTTTGCGTTCTTCGGGCCGACGACAAGGCTGGCATTTGTTCTAACCCTGCTACTGACGGCGATCCTCGCGGTGCAGCGCGCAGTGCGCATGCGTCAGCGCGCCGATACGCCGGCGCTCGCGCGGGTTTTGAGAGGCGGTCTGCCGCAGGCGATCTCCTTTGGGCACCTGACACCGGACGCGCACCAGCTCTGGCTGGCTACCGGTATCGGAATCCTGATCGGCGCAGCCTTCGACTACGTCCTCTATTTCCGGGGTATGCCGATGGAGAATCTCGCCACCCGTGCCTGGTTCTCGCTGATCACGATGCTGATGGTGATGACCTTCACCCGCGGCGCCGAACTGACCCGCTCCGGCAGCGACAGCACCAGCGCTGCGATCCGTGACGATCTGATCGTCGATCTCCTGCGCATCGACGACCTCGCCGTCTGGGGCCGCAACGCCGCACGCTTCGCCATCATCTGGTTCACGATCTCGGCGTTTTCCTGTCTGCTCTTCGTCAGCAGCAACATCACGATCTTCACGATCGCGCTTTTGCTGGGCTGCCTGGCGATCGGCACCGCCGTGTTCTTCGCGATGATGGAGCGCATCCATCGCCGAATTCGCGGCGACAAGCGCGCGGAACTGGAACGCGTGCGCGGCGAAATCGACGGCCTCAAGCACAAGGCCGTCTCCGACCCGGCCGCTGCGGCGTGCCTCCAGGGCCTCCTGGCCTATGAATCGCGGATCAACGCGGTTCAGGAATGGCCCTTCGATCAGACCACGCTGCTGCGGCTCGGCGCATCCGCTCTGATCCTGACGGTGCCGTGGTTCGGTCAGGCGGTGGCGGCATATCTGGTCGACCACATCAGCCGTTTCGCCGGTTGAGATTGCCCCTTAAGGTAACGCCATGAGCGATATCCGCATCGTCGTCGCCGGAGCAGGCGGCCGCATGGGTCACCAGATCCTGCGCGAAGTGACCGAAACGCCCGGCGTCGTGGTACATGGCGCGCTTGAGGCGCCGAACCACCCTGCCATCGGCCAGGATGCCGGCACGCAGGCGGGCCTGAAGCCGCTCGGCGTGCTGGTGACCAGCGATCCGCTGCCGGTGCTCGCCAACGCGCAGGCGCTGATCGATTTCACGATTCCACGCGTTTCGGTCGAACTGGCCGCTCTCGCCGCGCAAGCGCGCATCGTCCACGTCATCGGCACGACCGGCTGCAACGACGAGGAGAACGCTAAAATCCGCGCCGCCGCGCGCCATGCCGTGATCGTCAAGTCCGGCAATATGAGTCTCGGCATCAATATCCTCGCCAAGCTGGTGAAGGACGCGGCTGCCGCCCTGCCCAATTACGATGTCGAAATCCTCGAAATGCATCACCGCCGCAAAGTCGACGCGCCGAGCGGCACGGCACTGATGCTGGGTGAAGCCGCGGCAGCAGCACGCGGCATTTCGCTTGCCGAACATTCCGAGCGCGGCCGCGACGGCCAGACCGGCGCGCGTGCCGACGGCGCCATCGGCTTTGCTTCGCTGCGCGGCGGAAGCGTCGTCGGCGAGCATCAGGTCATCCTCGCCGGACCGCAGGAGCGCATCGTACTCACCCATATCGCGCAGGATCGCGCGATGTTCGCGCCCGGTGCCGTCGCCGCCGCGAAATGGGGCCAGGGCAAGAAGCCCGGACTCTATGCGATGGCTGACGTCCTCGGCGGCTGACGCGCCGCCTCCACCGCCAGCATCGCGCGCTTGCGGTCAACGCCCCAGTGATAACCCGTCATCGCGCCCGTGCTGCCGAGCACGCGGTGGCAGGGAATGATCCACGAAATCGGATTGCGTCCGACGGCCGCCCCGACGGCGCGTGCCGCGCTCGGCTTGCCGACAAGATCTGCGATGGCGCCGTAGGTCGCGGTCTTTCCGACCGGGATGGAAAGCAGCGCTTGCCACACCTTGATCTGCCACGGCGTGCCGAGAAGGTGCAGCCGCAGCTCGTCGCGCGACGTTGCCGGACTGAAGATGCGTGCGGCATAGGATTTCGTCCGCTCCGGCGCCTGAACGTATCGGGCGCCTGGCCAACGCGCGCGCATGTCCGCGAGCATTTTCTTCTCATCGCCCTCGTCGCCGAAAGCGATCCCGCAGACCCCCTTTGCCGTCGCCATCACCAGCGCCACGCCGAACGGACAGGGGTGATATCCATAGGCGATCTCCACACCCTCGCCGCCCTTGGCGTAGTCGCCCGGCGTCATTGCTTCGATCTTCAGACAGAGGTCGTGCAACCGCGACGGCCCGGACAGGCCGGCATCGAGTGCGGTCTCGAGCAGATTGCGCCCGGCCTTCAGGTCGTCTCGCGCATGCTCGAGCGTCAGGTGCCCGACGAAGCTCTTGGGGCTGACGCCGACATAGCGGCTGAAAAGCCGCTGGAAGTGGAACGGCGACAGTCCGACCGCCGAGGCGGCGTCTTCCAGGTCGGGCTGCTCCAGATAGTTGGCGCTGAGATAGCGGATGGCGCGGCCCATGCGGCGCCAGTTCGCGTCGTTTTCGTCGAAGGAGATCACGTTGGTCATGGCCGGAAGATGGGACGTCTTGTGCCCACCTGCGACCCGTTTCTTGCTGGGGGATTTCAAGGATGGGTACGGCGCGCTGCCGACAGCGCGTCCCGCAGGATGGCGGCGAACTTCACCCTTTCTTCCGGAGCGAGGAATTGCCCGATGGCCAGGAATTTTCCATGGCTCCAGAGCGTCAGCCGGCTCCAGTGTTCTTCGGGATCGTCGAGCTGGACCCGTACCCAATAAGGATTGAACGACCACTGCCGTTCGGGCTTGTCCGGAAAGCGCCGTGCGACGGCAAGCTCCGACGGCGTCAGGATGATCCGTTCTTCACGCTGCGCGGCGCGCGTGCTTGCGCGGAACGCCCACGCCAGAAGAACGACGTCGAGCCCCATGAAGGGTGCGATCAGCCAGGCGCCGCGGATGAGGAAGTAGACTGCGAAGGCAAGGTTGATCGCCAGAACAACGCCAAGAATCCGGAGCAGGATATGCGGCGGCATGGGCGGGCTGGGCCGCAAGACGTGATCGAGTATGACCGGTCCTTCCATGCCTCAAGCATGGGCTGCCCGCCACGCCGCCGCAAGTCCGTCAGTAGCCGTCATCGTGATGGTGATGATGATGGTCGTGGCATTCGCGGTCATAGCCCTCGCGGCCGCCATGGTCGCGCCAGTAGGGATCGCCGAGGTCGAGGTCGCAGGGGCTTGTCGTTGCGCCGATTGCCGCGCCCGCCACGCCGCCGATCACGGCGCCTGCCCCGGCACTGCCGGTCACCGATCCGATGGCTGCGCCGGCGCTTGCACCGAGCAGTCCGCCTGACAGGGCACGATCGCCGGGAGTCGTGCCGCAGGCCGAGAGCATGAGGACGGCGCAAAGCGCAGCGCCGCTCGTTGTGAGTTTCATCGCTGCCTCCATGTGTTGTGTTGATAACGGGAGGTGGGAGGCTTCGTTCCGGCCTTGCGGATCGCGCGGATTCGGGAAGAGTACGCAGGGAACGGAGGGAACCCGATTGCGTACGCTGACAAAGCCTGAGATCGAAGACTTCTTCGCACGTCTGAAGAAAACGATTCCGGAGCCGAAGACCGAACTCAACTCGGTCAATCCCTACACCTTGCTCGTCGCCGTCGTGCTGTCGGCGCAGGCGACCGACAAGGGCGTCAACAGGGCGACGGAAAAACTCTTCAAGATCGCCGACACGCCGGAGAAGATGGTGGCGCTGGGCGAAGCGAAGCTGATCGAGCACATCAAGACCATCGGCCTCTTCCGCACCAAGGCGAAGAACGTTATTGCGCTGTCAAAGCTCCTGATCGAGCGCCATGGTGGCGAGGTGCCGCGCACCCGTGAAGAGCTTCAGGCGCTGCCCGGTGCCGGGCGCAAGACGGCGAACGTCGTTCTCAATGTTGCGTTCGGCGAGCCGACGATTGCCGTCGACACCCACATCTTCCGCGTCTGCAACCGCACCGGACTTGCGCCGGGCAAGGACGTGCTCGCGGTCGAGCTCGCGCTCGAGAAGAAAGTGCCGGAGCACTACAAGCTTCACGCCCATCACTGGCTGATCCTGCACGGGCGCTACACCTGCGTCGCGCGCAAGCCGCTTTGCCCGACCTGCGTCGTGCGCGATCTCTGCCGCTACAAGGACAAAACGAAGGAAGCGCCGCTTACGCGGAAGGCCGGGGCGGCGCGATCTTTGCGCGCAAGGCGCTGAGACAATTTTCGTCGGCAGCGATGCCGCGGCCGCGCGGCGACGTCTCGACATGCCAGACCGCCGTCTTGCCGTCGCGCGAATAGAGGAAGAAGAACGCCCGGCAGCTCGCGTCGTCGTAGCGCCAGATCTGCGCGCTGCCATCGTTGCGCACCATCGCCGGCTGTCCGTAGAGCGCGCGCAGCTGCGCGACCTGCAATCCGGTCGTTCCCGCCGGCTCACCGGCCGGCGGCGCTTCAGGCAGCCTGACTGCGCCGGTTCCGCTGGGCGCGGCACAGCCGGCGAGCAGGGCCAATAGAAGAAGTGCAGGCAGGACGAGTTTCATGCGATCTGATCCTGATGGCTCAGGCGTTTGAAGAGATGTGCCATCAAAGCGGCGCCAAAAAAAGGCGCAACCAGGTCGAGAACCGGAATCACCGAAAAAATTGCGATCAAAAGTCCGCAGAGATAGATCGCTGCACCGTGACGGCGGCGCAGGGCGTCGCTCTGCCGCGGCGAGAGATGACGCAGTGACGCCAGTTCGAAGAACTCCCGGCCGAGCAGCCAGCCATTGACGAAAATACCGGCGATTCCGGCCAGACCCACCGTTTCGGCATCGGCCGCCAGAAGAGCGAGATTGATCAGCAGCGCCAGACCGACGAGACGGATATTGGCCCAGGCGCCGGTGAAAAACGGCGTTCCCGGTGCGCGCGGATCGTTGGGGTAGAAGTGCGCGTCGACCCTGGCCGCGATCCGGTCGAGAAAGATCGATCCGACAGCAGCGGCAACCGGCGCACCCAGCGCGAAGATCGCCACCAGCAGCGCCAGCGGTGCCGCAAGTTCGAGGAACCAGTTTACCCAGCGCGCGCCCAGATCCGGCGCCTGCACGAGCGCATATTCGATACCGGCCAGAAGCGCGGCAAACAGCAGCGCGGTGAGCACCAGTGTCCAGAACACCAGACCGCGGAAATCGCGGTCGAACAGCATGGCGAAGGCCTTGCCGATGCTTGCGAACATGCGGAGGGTCCTCTAACTGAAAACCCGTTATAGGCGAAGCGCGAGGATTTGACGAAATGACGCACAAATTCGATGTGGCGGGACTGGGCAACGCGATCGTGGACGTGCTCGCTCCGGTGGAGGAGACGTTCCTGCTCAGCCACAACATCGCCAAGGGCGTGATGACGCTGATCGACGAGCATCGCGCTGCGTCGCTCGAATCCGCGCTGACCGGCACGCGCGAAGTTGCCGGCGGCTCGGGCGCCAACACCATGGCCGGCTTCGCCTCGCTCGGCGGCAAGGGCGTCTATCAGGGCCGCGTGAAAGACGACCGGCTTGGCAATGCCTTCCGCGAAAGCATGAAGGCGACCGGCGTGCATTTCACCACGCCGTCGGTCACCGGCGGCCCGGCGACCGCGATGTGCGTCGTCGCGGTGACGCCCGACGAACAGCGCAGCATGAGCACCTATCTCGGTGCCGCGCGCGAATTTTCGAAACACGATCTCAACGCGTCCGAGATTGCGAGCTCTGCGATCCTCTATATCGAAGGCTATCTGTGGGATTCGGATAGCGCCCGCGAGGCCTGTATCGAGGCGATGAAGATCGCCCATGGCGCAGGCAACAAGGTCGCCTTCACGATGTCGGACCCGTTCCTGATCGGCCGCTATGGCGACGAATTCCGCGCCATGCTCGACCAGATCGACATCCTGTTCGCCAATGAAGACGAGGCCAGGGCGCTGTTCGAGGTCGACAGCTTCGACGAGGTTCTTCAGGCGGCACGCCATCACAAGGGCATCAAGGCGATGACCCGCTCCGAAAAGGGCTGCGTGATCGCGCGCGGCAACGAAGTCCATGTCATCGATGCCTGGCCGGTCAAGAAGGTACTCGACACCACTGGCGCCGGAGACCAGTTCGCGGCGGGCTTCCTCTATGCCCTGACCCATGGCCGCGGCCTTGCCGATTGCGGCAAGCTCGCCGGTCTCTGCGCCGCCGAGGTGATCTCGCATTACGGCGCGCGGCCGGAAGTCTCGCTGCGCAAGCTGGCGGCCGATAACGGCCTGATCTGAGCTATTCGCCGATGATATGGGCCGCGATCTCGCGGCTATGGCCCATGTCGCGATGCTCGAAGACATAGATCGCCTGCCAGGTGCCGAGCAGCATCCGGCCGCCACCGACCGGGATCGACAACGAGGTTTGCGTCAGCGCGCTTCGGATATGCGCCGGCATGTCGTCCGCGCCTTCGGTCGTGTGGCGATAGAGCTTCGGATCGCGCGGCACCGTACGCCGCATGAAAGCCTCGAGATCCGTCAGCACATCCGGATCGGCATTCTCCTGCACCAGCAGCGATGCCGAGGTGTGACGGATGAAGAGCGTCAGCAGTCCGTCGCGGATGCCGGATCGGGCCGCGAACGCCGCGACCGCCCGTGTGATATCGAAAAGCCCCGGCCCAGGCGTCGCGACGGAAACGATCTCCGAAACCTGCCTCATCGGCCCTTGCGCAGATAGACATAGAGCGCGCCCTCGCCGCCATGGCGCTTGTGCGCCGGCCGCGTCGCGGCGATCAGCCCGGCGAAATCGCGCTCGTTGAGCCACCGCGGCACCGAGGATTTCAACACGCCGCGCGAGCGCTGATGCAGTTCCATGTCGAACGGCGCATCGGTATCCTGCGCGATGCCCTTGCCGGTGACGACAAGCGCCAGCTTCGTCCCGCGCCGCTGCGCATTGCGCAGAAACTTCAGGAGCGCGTCATGCGCCACCGCCTCGGTCATGCCATGCAGATCGATCCGTGCATCCGGTTCCAGTGTGCCGCGTTTCAGCCGCTCGGCTGTCCGGCCGTCGAGGCCCGTCTCGCCGGCACTGGCCGGTTTCGCGGGCCCGGCCGCCGGCTTCAGCACGTGCGCGTGAATCGGCGCCGCTTCCGCAAAACTTTTGCGGAACAGTTCGCGCTCTTCGTCGGTAGCATTGCGCCGGGTCATCCCGACAGTTTCGGCGTCACGCCCTTCGGGAGCAAGACAAAGAACGCCGCCCGCGCCTTCATCCCGCCGGCCGTCGTCTCGGCCTTCGGCCCGAAGCCATAGAAGATATCGGCCCGCGCCGGGCCGCGGATCGCTCCGCCGGTATCCTGGGCGATGAACAGATCGGCCAGCCCGCCGCCCGCGATATAGACCGGCAGTCCGAAGGGATGGATGTGGCTGTCGACTGCGATGCTGCCGCGCGGCGTCAGCGGCACGCCTTCTGTCCCCGGCGGCCCAAGCGCGGGATCGCCGACCGGCGCCACCTGGAAAAAGACGAAGGACGCATCGCTCTCCATCACCGCCTGCGCGTCGTCCGGATGATCCTTCAGCCAATCGCGCACCACCTGCATCGACATGCCGTCGCGCGGCACGCCGCGATGGATGAGCGTGCGGCCGATGGCCGTGTAGGGCTGGCCGTTCTGCCCGGCATAGGTCACGCGCAACGTCTTGCCATTGTCGAGCGCGACCCGGCCCGAACCCTGGATGTGCAGGAAGAACACCGAGATCGGATCGTCACCGTAAAACAGCACCGCCGCAGACTTCGGTGGATCGGCATCGATTTCGGCCCGGGACGGGTAAGGCAGAATCTTCTTGCCGACGATCCGGGCGCCGACTTTTTCACCCTTCCATTCGGGCCGGAACGCGCCCAGATCGATCGTCAGAAGATCGTCCGGCAGACCATAGACCGGCGTTTGATAATGCCCATGACGGGTCGCGCTGCCGCGCAGCAAAGGCTCGTAATACCCGGTGACGAGACCGTTCCCGCCATCCACCGAATAGGGCACGAAGTTCTTCTCGAAAAAGCTGCGCGGGTCGGATGCAGCGCTGGCGGCATCGCAGACGCGCCGCCAGTCACCCGCCGTCCCGGCATAGGCCATCGGCTTGTCGGGTGGCAGCGCGACGATCCGGCGGCAGGAGCCGCGGAAGGCCCGCAGCGCGTCGGATAGATTTTCGGCTTTCCAGCCGGGAAGATCGTCGAAGTCGGCCGGCGAGAGGCTGAGCGTCTCCGGCGGCGACTGGGGACGCAGATACCACCACGCGGTCAGGCCCGCTGCGGCGATCAGGAACAGTCCAAGGAGAACGAGCCGGGCGCGCAGGGCGTCAGGCCTCGGCGCCCGAAGTTGCAACCAGCAGCCAGTTCGGATCGCGCGAACGGACATCGCGCGCGAAAGTCCACAGATCGGTCACCTCGCGCACCGTCTTGGTATCGCCGTCGACCACGGTGCCATCCGCGCCCAGCGTCGCGGAAATGAATTGCGCGCCGATCGACACGGTTATCTCCGCCGCCCGGCCCTTCAGCGTGGCATGCGCGACCTTGACCTCCTTAAAGCCGACGAAGGTGAATTCGACATGCTCCTTGCGCTGCTCGCGGCCGGCGATTACCTGGTCGAATGCGGCATAGACCTCGCTTCCGAGCAGCGGACGCAATTGCGCGCGGTCGCCATGGGCAAAGGCGGTAACGATGATTTCGTAGGCCGAGCGTGCCCCGGCGATGAAATGGTCGGTCTCGAACCCGCGGTCGGCGAGCTTGATATCGAACAGTGCCCGCGCAATCGGGTCCGATGGCGGCTCGCCGGCAGCGGTGCTTCGGTTGGGAAGAGCAATCGTGTTGTCTGTCTTCGGCGCCGGCTGCGGCGGAACGCGCACGGTCTCTGGTGGCGGCGCCTCGTGGCCCGTGCGCCGGCCAAGCACACTGTAAAGGCGGAACAGGATCACGCCTGCGACCACCGCAAACAGAAGAATCTCAAGGTATTGTGTGTTCGGCATCGTCTTCGCTATCCGGAGCGGCCCGCCACCCGCTCATCTGCACCCTAGACCCTGTCGGGTAGCACGGTCCAGCGGCGCCATTATGGCATGCGCGGAACCGTGTGCGGGCCGTTTGCCTTGTCACACTCCCGCGATCCGTGGTACCGGCCCGCGCAACAATCGCAAGGACTACAGATGAGCAGCACCGGCGCGACCCCTCCCGCAAGCGACAACGGACAAGGCGCCGCCCCGCGCGTGCAGATCGTCTCCCAGTACATCAAGGATTTCTCCTTCGAGAACCCTGGCGCGCCCGCCGCGCTGGCCGGCCGCCCGAATATCGATCTGGGCGTCGATCTCCAGGCCAAGCGCATGGACAACCAGCTCTATGAAGTCGAGCTGAAGCTGCGCCTCAACGCCAAGGCGGCGGAAGACAAGCCGGTGTTCGTGATCGAACTTGCCTATGCCGGCCTGCTGCAGATCGTCAACGTGCCGGAAGACGTCATGCAGCAGGTGCTGCTGATCGAGGGGCCGCATCTGCTCTTCCCCTACGCCCGCCGGATCATCTCCGATGTGGTGCGCGACGGCGGCATGCCGCCCTTAATGATCGAGCCGATCGATTTCGCCAGCCTGTATCGCGCGCGCGCCCAGCAGATGCAGCAGCCACGTCCCGCCGGTACCGCCTAAGCCGGATTGGTCCAGAGCGTCTTGTCGCCGAGCTCCTTCGCGACGAAGGCCGCGTGGGCTTCGGCTTCTGCCGCTGTCAGGCGTGACGGCAATGGCTCGGGCCTGACTCGCGCCGCGCGCATCTCGTCGCCCACCTGCGCCATAGCGGCCTCTGCCGGTCCCAGCGACAGCTTGCGCTGCCGCCCCCCGATCAGCTCGAGATAGACCTGCGCCGTCAGCTCGGCATCGAGCAGCGCGCCGTGCTTGGTTCGCACCGACAGATCGATGCCGAAGCGTTTGCACAATTCGTCGAGCGAATAGCGCGCGCCGGGGATCTTCGCCTTCGCCATCTCGATGGTGTCGATGGCGCGCGCCGGCGGCAGCGGCCGCTTGCCGACGCGATGCAGCTCCGAATTGATGAATTTCAGGTCGAAGCTGGCATTGTGGATCACCAGTGGCGCATCCCCGATGAAGGTGAGGAATTCTTCGGCGACATCAGCGAAGAGCTGCTTGTCGGCGAGGAACTCGTCGGTCAGACCGTGCACGCGCTGCGACTCGATCGGCACGAGCCGTTCGGGATTGAGGTAGCAGTGAAAATTGTTGCCGGTCGGGATGTGATCCATCAGCTCGACACAGCCGATCTCGACGATGCGATGGCCTTCGGATGGCTCGAAGCCCGTGGTTTCAGTATCGAATACGATCTCGCGCATCGTTCAGTCCCTGGCGCGGCGATGCTTGAGTTCCGCCACGATCATCTTCACCTGGTCGAAGGCATGCTCCAGTCCCTTGTCGGTCACAACCACGAAATGCGCTTTTGCACGCTTTTCTTCATCAGGCATCTGGCGGGAATGGAGATAGGCGAATTTTTCTTCCGTCATGCCGGGACGGGCCAACACCCGCTCGCGCTGGATATGGGATGGCGCACTGACGACAACGACGGCGTCCATATTGCCCTCGCCCTTGGTCTCGAACAGCAGCGGAATGTCGAACACCACGATCTCGGCGCCCGAAGCCTGGGCGTGTTCGAGGAATTTGCGCCGCTCATCCGCCATCAGCGGATAGACGATGGCCTGGAGTTTCTGCGTTGCGTCGTGATTGCCGGTGACATGCTTGGACAACTCGCCACGGTCGACGGCTCCGTCTTTCACCACACCCGGAAAGGCCGCTTCGAGCGGCGCAACCGCGCCGCCGCCCTTCTCATAGAGCCGGTGCACGGCCGCATCGGCGTCATAGACCGGGATGCCGAGCTTGGCGAACATCCGCGCGGTCTCGGATTTTCCCATGCCGATGGAGCCGGTCAGGCCAACATGGGTGGGACGTTTAACGGCCACGGAGGCCCTCCTCCAGATGCTGACGCAGGCCCGCGGTGACTATGGGGGCAACGCCGAAGAACGCCTCGAAGGCCGGCACGCCCTGATGCATCAGCATGCCGAGCCCGTCCACGGTCTTGAGCCCAAGCGCCCGAGCACGCGCCAACAACGGCGTCTCGAGCGGATTGTAGACGATATCGCAGACCGTCGCCGTCTTCGGCAGACGCGCCAGATCGAGATCGAGCGACGGCGCGCCCTTCATTCCGGCGCTCGTCGTGTGAACGACCAGCGCAGCGTCCTTTGCGGATGCAGCCCAATCCTCCGTCACGCTCAGCTTCGGCGACACCTGTCCGGAAAGCGCGTTCGCGATCTGGTCGGCACGGCCTCTTGTCCGGTTGAGGATGCGGATCTCGGCGGCGCCCAGCATATGCAGCGCGACGACTGCCGCGCGCGCTGCGCCACCGGCGCCGAGCAGCACCACGGTCTTTCCGCGAACGCCGTCGGCTCCGAGCGCCTCGCGCAAGGATTCGGCAAGGCCGGTCGCATCCGTGTTGCGGCCTTCGATGCTGCCATCGTCATGGAAGATCAGCAGGTTCGCGGCACCCGCGGCCCGGGCCGCGAGGTCGCTGCGATGACAGATCGCAAACGCGGCCTCCTTGTGCGGAATGGTCACGCTGCAGCCCTTGAAGCTCGCCTTCATCAGCCCGCGCAGCACGATAGAGAAATCCTCCGGCTTCACCGGCAGGGGCACGAGCGCGCCGTCGATCCCCATCTCGTTTAGCCAATAGCCATGCAGACGTGGGGAAAACGCCTGGGATACCGGCCATCCCATGATGCCGGCCAGTTTTGCCGCGCCGGTAAGACTCATTTCGCTATCACGCCCTGTCTGCGCAGCTCCGCCAGAAGCGGCTGGAGCGACAATCCGAGGATGGAAAAATAGTCGCCTTCGACGCTCTCGAAAAGCTGTGCCCCAAGCCCTTCGAGCTTGTAGCAGCCGACACAGGCCAGGATGCTCTCACCTTCGGCAGCCAGATACGACTCCAGGAATCCATCGCTGAAGTTCCGCATCGTCAGCCGCGACTGCACCGCATGGCGCCAGACGACGTCCTTTCCATGCACCAGGGCATAGCCGCCGGAAAGAACATGGGATTTGCCACGCAGCCGCTGGAGCAGCGTCCGCGCCGCGTCGAGGTTCGAGCACTTGCTGACGAGATCGCCTTCGAACAGAAGCGTCTGATCGGCGCCAAGCACGAGTGCGTCCTGATGATACGGCGCAACGGCCAGCGCCTTCGCCTCGGCCAGTTTCAGCGCGATCTGATCGAGTGGTGTCTGCGCGCCAATCAGCGATATCTTGAGTGCATCCTCATCCACATCGGCGGGAATGGCTGTGAACGGAACGGCTGCCGCTGTGAGTATCTGGCGGCGCGAAGCACTGCCGGAAGCTAGAATGAATTTCACGCCGGGCGTTCCTTGCGCTCGGCGAGAAGATTGATCACGGCCGCCGCCGTCTCTTCCACCGAGCGGCGCGAGACATCGAGTGTCGGCCAATCCTGCAGCTCGAACAGCTTGCGGGTTTGTGCGATTTCTGCGCGCACGGCCTCGAGATCCACATAGTCGGTGGCGCGCTGCTCGCCGATGGTCGTCAGACGATTGCGCCGCACCTGAACGAGCCGGTCGGGAGATACCCACAATCCGACAACAAGGGGCTTCTTCGCCGCCAGCAATTGCGGTGGCAAGGGAATACCCGGCACGAGCGGCACATTCGCCGCGCGCACGCCGCGGATCGAGAGATACACACAAGTCGGCGTCTTTGACGTACGGCTCGCACCGACAAGCACGACCTCGGCATTGTCGATTGTATCGAGTCCCTGCCCGTCATCGTGTTGGATCGTGTAGTTCAGTGCTTCGATCCGCTGGAGATAGCGTTGGTCGACATCATGCTGGGCACCCGGCCTATGAGTCTCCGCGGTGCCGAGAAACTGCCGCATCATCCCGATCGGACTCTGCAGGACATCGAGGCAGGGAATACTCATCCGTCCACAATGCGCCACAAGCTCCTCGCGTAACTCTTCGCTGACGATGGTGAAGAACACCAGACCGGGATCGGTTTTCAGATGATCGACGACCCGGTCGAGTTGCCGGCTATTGCGGACGAGGATGTAGGAATGCTCGACCACATCCACGCCCTCGAACTGTGCGAGCACAGCTTTGATCACCGCGTTCAGGGTTTCACCCGTCGAATCCGAGACCAGATGGATATGAAACGAGTTGCTCACAAATCCATGCCCTTTTCATGCACGTATGCTGTTTGAAACCGCAGTGCAGGCCCTGTCATCGGGATAACTATGCGAAGCAGGGGGTTGATCCTCATCCTATCACCAGTGTCAAATCGGCAACGATCCAAATCGTCTCGCCAGGCGCTTGAATCCAAACGGGCATTTGCACCCCCTACGCAATTCCCCGGAGTCGTCCACAAATCACAGAGCCACCAACCATCTTCAGAATCTTAATCTAAGATTCTTCTTTGAAGTATGTTGAGCTGTATCGTTTCTGGAAACCGATGAAAGTCGCTGTCGTTCTCTTCAATCTTGGAGGTCCGGACTCACCCGAGGCGGTCAGGCCGTTTCTGCGCAATCTGTTTTCCGACCCGGCCATTCTTTCGGTGCCAGGGATTGTGCGATGGCCGTTGTCGCGATTGATCTCATCAAGTCGCGCACCGGTAGCGCGAGAGATTTACGCAAAGATTGGCGGGCGTTCGCCGATCCTGCCTGAGACAGAAGCGCAGGCCAGGGCTTTGGATAGTTTGTTGGCGGCACATGGAGTCGAAGCGAAAAGCTTCATCGCAATGCGCTACTGGCATCCATTCGTTGCCAAGACGATAGCGGACGTAGGGGCGTGGGGTCCGGATCAGATCGTACTTTTGCCGCTCTACCCGCAATTTTCGACAACGACGACGGCTTCGTCCGTGTTGGATTGGCAGCAGGCCGCAGCGCGGTCCGGTCTGCTGGCTCAACAAAGCGAGATCTGCTGCTTTCCGGAGCATCCGGATTTGATCCATGCAATGGCCGACCTCATAGGCAGTACGTTCGATGGCGCAAAGCCGGGTGTGCGTTACCGCCTGCTGCTCTCGGCGCATGGATTGCCGGAAAGGACGGTAGCTCGTGGCGATCCCTACCAGTTCCAGGTTGAACGCACGGCCGCGCGTATTGTGGAGCGATTGGGGATCGAAGGTCTCGATTGGTCGGTCTGTTATCAAAGCCGGGTTGGACCGCTGAAATGGATTGGTCCTGCAACGGACGCGGAAATCCGCCGGGCAGGATCCGATGGGGTGGGCGTCGTGATTGCGCCGGTGGCATTCGTGTCGGAGCATTCGGAGACGCTGGTGGAGCTCGATATCGAGTATGCCCATCTGGCGCGCGAAGCTGGTGTTCCTGACTATCGGCGGGTACCGGCGGTCGGGACCCATCCGATGTTTATCGCCGCACTGGCCGATCTTGTGATGCGCGCGCTAAAGGCTCCGGGTATAACCAACGCCGCAGACGGCCGTATTTGTCCGGGCACGTGCAACACCTGTCCCTATCCGGAGGTTGCCCGATGCTGATGTTCCTTTCCAACTACATCGACTGGATCAAGGCGTTCCATGTTATCGCGGTGATCGCGTGGATGGCGGGCATGCTCTATCTGCCGCGGCTGTTCGTCTATCACAGCGAGGTTCCGGTCGGCTCGCCCGAGTCCGAGATGCTGAAGCGGCATGAGATGCTGCTGCTGCGCCGTATCGTTAATCCGGCGATGATAGCGGTCTGGATCCTGGGCCTGACCATGGCCTGGGTCACCGGGGTTTACGAGGACACCTGGTTCCAGCTCAAATTCGTTCTGGTCGTGATGATGAGCGGGCTGCACGGGTTTTTCGCCGCCTCGGCCAAGCGTTTTTCGCGGGACGCGAACACCCATTCCAGCCGGTTCTGGCGGATCGTGAACGAGATTCCATTCGTTCTGGTCATCTTCATCGTCATCCTGGTGATCGTTCAGCCCTTCGAATAATTCGCCGGGCGGGCTTGACGCCGGTTTGCATCGTCACCAATTCGCGGTATAAGCGGGCTGTTCCCCATGGCTCGCATCGGCACCCGCGGAAGTTAGCGCGCGGCGCCGGACCCGGTACGAACCGGCGCGGGTCGGCACGACATCCGACAACCAGGCTTACCGCGCGGCCAGCCGGATACCTCCCCCGAATGACTTCCAGGTGCACCTCTCCATGACCGTCCAAGATGGCCTGCAGACCATGAAGCTGCAGGATCTCAAATCCAAATCCCCGACCGACCTGTTGGCATTCGCCGAGGAGCTCGAGATCGAAAACGCGTCGTCCATGCGCAAGCAGGACATGCTGTTCGCAATCCTGAAAGAGCTCGCCGACCGCAACGTCGAGATCATGGGCCAGGGCGTGGTCGAAACCCTGCAGGACGGTTTCGGCTTCCTGCGCTCCCCTGAATCCAACTACCTACCGGGCCCTGACGATATCTACGTCAGCCCTTCGCAAATCCGCCGCTTCGGCCTGCGCACCGGCGACACTGTCGAAGGCCCGATCCGCAGCCCGAAAGACGGCGAACGCTATTTCGCGCTCCTCAAGGTCACGACGATCAATTTCGAGGATCCCGAGAAGATCAAGCACAAGGTCCATTTCGACAATCTGACGCCGCTCTATCCGACCCGCTGGCTCAACATGGAGCTCAAGGACCCGACCCTGAAGGACAAGACGGGCCGCGTCATCGACATCGTCGCGCCGCAGGGCATGGGGCAGCGCGCGCTGATCACCGCCCAGCCGCGCACCGGCAAGACCGTCATCCTCCAGAACATCGCCAAGGCGATCACCGCCAATCATCCCGAGTGCTATCTCATTGTTCTTCTGATCGACGAGCGCCCGGAAGAAGTCACCGACATGCAGCGTTCGGTGAAGGGCGAAGTGATCTCCTCGACCTTCGACGAGCCGGCGACGCGTCACGTCCAGGTCGCCGAGATGGTGATCGAGAAGGCCAAGCGCCTCGTCGAGCACAAGCGCGACGTCGTGATTCTGCTCGACTCGATCACCCGTCTCGGCCGCGCCTACAACACCGTCGTTCCGAGCTCGGGCAAGGTGCTGACCGGCGGTGTCGATGCCAACGCGCTGCAGCGTCCCAAGCGCTTCTTCGGCGCGGCGCGCAATATCGAGGAAGGCGGCTCGCTGACTATCATCGCGACCGCGCTGATCGATACCGGCAGCCGCATGGACGAGGTCATCTTCGAAGAGTTCAAGGGCACGGGTAATTCGGAAATCATCCTCGACCGCAAGGTAGCCGACAAGCGCGTCTTCCCGGCGATCGACATCCTCAAGTCCGGCACCCGCAAGGACGACCTGCTGCTCGACAAGGGCACGCTGTCCAAGACCTATGTCCTGCGCCGCATCCTGTCGCCGATGGGCACGATCGATGCGATCGAGTTCCTGCTCGACAAGCTGCGTTCGGCCAAGAACAACTCGGACTTCTTCGACAGCATGAACACCTGACGGCAGGCGGGCCGTGAAGCTCGTCCTGCTGCACAGTCCGCTCGTCAGCGCAGCGACATGGGAGCGACTGGCACCCCTGTTGCGCGCGCGCGGACATGCCGTCGAAGCTCCAGACCTTCAGCCGCTCCTGATGGGCGGCGCGCCCTATTATTCTTGCATTGCCGAAACCATTCGCTCCGAGGACGCTATTGTCGTCGCCCATAGCGGCGCTGGCGCGCTTGTTCCACTGGCCGAAGCGGCGCGCGGCGCGATTTTCCTTGATGCCATCCTGCCCCATCCGGGACGGAGCTGGTTCGAGAACGCGCCGCCGGCGCTGGCTGCGCACCTCATCGGTCTTGCAAAGGAGGGTATGCTGCCGCCCTGGCATCGCTGGTGGTCGCAGGATGCGGTGGCGCGGATGCTGGGCGATGTCGACGCCGCGACGCGCTTCGCCGCGATGCTGAAGCCGTTGCCGCTCGGCTATCTGACCGAGAAGGCGCCGGAACGGACATTCGCGGCACCTGCCGCCTATCTCCAGCTCAGCGCCGGCTATGACGGCGAAGCCGCCGATGCCGCCCGCCGTGGCTGGCCGGTATCGCGTTTGGCGCTCAATCACCTCGCCATGCTGACCCACCCCGAGCTGATCGCAGATGCTCTCGAGGGGTTGCTCGCAAAGTTCTGACGCGAAGCGAAACACTGCTCCGAATGGACCAGTTTTGGCCAGTTGACCGCTCGGCGCGCGCGGCCGACACTTCGCTCAAATTGGGGATACGCATGACCGAACATCCGTCCGACCGCGCGCAGTTCAAGGCCATGGCCGAAGGCACCCAGGAAGACTGGGCGAAGATCGCCGCCGCTTCGGCGTCGTTCAATCGCGAACTGCCCGACCGGGTCCTGGCGCATCTGAAGATGCTGAAGGGCGATTGCGGCGGCTTCGCTGTCGATCGCCTTGAGCACTCACTGCAATCGGCGACGCTGGCGCATCGCGACGGCATGGACGAGGAATATGTCGTCTGTGCCCTGATGCACGATATCGGCGACATCCTCGCCTCCGCCAGCCATGCCGAGCTCGGTGCCACCATCATGCGGCCCTATGTGTCGGAGGCGAATTACTGGATGATGGCGCATCACGGCATCTTCCAAGGCTACTACTTCTTCCACTATCTCGGTCTCGACCGGAACATGCGCGACCAGTTCCGCGGCCATCCGCAATTCGAGCGCACGGCGATGTTCTGCGCCCGCCACGACCAGAACGCCTTCGATCCCGCTTACGACACGATGCCGCTCGAGGCCTTCGAGCCGATGGTGCGCCGCGTGATGGCGCGGCCGAAGAACACGATCTACATGCGGCCGGAGCAGAAGGCGGCGGAGTAGCGGCGATGGGTGCCGCCGAGAACAAGGCGCTGATCCGGCGCATCCTCGCGGCCTATGCGCAAGCCGATCTCGAGCCGTTTCTCGAAGCGATCGGCGATGACTTTGTCTGGACTTCTGCCGCGCCGGAGGTCTTTTATGGCTTCGGCGGATGCCATATTGGCCGTGCCGGTGCGCTCGCCGTGATGTCGAAGATCGCAACCGAATACCAGCTCGCAACCTATGACGTGAGCGAACTTGTCGGCGAGGGCGACATTGTTTGGATGACGGCGAATGTCGTGTTCACCCATCGCAAAAGCGGTGTGCGGCAGACATTCAAGCTTGTCAGCCGCTGGCAGATCCAGGATGGAAAGGTCCTGGCCCTGACCGAATATTTCGACTCGGCGACTCTTCTGATCAATGAAGGCCGGCTGGTTGCCGCCTGACACGTCAGATGTGGGCGAGCACGGCCTCCGTGTCGCCAGCCAGCCGATAAGGCGCGTCGCGCACCACCGGCAGCATGCACATGTCCTCAAAGCTGAGTTTGAGATAGAGGCCGCGCAGAACGCGTGCAGCAATGCCGTGCGAAACGGCGATCACGCTGTCGTCCTGGCCGAAGGCGTTCAGCCAGTCGGCGAGACGGGTTGAGATCGACGTGTAGCTCTCGCCGCCCGGAGCCCGGAAATACCAGCTGTTGTGCGTCCCGCCATGCATGCGCTCCGGCCAGCGAGCGTGGATTTCGGCGCGTGTGCAGCCTTCCCAGTCGCCGAGCGCCAGCTCTCCGATGCGCGCATCGGTCCCGATCTCGGTGGAAGTAATACCCAACACGCTAGAGATGATCTGCGCGGTTGTCTGTGCGCGTTGAAGCGGGCTCGCGACGATGCGAAACACGCGGTCTCCGCCATGAGCTCGCAGGATCTGCCCGGCACGGGTCGATTGCCGGCGGCCCTCTTCCGTCAGTGGCGAGTCGTGCCTTCCCTGCAGCCGGCCATCCCGGTTCCATTCGGTCTGTCCGTGCAGGACGACGAACATGTCAGGGGATCAGCACGGTCGCGCCCGTCGTTGCGCGGCCGTGCAAGGCTTCGTGTGCTTTGGCGGCTTCGGCCAGTTTGAAGCGCTGGTGCACGGCGATCTTCACCGCGCCCGAGGCCATCGCGGCGAAGAGATCGTTCGCCGTCTCCTGAAGTTCTTGCGCATCGCGGGTGTAGTGCACGAGCGTCGGCCGCGTGATGTAGAGCGAGCCTTTGGCGCTGAGGATGCCCGGTTCGAAAGCGGGAACGGCGCCGGAGGAATTGCCGAAGCTCACCAACAGCCCGCGTACCGCGAGGGCATCGAGTGAGCCGCCAAAGGTATCCTTGCCGACGGAATCGTAGACCACGGGCACGCCTGCACCGCCTGTCAGCGCGCGCACCTGCCTTGGCCATTCGGGATCGCGCGAATTGAGCACATGGGCGCAGCCATTGTCCTTCGCGAGCGCGATCTTGTCGTCCGAGCCGACGGTGCCGATCACGGTGACGCCGAGCGACTTCGCCCACTGGCAGGCGATCAGGCCGACACCGCCCGCCGCGGAGTGAAAGACGATCGTCTCACCGGCCTTTACCGGATAGGTCCGCTTGAGCAGGTATTGCGCGGTCATACCTTTCAGCATCGCCGCCGCGGCGGTTTCGTCGCTGACGCCGGCCGGCAGCTTCACCAGCCGGTCGGCCGGGATGTTGTTCGCTTCGGAATAGGCGCCCATGGCGCCCGCATAGGCGACCCGGTCGCCGGGCTTCAGGGTTGTCACGCCATCGCCAATGGCTTCGACCACGCCGGCGGCCTCGCTGCCGAGACCCGAGGGCAATGGCAGCTTGTAGAGGCCCGAGCGATGGTAGGTGTCGATGAAGTTCACGCCGATGACGGTGTGCCTGACCCGCGCCTGTCCCGGTCCCGGCGGCAGCAGTTCGACATCGACATAGGCGAGGACGTCCGGTCCGCCGGTCTTCTCGAAGCGAATGGCTTTCATTCAGGCAACCTCATCTGGGGGCCGATTATGCCCGAGACGCCAGCCCTTGATCATTGTTTGATGACGTCTCAGCCATTCTGCCTCGCGGCCGGCTGCTCTGGCTACCTCCTGTTACGCAACGCCAGCCTGCGTTCAGTGCCCAGGCTTCATCGCCACTTCCAGCGCGTCGTATTGGGCTTTGCGGAAACCGCTGACCAGCTCGATCCTGGGACCGAATTCGAGCAGTCGGTCGGATTCTGGCGTAAGCGCCGGCCAGTCGACGCCGCCGCAAGCTGGCTTGCCAACCTTGGCAAACGCAACCCAGCAGGCATGCATCGCCGTTTCCATCGCCCGATCCTCGTCGGTGAGCGTGATTCCGAAGCGCGCCGCAAGCTCGTTGCCGGTCAGGAAGACGTAGGGAATCTCCGAGCCGTGGCCAGCGCCCGGCGAGCGCTCACGGCGGACCGACGCGACATAGGAGAAATGGTAGAGATAGGCCGGTGCCGTGGATTTCTCCGCGATCCAGTGCGCCGGCGCGCCCATGATGGCGTCGGTGAAAACCGCATCCGCGAGCGCATCGTCGGAACTGGCTTCGGCGCCGTAGGCCTGCCTGGTTTCGGGTTTGAGCAGTGACAGCATAAAGGCGGGCGGTATGTGGAACGCCTTCATCAGTGAGGCTTCATAGCTGTTGGAGCCGATGATCATCGGTACTTTGAGCTCGCTGCCGCGGGCAAAGGCTTGGGTGGGCGTCACGGGGACGAGGCGGCCATCGGCGAAGGGGCCGAAGCCGAGGGCGGCCGGAATGTCGAAGGTCTTGTCGACCGGTAGGGCGCGGAGCTCTGCGAGCGTCGCGTTTGGACCTGGCAGGCCAGCGCGCGTCGCGAAGTCGGCGCCTTCTTTTTCCTTGTCGGCGAGGGTCGTCGGCTTGGTCCAGCCGCCGCCGGATTCGACGATCGCCTTGGCGAAGAGACCCTTCGCCGAGGGGGTCGCCAGCAGATAGAGGATCGATGATCCGCCGGCGGATTCACCGAATACGGTGACGTTCTTCGGATCGCCGCCGAAGGTCGCAATGTTGCGCTGGACCCATTTCAGCGCAGCGATCTGGTCCATCTGGCCGTAATCGCCGAGCGGCGCTTCCGGCGCGGCGGCTTTGGTCAGAGCGGGATGGGCGAAGTAGCCGAGCAGGCCGAGGCGATAGTTGATCGAGACGAGGATCACGCCGTCTTTGGCGAAATGCGTACCGTCATAGATCGGTCCCGAGCTGGAGCCGAAGCGATGGGCGCCGCCGTGAATCCAGACCATGACCGGCGCGTTGTGCGCACCATGGGGAGCAAAGACATTCAGGAAGAGACAGTCTTCGCTCTGCTTCTGGCCGAAGCCCATCGCCATCACGCCGTCGCCGCGCGCCGGCTGAGGGCAGATCGCACCGAACTCGGTCGCATCGCGGGTGCCGGTCCATTTCGCCGCCGGGGCCGGTGGCATCCAGCGCAGGTCGCCGACCGGCGGCGCGGCATAGGGGATGCCCTTGTAGACATCGACGGAACCGTCGGAAGTCCCGGCAAGAGTTCCACTTTCGACGGTGACGCTCGGCGCCGCTGCGACGGCCGGCGTGGCGAAAAGCAGGAAAGCGAAGGCGAGGATGCGGCGCATGGGGGTCTCCCGGTGACGGCGTTCTAACGCGCCGGCCGGGCCATTCCGCCGCTTCTCAGCTCAAATGCTGCCGGAAAAATGTTGCTGTGCGGCCGTCGGCGAGTTCGGCGCAGGCCTTGTCGTAATGTGCTCCGCCATGCCGCGCGAAGGCGTGGTTCATTTCCGGATAGGTGTGGATGGTGACGAGGCCGTTGTCCTTGAGCCCGTCGATCACCGCCTTCTGGGCCGGTGGCGGAACGTATTCGTCCTTGCCGGCGATGTGCAGCATCAGCGGCTTCCTGATGCTTTTGGCCTCACCGAGCTTGTCTTGAATATTGACGCCGTAATAGCCGACGGATGCGTCGGAATCGGTGCGGGTCGCGGTGAGATAGGCGAGGAGCCCGCCCAGGCAATATCCGACGGCGCCGACCTTTCCCGTGCAGCCCGTTACCGAATTGCGCAGATGATCGATGGTGCTCTGAACGTCCTCGATACCCGTGTCCGGATTGAACCGGCCCATCAGGTCGAACGCCCGCTGCCATTCGGCATCGCTCTGATCGGTAAGTTGCACACCGGGCTCCAGGCGCCAGAACAGGTCGGGGCAGAGCGCGAAGTAGCCGCGCGCGGCGTAGTCGTCGGCGATGTCGCGCATCACCTTGTTGACGCCGAAGATCTCCTGGATGACGACCACGCCCGGGCCGCGACCCGAGGCAGGCGAAGCGAGATAGGCGCCGAAGCTGCCGCCGGATTTGCTCGTGATCTGGATGTCCTGGCCCGCCATCGCCGTCTCCCGTTGTTTTCGGAGAGGTTACCGGCGTGGCGGCGGCGGGACAATCGCGGCAGGTGCGGCGTTCTAAACCGCACCTGCCCGTCATCGCTCGAGTTTACTGCGGGCGCTGGCCGGGCTGCGGACGCGGCGGCGGAAGCTGCAGCATCTGCGACAGCGTCACCGGGTTCGTCACCGGCGCCGAAAGATTGCCGCGCACCCAGATATAGGCCGTGGGCTGACCGTTCTCCATGCCCTTGCCGGCAAGCGGATGGCCTTCCGGCAGGCTCTGGCCCGGCGCGAGCTGTGTCAGGATTCGGTTGGGCAGCGGCCGGCTGAAGACGGCATTGATCAGCTCGTGCGTCTTGGCGTTGTTGGGCGCGCCGACGACGAGGATGTGGAGCGCCAGCAGCGCGAATTCGAGACCGGAATAGAACGAGCCCATCGAAATGAACGCACGCTGGGCCTCGCCGGCAAAGGCATTGACGATGCCGTTCAGGCGGTCGGCATAGTCCTGCGAACCGAGGATTGTCATCAGCCGCGCGTTGACCTCGATCATCGTGCTGTTGGCCGACGGAACCGGCTGGTCGAACACCATGCGGGCGCGGACGATCATGCGGTCGGCATCGTCGGCGGTGAAGTAGTAGCCGCCTTTTTCCGCATCCCAGAAATGTTCGTTGAGGGTGTGCGTCCAGCGCTTGGCATGGTCGACATAGCGCATGTCGCCGGTCGCCTCGTAGAGCGCGAGCGCGGCCCGCGCCATATGGGCGTAATCGTCGGCAAAACCCATGGCGCCGCGTTTGCCGTCGAGCCAGGAATGGTAGAGCCGGTCGCCGTCGCCCATCGCCTTGACGACGAAATCGAAAGCTTCGATCGCGGCATTGGTCCAGTCGCTGCGGTTGAATGCCGTGCCGGCATTGGCGAGCGCTGCGATGGTGAGGCCGTTCCAGTCGGCGAGGATCTTGTCGTCGCGGCGCGGCAGCGGACGTTCGAGCCGGGCCTTGAGCAGCTTCTCGCGCTGCGTCGCGAGCAGCGTCTCGTCGGCATCGGATTGCGGGAACGGCGCCGCGGTGCCGATCCGCTGAATCAGATTGCGGCCGTTGAGATTGCCGTCGCGCGTGACGTTGTAGGCGCTCTTGAACTTGGCCGCGAAGGTGCCCATCAGCGCGGCGTCGATCTCGGCTTCGGACCAGAGATAGTAACGGCCGACTTCGCCATCGCTGTCGGAGTCGATGCTGGACGCGAAGGAGGCGCCTGCGCGCAGGTCGCGCAGCAAGAAGCGCACGGTTTCGGCGACGCGCGTTTCGCAGAGCTTGTTGCGGTTGAACTGCCAGACGCTGGTCATCAGCTCGAGCATGAGCGCGCTGTCGCACAGCACTTTCTCGAAATGCGGAACGATCCAGCGCTCGTCGACGCAATAACGGAAGAAGCCGCCGCCGATGTGATCGTGCAGGCCGCCCAGCAGCATGTTGTCGAGCGAGGTCGAGACCACCTGCATGAACTGACCGGTGCCGGTGCGCAGGAAGGCGCGCCAGGCGACGTTGAGCAGCGCTACGGAGGGGAATTTCGGCTCCTGACCGATGATGCCACCGAAGAAGATGTCGAAGCGCTGGGCGATGCGGATCGCACCGGCATCGAGGAATTGCGGCGTGATCGGCCCGCGCATGTCGCGATGCCACAGATTGGTCAGCTCGCGTGCGACGTTTTCGGCGGTGCTGTCGACCCGCTCCTTCTCCTCGCTGCGCAGGCGGACGATGTCCTTGAGCAGGGTCTTGAACGGCACCGACATGCCGGCGCGCTCTTCCTTCGGGAAATAGGTGCCGGCAGCGAAAGGCACGCGCTCGGGCGTGAGGAAGGTGTTCAGCGGCCAGCCGCCGGTATGGCCCATAAGATTGGCCGCGGCCTGGTAAAGCTGATCGACGTCCGGCCGCTCTTCGCGGTCGACCTTGATGCAGATGAAGTGCTCGTTGAGATAGGCCGCGGTCTCGGCATCGTTGAAGCTCTCGCCGGCCATGACGTGGCACCAGTGGCAAGCGGTGTAGCCGATGGAGAGGAAGATCGGCTTGTTCTGCGTTTCGGCCTCGGCGAAGGCTTCGGAGCCCCAAGGGCGCCAGTCGACCGGATTGTCCTTGTGCAGCAGCAGATAGGGGCTGGTTTCGTTGGCGAGACGGTTCATCTTGTTCTTTTCCGTGGCGCAAGCCGGGCCGCGTGCAGTGCGGTCCCAAGTTGCATTGGGCGGCTGGATCGGAGGATGCTTCTACCGGTGTGGGACGTGGCTCACAAGCGCCGGTGAAAGAGTGGGTTAGCGGCAATGAAGATGAACATCCAGATCGACATGACCCCCGAGGAGGCGCGGAAATTCCTTGGCTTGCCGGACATCTCCAAGGCCCAGGACCGGATGATGGCCGAGCTCGAAAAGCGCATGAAGGCGGCAATCGACATCAACGATCCGGAGGCGATGATGCGAGCCTGGATGCCGCTCGGTGGACAGGGGTTCGAGCAGTTCCAGCGCTTCTTATTCGACAGCGCCCGGCGGGCCACCGGCGGGGTACCGAAGAAGGATTCGGACAAGTCCAAATAATGCCGGAGACGATTTTCGCGCTCTCCTCGGCGCCGGGGCGTGCCGGCGTGGCGGTGATCCGCGTGTCGGGACCGGGGGCCGGTGCGGCCCTGGAAGGGTTGACCCAAAAGACCCTGCCCCCGCCACGACAGGCGGTTTTGCGGCTTTTCCTTGGGTTGGACGGCCAGCCGATGGATCGGGGCTTGCTCCTGTGGTTCGCGGGTCCGGCAAGTTTCACGGGCGAAGATCTGGCCGAGATTCAGGTCCATGGCGGACGGGCGGTGATCGAATCCGTGTTGCGGGCGCTTGCCGCGCAGCCTGGCCTGCGCCCGGCCGAGCCCGGCGAATTCACCCGGCGCGCGGTCGAGAATGGCAAGCTCGATCTCACCCAGGCCGAGGCTGTGATCGATCTCGTCGATGCCGAGACTGAGGCGCAGCGCGAACTGGCGCTTCAGCAATATCGCGGGACGCTGTTCGCGCTTTACGAAGGCTGGCGCGCGCGTCTGCTGCGCAATCTCGCCTGGGCCGAAGCGGCCATCGATTTTTCCGACGAGGAATTGCCCGAGGATGTCGTGGCCAGGGTGCGCCAAGAAACCTCGAGTTTACGGGGCGAAATCGTGCATCATCTCTCCGACGCGCGACGCGGCGAGATCGTGCGCGATGGACTTTTCCTGACGGTGATCGGTCCGCCGAACGCCGGCAAGAGCTCTCTGATCAACGCGTTGGCGCAGCGCGATGTGGCGATCGTTGCTGAGACAGCGGGCACCACCCGCGACGTGATCGAGGTGCGCCTCGACATCGGCGGCTATGCCGTGATCGTTGCCGACACCGCCGGTTTGCGCGAAGCCGCGGATGCGATCGAAAGCGAAGGTGTGCGCCGGGCTTTGGCGCGGGCTCAGCATTCGGATCTTGTGCTGCTTTTGCTCGACAGTAGCGTTGACGATCCTCTGGCCGGATTGCCGGTCGGCACTACCGGCGATCTGGTGGTTTGGAACAAGGCGGATCTTCCGGGGCCGGTGGAGCGGGAGGGCTTGAGACTTTCGCTCAAGACGGGCGCCGGGCTGGACGCGGTGGTGTCCGCGATTGCCGCCAAGGTGGCCCAAAAGCTGGATCGGCCGCGCGATGTCCCCATTTTGACCCGGGCGCGTCACCGCCATGCGCTGGAAGAGGCCCTGGTAGCGCTGGCGCGGGCGGAGGCGGCCGGCGACGCCGAGTTGTTCGCCGAAGATCTTCGTCTGGCGCTGCGTGCCATCGGCCGGATCACGGGACGAGTCGATGTCGAGGATCTCCTCGATGTTGTGTTCCGGGATTTTTGCATCGGGAAATAAACTGAATTATATCAATGCGTTATCGTAATGTTCCGATGCGGTAATAAAATTACAAGATCAGCAAACGGGCGTTGTTTCACGTGAAACATGCCTGATCCTTGTGGATAATGCCCCTCTGCCCTAAAGACCGCGGCCATGGATCGGTACGACGTCATCGTCATCGGTGGAGGGCATGCCGGCTGCGAAGCCGCGACGGCCTCCGCGCGCTTTGGCGCCCGTACCCTGTTCCTGACCCACAAGCTCGAGACCATTGGCGAGATGTCCTGTAACCCCGCCATTGGCGGTGTTGGAAAGGGCCATCTGGTCCGCGAGATCGACGCGCTGGATGGCGTGATGGGCCGGGTGGCCGATGCCGCTGGTATCCAGTTCCGCGTTCTCAATCGCCGCAAGGGACCGGCGGTGCGCGGCCCCCGTGCCCAGGCCGACCGCAAGCTCTACCGCCAGGCGATGCAGGCCGCCCTCGCTGCCCAGCCCAACCTGACCGTTCTGGCCGCTGCCGCCGAAGACCTCCTGATCGAGGATGGCCGCATCGCGGGTGTCATCACGGCGGACTCGAAAACAATACGTTGTGGTGCAGTGGTCCTCACCACCGGGACTTTCCTCAAGGGCTTGATCCACATTGGTGAGCGCAAGATCCCGGCCGGAAGGGTGGGAGAAGCGCCCAGCGTCGGGTTGTCAGACACGCTCTATGGTCTCGGGCTGGCAATGGGCCGGCTCAAAACCGGGACCCCGCCGCGCCTGGACGGCAGGACGATCAACTGGTCCATCCTGGAAGAGCAGCAAGGCGACGACCCGCCGACTCCCTTCTCTTTCCTGACGACGGGGATCACGACGCCGCAAACCGTCTGCCACATCACCCGGACGACCCCGGCGACCCATGCGATCATCGAGGCCAATCTCCATCGCGCCCCGATGTATTCCGGACAGATCGAGTCTACCGGACCGCGCTATTGCCCCTCCATCGAGGACAAGGTGGTCCGTTTCGCCGCCCGCGACAGCCACCAGATCTTCCTCGAACCCGAGGGGCTGGACGACGACACGGTCTATCCCAACGGGATCTCGACGTCCCTGCCCGAGGATGTACAGCACGCCTTGCTGGCGACCATTCCTGGGTTGGAAAACGTGACGGTCCGCCGGCCGGGCTATGCCATCGAGTACGACTATGTTGACCCGCGTGAGCTCAAGCCCAGCCTCGAAGCCAAGCGTATGCCGGGCCTCTATCTGGCGGGCCAGATCAACGGCACGACCGGTTACGAGGAAGCGGCGGCGCAGGGCCTGATGGCCGGGCTGAACGCCGCCCGCGCCACGGCCGGCAATGCCGCCATCATCCTGGACCGCGCCCAGGCCTATATCGGGGTCCTGATCGACGATCTGGTGACCAAGGGGGTCAGCGAGCCCTATCGCATGTTCACGTCGCGGGCCGAATACCGGCTCACCCTCAGGGCGGACAATGCCGACCAGCGCCTGACTCCGGTGGGAGACCGCGCCGGATGTGTCGGTGCCGCTCGGAGCACAGCGTTTGCCTACAAAATGGCCCGCCTGGACGCTGCGCGCGAGGCCTTCCGGACCCTCAATCTCACGCCCAATGAGGCCCAGAAGCATGGCCTGGTGGTGCGGTTGGACGGTGTCCGCCGGACGGCGATGGACCTGCTCAGCCTGCCGGGTATCGACCTCTCTGCCCTGGCCCGAATCTGGCCCGAACTGGCCGGGATCGATGCTGATATCGTTGAACAGCTCGAGGTCGATAGCCAGTACGCCGGCTATCTCGACCGTCAGGAGGCCGACATCCTGGCCTTCCGCAAGGATGAAGGCCTCAGCCTGCCGGCGGCGATCGACTACGGCGCCATCCCCGGTCTTTCGACCGAATGCGCCGTGAAGCTTGGCCGTATCCGCCCGGCCACCCTCGGCCAGGCCGCCCGGATCGACGGGATCACCCCTGCCGCCCTCACCCTCGTGCTCGCCCATGTCCGGCGCGCCTCCTGAGGTCTTCGGGCCAGACGACTTCGCCGCCCGGACCGGTGTTTCACGTGAAACACTGGATCGGCTGAAGACCTATGTGGCGCTGCTGGCCGACTGGAACAGCCGCCACAATCTCGTCTCGGCCCGCTCGCTCGACGATGTCTGGCGCCGCCACGTCTGGGATTCGGCCCAGCTTGCCCCCCTCGTCCCGTCAACCGCCAAGACCCTCGCCGACCTGGGCAGTGGTGCCGGCTTCCCCGGCCTGGTCCTGGCGGAGCTTCTGCGTGGCCAGGTCCGGGTCACGCTGTTCGAGTCCATCGGTAAGAAGGCCGATTTCCTGCGCGCTGCCGCTGAGGCCATGGCGCTGGATGTCGACATCCGCAACGCGCGTATCGAGGCAACTCCGACCGGTAAATTCGATGTCGTGACCGCCCGCGCGCTCGCGCCCCTCGACAAGCTGCTCGGCTATGCACAGCTATTGGCTCGGCGAGAGACGGTTTGCCTGTTTCTCAAGGGACAAAATCTGGGGTCTGAATTGACCGAAGCCCGTAAATCTTGGAAAATGAAGGCCTTCCAGCATCCAAGTGCGACCGATCCTTCGGGTGCCATCCTGGAAGTCCGGGAGTTCCGCCATGTCCGAGCCGGGTAGGCCCAGAATCCTCGTCGTCGCCAACCAGAAAGGCGGCGTCGGCAAGACCACGACCGCGATCAATCTCGGCACGGCGCTGGCCGCGGTCGGCGAGTCGACACTGGTCATCGACCTCGACCCGCAGGGCAACGCCTCCACCGGCCTCGGCATCCCGCGCTCGGAGCGCAAGCTGACGACCTATGACGTGCTGATGGGCGAAGCGAAGATCGCCGATGCGATCACCGCCACCCGCATTCCCCGGCTCGCCATCGTGCCCTCGACCGTCGACCTCTCCGGCGCCGAGCTCGAGCTGATCGACCAGCCGCGGCGCAACTTCATCCTGAAGGATGCGCTCGAAGAATATTCCGCACACGGATCATCGCCCTACTCCTATGTGCTGATCGATTGTCCGCCTTCGCTCACACTGCTTACGGTGAATGCGATGGCCGCCGCCGATGCGGTGATCGTACCGCTCCAATGCGAGTTCTTCGCGCTCGAAGGCCTGTCGCAACTGCTCAAGACGATCGAGCTGGTGAAGGTCAATCTCAACCCGGATCTCGACATCCAGGGCATCGTGCTCACCATGTTCGACAAGCGGAACAAGCTGTCGGAACAGGTCGAAGCCGACGTCCGCGATACCATGGGCGACAAGGTCTATCGCACCACCATCCCACGCAACGTGCGCATCTCCGAAGCACCGAGCCACGGGCTCCCTGCCCTCGTCTACGATCTGCGCTGTCCCGGCAGCCAGGCCTACATCAAGCTGGCCGGCGAGCTCATCGCGCGCGAACGCGTACAGGCGGCAGCGTAATGGCACCTGAAGAACGTCATCGCGGCCTCGGCCGTGGTCTGTCGGCCCTCATCGGCGAGGAAGCAGCCCCGACCCGCGGCGAAGCCGTCCGCGCGACGCTCAAGCTGCCGATCGCCTTCCTGAAGCCGAACAAATTCCAGCCGCGCAAACGCTTCGCCCCGGAGGACCTCGACGACCTGGCCCAGTCGGTCCGCGAGAAAGGCGTCCTCCAGCCGATCCTCGTCCGCCCACTCAAAGGTGAAACCAACGCCTATGAAATCGTCGCCGGCGAGCGGCGCTGGCGCGCCGCCCAGATGGCCAAGCTCCATGACGTGCCGGTGGTGGTGCGTGAGATGGGCGATGCCGAGTCACTCGAAATCGCGATCATCGAGAACGTTCAACGTGCCGACCTCAACGCCATCGAGGAGGCCGCCGCCTATTACGAGCTGATGGAGCGGTTCAAATACACCCAGGAGGCCGTGGCCAAAGAGGTCGGCAAAAGCCGCAGCCACATCGCCAACACGCTGCGCCTGCTCACCCTGCCCGAGCCGGTCCGCGTGATGGTGCGTGATGGGCGTCTAACCGCCGGCCACGCCCGCACCCTGATTGGCCTGCCCGACGCCGAAGCGCGGGCCAACGCGATCATCGCCGGTGGCCTCAATGTCCGCGAGGCCGAACAGCGTTCACCAGCCCGGAAAACATCCAAGTCCGGGGCAAGCAGCATCGACCCCAACATTGCGGACCTCGAATCGAGAATTTCCAATGCCTTGGGGCTCAAAGTTAAAGTGATCTACAAAGGCAAGAAGGGCGGCGAAGTCCGGATCGCCTACAAAACCCTGGAGCAGCTCGACGACATCAACCATCGCTTGAGCAAAGCCCGATAGGCCACTTATCTATCTGAATATTAAGTATAATCCTAATAGACTGTTAACCAACTAAACGCCGTTCGCAATGCTGAGCGCCGCTGTCGCATCGATGCGCCCGTCATACAGCGCCCGGCCGATCACGACACCCTCGATATTCGTCTCTTGAACAGCGTTCAGGCGCTCAATATCGCTGATGCCGCCGACCCCGCCCGACGCAATCACCGGTATCCGTACCGCTCGCGCCAACGCAGCCGTCGCCTCGACATTCACCCCGCCCAACAATCCGTCGCCATCGACATCGGTGAACAGGATCGCCGCCACTCCGGCATCCTCGAACTTCCGGCCCAGCTCGGCCGGGGTCAGCTCCGACACCTCGGCCCAGCCATCCGTTGCCACCCTGCCCCCGACCGCGTCGGCGCCGACCACGATCTTGCCGGGAAAGGCACCCGCCGCCTCGCGCACAAAGGACGGGTTCTTGAGCGCCGCGGTGCCCAGGATCACCCGCGTGATTCCGGCCGCCAGCCAGGCCTCGACCGCCGCCATGTCGCGAATGCCGCCGCCCAGCTGTATCGGCAGATCGATCGCCGCGCGGATGGAGCGGACAGCCTCGGCGTTCACCGAACGGCCGTCGAAAGCGCCATTCAAATCGACGCAATGCAACCATTTGAACCCGGCCGTCTGGAAGCTCAGCGCTTGCGCCGCCGGATCGTCGTTGAACACGGTCGCCTGATCCATCAGCCCACGCTTCAGCCGCACGCAACGGCCATCCTTCAGATCGATGGCGGGAAACAGGATCATGCCGCGCTACTCGTCCTCGTCCGGCAGCTCGATATTGAAGGTGCCGCCATGATTGTCGACGACCACAACCGTGCCGTCCACCAGTCCGAACCTCTCCGCCAGCCAGGCGGGGATATCGACACGCAAACAGTCACCCTCGATCCGGCCGATACGTCCTGCGCTCTTCGCCAGCTTGTCGCCGCCGGCAATCAGCGGAATACGCAACACCAGCGTCCCACCGACGTTTTCGACAGGTCCCTCGATCGAAACGAAATCGCTCACGGCCGCCAGCCGAGGAAATTGCCGAGCAGCGTCAAACCCACCACCTGGCTCTTCTCGGGATGGAATTGCACACCCACGATATTGTCCCGCCCGACCGCAGCCGTCACCGGCCCGCCATAGTCAGTCTCGGCCAGAAGATCTTCATCACGCTTGGTTTTCACCGCGTAGGAATGGACGAAATAAGCGTGTGCACCATCGCTCAGTCCCGCGAACAACGGATGCCCGCGCCGGAAGCTCAACTCATTCCAGCCGATCTGTGGGATCTTCAGACCGGGATCGCTGGGCGTCATCTTCACGACCTCACCTTCGATCCAGCCCAGCCCGGCATGATCGCCGAATTCACGCCCGACGCTCGCCAGAAGCTGCATGCCGACACAAATGCCGAGAAACGGCACGCCACGCTGAAGCACGGCGTCCTTCAGCACATCCACCATGCCCGGCACGCCCTGAAGTCCACTCATGCAGTCGGCAAAGGCACCGACACCGGGCAGAACGATGCGCTCCGCCTTGGCCACCAGCGCCGCATCCGACGTCACCACGATCTCTTGCCCGGTCGCGCGCTCACCGGCCACCCGCGCCAGCGCCTTCTCGGCCGAGCGCAGATTGCCGGAGCCGTAATCGATCAATGCCACAACGGGTTTCATGCGGGCGCGCATCCAAAACTGCGCCCCTCATAGAGCAATTGCGGCCACCGCAAAACTAGCCGGGGCAGGCCGGCGGTTCGACAAACGCCCGATCGGGCCGCAGGCGGACACCCTGAACGATCAAGTCTCTCAACTCGGTTTCGGGCGCCGACGTCGCGGCCTCGCCGCGACGCAGGGCATCGAGCGTCCCATGGCACCGTCCAGCCACGTTACCGAGCGTCCGCCAGACATTGTCCGAACCGATCTTGAGGATCGTGCCGTACCAATAGGCATCGCTGCCATTCACCAGGATCACCTCGTCGTTCCCGTCGCCGTCGAAATCGGCGAAGAATGCATCACAGAGAATTCCGGGCTGCTGCAGGCAAGCGGGCGCTCCGCCGGTCTTGCTCCAATCCTGATCGACCAGCGTGCGGGGCAGGGCGCGCGACTTCGGATAGACCGTGACATTGCGCGCGATATCGACACGGCTGAGCTTGCCGGTTGCCGGCGGCGCACCGGTCATTGCGTCCTTGGCCAGTCGGTGCATCGCCGCGTCATTGGCACCGAGCTTCAGATGCAGCAATTCATCGAGCGCCGCGCGCCCATAGCGGCCACCCTCGCTCTTCAGATAGTTGTAGTCGAAATGCAGGACATCGACCTTGCCGCCTTTCAGCCGCGCGACCTGACTCGCCACCGCCAGTTTCGCCGGATCGGCCAAAGGCGAAAACAACGCCACCAGCAGCGCGAGTACGACAAAGGCGGTCAACACATTGACCCGCGCCATCATCGCCATCCAGGCGCCGCCCATCAGGGAGCGCAGTGCGGCGGCCGCATAGCCGATGGCGTAGAGCAGGGCGATAAGAATGGTCGCCGCCGTTACGACCCGCTCCACCGTCCAGCCATATTGCTGCACCCGAAGCCACAACGCGTAGCTCGCAATCGCCACCAGCGGAATCAATACGATCGACGCCATCGCTTCGGCATAGCGCAACACGCGCGGGCGATTGTGGGCCGGATCGCCGTCCTGAAATCCGGTGTTGATCAGGACCACAAGAACCGCGGCCGCCGTCAGCAACAGGCCCGCGGCAGATCGCGTCGCCCAAAGCGGCGCCAATCCGGTGAAGGGCAGGCTCAGGGTAAAGCCGATGGCGATCAATGCCATCAACGGCAGGAGCCAGGACAACAACGTCAGCGCAACCGTGCGAATGCCCGCGACAAGGCGGGCACGCACATCTGTGACATGGATCGCGGCTGCAATCGCGAGCGTGGTCACAGGGATCGCGAACCAGGCCTTCTGGATCAACCTTTCGAGGAAGCTTAGTCCGATCAGATCGAACAGCACCGCACCCAGCCACAGCACGCCCCACATCACAGCGACAAACGCCACCGCAAGTGCAAGCTGCACACCGAGCTTCCATGCCGCATCGAAATAACCGCCATAACTGGCGATGACCCGTTTCTCGTGATCCCCGGCCGCGATCAACGACTGGGCAATGAACAACCCGACGACCGAGAAGGCGACGAAGGCGAAGCTGATCGCCGCATCGCCGTTACGCAGCACGCCCGGTTCCCACTGCCGCCAGATGTCGTACCAGGCGAGGCTCGCCAACAGGGCGGTTGCGCCGCCGCACCACAGCAGCAGCGTGCGAAACCGCCATGTGCCGCAGGCCTGCACGAAGAGCAGGGGCACGAAGGCAAAGACGATCAACAGCGGCGCGAGCCAATAGTGATCGGTCGACGGCCAGGCATGGCTGTCGATGGCGCGGTAGAGCAGGTAGAGCGCAAGCCCTTGCAGCGCGCCGGCGCCAAGCCGGGCATAGGCGCGCCGATTCAAGGCGCCGCCTGTATCGTCGGGCGCGGGTTCGACCGGGTCTGTCATGGCATGCCCCCTCCAGGGCTCTTGAAGCTTAGCCAGGATTGCGGCTGATCTTGGGTCGAAGGGGTAACCGTTTGATCTGCTGGCTGGTTCGGATAGTCTGAAAATCGAAGCTATCGAGTGCCCGACCATGCGTGTCGTAACCGGCCGGAAACAGCGGGAATTCACCGCGTCCGACCTCAGCCTTATCCGCCGCTGAGCCTAACTCGCCATTGACCTCGGCACGGGAGATGGACGTTTTGTCCTGAACGCCGCCCGTGCCGAACCCAAGACCTTCCACATCGGAATCGATCCGGTCGCCGAAGCGATGGCGGATGCCTCGCGCCGCGCTGCTGCCAAGCCGGCGCGCGGCGGCCTCGAAAATGCGCTCTTCATTGCCGCCAGTCTCGAGACCTTGCCGCCTGAGTTCAACGGACTGGCCAACCGGCTCACCGTGAACTTTCCCTGGGGCTCACTCCTCCGTGCCGTTGCGATGCCGGAGCCGGCGGCGCTGCGCCGGATGGCCGAACTCGCTCGCGAAGGCGCCGTGCTCGACATCCATGTGAACCTCCAGCCGTTTCGCGACGGTGGCCTCGCGGCGCGGCTCGGTCTCGCCGGCTCAAAAATAGTTCATGACCTGACGGGGTTGGAGCGCGATTTTGCCGCCGGCGGCTGGCAGGTCACAGGCCTCGATCGCAACCCGGCACAGGTGCCGACACGCTGGGGCAGTCAGCTCCACTTTGCCGGGCGCGAAATCCTGCGCCTTCATGCGATCAGGCGCCTTTGACGTGGGCAGCCTTATTCCAGATGAACAATAAGTATGCCGTGCCCAGGCAGAGGAGCCACACGGCACCATTCAGAAGAACCGAAATGACAGTCGTCAACCAGCTGTCGTAAAGCGCGAGATAGCGAACCGTCACCGGATGCGGATGGGGCAGGGCGCGAAGCGCTTGCAGGATCGAGATCTTCACATTGGTCTCAAACAGCATCTGGCCGAAGAGGAAAAGCGTCCCGATCAAAAATGCAGCATAGGCAAAGACTTTCATCGCGATCGGCGCCTGGTTCAGGAAATAGAAGATTGCGACGATCATCGCGAAATTGATCGTGATCATCTCGTTGAAATAGCCGATTTCGGACTGGGTCGTGTCGCGGGCCAGATTGAGCAGGTCGAGTTCGGTCATGGCGTCAGCATGAAAGGCGCCGCAGCATCGTTCAAGAGGGCAGAGCTTCCGCAGTGTGTCGCGACAGCTAAAGGTACGCGACTGCCTTAGCCCGCCCGCTCGGCGGCCTTGTCTTTTCGAATATTGTCCTTGATGGTCCTTGACTGGTTCAAGGGGCTGTCATGGCAAACATTCGCAAGATCGTAACAAGAATCGGCTCCCTCGAACCGTCAGGACGCGGCGGCGGAAAAGTCGTATTGCCTGGCGGACAGGAAGCCTTGATCCCCGGCGGGGCGGCGTCGGTGCTCCTTCTCAGAATTCTCGATAATCTTCGCCGGACGCGGCGCCCCGTATATCTCGAACTCGATGCGGCAAGCCGCGTACGCCGGCTTCTTCTGCCGCGCATCGTAACCGTACTTGGTCTCGACGAGATTCCGAGCGGCGATCTCGCTGTCAGGGTCGAGCCATCGAACCTTCCGCACATCCTGCGCCGCTCCAATCCGGAGTTCGGGGTGCTGCGAAAGGCCCTGGCGAAGCCGGGCGCCGTTCTGCTCACCGAAACCGATGCGCACGAGATCGTCGACGTCCGTCCAGCACGAAAGCCGGCATCGAAAGCAGTTTCGAGCCGGAAGCGGGCAAAGGCCGCGAGTGCAGTCACGATGGCACAGGCCCGGACGTTGTTCGATCTTGTCGCAACCGCATCCTGCGATCCCATGACCGTTCCGCCTCCCTGCATTCCTTTCCTCTATCCGGATGATGGCTGCTGGGTGCGCGCGCATGAGATGTGCCGCCGGATTGTCGCCGCGGGGGTCGAGCCGGCGAAGATCTGGCTATCGGGCGGGCTCAACGTCACGACGCCGAACAACCCAAACTGCAAGCTCTTCTGGTATTACCACGTCGCGCCGACCGTGCAGGTGGCCTCGTCATCGGGCAGCGAGAAACTCTATGTGCTCGATCCCTCGATGTTCGACGAGCCGGTAACCGATCAGGTCTGGATGGCGGCGATGAACAATCCCAACGCGGCGGTGAAACGCACGCCCTGGACGCAATACAATCTCGGCGGCGGCGAAGATCCGGACTTTTCCCAGACCGAGGATGGCCTGATCTGGCTACGCGACTCGCTTCTGCTCCGCTCGGCCGGTCCCGATGGCCCACCGCCCTATGCGCATTGTCTGACGGCTGCGCCGTGACGCGTCTATCGCGGACAATTTGGGCGCACCGAAGCCATGATCCGCAAGGACAAACGTCGCTCTAATCCTGGTCCATCTTGAGCGCGGCGATGAAGGCTTCCTGCGGGATGTCGACCTTGCCGAACTGGCGCATCTTCTTCTTGCCCTCTTTCTGCTTGTCGAGGAGCTTGCGCTTGCGGCTGATGTCGCCGCCATAGCATTTCGCCGTCACGTCCTTGCGCAGGGCGCTCAGCGTTTCGCGCGCGATGATCTTGCCGCCGATCGCGGCCTGAATCGGGATCACGAACATGTGGCGCGGGATCAGCTCTTTCAGCTTCTCGCACATCGCCCGGCCACGGCCCTCGGCGCGCTGGCGGTTCACGATCATCGACAGCGCATCGACCGGATCGCCGTTCACGAGGATCGACATCTTGACGAGGTCGCCTTCCTCATAGCCTTCGATGTGATAGTCGAACGAGGCATAGCCGCGCGACACCGATTTGAGCCGGTCGTAGAAGTCGAACACCACCTCGTTCAGCGGCAGGTGATAGACCACCATCGCGCGGGTGCCTGCATAGGTCAGCTCGACCTGGCGGCCGCGGCGGTCCTCGCAGAGCTTGAGCACGGCACCGAGATGCTCGTCGGGCACCAGGATCGTCGCCTTGATCCACGGCTCTTCGATCTTTTCGATCTTCATCACATCCGGCATGTCGGCCGGATTGTGCAGCTCCATCGTCGTGCCGTCGGTGAGATGGATCTGGTAAATCACGCTCGGTGCGGTGGCGATGAGATCGAGATTGAACTCGCGCTCCAGGCGCTCCTGCACGATCTCAAGATGCAGCAACCCCAGGAACCCGCAGCGGAAGCCGAAGCCGAGTGCCGCGCTCGTCTCCATCTCATAGGTGAAGCTCGCATCGTTCAGGTGCAGCTTGCCGAGACCGTTGCGCAGATCTTCGAACTGCGCCGCATCGACCGGGAAGAGGCCGCAGAACACCACCTGCTGCGCCGGCTTGAAGCCGGGCAGGGGCACCTCGATGCCCTTTTTTTCATCGGTGATGGTATCGCCGACCTGGGTGTCGGCCACCTGCTTGATTTGCGCGGTGATGAAGCCGACCTCGCCCGGGCCGAGCTTCTCGACATTCACCTTCTTCGGCGTGAACACGCCAACCTGCTCGACCTGGTAGACGACGTTGGGCGCCATCATTCGGATCTTCTGACCCTTTTTCAGCTCGCCATCGATGATGCGCACCAGCACGACGACGCCGAGATAGGCGTCGTACCAGCTGTCGACCAGAAGCGCTTTGAGCGGACCGCTGGCATTGCCCTTGGGCGCGGGCAGGCGCGTCACCACCGCTTCCAGCACCTGATCGATGTTGAGTCCGGTCTTGGCCGAGATCGGAACCGCATCGGACGCGTCGATGCCGATCACGTCCTCGATCTGGCTGCGCACGCGGTCGGGTTCGGCGGCAGGGAGGTCGATCTTGTTCAGGACCGGCACGATCTCGAGATTGGCGTCCATCGCCTGATAGACATTGGCGAGGGTCTGCGCCTCGACGCCCTGGCTGGCATCGACCACGAGCAGCGCGCCTTCGCAGGCGGCGAGACAGCGGCTGACTTCATAGCCGAAGTCGACATGGCCCGGCGTGTCCATCAGGTTCAGCGTGTAGGTCTCGCCGTCCTTCGCTTTGTATTGCAGGCGCACGGTCTGCGCCTTGATGGTGATCCCGCGCTCGCGCTCGATATCCATCGAGTCGAGAACCTGGTCCTTCATCTCGCGGTTGGTCAGGCCGCCGGTGAACTGGATCAGCCGGTCGGCGAGAGTCGACTTGCCATGGTCGATATGCGCGACGATGGAAAAATTGCGGATTTTCGAAAGATCGGTCATGGCGGTCCGGCGTTGAGGCGCGGGGTATAGCGGGGTGGTTGTCGGCGGTCCACACCCCGGCCTAACCACCTGACAAAACACAATAAACACCCAACGCCGGACGGTCGGCCAGGGCTTGTCAGACGATGCTTCGGGGCACGAATGCCTGCCGTTCGGTGCAATGCACCTCTTTGCCACCTTCTTTGGCCATATGCGTCCAGCGGATCGCGAATGCCTCCGGTGTCGAGCGCACCTCGAGCCGCGTGTCGATCCGGATCGACCACCCCGGCCGCTCGAAGGCGACGCGATAACTCTTCGCGGCCACGGCCTGATCCATTGGCAGCGATTGGACTTCGAATCGGGACGCCGTCAGATAGTCCGTGCCGGTCGCCTCCAAGTGGTAGGCCGAGCCCGCGTTGTGCACCGAAGCACCAGCCATCGGGGCGAAGGCGATGGCCTCGCCGTTGGGGTCCAGCCAGCGCGGAATGCCCATGCCGCCGCGTGGCAACTTCGTCGGCGTTCGCAGGGTTGCTTCGCCGGCCTGCGCCGGAACAAGCGGTAGATTGAGACGAATGCCGCGCAACGAGATCTCGCCGGCTTTCGGCCAGAAGGTCGGCCAGCCGCTCGCCGTCAGCATCAGCCCGATGCGATGCCCGGCCCTTGCGGTCCACGCCACCGCCTGAAGCGGAATTGTGACGGCGCCATCCGACAAAACATTCAGGGCACCGGTCGTCACGCGCGTGGCGGCTCCGTCCGGGCCTATGTCGATCAAGCGCGCAATGAGATTTCCGGATCCGCGGCATTCGCAGGACAGACTGGCCGATGGTGCGAATTCCACGTCACCCGGCAACGGCTCGGAGAGGGCAATCAGCGCGCCGGCATCGCGATACGCATCCAGCAAAATCGCGCCCGGCGCATCCTCATAAAGATCGTTGCCCAGTACAGGATTGTCCAACGCCCGGTGACTCAGGCGATGCCAGAGCGCATCGGGTTCTTTTGCAAGCCGGTCGCTGTTTACGCAAAGTGTCATTGCGCCATCGGCCAAACGATCGAGCGCCAGCCATCGCCCCAGCTCGGGGCCACCACACCACATCCGAATGGGCGCGTCGTCCTCCACTCCGGTATTCCAGCCTTTCAGATAGCGGTCCCACCAACGCAAGGCCTCTTCTGGAAATCCGATGCGTGGGCCGCGCGAAGCGGTGTGCGGCAGGGAATGCTCCCACGGTCCAAGGATCGTCCGCAGCGGACCACGCCACTCGCGGGCTATGCGCAGCGCCGAGGTCGTGTATTTGTCCGCGAACCCGCCATAGAGCAGCAGCGGCACGTCGCCTGTCACCGCCGCGGCCTTGCTTGTCCAATAGTCGTCATGCGCGGGATTCGTCAGCCAGGGCAGGATCCAGGGCCTGTTGGCTTCAAGCCGCTCCAGCCATAGCGCACGCCATCCCTCGCCAGCCTGAAGTGGGTCGGGCGGCAGCGCATTGAACATCTGCATCACGCCGGCCCAGTCGACCTGGGCGGTGTAGAGCGCGCCGCCAAGATAATGAATGTCGGTGCGCCAGCCGTCTTCCGACACGCCGCCCAGCACCATCGCCTTCAGCGCCGCTGGCTTGCGTGCGGCAACGCGTAGGGCAGTAAAGGCCGACCACGAAAAGCCGGACAGTCCGACAGCGCCATTGCACCAGGACTGTTCCGCTACCCAGGCGATGGCGGCGCAGGCGTCGTCGATCTCGCCAGGAAGGTATTCGTCGCGCAACACACCGCTCGAGGCACCGGAGCCGGCGATGTCGATCGCGAGCACCGCGTAACCCGCGGCGGCCCATCGCGGCAGCGCCATGTCGTGCACGCCGCGGAACATGTCAAGGGTGCGATAGGGCGCAAACTCCAGGATCGCCGGTACCGGGCCCGGAACCGCAGGCCGCAGCAGGCGAGCGCTCAGGCGCCGCCCATCCGGCAGGGGCACGAAGACGAAGCTGTCGAGAATGTCCATCGGCTTTCCGCTACACTTGCACCATGACACGCAAATCCGCCGGGCAAGACAAGCCGCTTACCGACCTCTGGCCGGGCCAGTCGGTGCCATTGCTGAAGGCCCTGCACATTCTGACACGCGATGGCGCGTTGAACGCCGATTCGCGGCGCAAGCTGAAGCAGGTGCTGCACCTGGCACAGCTCATCAAACCCGCGCTCGACTGGGCGCTGGCCGAGAAGGATGCGCCGATCCTCGCCGATCTCGGCGCCGGAAAATCCTATCTCGGCTTCATCCTCTACGATCTGTTCTTTGCCAAGGCGGGGAAGGGCACCGTGTATGGTATCGAGGCCCGCACGGATCTTGTCGCCACCGCGCACCGCATTGCCACCGACAGCGGCTTCGACCGCATGCGCTTCATCGAAAGTGCCATCGCGGAAGCGGCCTTGCCCGGCGGCCGCGCCGACATCGTCACCGCGCTCCATGCCTGCGATACCGCGACCGATGAGGCCATCTTGTTCGCGCTCCGTCACGAGGCGAAATTCATCGCTTTGGTGCCGTGCTGTCAGGCCGAGATCGCCTCGGCGCTCGACGGCGCGCCTGGGCCGCTCCGCCAGCTCTGGCGCCATCCGATCCAGCGCCGCGAATTCGGCGCCCACGTCACCAATGTGCTGCGCGGCCTCTTTCTCGAAGCGCACGGCTACAAGGTTCGCGTGACCGAACTCACCGGCCTGGAGCATTCGCTCAAGAACGAATTCATCTTCGCCGAACGCCATCAGCGCGCGAATGCGCAGGCGCGTGGCGAATTCGACAAGCTCGTCGCGCAGCTCGGAGCCGCGCCGTCTCTGCTCAGGCTTTCTGACGAATCTCGCGAATTGCCAGCAGCAGCGGGATAATGGCGATCAGCTGCGCTGCGATCGCGACCGTAACAAGCGCCGTCAGCGACAGGTCGTAGAGTTCGCCGAGCAGGGCGCTGCCGGCGAACCAGGCGGTGCCGTAGATCGCCGAGAACAGGCCATAGGCGCGGGCGCGGATCTCCCTCGCGACGAGTTTCGCCACCGAGGCCGACATCAGCGCGGTGAGCGTGCCGAGCGCCAGGCCCCATAACAATGTCCCGCCGATAGCCGTCTCCGTCGTGCCGAAGAACATCAGCGGCGTCGCCGCGGCGGCGATCAGGATCACGGGTACCAGCACGATCAATCCGCGCCGGTCGAACAACAGCCCGAAGATCAGCGCGCCGACGCCGGAAGCGCCCATCGCGGCGGCATAGGTGATCTGCACCGCATCGGGCGCGACAAGACCCGTGCGTGCGAAGTGATAGGCGATCAGCGAGAAGTCGGCGTAACCGAAACCGAGAAGGCCCGCGCTCGCGGTATAGAACCAGAAGCCGCGCGACAGTTCCGGCAAGGCACCGTCGGTCGCCGGCGGGGTGATCCGTCCCGCATAGTTGTAGCGCACGACCAGGTATCCCAATGTGATCATGGTCAGCACGGCCGGCACGCCGAGCCAGAGATAGGCCTCGTGATAGGCGCCGTGATGCGCGAGCACGAAGGCGGTGATCAGCGGTCCGATAATGGCGCCTGTCTGGTCGAGCGCCTCTTGCAAGCCGAATGCCCAGCCCTGTCCGATATGGTCGCCGGCGCGTGCCTGCATCGTGCTGGTCGCGGGATTGCGGATCGCCTTGCCGGTGCGCTCGAGCACGATGAACAGCGCCGCCACGCGCCAGTCGAACGCGAAGGCCATCAGCGGCACCGAGGCCATCGTAAGAGCGTAACCGCCGATGGCGATGGGCCAATAGGCGCCGGTGCGCTGCACCAGGCGGCCGGACAATAGACGCAGCGCGTAACCCGCCAGCTCGCCGCCGCCGGCGATCGCGCCGACGGCTGCACCGCTGGCGCCGAGGAGGCCGAGATAGGGTCCGTTCAATCCGCGCATGCCCTCATAGGCCATGTCCGCGAACAGGCTGACGATGCCGAAGGCAACGATGAATGCCGTGGCGCTCCGCTTGTCGAATTGCTGGTCCATCGGCTGTTCCCCCCGTTAGCGCGGCATGTTGCGCAGCACCGCTATTCCCCGCGCCAGGATCGGATCTTCGCCTTCGGTGCTGGCGAGATCGATGTAATTCTTGGGCACGAAGCGTTCGCGCGGCGTGCCGTTCAGATGATAAAGCCGCAACGTCGGAAAATGCACGCCGATGCCGCTCGCCGGCAATGTCACACCGTCGGTCGCACCGCACAGCCCGGCCATCCGCGTGCCGACGATGGCGGCGCGGCCCATGCCGTCGAGGCCGATCGTCATGCCTTCGCCCATGCTGCCGGTCCAGTGGTCGCACAGCACGACGAGATTGTTGGTCGCCATGAACGGCCCGCGCGGACGCACCCAGCGCAGTGTCGAATCCTTGGGAAAGGATTTGTGCGGCCCCGGCGCGAACATGCGCTGGTAGTAGGTCTTCTTCGAGATGAAACGGCCAAGTATGGGTTCGGCAACATCGGTGTTGCCGCCGCTCGGCGTGTCGCGCAGGTCGAGGATGAGGCCGCGGACATGACGCACATCGGCAAGCGCCTTGTCGAATTCCGCGATCAGTCCTGTATCACCCAGGCTGTTGCCGGGCCTGAGCCAGGCAATCTCCGGATCGATGTGCCGCAGCGTCAGAAGGGGCGCATCAGGTCCGCGCTCGTGAGGCGGCAGATCGATCCGGTGCTCGACATTGTCGATATCGGCGTAGGTGAAAATGCGGCGCGCACGATGCGTCCCGGCCAGCAGGACACGCAGCGTATAGTCGTCAGCTTCCGGATCGGCTGCCGACAGAGCTTTCGGTCCATGCGCGGCAACCGCATCGCGCACCGGCATACCGGCGATGGTCCGGATATGATGGCCGGCGCGCAAGCCGGCCGCTGCGAGCGTGCTGCCCGGCCGCACGGCTTCGACGACGGCCTCTCCATCTTTGAATCCCGCCCAGCATTCGGCACCGGTCGGTACAAGCTGCGGCGAGTCGCCGTTGTTGGTGTTGGCCTCGATGTGATGATCGTGGAATTCGGCGAGCAGGCCTTCGAGCACGCCGAGAAAGACATGATCGTCCACTGCGCCCTGCGCCATCGGGACGTAGATCGCGCGCAATTTCTCCAGATCGACGTGCCGGTCGGGCAGATAGACGTAACGCCGGGCCATCGTGTCGATGAGCCAGCTCACATCGCCGGCATAATCCGTGGCGGCGCGGGCTATCGTGGGCGCAAGAGCGGCGGCGGCGATACCCGCCAGGAACTGTCTGCGAAGCATGGCCGCAAATTGCGCGGGCTGCGGCAGCGGCGCAAGTGCGGCGTTCAGATCACCCGTAGTGTCGGGCCGCGCAGCTCGGGCGGGGTCTGGTCGAGGGCCTCGCGCTCGAACTCCTCGCACCATTGCTCGAAGGATTGCACGCTACCGGCGCGGGCGTGGAAGTAGAGTCGCTGCGCGACGGCCTTTGCCGGCGCGCTCATCAGGAAGGCGTTGATCAGCAGGTTCGGCGGCGCAAGGTCGAGCAAGCGGCGCATCATCATCTTGGCGCGGAAGCGCGGCGCCTCGCGCGCCATCTGCGCCACCGGATGCGGCCCGCGATCGCCGAGATAGTCGGAGACAAGCTGCGCCGCGCGGCGGCCGAAATGCAGCGCGGTGTGGATGCCGCCGCCGGTTACCGGCGAAACCATGCCCGCTGCATCGCCGACCAGCAGCACGCGGTTGGTGCCGAGATGCTTCAGCGTTCCGCCGGTGGGGATCAACCCGCTGCGCCGTGCATTCACCCGGATGTTCCGGATGTCGAACACGGTCTTCAGGCGCAGCAGAAGCTCGCCGAGATCGGGCTTCTCCGGCCGGCTTGCCGCGACGCCGATCTGCGTGACGCCGACGCCCGGCACTGCCCAGGCGATATAGCCGGGCGCAATCCGGCTGTCGGCGAAGCAATGCAGGAAGCGGCGGTCGAGCTCCTCGATCGGCTCGCATTCGATTTCCAGCCCGGCGAGAAACCGCGTGTTGCGGCTGAGCCCGAATTGCTCGGCGACTTTTGAACGCGCGCCATCGGCCCCGATCAGATAGCTCGCATGCAGATCGATCCCGGGAAGGGCGACGCCCCGTTCGTGCTCGATGGCGTTCTCGAAGCGGCGCCCGAAGAGAAGCGTCGCACCGGCCCGTTCCGCCTCGCTCGCCATCCAGCGCAGCACGCCGGCGGTGTCGGTCGCCTGAAAGAAATATCCGGGAGCCGAGAGATCGATGGAGCGGTCGTTCGGCGCATACATCCGCACCCCGCGCACCTTGCGCATGAGATGCGAGGGCAGGTCGAAATCGTCGCTCGCCTCTTTCACCACGATGCCGGTGGTCCGCACCCGTGCACCGGGCTCGGCCTTCGCATCGATGACCGCGACCTTGAGGCCCTTCAGCGCAGCGGTGCGCGCGCAGGCCAGCCCGGCAAAACTGCCGCCGACGATAATGAGATCGAAGCGCTGAACCATGGCGTCCTCCCCGTCAGGCGAGAACTCTACACCAGCGTTGGGCGTTATTGTGACGCTAGGCGCGCAGCGCCGCCCCGGTTGTCTTGGTTACTGCGGCAACGATTTTCTGCGCCAGCGCCTCGATTTCCGGCTCGGTCAGGGTCTTGTCCCTGGGCTGGATGCGGACACTGACGGCAAGGGATTTCTTGCCCTCCGGCACGCCCTTGCCCTCGTAAACGTCGAACACCGTCGCCGCCTCGATCAGGGCACGGTCGGCGCCCTTGGTCGCGCGCAGCACCTCTTCAGCCGTCACCTTGCCATCCACCACGAAGGCGAAGTCGCGCTCCACCGCCTGGAACGGCGACGGTGCGAAAGTGGCGCGGGCCTTGCCCTTGGCCTTGGACTCCGGGATGGCGTCGAGATTGATCTCGAACGCCGCGACGGGCCCCTTCAGGTCGAAAGCGGCAAGAACCTTCGGATGCAGCTCGCCGAAGGTTGCGATCACCTTGGGCCCAAGCGCCAGCGTGCCGCTGCGGCCCGGGTGATACCAGCCGGGTGCGCCGGCCTTCGCAGGCGCCGTCATCGCCGACCCCATTGCGGCTTCGAGCGCCGCCAGCATGTCGGCCTTCACATCGAACACATCGGCAGGGTGCGTGGCCTTGCTCCAGCTCCGCGCGCCATTTCCGGTGCGGATTCCGGCCGCGATCAGGGCCTGCGCGCCGGGCATGCCGCTCTCGAACTGGGCCCCGATTTCGAACAGCATCAAATTGTCGAAGCCGCGCGCTGCATTGCGCGCCGCCGCCGCGAGAAGCGAGGGCAGAACGCTCGGGCGCAGCGCGTCGAGATCGGCGGAGATCGGATTCTCCACCTGGCGCACATCGTCGCCGCCGCCGAACAGCGCGGCATGCGCGCGCGGAATGAAGGAGAAGTTGATCGTCTCGTTGAAGCCGCGACCCGCCAGCGTGCGGCGGACGAAGCGCGTACGCCGCTGTGCCGGCGTCAGCACAGGCTTGGCGACCGCATGCAGCCGCTCCATCGCCACCGACGGCACCTTATTGAGGCCGTGCATGCGCACGATCTCTTCCACCAGATCTGCGGACAGATTCACATCGCTGCGCCAGGACGGTGGCGAAACCTTCAAACTCGCGCCGGCGTCTTCGACCGTGAAGCCGAGCCGTTTCAGGATCGCGATCTGCTCCGACTTCGGCACCTCAATGCCGCCAAGGCGCGAAACATGACCTGGATCGAAATCGATGCTGCGCTTCCAGGCCGGCGGCGCGCCTGCGACCACGAGCTCCGACGGTTCGCCGCCGCAGAATTCGAGGATCATCTTGGTAGCGAGTTCGATGCCGGGCAGCACGAACTCCGGATCGACACCACGCTCGAAACGGTAGCGCGCGTCGGAGATGATGCCGAGCTTGCGGCCGGTGCGTGCGATCGAGATCGGATCGAACAGCGCCGCTTCGACGAACACGTCGGTCGTGGCGTCCGTGCAGGAGCTGTCTTCACCGCCCATTACGCCGCCAATGCCTTGCGGCCCGTTGTCGTCGGCGATCACCACCATCGTGGGATCGAGCGTGTAGGTCTTCCCGTCCAGCGCCAGGACGGTCTCGCCGTCCTTCGCCAGCCGTGCCCGCAGATCGCCCTTCACCTTCGCCGCGTCGTACACATGCAGTGGGCGGCCGCGGTCCAGCGACAGGAAATTGGTGACGTCGACCAGCGCCGAGATCGGGCGCAGGCCCACGGCCTTCAACCAGTCCTGCAGCCATTTCGGCGACGGGCCGTTCTTCACGCCGCGGATCAGCCGTCCGGCAAACATCGGCGCGGCTTCGGTCTCCACCGCGGGTTTGATCGGCGACGGGAATTTTCCCGGCACCGGCGAGAGATCACCTTCGCGCAGTCGGCCGAGGCCCGAAGCCGCCAGATCGCGTGCGATGCCATAGACGGCGGTGCAATCGCCGCGATTGGGCGTCAGCGAAACGTCGATCACCGGATCGGTCAGGCCGAGCGCGATGGCCGCCTTGTCACCGATCTTCGCATCGGTGGGGAGCTCGATGATGCCGTCATGATCCTCGCCGAGCAGAAGCTCGCGCGCCGAACACATCATGCCGCGCGACTCGACTCCGCGAATGGTGCCGATCTTGAGCGCTTCGCCGGTCACCGGAATGACCGTCCCCGGCCGCGCCAGCACGACCTTGATCCCCGCCCGCGCGTTCGGCGCGCCGCACACGATCTGCAAGGGCGCGCCATCGCCCGCATCGACCATGCACAGCCGCAGCTTGTCGGCGTTAGGATGTTTCTCGGCCGAGATGACCTGGGCCACGGCGAAATCCTTCAGCCGCGCGCCGGCATCTTCCACCGACTCGACCTCGAGCCCGATAGAGGTCAGGCGTTCGGCGATCGCATCGACAGCCGCGTCGGTGTCGAGCGGTGCCTTCAGCCAGGAGAGCGTGAATTTCATCGGCTGAGCCCTCCGTCCAGCGTCGGCAGGTCGAGGGACGCAAAGCCGTAATGGCGCAGCCAGCGCACATCGGATTCGAAGAACGGGCGCAGGTCGGGCGCGCCGTATTTCAGCATCGCCATGCGGTCGAGGCCGAAACCGAAGGCGAAGCCCTGATACTTCGTCGAGTCGATGCCGCACATATCGAGCACGTTCGGGTGCACCATGCCGGAGCCGCCGAGTTCGAGCCAGTCATTACCGGTGCCGAAGGCGATCTTGCCGGGGACCGAGCGGTCGCAGCGCATGTCCCATTCGACGCTCGGCTCGGTGAAGGGGAAGAAGCTCGGCCGCGCGCGCAGCGTGACATTCTCGATCTCGAAGAATGCCTTGCAGAACTCCTCGACCACCCATTTCAGATTGCCCAGATGCGTCTTCTCGTCGATCACGAGGGCTTCGAGCTGGTGGAACATCGGCGTATGCGTCGCGTCGTTGTCGACGCGATAGGTCCGGCCCGGCACGATCACGCGGATCGGCGGCTTCTGCTTCAGCATGGTGCGCACCTGCACCGGCGAGGTATGCGTGCGCAGGATGTGGCGCGAACCGTCTTCCTGGCGCGCGATGTAGAAGGTGTCGTGCATCTCGCGCGCGGGGTGGTCCGGCGGGATGTTCAACTTGGTGAAGTTGTAGTCGTCGTATTCGACGTCCGGCCCTTCGGCGATGGCGAAGCCGAGATCGGCGAAGATCGCCGCGATCTCGTCGAGCACCTGCGACACCGGATGTATTGTACCGGTAGCTTCGGGCCGCGCGGGCAGGGTGACGTCGACCGTCTCGCTTGCGAGACGCGCATTCAGCGCGACATCGCCAAGCTCGGCCTTGCGTGCTGCGATGGCGTTCGTGACCTTGTCGCGCAACCCGTTGAACAGCGGACCGTTGACCTTGCGCTCCTCGGCGCTCATCGCGCCAAGGGTCTTCAGAAGCTCGCTGATCGATCCCTTCTTGCCGAGGGCGGCAACGCGCAAGGCTTCGAGCGCGGCTTCGTCGGAGGCCGACGCAACCGCGCCCAGAATGTCGCGCTCGAGAGTGGCAATATCGCTCATGATCGAATCCACTTTTCTCTTACTTCGCCAAGCCCGGGCTTGTCCCGGGCATCCATGATCGCCTGTCTGGCAGGGTCTTCATGGATCGCCGGCACAAGGCCGGCGATGACGTCCATTGGAAGAGGGTGGATTGAGGCGAAGACTTAGGCGCTCGCGCCGCTGGCCTGATCCACCAGAGCCTTGAAGGCTGCGGGCTCGTTGGTCGCGAGTTCGGAGAGCACCTTGCGATCGATCTCGATACCCGCCTTGGCGAGCCCGCTGATAAATCGGCTGTAGGTTATCCCATGCTCGCGGCAGCCGGCATTGATGCGCTGGATCCAAAGCGCGCGGAAATTACGCTTCTTCTCCTTGCGGCCGATATAGTTGTGCTGCAGCGAACGATCGGCGGCGGCATTGGCCGACGTGATGGTGTTCTTGCGGCGGCCATAGAAGCCTTTGACGGCCTTGAAGACCTTCTTGCGGCGGGCGCGGCTCGGAACGGCGCGGGGCGAACGTGACATGGCTCAGATACCTCCGCCGTAGGGCATCCAGCGCTTCACGCGCCGGGTCTCGGATTCCGACAGCAGTGCGGTGCCGCGCAGGTCGCGGGTGCGGGCCGGGGAATTGGAGATCAGGCGGTGGCGCTTGCCGACCTGGTGGGTCTTGACCTTGCCGCTTTTGGTGAATTTGAAGCGCTTTTTGGCGCCCGATTTGGTCTTCAATTTGGGCATTTTGCGGTCTCCTTGGCCCAGGAGGGCCGGTTCGCGTTTGGAGTCGCCAAGGCATGCCCTGCCCGGCCACTCGCGAAAGAGCGGGCGTCTTAAAGGGGCGCGAAATTTATTGCAAGGCGCGGGTGCGGCTATTTCTTGTCCGGCATATTGCCGGAAACCATCCGGTCGCGGGTCGGGCTGCCGCTCGACCGTCCGGTTACGCCGAAGTCGCCGGACTGGCTTCCCGGCTCGGCCGACAGAAATCCGTCGGCCGCCAGACCGCGCTTCAGGAGTTCCCGAATCGCCGATGCCCGGCTCGGCATACGGCGCTCGAAACGCCAGGTATCCAATGCCTCAAGCTCCTGTTTGGTCAGCATAATTTGTAGACGCTCGCCGCGCGTCAGGTCTGCCATTCGCGAGAAATCTCCGAAATCCCCGGTCGTGCCGAAAATGAGTAACTTACTCATTCCGACGCGACCTCTATGGAACTCTGGCGCACATACAAAGTTCCTTCGCATCGCTCTGCCATCTACTCATTCGACGTCAGTTGCGTATTCAACTAATTGATTTTATTATATTTTTCTTGAGTTCCGCTGCCTTATACCCAAACTAGGGACCTGGGGGGAGTGGAAAGGCTGCCATGGCTACCAACGACATCCCGACTGACCAATTGCGCGAAGCCAATCACCGCATCGCCAATCACCTGACCCTCCTGGTGGGGATGGTCCAAACCCAGGCTCGCGGAGTCGCCCTGGGTCCCGAGACCCTTTCGCGTGACGCTGCACGGGCCATGCTGCAGGAGACCGCGGGCAAGATTGTCAGCATCAGTCACCTCCATCGCCGCCTGGCGCAGCAATCCAGCTCGGCGATGCTCGATCTTGGAGACTACCTGATCGAGGTCGGTGCGACGCTGGTGTCATCGCTCGCACTGGACGGGCGCGTGAACCTGACACAGAGCCTGCTCGCCACCGGACCGCTCACACCGGAGCAGGCACAGCAGCTCGGCCTGCTCGTGAGTGAGATCATCATGAACGCGGTCAAGCACGCGCACCCGACAGGCATACCTGTTCAGATCTCGCTGGGCTGCCGGCGCGAACCGGATGGCCGGCTCGCGGTCGAGATTGCCGATGACGGCGTCGGCTTGCCCGAAGACTTCGACCATGCGAGCCAGAGCGGTGTCGGCTTCCGCCTGATCCGTTCTCTCGCACAGGGGCTCCGGGCCGATCTCAGGATCGAATCCGACTCGCTTGGGCTCAGCTTCCTGATTGTCCTCCCCCATTCAACAGAGCCCATGCCCCTCGCTGCGCGCTGAATTCGCCTGCCCGAATTTTGGCTGAATGTGGCCCTATCTCGCGGCCGCATGACCATCCGTACGCTTCTCCATCGCTTTCGTAGAGCCGTGGCCTATCTCGTTCTCCCAGCCTTGGCCGTCGTGATCTGGGGAGAACTCAGCACGTCGCGCCTCGTCGCCGAGCTTGAGCCCAATGTCTGGGACAAGGCGCTCCATTTCACCGCTTATTTCGGCCTTGCCCTGATGACGACGATCTCGGTGCGCGGCGACCGGCGCGCTTTCCTCTGGGCACTCGGGCTTATGATCATGGGCGCTTGCCTGGAAGTTCTCCAGGGCATGACCGGGCGCGACGCCGACGTCTGGGACGAAGTCGCCAACACGCTCGGCGTCCTGGCCGGCTTCGCCCTGGCGCGGGGCACCATCGCGGTCCTGAAGGCCAGAGGGCTGATTGAAGACGGTCCCGAAGCGCCGTAAGACGTTGGCGGGATTGGGAGACCTTCGCATGTTTCAGGAATTCCGCACTTTCGTGATGCGCGGCAACGTGATCGACCTCGCGGTCGGCGTGATCGTCGGCGCGTCCTTCACCGGCATCGTCAATTCGCTGGTCAAGGATGTGATGATGCCGCCGATCGGCCTGTTGCTGGGCGGCATCGACTTCTCGAATTTCTTCGTGGAGCTCAAAGGCGACCAGACCTACACGACGCTGAAGGAAGCAACGGCTGCCGGTGCGGTGACGCTGAACTACGGCCTCTTCGTCAACGCCGTCATCAACTTCCTGGTCGTCGCCTTCGTGCTGTTCATGGTGGTGCGCCAGCTCAACCGGCTGAAGACGCCGCCGAAAGACGCGCCGCCCGCCGCCATCCCGGAGGACATCCAGCTCCTGCGCGAAATCCGTGACTCGCTGAAGGCGCGCAGCTAGTGCGAAAGCTACTGCTCGGCATTGCATTCGCATCCGTGCTGGCGATGCCAGCCATCGCCGGCGAGGCCGATGCGATGCAGGTCGCGGCAGACGGCTTCTACAAGGTCTATGCCAGCCTCCCGCGCGGCGGCGGGATCCCGGACGACCAGACTCTCGCGCACTACGCGCCCTATCTGGCGCCCGACCTCGACGGCCTGTTGCACCAGGCGCAGGACGCCGAAGACCGGTTCACCAAAGACCATCTCGACTCGCCGCCGCTGATCGAAGGCGATCTGTTTTCGTCGCTCTTCGAAGGCGCAACCTCGGTCACTGTCGGCGCCTGTAGCGGCGACGCACAGACCGGGAGCTGCAAGGTCGATCTGGTGCACAGCGAGCCGCTGCGCGAACCGGTGACCTGGAGCGATACGGTACGGCTGGTGAATACGGCGCAAGGCTGGCGGGTCAGCGATATCGTCTATGGCGGCACCTGGGCCTTCGGAAACAAGGGCACGCTGACCGCAACCTTGCACGAGGTCCTGTCGTTCCAGTAACCGCCGGGGCATCGGCGGCGAATTAGGGGCGACACGCAATTTCTGGAGTTTCCCATGTCCGATAAGCACGAGAAGTCCGACGCCGACTGGCAGAAGGATCTGAGCCCCGAGCAATACCGCGTCCTGCGCCAGCACGGCACCGAGCGAGCCGGTACCAGCCCGCTCAACCACGAAAAGCGCGAAGGCGTCTTCGCCTGCGCGGGCTGTGGCGAGGTCCTGTTCGACTCGAACACGAAGTACGAAAGCGGCAGCGGCTGGCCGAGCTTCTATGCATCGCGCGATGGCGCGGTTGCGACCCAGCTCGACATCAGCCACGGCATGCGGCGCGACGAGGCACTCTGCGCCAAATGCGGCGGCCATCTTGGCCACGTCTTTCCGGACGGGCCGCGCCCGACGGGCCTGCGCTTCTGCATGAACGGTGCGGCGCTCAAGTTCACGCCGAAAAGCTGATGTTCGAAGGCGGCCGCCCGAGCGGGACCAAGTCCGAGATCTATCGCGAGCTGGCGCAGATGGCCGAAGGCCTTTTCGCCGGCGAGCGCGATGCCATTGCCAATGCCGCAAATCTTTCAGCCTTGCTCTGGCTCGGGCTCGATGGTCTCAACTGGTCGGGCTTTTATTTCCTGCGCGGCGGCGAACTGGTGCTGGGTCCCTTCCAGGGCCGCCCTGCCTGCGTCCGCATCGCGCTTGGCAAGGGCGTATGCGGAACCGCGGCACAGACACGCCAGACGGTTGTCGTGCCGGATGTCCACGCATTCCCCGGTCACATCGCCTGCGATGCCGCATCGCGTTCGGAGGTCGTGGTGCCGCTGATCGCGAAGGGAACGCTCATCGGCGTGCTCGATCTCGACAGCCCGGAACCGGGACGCTTCGATGCCGAAGATGCCGCCGGGCTGGAATGTCTCGCGGCGCTCTGGGCGAATGCCAGCGACCCGCTCTGATCAGTGAAGCGTGGTCCGCGCGGCGCGTGCCGCGGCTTTCTTGAGGCTCTTGCCCTCAGGCCCCTCGAGCGCGTCGCGCGCCGCCTTGCCCATCTCGGGAATCTTGTCGCGGTTCTTCTTCACAAAGGCTTCTTCGCTATCGCGGAAGCGCTTCGAAGCCTTGTAGTTGCCTTCGCCGAATTCCTTGCCGGTCTTCCGCTCCGTCGGCGCTGCCATTGCCATCTCCTTGCTCTTGCAAGCAATTGCAACGGTCAGGTTGGGGCTTCGTTCCGCGGACTGCTGAAGTGAAGTCCGGCGATTAGCGCAAGGCCAACGAGCAGCGTCACGCTGCCCAGCGCGATGGAACCGTGAACATCGTTGTCGGCGACGACGAAGGACGCCGCGAAAGGACCGAGCGCGCCGGCGAGAACCTGCGTGCTTCCACTCAGCACCGCCGCACGGCGCGACGGATCGGCTTCGATCGTCATCGGCACGAGGAAAGGCGCGAGCAGAATGCCGACAAAGCCGCCGGCCGCGGTCGCGGCGATGAATCCCCAAGCTGGCGGATGCATCAGATAGACAGCCCAGCTTCCGATCACGACCGCAGCCGACAGCGCGAAAACGGTGAAGTAGCGAATGTGTCCTGAAATCGCCGTCGCCATCGCACCGCCCGCGATCTGGGCAGCCAGCGAAACCCAGATTGCCGTGCGCGCGACGTCGGCACTGAGCCCTGCTTCATGCGCCAGCGGCTGAAGAAAGATGCCGACCGTTCCGGTTCCGCCGATGTAAATCAGCGTCGCGAACAGCGCGAAGAGCCCGCGTGGCGGTGGCACGCCACCCGATTCTTCTGCCGCCGGAAGTGCGGCATATTCCTTCGGCAGGCCGAACGCGATCACGATGCCCGCGAGACTTGCAATCGCCAGCCCCAGAAACCCGCCATCGGCGCCGTGAACCGGCAGTACCCACTCCCAGTAGAGCAGTGCCAGGGCAAGCTGGCTCGCGGTCAGTACGGTGAAGAAATATCCGGCCCAGCGCTCGGGCACCCGCGTCCGCGCGATCATGCCGATGGTGATCCACAGCAGCACGCCCTCCGGTATTCCGGCCGCGGTTCGGATCAGCATGATCCCGGCGCCGGAGGTGTGCATCGACAGCAGATCGCAGACCGCAAGCGTCAGCGCCGCGGCAATCGCGATCCAGCGCAGGCCTTTGGGTTTAAGAAGCACACCGGCTGCCGCTGTCGAGAGGCCCATCGACAATGCTTCGTAGGTTGCAGTGAAACCAATGCCGGCCGCCGACAGGCGATGTTCGTCGGCCATCTCGCCAAGTACCGCAGCGAGTACACCGGCAAGCAAAAGCGACACGACACCCAGCGCCATCGCCGCGGCCGCCTCGTGCAGCGGCAGGTCCGGACCGATCGCATCTTCGACGAGCGGTTCGCTCACGGGCGCAGCGCTGCCAGCATGTCGTAGGCGCGATTGACCAGAACCGAGAAGTGTCCCTCGCCGGCGTAGAATGTCGCCGTGCTGTCGCGCAGGCGGCGCGCCATCGCGCGCGCCGGACCGATCGGCATGATGCGGTCCTGATCGCCATGCCAGACAAAGACGCGCGGACCCGTCATGGCGGCGATGTCGAAGCCCCACGGCTTCACCAGCCGCTCGATCTCGGCGCGGTTCCCGGCGCCGCTCTGCCGCGCGGTCTCCATCATCGTCCGTGCCAGCACGGCGCGCATCTCGGCAATCTGCATCAGGCGAAGGTCTTCGCCGCCAAGCCATTGCGCGACCCGCAGCATGCGCTGTTCGACCAGGTCCTCGCGCGGCGGCCCATCGGGCCGGAACTGCATCAGGCGGCGGCGCAGATAGCGCGGGAAGCGATAGGCAACCCACCACAACATCCGGCGCACGTGCGGACCCGAGCGGCGCGCGACTTCCGGGGGCGGCACGGCACTGATCAGCGAACAGGCGGTGACGCGGCTTCCGAGCGCCTGCGCACAGGCGAGGGCATAGGGGCCGCCGGCCGACATGCCCTGCACCGCGAAGCGCGCGATGCCGAGTTGATCGGCGGCCTCGGCCACATCGGCCGGCCAGTCGAGCAGGCGGTCGCCATCTTTCGGATCGGACTGGCCGACGCCTGGCCGGTCGAGCGCGATGACGCGCAGGCCCAGCCGCCCCGCGGCCTCTTCGAGGATCAGCCCTTCGAGCCGCGAAGAGCCATGGCCGTGAAAATGGAACACGACATGGCCGTCGCGCGCGCCGACATCGAGATAGCCGAGCTTGCGCCCGTCTCTCAGCCTCAGTGTCTCGAACGGCTCGCTTGCCCCGATATCGCCCATCAAACCATCTTCGTGTTGATCGCCGCGCCGGCCTTGATCGCCAGCGTGACGGGCGTGCGCTCGGCGATATCGGCGAGGCGCGCGCGCTGCATTTCGTCCAGCGCGCCCTCGATGTGCAGCACGCGCTCCACACGGAATTTGTCGTCGTCGCGGAAATATTCAAGGCCGACGGTCAGTGCCGTGATCGTCCAGCCCTTACGCTCGGCATACATGCGCAGGGTGATCGCGGTGCAAGCGCCAAGGCCCGCCAGCACGAAGCCGAATGGCGAGGGGCCCGCATCGGCGCCGCCGCCCGACACCGGCTCGTCGCCGATCAGGTCGTGGTGCCCGGTCCGGATGTTCACCGCATAGCGTGCCTCTGCCAGTTTCACATTGGCATGCGCGACCAGTCTCGTTCCGTCCATGTCAGCCGATGCGCCAGACGATGCCGTCCGGTCGCCGCTCCGAATGCAGTTGCAGGGCGCGATTATGCACGGCGAGTGCACCTTCCCATAGGGCGTTCCAGGCGGCGAAAAGCGTCTCGCCGGCGGCAATGCCGTCCATCAGCCGCCAGCCCTTCTGGACGATCCCGTCGCCCGTCACCTCGACATGTTCGCCCTGCGCCCGCGCCAGCGTGGCAAGCAGGCTGGCAAACGCCGCCGCGTCGTCGCCGGCGGTGCCGGTCAGCACCGCCATCTCGTCATAGAATTGCAGCCCGATCAGCCGCGCCGCGCGTCCCACCAGCGCTCCGGCTTCCGCCGCGCCGAACAGCTCCAGCATGGTCGGCAGCATCGAGCGGACATATTCCATGGCATAGGAGCGTTCGACCTTGGCCAGCCGCTCCGCCGGCCAGCTCGCGGAATCGAGCGTCGGGGCCTTCGCCGGATCGAAACGCGGCGCGTGCTCGTCGGGCGCGAAACGCACGCGCTCTTCCGGCGCGATCTCGCGGCCGTAGTCGAAGTAGTAGCCTTCGAGTCCCGGATCGCCGTTCACCGTCTGCCCGGTGCAGACGAAGCCGAGCCTTGGATTGCCCAGCGACACGCCGTTATGGCCATGCCAGCCATGCAGCATCGCTTCGTTGACCTCCCGCGGGATGCCGCAGATCGCGGCGCCCTGCCAGATCCAGCGCGGCGGCGGATAGCGCACCCAGGCCTTCGCATCGCTCTCCGGCATGTACTCCGTCTTCACCCCGCCGAGCGCGTTGGAGAAATAGTGATACTGCGCGCAGGCGACGGCATCGGGCAGGCCGTCGAGACCGAGCTTCTTCAGCCCGACCTTGAACTTCTCCAGGTGTTGACGGCGGAAATGGCCGAACACGAACTGCCACGCCGCGTCGGCGCTCTTCTGGCTGACGAGCGTCAGTACAAGCCCGGTCATCAGTGCGTTGTAGAGTTTCGAAACCGCTTTGTAGCCATCCGTCTCCGCCGTCATGGCGCGGTGTCCGGCAGGACGCTGACCTTGATGATGGTGATCGGATCGACCGGCGCCGCACCCTTCATCGGCCCGTTGTCGCCACGCGGCACGACAGAGATTTTGTCGACGACATCCATCCCGTCGGTCACCTCGCCGAACACCGCATAGCCGGTGGTGTTCGGCGGCGCGGCCGGATCGGCATCGAGCGGCGTGTTGTCGGCAAGGTTAATGAAGAACTCCGCCGTCGCGCTGTCCGGCTCGCCGCGCGCCATCGCGATGGTGCCGCGCTTGTTGGGCAATCCCGATTCGAGCGGGATCGGCTTGTGCGCGGGGCGATAGTTCACATGTGCATCCCAGCTGCCGGCCTGGATCACGAAGCCCGGTTCTACGCGATAGATCACGGTGCCGTCGAAGTGATGCTCCTTCGCATAGCGCACGAAATTCGCGACGGTCTTGGGCGCGTGCACGGAGTCGAGCTGCAACGTGATGTCGCCCATCGAGGTCTGGATCAGCACGCGCGGACCGATCGGCGTGGCGGGCTGCGCGGGCATCTCGCCCGGCGTGGCCGGTTCCGCTGCTGTCGCTGGCGGAGCAGCAGTATCCGTCGTCGCCTCCGGCGACGCAGCAGGCGGCGCCGGTTCTTCGGCCAGGGCCGGCCATGCAAGAGCGAACAGGGCGAACGTCAGTGCAGCAAGCCGCATATGAGGGCCTCATGAATGGGATCGCATGAGACACCGCCAACCCTTTCGCCTGCAAGCGACACGTCGCGCGTTGAAGGAACGTGCTGCGAAACCAAAGCGGGCGGGGCGAAGTACGGTTGGCGTGGCGGCTACTTTGCCCGCCCGCCAAAAAAGTGGCGCACCCGGCAGGATTCGAACCTGCGACCTTCGCCTTCGGAGGGCGACACTCTATCCAGCTGAGCTACGGGTGCGTGCGAGGGCTCTATAGCCCAAGCGGGTCGCGTCCCGCAAATTGTGGGTCAAAGCGCCACCAAAGCCGCGCTCACCACCTCGTTGGCATGAGCGAAAACCATGCGCTTCCAGTCGGGCGCATCGGGATAGAACGCGTCACGCAACTCCAGCCGGATCGCTTCGGCATCCTTGTGCTCGTGGCGGTCCGGCGCGAAGCAGTGCAGCCAGTTGTCCTTGCGTAGCGCATTGAACACCGCGCGGGTGTCGCGCGTTCCCACTTCAAGCGCGGCGAAGGTCAGCTCGACGCCTTTGAGCCAGCTCGCCACCGCCTTGTCGATGGTGCCGGAAAGCGGCGCCGAAACGGACTCGCCCGCCTCGCTCGACGCAACGCGCTCGCCCCACATCGCCTTCGCCCGCTCATAGGGCGCGCTGCCCGGCAGGTCTTCGGTGATCATCTCGCCGGCGCCGTAGTCGCCGAGGCCGGTGTGGAAATCGATGACGGTAAGCTTCTTCACGCCCTTCAGACTCTCGACGAAGACGTCCTTCAGCATTTTCAGCGACCACGCCTCTTGCGAACCGCCGTAATAGACGCCTTCGGGATAGCGATACTGGCCTTTGGAAATCGCCTCCTGCAACGCGAAGGCGCCATTGGCCTTGAGGTATTCCGTCAGTTTCGCGTTGGCGGATTTCAGCGCCGCGGGCGCGATGTCCTTCGGCGAGATGAACTCAGCCAGCGCATCGTAGGGCGCGTTCTCGGGCGGGTTGGTGAAGTCGACGCAATTGCGATTGATGTCGGCATTGTCCTCGTTCACGCGCCGGTCCCAGGCGAAACCATAAGGGTTGAGCGCATGCAGGAGGACGATCTTGGTCCCTTTGGGCGCGCGCTTCGCCAAGCCTTCCTGCAGCAATCCGGTCTGCACGCCGGAACCGAAATAGCCTTCGACGCCATGGGTGGCCGAGATCAGCAGCAGCGCCTTCTTCGCCGTGCGCGGGCCGATCACCGCAGTGTCGAGGAAGAGTGGCTTGCCGTCCCGCCCTTTCGCCTCGGGGTGGACGCGCGAGATGACATCGATGCCGGCCTGTTCGCAGGCTGTCACAAATGCGTGGCGGCCGCTGCGATAGTCGGAAGGGAAATAGTCTTCTGGGGTCATGGTGGGTAGTCTAAAACGCAACGCGTTCTTATTGAAGCGCGGGACTGCCATCCTTCGACAGGCTCAGGATGAGGTCCAAGCTCAATTCGCGTCCTGAGCCTGTCGAAGGATGGACATGACCCAGTTCGGCCCCCTGTCGGAATTGCGCGAAAGGCCCATCGGGGCAGTGACCGAAATTCGGGCACGCCGCGGCGGCTATCGCGCCTATCCCATTGCGCGCTCGAACACGCTGCATGGCGAACCCATGGTCGAACTCAAGAGCTTGGGGCTGGCGGGCGAGAACTACTATCACGCGCGCCGCAATCCGCCCTATTGGCAGCGGATCGAGGGTTCGATCCCCGCTCTCCTGGCCCGCAGCTCCGTTGCCCAGCGCCTTGTACGGGTCGATGCGCGGCTCAGATCGGCCGGCCTGCAATTGCATCTCTTCGATGCCTGGCGGCCGAAGGCGGTTCAGGCCTATTTCCACGACGTCTGGATGCCGGCCGAGCTGCGGCGCCGCAATCCGTCGCTCACCGGCGATGCGCTGACGGCCGAGGTCGAGCGCTACTGGGCGGCGCCCAGCCGCGATGCCGATTCGCCGGCGCCGCACGCCACCGGCGCGGCGATCGATCTCACCATCCGCTGGATCGATGGCGATGCCCTTTGGATGGGCTCGCTCTTCGACGATGCGACGCCGCTGGCGCATCGCGACCGGTTCGAAGCGTTGGGCGATGGCGATCTGTCCTTCTCCGACGAAGAGGCCCGCGCCAATCGGCGCCTGCTCCACTGGCTGATGATCGAAGAAGGTTTCGCCGGCCACCCGGACGAGTGGTGGCACTATTCCTGGGGCGATCAGCTTTGGGCTGCTCTCACCGGCGCGGACGCTGCGCACTACGGCGAAGCGTCAGACGGCGTCTAGCGGCACGACGGCGCCGCCGTCCCTGAAGCCGGACAGATAGAGCTTCCCAAGCGCCAGCAGAGTTTCGCGTCTCCCTGCCTTCAGCCGTCCATCGCGGACTGCGGCGTGGAATTGCACCGGTGTCGGTGCATCCAGATCGGTTTCGGCATTGGCGCGGGGCATCGTCGCTGCTGCGCTGAACAGTACTCCGGCATAGTAGAGCCGTGTCAGCGCGCGGATATCGTGCAAGCGTGCCAGCATTGCAGGCTCAGTCACGCCTGCCGCGGAGAGCAGCCGCTCTTCGGCAATCGGCGCGGCGGCAAAATTGTCCAGTGCGATGGCGATATCGACCAGCGGATCGTTGCGATAGGCCGACTCCCAATCGATCAGCCAAAGCCTCTCTCCATCATACAGGATGTTGCGCGGATTGGGATCGTTGTGTGCCGCCACCTGCATGCCCCATGGCGTGCGCGCACGAATGGCGTCGAGTTGCTCGGCGCAGGGCTGAAGCAACCCATCTCCAAACAAGCCCGTTCGCATCACATGGGCGAACAGGCGCGACACGATTTCCGGATAGTCGAAGAAAGTCTCGAAACAGGGCAGTGCCTGCAACCGGCGCAACAGAGTGCCGACCGCTTCTGCCAGCGCAACCGGTCCTCCGGGGAATTCGCGCAAAGGCTTCTGCGCGATGTATGCGCTCATCGTTATGCCGTTTGCGGCATTGAGATAGTGCAGCGGTGGCGCGATGCCGGCCTCGGAAGCTGCACGCCATGACACGTATTGGCCGGGAAAGCGCAGCGGGCTCGGATCGCCCTCGACGCGCAGCAACGCGCGCTCCCCGTCTCGCTCGATGCGAAAGATCTGCGCACCCGAGGCGCCGCCGGCAATCGCCGTCGCGACAACGGGCTCCTCGCCGAAGATCGCTGTCAGCGCGGATCGGACTGCCGCCTGCTTCGCGGCCGGTACGGTCGCGAGCGGGTCCATCGCTATTTCAGGATTGCGCGGAAAGCGCCGTCCCAGTTCTCGCCCGGCGGGTTTTCCTGGAAATAGGCGACCCGCTTCAGGTGCAGATCGTAGAGCTTCTGGCTCGCGCCGGAGAGCTTGCGGCACTGCTCGATCAACTCTCGTGCCTTGTCCCATTGCTGGGTTCGCAGCGACTGGAAGATGTGATCGTGGAACGTCAGCAGGGCGCGGAACTTCGGGCTGGCGCGCATCACCGGGCTGCCCAACATTGCGAACAGCTTTGTCGGCGTGTCGTGCACGCCGATGGCGATGTAGTCGACTTCGAGGAACGCAAAGCCGCGCTCCGCCGCCTTGCGCGTCGCGTCGGAAACGATCACCGCGGGGCCGTATTGCGCCGACAGGTCCTGGATGCGTTCGGCCTCGACCGCGCAATCGCCGGTGACGGAATAGGCCGTGCGGCCATGGGCGGAGAAACCGCCGGCGATCGCCTGTCCGGTCGAAATGCCGATGCCGATCTCGACCGGCGCAAAGGCGACACCGTCATTACGTCGTTCATGGGTGATGACTTCGTTGCTGCGCGCAATCGCTTCCATCATGCCGTTGGCGGCTTCGCAGGCGTGGATCGCGTGTTCGGCATCGTCCAGCGGCGCGTTCCAGAACGCGCTGAAACCGTCAGCCGTCAGCCGGTCGAGCGTGCCGCCCTTGGCCCGCGCCACATCCATCAGCGGGACCAGCACGCGCTGCATCAGCCGGGTGAAGGCGGCGGGATCGTCCTTGAAGGAATCCGCGAGCCCGCCGAATTCGCGCACGCTGCAATGCAGATAGGTCACGGTCCGGCTGACGCCGTCGAGCTTGAGCAGCGCCGGATTGCGCGCGATCTGCTCGATGATATGTGTGGGAAGCGATTCCGAAAATGCACTGCGCACCCGCGCCCGCGCCCGCGTTACATTTGCGACGCGCACTGCGGCACAGGTCAGGAAGGTGAGCCCGAGCCCAAGCGACGGTCCAAGCGCATCGAGCAGCACGTGATCGGCCGAATAGAGCCGCCAGGAAATCGCGAGGCCGCCGCCGATCGCGGCCACGGTGAACAATCCAGCCCAGGCGATGCCGAAGCGCGCGAAGATCACGATCATCGCAATGCCGAAAAGCAGGAGGCAGATGAGCTCCGCCTCGATCGCCGATGCCGGGCGGCGGAGCGGCTCGCCGAGCAGGATATTCTCGAGTGCCTCGGCATAGATCCCAGCAATGCTGCGCGGCCCTCCGGGTGTCGCGATATCTTCGCCCGGCGGTCCCAGAATCACGATGGCGTTGTGCAAACCCGCCGCCTTGCCGGTATCGAGGTCTGCGGCGGAGATTCCGCGCGGCGCACCCTGCGCGGCGAACGCTATCCACAGCGCACCGTCCGTCGCCGTCGGCAGAGGACTTTTCAGTCCATCAACCGCGGCAATACCGGGCGGTGCGCCGAACAATCCGCTGTCGCCATCGTCGCTGCGCACGGTCAGCCGTTTCTTGCGTTCGAGAACGCGCAGCACTTCCGCGGTCAATGACGGTACCGCCACGCCGTTCAGGCGAAATGCCATCGGTGCGCGCCGCAGGATGCCATCGGCCTCACGCGGCAGGTTCAGCGCGCCATTGCCAAGACTGATCTTCTCGATATCGGGCAGCGCGCCTTGGGCGCTGGCAAATGCGATCGTGTGACCGAAGGGGTCCTTGCTACCGATGAAGCGCAGCGGCGCTTTCAACTCCGGCGTTCGCGAAGACTGGGCAGCGCCGAGTTCAAAGCCGCTTACCGTGGCCAGCTGCGACAGCGATGCCGTCAGCGCATCGTCCGGCGACGGCATTTGTGAAAGCGCATGGCGCAGCTGGTCGCCAGCCGGTCCGGCGGGGACTTCGGCCAGAAGCCCGCGTGGCGAGGCGGGATCGGGCGTGTCGAGCGGAAAGGCGAGCACCGCCATCGCCGCGCCCTGCGTTTTCAACTCACCGAGCAGCTTCGCGATGACCGCATGCGGCCAGGGCCATTTGCCGAAGCGCTGCAGGCTGGCAGCATCGACATCGAGCGCGCGTACCGCATAGCCCGACTTCGCCAGCGTGTCCTGATAGGTCCGGGGCTGGCTGCGCTGATAGGAATCGAACAGCACGCCGCGCAGATGCGTCGCGACCGACCCGGCATCGCTGCCGAGCATGAACAGCGCCGCCGCCAGCATGGCGAGCGGAAATGCCCAGGTCGCGATCGGTCTGCCCTGAAACTTCATCTCGGATCCATGCCGGCGAAGCACCAGCCTAACACGCTGCCGTCATCGCGGATGGCGGCGTCCGACGCAATGGAGGAACAGGCCCGACACCATCCGTCGCCCAAGATTTTCCCGTACTCGAACTTCGGAGGGCCATTGTTAAGGCCGAAACTTCTCGGTAACCATTTGAATTATATCGATGTTGTCGACGCAGCAGATTTTCTTGACGGTACCGTCATTTATTCTTGCCCTCGCGTCCGGGAGGCGTATCCTCCCACCAACAAAAGCCTGATGGGAGAGCACGACATGGAGAACATCACCAAGGATCCGGCCTATAACGCAGTCGATCCTTCCGACTTTCCGGCCATGTTGAGCCCGACACGCTATGGCGAGCGCTCGACGGCGTTCGACAAGATCATCAGCGCGACCCATGACCATTTCTGGGATCCGCTCGACAAGAAGTACATCGACTTCTCGACGCCCTTCGACACGACGAAGGAATATCTGGTCAACCCGAACCTCAACGGCGATCTCAAGACCGCGATCGGCGACAAGCTCGACGAAGGCCAGAAGATCAAGCTGGCGAATCTCGACACGCTATGGTCGCTGTCCTCGATCCTGCATGGCGAGCAGGGCGCGCTGTCGCTCTCCGCTTCGCTCTGCCACATCCTCCGCGATCCGGGTGCGCAGGAATACGCCGCCAACCAGACGCGCGAGGAAGCCCGTCACGTCACGGGTTTCTCGAAATACATCCATGCCCGCTGGGGCGCGCCCTGTCAGGTCGGTCCGGCGCTCGGCGGTCTCCTGACCGACATGGTCACCTCGCCGCTGGTCTGGAAGAAAATCGTCGGCATGCAGATGCTGGTCGAAGGTCTCGCCATGGGCGCCTTCGCGACTTTCTTCAAGGAAGCGCGCGATCCGCTGATGCGCCACCTGATGCAGCTCGTGATGACCGACGAAGCGTTCCATCACAAATTCGGAAAAATCTGGGCCGACCGCACGATCCCGTACCTCTCGAAGGGCGAGCATGAGCTGATCGAGGATTGGGCGGCGCAGGTCTTCCAGGTCCTGCTCTACAATCTCGGCTCGCCGGATCAGAAGGCCTGGATCTACGAGGCCGTCGGCCTCGACCCGGTCTGGTGCCAGGGCGCGTTCATGGAAGCGCTGACGGACACCGCGATCCGCGCCGACATGCAGGACGCGACCAACATCTTCCGCGTGCTGGTCAAGACCCTGCTCAAGGCCGGCATCATCACCGAGCGCACCAAGCCGGTGTATGCGGCGTATCTGGACATGGCCGAGCTCTATGCCGAAGGCGACCGCATGGTCGGCGACGACATCGCGGAAGAGGGCATCAAGTACCTCATACAGCTCAACGGCGGCACGCGCCTCGGCGCCTCGCTGCTCGCGGCCGAATAAGCCCAAGTACAATCGAATCCGAAGGGGCGGAGCGGCAACGCTCCGCCCTTTTGCTTTGGGCGGGTGCTTGACCGATTTGATTGCGTAATGGTATGAATGAACATTCATTCACTTTTCAGCCTCCCAAAGCCCCATCACAAATGTCTGACCTGAAAGAGATTTCCTCCCAGGACGACAAGCGGGTCCGGCTGCTCGACGCTGCGCTCGACCTGTTCGAGACCCGAGGCTTCGATGGCGTCGCGGTGCCGGAAATCGCGGCGAAGGCCGGGGTCGCGGTCGGCACGATCTATCGCTACTTCGCGGGCAAGGAGGCGCTGGTCAACGCGCTCTACCGGCGCTGGAAGGCGGCCTACAACGCCATCGTCTTCGCGCCGCTCGCTGACGGTCTCGCGCCTCGCGAACAGTTCTCGGCCTATTGGCAGCGCATGATGCTGTTTGCCCGCACCTATGCCCGTGCGGCCCGGTTCATGGACCTGCACCACCACGGCGACTATCTCGACGAGGAATCGCGCGCATTGAGCCGCCGCTATGCCGAAGTCGCCAAAAATTTCTTCGCCCAGGCCCACGCCGCCGGAGCGGTGCGCGACCTCGATCCAACCCTCGCCGCCGCAATGATGTGGGGAGCGGCGACCGGCCTCGTGAAATTTTCGGCGCAGGGCGCGCTCGCCTTCGACGCGCAAGCCGCAACTGCAATGGAAGACGCGTTGTGGCGCGCTATCGCCAACGAATAGAGGAGAACACGTATATGGCCCGCAAACGCAAAGGCGAAGGACAGACCGCGCTCGTCACCGGCGCGAGCATGGGAATCGGTGTCGATCTCGCCGAATGCTTCGCGAAGGACGGCTACGATCTCATCCTCACCGCACGCTCCGAAGCGCAATTGAAAGACGTCGCCGCCCGCCTGGCCGCCGCGCACAAGATCAAGGCAACGCCGATCGCCATCGATCTCGGCGTGCCCGGCAATGGTGCGAAACTTGCTGAACAAATCGCGGCGCAAGGCCTGGCCGTCGATGTTGTTGTGAACAATGCCGGTTACGGAATCGCTGGCGCGTTCAAGGGCTCGGACCTCGGTCAGCAGCTCGGCATGATCGATCTCAACGACCGTGCCCTCGTCGAGCTCACCCACATCTATTGGCCGCGCATGCTGGCGAACAAACGCGGCGGCGTGCTCAACGTCGCGTCGACGGCCTCGTTCCAGCCCGGTCCGCTGATGGCGATCTACTACGCCTCCAAGGCCTTTGTGCTGTCGTTCTCCGAGGCGCTCTGGAAAGAGGCCGAGGGCACCGGCGTCCACGTCAGCTGCCTCTGTCCCGGCCCGACGGTCAGCCAGTTCCGTGAACGCGCCGGCACCGGCAAGACCAAGGTCGCGAGCAATCTCGGCAGCGCCATGGCTTCGGCGCCCGTGGCGCGGATGGGTTATCGCGGCTGGCAGAAGAACCGCCGCGTCGTCATCACCGGCGGCCGCAACCGCATGCTGGCGAGCCTTGTGCCGTTTCTCCCGAGGCGTACCGTGCTCGGCATCGTCCACAACATGCAGAGCCCGATTTAGACCGAAATTGCGTGCCCGTGCAGGGCATAAATTTCCAGCAGGCGGTCGAGCGTAATTCCATTGCGCGCCTCGACCGCGAGCGGATGATCCGTGGGTTCGAGCTCGATCCAGGGGCGCAGCCCGCCATCTCGCGGATGAATTTGGCACTTAAGATTGATCGTGCTCGGCGCGTAGCCCGGTAGTTCGTTTGCGAACCAGCCAAACCAAGGGCCCTCGCTGCCCTGGCCACCATTGTCGAACGTCTCGACATAGCGCTCGAAATTCTTGCGCGAGAGCGTCGACCAGGCCCATAACCGAACGTCGCGCTGTCAACCGTGCCCCTTAGGGGCAACTCCAGCCCGCAGCGCACGAAGAAATGCTCTCCGTCCAGAACGCAGAAATCCTGGGTAAGGATGTGCTGAGCGCCCGGGAGCGCCGCATTGGACTTCGCTTCGGAAGAAGGGCCAGGCCAGACTGCCGGCTTGTCCACGCCGAGACCCATGATCCCGCAATGGACTGTGCCGCATCCTTTGCAGAGCCAGTCCTTCGCCAGAAATTCAGCCCAGCGCGGATCGATCGCTTGTTCGCCGCCTTTCAACCTGCCCCGCTTGAATTCGCCGATGGGGTTGATGCTACGCTTGCCGCATGAGCACGAACAAGATCGGTGATTTCGTTTCCATCGAACGCGACGGCGCCATCGCAACTGTCACGATGGATCGTGGCGATGGGCGCAACGCGCTCTCTCGCCAGCTTATCCTCGAGATGACGGAAGCGGCGCGAAGCTTCGCCGACGATCTCGAGACACAGGCGGTGATCGTCACCGGCAAAGGCGCCTTCACGGCGGGCGCCGATCTGAAAGACCCCGGCATGGATCGGCGCCGCGCCAACGGCCTGCTCGAACGCCGCGCCATGGTCCGCATTGGCCCCGAACTATGCGACGCCTGGGAGAAGGTCGAGCAGGTCACGATCTGCGCCATCGAGAAATACTGCATCGGCGGCGGCGGCGCGCTCGCCGCAGCCTGCGATTTCCGAATCATGGGCGAAGGCTCCCACATCCGCCTGCCCGAAATTCCGCTCGGCATGAACATGAGCTGGCACGCCGTGCCGCGCCTCGTCTCCCTGATCGGCCCGTCGCGCACCAAGCAGTTCGTGATCTTCGGCGAGAAAGTCGAAGCGGCGCAGGCCCGCGAATGGGGCCTCGCCGACGAGGTCGCGGCCGACGGCGAGGTGCTCACTGCCGCGAGGCGCTGGGCGGAAAAGGTCGCGAAGCTCCCACCGAACGCGGTGCGCATGTCGAAGCAGGGCGTGAACGCGGCCGCCAACGCGCTGCATCAGGCGACAACATTCATGGATCTCGATCAATACGCGCTGGCGACGACCAGCGAGGACTACCGCGAGGCCGTCAAAGCCTTCCTCGAAAAACGCGAACCGAAGTTCACAGGCCGCTGACGCCAGACCTGACCAATCTTGGGCGTTGACCCGGATCGCCTTCTGAAAAAATCTCCAGTCACTCAATATGGGGACTGGCGTGATGGGCGAAGAATTGGAAACCCGGCAGGAGTCACCGCTCCGCGCACCTTGGACGCGTCCGTCCGTGAAGCGTCTCGAGGCCAGCACGGCAGAGACGCACTCCGCGACATTTCCGGACGGTCTCGGCGATCAGTTGTCGTAGAGCCACCGGTGCGCCTACTTCATGAGGCGCATCGCTACCTGGGCCAGAAGCACCTTGGCGCCCTTGCGGCCCAGCGCCCGGTCCGTCACGCCCTGCAGGCGATCGGCAATCAGCGTGACATCCGGCTGTTTCCAGGAACGGACCGCTGTGGTGCTGTAATTCAGCAGATTCCGTACATAGGCATCGCGCAGAACCGGTAGGGCGTGCTGCGCCTCGGCGCGAAGTTTCTCGTCCGGGATATCGAGACCGATGCCGATCATCAGCATCCCGACCGGTTTGTCGCCGTCGAGGATGGTCGAATACATCGGCTCGATCATCACATAGGACGCGGACTGCGTGACCTTGTGCTTGGGGCTCTTGCCGCCACCCTCTCCGGCATGCGCGGGCACCGCCAGCACGGCGGCCAGCGCAAGCACGGCAAGGCGGGGCAAGGATCGCATAAGGGCTCCCGGACGTTCACCGGAAGGTTTAAGCCCGTGGCAGTAAAGCCTTCCTTGCCGCCGGTCCCTTCTGGAGCATCCATGTCCCGACTTTCACCCGTATTGGCTGCCGTCTCCATCGTTCTCGGTGCCGCCGCCGCATTCGCCGCGGACCACCCCGGACAGAAATTCGACATTTCGATCAAAGACTTGCCGAAGCCCTACGCGACTCCGGGAGTTGCCAATCCGTCCTTCAAGGTCACAAAGCCGGCCGGCGCGGGTCTTGAGGCGCCTACCGGGTTCCATGTCGCGCCTTTCGCCACCGGGTTCGATGACGTGCGCTGGCTTGCGGACGCGCCCGATGGCGACGTGTTCCTGGCAGAGACGCGGGCCGGCCGGATCACCCGTCTGCACGAGGCTGGCGGATCGCTCGTCCGGAGTGTCGCCGCCGACGGCTTCCAGCGTCCGCACGGCATGGCCGTGTCGGGAAACACGCTTTACGTCAGCGACCTCATGGCGGTCTGGAAGCTCACCTTCCCCGACGGCCCCCTCAAGCCGGCGCACAAGGCGCGCGTGACGACGGTCAAGGATCTCTCGCCGGTCGGCAACCACTGGACCCGCGATCTGGCGATCGATTCCAAAGGCATGATCTATATCGGCATCGGCAGCGCCAGCAACGTCGGCGAGGATGCGCCGACCCGCGCCACGATACAGACCGTCAACCGCGACGGCACGCTCTCGCCCTTCGCCACCGGGCTGCGCAATCCGGTCGGCCTGCAGTTCTATCCGGGTACGGACGATCTCTTCGTCACCGTGAACGAGCGCGACGGTCTCGGCGATGGGCTGGTGCCGGACTACCTCACCCATGTGCAGCGCGGCGGCTTCTATGGCTGGCCCTATGCCTATCTCGGCCATCATCCCGATCCCGATTTCGGCGCCAAACGGCCGGATCTGGTGGCAAAGGCGATTGTCCCGGACCTGCTGTTCCAGGCCCATTCCGCGCCGCTCGGGCTTGTTTTCTACGAAGGCGGGATGTTCCCGGCCTCCTACAAGGGCGATGCCTTTGTCGCCCTGCATGGTTCGTGGAATTCCGGCGTCCCGACGGGTTACAAGATCGTCCGCGTTCCGTTTCGCAACGGCCGTCCGGCCGGCGGCTATGAGAACTTCGTCACCGGCTTCCGCGAAGGTGACGGCGCGCCGGGTCACCCGGCGCATGTCTGGGGCCGCCCGGTAGGCCTCGCCGTGATGAAGGATGGCGGCCTGCTGATCGCCGACGACGTCGGAAAAACGATCTGGCGCGTGAGTTATGATGGGAAGTGAGGTTGGCTTGCCAACCGAAGCTGCATGATCCGGGTAAGGCCTCCCTACGCTCCTTCGGAGCTTCGGGAGACAACCTCCGCTGCTACGCAGCGCAGGTTGGTGGAGCTGAGCGGAATCGAACCGCTGGCCTTCTCATTGCGAACGAGACGCTCTCCCAACTGAGCTACAGCCCCGAACCACGCTTGCGCCGGAGCCCCGGCGCGGGCGGGTATGTAGGGAGCCGGGGTAGAGGGTGTCAAGCGGGCTTGAGCGCCCGCGTTGCTGCCCGTTCGGGATACCCGGTCCGGGGGCTGAAACCGCCCGGAAGTTCTTGGAATAGTGAGGTCCAGAGGCTACAAGCGGGCCACGCAACGGCAGTCCACAGGTGCGATCCAGACTGATGTTCTATGTCATCGTTCACCCGCTCGGCGTGCTGATCTACTACCTGCTGAACCTCGCCCAATTCATCGTGATCGCCGCCGTGATCGTCAGCTGGCTGGTCGCGTTTGGCGTCATCAACATGCACAACCCGACCGTGCGCCAGATTGTGCGCGCGCTCGATGCGCTGACGGAACCGCTGTTCCGGCCCTTTCGCCGCCTTCTGCCGCCGGTCGGCGGGCTCGACCTTTCGCCGGTGCTGGTCCTGATCGCGATCTACGTGCTCCAGGTCTTCACCCTCGACCTCTTCGATTATCTCGAACGGCTCTGATCGCCATGGCGCGCCTGCGCGAACTGGACGGCAGGCTCATCTTCCAGGTCCGGCTGACACCCAAGGGCGGCCGTGACGCGCTCGAACGCTGGATGACAGGCGCCGACGGCAAGGAACATCTGAAAGCCCGCGTCGCCGCGCCACCGGAAGACGGCAAGGCCAATGCCGCGCTGATCGCGCTGCTCGCCAAGAGCCTCGGCGTCGCGAAATCGTCCATTGCCATCGTCGCCGGCGACACCGCGAGACTCAAAACCATTGCCATTGAATCCACCGTGCCGGCCGCAAGGCTGCAAACCTGGGGAGACTGAACATGACTGCCAGCATCATCGACGGAAAAGTCTATGCCGCCCGGCTTCGCATCAAGGTCGAGGCCGAAACCTCGAAGTTGAAGGCCGCCCATGGCGTCGTGCCGGGTCTCGCCACCGTCCTCGTCGGCAACGATCCGGCGAGCGAGATCTACGTTCGCAACAAGGGCAAGGTCGCCGAGGCCATCGGCTTCAAATCGGCGCATGTCTCGCTTCCCGCCGATGCGAGCGAGGCCGCGGTGCTCAAGGCTGTCGAAGTCCTCAACGCCGACAAATCCATCCACGGCATCCTCGTGCAGATGCCGCTCCCCAAACAGGTGCGCGAAGCCGCGGTGCTCGACACGCTCGATCCGGCGAAAGATGTCGACGCGCTGACGCCGACCAATGCGGGTCTGCTGCTCAGCGGCCGGGCGCACCTGGTGTCATGCACGCCGGCCGGCGTGATGATGCTGCTGAAGGAATATGTCGGCGATGTCGCCGGCCGAGACGTTCTCGTCATTGGCCGCTCGCTGCTGTTCGGCAAGCCTTCAGCGCAGCTCTTCCTCGCCGCCAACGCAACCGTGACGATGGCCCATTCGCGCACGCGCGATCTCTCCGGCCATGCCCGCCGCGCCGATATCCTCGTCGCCGCCATCGGCAAGCCGAACTTCGTCCCGGGCGACTGGATCAAGCCGGGCAGCGTTGTCGTCGATGTCGGCATCAACCGGATCGATGCCGGCGGCGGCAAAACCAAGGTCGTTGGCGACGTCGACTACGACGCCGCTGCCAGGATCGCAGGGCACATCACGCCTGTCCCGGGCGGGGTCGGCGCGATGACGATTGTCTGCCTGATGCGCAACACGCTGATCGCGGCCTGTGCCCAGAACGGCCTCGCCGCGCCCGAGCTCTGACCGGCGTCAAAGATGCGCGCGCAGGGCCTTGGCCAGCCCATTGGGTCCGATGGCGGTATCGTCCCAGAAGGCGACGAACTTGCCGTCGGGCCCCATCAAATAGATCGCGCTCGAATGGTTGAAACCATAAGTACCGCCGGGCAGCGGCTGCTTGGTGGCAACGACGTTGTAGGCATCGGTCACGGCGTGAACGCTCTTCGGATCGCCGGTCAGGCCAATGAAGCCGGGCGCGATGGCGGCAAGGTAATCCTTCAGCTTGGCGGGCGTGTCGCGTTCCGGATCGACCGTGACGAAGATCGGGACCACGCGGCTCGCATCCGGCCCCAGCCGTTTCCAGGCATCGTCCATCAAGGAAAGCGTGGTCGGACAGACATCGGGGCAATAGGTGTAGCCGAAATAGATCAGCATGTAGCGACCGGCGAATTCCGACGATTTTCGCTTGTGTCCGAACTGATCGACCAGTGTGAAGGGGCCACCGACTTGCGCAGTTCCGGTGCTGACGACGCCACCTTGCGGCAGGCGATCCGCCGCGCGCCAGAGATAGGTCCCAAGGATCAGCGCCAGGACCAGCGCGGCAGGCAGAACGATGATGGGCAGTCGGCGCATGAATGCGTACCCGGATTGAAGCCGCGGGGTGCGGGATTGATAATCGCCGGGCGCGCCCCGGCAAAGCGGCGAATCGGCGCGCGGCGGGAGAGGGCATGAGCGTCAGCGAAACATTGGAACAGGCGCCGCAGCAATTGCGGGTCTTCGCCGAGACCACTGCAACGGCCTCGCGTGGCCGCGTCCGGTTAAGGACCCTGTCGAACCTGCGCTGGATGGCGATCGGGGGCCAATCCGCGGCGCTTTTCATCGTCTTCTTCGGCTTCGGCTATTCGCTGCCATTGGTCGAGTGCGCCGGCATGATCGCGGCGAGCATTGCGGTCAATGTCGTCCTCGCCCTGCGCTATCCGGCCTCGCATCGCCTGACCAACCGCGAAGCCACGGTCTACCTCGGCTTCGACGTGCTGCAGCTCGCGGCACTGCTGTTCCTGACCGGCGGGATCACCAATCCCTTCGCCCTGATGTTCATCGCGCCGGTGGTAATCGCGGCTGCCACATTGAACCTCGGCAACACGTTTATTCTGGGCGGGACAGCCTTCGCCGCCGTCTGCCTGATTTCGGTCTTTCACGAACCGCTGCCGTGGCCCGCAGGCGAGGCGCTGGTTCTGCCCACACTCTACCAGGCCGGCATCTGGGCCTCGCTGGTGATCGGTATCGGCTTCACCTCGATCTATGCCTGGCGCATCGCGTCGGAAGGCGCGCGCATGTCGGCGGGCCTCGCCGCGACACAGCTCGCCCTGTCGCGCGAGCACCGGCTCGCATCGATCGGCGCCCTTGCCACCGCCGCCGCGCATGAACTCGGCACGCCGCTCGGCACGATTGCCGTCGTTGCGCGCGAACTGGAACGCGTGCTGCCGCGCGACTCGTCCGAGGCACAGGACGCCGCGCTCCTGCGCGAACAGGCGGAACGCTGCCGCGCCATCCTTGCCCGTCTCGCCAACCCGGAAGAGACGCTTCTGGGCGAAACCGCGCGCCTGCCGCTCGGCCCCTTCCTCGAAAATCTCGTCGAGCCATTCCGTGGCGAAGATATCGACATCACGATCGAGCTCCTGCCCGAGGTTGCCGGCATCGCGCCGCCGCAGGTCTGGCGCGCGCCGGAGCTTCTGCACGGCCTCGGCAACATCATCGAGAACGCAGCGGATTTCGCGAAGACACGCGTCCGCGTCCAGGCGCGCTGGAGCGCAAGCCGCCTCAGCATCGCGATCGAGGACGACGGTCCGGGCTTCGCACCCGAGATTTTCGAACGCATCGGCGAGCCCTACATCACGTCGCGGCCGGGCAGCTTCGCCCTCGGCGAAACCGAAATCGGGCCGAGCGGCACGCTCGACAAGCATGAAGGCATGGGCCTCGGCTTCTTCATCGCCAAGACGTTGCTCGAACAGACCGGCGCCACCGTCGGTGCGATCAATCTCGATTCCGGCGGCGCACGCGTCAGCGCATTCTGGCCGCGCGGAACGATCGACGGCGAAGCACCGCCGGGGCGCGGCGAGGGTTAAGCCGTTTTGCGCGCCAACGCCGCGCGATAGACCTCGAGATAGGCCTGCGCGACATTGCGCGGATCGAACATCGCCTCGGCGCTCCGGCGCGCGGCGTCCTGGAAAGTATGTCCACTCCGGCTTGCTTCCAGTCCGGCCGCAATGGCACGGGCGAGGCTTGCCGTGTCGCCCTCGTTTGCGAGAAATCCGTTGATCCCGTTCTGCACCATGTCCGGCACGCCGCCAATGCGGAAGGCCGCGACCGGTGTGCCGCAACTGAGAGCTTCGGCAACGGTGTTGGGCAGATTGTCCTGCACAGAAGGCAGGACGAAAAGATCGCCGGCGCGATAGGCATCGACGATGTCCGCGTCCGATCGCAGTGTGCCGAGAAGATGAACCGGCATATCGAGGCCGATGCGGCCGCGCGCGTCTTCGCCCGATCCGAAGATCGCGAGATGCACATCCTTGCGCCCCAATTGCTGCAGGGCATCGCGCAGGAGCGGATAGCCCTTCATCACGTTCTGCACCGCCTTGTTGCCGCCGAACACGACAATCGGCGCATCGGGGGGAAGTCCGAATTTCTGCCGTGCCGCCGCCTGATCGCCGGGTGTGAAGCACGTGGTGTCGATCGGGTTGGCGATGATCGAGACCGGCATTCTCGCGAACAACGAACCTTCCGCGCGCGCGCTCTCTGCCATCCAGGTGCTTGGCGCGACGATCGAGAATTCGTGCCCGTTCCAGGCGGCCCGTTTGCGCCCTAACAGCCTACTGGAGAGGTCCGCGTCGCGGCTGCTCCCGAGCACCGGGCAGCGCCCGCAATTGTTCCGATAGTGCGTGCAGCCTTCGGTGTAATGGCATCCGCCGGTGAACGGCCACATGTCGTGCAGTGTCCACACCACCGGTGTGCGCAGAGCGCCGATGCCTTCCGGTGAGAAGTAGCCGTAATTGACCCAGTGCAGATGCACGATGTCCGCGCCTGCGGCGTCGATCGCGGCCGCGTGATCTGAGGTTCGCAGCGCGGGCGAGAAATTGAGCTTGCGGAAAAGCTTGGCGCCCTTGGAATAGGCAAGCACGGGCAGCCGGTCGAGAGCCTTGTACCATAGTCCACGTTGACGCCCGCATCGCGCAGCGCCTGGGCGATGCGCTGCATTGCGCGCGCCGCCCCGCCGTCGGAGCGCGTGACATTGGCCATCAGGACTTTCACGGCGCAGCCTTCTTCCCGCGCTCGCCATGGCGCGCAATGAGGTCGAGAAGCGTCGCGGCGCGCTGACGGTAAGTATGCGTTGCCAGCGTGCGTTGCTGGCCCGCCGCCGCCATCTCGGCGCGTGCATCGCGGCTCGCAAGCAGACGCTCGATCGCGCGCAGGCAGGATTCGATATCGGAATAGGTCGCGACCTCGCGATCGGTATCGAACAGCGTCGACAAATTGCTCTTGGCATCGGTCAGAAGGCTGGCGCCGCTGCCCGTCGCTTCGAACAGGCGCATGTTTCCCGCATAGTTGCGGGCGGCATCGATGTGCGAATTCAGTGTCAATTGAGAGCGCTGCAGGACGCGATACATCTCGCGCCCCCAGACTTCGCCGCGTTGATGTTTGAGGATCGGCGAAGACGGCGATAAGACCGACGTACCGGTGAGATAAAACTCGACCGGAAACCGTTCGCAGATCGCTTCGAGCATCGCGATGCGGTCGTTGTATTGCGCTTCGATGCCGCCGACGAAGGTCAGCCCGATATCGCGCTCCGGTGCGGGGCCAAGGCGCTCCAGCACCGAAGGTTCAAATGCGAGATGCACGACTTCGGCCGGCACGCCCGCCGTGCGAAAGGCATCGACGACATAGGGCAGCATGCTGACCCCGAGATCATAGACGCCGAGATCGATGCCTTCCGGCGGCGCCACGCCATGCTGCGCGACGATCACGCGACCCGGCCGCCGAAGCGTGCGGATCATATCGTGATCGACCAGTGCGATGGTCTGGTTGATGATCACATCCGGCGCGAAATCCTCGATCTGCGCCAGCAGGACGTCACGCGCAGCCGCAGCAAGTCCCTGCTTCAGCCCCAGCCGCCGCGCCACCGGCGCCAGCCAGGCGCGATAGGGCTGTAGGGCGCGGCGCAGCCTCGCTGTGCGATCCTCGTGCCGCCCCGAATCCGGGGCGGGCGGCTCAATGCGCATGCCATGTTCGCTCGCCCAGGCCGCCTGCATGTAAGGATTGTTGACGTAGAACTCGCAAGCCTCGTGGCCAAGCGCGCGAAAGTTCCGCGAGTAGAAGTCCGCCATGCCGACAAGGCTGTCGGCGCGCGCCTGCATCTGCGTCGCATAGGGCGCGCGCGCGAGCGAAGGGTCGCTCCCGTAGAATTCCTTGTGAAACCGGACGGCATCGTTGTTGAGAACGGCGATGCGCATGTCAGGCCGTTGCCGTACGCGCGGCGGCTCGAAACCCAATCAACGCCATCGATGCGTCCGCCCCATTCCAGTCGGCCTGTGGAGCCGAGCAAAAATACATCGCGCCCATGGGCAATGTTTCGATGTTTCCAATACTACCCCAACAACTCTGTCAACGACCTGACGATCCGGTGGGGGCGGGCATGATGGCCGGGCGGGAGGCCGTCACCATTGGGATCGAACCAGATCGTGGTCAGGCCCAGCCGTCCCGGCGCCACGACTTCCCATTCGAGGTTGTCGCCGACGATCCAGGTCTCTGCGGGCTGGGCATCCAAAACCGAGAGCGCATGGCGATAGGCCCGCTCCTCGGGTTTGCCGAAGCCGTGTTCGCCCTCGATCTGAATATGATCGAAATGACGGGCGAGATCGAACCGTACGATCTTGGCGCGCTGATGCGTCGAGGCGCCATTGGTGATGAGCGCGAGCCGGACGCCTGCCTTCCGCACCGCCTCGAGTGTGGCGAGCGTATCCGGAAACAGGCGAAGATTCTCGTTTCTGTAAGCGCTGAACCGGTCCGCCAGCCTCACTTGAAGGGCCTCGTCAGGCGCCGGCAGCCCCTCCAGTTTCATCCGACGAAAGGCCTCCAGCACGATGGCGCGCCGGGCGGCCTCGATCTTCTGCCGCCAAATGCGATGCCGCTCCGGGTCCTCCCAGAAGGCGCGGGCGGCGCGGGTGATCCCTGCGACGACGGTGCTCTCAGGACCCAGCGCGCCATCAAACTCGGCGACCACGGCCTGCCAGGCGCGCTCCGGCCGCCCGTAGGCCGCGATCAGCGTATCGTCGAGGTCGAACAGCACGGCCTTTGGAAAACGAGACATGGTAAAGACTTAGCACCGGGGAACCGTCCGGGTTGAGGTCAAGGGGGGCGCGGTATATGAACGCGCCGGACTTTGACACTTTCGAGACCCATTCGATGAACGCTGGCGAAGACAAAACCCTGCTTCTGGTCGAGGACGACCGGCCCCTGCGCGAGCGGCTCGCCCGCGCCATGGAGGCCCGAGGGTTTGCGGTCACCATCGCCGAAAGCGTCGCGGAGGGAAAATCCAAGGCCAAGGATGCGCCGCCGGCCTACGCGGTGGTCGACCTCAAGCTGGACGACGGCAACGGTCTCGACGTGGTCGAGACGCTGCATGTCGTCCGTCCCGACAGCCGCGTGGTGGTGCTGACCGGCTTCGGCAATATCGCGACGGCGGTGGCCGCGGTGAAATACGGCGCCATCGACTATCTGCCCAAGCCCGCCGATGCGGACGACATCCTGGCTGCGCTTCTGGCCCAGCCGGGCTCAAAGCCCAAGCCGCCGGAAAATCCGATGTCGGCCGACCGCGTGCGCTGGGAGCATATCCAGCGCGTCTACGAGCTCTGCGGCCACAACGTGTCGGAGACGGCGCGCCGCCTCAACATGCATCGCCGCACGCTGCAGCGCATCCTCGCCAAGCGCAGCCCGCGATAGGGTCGACCGCCCGGGTTAGTACGTCTGGGCTGCCGCCAGTCTCAACCCGTCTTGCGCTTGCGCGGTCGCGGCGCACCACCCCGCGCGTCAATCAGCTTCTTCGGCGCGATCGCCCGCCAGCGCCGTTCGAGGAGCTTGCGCAGCATTGCCTCGTTCAGCCGCGACAGGCGCACCAGCACGCTCGGGTAGTTCTTGTAGTGGTCGGTGATGAAATAGGTCTTCGGATCCATCTCCAGCAGGGCATCGCGCTCGTCGATCGAATCGACGATCCATACGATACTGTCGTCCTCAGGGCGCAGACGCGTGAAGAATTTCTTCTCGATCTTGAAGGCGGGCTGGCCATAGGACGACGCCTCGAGCGCGCCGGGAAACGACAGCGCGATCTTCTTCAGCTGCGCCGGCGTGATCGCCATCACTCCGTCTCCGCCGTGAGCTTCGCCAGATCTCCATTGCGCGCCAGCATGAGTGCCAGGCGCTCCGCCGCGACCTTGGCGAAGCTCAAGGTGACGGCCTTGCGCCGGCTTGGATGGATTTTCCACGCCGGCGACGGGCGCACGATTGCGCCGCCGTAGCGGTCGGCGACGATCAGCCCCGTTCCGTCGGGCACATGATGATCTGGAAAGTCCGGCGGGATCGCGAAATAGAAGTGCTCGCAGAACTCCAGATAGTCCGGCCATTTGGTATCGCCGCGCAAATCGGCGAGCGCGACCTTGATCTCGACGCCCAGCATGGTCCCGTCGGGGCCCAGCGCCGCCACATCCAGCCGCCGGCCGTTCGCCAGGGTGAATTCCAGGATGGGCGAAAAGCCCTGCTGCATCAGGAGCCGGCTGACGCCGCGCGCGACATCGGCAGCGGTCTGGTTCGAAGTGACGAACGCCATATGCCGGATGGAACATTATGCGAACAAATGAGTCAACGGCGACAGTCTCAAATGCCTTTTGTGGGACGCTGCGACGGGCTCAACACCGCGCGCCGCACTATCTCGCGGGCCGCGACAGCGTCGTCATAGCCGGGCTGCGCGCGGATCGCGGCATCGAAATCGGCTGCGGCGTCCGAATAATTGCCATCGAGATATTTCGCGAAGCCGCGGCGGAAGAAATATTCAGCGTTGTCCGGATGGGCGAGGATTAGGGTGTCGTACTGCGCCACCGCCTCGGCATAACGCCCTATGCCGGCCAGTGTGGCGGCGCGGCGCGCTTGTGCGTCTTCCTTTCCGGCGTAGGTGGTCTCGAACTGGATGATGGCGCGATGGTGCAGCGACGGCACGGCAACGCCATTTTGCACCTCCGGTGTGCTGCGCCAGTGCAGGCTGACGCACAGCAAGGCGGCGCGGTCGAGCCGGTCCGACCCGCTCGAATGTTCGATCCCGGTATTGGCAATCGTCCCGTCGGCCAGAACGTCGTAACGCACGAGACTGTCGCCGGTCTCAATCAGGTCGTTGGACAGTCGCGGATAGTAGGCCGCGCAACTATGCGTATGTCCGACCGCGCGTGCGGGATGGTTCAGAGGATCCTGCTCTGGGGTTGGTGCGGGCTGTTGAAGGGCCTCAATTTCCGCCACCAGGTCGTCGACGCTATTTTTGGGTGAGAGGCGTCCTGCCTCGCGAAAATCTTTCAGTGCCGCATCAAATTCATCGAGCGCATAATGCACACGCCCGCGAAAGTAGTACGAGTCCGCAACGCCGGGATCGAGCGCAATCGCCTTGTCGTAGTCGGCGACGGCCTGTTGGAGGCGGCCGCTTTCCAGGTTGGAGAATCCGCGTTCAGCATAGGCCGCGCTGTTGGTTGTCGACGCCGATATCACCACGTCGAGATCCTTCCGAGCGTCATCAAACCGGCCAAGCTGGTTTCGCACCACGCCACGCAGCAGATAGGCACTCGTGCCGGTCAGCCCTTGATCGATCGCAGTATCGACCTCGGGCTCAGCGCGCTTGAAGTAATGAAGTTCCATGAGGGACAGAGCTATGTCGAAATGGGCATATTCGCTTTCTCCCAGAAGCGCGACGCTCTGCTGCATATCGGAAAGCGCCCGAACGAACGCGCCGGTTTCGAAGTAGGCCGTGCTGCGAAGTTCATAGTCATGTCCGCGCGCGAGGTCGCTCGTCTCTGCGGCGATCAGCGCGGTGCAGGCCGCGATCTGCGCCGCGGGCGTAGCGGTATCCGAGCCACAAATTTTTGCATCGGTGTCGGCGGCATGCGCCGGCACAAGCGCAAGCGCGAAGACGGACGCCAAGCCGAACCGTTTCGCGATCATCCCCCGACTTTCCCATGCCCACCCGGCGCAATCCTAGCGCGCGATCGACGCGGCGCTCAACGGGTCAGAGCAGCCGCTCGTAAAACCCGCCATAGCTGCGTGTCGGATCGACGAGATGGATTTCGAGAATCCAGTGCCGTGCGCGGCCCAATGTATCGGCCAGCGACATGGGGTCGTCATTGCCGGACGCGATGTAGTTGCGTGACTTGTCGCCTGGCGGTTTCGCCATCGCATACTCGCCAAGGATGATGTGTCCTGCGCTCGGGCCGCCGAACAGCCAGCCTGCGCCTTCCGCCGAGGCCACCGCCTGCGCGTAAAGCTCCGCGCCCGTCATGTCCGGCGAGGCGTGATAGACGGTCTGAACTTCGTCGAACAAGCGCGGCAGATCGGCGACGAGGCGCTGCTTTTCCGGATCGGGGCCCAGCGCATAGGAGCGGCCGATATCGGCTTGCCATTCGCCGAACACAGGACCGAAATCGAGATAGACCGTGTCGTCGGCGCCGATCACGCGGTCCGGCGTATCGTCGGCATAGATCTTCACAGTGTTGAGACCGGTGCGCACGATGCGCTTGTGCCAGTGGCGCAGCACGCCGAATTTGTCGCGGGCGAGCGCGAAGATATCTTCGGTGACCTCGCTTTCCCGCCGCCCGGCACGGACGAACCCGGCCGCTTCCACGGCATCGAACAGGGCCATGCCCCTGGCTTCCGCGGCTTCAAGGCCGGCCCGGCGTGCGTCTGAAGTCATGACGCCGGGCTTACGACAGATGTGTTGGATTGAATAGGGTAGAGCCATGCATATTCGCCCTTTCACCGCCGCGGACGCGCCGGCATTGGCAAATCTGTTCCGCCGGTCCGTGCTCGAAATCGGCAGTCGCGACTATACGCCGGAGCAGGTGGCGGCCTGGGCCGGTCCGCAAAGCAATGCGGAATCGCTCGCCGCCCGGCTTGGCGATGGCCGCCTGGCGCTGGTCGCGACAGATGACGCGGGTCACGTGCAAGCTTTCGGGGATCTCGAAGCCGACGGCCATATCGACTTTCTCTATGCATCCCCGGAAGCGGCAGGCACGGGTATCGCCGCAGCCGTCTACGAAGCGCTGGAGCGCGCCGCGCGGGAGAAAGGCCTATCGAGGCTCTATACCGAAGCCAGCGAGGCTGCCCGGCGTTTCTTCCTGAAACGGGGCTTCGCCGTGCTCTCCCGTCGCGCGTTCGAGGTCCGCGGCGTGCCGATCCACAACTACGCGATGGAGAAGATTCTCTGACGAAGCAAAACAGGCGACTCGTTTGAGCCACCCGTTTGCACGCTTCCAATCCGTTTTGGCTACTCCGCGGCGAGGAGCTTTTCGCTCTTGCCCTTGCCGGCGAAGTTGATGGTCTGAAGGTATTTGATGCCTTCCTCGGCGATATCGTCGCCGACCATGCGGTCGCCTTCGCTCTTCAGCTCGTCCATGTCGACATACATGCCGTAGAACGCCTTGGTGCGCTCGGTGATGATGCCGGCGTTGAGCAGCGTCTTGATGAGGACGCGGAAGATGTTGGCAGACTGCTTCATGCCTTCGCGGCGGTCTTCGTCGGTGAAGGCTTCCATGATCGCGGCGCGCGCGTCCTGCCAGTCGATGCCGACGCTGTCATAAACGACCTGCATCTGCTCGGCGTTGACGAGGTTGAACAGCAGGGTCTGGAAGCACTGCGCCGCCCAGTCCTCGACGAGGTTCTTTTCCTCTTCGCTGAGCTTGGGAATCGTGCGGTCGGCCCAGATCTTTCCGAACTTGTGATGGAACGCCTCGTCGGTCATCACGAGCTGGCAGAGCTTCACCAGAAGCGGATCCTGCGCGTTCTGATAGAGCGTCGCGAAGGCGCCCATGGCGAGGCCTTCGACCAGCATCTGCATGCCGACGATCTTCTTGTAGACCTCCGGCGCGCCGACCATCTCGGTCAGCAGCGTCTGCAGCGTCGCGCCGCAGGGAAGGGGCGTGCCCCAGCGCTGCTTGATGTAAGCGGCGAAGGCGGTGACGTGGCGGGCTTCTTCGCGCGTCTGGTTGGCGGCGTATTCCTGCGCACCCGGATCGCGCAGGATGTGGCAGAGCGAAGCCGAGAGGGCGAGCGCGCCCTGTTCGCCATGCAGGATCGCCGAGAGCTGCCAGCGGGTGGATTCGTTCGCGAACTTGATCTTCTGCTCGGGCGTCATCGTGTCGCCGATGCGGGTGTGGAAGATCGGGAAGAAGTTCGCCGGCAGGATCGTCTGCTTGGTGATGTCGAAGTCGTCGGCGAAGTCGATGTACTTCTTGTCGAGCGGATCCCAGAAGTGATCGTGGGTCGCGCTGATGATCTTGTCGAACGCCGTCGAGCGCACGCCATAGCGCGCCGGGTTCAGCATCGCCGGAAAATCGTCGGGGGCGACCGCATCATAGGCTTCGTCTTTGGTGATCTGGACCATGTCCGGGGCTCCCGCTGCTTCAGGTTCTAGATGGTGACGAGGGCGTCACTGTGAAGGGGGAGGCGTAAAAAGTCAATGAAGTTGACGCATGCGTCAGAATATTGACGCTGTAATACCGGCGGCCGGAACCGGGTTCCGGCCGCCGTGTTGCGTCAGCTCTTGATGAATGCCAGCAGGTCCGGGTTCAGCACGTCGGCGTGAACCGTCAGCATGCCGTGCGGATAGCCGTCATAGCTCTTGAGCGTTCCGTGCTTCAGCAGCTTCACCGACAGGGGGGCGGAGTCCGCATAGGGTACGATCTGGTCGTCGGTGCCGTGCATCACCAGCACCGGAACGTCGATTGCCTTCAGGTCCTCGGTGAAATCGGTCTCGGAAAACGCCTTGATGCAGTCGTAGTGCGCCTTGGCGCCACCCATCATGCCCTGGCGCCACCAGTTCTCGATCACGCCTTGGCTCACTTTCGCACCGGGCCGGTTGAAGCCGTAGAACGGACCGGACGGCACATCGAGGAAGAACTGCGCGCGGTTCGCTGCCAGTGCCGCGCGGAGGCCGTCGAACGCCTCGATCGGCGTGCCGCCCGGGTTCTTCTCCGATTTGACCATGATCGGCGGCACCGCGCCGGCGATCACCGCCTTGGCCACACGGCCCGGCTTGGCGCGGGCGACGTAGTGTACGACCTCGCCGCCACCGGTCGAATGACCGATATGCACCGCGCCCTTGAGGTTGAGCGCATCGGTCAGCTCGATCATATCGGCGGCATAGTGGTCCATGTCGTTGCCCTCCCAGGTCTGGGTCGAGCGGCCATGGCCACGCCGATCATGCGCAATCACACGATAGCCCTGCGCGAGGAAGTAGAGCATCTGCGCGTCCCAATCGTCGGCGCTCAGCGGCCAGCCGTGATGGAAGACGATGGGCTGGGCCGTCTTCGGTCCCCAATCCTTATAAAAAATCGTGACGCCGTCCTTGGTCGTGATCGTATCCATGCTCGAGATCCTCTTGGTTGGATGATTGGCGGCGGCGGCTTCGGTCATTGTCATCGGCGCAACGCCCGCGACAGCCAGACCGACGCCGGCAGCAAGTACGCTGCGCCGCGATGGGGCACGCCAGTCCTGGGACACAACCGTTCCCCTCCCATGGGTCTATCGGCAGTGGGCAGCAGCATAGCCGAGCGGCAGCGGCCTGCCATCAGACCTTCGTCCGATGTCTGCGGCACCTGCCGATGGAGAGAGGCGGAAGGTTCAGGCTTTTTCGCTGAGCGAGCCCTTGGTCGACGCGACGCCGCCTTCCAGCCGCTCATCCGGCGCCACCGCCTGGCGCAGCGCGCGCGCAAGGCCCTTGAAGCAGGTCTCGACGATGTGATGGCTGTTCTCGCCGTAGAGGTTCTCGACATGCAGGCAGATGCCGGCGTTCTGGGCGAAGGCCTGGAACCACTCTTTGAACAGTTCGGTGTCCATCTCGCCCAGCTTGGGCTTCGGAATGTTCACCTTCCAGATCAGATAGGGCCGGTTGGAGACGTCGATGGCGACGCGGGTCAGCGTCTCGTCCATCGGGATCGTCGCGGCGCCGAAGCGCGTGATGCCGGCAAAGTCGCCGAGCGCCTTCTTCACCGCCTGACCGATGACGATGCCGGTGTCCTCGGTGGTGTGGTGATAGTCGACATGCAGATCGCCCTCCGCCCGCACCTTCAGGTCGATCATCGAATGACGCGCGAAACTGTCGAGCATGTGGTCGAGGAAGCCGATACCGGTCTCGATATCCCCCTCGCCCGAGCCGTCGAGGTCGAGGGACACCGTGATGTCGGTCTCGCGGGTCTTCCGTTCGACAATGGCGGTACGCATGGCAGTCTCCGTTCGCCCCCTCTTAACCCAAAGCGCGGGAGAAGTCGTTAACCAGGCCGCCTCCCGCCGCCATCACCTCTCGGGATTGCGTTGCCAGTTGCCGTACATCGGATTGGGGATCAGGAACAGATGGTCACCGATGCCGGCACCCGCATCCATCTGATTCATCGCCCGCTCGATCCGCCCGGTCTTGTCGAGCACGGCAAGATCGGTCACCTGGTCGCCGATCCACATCACGGTGCGCGGCTTGCCGCCGAACTTTTTCGCAAGGATGTCCTTCACCGCGCGCCAGCGCTCGGTCTTGTCGGAATGGTCGCCGCTCATGCCGACCTCGTAGTCAAACCAGATTCCGGCCTTCTTCAGATTGTCCTGGGTGATCGCGTCCTGATCGGCAGCGCGGTTGGTCACGATGGCGACATAGCCACCCAGGCGATGCACCGCGTTGGTGAAGGCCGCGGCGCCGGGTACGTCGCCGGCGAGTTCGGCGGTGACCCAGCTCCGCCACATCGCGTCTTCGAACAGGCTGCCGCAAGCCTGCCGTTCGCGCTCGAACAACGAATTGTCGATCACGGTCTCGTCGGCATCGAGGATCACGACCCAGCCGCCACGCCTGAAGCGCCTGGCCATGCGCTCGGCCGCGGCAAGCGCCCCGTCGTAGGCGCTCACGGCGATGCGGCAATATTCCAGCGAATCGCGCTGCCAATGGGTCGCGGTCTGAATCTTTTCCTTCGGCACCGGGCATTGCCAGGGATGCGCATCCCCGGACGCGACGGGCGGAACGATCACGGTCCTTGTCAGCCGGGCCTGGCAGTCATAGGTGATGGGGGCAGACAGCGCCGGCCCGATGCCGAGCGCGACGGCCAATAGGCCAAATGCTACAACGAGATATCGCAATTTTTCCCCCCGAACGCGGTCGGCGCAGCATAGGTGACGTTTTTATGACGGCGAAGCAGAAATGACGACGATCTTGTCAGTACGCAAAGGCGGCAAGGTCGTCGTCGCCGGCGACGGCCAGGTCACCGCGGGCAATACGGTGATGAAGTCCAACGCCCGCAAGGTGCGCCGCATCGGCAAGGGCGATGTGATCGTCGGCTTCGCCGGTGCGACCGCCGACGCCTTTGCGCTCTCCGAACGCCTCGAAGCCAAGATCGAACAGCATCCCGGCAATCTCGCCCGTGCCTGTGTCGAGCTCGCGAAGGACTGGCGCACGGATCGCTATCTGCGCCAGCTCGAGGCGATGATGGCGGTCGCCGACGCCAAGACCTCGCTCATCCTGTCCGGAACCGGCGATGTGGTCGAACCGACGGACGGACTGATCGGAATCGGCTCCGGCGGAGCCTTCGCGCTCGCTGCCGCGCGGGCGCTGTTCGATCTCGATCTGTCCGCCGAAGAGATCGCCCGCCGCGCGATGAAGATCGCCGCCGACATCTGCATCTACACCAACGAAAACCTCGTCATCGAAAGTCTCGACAGCGTATGAGTTCGTCCTTCACCCCCCGTGAGATCGTTTCCGAACTGGACCGGCACATCGTCGGTCAGCATGAAGCCAAGCGTGCCGTTGCCATCGCGCTGCGCAACCGCTGGCGCCGTCAGCAGCTCGATCCGGCGCTGCGCGAAGAGGTCCTTCCGAAGAATATCCTGATGATCGGCCCGACCGGCGTCGGCAAGACCGAGATCTCGCGGCGCCTCGCACGGCTCGCCGAAGCGCCGTTCATCAAGGTCGAAGCGACCAAGTTCACCGAAGTCGGCTATGTCGGCCGCGACGTCGAACAGATCGTGCGCGACCTCATCGAGGTCGGAATCGCCCAGGTCCGCGCCGCGCGCCGCCGCGACGTCGAAGCCCAGGCCGAAGCTCGCGCCGAAGACCGCATGCTCGATGCGCTGGTCGGCAACTCGTCGGGCGCGACCCGCGAGACGTTCCGCAAGCAGCTGCGCCAGGGCGAACTCGACCAGAAGGAAGTCGAGCTTGAAATGAAGGATGCCGGCGGCAATCCGCTCGGCAACATCTTCGACATCCCGGGCATGGGCAACGGGCAGGTCTCGATGGTCAACATCTCGGACATGCTCGGGAAGGCGCTCGGCGGCAAAGGCAAGAAGCGGCGCATGACGGTCGCCGAGGCGCATGCACCGCTGGTCGCCGAGGAAGCCGACAAGCTGCTCGACGAAGATGCGATCCTGCGCGAGGCGATCCACACCGTCGAAAATCACGGCATCGTCTTCCTCGACGAGATCGACAAGATCTGCGCCCGCAGCGAAATGCGCGGCGGCGGCGATGTCTCGCGGGAAGGCGTGCAACGCGATCTTCTGCCGCTGATCGAAGGCACGACGGTCGCGACCAAGCATGGCCAGGTGAAGACCGATCACATCCTCTTCATCGCGTCCGGAGCGTTCCACATTGCCAAGCCGTCCGATCTTCTGCCGGAGCTTCAGGGCCGCCTACCGATCCGCGTCGAGCTCAAGGCGCTGACCCGCGACGATTTCCAGCGCATCCTGACCGAACCGGAAGCAAGCCTGATCCGTCAGTATGTCGCGCTGATGCAGACCGAGGGCGTGACGCTCGACTTCACGCCGGACGGTATCGGCGCCATCGCCGACGTCGCCGCGCAGGTGAATGCCAGCGTCGAGAATATCGGCGCGCGCCGGCTGCAGACCGTGATGGAGCGCGTGCTCGACGATGCCAGTTACTCGGCCAGCGAACGCGGCGGCGAGAAGATCGTGATCGACGCCGCCTATGTCCATGCCCGGGTCGACGACCTCGCCAAGGACCAGGACCTGTCGCGGTTCATCCTCTGACGGCGGTGGCGCAATGTCGCCGCCGTAATCTCCAGCCCGTGGTTTGGTGCACGCGCCTGCGGGGCCGCGCCGGCGTGATCGAGGCTCCAATTCGAGCGTCGCGCAATTGACCGGAAAACGTGGAAAATAGGGGCGGCTACCCGCGCGCTGTTGACCCCAAGGGGAATCCTTGCAAGAAGTCCCCGCCCGCGACAGCATATAAAGGAATTCGCATATGTCCCGTTCGAACTACCTCTTTACCAGCGAAAGCGTGTCCGAGGGCCACCCCGACAAGGTGTCCGACCGCATTTCCGACGAGGTGGTCGATCTGTTCTTCCGTGAAGGCCCCAAGAGCGGCCTGTCGGAGTGGGATATCCGCGCCGCCTGCGAAACCCTCTGCACCACCAACCGCGTCGTGATCGCCGGCGAGACCCGTGGCCCGAAGCATATCGGCCCTGCCGAAGTCGAAGAGGTCGCGCGCCAGGCAATCAAGGCGATCGGCTACGAGCAGGAAGGCTTCCACTGGAAGAACGCCCAGGTCGAAGTGTTGCTGCATGCGCAGTCGGCGCACATCGCCCAGGGCGTCGACGCTTCGGGCAACAAGGATGAGGGCGCGGGCGACCAGGGCATCATGTTCGGCTATGCCTGCCGCGAGACCCCGGCGCTGATGCCGGCGCCGCTGTTCTACAGCCACAAGATCCTGAAGCTACTCGCAGATGCACGCCATGCCGGCAAGGAGCCCGCGCTCCAGCCCGACGCCAAGAGCCAGGTCACTCTGCGCTACGAGAACGGCAAGCCGGTCGAAGTGACCCAGATCGTGCTCTCGACCCAGCACACCAGCGAGGATCAGACTTCCGCCCATATCCGCGAAATCGTCGAGCCCTATATCCGCAAGGCGCTGCCCGCCGAATGGATCAGCGCCAAGACGGTCTGGCACATCAACCCGACCGGCGCCTTCGTCATCGGCGGTCCCGATGGCGATTGCGGCCTCACCGGGCGCAAGATCATCGTCGACACCTACGGCGGCGCGGCCCCGCATGGCGGCGGCGCTTTTTCGGGCAAGGACCCGACCAAGGTCGACCGCTCGGCTGCCTATGCCGCGCGCTATCTCGCCAAGAACGTCGTGGCCTCGGGTGTTGCCGATCGCTGCACGATTCAGATCGCCTACGCCATCGGCGTCGCCGAGCCGCTGTCGGTCTATGTCGACACCCACGGAACCGGCAAAGTCGACGAAGCAAAGCTCGAAACGATCCTCCCGGAACTGATGAGCCTCAAGCCCCGCGGCATCCGCACGCATCTGGGCCTCAACAAGCCGATCTATGCCCGCACCTCGGCCTACGGCCATTTCGGCCGCGAACCCGATGCCGATGGTGGCTTCTCCTGGGAAAAGACCGACCTCGCCGGCGCGATCAAGGCCGCGGTCTAGGTTCCGTTCGATTGCGCTAAGCTGTCATCCCCGGCCGGGGATGGCAGCGAAGTTTTGAAATGAACGACACCCCCCAGCGTCAGCGCCGTCAGATTTATGGGCGCCGTAAGGGTCCGAAGCTCTCGGCCCATCAGGATGAATTGCGTCAGACGTTACTGCCGGCGCTCTTGCTCAAGCTCGAACAGGGTGCCGATCCTCGCACCTATTTTTCAGCTCCACATCGTGGAGAGGTCGATGCACGGAGCGCATCGGGTGGGGATGTCAGCGATGTCTGGCTCGAAGTCGGCTATGGCGGTGGCGAGCATCTGCTCTGGCAGGCGCAGCACCATCCCAATATCGGCCTGATCGGCGCCGAGCCTTACATCTCCGGCACCGCCAAACTCCTCAGCAAGCTCGACCGGCAGCCGGTCTCGAATATCCGTCTGTATGAAGACGACGCACGCGACATCATCGCGGCGCTGCCCGACGCCAGCATCGGCCGCTTCTTCCTGCTTTTCCCCGACCCCTGGCCGAAGACACGCCACCACAAGCGCCGCTTTCTCCAGATGGACCTGCTCGACCAGCTCGCCCGCGTGCTGAAGCCGGGCGCGGAACTGCGCTTCGCCAGCGACGATGCCGGCTATCTCGCCTATGCGCTCGAGCGGCTGATGGCGCACCCCGCCTTTGCCTGGACAGCGCAAGGTCCCTCGGACTGGAAAACCCGCCCCGAAGGCTGGCCGCCGACGCGCTACGAAGCCAAGGAGCTGCACGGCCCGCCGGCATTCCTCCGCTTCTTGCGGACTGATAGAATGGCTGCATGACGGACGATGACGACGACAAGCGGCTGCCGCTTCACGCCTATGCCGACCTGTTTCCCATTCTCCTGGCGGCGCTTCTGACGGCTGCGGCCATCGGCATGTACTTCGTCCAGTTCAGCGTCGGCTCTGGCGAGCCTGAAGCGCCGCCCTCTCCGCCGCCGGCCGCCAACCATGGCGAGGTCTCCATCGGCATCGGCGAAGGCAGCACGATCCATCCGGTCCATCCGGTTGAGGCGCCTGGCGATGACCCGTCGCCGGATGGTGCCAAGGCCCACCCTTGAATTCGTGCAGCACGAAGCGTAGATAGCGCCCATCCCAGACAACAGAGCGTACTGTTGTGTGGCGGTCCGAAAGGATCGCCGCGCCGGGAAGTCGTTGGTTTTATTAGGAGAATGTCTCCATTCTGTCGCAGATTGCCCATCTCGAGCCGATCATCGAAGGCGCCGTCGAGGCTGCCGGGTTCCGGCTCGTGCGCCTGCGCCTGATGGGCGGGCAGACCAAGACTCTTCAGATCATGGCCGAGCGGCCGGACGGCACGATGAATGTCGAGGATTGCGCCCGGCTCAGCCACGCGCTGCTCGATTTCATCGAGCGCGAAGATCCGCTCGAGGGCGACTACGAACTCGAAGTCTCCTCGCCCGGCATCGACCGGCCGCTGACCCGTCTCGCCGATTTCGCCCGCTGGGCCGGCCACGAAGCCAAGCTTGAGCTGCACGCCGCCATCGATGGCCGCAAACGCTTTCGCGGCAAGCTGCTCGGCCTCGAAAGCCAGGATGTCACGATCGAGGCGCAGGGTCAGCGCTATGCCATTCCGTTCAAGCAGATCGCGGAGGCCAAGCTGGTGCTGACCGACGCGCTCATCGCCGAAGACCTGAAGGCGCGCAAACGCGCCGAGAACGACACACCAACGAATTGACGCGCCGTCCGGCGCATAAGGAGAGAAGACCATCATGGCCGTTGCCGCTAACAGAACCGAGCTGCTGCAGATCGCGGACGCCGTCGCGCGCGACAAGTCGATCGAGAAGGACGTCGTCATCCAGGCGATGGCCGAAGCGATGCAGCGCGCCGCCAAGGCGCATTACGGCAGCGAAAACGACATCCGTGTCGAGATCGATCCGAAGACGGGCGAGACCCATGTCTCGCGTTATCTCAACGTCGTCGAGCTCGTCGACAACGACAAGACCGAGATCAGCCTCGCCGACGCCCGCGCGCGCAACCCCGCCGCCCAGGTCGGCGACATCATCGCCGAGACCCTGCCGCCGGTCGATTTCAACCGCATCAACGCGCAGAACGCCAAGCAGGTCATCGTCCAGAAGGTGCGCGACGCCGAGCGCGAGCGCCAGTTCGACGAATACAAGGACCGCATCGGCGAAATCGTGCACGGCATCGTCAAGCGTTCGGAGTTCGGCTCCGTCGTCGTCGATCTCGGCCGCGCCGAAGGCGTCGTGCGCCGCGACGAGATGATCCCGCGCGAGAACTTCCGCCCCGGCGACCGCATCCGCGCCTATATCTACGACGTGCGCCGCGAGACCCGCGGGCCGCAGATTTTCCTGTCGCGCAGCCATCCGCAGTTCATGGTCCGCCTCTTCGCCCAGGAAGTGCCGGAAATCTATGACGGCATCATCGAGATCCGTGCCGTGGCGCGCGATCCCGGCAGCCGCGCCAAGATCGCGGTGATCTCGAAGGATTCGAGCATCGATCCGGTCGGCGCCTGCGTCGGCATGCGCGGCGTGCGCGTCCAGGCCGTGGTGCAGGAGCTCCAGGGCGAGCGCATCGACATCATCCCGTGGAACGGCGAAGCGGCGACGTTCATCGTCAACGCGCTCGCGCCCGCCGAAGTCACCAAGGTCGTGCTCGACGAAGACACCAACCGCGTCGAAGTCGTCGTGCCCGACGAGCAGCTGTCGCTCGCCATCGGCCGCCGCGGCCAGAACGTCCGCCTCGCTTCGCAGCTCACCGGCTGGCAGATCGACATCCTGACCGAAGCCGAGGAATCCGAGCGCCGCCAGAAGGAATTCGCCGAACGCACCAAGCTCTACATGGAAGCGCTCGATGTCGACGAGACCGTTGCCCAGCTGCTCGCGTCGGAAGGCTTCGCCACCATCGAGGACGTGGCTTATGTCCCGCTGAACGAGCTCTCTTCGGTCGAAGGCTTCGACGAGGAGACCGCGACGGAGCTTCAGCAGCGCGCGCTCGAATTCATCGAGGCGAAGAACAAGGAAATGGACGACAAGCGTCGCGAACTCGGCGTTGCCGACGAGGTCCTCGAAGTCGAAGGCGTCACGCCGGCGATGGCCGTCGCGCTCGGCGAGAACGACATCAAGTCGCTCGAAGATCTGGCGGGCTGCGCCACAGACGATCTGCTCGGCTATTACGAGGTCAACAAGGAGAAGGAGCGCGTCCGGGTGCCGGGTGCGCTCGACGGCTTCAACCTCACTGCCGACGATGCCAATGCGATCATCATGCGTGCGCGCGTGACCGCGGGCTGGATCGAGGCTCCGGTCGAGGAAGAAGACGCACCGTCCGAAGCGGAGGAGGGCGAGACCGCTTGAACCTGCCCCTCCGCGCAAACGACGAAGAGGACGATGCAATGCGCGAACGCCGTTGCATCGTCCGCGGCGAGGTCATGCCCGACAGCGGGCTGATCCGTTTCGTCGTCGCGCCGGATGGCACGCTCACGCCCGATCTCGCCGCCACCTTGCCGGGACGCGGCATCTGGCTCGGTGCCGATGCGGCCTCGCTCGCGACCGCGGTGAAGAAGAACCTGTTCGCGCGCGCTGCGAAGGCGCCGGTCACGGTTCCCGCAGACCTCGCGGCGCGGATCGAGATGTTGCTGGTGTCGCGGATGCAGGCCGATCTCGGGCTGGCGCGGCGCTCAGGTCAACTGCTGCTCGGCTTCGACACCGTGTTGAAGGCGATCCAGTCGGACAATCCGCCACAGGTGCTGGTGGAAGCGTCGGACGGCGCCGCCGACGGCAAGCGCAAACTGTTCGGTGCCGCGCATGCGCGCGGACTGAAAATCGAAGTGATCGAATGCCTTACGACGAGCGAAATCAGCTTGGCGGTGGGGCGTGAGAATGTGATACATGCAGCCCTCAAATCCGGGCGGCTCCAGGAACGTCTGAGCACCGACGCCATCAGGCTGTCGGGCTTCAGGTCCGTTCCTGCGGTTTCCCACGAAAGCGACGAATGAGCGAAGACACCACAAAGAAACCCGGCGGACGCGCGCCTCTGACGCTGAAGAAGGTCGAGACCTCGACCGTCAAGCAGAGCTTCAGCCATGGCCGCACCAAGGCCGTGGTGGTGGAAAAGAAGCGCACGCTTGGCCCGGCACCGGCCGCCAAGGCGCCGGCCCCGTCCCAGGCGCCGAAGCCCGCTGCACCGGCCCCGTCCGCGCCCGCAGCGCAACCCGCGCAGCCGCGCGGCGTCGTCCTGCGTCAACTGACGGAAGAAGAGAAGGCGCGCCGCGATGCAGCCCTCGCCGACGCCAAGGTGCACGAATCCGAAGCCCGCAAGCGCGCCGAGGAAGAGGCCCGCCTGCGCGCCGCCGAAGAAGAGAAGCTGCGCCATGAGCGCGAAGCCGCTGCGAAGCGTAAGGCCGAGGAAGACGCGCGCAAGGCCGCCGAGGAAGTGGCGCGCCGTCACGCCGAAGAAGAGCTTGCGCGCCGGGACAAGAAGGAGGCCGTGACTGCGGCGCCTGCCGCCGCGACGACGGCCGCTGCGACAGCTGCTGCGGCACGCAATCGCCGCGTCGTTCAGGAGGAAGAGGAAGAAGCTCCTGCCAAAAAGGGCATTCCCGGCAAGGTTGCCGCGAAGCCGGCCGCTGCGCCCAAAAAGGTGGGCGACGACAATCGCCGCCGCGGCAAGCTCACCGTCACCCGTGCACTCTCCGATGACGACGAGCGCGTGCGCTCGGTTGCGGCTTTCCGCCGTCATCTCCAGCGCGCCAAGGGCGGCCCTGCGCAGCCCGCCGGCCCGGTCGGTCCGCGCGAAGTCACCATCCCGGAAACGATCACGGTCGCGGAACTCGCGAACCGCATGGCCCGTCGCTCGGTCGACATCATCAAGGTGCTGATGAAGAACGGCCATATGGCGACGGTCAACGATACGATCGATGCCGATACCGCAGAGCTGGTCGCGGCCGAATACGGCCACACCGTGAAGCGCGTCGCCGAATCCGACGTCCTCGAGGGACTGAAGGGCGCCGAGGACGACGAAGGCCATCTCGTGCCGCGTCCGCCGGTCGTGACCGTCATGGGCCATGTCGATCACGGCAAGACCTCGCTGCTCGATGCGCTGCGCAAGACCGATGTGGTCTCCGGCGAAGCCGGCGGCATCACCCAGCACATCGGCGCCTACCAGGTGCAGACCAAGGGCGGCAATCGCATCACCTTCCTCGACACGCCGGGCCACGCCGCCTTCACCGCGATGCGCGGCCGCGGCGCCAAGGTCACCGACATCGTCATTCTTGTGGTGGCGGCGGATGACGGCGTGATGCCGCAAACGGTCGAAGCCATCGCCCACGCCAAGGCGGCGCAGGTTCCGCTCATCGTCGCGGTCAACAAGATCGACAAGGCTGCGGCCGATCCGATGCGGGTCAAGACCGAGCTGCTGCAGCATGAAATCCAGGTCGAAGATCTGGGCGGCGAGACGCTCGCCATCGAAGTGTCGGCGACCAAGGGAACGAATCTCGACAAGCTCGAGGAAGCGATCCTGCTTCAGGCCGAAGTGCTCGATCTCAAGGCCAATCCCGATCGCACCGCCGAAGGTGCGGTGATCGAGGCCAAGCTCGACCGCGGCCGCGGCCCGGTCGCGACCGTGCTCGTCCAGCGCGGCACGCTGAAGGTCGGCGACATCGTGGTTGCCGGCTCCGAATGGGGCCGCGTGCGCCTGCTGCAGAACGATCGCGGCGAAACGGTGCAGAGCGCGGGTCCCGCGATGCCAATCGAAGTGCTCGGCCTTTCCGGTGCGCCCGATGCCGGCGATGAAATGGTCGTCGTCGAGAACGAAGCCCGCGCCCGCGAGGTCACGGAATATCGCGACCGCAAGCGGCGCGAAGCCCGCCAGGCCTCGACCTCGCGCCAGACCCTCGACCAGCTGCTCAAGACCCGCGATGCCGGCGAGAAGAAGCTGCTCCCGCTGGTGCTGAAATCCGACGTGCAGGGTTCGAGCGAGGCGATCCAGGGCGCGCTGAACAAGCTCGGGACCGACGAAGTCGCGGTGCAGATCCTGCAGTCCGGCGTCGGCGGCATCACCGAGAGCGACATCATCCTCGCCCACGCATCCGGCGCCGCGGTGATCGGCTTCAACGTCCGCGCCGACAAGCTCGCCCGCGAACGGGCAAAGCGCGATGGCGTCGAAATCCGCTACTACAACATCATCTACAACGTCGTGGATGACGTGAAGGCGGTGCTCTCGGGCATGCTCGCGCCGGAAGTGCGCGAGAAATTCCTCGGCAATGCCGAGATCCTCGAGGTGTTCGATATCTCGAAGGTCGGCAAGGTCGCAGGCTGCCGCGTCACCGACGGCGTCGTCCGCCGCGGCGCCAAGGTGCGCCTGATCCGCGACAACGTCGTGATCCACGAAGGCGAGCTCTCCACCCTGAAGCGCTTCAAGGATGAAGTGCGCGAGGTCCAGACCGGTCAGGAATGCGGCATGGCCTTCGCGAACTATCAGGACATGAAGAAGGGCGACGTCATCGAGTGCTTCGAGGTCGAGACCATCCAGCGCGCGCTTTAAGCGCGGCTGGCGGTCCGGTCTGAGACATGGTGGAAATCCAAAAAGGCCCCCCGGACCCAGTTCGCTCGGCGCGCTTTCAAGTGCTGGCGCGCGAATTCGACACCGCGATGAAGGCGCAGGACATTCCGCGCGCCGTCGGCTGGGCGAAGCGCGCGATGGAAGAGGGTTTCGCGCATCCGATGTTCTTCAACATCGTCGCCTATCTCGACATCCGCGAGGGCCGGGTGAAGGAGGCGATTGCGCTCCTGAACAACGGCCTCACCATGGCGCCGGAAGAGCCGAACCTGCTGAACCAGCTCGGCGTCGCCTACAACCATCTTGGCCAGTACGACGATGCGATCGCCGCATTCGGCCGCGCCGTCGCCGCCGCGCCGAAATTCGGTCCGCCGCACTACAATCGCGGCGTCGCCTATGAAGGCAAGGGCGATGTCGATCGCGCCCGCAAGGACTATGTTCGTGCCGTCGAACTCCAGCCGGATTATCCCGACGCGCTGTCGCGTCTCGCCTATACCGATGCGATGCGCGGGCGCTACGCCGCGGCGCTCGACTACGCCCATCGCACGCTGAAGCTCAATCCGCGCAACCAGCTCGGCACCATCGCGGCCGCGACCGGCGAAGTTGCGCTCGGCAAATTCGACGAGGCCATTGCGCGCATCACCACCTTCCTCGGCGATCCGCTGCTCGGCCCGGTGAACAACGCCATCCTGCTCGGCCTTCTGGGCGACGCCTTCGATGGCGCGGGCAAGCCGGCTCCGGCCTTCGATGCCTATACAGAATCGAATGCGCTGCTGCGCAAACTCTATGCGCCGAATTTCGGCATGGGCGCGGTGACCGGTGCCGAGATGCTGCGCGATTATTTCGCCGCCGCGCCGGCCGAAGCCTGGGCTGCCGATACAAAGGCACCGGCGGATGGCCATGTCCGCGCGCATGTCTTTCTCGTCGGCTTCCCGCGCTCGGGCACGACGCTGCTGGAGCAGACGCTGGCCGGCCATACCGATGTCGTCACCAGCGAAGAGCGCGGCCTTCTCGGCGACGCCGTCGAGTCTTTCGCCGCGGACCGCGCCGCGCTCGACACGCTGGCGGCCTTCGGAACCGGCGATCTCCAGAAATATCGCGATGCCTATTGGGCGCGCGCCGCCGGGCTCGATCCCAAGGGCAAGGTCTTCGTCGACAAGCTGCCACTCAATGTGCTGCTGCTGCCTTTGGTCGCCAAGCTCTTCCCGCACGCGAAGATCCTCTTCGCCCTGCGCGATCCGCGCGACGTGGTGTTCTCCTGCTTCCGCCGCCGCTTCCAGATGTCGAACCAGATGTACGAGCTGCTTACCCTTACGGGTGCCGCGCGCTACTACGATGCGGTGATGGGCGCCGCCGCGGTCTACCGCGACAAGCTCGATCTCGATTGGCGCGATGTCCGGCACGAGGATTTCGTCGCCGATTATGAGAACCAGGCAAAGGCCGTCGTCGAACATCTCGGCCTTGCCTGGCAGCCCGGCATCGTCGATGTCGCGAAGCGCTTGCAGGATCGCGCGGTCGACACGCCGTCCAGCGCCCAGATTACCCAGGGCGTGCGCGATGAAGGCGTCGGCGCCTGGCGGGCCTATGAACCGAAGCTCGCGAGCGTGCTTCCCGTGCTTGCGCCCTGGGTCGCGCGTTTCGGATATCCGGCATGAGCCGCCAGAAGCACACCGGTCCCACCCAGCGCCAGCTCCGCGTCGGCGAGATGCTGCGCCATGCGCTGGCCGATATCCTGCGCCGTGGCGATATCCGCGATCCCGACCTTGTCGGCGTCTCGGTCACCATCACGCAGGTGAAGCCCTCGCCCGACATGCGCCATGCGACGGTGTTCTGCGAACCGCTCGGCGGCAAGAACGCTGCGGTCGTGATCGCCGCGCTCAATCGCAACAAAGCCTATCTGCGCGGCGAGATGGGCCACCTGATCGCGCTCAAATTCACCCCCGACCTGCGCTTCATCGAAGATGAATCCTTTGCGGAAGCGCAGAAGATCGAGACCATCCTCAAATCGGATCGCGTGCAGCGCGACCTCTCCGCGCCCGAAGCGGACGAGGAGTAGAAGGTGGCCCGCCGCAAGAAAGGCCAGCCCGTCCATGGCTGGGTGATCGTCGACAAGCCGAAGGGCATGACCTCGACCCAGGTCGTCGGTGCCGTGCGGCGGATCTACGACGCCCAGAAAGCCGGCCATGCCGGAACCCTCGATCCGCTGGCGACCGGCATCCTCGCCGTGGCGCTCGGCGAGGCGACGAAGACCGTCCCCTTCGCCATGGACGCCGACAAGACCTACCGCTTCACCGCCCATTGGGGCGAGGCCCGCGATACGGACGACACTGAGGGAAAGGTGATCGCCACCTCCGAGATCCGCCCCACGCGGGAGCAGATCGAGGCCGCGCTCCCGGCCTTCACCGGAACCCTGCTCCAGACCCCGCCGGCCTATTCGGCGATCAAGGTCCAGGGCGAGCGGGCCTACGACCTTGCCCGGGAGGGCGAGACGGTCGTGCTCGAACCCCGCACCGTCGAGGTCTATGAAGCCCGGCTTCTCGGCATCCCGGACCCGGACCATGCCGAGATCGAAATCCTTTGTGGCAAAGGGACTTACGTCCGTTCCTGGGTCCGGGATATCGCCAAAGCGCTGGGCACGGTCGGGCATGTTTCGAGCCTCCGCCGGACCCGGATCGGCGGCTTCACGGAAGATTTGGCCGTCCCCCTAGCAATCGAAGGGGGTTCTATGCATATTCCCGCCGCTTTTGAGCACCTGAGGCCCATTGCGACCGCGCTGGACGGCATCCCGGCGCTGGCCGTCACGGGCACCGATGCGGTCCGCCTGCGAAGCGGCAATCCGATCCTGATCCGCGCGAACCAGTTCGCAAGGATCGCGGAGAGCTGTCCGGAGGAAGACGATCTTCAGGGGCTCACGGTTTTTCTTCAGACAGCTGAGGGCGAGCCGGTGGCACTGGCCGAAATCGCGCAAGGCGAGCTTCGGCCATTCCGAGTCTTCAACCTTTAACAGGACCCGACGCCGAACATGATCACTGCAGAACGTAAGAAAGAGCTCGTTGCCGAGTACGCCATCAAGGAAGGCGACACCGGTTCGCCGGAAGTCCAGATCGCGGTGCTCAGCGAGCGCATCAACAACCTGACCGAGCACTTCCAGACGCACAAGAAGGACAACCACTCGCGCCGCGGCCTCATCAAGATGGTGAGCACGCGCCGCAGCCTTCTCGACTACGTCAAGAAGACCGACGTCGCGCGCTACAATTCGCTCATCGAGCGTCTGGGCCTGCGCCGCTGAACGGCTCGGTTTCATCGCCAGTACAGTTTCGCGTGAGTCCGCGATGGTCGCGGGCTCGCGTGTTCGCACGTCTCAACGGCATGGGCTGGAGAGGCGTTTCCGCACGCTAGGCCATGGGGCCGCCGTGCAATGCCGCCACGCGATCCGGCGTCGGCATACGTAAGAAAGCAGACGAAAGATGTTTACCGTACACAAGGAAGCCTTCGAATGGGGCGGCAGAACGCTGACGCTCGAAACCGGCAAGGTCGCGCGTCAGGCTGACGGCGCGGTCATTGCCACCTATGGCGAGACCGTCGTGCTGGCCACCGTGGTCAGCGAGCACAGCCCGCGCGAGGGCCGCGACTTCTTCCCGCTCACCGTCAACTACCAGGAACGCTACTACGCCGCCGGCAAGATCCCGGGCGGCTACTTCAAGCGCGAGCGCGCGCCGACCGAGCGCGAGACGCTGATCTCCCGCCTCACCGACCGGCCGATCCGCCCGCTCTTCGCCGAAGGCTACAAGAACGAGACTCTGGTCGCCGTTCAGGTCCTGTCGCATGACATGGAGAACGATCCGGACATCATCGGCATGGTCGCGGCCTCCGCGGCGCTGACGATCTCGGGCGTTCCCTTCATGGGCCCGCTCGGCGCCGCTCGCGTCGGTTATTTCGACGGCGAATATCGCCTCAATCCGGCGATCGACGATTATCCGAACTCCAAGCTCGACCTCGTTGTCGCCGGCACCCGCGACGCGGTGATGATGGTGGAATCCGAAGCCCAGGAACTGTCGGAAGCCGTCATGCTCGGCGCCGTGATGTTCGGCCACCAGCAGATGCAGACCGTCATCGACGGCATCATCCGCCTCGCCGAAAAGGCCGCCAAGGATCCGCGCCCGCTGCCGGAAGACAAGCACGCCACTCTGCGCGACGCGCTCAAGAAGGAAGCCGGCCCGGAACTCGCACCTGCATTCCAGATCCGCGCCAAGCATGAGCGCCGCGACGCCATCTCGGCGATCCGCAAGAAGTTCGCCGAGAAGTATGTCGGCGAAGGTGACGGCAAGGTTGCCGGCAACACCTACTCCGACCTGATGCACGACGTCGAAGCCCATGTCATGCGCAACGCGGTGCTCGACACCAAGACGCGCATCGACGGCCGCGACCTCGTCACCGTGCGTCCGATCGTGGCGGAAGTCGGCGTCCTGCCGCGCACCCATGGTTCGGCCCTCTTCACCCGCGGCGAGACGCAGGCCCTCGTGGTCACGACGCTCGGCACGGCGGAAGACGAGCAGTTCATGGATCAGCTCGAAGGCACCGTGAAGCAGAACTTCATGCTCCACTACAACATGCCGCCCTACGCCGTCGGCGAGACCGGCCGCATGGGCGCACCGGGCCGCCGCGAAGTCGGTCACGGCAAGCTGGCATGGCGCGCGCTCCATCCGATGCTGCCGACCAAGGAACAGTTCCCCTACACCCTGCGCGTGGTGTCGGAGATCACCGAGTCCAACGGCTCCTCGTCGATGGCCTCGGTCTGCGGTGCTTCGCTGTCGCTGATGGATGCGGGCGTCCCGATCAAGAAGCCGACCGCCGGCATCGCCATGGGCCTCATCCTCGAAGGCCAGCGCTACGCGGTCCTGTCGGACATCCTGGGTGACGAAGATCACCTCGGCGACATGGACTTCAAGGTCGCCGGTACCGAAGACGGCATCACCGCGCTCCAGATGGACATCAAGATCGCGGGCATCTCCGAAGAGATAATGCGCGTTGCGCTGGATCAGGCGAAGAACGGCCGCATCCACATCCTCGGCGAGATGAACAAGGCGCTGACCGGCGCCCGCGCCGAGCTCGGCGAACACGCGCCGCGCATCGAGCAGATCAAGATCCCGACCGACAAGATCCGCGAAGTGATCGGCTCGGGCGGCAAGGTGATCCGCGAGATCGTCGAGAAGACCGGCGCCAAGATCAACATCGAGGACGACGGCACGGTGAAGATCGCGTCCGCCGACGGCGATTCGATCAAGGCCGCGCTCAAGTGGATCAAGGGCATCGTGGCCGAGCCCGAGGTCGGCGAGATCTATGACGGCAAGATCGTCAAGGTCATGGACTTCGGCGCCTTCGTGAACTTCTTCGGACCGAAGGACGGTCTCGTCCACGTCTCCGAGCTTGCGGCGCAGCGCGTCAACAAGCCGTCCGACGTGGTCAAGGAAGGTCAGGCGGTGAAGGTCAAGCTGCTCGGCTTCGACGATCGCGGTAAGGTCCGCCTCTCGATGAAGCAGGTCGACCAGACCACCGGCGAAGACCTCTCCAAGAAGGCCAAGGGCGACGCGCCCGCGGCCGAGTAAGGTCTCACCTTATCCATCGATAAGCCGTCCGCGAGCGATTGCGGGCGGCTTTTCACTTTGCGGCACTCTTGATCGCGGTGACACGGAACCCATTTGTGAGATGTCCATCGGAGCCGCCATGCACCTCGCCGCCGGCCAGAACTATCTCGACCTGATCCCTTTCCTGCTCGCCGTGCTCGTGATGCCGGTCCTGTCGGTTTATGGTGGCAGCAAGATCGGCACCGAAACGCCACTCATGCGCCGTTATGGCTTCACGCTTCTGCGCGGTGTCACGGTGACGATCCTTCTACTGTTGTTCTGGCAGGCGCTCGGGCGGCCGCTGGCGACGCTCGGTCTCGATTGGCCGGTGAGCATGATCGGGCTTGCGATGCTGGCGCTGGTCGGAGTCGTCGCGATTGTATTCGCGATCCAACTGCTGCGTCTGCCGCGCACCATAAAGCCCGAACAACTCGAACGCCTGCGCACGCAAATCCGGGAAATTCGCATCCTGCCGCGCACGACGCCGGAATTGCTCGTCTTTCTTCTCGTCGCGATCATGGCCGGCATCTGGGAAGAGCTGCTGTTTCGCGGCTTTCTGATCTGGTTTCTGACGCCCTATGCGACGGTCTGGGGCGCCGTGATCCTCTCCACCATCGGCTTTGCGATCGGCCATCTCTATCAGGGCTGGAAGGGCATTCCGCGATCCGGTGGAATCGGCCTGCTGCTCGCAATCGGCTATGTGCTGAGCGGAAGCCTGTGGTGGGTCATGGCGCTGCACGCGCTGGTCGATCTCTTCGGCGGGATCGCGGCGTGGCGCGCGGTGCGGCTCAAACCCGTGTGAGTCGTGCCTGAAGGGGCGGCAGGTTGCTTCGCACGTGTGCAGGCAACATTGCCGAACGCTGCACAAAAGCGACAGATGGAAACCAATGCGTCGGATTGATGGTTAACTGTGCTTCACGTTTCTTGTGCGCCGCAACGCCTCTCAGTAGCGTGATCTGGGTAGGGGTGGAGCATCGGTCATGCTGGTTCTGTTGCGGTTGATCAGTCTGGTTCTCGTCGTATCGGCAATCATGCTTCTGGGCGCCGATATCGTCACCTCGCTCGAAAACGGCGGCAAGGTGATGGTGCGCTCGCTCGATCAGGTCGCCATGCTGTTCAGCCCGGCCGGCATCACGGCCTTCCACGCCTGGTGTGCCGCCCACCTTCCCGGCTTCCTCTCGCACGGCATCGTGTCGCTGATGGGATTGTGGGGCTGGGCCGTTACCGGCGTGCCCGGGATCATCCTCGCCTTCCTGTTCGGCCGCCGCACGGCTGACGTATCCGAGCACTGACGCTCAGCGATTGGCGCCCGGCACCCAGAGCACGTCCTTCTTCCCGCCGTCATTGGCCAGCCTTGCCGCGACGAACAGGTGATCCGACAGCCGGTTGATGTAGCGGATCGCCGCCGGACCGACCGTCTCCACGTGCGCCAGTTCCACCATCAGCCGTTCGGCGCGCCGCGCGACCGTGCGCGAGACATGTAGATACGCCGCGGCAGGCATCCCGCCGGGCAGCACGAAGGAATCGAGCGGCTTCAGCGCCGCATTCATCAGGTCGATCTCGCGCTCCAGCCGGTCCACTTGCGCATCGACGATGCGCAAGCGCCCTTCGCCGCGCCGCCCGTCCTCCGGCGTCGCGAGATCGGCGCCGAGATCGAACAGGTCGTTCTGGATCCGCCCCAGCATGGCATCGAGTTCGTGTTGCGCATGCAGCCGGGCGACGCCGATGACGGCATTGGTCTCGTCCACCGTGCCATAGGCGGCGACGCGCAGATCGCTCTTGGGCCGCCGCGTACCGTCGCCAAGCGCGGTTTCGCCCTTGTCGCCCGTCTTCGTATAGATGCGATTCAGCGTGACCATGGCTTAGGTTAGCGCGTGTCAGCAGTCTCCGGAAAGAGTGCCCCTGTCCACCGAAGCCGCGCGAAGGTGGGTTGCGGGGCCACGGCCACGGACTATTATCCGCCCGCCCCAGCCAGAACCGGACGCCATGCCCATCGAAGCCCCCGAAGTGATCGAAGTCGAAGATACCCGCGTCTCCTGCCAGGGGATCGGCGGGGCGCTCGGCCACCCCAAGGTCTATCTCGAGATGGGCGACGCCGATTTCGTCGAATGCCCCTATTGCGACCGCCGCTTCGTGCTGAAGCCGGGGGCACACCGCCATTGAGCAAGTCCGGGCTGAAGAAAGGCGATCACCTCTACCTGATCGACGGCTCGGGTTACCTGTTCCGCGCCTATCACGCCCTGCCGCCGCTCAGCCGCAAGTCTGACGGCCTGCCGGTCGGCGCCGTCAGCGGCTACTGCAACATGATGTGGAAGCTGCTCGAGGACATGAGAGGTCCGGAGCAGCCGACGCATCTCGCGGTCGTCTTCGATGCCGGCGCGATCACCTTCCGCAACAAGATCTACGACGCCTACAAGGCCAATCGTCCGCCGCCGCCCGAAGACCTGATCCCGCAATTTCCCTTGGTGCGCGACGCCACCCGCGCCTTCGGCGTCGCCTGCGTCGAGCAGCCGGGCTTCGAGGCCGACGACCTGATCGCAACCTATGCCCGCCTCGCCCGCGAGGCCGGCGCCCGCTGCACCATCGTCTCCTCCGACAAGGACCTGATGCAGCTCGTGGTCGACGGCCAGGTCGAGCTGTTCGACACGATGAAGAACAAGCGCATCGGCTCGGCCGAGGTGATCGAGAAATTCGGCGTCCCGCCCTCCAAGGTGATCGAGGTCCAGTCGCTCGCCGGCGACAGCGTCGACAACGTCCCGGGCGTACGCGGCATCGGCATCAAAACGGCTGCGGAGCTCATCAACCAGTATGGCGACCTCGAAACGCTTCTGAAGAAAGCGAACGAGATCAAGCAGCCCAAGCGCCGCGAAACCCTGATCGAGAATGCCGAGAACGCGCGCGTCTCGAAGAAGCTCGTCACGCTCGACGACAACGCCAAACTCCCCGAGCAACCGGACAGCTTCGCGGTGGCGGAGCCCGAACCCAAGACGCTGATCGCCTTCCTGAAGGGGATGGAGTTCAACACCATCACCAAGCGCGTCGCGGCGCATTTCGGCATCGAAGATATCGATGGCATCGCTGCGGCCGTCGAACCTTCCGCATCTGCCGCCAACCGCGTCGTCAAGACGGTCGAAAAAGATACCCCGAAGCCCGCCGCCTCCCAGATCGGCGCGGTGATGGATCGTGGCGCCATCGTCAAGGCGATCGATCTCGACGCTTACAAAACGGTCACGACGGCCAGGGACCTCGACGCCTGGATCGCCCGGGCCCGCGATGTCGGCCATGTCTGCGTCGATACCGAAACCACCGGCCTCGACGCGATGGTTGCCGGTCTCTGCGGCGTGTCGCTCGCGGTCGCGCCGGGTGAGGCGTGTTACATCCCCTGCGGCCACCGCAAGGGCGACGTGCTCGATCTCGGCGGCACCTCCGACATCGTGCAGATGACGGAGAAGGATGTTCTCGCCAAACTCAAGCCGCTGCTCGAAGACCCCGGCGTGCTCAAGATCGCGCAGAACCTGAAATACGATTTCACCATCTTCGCCCAGCGCGGCATCCGCGTCGCGCCCTATGACGACACGATGTTGATCTCCTACGTCCTCGATGGCGGCCTTCACGGCCACGGCATGGACGAGCTGTCGGAACTGCATCTCAGCCACACGCCGATTTCGTTCAGCGACGTCGCCGGCAAGGGCAAGGACAAGGTCACCTTCGACTGCGTGCCGATCAAGGAGGCGACGCGCTATTCCGCCGAAGATGCCGACGTCACACTCCGCCTCTATCTCCTGCTCAAGGCTCGCCTGCCGGCGGACGGCAAGACCACGGTCTACGAAACACTGGAACGTCCGCTCGTCACCGTGCTCGCCGACATGGAGATGACCGGCATCACCATCGATCCCGATCTTCTGCGCCGCCTCTCCAACGATTTCGCCAAGGACCAGGCGAAGATGGAGAAGGAGATTCACAAGCTCGCCGGCCAGGAATTCAACATCGGCTCACCCAAGCAGCTCGGCGACATCCTGTTCGGCAAGTTCAAGCTCGAAGGCGGCCGCAAGACCAAGACCGGCGCCTGGTCGACCGATGCCGATATTCTGGAAGACGTCGCGGCGCAGGGCCATCCTATCGCCAAGCTGGTTCTCGACTGGCGCGGCCTCGCCAAGCTGCGCGGCACCTACACCGACGCACTGCCGACCTATGTGAACGCGAAAACCGGCCGGGTGCATACCTCCTACGCTATGGGCGCGACCTCCACCGGCCGCCTCGCCTCGACCGACCCGAACCTCCAGAACATCCCGGTCCGCACCGAGGAAGGCCGCCGCATCCGCCAGGCCTTCATCGCGCCCAAGGGCTCGAAGCTGATCAGCGCCGACTATTCGCAGATCGAACTGCGCCTGCTCGCCCACATCGCCGACATCCCGCAGCTGAAGAAAGCCTTCGCCGACGAACTCGACATCCATGCCATGACCGCATCGGAGATGTTCGGCGTGCCGATCAAGGGCATGCCGGCCGAGACCCGGCGCCGCGCCAAGGCGATCAATTTCGGCATCATCTACGGCATCTCGGCCTTCGGCCTCGCCAACCAGCTCGGCATCGGCCGCGGCGAAGCCGACGACTACATCAAGAAATACTTCCAGCGCTTCCCCGGCATCCGCGACTATATGGAGGCAACCAAAGCCTCCGCGCGCGAGCACGGCTATGTCGAGACACTGTTCGGCCGCCGCGTCCACATCCGCGAGATCCGCTCGACCATTCCGGCGCATCGCGGCGGGGCCGAGCGCGCCGCGATCAACGCCCCGATTCAGGGCACCGCCGCCGACATCATCCGCCGTGCCATGGTCCGCATGCCCGACGCGCTCAAGGCGAAGAAGCTGAAGGCAAAGATGCTCCTGCAGGTGCACGACGAACTGATTTTCGAAGCCGTGGACTCCGAAGTCGAAAAGACCCAGGCGATCGCGAAATCGGTGATGGAAAAGGCGTCGCTCCCCGCCGTCGCGCTCAGCGTCCCCCTCACCGTCGACGCCCGCGCCGCCCAGAACTGGGACGCCGCGCATTGATCACCCGCCCGCGCATTTATGCCGCCGCGGCCATCGTCGTCGCGTTCGTTCTCGACATCGCGATCAAGCGACTCCTGCTGGCGCATGACTGGGACGGGCTGACGCTGATCCCCGGCCTGCTCGACACGCATTACGCATGGAACCGCGGTGTCTCGTTCAGCCTGTTCTGGCAGAGCGAAAGCATGGGCAGCGCGGTTCTCGCCCTGGCGCTCAGCGCCATCATTGTCGTCATCGCGGTCTGGGCCTTCCGCTCGACCAAGCCGATCCTCTCCCTCGGCCTTGGCCTCATCGTCGGCGGCGCGCTCGGCAATATCGTCGATCGCTACATCCACGGCGCGGTGTTCGACTTTCTGGTCGTGCGCCTCGGCAGCTTTCCGCTCTTCGTCTGCAACGGCGCCGATGTGTTCATCACGCTGGGGGCCATCGCCATCGCCTGGGACACGCTGTTCGAGCCCGAAACGCGTCAGTCCTCGTAGACGAACTCCACGAGATACACCTTCTCGCCCTTGCCATGCTTGGCGGTCTTCAACAGATCGACCACCCCGGCAAAGCCGGAGCGCCGCGCCAGCGAAGGCGTGATGTCGGACAGCGCGATTTCCCGGATCGCGGTCACGCGGATATGTCCCGGGCCAAGCGGATAAGTCCCGCCCAGCTTCACATGCGGCCGCTGCCAGATGCGCACGCTGCACGTGATCTCGCCCCGCATCACCGGCTCGCGCAGGCGCTTGGTGAACATCATGGGAGACGGCCCGGCCGATCCATGCGGTCAGGCTGCCATGCGCGGATGCGCGCCGCTAGGCGGCGATGTTCCGCAGCCCGGTTTCGGCAGTAATTCCGGCCTTGCCAAGCGTCTGCACCAGCTCGGCCATGACCGCATCCGCGCTCGGTTTGGCGCCGCTCTGGGCCGATTGCGCGATATAGCCGGTCAGGAATCCCGGCCGGCCAAGATAGCCGAGGACGAGCTCGCGCGCCCTCGCCGACAGCTTGCCCTCGGTCAGGACGCCGCCGGTGCACAGCCGCAGGATGGTCGTCGCCTTCTCGACCGCGCTGCCGGGTTTTGCTTCGACGGCCTCGAAGATCTTCGCACGCTGCTCCAGATCGTTGGCCAGCTTGTCGAGCAGATCGCTCATCTCGGCGCGCTGGTTCTCCTGGAATCCGGAGCGGCGGACGCGCGTCTGGAGCTGTGCGAGACGCTGCAGCTTCGCCATGACCGGCGTCTTGCTGGCAAGGAAATGCGTTTCGAAGCTGGCCGCGGTCAGCACCGGCGTCACGAAGCCCGCGAGTTGACGCTTGTTCTCCGTGCCGATGATGTTTTCCTCGATGAACAGCAGCCGTTCGAGCTTGTCGTCCGGCGTCGTCGCCGCAGCCAGGCAGCCGCCCAGCGTCTCATGCGAGATGAGCCGTTTGGAGCGCAGTGTGAATGCGGTGATCAGGTCCTCGTGGCTCAGATACTTTCCGATGCCCAGCACCACGCGGTTGGCGATCTGGCGCAGTGTCTTGAACTCGTCGTCGAGCGATTGCGGGCACAGCCGCTTGCTGCTCTTGAACTCCGCAAGGATGCGGTTGGCGATCGCGGTGCGGGCCTCGGGCAGCGTATCCGCCGCGAAATGCTGGGTCAGCGCGGCGAGACCGGCGCGCTCGCCGCCGCCCGGCGGCTCCTGACCGAGAAACAGCTGCACGAGGCTCATCAGCGCCTCACCGAGATTTTCCTTGGGCCCGATAAGCTCGTGCAATGCCGCCGACCCGGCCAGCACTTCGGCAATCAGCGAATCGATGGCGCGGAGCAGAAGCTGGCGGCCCGGCCCTTCGGCCGGCGCTTCGGCGCAGAGGCCGAGCAGGCTATAGACCTTTTCGTCCCAGTTCTTGGCGTCCTTCAGATGCCGCGCGATCGCGCCGTTCAGCAGATATTGGCCGTCGCCCTGATCCGCGAGCGACGTCGCGAGCTTTCCGAAGCCGCCGGCCTTGGTGTTGGGGAACACCTTGTTGCGTTCGTCGCGATAGACCCGGTTGAACGCCTTGGTGGTCAGCTCGTTCAGGTTCTTGACGATCTGCTGCACCGGTGCCGAAGTCGAAGATGCCTGCGCGACCGCGATCTTCTGGATGCAATGCTGCACCAGCGTGCCGGTCGCCTCAAGCTTCTCCAGCATGTCGGCGCGATGGATCAGTTCGGTGATGGTGATGCGCATCCGCGCCAGGAAATCCGCCAGCAGCCGCGTCATCGTCGCGCGTGCGTGATAGGAGTAGAGATCGTCCGGCTTGAAGCAGGGCAGGGCATGCGGCATGTCTTCCTGCGCCGGCTGCGTCTTCACCTGGTTGTGACCGTCTTCGAAGATTTTGAGCGAGAGAAAATCGCCGGTGTCCTCGTTATAGGTTTCCTTGACGACCTTGACGCCGGTCGCCTTCTCTTCGGCCATCAGGCTCTGGGCAAACTCGATCGCGGCCTCGCGGTCGCCGCGGATGTCGAGCATCTTCCAGGCGCCCTTGGCGCCGACGCGTGAGAAGACCTCATAATGGATGCTGAGTGCCATACGTAGCTCCACGGCCGTAATTTGCCGTAGGGAGCATCTTGCCGTGCCCAGACTTAAGTGGCGGTTAAGCAGCGGTTGCCGTCAGCGCGCGGATTGTCGGCGTCGCGCCGCACAGCGCGCAGGCCGGATCGGCTTTGAACGATACGGTGCGGAAGCGCGTGCTTAAGGCTTCGTAAATCAGCAACTTGCCTGCCATGCTTTCGCCCGCACCGGTGATCTCCTTGATCACCTCCAGCGCCTGCAACGTGCCCATGACGCCGGCGGCCGCGCCCAGCACGCCGGTCTCCGAGCACGAAGGCGCCGTGCCGGGCGGCGGCGGCTCCGGGAACAGGCAGCGGTAGCAGGGGCAGCCGGCGATATGCGGCTTGAAGGTCGAGAGCTGGCCGTCGAACTCCGTGACCGCGGCGCTTACCAGCGTCTTCTTTGCGAAGAAGCACGCATCGTTGATCAGGAAGCGGGTGGCGAAGTTGTCCGAGCCGTCGGCGACGATGTCGTAGCCGGCGATCAGGTCGAGGACGTTACCGGCATCGATCCGGACATCGTGGCGAACGACCTCGACATGCGGATTGAGCGCGTGCGCCGCCGCGGCCGCCGATTCCGTCTTGGGCCGGCCGACATCCTCGGTCCGGTGCGCAATCTGCCGCTGCAGGTTGGACAGGCTGACGGTGTCGAAATCGGCGATCCCCAGCGTCCCCACGCCGGCGGCGGCAAGGTAGAGAATCAACGGACTGCCCAGCCCGCCGGCCCCGACCGCCAGCACCCGGGCGCGCTTCAGCCGGGCCTGGCCGGCGCCGCCAACTTCGCGCAGCACGATGTGCCTGGCATAGCGGTCTACTTCGTCGTCGCTGAGACTCATGGCTGGGTCATAACCTGTTATGACGGCGGCCAAAACCGGCCCCGCGACGGTTAGACACTGTCACATTGCCACCGGTGTCATTTTAAGCCATTGAACAAAGTAATATATTTTGAGCGGATTGGTCCTATCCCTGCGTTGCTGCGGGGGGTGCCACCCACTATTTTCGCGGCGATACGGAGCGCGCCGTCACGAAGCGCGGCCCGTGGGTTTTGGCATCTCGAGGTACATCATGTCGACAAACGGGGCCCACGGCCTTGAGCAACAGGGCTTTCGCAATCTGAAGGGCGTGCGCTGGAATCTGACGCCGTCCGAGCTTTATGAAATCGCGATCGCCCGCGGCGAGGGCAAGCTGGCCAAGGATGGGCCGCTCGTCGTGCTCACCGGCGAGCACACCGGCCGCTCCGCTTCCGACAAGTTCGTCGTGCGCGACGAGAACACCGACTCGCAGGTCTGGTGGGACAACAACAAGGCGATGACGCCGGCGCATTTCGACGTGCTCTATGCCGACATGATGAAGCACGCGGAAGGCCGCGAGCTTTTCGCCAAGGATCTCTTCGGCGGCGCCGATCTCAGCCACCGCCTCCCGGTCCGCATCGTCACCGAATACGCCTGGCACTCGCTCTTCGTGCACCAGCTCCTGATCCGCCCCACGGCCGATCAGCTCAAGGGCTTCAATCCCGAATTCGCGATCATCGATCTTCCCAGCTTCGAAGCCGACCCGGCCAGACATGGCTGCGCGTCCAAGACGGTCATTGCGGTCAATTTCTCCAAGAAGCTGATCCTGATCGGCGGAACGTCCTATGCCGGCGAGATGAAGAAGTCGGTGTTCACGATCATGAACTACCTCCTTCCGGCAAAGCGCATCATGTCGATGCACTGCTCGGCCAATGTCGGCAAGGACGGCAAGTCCGCAATCTTCTTCGGCCTTTCCGGCACCGGCAAGACGACGCTCAGCGCCGACGCCTCGCGCACCCTCGTCGGCGACGACGAGCACGGCTGGTCCGAACACGGCGTCTTCAACATCGAAGGCGGCTGCTACGCCAAGGTGATCAAGCTCAGCCGCGAAGCCGAGCCCGAGATCTTCTCGACCACCGAACGTTTCGGCACCGTGCTCGAGAACGTCGTGATGGACGACGCGACGCGAAGCCTCGATCTCGACAGCGCGAAGTACGCGGAAAACACCCGCGCCGCCTATCCGATCGACTTCATCCCGAACGCGTCGGAAACCGGCCGCGCCGGTCATCCCAAGAACGTCATCATGCTGACGGCCGATGCCTTCGGCGTGCTGCCGCCGATCGCCAAGCTCACGCCATCGCAGGCGATGTATCACTTCCTCTCCGGCTTCACCGCCAAGGTCGCCGGTACCGAGAAGGGTCTCGGCAAGGAGCCGCAGCCCACCTTCTCCACCTGCTTCGGCGCACCGTTCATGCCGCGCCATCCGTCGGAATACGGCAACCTCCTCCGCGACCTCATCGGCCTGCATCAGGCCGATTGCTGGCTGGTCAACACCGGCTGGACCGGCGGCGCCTTCGGCGAAGGAAGCCGCATGCCGATCAAGGCGACCCGCGCGCTGCTCAACGCCGCGCTCGACGGTTCGCTGGCCAATGCCGAGATGCGCATCGATCCGCATTTCCGCTTCCGCGTGCCGGTCTCGGTGCCGGGCGTGGATACAAAGATCCTCAACCCGCGCGACACCTGGGCCGACAAATCGGCCTATGACGCGCAGGCGCGCAAGCTGGTCGCCATGTTCCGCGACAACTTCAAGAAGTTCGAAGCCCATGTCGGCAAGGACGTTCTCGAAGCCGCGCCGGTGCTGGCGGAAGCGGCGGAATAGCATCTCTCGCCTGGCAGCGATGAAGGACCGCGGCATACCCCGCGAGCCTTTTGATCGGGCATGCGCGTCTTCGCTATACTTACGCTCTATACGAGCGTCGGGAGGTGCTCTGCATGACAGCGCTGCAAACCGGTGAGGCAGCGGCCGGGCGGCGCGTCGACTTGCACGGGGAAATTCTGTTCCGCCGGCGATTGGAGGGCTTCGTCGTGACGGAAGGATCCTATCCGTCCCTTCTGGAAATCGCCCGGCACGACCATGAACATGCCAGCATCTGCATCGTGCTGTCCGGCGGCTATGAGGAGCGCTTCGAGGCCCGCACCCGTGAGGCGGTACCGGGAACCGTGATCCTTCATCCTGAGGGAGAGCATCACTCCGAAGTCCACGGTCCTGCGCACGTCCGGCTGCTGACGATCGAAGTCGAACCCGGAGTGCCCGACGCGCTTCGTCCGGTGGCCGGGCTTTTCACATCCGGATGGCACAGGAAGGACACACGATCATTCGGCTTGGCAGCGAGACTGCGCCGCGAAATCGAGTATCGCGACCCCCATTCCTCCCTTGTGGCGGAAACTCTCATTGCAGACATGATCGATACCCTCGGTCGAACACGCGCGGCGGAAGCCCATGGCGCGCGTTGGTTGAAAGACGTTCGAGATCGCCTCGAAGCGGAAGGGTTGCGGCCGCCCCGCCTTCGTGAACTTGGCGAATTGGCAGGGGTTCATCCCGTCTACCTGGCGCGGGCATTTCGCCGGACTTATGGATGCAGCATCGGGGATTATGTGCGGACGGTGCAGGTTGGTCATGCCATTCTCCTGCTCGGCAATCGTGAACAGCCCCTTTCCCAAGTCGCCTATGAGGCCGGCTTTTCCGATCAAAGCCATATGACGCGCCTCGTTCGCGCGCAGACCGGCTTCACGCCGGCACATTGGCGCCGACACCTGGCCAATTGAACCGGAACCTGAGGTTTCGCTCGTTCAAGACAGGCGGCGGCAGTATCCGCAGACTTCGAGGATGAAACACCGTTTCCACCATTCGCTCCGGCGGAAGCTGGGGCTGTCGCTCCTGTTGGGCTGCTGCGCTTGGCCGGCTTTTGCCGGCCCAATTTCGCAGAATCCGGCCGAAATCCTGGCGCAGATGAAGGCTGCATCTGGCGGCAGCCGATGGAACGAAATCCGCAGCTTGCACACGGTCACCGCCGTGCGGAATGGCGGCGAGGACGAGCGCCGCGAGCAATGGGAAGACGTCCGGACGGGACGCTATATGCTGCGCGTCTCGGGGCCGCATTCCGTCAGGCAGACCGGCTTCGACGGCGTCACGCCCTGGATTCAGGGGCGCAGCGGCATTGCCTATACCTTCGGGGACACCGATGCACTGCTTGCCGCGGCAGACGAGGCATTCCAGATCTCCCGTGCGTGGTGGTTTCCGGAACGCGTTCCCGCGACCATCGCGGCTGTCGGCTCGAAGCGCATAGGCGACAGCGTGTATGACATCCTCAGCATCACGCCGGCCGGCGGACGACCCTTTCAAGCCTGGATAGATCATCGAACCCATCTCCTGGCGCGCACCGTGGAGCAGCAGGCGGAAGCCGAGCTGGTGACCACCTTTTCCGATTATCGCATGGTCGATGGCGTGAACCTGCCCTTCAATATCGGCCATGGCGACGGCGGCGACCAAAGCCCGGAGATCGTCGAGCACGTGCAATCCGTCGACATCAACCTGCAGATTTCCGATCGTCTCTACGCCGTTCCGCCGCGGCCGACATCCGATGTCGAATTCCCGGCTGGCAGCGACCGCGTCGAAATCCCGTTCCGGATCGCGTCGAACAACCGAATCCTCGTTCCGGTGACAGTCGATGGCCTCCGTCTGGAGGCATGGTTCGACAGCGGTGGCAGCCTGTTCCTGCAGCCGGACACGATCGCTAAGCTGAATGCAAAAACCCATGGGCGGTATCGGTTCAGCGGCGGCGGCGAAGGCACGGTCGTCACCGGTATCGGAAGTATCGGTGCGATCGCGCTCGGCGGCGCGAAAGTCCGGGGGTTAAGCTTTCACGGCTTTCCGTTCTATCCGCCGGATCCGGACGAAGGGCTCATCGGCCTCGAAATCCTCCAGCGTTTCGTGGTGCACATCGATTTCGACCGCAATGTCATGACGCTGACGAGGCCACAAGCGTTCAGATATGACGGCAAGGGCGTCGTGGTTCCGTTTCATTTGCAGGACAACCAGCCTGAGGTGATCGGATCTATCGATGGCATCGCCGGACGCTTTGCCATCGATACCGGAGACACGGGCTCTCTGCTGCTGATCGCGCCATTCGCCCGGCGATACGGCCTCAAGCAACGGTACTTGGCCGATATTCCCTACGACGGGAGATCGGTCGGCGTCACGAAAGGCGTGTGGGCACGCAAGCGGGTCCATAGCGTTGCTTTTAACGGCCCGGACGGACGACCCGTTGCCGAAGTCCGCGATCCGGTGACGCGCATTTCGCTTCAGCATTCGGGCTTCGATGCCGATCGCTATGTCGCGGCCAATGTCGGGCTCGGCATACTCCGCAAGTTCAATCTGACGTTCGACTATATGCGCCGTCGCATCATTCTCGAACCCAACCGGTCTTACGGGCAGCGCGACATCTATAACAGGACGGGTTTCCGCCTGTCGCGAAGCGGCAACGGATGGAAGATCACGACGCTCTTTGCGCCAAGTCCTGCGGCCGAAGCAGGCCTGCAAGAAGAAGATGTTATCGAGACGATCGACGGCAAATCTCCGCGCGATCTCGAAGAAGCGCAACTCTCGGATTTGCTGAAGGGGCCGGTCGGTACGCGGTTGCGCCTCGTGGTGGATCGCGCAGGCAAACGGCGGCGCTGCGTCATAACCCTAAGGGATGTCTTCTGACCGGTCCGCCGGCATCATCCCGGGTTCGCGCCTGCGATAGACCCAGACATAGCCCGGCGGAAGATTGCGCCAGATGCGGCGCGCCCGCGTGACGGACAGGGTCGGCGAAGCCGGCACCGCCGGCCGGCCGCGATAGGAAATCTGGATGAACGGCGCACCCGGCTTCAGGCGGGCCAACGCCGCATCGATGATCGCGCGGCGCTTGTGCATCGGCAGATTGATCAGCGGCAGCCCGGAAACCACGGCACTGAAGCGCTCGCGCGACCCGCCGACCAGCGATGCCATCTGCGATGCATCACCTTCGATCAGCTTCAGCCTCGGAAATCTTTTCGTCAGCGCGGCGATGAAGGGCCGATTGCATTCGATGGCAACGATGCGGCCCTCGGGAACGCCGTGCTCGATGATGGCATCTGTCACCGCGCCGGTCCCGGGTCCGAGTTCCAGCACAGGTCCGTCATTGCCGGGTATCAGCTCCGCCATGGCGCGCGCCATATGCTTGCTCGATGGCATGAGGGCCGAGACATCGAGCGGCCTCGCGATCAGGCCGCGCAGGAACGCAGCTTTCTCATTGGGCGGGCGTGCTCCGATGCGATCGGCACGCGGCGGCAAGGCGGTGGCTTCCGATAAAAGGCGCATCATTTGCCAATGCGCGGGCCGGCGAAGGGTTCCGGCGAAATTCGTCTAGCGATAGACCCACACCCGCGCGGGCGGAAGATTGAGCGCGACAAAGGCCGCGCGCGTGACGCTGGCACCCTGCGGCGGCGGAACCGGCGATCCGAGGCGATAGGAGAACTGGATGAACGGCGCGCCGGGCTCCAGCCGCGTAAAGATGTCGGCGATCAGTTTTTGGCGCAGCGCCATCGGAAAATTGACCAGCGGCATGCTCGACAGCACGGCGGAGAATTTCAGACCGGCGCGCGGGCCGAGCGTCTTCTGAAGATCGAAGGCGTCGCCGTTGATGACGTGTACGCCGGGATAGCGTTCCGCAACCATCGCAGCGAAGGGTTCGCTGTATTCGACCGCTGTCACGCGGTCGGCCGCGATGCCGCGGTCCAGGATGGCTCCGGTGACGACACCGGTGCCCGGTCCAAGCTCGAGGATCGGCCCGGCTGCACCGGCCGGAATCTGCGCCGCCATGGCGCGACTCAAGCCGGGACCGGACGGTGCGATGGCGCCGGTGGTGCGCGGCTGAAGGATCAAACGGGTGAGGAAACGTAAGTTATCGAGCATGAACAAACTCAGTTGTCATCTCCTTCGCCTCGCTTCGCTCGGCCGGGATGACGAGGAAAGTTGCGTCAGGCTTCGCCGCCGAAGATCTTCTTCGCCTTGGCCAGCCAGCTTTCGCTCTCGGGATGGCAGCCTTCTTCGCTCAGCTTGTCGAATTCCTTGAGCAGCTCTTTCTGCTTCTTCGACAGCTTCACCGGCGTCTCGACCACGACCTCGACATGCAGGTCGCCGCGCATGCCGCCGCCGCGCAGCACCGGCATGCCCTTGCCGCGCAGGCGGAACTGGCGTCCGGACTGCGCGCCTTCCGGGATCTTCACCTGGGCACGGCTGCCGTCCAGCGTCGGCACGTCGATCGATCCGCCGAGCGCCGCTGTGACGAAGCTCACCGGTGCGCGGCAATAGAGGTCATGCCCCTCGCGCTGGAACATCTCGTGCGCCTTGATCGAGATGAAGATGTAGAGATCGCCGGCCGGTCCGCCATTCATCCCGGCCTGGCCCTCGCCGGAGAGCCGGATGCGCGTGCCTTCCTCGACGCCGGCCGGAATGTCGACGCTGAGCGTGCGTTCCTTCTGGACGTGACCCTGGCCTTTGCAGCCTTTGCACGGGTTCTTGATGATGCGCCCGGTGCCACGGCAGCCGGGGCAGGTGCGCTCGACGGTGAAGAAGCCCTGCTGGGCGCGAACCTTGCCGATCCCCGAACAGGTCGGGCACTGCTCGGCCTTGTGACCCGGCTCGGCGCCGGAGCCGCCGCAGGCCTCGCAGGCCACCGCGCTCGGCACTTTCAACTCGGCATTGCGCCCCTTGAACGATTCCTCGAGCGTGATCTCGAGATTGTAGCGCAGGTCGCCGCCGCGGTTCTGCCGCCGCCGCCCGCGCCCACCCATGAACTCGCCGAACAGGTCGTCGAACACGTCGGTGAAGGACGAGGCGAAGTCGAAGCCGCTCGGCCCCCGACCGCCCATGCCGTTCTCGAAGGCGGCATGGCCGAAGCGGTCGTAAGCGGCGCGCTTCTGGTCGTCCTTCAGGACGTCATAGGCTTCGTTGATTTCCTTGAATTTGACCTCGGCGGTCTGGTCGCCGGGATTGCGGTCGGGATGGAATTCCATCGCCAGCTTGCGATAGCTCGTCTTCAGCTCGGCGACGCCGGCGCCCTTCTGGCAGCCCAGAACTTCGTAATAACAACGCTTCATCCGACCAGCCCGCTACTCTCAAAAGCCGAACGCCGGATGCCTGAAATCGGGAAGTCCCACTTCAGACGATCCGGCGCTCGTGTTCAGTCTCCTGACCTAAACGTCAGTTGTTCTTGTCCTTGTCGTCGACCTCGGAGAACTCCGCGTCCACGACATTGTCGTCCTTCGGCGCATCGCCGCCCGGCGCTGCGGCTTCCTCGCCGCCGGCCTGCTGCGCCTTGTACATCGCCTCGCCCAGCTTCATCGAAGCCTGCGCCAGCGACTGGGTCTTGGCCTTGATGTCCTCGGCATCGTCGCCCTTGATCGCTTCCTTCAGGGCCGCGATCGCGTTCTCGATACCGGTCCGCTCATTGGCGTCGACCTTGTCGCCATGCTCGGTCAGCGCCTTCTCGGTCGAATGGACCAGCGCGTCGGCCTGGTTCTTGGCTTCGACAGCCTCGCGCCGCTTCTTGTCGTCGGCGGCGTTGGCTTCGGCTTCCTTGACCATCTTCTGGATGTCGGCGTCCGACAGACCACCAGACGCCTGGATGCGGATCTGCTGTTCCTTGTTGGTCGCCTTGTCCTTGGCGGTCACCGAGACGATGCCGTTGGCGTCGATGTCGAAGGTGACTTCCACCTGCGGCACGCCGCGCGGCGCCGGCGGCAGACCCATCAGGTCGAACTGGCCGAGCAGCTTGTTGTCGGCCGCCATCTCGCGCTCGCCCTGGAAGACGCGAATCGTGACGGCGGTCTGGTTGTCCTCAGCCGTCGAGAAGATCTGCGACTTCTTGGTCGGGATCGTGGTGTTGCGGTCGATCAGGCGGGTGAACACGCCGCCCAGCGTCTCGATGCCCAGCGACAGCGGGGTCACGTCGAGCAGGAGGACGTCCTTCACTTCGCCCTTCAGAACGCCCCCCTGGATCGCCGCGCCGATGGCGACGACTTCATCCGGGTTGACGCCCTTGTGCGGCTCCTTGCCGAAGAGCTGCTTCACGACTTCCTGCACCTTCGGCATGCGGGTCATGCCGCCGACCAGGATGACTTCGTCGATCTGGTTCGCCGTGACGCCGGCATCCTTCAGCGCGGCCTTCACCGGGCCGACGGTCTTCTGGATCAGGTCGTCGACCAGCGCTTCCAGCTTGGCGCGGGTGATCTTGATGGTGAGATGCTTCGGACCCGAGGCGTCGGCCGTGATGAACGGCAGGTTCACTTCGGTCTGCTGCGCGGAGCTGAGCTCGATCTTCGCCTTCTCCGCCGCATCCTTCAGGCGCTGGAGCGCCAGACGGTCGTTGCGCAGGTCGATGCCGTTCTCTTTCTTGAACTCGTCGGCGAGATAGCCGACCAGCCGCTGGTCGAAGTCTTCACCGCCCAGGAACGTGTCGCCGTTCGTGGACTTCACTTCGAACACGCCGTCGCCGATCTCGAGCACCGAGACGTCGAACGTGCCGCCGCCGAGGTCGTAGACCGCGATCGTGCCGCTCGACTTCTTGTCGAGGCCGTAAGCAAGCGCTGCGGCCGTCGGCTCGTTGATGATGCGCAGGACTTCAAGACCCGCGATCTTGCCGGCGTCCTTGGTCGCCTGGCGCTGCGCGTCGTTGAAGTAGGCCGGGACGGTGATGACCGCCTGCGTGACCTTCTCGCCGAGATGCGCCTCGGCGGTTTCCTTCATCTTCTGGAGGATGAAGGCGCTGACTTCCGACGGGCTGAACTTCTTGTTCTCGCGGCCGAGCGTCCAGGCATCGCCGTTGTCCGCCTTCACGATCTTGTACGGGACCATGCCGATGTCCTTCTGGGTCATCGGATCGTCGAACCGGCGCCCGATCAGGCGCTTGATCGCGAAGAAGGTGAATTCGGGATTGGTGACGCCCTGCCGCTTGGCCGGCTGGCCGACGAGGCGTTCGCCGTCCTGGGCGAAGGCGACGATGGAGGGCGTGGTGCGCGCGCCTTCCGCATTCTCGATGACTTTGGGGGCGGAGCCCTCCATGACCGCGACGCACGAATTGGTCGTGCCGAGGTCGATGCCGATTACTTTAGCCATGTTCAGTTCCTCTTCTGGCGGACGAGTTCCTGGCCTTCAACGAAGCGCCCTCCGGGCCGTCCCCGAATGATGAAATCCCGCCAAAAGCCTACGGAAATGGCCCTTGACGAGTCAGGGGCTATATAGGGAGGGGGTGGCGGAACGGCAAGGGTTGTGACGCCCGCCGGGCCAGATTCCCCAATGCCCACAATCACCAAGAGGCTTATTGTTTCAAGGAGTTCCGGGTTCCCGCCGGGTTGGGCGACTGGGCCGCCATCCTCCGTATTTCTGCGGACCCCGCAAGGCGCACAGTTCTTAATCCTGACAGTCCTAGCCTCTGATCGTCCGGCGCTGGTGCCGGCCCCAGGGCGAAGATCATGCTCCAGGTCGTCGAGGTTCTGGCTCGGGTCGGAATTGCCGCCGCCGTCTTGTCGGAAGATCGCCGGATTGTCCGCGCCAATACCGTTCTGCTGTCGCTCCTGAAAATGGATCCCGCAGAGGGCGATGGTGTCGATATCGGCAACATCCTGCGCGGCAAGGCGACCCGGACGGCGATTGTGGGGATGTCGGCAATTTACCGCTTCGGCGACGGCGCGTCGTGGTTCCGGCTCGACCTGAAGTCGGATGACCGCGGACGCATCGGCATCCTCACCGACCTCGGCAGGGAATATGAGCCCCAGGAAGAGGCCCTCCACTACAACTGGATGCGCGACCAGCTCCTGATCGACGGCAAGGTCGGCCCTTGGCGCTATGATCCCGACGCCGCGCTCTACTATTTCTCGAACGAACTGAATCTCGGTCATCCGGGTGCCGGCGCTCCGGTCCCGGTGCCGCTGCTCGAACTGCTCCAGCATCCCGACGACAAGGCAGGCGACGCCGAAATCCGCGAACGCATCACCCGCGAGGGCGGCACCGCGAATGCCGAAATGCGCTATCTCGGCGCCGACGGAAGCTGGACGCATCTCAATGTCCACTATCGCGCCGGCCACAAGCTGGCGAGCGGGCGCTACGAGATGCTCGGCATCAGCCAGGACATCACAGCCGTGGCCCACGCCCGCGACGAAGCCAATCGACTCTCGGAGCAGCTCAAGGTCGCTCTGAGCGAAGCCGACTATGCCTGTCGCACCAAAACCCAATTTCTCGCCAATATGAGTCACGAGCTGCGGACGCCGCTCAATGCAATCATCGGATTTTCCGAGGTGATTGCAGGTCAGATCTTCGGTCCGGTCCAGGACAAATATGCCGACTACGCCCGCGAAATCCATCGCAGCGGCCTGCACCTCCTGTCGATCGTCAACGACGTCCTCGACCTCGCCAAGCTCGAAGCCGGCAAGCTCGAACTGCACGAGTCCCAGGTCGACGTGGCCGAAGCCGCTGCCGAATGCCTGAGCATGATGCGCGGCCGCATCGAAGCCGGTGTGCTCGAGGTGACGAAAGACCTATCGCCGGAAGCCGGCTTGCTGAGAGCCGATGCGCGGGTCGTCAAACAGATACTGATCAACTTCCTGTCCAATGCGATCAAGTTCACGCCGGTGGGCGGCTGCATTCACGTTTCTTCCTGTCTCGATTCAGGTGGCGGCATCCAGCTGTCGGTCCGCGACAGCGGGATCGGCATGTCGCCCGGCGAGATTGAAGTCGCGCTCGCGCCCTTCGGACAGATCGACTCGGCGCTGGCGCGCAAGCATCAGGGTACGGGTCTCGGCTTGCCGATCTGCAAATCGCTGATGGAGCTACATGGCGGCACGATCTCGATCAGCAGCGCTCCGGGTGCCGGAACGACGATGACGGCGCATTTCCCCGGCGAGCGCACCGTTTCCGGCAGCGCGGCGATCTCAGTTTAGCATACAGATCGCGGCGTTGAGCAGAGTCGCAAAGCCGGCCCACGCGATGTAGGGCACGAACAGCCAGCCTGCGATCGCATCGATTCTCGCGAAGCGGATCGCGGTCCAGACGATGAGCGTGTCCAGCGCGACGAGTTCGATCAGCGCCGCTCCGGTCGCATGGGCTGCGAAAAAAATGAAACTCCATGCGAGATTGAGTCCGAGCTGGAGCGCGAACAGCGTCATGGCGCGGCTGCGAAGGCCCGTCCGGCGCCACACCCGCCACGCCGCAACCGCCATCAGGATGTAGAGCGCGGTCCACACCGGCCCGAACACCCAGTTCGGCGGATTGAACGGCGGCTTGTGCAGCCCGGCATACCAGCCCGGAATTTCCGGCAAGGTCGCCACCGACCCCAGCCCGCCGACGGCGAGAGTCGCGGCAAGGAACACCGCGAGCACAGCATATTGCCGCGTAGTTGGCCGCTCGAGCGCGGAAACCGACATGAAACCTCCGGTCCAGGACGGAGGTTAAACGCACGCCGTGGCCACTCGGATCAACGCGCCGCGTGATCGGCGATCACATCCGCCATGCACGCCGTCAGCTTCTTGGCCATCGGGATGTGCAGGAATTCGTTCGGACCATGGGCGTTCGACTTCGGGCCGAGCACGCCGGTGATGACGAACTGCGTGCCGGGGAATTTCTCGCCCAGCATGCCCATGAACGGGATCGATCCGCCTTCGCCGATGAACGCCACCGGCTTTTCGAAATGCGTCTGGCTTGCCTTGTCGAGCGCCGCCATCAGCCAGGGTGCCAGGCTCGGCGCGTTCCAGCCGCCCTGTCCCTCCTCCGCCTCGAACGTGACCTCAGCGCCATAGGGCGGCTCCGCTTCGAGCGCGCCCTTGATCGCCGCCGTCGCCTTGGTCGCATCGCAGGTCGGCGGCAAGCGGATGGAGAGTTTCAGCGTCGAATAGGGCAGCAGCACATTGCCGGCATTCTCCGGCTCCGGATAACCGTCGAGCCCGGTTACCGCGAGCTGTGGCCGCCAGGTGCGGTTGAGGATGACCTCGCTCAGATTGCTCACCATCGGCTTGGTCTGCCCGGCGAAGGGCAGCTTGGTATAGACCGCGTCGCCCAGGATATCGGCCGCGGCGCGCGCCTGTTCCTGGCGCTCCGGCGGCACCTGCACGAAGAGCTCGTCGAGCTTCATCTGCCCTGTGGCTTCGTCTTCGATGCGCGAGATCAGCGAACGGGCAATACGGAAGGAAGACGGCACCACGCCGCTGGCATCGCCCGAATGCACGCCTTCGGTCAGGACGCGGACGGTCAGATTGCCCATCGCGATGCCGCGCAGCGACGTCGTGAGCCAGAGCTGCTCGTAATTGCCGCAGCCGGAATCGAGACAGATCACCAAATCCGGCGTGCCGATGCGCGGTGCCAGATGGTCGATATAGGCCGGAAGGTCGTAGGAGCCGCTCTCCTCGCAGGCCTCGATGCAGACGACGCAGCGCGCATGCGGCCGGCCTTCCTCGCGCAGCTTCAGGATCGCTGCCAGCGAGGCGAACATCGCATAGCCGTCGTCGGCGCCGCCGCGGCCATAGAGCTTGTCGTCCTTGCGTACCGGTACCCACGGCCCGGTGCCTTCGTCCCAGCCCTTCATCTCGGGCTGCTTGTCGAGATGGCCGTAGAGCAGCACGGTTCCTTTCGCCGCTCCCGGGATCTCCATGAAGATCAGCGGTGTGCGGCCCTTCAGGCGCACGACTTCAAGAGTCGCACCTTCGATACCGGCGAGCTTCTTCTTCGCCCAGGCCTCGAACATCGCCACCGCCTTGTCCATATGGCCGCTGGCTTCCCAGTCGTGATCGAAATGCGGCGACTTGTTCGGAATGCGAATGTAGTCGGTGAGGGTCGGGAGAATCTCGTCTTCCCAGATGCGTTCGATGAAATCGGTCATGGCAGCCTGCGGGCGGAGTGGGGCGCCGCACCATGCAGGATTTTCTCCGGCCCTTGAAGGGCCGGGCCGTTTCGCATGTTTCAAACTTCGAATTGCCTGCGCAACGGCGTTACGCCGCGCGGCTGCTCGACAAAGCGATGGATCGCCCAAGCGAGCCCCAGACACGCCGCAATCATCAGGCTCGCCCGTAGCGGACTGGGCGCATCCTCCAGTCCGAACAACGGGGTGCTGCGTGCCGTGAACACTACGGCCAGGTGCGAAGCGTAGAGCGGATAGGAGATCGCCCCCAGCCAGAGAAGTGGCCCCGGCACCGATTGCGGCGCTCGCATGGTGACGACGAGGAGTAGTGGGCAGGCGATCGTAACCACCAACAGGTCGAATGTCGGCGTCGCGGCATAGGTCGGGACCTCTGCGATCGCCAGCCAGATCAGAAGTGGCAAAAGCGGCGTGACCTGCGGAACACGTGCGAACCCGTCCGCTTTCCACCGGCGATACAGAGCCACACCCATGACGAATGACGGTATCGCGCGTAACGGCGTCAGCAGCACCGTCGAAGCTGTCGCGCCGAAACACCAGCCGGATGGGTTGAGATAAGCGATCGCGGCGCATCCCGCCCAGCCGCCTGCGGCCACGATCAGAAGCGTCCGTGTGCTCCAGCGCACCATGAACCTTGCATAAAGCAGGTTCGCGACGAGCTCGCCCATCAACGACCACGCCACGGCGTTGACCGGATAGGCGCTGCCGCCGAAGGCCGGCATTGTGATCTGCGGCACCAGCACAAGCGCCATCAGCGACAGGCCTGCGATCTGCACGGCGTTGTAGAACATGCCCGGCGGCTGGTAGTGCGCCACCAGAATCATCATCCCGATCCCGGCCAGCGTGCCCGTCCAGTAGACCGGCCCGAGCCGGCGGAGACGTGCGCGTGCGAAATCGCCAGCGCTGAGGCTGCTGGTCAATCGTCCTTCATAGCTGTGCGCGATGACGATACCGCTCAACATGAAGAACATGTCGACGGCAAGATACCCGTGACAGAAGATCTCGTCCGTTACGAACAGTCCGCTGCAATGGAACAGCACGACGCTGAGCGCGCACACGCCCCGCATCGCGTCGAGATTGGCGAAACGCTGCCCCGTCATCCGCCGATCCTGCGGCCGGCAGGGTTACCAATCCGTCTCCGCCCCAATCCGGACACAGCCTCCGGCGATAAGGTCCCGGTCCGGGGTGGGGCGATGACGACCGAGATTCTCCTGCTGAAATTCTGCGCCTTGAGCCTCGTTCTGCTCTGGCTGCTGGCGCTCATCCGCGGCTCCCGCGAATGCACCGGGATGTTCCGCCGCTGGCACCGGGGCGAAGGATTCCGGCCCGATCTCTGGCTGCTCCTGCCGTTCCTGCTGGCCCTCGTACTCGCCGCGACCTGGATCGGCGGCATCTTCTGGCTACCCAAGGGCCTGACCAGCACCTTCAACCTCGCCGACGCCTTCGGCGATTCCGATGTGTTCTTCCTCGATGTCTTCGTGCTGGTGCGCGACTCGGCGACCTGGATCTGGGGCCCGGCGCTGATCCTCCTCATCGCCATTCCGATCGCGCATGCCTTCCGCAACCGCGACTTCTATTGGCACCTTTATGTGATGGGCGTGCTCGGCCTTCTCGCCATGCCCATCGGCCTGATCGCGCTCGGCACCTTCGTCGAACGCGAGACCACGGTGTTCGAGCGCGGCGATCCGAACTTCCGCGCCGATCCGGCTTCGGCCTTCGGAAATTTCGGCCGCTACGGCCTGAAGGACGAGACGCCGAACTGCACCTGGATGATGATGGGTGCGCTGCACCTCAAGACCTTCGGCCATGACGGCTATTCGCCGGAGCGCGACCGCGCGGTGCAGCTCACACAGCTCTGGCTGAACAACACCTACAACGTCGCGACGCTCGACGTGCCATCCGCCTTCGGCTGCGAGGTTTCGCAGATCGAGCCCAATCCGAATTACCTGCCGACGGCCGTGACGCTCGGCTTCTACCGCGCCTTCGTCGCGCTCGTCCTGCTCGGCATGATCGCGCGGCCGTTTGTGCGCGTTTAAAGCGCCGCCACCACAGCCGCGTTGAAGATCTCGCTCATCTTGGCGCCGAGCGGGGCGATCTGGACCGACTTCTCGATCCCGACCAGAAGCGGCCCCATCATGCTCACGCCGCCGATCTGCGCCAGCAGGCGGGTCGAAATCGCCGCCGAATGGATCGCCGGCATCACCAGCACATTCGCCGTATCGGTCAGGCGGCAGAACGGATAGAGCAGCATCTTCTCGCGGTCGAGGGCGACGTCGGCGGCGATCTCGCCGTCATATTCGAAATCGACATTGCGTCCGTCGAGGATATGCACCGCCTCGACGATGCGCTCGGACCGCTCCGAACGCGGCGAGCCGAAGGTCGATGACGCCAGCATCGCCACCCGCGGCGTGAAGCCGAAGCGCCGCGCCACGCCAGCGGTCTGCACCGCGATGTCCGCGAGCTCCTCGCTCGTCGGCATCTCGTGCACAGAGGTGTCGCCGACGAAGACGGTGCGGCCGCGCGAGAAGATCACCATCACGCCGATCGGCCGCTCACCCTTGGGCGGATCGAGCACCAGCCGCACATCGTTCAGCGCCGCGGCATAGCTTCGCGTCACGCCGGTCACCATCGCATCGGCATCGCCGCGCGCCAGCATCGAGGCGGCGTAGACATTGCGGTCGTTGGTCACGAGGCGCAGCGAGTCGCGATAAAGCGAACCCTGGCGCTGCAGCCGCTTGTAAAGATAGTCGACATAAGGCGTCGCTTCCTGCGCCGAATGCGGCACGCGGATCTCGAGCGACTGCTCCTCCATGCCGGCGCGGCGGATGCCCGCCTTGATGATCTCTTCGCGCCCGACAAGGATCGCCTTGCCGAGGCCGGAATTCTGGAACGCCGCCGCGGCGCGGATCACCGATTCTTCTTCACCCTCGGCAAAGACCACCCGCTTCGGATTGGCGCGCACGCTGGCGGTGATGCGCTGGAACAGCGCCGCCGAAGGATCGAGCCGCGCCGAAAGCTGGAAGGAATAGGCGTCGAGATCGGCGATCTCGCGCCGCGCCACGCCCGATTTCATCGCCGCTTCGGCGACCGCACGCGACACGCGCGAGATCAACCGCGGATCGAACGGCACCGGGATGATGTACTCCGGTCCGTATTCCGGCCGTGCGCCGCGATAGGCCGCCGCGACCTCGTCCGGCACGTCCTCGCGCGCCAGTTCGGCGAGCGCCTGCGCCGCCGCGATCTTCATATCCTCGTTGATCGTCTTCGCCCGCACGTCGAGCGCGCCGCGGAAGATATAGGGGAAGCCGAGAACGTTGTTGACCTGATTGGGATAGTCGCTGCGCCCGGTGGCGACGATGGCGTCGGACCGCACCGCCTTGACCTCTTCCGGCGTGATCTCGGGATCGGGATTGGCCATGGCGAAGATGATCGGCGCCTTGCGCATCGATTTCACCATCTCCGGCGTCACCGCGCCTTTGGCCGAAAGGCCGAGGAACACGTCGGAATCCTTCATCGCGTCTTCCAGCGTGCGCGCATCGGTCTCCACCGCATGGGCGCTCTTCCACTGGTTCATGCCGTTGGTGCGGCCGCGATAGATCACGCCCTTGGTGTCGCACAGGATGGCGTTGGCATTGGGCAGGCCCATCGCCTTCAGCAGTTCGAGGCAGGCGATGCCCGCCGCACCGGCACCGTTCACCACCACCTTGATGTCGCCGATCTTGCGCCCGGTCAGGTGCAGCGCGTTGATGATGCCGGCGGCGGAGATGATCGCGGTGCCGTGCTGGTCGTCATGGAACACCGGAATGTCCATCAGCTCGCGCAACCGCTCCTCGATCACGAAGCAATCGGGCGCCTTGATGTCTTCCAGATTGATGCCGCCGAAGGTCGGGCCGAGATAGCGCACGGCGCCGATGAATGCATCGACATCGGTGGTGTCGACTTCGAGGTCGATGGAATCCACGTCGGCGAAACGCTTGAACAGCACCGCCTTGCCTTCCATCACCGGCTTGGAGGCGAGAGCGCCTAGATCGCCGAGGCCGAGGATTGCGGTGCCGTTCGAGATCACCGCGACGAGGTTGCCCTTTGCCGTGTAGTCGTAGGCGAGATCGGGGTTCTCCGCGATCGCCTCCACCGGCACCGCGACGCCGGGCGAATAGGCGAGCGACAGATCGCGCTGCGTCGCCATCGGCTTGGTCGGCGTGATCTCGAGCTTGCCGGGCTTGGCGCCGGCATGAAAGGCGAGGGCTTCCTCGCGGGTGAAAGACGGCCGTCTGATGCTGGACATATCGAACCTGTGAACCAATCCACAGAATATCCTCTTTTGCCGTGACGCTTTTCAATGCCCGCGGGGCTGTGTGCGATGCGGCATGTTAAGGTCTGCCCCGATGAACGAGCAGACCTCCGACCCCGCCGGCGTCACGCCGATGATGGCGCAATACCTCGCCACCAAGGCCGCGCATGCCGAATATCTGCTGTTCTACCGGATGGGCGATTTCTACGAACTTTTCTTCGAAGACGCGGTACGGGCCTCCGAAGCGCTCGATATCGCGCTCACCAAGCGCGGCAAGCACCAGGGTGAAGACATCCCGATGTGCGGCGTCCCGGTTCACGCTGCGGAAAGCTATCTGGAGAAGCTCATCCGCAAGGGCTTTCGTGTCGCGGTCTGCGAGCAGATGGAAGACCCGGCAGAGGCCAAAAAGCGCGGTGGCAAATCGGTGGTGCGGCGCGATGTCGTACGCCTCGTCACCCCCGGGACCCTGACCGAGGATTCGCTGCTCGAAGCCCGCGCGGCCAACGTCCTCGCCGCGTTCGGCCGCGCCGGCGGCGCCTTCGCGATTGCAGCAGCGGACATTTCGACCGGCGCTTTCTGGGTCGCGGCCGTCGAGGCGAGCGAGATCGGGATCGAGCTGGCCCGCATCGCCCCGCGCGAGCTTCTGACGCCCGACGCCCTTCTCGGCGACGCGGCGCTGGCGCCGCTCTTGAAGGCGCTCGGCCCCGCGCTCTCGCCGCTGCCTTCGATCAAGTTCGATTCATCGACCGGCGAGCGCGCGCTCAAGGGCCACTATAAGGTCCAGAGCCTCGATGGTTTCGGCAGCTTCGGCCGCGCCGAGCTTTCGGCGGCCGGCGCGCTGATCGCCTATCTCGAACTCACGCAGAAGGGAAATCTTCCCGCGCTGCAGCCGCTCGCGCGCATCGCGCCGCGGGCCTTCATGGGCATCGACGCAGCGACGCGGCGCAACCTCGAACTCACCGAGACGCTGTCGGGCGAGCGCCGCGGTAGCCTGCTCGCCACCATCGACCGCACCGTCACCGCTGCCGGCGCGCGCGAACTCGCCGCGCGCCTTGCCGCCCCGCTCACCGATGTCGCCGCTATCGCATCGCGCCACGACGCCGTCGAATTCTTCCACGGCGATTCCGAATTGCGCCGCGTACTGCGCGAGGATCTGCGCCGCGCACCCGATATCGCCCGTGCGCTCGCCCGCATCTCGGTCGGCCGCGGCGGCCCGCGCGATCTCGCCAATCTGCGGGACGGCGTACGCGCGGCACGTGCCTTGCGCAGTGCGCTGAAACTCGACGATCCGCTGAAGCCCTCGCCCGGCGAAGCGCGCGCCGCGGCCATGGACATGATCGAAGGCATCGCCGGCATCTCGCGCCTGACCGATCAGCTCGATCTGCTTCTGGTCGCCGAGCCGCCCTATCTCGCCCGCGACGGCGGCTTCATCCTGGCGGGCGTGCATGCCCCGCTCGACGAGGTGCGCAAGCTGCGCGACGAGTCGCGCCGCGTTATCGCCTCTCTGGAAGCGAAATACCGCACCGACTCCGGCGTGCCGCAGCTCCGCATCAAGCACAACGGCGTGCTCGGCTATTTCATCGAAGTCACGCCGCAGCATGCCGACAAGCTCCAGGAAGGCGCCAACCGCACGCTCTTCCGCCATCGCCAGACCATCGGCAGCGCGGTGCGCTTCACCACCGACGAGCTTGCGACTCTCGCCACCCGCATCTCACAGGCCGCCGATCAGGCGCTGGCGATCGAAAAGGAATTGTTCGACCGCATGAGCGGTCTCGCCGTCGAATGCGCCGCCGCGCTCAATCGCATTGCCTCCGCGCTTGCCGTCATCGACGCTGCGGTGTCGTTGGCCGAGCTTGCCGTGGCGACGCGGCAGGTGCGGCCGAAGCTCGACAGCTCGCGCGCCTTCCACATCGTCCGTGGCCGCCATCCCGTGGTCGAAGCGGCGCTCGCGGGCGATCACGCCCATCCCTTCGTCCCCAACGATTGCGACCTGTCGGATCCCGGTAGGCTCTGGCTCGTCACCGGTCCGAACATGGCCGGTAAATCGACCTTCCTGCGCCAGAACGCGCTGATCGCGATCCTCGCCCAGGCCGGCGCCTTCGTGCCCGCCGACAGCGCCCATATCGGCATCGTCGACCGGCTCTTCTCCCGCGTCGGCGCCGGCGACGATCTCGCCGCCGGCCGCTCGACCTTCATGGTCGAAATGGTCGAGACCGCGGCGATCCTCAATCAGGCGACGGAGAAGAGTCTCGTCATCCTCGACGAGATCGGCCGCGGCACCGCCACCTTCGACGGCCTCGCGATCGCCTGGGCGACGGCAGAGCATCTGCACGAGAAGAACCAGAGCCGCGCGCTTTTCGCCACGCATTATCACGAGATGACGGCGCTGGCCGATCGGCTGAACTCGCTCGCCTGCGTGACCATGCGGGTGCGCGAATGGAACGACACCATCGTCTTCCTGCACGAAGTTGCGCCCGGCGCCGCCGACCGTTCCTACGGCATCCACGTCGCCAAGCTCGCCGGCCTGCCGCCCGCCGTCATCGGCCGCGCCGAAGAAGTGCTGAAAGCGCTGGAAGACGGCCGCGAGGGCCACAAACCGCTCGCCCGCATCGACGATCTGCCGCTGTTCGCGACGAATGCGCCCGCGCCTGCCGCGCCGGCAAAACCCAGCGGCGTCGAAGAAGAACTTCGCAAGATCGAACCCGATACGCTCACCCCGCGCGAAGCGCTCGACATGCTTTACAAGCTGAAAGGCATGGCGCCGTGATCGAGACCGCGCGTCTGATCCTCAGCCCATGGCGGGAGGAGGATCGCGACGATCTCGCCGCGATGGTTGCCGATCCTCAAACGATGGTCGATTACCCCGCGCCACAGGATCGCCGAGAAAGCGACGTTCGCTTCGAACGCTATAGCCGCACCTTCGAGCGCGTCGGTTATACCCGCTGGTGCTTGCGCCTGCGCGTCACGGGCGAGTTCGTCGGCTACTGCGGAATTCAGCCGCTTGAAGCCGAACATCCCATCGGCGAAGGCCCGGAGATCGGCTGGCGCCTGCGCCGCGTGCATTGGGGCAAAGGGCTTGCGTCCGAAGCCGCGCGGGCCTCGCTGGCCGACGGCTTCGGCCGCTGCGGGATGACGCACGTGTTCAGCTACACCACGACCCAGAACCTCCGCTCCCAGGCCGTCATGCAGCGCATCGGCCTCGACCGCGTTGCCACCCGCGACTTCGATCATCCAAACGGCGACCGCTACGTCGTCTGGATGGCGCGGCGCCCTCTCTAAGGATTGCAAAATCATGGCAGTAATGGTATATATAATATACCATAATTGGTGATTTTGGCCGGTGGAGTTCGAATTCGATCCCGCAAAAAGCCTGTCCAACAAGGACAAGCACGGTATCGACTTCGAGGAAGCGAAGGCGCTTTGGAGAGACGACAATCTGTTCGAACTCGATGGTGCGTTTGAAGGTGAAGCGCGCCGTCTTGTGATCGGATGGATTGGCGAAACGCACTGGACGGCCATCGTTACGTGCCGCGACGACTGGATACGTCTCATATCCGTGCGTCGCGCCCGCGATCTGGAGATGGCGTGTTATGAAGGCTAGCGAGTTCGACAAGATCTTCGACGAAGGCAAGGAAGATGTTCTTCAGCACTTCGATCTGTCGAAGGCCCGCCGCCCGAACCTCGAAGCCAAACGGGTGAATGTCGATTTCCCCGACTGGATGGTGCGCTCGCTCGACCGCGAAGCGCGCCGCGTCGGCGTCACGCGTCAGGCGCTGATCAAGCTCTGGCTGGCGGAACGTCTTGAAAAGAAGGCGCTCTGATCACCCCATCGTCACCACCACCGGCCCGCGCTTGGTCGCGACCAGCGTGTGTTCGTATTGCACCGTCGCGTGTCCGCCATCGGCATAGAGCGTCCAGTCGTCGTCGCCATCCACCGCCATATGCGATCCCGTCGACAGGAACGGCTCGATAGTGAAGACGAGCCCCTCATGAATGCGGCGCCGGTCCCCGGGCTCATACCAGGTCGGGATGTGTCCCGGCTCTTCGTGCAGCGCACCGCCCACGCCATGGCTCGCGAGATTGCGGATCAGCGTGTAGCGATTCCGGTCGGCGAAGTCCTGAACCGCGCGGCCGATCTCGTTGAGCTTGCCGCCGGTCTTCACCGCGCGGATTCCGCTCCACATCGCCCGCTTGCCGTCGCGGCACAGCTTTTCGATCTTCGGTGCAACCGGCGGAATGACGAAGCTGCCGCCGGTATCGGCGTAATAACCGTCGATGTCCGCCGAGACGTCGATGTTCACGAGGTCTCCGGCTTTCAGCACCTGCGCATCGGGAATGCCATGCGCGATCGCCGGCGACACCGAAATGCAGGTCGCGCCCGGAAACCTGTAGGTCGATTCCGGCGCCGGCCGCGCGCCCTCCTGCTCCAGCAGCGCACGCCCCAGCGCATCCAGCTCGCGCGTCGTCATGCCGGGTTCCAGCGCGGCTGCCATCGCCTGCATCGTCCGGGCGACCGCGCGGCCCGCGGCCTTGAGCTTTTCCAGCTGTTCTTCGCGTTCGATGGTCATATGTGGGCACCCTTGCCGCTGCGCCCGCCATGGTGTCAGCATCGGCCCCGATGAGCGAGACTTCTTTGGACCGCCCGCGCAAATTCCTCGTCGTCGTCGACAAGACGCCGGAGTGCAAGGTCGCCGTGCGCTTCGCCGCGCGCCGCGCCCAGCATACCGGTGGCCGCGTCACGCTTCTCTGCGTCGCCACGCCGGCCGATTTCCAGCAATGGCGCGGCGTCGAGGAGATCATGAAGGACGAGGCGCGGCAGGATGCGGAAGCGCAGGCCTACGCCGCCGCCAAGACCGTGAACGAACTCGCCGGAATCATTCCGGAGCTGGTCATCACCGATGGCCGCGCGGCCGACGCGCTGCTCGATCTGGTCAAGTCGGACAAGGACATCTCGATCCTCGTCCTCGCCTCGGGCACGGCGAAGGAAGGCCCCGGTCCGCTGGTGACCCTGTTCACCGGCGGCGTGCAGGCGATCCCGGTCACCATCGTCCCCGGCAATTTCAGCGACGAGAAGATCGACAGCCTGGCTTGAAATCGCCGGCCGCATCGCCACATCGGTATTAGGCATCCGGTCCGCCGGTCGGGGCCTCCTCTCATCGAGAAGTCGAAAACAATTATGTTGCGCAAAGCGCCGCAACATATTGACCGCGCTATGTTTTTCCGCCTCTCACCCGCTCAGCCCTTCGGTGCGCCGATCTGCCAGCGATGGCCGAACGGATCGTAGAACATCGCAAAGCGGTCGCCCCAGAACATGTCCTGCGGCTCCTGGATCATGGTCGCGCCCATGCCCTTCGCCTTGGTGACCAGCGCGTCGACCTCCACCGCCTTGCCAAGTCCGACGAACACCGATGCCAGCGCCGGCGCGCCGCCGTTGTTCTGGAAGTCGTCGCTGAGATAGAGCGCACCGCCCGCGAATTGCAGCTCGCAATGCATCAGGCGCTTGCCGTCTTCCGCCGGCATCCGAACGCCTTCGGACGCCTCGAACAGTTTGCGATAGAAATCCGCCGCCTCCGCGCCGCGCCCGCCGGTTATCGTCAGATAGGGAACCACGCTCATATCGTTCTCCCGTTTTTGGCACGGCAGCTTCGCGCCGCAATGCGCGGCGCTCAAGCCCTTGCGCGACGGACGCGCAGGGCCAATATGCGGCTGCTGACGGAACCGGGAACCTGTCGATGTGGGATTTCAGCTTCGGCCGCGCATTGTCGATGGTGCTGCAGACGCTGCCGTTCATCGTGCTGCGCCTGATCGTCTATGTCGGCATCGCGCTCACCTATGTCGTGAGTGTCGGCATCGGCGGCACGCTCGGCTGGGGCTTCGGCCATCTCGGCAGCAGTGTTGACGCGCCCGCATCCGGTGCGCTCTGGGGCAGCCTGATCGGCTTCGGCCTGGTCAGCGGCGTGCTCTATTTCGCCCGCGAATATGTGCTCTATCTGGTCAAGGCTGCCCATATCGCGGTGCTGGTCGAAGTCTATGACGGCAAGCAGGTTCCCGCCGGCCAGAGCCAGATCGGCTTCGGTGCGACCTATGTAAAGAGCCATTTCGCGCAGTCTTCCGTGCTCTTCGGCGTCGATCAGTTGATCAAGGGCGTGCTGCGCGCGCTGTTCGGCACGATCAATTTCCTCACCGCCTTCCTGCCGATCCCGGCGGTGCAGCAGCTCATCCGCATCGCCGAAGGCTTCGTGCGCATGTCGCTGACCTATGTCGACGAGATCATTCTCGCCCATCTCATCCGGACGCAGACGAAGAACCCCTGGGGCACGGCGCGCGACGGGCTGGTGCTGTTCGCCCAAAACTACATGCACTTCCTCAAGAACGCGGTATGGCTTTCCGTGATCATGTGGTTCCTCACCCTGCTGCTCTTCCTCGTGCTGCTCGCGCCGGCCTTCGGGCTGGTTGCGCTTCTGCCGTCGAATTCGGCGCTCTGGGCGCTCGGCTTCTCGGTGGTGATCGCGGTCGCGCTCAAGAAGGCGATCATGGAGCCGATCGCCATCGCCGCGCTGATGCAGGTCTACTTCAAGGAGATCGAAGGCCAGACGCCCAATCCGGAATGGGTCGCCAAGCTCGACGGCGTGTCGAAGAAATTCCGTCAGCTCGGCGAAAAGGCCGCCGGCTGGGTTCCCGGTCCCGCCGTCACACCACCAGGAAAACCCGCATGATCGGCAACATCATCGTCGGAATCGCGGTCGCAGTCGTCGCTGGCATCCTGATTGCCGGTCTCTACACCCTGTTTCGCGGCGGCGATGTCGCCGCGACGTGGTCCAACCGGCTGATGCGCTTGCGCATCCTCGCGCAGTTCATCGCGATCGTTATCATCATGGTGCTGCTGTACTTCTTCCGGCATTAGACCTGCGGCAGGTCTGCGCTTGCCTGAGGTTGCGCGGACTGATAGTGCAGCGCAACAAAATAACGGTCCGCCATGGCTAAAACGCTCTACGACAAAATCTGGGACGCGCATCTGGTGAACGAGACACCGGGCGAATCCGCGATGCTCTATATCGACCGCCACCTCGTGCATGAGGTGACGAGTCCGCAGGCCTTCGAAGGCCTGCGCACCGCCGGCCGCAAGGCGCGCCGCCCCGATCTCACCCTCGCCGTGGCCGACCACAACGTCCCGACCAAGGACCGCGCCCTCGGCATCACCGATCCGGAATCGCGCGAGCAGATCGCGACGCTCGAAAAGAATGCGAAGGATTTCGGCATCGAATATCTCGCGATGGACGATATCCGCCAGGGCATCGTGCATATCGTCGGGCCCGAGCAGGGCTGGACGCTGCCCGGCACCACCATCGTCTGCGGCGACAGCCACACCTCGACCCATGGCGCCTTCGGCTCGCTCGCCTTCGGCATCGGCACCAGCGAGGTCGAGCACGTCCTCGCCACGCAGACGCTGCTCACCCAGCATTCGAAGAACATGCGCGTCAGCGTCAACGGCACGCTGCCCGTCGGTGTCACCGCGAAGGACATCGCGCTCGCGATCATCGCAAAGATCGGCACCGCCGGCGGCACCGGCTATGTCATCGAATATGCCGGCGACGCGGTTCGCGCGCTCTCGATGGAGGGCCGCATGACCCTCTGCAACATGACGATCGAAGCCGGCGCCCGCGCCGGCCTGATCGCGGCCGACGAAACGACCTTCGCCTATATCGCCGGCAAGCCGCGCGCGCCCAAGGGTGCCGCCTTCGAGCATGCAGTGATGTACTGGAAGACGCTGCACTCCGATCCGGATGCCAAATTCGATACTGAGATCGTTCTGAACGCCGCCGATATCGTGCCGATGGTCACCTGGGGCACCTCGCCCGAGCAGGCGCTGCCCGTCACCGGCCAGGTCCCCGATCCGGCTGCCATCGCCGATGAAGCGCATCGCGCATCCATTGTCCGCGCACTCGATTACATGGGGCTCCAGCCCGGCGTCGCGCTCGAAGATGTGAAGATCGACCGCGTCTTCATCGGCTCCTGTACCAATGGCCGCATCGAAGATCTCCGCGCCGCGGCGATCATCGCCAAGGGCAAGAAAGTCGCGTCGCATGTGAATGCGATGGTCGTGCCGGGCTCCGGTTTGGTGAAAGCACAGGCAGAAGAAGAAGGCCTCGACGAAATCTTCGTCGAGGCCGGTTTCGAGTGGCGCGAGCCGGGCTGCTCGATGTGCCTCGCGATGAACGCCGACAAGCTCGTGCCAGGTGAGCGCTGTGCCTCGACCTCGAACCGCAACTTCGAGGGCCGCCAGGGCCGCGGCGGCCGCACCCATCTGATGAGCCCCGCCATGGCCGTCGCCGCCGCCATTGCCGGCCATCTGGCAGATGTCCGGAAATATCAATGACTTGCCGTTTCTACCATCGATGGTAGAATTCTACCCTGCGAGGTAGAAATGGGCCTGAACATCAAGAATGCGGCCGTCGAGGCTGCGATCCGCGAGCTCGCCGAGCGGACAGGCGAAAGCCTGACCGACGCCATTGCGAACGCCGTGCGGGAAAAGCTCGCACGGGTCGAGGACGAAGCGGTTCGCAACAAGCCGGCACAAACGGTCGAGGAATTGCTTGCGCGCATCAAGCCGATCCAGGATGAGATCGCCGAAGCACGGCGCAAAGCTGGCGATACGCGCAGCGCCGAACAGGTCATGAAAGATTTCGACGACGAATTCTACGATGAGAATGGCCTTCCAAAGTGATCGTCGTCGACACCTCCGCTGTCATCACGACGCTTTTGCAAGAACCCGGTCACGAGGACATCTTCCGGCGCTTGCTCGCGTCGTCAGAACGCGCGATGCCTGCAACGGTTATCGTTGAAGCGACCATGGTTCTGTCGCGTTTCCATCGCGATCCAAAAGCCATCCTGGAGAATTATCGAACATCGACGTCGATCGACGTGATTCCGGTCGATGCGGCCATCGCGGCAGCGGCGCAGGATGCATTCTTGAAGTTCGGCAAGGGCAGGCATCCTGCCCGACTGAATCTCTGCGATTGTTTCTCCTACGCTTCGGCGAGGACGCTTGGCTGCCCTTTGCTTTTTATCGGAAACGATTTCGCGCAGACCGACATCGCAGCCGCGTAGCACTTCGATTGCCGCCCGATTGCCCGCGCCGGTTGCGCGTGCCAAGGTTCCATCGGGCAAATCGGGGGCAAACGATGGCCATGGTCTACTGTCGCGGCTGCGGCAAGGAAATCCACGAATCCGCGCCGACCTGTCCATCCTGTGGTGCGGTTCAGGCTGGCACCTATCCCGGCAAGAACAAGGTCGTCGCCGGTGTCCTCGCGCTTCTGCTTGGCGGTCTCGGCATCCATCGCTTCTATCTCGGACAGTGGTGGGGGATTTTCTATCTGCTGTTCTGCTGGACCTTCATCCCGTCCTTCGTCGCCTTCATCGAAGGCATCGTCTTCCTGGTCAGCGACGACGCGACCTGGAACGCGAAATACGGCCGGCGCTGACCGACGTGCGCGGCAAGCCTGTCGCCAAAACCGTCGATGCCTATATCGAAGCGGCCCCTGAAGACTTGCGCCCGACGCTGGCGCAATTGCGCGCGATCATCCGCAAGGCCGCGCCGAAAGCCGAAGAGGGCATCAGCTACGGCATGCCCTATTACAAGCATCAGGGCGCGCTTGCGGGCTTCGCATTGTTCAAGAAGCATATCGGCTTCTTTCCGGGTGCCATCGTCGCCGACTTCAGGGGCGAACTCGCCGCCTACAAAACCGCGAAGGGCACGGTACAGCTTCCGCTCGACAAGCCATTGCCGGTCACGCTGATCCGCAAAATGCTCAAGGCAGGGCTGAAGCGAAACGCCGTCAAGGCCGCGGCGAAGACGGCTAGAAAAAGCTCACCGGATCGACGTCGACGGTGACGCGCACCTTGTTCGACAGCTTTACCGCGCCCAGCCACGCCCGCAGATAGCCCTGCACATCGACAGTCTTCTCCGCCTGCACCAGCAACCGTTCGCGGGTCTGTCCGCGCAACAGGTGATAGAAGGCGGGCGTCGGTCCCCACACCGTCACGCCGCGCGCAGCTGGCGCCGCTTTCGCCAGCACGCGTCCCGCCTCGGCCACCGCTTCGCCGTCATGGCTCGACAGGATGATCGCCGCCAGCCGCCCGAAAGGCGGCGCATGCGCCCGTTCGCGATAGAGCTTCTCCTGCTCGTAGAACGCATCGCGGTCGCCGGACGCGAGCGCCTGCATGACGAGATCGGCCGGATTACGCGTCTGGATCAGCACCAGCCCCGGCTTCTCCGCCCGTCCCGCTCGGCCCGAAACCTGGTGCAGCAACTGAAACGTCCGCTCCCGCGCGCGTAAGTCCCCATCCGATCCACCGAGATCGGCATCGATCACACCCACCAGCGTCAGTTGCGGAAAGTGATGCCCCTTCGCGACGATCTGCGTGCCGATCAGTACGTCGATCTCGCGCTTGGCCATCGCCCGGATCGCCGCTTGCGTCTCCGCCGGGCCATGCAGCGTGTCCGACGAAGCGATCGCAACGCGCATCTCTGGGAACAACGCCTTGAACTCTTCCGCCACGCGCTCCACGCCGGGACCGCAGGCAATCAGGCTGCCTTCCGCGCCGCATTCGGGGCATTTCGGCGGCGTCGCCGTTTCATAGCCGCAGTGATGGCACGCCAGTCGCCGGCGATAGCGATGCTCCACCAGCCAGGACGAGCAATCGCGGCAGGTCATCTTGTGCCCGCAGCTCTCGCACAGCGTCAGCGGGGCATAGCCGCGGCGGTTGAGGAACAGCATCGCCTGCTCGCCGGATGCGACAGCGTTCGCGACCGCATTGCGCAGTGGCAGCGACAGCCAGGTTCCGCTCTCCGCCTTCTCATGGCGCAGATCGATCAGCCGCACCTCCGGCAGCACCGCCGCGCCGTGGCGCCGTGGCAGCTTCAGATGGGCATAGCGCCCGCTCGTGGCGTTGACATAGCTCTCGAGCGACGGCGTCGCGCTCGCCAGCACCACGGCGCAGCCTTCGCTGCGCGCCCGCACCACCGCCATGTCGCGCGCGTGATAGATCGCGCCATCTTCCTGCTTGTAGGCCTGTTCGTGTTCTTCATCGACGACAATGAGGCCGAGATCGCGGAACGGCAGGAACAGCGCCGAACGCGCGCCGACCACCACCTTCGCCTCGCCCTTCATCACCGCGCGATAGGTTCGCGTGCGCTCCTTCTGCGACAGATCGCTGTGCCACTCGGCCGGCCGGCAGCCGAAGCGTACGGCAAAACGGTCGAGGAACTGCACCGTCAGCGCGATCTCGGGCAGCAGGATCAGCGCCTGCCGCCCCTGCCGCAGCGCCTCCGCCACCGCCTCGAAATAGACCTCCGTCTTGCCCGAACCGGTCACGCCGTCGAGCAGGCTCGCGGCAAAGACATGCGCGCGCACGTCATGACACAGCGCATCGGCCGCCGCGCGCTGCGCATCGTTGAGCGTCGCGCAGGGCAGTCCGGGATCGGGCGCCGGAAATGCGTCGAACTCCGGCAACTGTGTTTCGACCAGCGAACCCGCCTCGATCAATCCGCGTACCACCGCCGTCGTGACATTCGCTTCCTGCGCCAGTGCCGGAACCGCGCGCGCCAGCCCATCCGTGGCCACCGCCAGCACGCGCTCGCGTGCCGGCGTCAGCTTCTTCGGCCGCGCCTCGCCAAGGACAAAAGCTGTGCGCATCGCTTCGGGCGCGAAGGCCTTGCCGCCGCGCAGCGCCATCGCCAGCACCATGCCGGGCGGCGTCAGCGTGTAATTCGCTACCCAGTCGATGAAATCGCAGAGTTTTTCGGGCAGCGCCGGAAACCCTTCCAGCGGCAGGGCTTCTTTCAGACGGTTGTCACCGACACTTCCCTCGGCTTCGCCCCACACGGCGCCCAGCGTCGTGCGCGGCCCGAGCGGCGCCTGCACCAGAAGCCCGCGCTGCACGGCGGTTCCCTTCGGCAGCTTGTAGTCATAGGCCCCGGCCAGCGGCAGCGGCAGCAGCACACCGGCGCGCGGCGCGGGCGCCAGCAACGCGGGATCGACGGGTCTAAACGCCGTGTGCTTCATGGGCTACACTTCTAACGCTGATTCTGTCCGGTCAATCCCGTTCCATGAAGCTTTTCATCGACAGCGCCGATCCCAAGGAAATCGCCAGGCTTGCGGCGACCGGCCTGATCGATGGCGTGACCACCAATCCCTCCCTCGCCGCCAAGAACGGCATGGACTACGTCGATGCGCTGAAGGAAATCTGCGCCAGCGTCTCGGGTCCGGTCAGCGCCGAGGTGCTGGCCCTCGACACCGCCGGCATGCTGGCCGAGGCCAAGGTCTTCGCCAGGATCGCCAATAATATCGCGATCAAGGTTCCGCTGACTTGGGATGGCCTCGCTGCCTGCCGCGCGCTCCGTGCCGATGGCATGATGGTCAATGTCACGCTCTGTTTCTCGCCGGTCCAGGCGATGATGGCTGCGAAAGCCGGCGCGACCTTCATCTCGCCCTTCATCGGCCGACTCGACGATGCCGGCCAGGTCGGCATGGATCTCATCCGCGAGATCCGCGCGATCTACGACAACTACAATTTCGACACCCAGATTCTCGCCGCCTCCGTGCGCGGAATTCCTCACGTGCGCGAATCCGCGCTCGCCGGCGCCGATGTCGCGACGATCCCGGTCGATGTCTTCCGCGCCCTGCTCAACCACCCCCTGACCGACAAGGGTCTCGCCGCCTTCCTCGCCGATGCGAAGAAGGCCGGTATCCGGATTCGTGACGAATGAGCGAACAGGCCAAGGCACTCGCGGCGGGAATAAGCCCAGCAGAGGCGGTCAAAGCCTATATCCGCATGAACCGGGCGGAGCTCGCCGCCGACGGCGAGCTTCTCGCGCTTCTCCTGCCCGAACGCGACGATCTCGGCGATGTCCGCGATCTTCAGCGCTTCCTGATCGACAAGCTGACGGCGGAGAACGCCAGGCTGAAAGCCGAACGCGACGGCCTGCTGTCGCTGCGCAAATCCATGCTCGGCGATGGCGTGCGCCGCGTCCTGCTCGAGCTGATCGATGCGCGCAGCTTTGCCGAAGCGATCGATGCGGTTACGGCCGCGGCGTCCGCCTTCGGTGCCGACCGCGCCGCGATCTGCGTCGAAGGTGGCGGCGAGAAGACGCGCAGCGAAGGCGTCCGCCTCATTCCGCCGGGCACGACCGAGGCGGTGCTGGGCCGCGACGGTTCGGGCGCGATCCTCTCCGGCGGCGGCGAGCTTCTGCTCGGCGAGGGCGGCGGCAGCTACAAAAGCCTCGCGGTCTTCCGCCTGCGCATCGGGCGCGAAGCACCGGCGGCGCTCCTCGTTCTGGGCGCCGAAGCCGAAGGCGCCTTCGAAGAAGAAGCGCTCGCCGCCGATCTGCGCTTCGCCGCGCGCGCCCTCGAACGCGCGATACGGGCATGGCTCGATCTGCCGAAGATCTGAAGACGCGCTGGCTCGCCATGCTGGCGCATGAGCGGCGCGCGAGCCCGCACACGCTGCGCGCCTATGGCGACGATCTCGAACGCTTTCTCGATTTTCTCGCCGGCCATCTCGGCGGCGTCGATGAGCGTGCGCTGGCCAAGCTCGTTCCGGCAGACATCCGCGCCTTCATCACCGTGCGGCGCCAGGAAGGCCTCGGCGCCAAGGGTGTGCAACGCGCCCTCGCCGCGATCCGCGGCTTCTTCAAATATCTCGCGCGCGAAAACATTCTGGAAAGCGCCGCCGCCCGCAACGTCCGCACCCCGCGCGTCCGCAAGGGCCTGCCGCGCCCCTTGAGCGAAACCGACGCCGCACGCGCCATCGAGGTCGCGGGCGAGAACGCTGTAGACTGGATCGCCGCACGCGACGTCGCACTGCTGACGCTGCTTTATGGCGCAGGCCTGCGCATTTCCGAGGCGCTGTCGCTCCGTCGCGGCGACGTCCCGCTCGGCGAAACGCTGACCATTCTCGGCAAGGGCGCGAAAGAACGCGTCGTGCCGCTGATCGCGCCGGTGCGCACCGCCATCGCCGCGTACGACGCGAAAATCCCGTTCACCGGCGAAAAGGCATCGCCGCTCTTCCTGTCGCGCCGCGGCAAGCCGATGAGCCCGCGCGAAGCCCAGATTCTCATGCAGCGCCTGCGCGGTGCGCTGGGGCTGCCGGAGCGCGCCACGCCTCATGCATTGCGCCACTCCTTCGCAACGCATCTCCTCGCCAATGGCGGCGATCTGCGCGCCGTGCAGGAACTCCTCGGCCACGCTTCGCTCTCGACGACGCAGACCTACACCCAGATCGACACGAAGAAGCTGATGGCGGTCTATGAAAAGGCGCATCCGCGCAGTTGAGAGGCGCGACGACGGCCGCTTGGTGCTAGATCGCGTCGGAATGCTCGCCGTCGGCATGCTGTGTGATCCGCCCTCCGTGCCAGCGCCGCTGCAGCGCGAGCGCGAACAGAATCGCGCAGACACCCATCGCCGCCATCAGCAGATAGGTCCGTCCGCCATAAAGCGCATAGAGCGGGCCGGAGACGAACGTCGCGGCGCCCATGATGATGCCGTTGGAGAACACGGCATAAAGGCTCTGCGCTGTCGCCGAGAGCCGCGGCGGCACGGCCTTCAGGATGAAATACATCGCACCCAGATGCGCCAGCGCGAAGGTCATCCCGTGCAGGAATTGCGCGAACACGACCAGGGCAAAAGGCGGATCGAAGGCGAGGATCGTCCAGCGCAGAACGCAGCCAAACCCGCCCAGCAATAGCAGACGCGTCGCGCCGACGATGCGGAACAGATGCAGCGATATCGCGAACAGTGCCGCCTCCGCGACCACGCCGAGCGGCCAGATCGCACCGATCAGGGCTCCGCTATAGCCCATCTCCTTCCAGTGCAGCCCGCCATAGGCGTAGTAGAATGCATGACTGCCCTGATCGAAGCTCGACGCCATCAGGAACAGCAGGAAAGGAATCGATTGCAGCAATTCGCGCGCCTCCGCCGCAGTGGCGCGAAGCTTGATGCCGAGTTGTCCCCGCGCATGGCCTGGTGGCGGCGCCGGCAGCCACAGGATGGCGGCCAGTGAGGCGCCGAGCGACAGCGTCAGCCAGGGCGCCAGCACGACCAGCCCCCATTCGGAGACCGCCAGACCCGACACCACATTGCCGATGGCGAAGGTGATCGAATTCCACATCCGCACCCGGCCGTAGTCGAAGCCGAAGCGCTCGGCGAGCCGCATGCTCGCGCTTTCCATCAGCGGCGAGGCGGCGCTGCCTGCGACATTGGCCGTCACCGCCACGAAGAAGATGCCGGACGGCGTGGTCACGAAATTGAGCGCGAAGTAGAGCGCGAACTGCATCGCGAACAGCACGACCATCATGCTGCGCCGGTCGTTGCGCGCATCGGCAACGATCCCGGTCAGCGGCGGCACCACGACGCGCAGCAGCATGCCGGTGGAGAGCAGGGCCCCGATCTCGGCAGGGCCCATTCCGCGCCAGGCGAGCCAGGCACCGAAGAACGGTATGTAGATGCCGCCGTTGGTCCCGACGGTGGCATAGGCCACCGAGAGCCGCAGCGCGATGGGAGAAACCGGCTTAGGGTCCGAGGGAGACAAGGCGGCGGGCAGCCAGTGCTTTCAGCACCGCCCATATACGCTGCTGCGCCGTCTCCGCGCCATGCTCCTCGGCGTAAATCTGCAGCCGCGTGAGCAAACGCCGCAGCGCATAGTTTCCGGCATTGAGGTCCGATATGCGCAAGGACGGGTCCCGCGACTTCGCCGCTGCATCGAGCTCCGACTTCAGCGCCGCGTCGCGCACGCCGGGTGCCAGCTCGGCGAACAGGGCGCGGATCTCGGCGTTCTCGGTCGCGCGGATATCGGCGCCCCGCTCATACTCGTTGGCCGAGAGCGTCATCATCATGCCGATCAGCCCGGCCTGGCCCTGCGCGAAGGCCGCGCCGTGCTCGGTGATGCCGCCTAGAAGGCGCTGCAGGCTGAATTGCAGGATGGTGGGGATTTCGGGGCTCATGCGCCGGCTCCCAGTTTCTGCGCCAGGATGTGGTTGTGGAACGCCAGCGTGTACCAGCCGGAGAAGGCGTTGATCGGATCGATGTTGCGCCCCTCGGCATATTCGCGCGCCGCCGAAATCCAGATCGCCGCGCCTTTCAGGCTGGCGAAGATCTCCCACCAGTAAAGCGCCTTCGGATCGGCCTTCAGTCCGCTCGCCTTCTCCCAGATCGCCAGCGCCTCGGCACGCGGCATCATTCCGCCCGGCTTCTCGGCATTGCCGCCCGACCACAGCGGATCGATCGCCCAGCCGAGGTCTTCCAGCGGATCGCCCAGATGGGCCATCTCCCAGTCCAGGATCGCGCGGATCGTGCCGCTGTCGTCGTAGAGGAAATTGCCGGTGCGATAATCGCCATGCACCACGCTGATCTTTTGCGCCGGCGGCGGCGGGTTTTTCTTCAGCCAGCGGATCGCGGCGCGCACGATCGGCTGCGGCTCGCGTTCGTCCTCTTCGACCACTTTCTCCCAGCGCGCGACTTCATGCATCGCGACGTCGTGGATATCGGTCTCGCCTTCCAGATCGCTGAGCCCCACATCGCGCGGATCGGCGGCGGCGATCTTGCCCATCACCTCGAAGAACTGCTTGCCGATGGTCTCGGCATGCGGCCCGAACGGATCGGGCGACATGATCGAGCCGGTCTGGCAGTTCTCGATCTCTTCCATAATGAAAAAGGGACGATCGAGCGGCGCGGGATCGAGTTCAAGCGCGATCGGCTCCGGCACCGGAAGGCCGAGGCCGTGGAACGCCTCATAGGCGCGGTATTCCGTTGTCCGTTCGGTCTCGATCAGGCTCGCCGGCGGATCGCGGCGCAGGATCAGCCCGCGATCCTTGCCGCCATAACTGGCTCGGAAGCGGTAGGTCTCGCGTGACGCGCCGCCCGGTATGCGCGACAGGTTCGCGACGGTGAGATCGGGCGCGTTCAGCCGCGTCTTCAGATATGCGGCCAGCCTGGTTTCGAGCTCGGTCATGGCGCGGGATCGAAGATGCCCTTGAGGCCGTGCGGCGCGTACTCGCCGATGGCGAGCTGCTCGAGCACGCCGGTGCCGCTGGTCGAGACGTTCGGTCCCGTCAGCTTGGCTTCGACGAAGGCCTGTATGTGCTGGTATTGCGGGTCGTTCTCGTTGACCTCGGCGGTCTTGATCGTGTCGTAGCCGACGCGCAGCTCGCCGTGATAGCGGCCATGGCCCCATTCGGGATGAGTGTAGCCGATGCCCGACATATAGAAGTTGAACTTGGGCGACAGCTCGGCGCGCCACTCGCCGCCCTTGGCGTCGCGCGTCTCGATCACCGCATGCCTGGCATGTCGCGTGCCCGGCTTGTAATCGATCTTCGACCAGCAAGCCGCCATGTGATCGGCCTCATGTTCGCTGGCGGGCCCGATCACCGAAGCGGTGTTCCACGCCTTGCCGCTCGCATCGGCGTTGATGTGATAGAGCATGAACTTCTCGGGAAAGTTCAGCGGCGACCATATCCAGTAGAATTGCGGCAGCCGCGGCGGGGCTGCGCCCTGCGGGTTCTGCGCCCCAACCGGCCTGACGCCCCAGGAGCGGTCGCGCGTGCCGACGATCCTGTCGCGCGCCAGTTCGATCCGCTTTCCGGCGACCTCGATCCAGCCTTCATAGCTGCCGTTCTGCGTCAGCCTTGTGTAGTCCATGAAGGTCGCCGGCCCGATGCGATAGGTGAAGCGCGGCTCCTCGACCGGCAGTGCGCGGGCGTGGAAGGTGATGTCGGCCTTGATGCCGTTCTCCTTCGAATCCGCCGTGACGCGCAGCGTCTTAAGCGGCTCGATCACCTGCACCGAGATCGGCCCGACGGTCGTATCCATCCGCTCCATATTGAGCAGCTTGGAGGCGCGCAGATTGTGCTGCACGCCGCCATCGATGATCGAAAGCGAGGCATCCATCACGTTCAGATGCGGATAGACGCCGAGCGCGACCGCAAAGAAGATCGACCCGTCCGGCGAATAGCCGTTGAAGAAATAGCGGTCGTAGAAATTCCGGTCGGTCCCGGCCGTGGCGATCGGCTCGGGCAACTGGTGGACGGGATAGTCGTCGGCCTTGGTAAGCATGGGGCGTTTCCGGGATTGTTTTGGTCAGCATGGCCCGCGCATATGCCTCCGGCAACGGCAAAAGAGCCCCGGTTTCCTTTAGGGAAATCCTTTGTTGCAGTTGGCTGGCGACATTGATATCTAGCGCCCCACTCTCCGCGGAGGCTCCAGGGCCTTTCGCGCCGGAGCCGCCTTAGCTCAGCCGGTAGAGCACATCATTCGTAATGATGGGGTCGCGTGTTCGAGTCACGCAGGCGGCACCAGCCATCAGGCCGGGTGCTTGGTGCGTTTCATCTTGAAGCCGACATAGAAGCTCATCGCCGCCAGGGCATAGAGCGGCCACTGCACGATCTCGTTGATCGAATCGGGCAGAACGAAAGATGCGAGCCCGAAACAGAGGGACGCCATCAGGTAAAGCGGACGCCAGGCGAAGAGGGGCAGCCGCTTGCGCGTGCGCTTCCATTCCTCCAGTTCCGCATCGACAGGATCGGCGGATCGGGCGCTGGTTCCCTGCTCCGCGACCGGCTGCGCCGCGCCGCCCAGAAAGGCCGGCACCGCAGAGGGCGTGCGGCTCCAGCGGCGCGCCTCTTGCGCCTGTTCCTGAAACCGCGCGCGGCGGCCGAATGCTGCTGGCATGTCTGCTGAGCCTTCGAGCTTCTGCCGGCAGGATGCGGGACGATGCTTGGCATTTGCTTACGCAGACTGGTTAAATTCTCTCAACCGACGACCGGGCCACCGCGAAACATTCCCCCGATGCGGCCTTTTCTCCGGCGCGCGCCATGTAGGATGCTGCAACATGCGATGTGCATCGCAGAGCGGAGCCCTCAGTGAAGCGTCCCAACTTCCTCGTCATCGTCGCCGACGATCTCGGCTTTTCCGATCTCGGCGCCTTCGGAGGCGAGATCGCGACGCCGAACCTCGATGCGCTCGCCATGGCGGGGCTGCGCTTCACCGATTTCCATACGGCGCCGGCCTGTTCGCCGACCCGCGCGATGCTGCTCACCGGCACCGATCATCACATCGCCGGCCTCGGCACGCTCGACGAGGTCGCCTCGCGCCGCCAGCGCGGCAAGCCGGGTTACGAGGGCTATCTCAACGACCGTGTCGTGACGGTGACCGAGCTTCTGCGCGACAGCGGCTATCGTACCTTCCTGTCCGGCAAATGGCATCTCGGCATGACGCTGGAGACCGCGCCGCACGCCCGCGGCTTCGAGCGCAGCTTCGCGCTCCTTCCCGGTGCCGCGAACCACTACTCCTCTTCGCCCAAGGCCGGCACCGGTTTCCCGCGCCAGGACATGCTCTACACCGAAGATGGCGCCTTCGTCGGCCTGCCCGACGACTTCTACACCTCCGACGGCTTCACCGATAAGTTGATCCAGTATCTCGACGAGCGCCCGAAAGACGGCGCACCGTTCTTCGCCTGGCTCGCCTTCTCCGCGCCGCACTGGCCGCTTCAGGCGCCCGACGACCTGATCGCGAAGTATCGCGGCCGCTACGACGCCGGGCCCGATGCGCTCCGCGCCGAGCGTCTGAAAGGTCTCATCGCGAAAGGCCTCTGTCCGCCCGATGTCGTGCCGCATCCCGTGGTCGCGAAATCGAAGCCCTGGGATGAGATGACGGTGGACGAGCGCGCGGTTTCCGCCCGCACCATGGAAGTCTATGCCGCGATGGTCGAAAGCATCGACCGCAATGTCGGGCGTGTCGTCGAACATCTGAAGGCATCCGGCGATTTCGACGACACGGTGATCCTGTTCCTGTCCGACAATGGCGCCGAAGGTGCGCTGATCGAAGCGGTACCGGTGTTCGGTCCCTATCTGATGGAGTTCATCGCCCAACACTACGACAACCGGCTGGAGAATATCGGCCGGCCTAACTCCTATGTCTGGTATGGCCCGCGCTGGGCGCAAGCCGCGACCGCGCCGTCGCGCCTCTACAAGACGCACACCGCCGAAGGCGGCATCCGCGTCGTCGCGTTCCTGTCGGGTAGCGGGTTCGCGCGCCAGGGCATCGGCCACACATTCGCGACCGCCATGGATGTGACGCCGACCATTCTCGAACTCGCCGGAGTCGCGCATCCCGGCAACCGCTGGCAGGGGCGCGACATCGTCGGCATGCGCGGCCGTTCGCTCGTGCCCTGGCTCAAAGGGGAGACGGAGATCGTTCACACCGATGCGACGGCGACCGGCTGGGAGCTGTTCGGCCGCTGCGCCATCCGCCGCGGCGACTGGAAGGCGCTCCTGCTTCCGCCACCCGACGGGCCCGGCACATGGCAGCTCTACGACCTGTCGCGCGATCCCGGCGAAACCAACGATCTCGCCGAGGCCGAACCCGAACGTCTCGCCGGACTGATCGCCGACTGGAACCAGTATGTCGAGGAAACGGGCGTGCTGATCGTCAACGTGCAGACTTGATGCAGCCGCTCAAGCCTTTCGGCCGCACCGATCCCGTTACGCTGTCCGGCGACTTCACATTCACCGGCGACAGTATCCGCGTCACCTTCCGCCTCGACGATCCGGATCGCGTTGTCGTAAATCCGCTCGTCGATGGACATTGGGACGCGACGACGATCGCGCGCGCCGATGGCCTTTGGAACACGACCTGTTTCGAAGCCTTCTGGGGCGAGGCGGGAAGCGATGCCTATTGGGAACTCAACCTCGCCGCTTCCGGCGGCTGGAATCTCTATCGCTTCGACGCGCCGCGCACGCCAGAGCCGCCGCAACGCTCCAACGACTACAGTCTCAAGAGCCTGCGCACCACGCCGGGCGCGCTCGTCTGCGAACTCACGACGGCGCTGCGTCCGCGTTCGCTCGATGTCGGCCTCAGCGCCGTCATTGCCACTGCGGGTCGCACTCTATACTACGCGCTGCATCATCCGGGCCCGCGGCCGGACTTCCACGATCGCGCCGGATTCGTCCTGCACCGCGCGCCCTGATTGTCGCAACGGCAGTCCGCGGATTGCGGGCTTGTCGAAGGGTGCGGTGACGCGGTTACAATCCTTCCTTCGCCATCAGAACGCCGGAGCATCCTCATGCAGACCCGCCGCATCGCCGATTTCGACGTCTCCGCCATCGGCCTCGGCTGCATGTCGCTCAGCCAGGCTTATGGCCCGGCGCCGTCGCGCGAGACGGCGGAGTGCGTCCTGCTCGGCGCCATCGACGCCGGTTATACCTTCTTCGATACCGCCGCGGTCTACGGCCTCGGCCACAATGAGCGCCTCGTCGGCGACGTGCTGAAGCCGCATCGCGACAACATCGTCATCGCTTCGAAGTGCGGCATGACCGACGGCGAAAAGCGCGATCTCAACGGTTCGCCGGCGCGCCTCAAGAAGACCTGCGAGGAAAGCCTGCAACGCCTCGGCGTCGAGACCATCGACCTCTACTATCTCCACCGCTGGGACAAGCGCGTACCGATCGAAGATAGCGTCGGCGCGCTGCTCGAGTTGATGGACGAAGGCAAGATCAGGAGCATCGGTCTCTCCGAAGTCTCGGCGCCGACCTTGCGCAAGGCGGCATCGGTCACGCCCATCGCCGCGCTCCAGACCGAATATTCGCCCTGGACCCGTAATCCGGAGATTGCCGTGCTCGAAGCCTGCCGCGAGCTCGGCGTCACCTTCGTCGCCTTCAGCCCGGTCGGCCGCGGCTTCCTGGCCGGCGGCGTGCGCGACGCCTCGGTCCTGCCGCAGACCGACATGCGCACCCACATGCCGCGCTTTCAGGGGGAGAATTTCGATTCCAACCTCCTCCTGCTCAACCGCTTCACCGCGCTGGCCGATTCCGTCGGCTGCACCCCGGCACAGCTCTGCCTCGCCTGGCTCCTCGAGAAGGACGAGACCATCGTCCCGATCCCGGGAACTTCAAATCCCGACCACATGGCGGAGAACGCGCTGGCGGACGAGATCGATCTCGAAGACGATGTGATGGCCGAGATCGATGCCATCGTGAACCCGAACACCGTCGCCGGCCCGCGCTATGCACCGGCCATGCAGGCCGCGGTCGATACCGAGGGCTGACCCCAGGGAAACGCCCGCGCTGACGCATCGCCGCACGCTCTTGGTCTTTGCCATGCGGCAATGCCAAGATTTGCATCGCACAGAGGGAAACGATCCATGCCGCAACGCATGCTGCCGGAGCCGACTCCGGAGACCAAACATTTCTGGGACGGCTGCGCCGAGGGCGAGCTTCGGCTCCAGCGCTGCGCGGCCTGCGGCGGCAAGAGCTATTTCCCGCCGCGTCCCTTCTGCCCCGGCTGCGGCAGCCGCGAGGTCGAGATCTACAAGGCGAGCGGCAAGGCCGTTCTATACTCTTATGTCATCAACATGCGCCCGCGCCCCGACATGGGGACCGAGCCCTATGCCATCGCCGTCGTTCAGCTCGACGAAGGTCCACGCATGATGACCAACATCGTGAACTGCCCGCAGACGCCCGAGGCGCTGCAGCTCGACATGAAGCTCAAGGTCTCGTTCAGCAAGCAGAGCGACGCGATCACCCTTCCCTTCTTCGAACCTGCCTGACGCGAGCGCACCGAGATGAAACAGAAATCGATCGCCGTCGTCGGCGCCGCCGAAACCACCAAGATGGGCAAGATCCCGGACGTTTCCGTCATCGGCCTGCACGCCGATGCCGCGCTCAATGCGCTGAAGGATGCCGGACTGAAACCCACCGACATCGACGGCGTCGCCTGTGCCGGCTTGAGCCCGGTCGAGCTGGCGCATTATCTCGGGATCACGCCCACCTATGCCGACGGCACCGCGGTCGGCGGCTGCTCCTTCATGCTCCATCTCCGCCACGCCGCGGCCGCGATCAATGAAGGCCTGTGCAAGACGGTACTCATCACCCATGGCGAATCCGGCCGCTCCCGCGTCGGCGCCGGCGGCTTCGGCCGCGCATCGTCGAGCCTGATGGGCCAGTTCGAGATGCCCTTCGGCCCCGCCGGTCCGCCGACCATGTTCACGATCCCGGTGCTGCGCTACCTCAAGACCTACAACCTCACCGTCGAGGATCTCGCCTGGGTCTCGGTGATTCAGCGCGAATGGGCGGCGAAGAATCCGCGCGCCAGCTTCAAGGATCCGATCACCGTCGACGATGTCCTGAACTCGCCGATGATCGCCTGGCCGTTCCGCATGCTGATGTGCTGCCTCGTCACCGATGGCGGCGGCGCGCTGATTCTCACCTCGGCCGACCGCGCGAAGGATTTCCCGCAGAAGCCGGTCTATGTCCTCGGCACCGGCGAGAGCGTCGAGACCCCCATGGTCAGCCAGATGGAGGATTTCACCTCGTCCAAGGCGTTCCGCGTCAGTGGCAAGAAAGCGTTCGGTGAAGCCGGCATCACGCATGGCGACGTCGATCATTTGATGATCTACGACGCCTTCGCCCATCTGCCGCTTTACGGGCTCGAGGATCTCGGCTTCTGCAAGCCGGGCGAAGCCGCCGCCTTCATCCGCGAGCGCAACACCGCCATCGGCGGCAAGCTGCCGCTCAACACCAATGGCGGCGGCCTCTCCTACATGCATTCCGGCATGTATGGGATGTATGCGCTGCAGGAGAGCGTGCGTCAGATGCGCGGCATCGCGCCGGCCCAGGTGCCGGGCGCGAAGATCAGCGTCTGCCACGGCGTCGGCGGCATGTTCGCCGCCTCCGGCACGATCATCTTCTCGAACGAGGCGCCGTAAGCAGCCGGCGCAGATTGCCATCCTTCGATCCACCGAAGCTTTAGCGTAGTTGGATCGAAGGATCGCCGTCCCGCACGATCCTCAATCCGTGATCTCCGCCACCTCGACCGTGCCATTCTCCGCCATCGCCGCGATGTCTTCGGCGCCATAGCCGAGCTCGCGCAGGATCGCTTCGCTGTGCTCGCCGATGCGCGGCGCCATGCGCGGCTGCACATGCGGCGCGCCGTCGACGCGCACGGGGCTGTCGATGGTGCGCAGGCCGCCTTCGCCTTCGAATTCGGGCAAGAGGCCGTTGGCCGCGACCTGCGGGCAGTCGATGTGATCCTCCGGCTGGCCGATCGGTCCGGTGGTGACCCCTTTCTCCTGGAACAGATGCCGCCAGTGTTCCCAGTCCTCGGTGATGAAGATCGCTTCCAGCGCACGCGTCAGGTTGTCCGCATGCGCCAGTCGCGCGTCATGGGTCACGAAGCGCGGATCGTTCTCCCATTCCGGCTTGCCGATGCATTGCAGCAAAAGTGGCCATTCGCGCAGATGGTTGACCATAGAGAACATGAACCAGCGGTCGTCGCGGCAGCGATAGACTTCCAGCAGGGCGCTGCGCTGATAGCGCGGCGTGCGCGGCAGAAAGGTCGCGCCGCACAGCGCCGCCTGGATGTAGCAGCCGTTCGACCACAACCCGTTGGCGATCAGCGAGGTCGAGACCACGCCGCCCTTGCCGGTGATCTGTCGCCGATAAAGCCCGGTCATGATCGCCGCGAACAGCGCCACCGCAGTCGGATGATCGCCCATCGCCGGGATGGAGCGTGCCGGCTCGGCATCCGCGGTCGGCCGCACCGCATGCATCAGCCCCGAACGCGCCCACCACGCCGTGGAGTCATACCCGGTGCGATCCTTCTCCGGTCCTTCTTCACCGTAAGGCGTCAGCGAGGCATAGATGATGCGCTCGTTGAGCGGCAGCACGTCGGCTGGCCGCAGTTTCAGCCGGTCGCGGATCGGTCCCGGGAAATTCGTCACGAAGACATCGGCCTTCGCGATCAACGTTCGCAGGATCTTCTGCCCGGCTTCGTGTTTCAGATCGAGCGCCAGGCTCTCCTTGTTGCGGTTGTCCAGCGTCCAGTAATAGTCGCGGTCCGAAATCGGCGTGCCCGGCAGATGGATCAGCTGGCGATAGGAATCGCCCGCCCCCGGCGGCTCGATCTTGATCACCCGTGCACCGAAATCCGACAGGATGGTCGCCGCCGCCGGCCCGGCGACGAAGCTGGCGCAATCCAGCACCAGAAGATCCTTGAACAGCGCTTCGTCCATCGTGGCGTCTCACCCAATATATTGTTGGGTGTCAGCCTCTAGCGCGGCCGCGCGCTTGGCAAGATCAGGTCTTCGCCATCTGCTCGGGGTGCGTCACATAGTAATCGAGGTCGGCGAGCAGGCGGGTCCACGCCGTCTCCATCTCCGCCGTCCAATCGGCCCCAAGAATGTCCTTCACCGTTTCGCCGACCACGCCGAAGAAGGTGCCGAAAATATCCGGCGGCACGCCAACCTGCTCGTGGTTCACCACTTCACACTGGATGAGCTGCGAGGCGTAGTGGCGCGGTCCGATGAAATCGAGGATCGCCTCGAACACCTTGGCCAGCATCTCGCCCTTGATTGCGCCCGTGCTGTCGCGCCAGAACAGGGCTTCCATCGCCGGCTGGTTCGCGAACAGCCGTGCATAGACCAGAGGCGCAGGATCGACGTCGCGCTCCGCGATCAGTTCCAGGCTGTGCTCGACCGGATGGCGCGCCTCAATAGGTGCTGAAGTCGAACCCGGCGCGGTAGAGGTCGGCGATGGCTGTGTTGACGTCATGATACGCACGGATGGCTGCCAGGATGTGGTCGGAGCGTATCATACGCGCGGCCGGAATGATCACGCCGCGGTTGTCGACCCGCACGGCGAGCCCGGTCTCGACCATTCGGTTGATGTAGCGCCGCGTGGTCTCGTAGGGCAGCTTGAGCGACGCCGCGACGGCGTTCACCGTGACCGGGCGGCGCGCCGTATCCGGCGGCATCTCCTCGACGGTGCCGAAGCGCATATTGTCGGCCCCGGTCGTGATGTGATGCACATTGGCGATCCAGATCGCGACGTAAATCAAGCCCATCAGATAATCGCCGCCGTGAAGCTGGGCCATCGTTGCCATGTTGTGCATGATGGTTTCCATGCCGAGGCGCAGCAGCGCGCGCGCGTTGCTGGGCAGCCCGCCTTGCGGTGGCAGCGGTACCGTTCCGCCATGAGGACGGCGATAGGGGGAGAAGTCGTAGCCGGCGCGCTTCAGATCGGCCAGGAACCGCAACAGGCTCGGCAGCGAGTCCTGAAAGCCTTTCAGCCGCTGCTGTTGCGCCAGCACGGCAGCCGTCACGATCAGGCCACGCTTGCCGACGCGGATGCAGTCGCCGGCTTCGATCAGCTCCTGGGCGTGGCGCCGCACAGTCTCATAGGGCAGGCCGAGCTGCTGCGCGATGGTCTTGACGTTCACAGGATGGCGCAGCGCATCGGGCGGCAACTCGTCCGGCGCACCGTATTCCACATTGGCCGACGATTGCGTGATGTGCCGGACGTTGTTCATCCAGACAAGCGAGAAGACCAGGGCACTTAGCAGATTGCCACGATGGGTCGAGACCATCGTATCGACACTGCGCAGAAGAAATTCGCTGCCGACGCGCACGACGGCTCGCAGATTCGCCGGTGCCTGACCAAGCTCCGCCGCCATGGAGTCGGCCGGTGCCGCGGCTTCGCGGCTCTCATCGTTACTCATACACGCACTCCGGCAGGACGCTTGCGAAGCCGCAAAGAGGCAGCAAAAACCCAGTTTGGCAGCGTCAGCCGCCCGCGACTCTGACCCCGATCAAGTTAGCCGAATTGGACAAGCCCGCAGCCATACGGGTTAATACTGAGATATCCGGGAGAATCTTGACATGAACGGCGCGGAAAGTCTGGTGCGATCGCTGGTTTCATCAGGCGTTGAAGTCTGCTTCTCCAACCCCGGCACATCGGAAATGCACTTCGTCGCCGCGCTCGATCGGGTCGATGGCATGCGCGCCGTGCTTGGCCTGTTCGAAGGCGCCGTCACCGGGATGGCCGATGGCTATGGCCGCATCGCCGAAAAGCCTGCCTGTACATTGCTGCATCTTGGCCCCGGTCTTGCCAATGGATTGGCCAATCTGCACAACGCGCGGCGCGCCGCGACACCGATCGTCAACATCGTCGGCGATCACGCGACCTACCACGCGCAATACGATGCACCGCTCGCCTCGGATATTGCCGGCTTCGCGCGCCCGGTTTCGGCCTGGGTCCATTCCTCGCCCAGTTCTCTGACCGTCGCAGCCGATGGCGCGCGTGCGGTCCATGCCGCGCTCCAGCCGCCGGGACAGATCGCGACACTTATTCTTCCGGCCGACACGGCCTGGAACGATGCCGAAGGCGAAGCCTCGCCGCTGCCGAAGCCTCAGCCATCCGCTGTCTCGGAAGAAGCGGTCTATCGCGCCGTCGCCGCGCTGCGGAACGGCAAGAAGACCACGCTCCTGATCCGCGGCGCCGCCCTTAAGGAGCGCGGCCTCATTGCCGCCGGCCGCATCGCCGGGAAGACCGGTGCCCGGATCGCCTGCGACACCTTCACTGCCAGGATCCAGCGCGGCGCCGGCCGGGTTGCGCTCGCCCGCATTCCCTATTTCGCCGAGCAGATCGTCGAGTTCTTCGCCGATACCGAACAACTCGTCATCGTCGGCTCCAAGCCGCCGGTGTCCTTCTTCGCCTATCCCGGCAAGCCGAGCTGGGGCCTCGCCGAGGGTGCGGCGATCCACTATCTCGCCCACGCTCATGAAGACGGTGTACAGGCGCTCGAAGCACTGGCCGAAGCGCTCGGCGCGGCGAAAGAGCCCGCGCACATCGCGCCCCTGAAAACGTCCGAGAGTATCGCCGACAAATTCGACCAGTACACCATCGGTCAGGTCATTGCCCGGCACCTGCCCGAAGGCGCCATCCTCTCGGACGAGGCGGCGACCTCCGGCGCCGGCACCGCGCTCGCGACCGCCACCGCCGCGCCGCACGATCATCTCGCGCTTACCGGCGGCTCGATCGGGCAGGGGCTTCCGGTCGCTACCGGCGCTGCCGTCGCCGCACCGGACCGCAAGGTCGTATGCGTCCATGGCGATGGCGGCGCGATGTATACGCTGCAGTCGCTCTGGACCCAGGCGCGCGAAAAGCTGGATGTCACGACCGTCATCTTCGCCAATCGCTCCTACGCCATCCTGAACATCGAACTGGCCCGCGTCGGCGCCGGCAATCCGGGACCGAAGGCGCTCTCGATGCTCGATCTCCACAATCCGGAGCTCGATTGGGTCAAGCTCGCCAGCGGCATGGGCGTCGAGGCATCGCGCGCCTCGAACATCAAGGAATTCGAGAATCAGTTCGCATCCGCCATGCGCCAGAAGGGCCCGCGCGTGATCGAAGTCGTGCTAGGCTGATTGCTCAGGGAAGGACATGCATCATGGATAAACCGGCCGACGATCTCGAACTATGGCGCGCGGGCGCGCGCGAATTGATGCCTGAGGTCGTCGCGCTGCGGCGTCGGATCCATCAATTCCCGGAACTCGGCCTCCATCTGCCCGAGACCACGCGCCGCGTGCGCGAGGGGCTCGCCGGTCTCGACGTCGAGATCGCCGAAGGCAAATCCACCAGCAGCCTGATCGTCACGCTCCGCGGACGCGAACAGGGCCCGACGGTCCTGCTGCGCGGCGACATGGATGCGCTTCCGATGCCGGAAGATACCGGCCTCGAATTCGCCTCGCAAAACGAAGGCCGCATGCATGCCTGCGGCCACGACTCGCACACTGCGATGCTGGTCGGTGCCGTGCATCTGCTCCATCGTCATCGCGATCGCCTGGCCGGCAATGTGAAATTCTTCTTCCAGACCGGCGAGGAAGGTTATGCCGGCGCGCTGCACGCGATCGAAGAAGGCATGCTCGACGCCGCGCCGGCGCCGACGGCGGCCTTTGCGATCCATATTTCTCCCAACATCCCGACCGGTGTCATCGCCTCGCGTTCGGGTCCGCTGATGGCCGCGACCGACACCATCCACATCACGCTCACCGGCAAGGGCGGCCACGCCTCGCAGCCGCATTTCACCCGCGATCCCATTCCCGCGGCTTGCGAAATCGTCACCGCGCTGCAGGGACTCGTGACCCGCCGCATCGATGCCTTCGACCCCGTCGTGTTGTCGATCACCAAGATCGAGGCCGGCACCACAAGCAATGTCGTGCCGGAGAGTGCGAAGCTTCTCGGCACGCTGCGCAGTTTTTCGGAAAAGAGCCGCAAGGCCGCGCGCGAAGGCATCGAGCGCATCGCCGCCGGCATCGCCAGCGCGCATGAGCTCACGCTCGATATCGATCTGGCGCCGGGCTATCCGGTCACGGTCAACGACGACAAGTTCGTCGCCTTCGCCCAGGGCGTGGCCCAGGACCTGTTCGGCGAGCGCGGCTTCCTCCGCATGCCGGCGCCGATCATGGGTGCGGAAGACTTCTCCTATGTCCTGCAGAAGATGCCGGGCTGCATGGTGTTCCTCGGCGTTGCGCCGCAGGACGTTCCGCATCACCACGCCCATGCCTGCCATTCGAACCGCATGATCATGGACGAAGAGGCGATGGCCAACGGCATCGCCATGCATGCGGCGATCGCCGAACGCTTCCTGAGCGCGCCGTCTCTCTGAGGCCGGTCAGTGCGTGGTGCGGGCCATGCGCTCGCGCCGCGCATGCTGTGCGTGCTGCGCAATGCCGAGCGGGATCGAGGCAATATAGAGCGCCATCCCGACCGTCAGCGTGGTCCAAGGCCAGGTGATCATGAACCCGGTCAGGAGGCCGACGAAGCCCCAGACCACGACACGGTGGCGCCGCGCCGGCCGCATGTATTTGATCGACGGCGTCGGCAGGCGGCTCACCATCAGGCTGGCGGCGACCGCGATGATCGCGATCGACAGTCTGGGATCGCTGAGCGCCGAATTGTGGAACTGGAAGTCGAGCAGCATCGGCAGCAGCACGAGTCCCGCTGCGGCGGGAGTCGGCAGGCCGGTGAAATAGGGATTGTGCGCCGACGAACCTTCGTCGCGCACGCTCTGCACGTTGAAGCGCGCGAGCCGGATTGCCGAACAGGTGCAGAAGATCAGCGCGGCGATCCAGCCCGCATTGCCCATCCGCTCCAGGCTCCACATGTAGATCAGCACGCCGGGCGCCACGCCGAAGCTGACGAGGTCGGCCAGGCTGTCGAGCTGCGCGCCGAAGCGGGTATCGGCGCCGAGGAAGCGCGCGGCGCGGCCGTCCAGCATGTCGAAGATCATCGCGAAGATGATCGCCGCGACCGCCGCGTTCCATTCCGCGCCGATGGCAAAGCGGATGGCGGTAATGCCGCTGCACAGGCCCAGCAGGGTCAGAATGCTCGGAACGACGCGGCCGACGGAAATCTCTTCCAGCCGCTCGGCCATGCGCCGCGGATCAATCCTTCGATACGCCAAGTCGGTTTTACCCTTGAAGCTCCGCCAGGACCGTTTCGCCGGCCACTGTCATGGAACCGTCTTGTATCACGATCTTGGCCGCAGGTGGCAAATAGACGTCGAGGCGGCTTCCGAACCGGATCATGCCATAGCGGGCGCCGCGGCCGAGCCGGTCGCCTTCGTTAACGTCGCAGACGATGCGCCGGGCGACGAGGCCGGCGATCTGCACCACCACGAGATCGTTGTCGGGATTGTCGCTGCCTGCCGGGCGCAGGCGCATCGACATCCGCTCGTTGTGCACGCTCGCCTTGTCGAACGAGGCGTTGAAGAATTTGCCCGGCCGATAGGCAAGCGCGAGCACCGTGCCGCTCAGCGGCGCCCGGTTCACATGCACATTGAACACGTTCATGAAGATCGAAAGCCTGCGCCGCGGCGCCGGACCCAATCCCAGTTCCTCGGGCGGAACGGCCTCTATGATGGGCAGAAGCTTTCCGTCTGCGGGACTGACAAGCCAGTTGTCGCCGGGCGGCGGCGTGCGTTCGGGATCGCGGAAGAACGCGATGCACCAGATCGTCAGAAGCAGAAAGGCCGCACCGGCCCACAAGGACAGCCAGAAAACGGCGCCGTTGATCGCGGCGAAGATCGCGATGAACGGCCAGCCTTCGCGATGGATTGGAATGCGCAATGCGATGTCCTGATGCAAAACCCGGCAGGTAGCATCAATCCGCGCCGCGGCCAAAGAAAAAGGGGCGGAGCCATGGCCCCGCCCCTTGATCCAAATTCTGCCGAACGCTTAAGCGCGCTCGCCCGAGAACGGGAACGACCCGAAGGCGCCGGCCTTCACGTTGCCCGAAATCTTGTTGCCGTCCACCGTGCCGCTGGTCTCCAGCGTCATCGGCATCGGCGAGGTGATCTTGGCCGACCAGGAGACGTTGTTGCCGTCCACCTTGCCGTTTTCGATCGCCATGGAGCCCTGCGCGCCGGCCTGCGTACCCGTCAGGGTGCTGCCTTCAGCCTTGAGCGTAAGCGTGACTTTCTGCGCGCCCATGGGCGAGTTGATGGTGATGTTGTAGGTGCCGTCGACGGACATTGCAGTCCTCCCTTGATGCGGGGCGCATCTAAGAGGGCTGTGGGTTAATACGCAAGTGTTCGGTGACGATAACGTCACGTAAATTGCCGGCCTCGAAGAAAAGCCGTTTGCGATCAAATCGCTAGGCGGGCAGAACCAGAAGCGAACTCCGCCCGATTGTTGCGCGCGTGATCGCGTGGCGCTTCACGAACAGCCCTTCGGGATCGCGGGTCTGGTCACGCGAGGCCTCCCACACACCATGGCTTGCGTAATAGGTCAGCAGGAGCAGCCGTCCGGCACCCTGGCGCACATCCTCGGCCGTACGCTCGGCGGTGAACAAGCCGAAGATCTCGGTGTCGTAGCTGCCTTCGAATTTCTCCCAGGCCCGGTTCGACAGTGCGACAAAATCCGCGACGTCGTCGGCACCGACGGTGAACCAGCGATGCACGATGATGCCGCCCTTGCGCGGATGCGCTTCATCCGCCGGCCGCACCGTCGGCGTCAGCATCTCGGGATGCTGGCTCACGACATGCGGCGCCTGGTCGATCTCGCGCAGGTGGTCGCGGCCACGCTCCGGCCAGCGCAGCAGCACGACCGTCTCGTTGGAGCTGAAGCCGAGCTGGCCCTGGAACAGCCCAAGCAATTCGCCACCGGCCTTGGCAACTGCAGGCGCCGCGACATCGCGGATATGCGCCGTGAACTTCGGAAAGCTCCCGCGCTCCAGCGTAAAGGTCAGATAGTCGTAATGCGCGGGCATCGGTTCCTCCGTCAGGGCAGTTCGCCGGTCGCGAGCCAATGGGCGCATTCCGGCCCAAGCTCCTTCAACGCACGCGCTTCGTAGTTCCGGCTGTCTTCCGCCGGTAGCATATCGCGCCAGCGGCCATTGACGCCCTTGTTGATGAAGGTTTCTGCGCCGCCTTCCCACAGGCTGCCGCCCAGCGGCGCCGATTTTGCGGCATGGGATTTCATGTAGTCGAAGGTGCAGTGTTCGACCACGCGCGGCCAATTCGTTTCGTCGATCGGCGCGCCGAGATATTGCGCGATGGCGCGCATCTCGCCGCCGAGGTCACGCTTCAGATTGTTGAAATGCACCAGCTTCACATTCGGCAGATCGCGGATCGTCCACCAGCTGCGCAGATTGTCCCAGAACGACCAGAACGGATAACCGTCACCGTCGAGCCACTTGCGGAAATAGGTCACGACGTCGTCGCTGGTGCGTTCGATCTTCGGTCCGACGAGGCCCGGCGTATCGTTCAGCGCCGCGTACCACGCATCGTTCGCGTTGATGTGGTGATTGTAGAGGCTCCACACCACGTCGCGTCCGTCGCGTCCGATGTAGAGGTACTTCGCCTTGGGCGAGAACACGAGCGCATCGACCGGCAGATGGGTCTTGAGGAAGCGGCGATGGGTCTGCGCTTCCATCATGCCGAGCTTCACGTCTTTCGGCGGCACCCGCAGGTCGAGCCACGGCGACATCTCTCCGAGATCGACGCTCTCGTCGCCGTTGAACAGGATCTGGCCGACGATCTGCTGGGTCCAGGTCGTGCCCGCCTTGCCATAGGTCGCGACGATCACGTCGTCGTCGCGGAATTTGTAGTCGTTCCACACCGTCGAATCGAAATGGTTGCTCTCCAACTCACGGGTCTTCTTCGGCCACGCTATGCTCGACATGGATTCCCCTTACACGGCAGTTGGCGCGCGCCGCCGCCGCTCCTAAGCTTCGGCCAGCGATATAGGGAGGACAAGCCGTCATGAAAAGCCATGAGATCCATCTGGTGAAACGCCCCAACGGGATGCCGAAAGATAGCGATTTCGCCTTGCGCGAGGTCGATCTCCCGGAACCGGCGGAGGGCCAGGCGCTGGTCCGGAATCTCTATCTCTCGATCGATCCCGCGACGCGCCCCCGCCTGACCCGTGGCCAGGAGCTGAATTCGGTCGTCGGCGGCTTCGCCCTCGGCCGCGTGCTCGCCTCGCGCACGCCGGGGCTCAAGGAAGGCGACATCGTCCGCGCCGCTTATGGCTATCGCGAAGCCTATGTCGCCGACGCAAAGCACCTCGGCAAGGTGGACGCCGATCCGAAGCTGCCGCTCACGGTCTACATGCATGTGCTCGGCGGCGCCGGCTTCGTTGCCTATGGCGGGCTGCTCGACATCGGCAAGATGAAATCCGGCGAACAGGTCTTCGTCTCCACCGCCGCCGGTTCGGTCGGCTCGCTCGCCTGCCAGATCGCCAAACTCAAAGGTTGCCATGTCATCGGCAGCACCGGCTCGGCCGACAAGGTCGCCTGGCTGCACGGGATCGGCATCGATACCGTGGTGAACTACAAGGAAGAGCCGATCCGTGCGGCGCTCGATCGCGTCGCGACGAAGGGCATCGACGTCTATTTCGACAATGTCGGCGGCGATCATCTCGAAGCCGCGCTCGCCAAAATGAACCCGCTCGGCCGCGTCGCGGTCTGCGGCATGATCTCGACCTACAACGACCAGCAGATCGGCGTGCGCAATCTCTCATCGATCATCTACGGCCGCATCAACATCCGCGGTTTCGTTGCGCCGGACTTCATGCAGCTGATGCCGCAATTCACCGAAGAGATGACCGGCTGGCTCAAGGACGGCGCGGTGAAATACCGCGAGACGATTTTCGAAGGCATCGAAAACGCACCAAAGGCCCTGATCGGGCTGCTCAACGGCGCGAACACCGGAAAGACGCTGGTGAAACTCTAACGCTCGGCGGTATGGGTCCCGGCCTGCCAGGTGTCGAAGGCGCCGAGCAGGGCGCTGACCGTCGTGCCGTCATCCGACAGCGGCAGCACGATCACCTCCATGTCGAGATGCTCCTTGCCGGGATAGACCGCACGCAGCGGCCCGGCATGCAGCGGGGCCTTCACGTCGACGCAACGCGCAAAGAAGCGCTGCATGCCGTCGAAGAACGGCGTGCCGGTCATCTGCGAGAGAAGACGTCCCGAAAGCGTGGTGCCCATGAACTGGATCACCCGCTCGCCGGCAAAGCTGAAGCGGAAGTCGCCGGCCTGGCAGTCCATGCGGAAGGTCCACGGCATGCTGCCGCGCAGCTGCGTGGGCGTGATCGCGCCGCGCGGTGGCGCAAGCGCACCGGCCTTGAGGCCGCTCCAGATCTCGACGATGTGCCGCAGGCGTTCACTCGTCACGCCGGCAGCGAATTCGCTCTCGCTCATGCAACACCAAAGACGCAGATACGCGCGCCATACGCATTCGTGGTTGTGGAAGCGCGACCCTTGCTAACGAAGCAATCGCCGAATCCTTACTAGCAGCTTGTGCCCGGAATGAGGTGCGGCGGAACGTCCGCCAATGCCTCTGGCTGAGTGAAATTACCTAGTGGGTTAATTCTCGAGCATCACCTTGCACTGATGCGTCGGCTTGCGCAGCGCTTCGAATGCGGCGGGCAATTCGTCGAGCGTCACGATGTCGGTGACCATATGCGCGACATCGACTCTGTCGGATGCGATCATCGCAATGACATAATCGAAATCCGCGGGGCGGTAGCCGAGCACGAATTGTATCTCGAGCTCCTTCATGATGCCCATCAGCGGCATGATGGTATCGGCCTGCTGGCACACACCGGCGACAACGATGCGGCCGCCGCGCGGCGCTTCCGCCATCACATTCATCAGAAGCCCCGGCACGCCGACGCACTCGAAGATGATGTCCGCGTCCTTGCCGGCGATCTTCTGCACCTGCGGCGCCAGCGGCTGACCCGGGTCGATCGCGTCGGTCGCGCCGAACTTCGCCGCCATGGCGCGGCGGTTCTCCGCTTTCTCGCTGACGATGACGTGGCGCGCGCCGAGAAACTTGGCCCACAGCATCACGGCAAGCCCGACCGGCCCGGCGCCGATCACCAGCACGGTCGCGCCGCGCGGCATCTTCGCCATGTCGACGGCATGCAGCCCGACCGCCAGCGGCTCGACCATCGCGCCTTCGCGGAACGACACATTCTGCGGCAGCTTGAAACCGCTGCTCGCACCGATGCGGACATACTCGGCATAGCCGCCATGGTTCTGGCCGAGGCCGACCGACGTCATCTTCGCGCACTGGCCGCGGTTCGAGAAATTCAGGCACGGCGTGGCATCGCCGCAGCAGATCACCGGAAAGCCCGCGACCCGGTCGCCCGCCTTCCACAGATGCGTGACCGCCTTGCCGACCTCGATCACCTCACCGGCGAATTCATGACCCATCACCGACCCGCCGGGCAGCGGCATGATGGTGCCGGGCTCGGTCATGTGCAGGTCGCTGCCGCAGATTCCGCAGTTGCACACTTTCAGGATGATGTCGGTCGGCCCCGGCTTCGGGTCGTCGATTGCTTCGATCAGCAGGGGCTTCGACAATTCCTTGAATACCGCCGCGCGCATCGGTCCCTCGCCTCATTTTACCGGGCGGCACGGTATGCCATCCTGCGTCCAAGGCAACCGGAATGAACGCGGCGGAGAGATCATGATCGACACTTACGCTACGGCACGGCAGATGCTGGCCGACCTGAACGCGAAGAAGATTTCGGCGCGCGAACTGCTCGACGCGCATCTGGCGCGCAACGACGCGATCCACGGCACCATCAACGCGATCAACGCCACTGATATTGAGCGGGCGCGCGAGGAGGCCGATGCGATCGATGCCGCGCGAACGAAGGGCACCGCGCTCGGCCCGCTCGCCGGCCTGCCGATGACGATCAAGGACGGCTACGATGTCGAGAATATGCCGGCGCTCGCCGGCAATCCGGCGCTCGTCGGCCGGCCGAAGAATTGCGCCGATGCCGCGCTCGTCCGCACCGTGCGCGATGCCGGCGCGGTGATCTGGGGCAAGACCAATGTACCCTTCATGCTTTCCGATCTGCAGAGCTACAACGCGATCACCGGCACGACGAACAATCCCTATGACGTGACGCGCACGCCGGGCGGCTCCTCCGGCGGTGCCGCGGCGGCGCTCGCCTGCGGCGTCACCCCACTCGAGATCGGCTCCGATATCGGCGGCTCGTTGCGCCATCCGGCGAATTTCACGGGCGTGACCTCGCTCAAGACCACCTGGGGCGCGCTCGACGGCCGCGGCCACATCCCGCCGATGCCGGATGGCTACTGGGAATGCGATCTCGGCGTCTATGGTCCGATGGCGCGCAACACCGGTGATCTCAAATTGCTGTGGGGCCTGCTCAAGGGCACGCCCGAGCAGGCGCGCCGCGACATCAAGGGCGCACGCGTCGCGGTGTGGGACGAAGAGCCGTCATGGCCGCTTGCCCGTGACGTGAAAGATGGCGTCGTCCGCGCCGCTACCGCGCTCGAACAAGCGGGCGCCATGGTCGAACGCACCAAGCCGAAGGTCGATGGCGCCGTGCTGATGGATTTCTATCTCCAGCTCCTGACGCCCATCGTCTCCTACGGCATGCCGGAGCAAATGCTCGATGCCTTCGCGACGATGCGCGAGGCGGACAGGAAGACGGTCGCCGAAGGCGGCCCCGGCGCCGGCTTCGCGCAATTCCGCCTCTACGCTTCTGCGCCCAATCGCGATGTCATCGCGGCGCAGATCAAGCGCCAGGCATATAAAGACATCCTCGCGGAATTCTTCACCGGCTACGACGCCATCGTGATGCCGATCACCATGACGACGGCGTTCAAGCATCTGCAGGAGCCGACCTTCCAGGAGCGCGTGCTGGAGATCGACGGCGTCGCCGTGCCCTATCCGACAATCCTCAACTGGATCTCGCTTGCGACCGCACTCCATCTGCCCGCGCTCGCGGTGCAGGCGGGGCAGACGGCGGCGGGGCTTCCCGTCGGTGTGCAGATCGTCGGACCGTGGAACGGCGAAGACCGGCTATTCGATTTTGCCGCCGCCGTAGAGGAAGGTTGCGGCGGCTTCCGCCGGCCGCCGGGTGTTTGAGGCTGCTCGGACGCTTCCGGTTATGGCATAACGCGGCACCTGATATTTCGAACGGAGTCATCCCATGGCCATCAAGCTCAAGAACGGCATCTTCCTCGCACCCTTCCATCCGGTCGACGAAGACCCCACGCTTTGCATCCAGCGCGACCTCGAACTGATCGACCATCTGGATCGTCTCGGCTACGACGAAGCCTGGATCGGCGAGCATCACTCCGCCGGCTACGAGATCATCGCCTCGCCGGAAGTGTTCATCGCCGCCGCGGCAGAGCGCACCAAGCGCATCAAGCTCGGCTCGGGCGTGATTTCGCTGCCCTATCACAACCCGCTGATGGCAGCGAACCGCGTGATCCAGCTCGATCACCAGACGCGCGGCCGTTTCATGTTCGGCGTTGGCCCCGGCCTTCTGCCCTCCGACGCCTTTGCGATGGGCATCGATCCTGCGACGCAGCGCGATCGCATGGTCGAAGCGATCGAGGTCATCGTCCGCCTGTTCAAGGGCGAGCGCGTCACGCACAAGTCGGACTGGTTCACCCTTGTCGACGCGACCTGCCAGCTGCGTCCCTACACCTGGCCGCATCCGGAGATCGCGGTGGCGTCCTCAGTCACACCCTCGGGCGGCAAGCTCGCCGGCAAGCACGGCTTCGGCATGCTCTGCGTCGCCGCGACCCAGGAAGGCGGCTACGACGCGCTCGGCATCAACTGGAAGATTGCCAACGAAGTCGCGGCCGAGAACGGCAAGACGATGGATCCGGAACGCCTGCGCCTCGTCGGGCCGATCCACATCGCCGAGACCCGCGCCGAAGCTTACAAGAACGTCGAGTTCGGTCTGCGCAAATGGCAGGACTATTTCGGCGGCATCTCCGCCGTCGCCGGCCGCGAAGGCACCGAGACCCGCACGATCGAAGAGATGGCCAAGAGCGGACAGATCGTCGTCGGCACGCCGGACGATGCCATCGCCCAGATTAAGCGCCTTCAGGCCAAGCAGGGCGAATTCGGCGTCTTCCTCCAACTCGCGCACAACTGGGCGAATTTCGAGAACACCAAGAAGTCCTACGAACTCTGGATGCGTCACGTCACGCCGGTGATCAACAAGGCGAACGAAGCGCGCTCGACGGCCTATGACTGGGCGCGCGACAACAAGGAACGCTTCATCGGCGCCGCCATGGGCGCCGCGATGCAGACCATCGCCAAGCACAACGAAGAACAGGCCAAGAAAGCCGGCAAGGCGGCGGAGTAGCGCTGCTTCTTGAATCTCGTCATGGCCGGGCTTGTCCCGGCCATCCATGATCACCCATGCATGCAGTCGCCGAGCTCGCTCGGCGACTGACGGTGTATAAGCTTCGGGCATCGCGATCTTGGATGCCCGGAACATGTCCGTGCATGACGATATTGGAAATGGGTTGCATCATCATTTCCGCATGAATCCCATGCGCGTCGTCGCGACCTCACGGCGCCGTACCCGCGCTAATCTCTGCGCATGACCCAGCGCATCCATGGCGGCTGCCATTGTGGCAATGTCGCGTTCGACTTCGACGTTTCGAAACCGCTTGAAGAACTCGGCCTGCGCGCCTGCCAGTGCAGCTTCTGCCGCGCCCATGGCGCGCGCACGACCTCGGACCCCGATGGTTCCATCGCCATCCGCGTTGCCGACCGCGCAGCGCTGCAGCTCTACCGCTTCGGCCTCAAGACCGCCGATTTCCTGATCTGCCGCATCTGCGGCGTCTTCATCGGCGCGATGATGCACGAGGATGGCAGCAGTGTTTTCACCGTGAACGCGAACTGCTTCCAGCCGCCACCGGCTTATGACATCGTCGGCTCCGCCAACGATTTCGGCGGCGAAGACGTCGCGGGCCGTACCGCACGCCGCGCCGCGAAATGGACACCGGTCACGGAGTTCTCATGAGCAAGGCACTCGTCATCATCGATGTCCAGAAGGGTATGTGGGGTCACCCCGACTATCCGCCCTATGACGGCGACGGCGTGGTTGCGCGCATCGCCGATCTCATTGCGCGGGCCCGCGCGATGAAGGCGCCGGTGATGTATGTCCAGCATCATGCGGAAGGCGAGCCGAACCATCCGCTCCAGCCCGGCAAGCCCGGCTTCCCCTTCCACGATGCCATCGCGCCCAGGCCCGGAGACGACGTCACCGTCAAGCACAAGTCGAGTGCCTTTCACGGCACCGATCTCGACGCCAAGCTGAAGGCGCGCGGCATCGATCACCTCGTCGTCACCGGCATGCAGTCGGAATACTGCGTCGACTCGACGATCCGCGGCGCGGTGGAGCGCGGCTATCAGGTGACGCTGGTCGCGGACGCCCATTCGACCGGCGACACCCGCGTCGCCCGGGCCAAGGACATCGTCGCAATTCAGAACGACACCATGGCCTGGGATTTCGCGACCGTTGTACCGGCAGCGGAAGTGACGTTCTAACGCCGCTGGCGCATCACAGCTTCACGCGCCCCGCCACGATGTCTGCATAGGTCTCGCGCGTCAGCGGCCGATACTCGCCCACCGACGAATCGAGCCAGTAGAGCGGCTCGGCGATCGCCGCCGGATCGAAGCCGTCCTTCACCAGCTCGACCTTGCGCTGCTTGAACGTACCGGTGATCTCCATCTCCGGCTGCAGCCGCAGGAAGACCGGTCGCGCATAGGCGGCGAGATTTCCGGCCAGCTTGTCGGCCAGCGTCTTCGCGTCGAAATCGCGATTGGTGACCAGCGCCGCCATCCCGGCGCGTCCATCGGCGCCCGGCACGCTCACGCCGTAGACATTCGCTTCGGCGATGCCCGGCACCACGCCCAAGGCTTCCGACACTTCGCTGGTGGCGACGTTCTCGCCCTTCCAGCGGAAAGTGTCGCCGATGCGGTCGACGAAATAGAAATAGCCGAGCCGGTCCTTGCGCATCAGGTCGCCGGTGCGGAACCAGGAATCGCCCTTCTCGAAGACGTCGTGCAGCACTTTCTTGGCGCTCTCGCTCGCCTTGCTGTAGCCGTCGAAGGTCTTGCCCGGCTCGTTGGCGATCTTGCCGATCGCCTCGCCCACCTCGTCGTCGGCGCATTCGATGCAGAACCCGTCCGGCCCGCGCACCGGCATTTCCTTCTCGATGTCGAAGCGCACGATCCGCGTGGTGATCACCGAACGCATATAGGGCGGCACGCGGCCGACCGCGCCGATCTTGCCGTCGTAATTCAGCATCGACACATTGCCTTCGGTCGCGCCGTAGAACTCGACGATCTTCGGAATCGCGAAGCGCTCCTGGAAGGTCTTCCAGATCTCCGGCCGAAGTCCGTTGCCGGTAATGACGCGGATCGCATGATCGCGTTCATGCGCGCCGGGCGGCGTGTTCAGCAGATAACGGCAAAGCTCGCCGATATACTGGAACATGGTCGCGCGATAGCGATGCACGTCGCCCCAGAATTCATGCGCCGAGAACTTCCGCTTCAGGATCACCGAGCCGCCGGTCAGAAGCGCCGGCCCGATCGCGCAGACGCCACCTGCCGTGTGATAGAGCGGCAGCACATCGTACATCCGGTCCGATGCGCGCGCGTTCAGCCCGTTGGCGAAGCCGTGCATCATGAACAGCATGCGCAGATGGGTGAAGTTCGATGCCTTGGGCAGTCCCGTGGTGCCCGATGTGTAGATGTAGAATGCGCGGTCCTTGCAGGTGACGCCCTCGCGCCAGGCCTTGCCGACGGCATCGCCCGATTGCGCCGCGATGGTCGCGTCGAAATCCTGCAGGCCGTGGAATTGCCCGCCCGCGCTCCATGCCGTCGGCGCGCCCTCGATCTGCGGCGCGGCCTCGGCATAGGTCTCGGCCAATTCGGCGCCGACGATGGCATGCTTCGGTCCGGCGATGGACACCGAATGCGCCAGCGGCGTGCCGCGCAGATTGGTGTTGATCAGCGCCGCGGTCGCGCCGGCTTTCAGAAGTCCGAGCCAGGTGGCGACATATTCCGGACGGTTCTCCATGAGCAGCGCGACGACATCGCCGCGGCGCACCCCGGCACCGTGAGCCCAGCGCGCCACGCGATTGGCATAGGCGTCGAGTTCGCCATAGCTCATCTTGCGGTCGAGATAGTGGAACACGGTGGCATGCGGCGTCGCCCGCGCCTGCGCCTCGACGATATCGACGATGGTGTGCGGACTGTCCGGCGTCGTGCCGCGCAGGCTGATCAGCGTGCGGCCGATGGCGGAGATGAAGGTCGCTTCCCGCGAAATGGCGTCGAACAGTCCCATGCGGCCCGTGTATTCAGAATCGCTCTTTCCAAAGATACGCGCTAACGCTTTCGATGCCATGTCCGACGTGATCGATCTGAAAGGGCTGAAATGTCCGATGCCCGCGCTGCTCTCGCGCCGGGCGCTGGCGCGCACCGCACCGGGCGAGGAGATCGAGGTCGTTGCCGACGATCCGATGGCTGCGGTCGACATCCCGCACATGTGCCATCAAGAAGGCCACATCGTGGTGACCCAGTCGCGCGAGGGTGACGTCAGCCGCTTCCGCCTGCGCCGGGGCGCTTAGTTCTTCGGCGGCGGCGCAGCCTGTGGACCCAGCCGGCCGATCACGTCGCTGGCGTTCAGGGCATGCGGGTCGTTCTTCGCCTGGTCCGGAGTCAGAACGATGATCTCGGCATAGGCCTGATAGCGCGTCGTCGGAATCTCTACATCGCCATGCGCCCAATAAGGGTCCCAAGGGCTGTAGCGCCAATTGTGCCAGTACCAGCCGAAACGCGGCCCCCAGCCGGGATAGCCGTCGAAATCGGTGTGATAGGTGGTCTTGGCCTCGGTCGAGCGGGTGTCGAAGGTGAACCACTGATAGCCGGCATCGCGGGTCACCTCGGCGGCCCGCAGCAGCAGGAAGTTCTCCACGGTCTCGCGCTTGGTCGCCGAATTGCCGGTAAAGGTCACCCGGTAGCGGTTGTCGGCCAGCCGCATATCGGTATAGCCCGAGCTGCGGTCATCCGTCGCGGGACGGTACGGTGTCGACGTCGTGCAGCCGGCCAGCGCCAGCATTCCGACTCCAACAAGCAAAGCCTTGGATCTCATGGCGGTTCTCCTGCCAGCGATAACCATGTTAGCGCACCCCAAGTTCCCACGGGCCTGAATTGCACGAAATGCACTTTCTAACTGACCGGTCATTTAGTAATTGAGGTGCATGGACACGGCCGAAACCCAGCCAGCCCAGCGCTGGACCCGCCGGAAACAGGCCCGGCCCGGGGAAATCCTCGAATCCGCGCTGAAAGTCTTCGCTGCGAAGGGCTTCGCCGGTGCCCGGATGGAGGACATTGCCCGCGAGGCGGGAGTCACCAAGGGCACCATCTATCTCTACTTCGAGAACAAGGAGGCTGTGTTCAAAGCCCTGGTCCGGGAAGCGGTCGGCGACACCATCTCCCAGGTCTCGACCGACGTCTCCAGCTTCGAAGGCTCGGCCCGGTTCCTCATCCGCCTCGTCCTCACCCGGCTGAGTCAGCTCCTGCTCGAAAGCGAGAAGGTCGTGATCCCCAAGATCGTCATCGCCGAGAGCGCGAATTTCCCGTGGCTCGCCGAGTTCTATCGCTTCGAAGTGATCGAGCGCGGCCTCGGCCTCCTCACCTCGCTCGTCCGCCGCGGTATCGAGCGCAAGGAATTCCGCGATCTTCCGGTCCAGCATGTCGCCCGGCTCTGTATCGCGCCCGTTCTGCTCGCCGCGATCTGGCGCGTCACCTTCAGTCCGATCGATCCGGAGCCTTACGACTTCAACGGCCTCGTCGGCACCCATCTCGATGTCCTCTTCCGTGGGCTCGCGCCCGAAGGAGCCGCAGCATGAAGCGTCTCGTGCTTGTCCTGTGTCTGCTGCTGGCCGGATGCGATCAGCCGGAGGACCACGCCTGGCTCGGATACGCCGAAGGCGAGAATGCCTATATCGCCGCGCCGCAGGCAGGCTGGGTCGCGAAGGTCGACATCAAGCGCGGCGACTGGGTGAAGACCGGCGATCCGCTCTTCACGCTCGATGACACCGCCCAGGCTGCGACGCGCGATCAGGCCGATGCCGCGATCGCATTGGCGCAAAGCCAGCGCAGCGCCGCCGTCGCCAATCTCGAACTTGCGCGAAAAGAACTCGCCCGCCAGACCCATCTTCTCTCCGCAGGCGCCGGTACGCAGCAGGCATACGACGTTGCCAAGGCGGCTTACGATGCGAACGCGGCGCAAGTCCGTCAGATCGATGCGCAAATCGCACAGGCTCAGGCGTCATTGACGGGCGCTGCCTATCAATTGTCGGAACGCGGTATCGCCTCACGCACCACGGGCCGCGTCGAAGACGTTTATTTCCGGCAGGGCGAGTATGCTCCGGCGATGACGCCGGTGGTTTCGATCCTGCCTCCCGAGAATATTTTCGTCCGCTTCTTCGTGCCCGAAAGCGAATTCGCCCACATCAAGCTCGGCCAGCGTGTCGCTATCTCCTGCGATGGCTGCGCGAAGAACATCACCGCCACGATCACCTTTGTCGCGCAGCAGGAAGAGTTCACCCCGCCGGTCATTTTCTCCATCGGCAGCCGGGAGAAACTCGTCTTCAAGGTCGAAGCGCGCGCGCCCGGCGGGCTCAAACTCAATCCCGGCCAGCCGGTCGATGTCCGGCCGCTCTGACATGGCCGGCGAGCTCGCCATCGACGTGCATGGCCTGACCAAGCGCTTCGGCTCCAAGGTCGCGGTCAACGGCATCGACATCCAGGTGCCGCAGGGCCAGGTCTGGGGCTTCCTCGGGCCCAACGGTTCGGGCAAGACCACGACCATCCGCATGCTCTGCGGCCTGCTGCGCGCCGACGAAGGCAACGGCACCTGTCTCGGTTACGACTTCCGCACCGAGTCGGAGCGCATCAAGCGCCAGGTCGGCTACATGACCCAGAAGTTCAGCTTCTGGGAAGACCTTTCGATCCGCGAGAACCTGCAATTCGTCGCGCGGCTCTACGGTATCCGCCGCGCCCGCAAGGTCGTCGACGAAACCATCGAACAGATCGGCCTCTCGAAGCGGCAGTCGCAGCTTGCCGGCGAACTCTCCGGCGGCTGGAAGCAGCGTCTCGCACTCGCGGCCTGCATGCTGCACGATCCCAAGCTGCTACTGCTCGACGAGCCGACGGCCGGCGTAGATCCCAAAGCGCGGCGTGACTTCTGGGACGAGATCCATCGCCTCAGCGGCCAAGGCCTCACCGTGCTCGTGTCGACGCACTATATGGACGAAGCCGAACGCTGCGATCGCATCGTTTACATCAACCTTGGTGACATCATCACGAGCGGCACCGTCGCCGAAGTCATCGAGCAATCGGGTCTGCACACCTTCGTCATCGAAGGCGACGGCGCCCGCAATATGGCCGGAAAACTCAAGGGCAAGCCGGGCGTCGAGTTCGTCGCCTTCTTCGGTGCTGCGCTGCATGTCAGTGGCCGCGATCGCAATGCACTCGAAGCCGCGCTACGGCCCCATATCGATGACGCATCGCTCTCGGTGCACGAAAGCCGTCCAAGCCTCGAAGACGTCTTCATCCAGCTCCAGGAAAAGGGCAGGGGAGACTACGCATGACCCGGCATTTCTCCTTCCGCCGCATCTGGGCCGTGCTGGTCAAGGAATTCATCCAGATGCGGCGCGACCGGCTGACCCTCGGCCTCATCCTCGGCGTGCCGCTGATGCAGCTCCTGCTGTTCGGCTTCGCGATCAACAACGATCCCAAGCATCTGCCCGCCGCAGTCACGATTGCCGATCCCGGACCCTTCGCCGATTCCATCGTCGCGGCGCTACGCAATTCCGATTACTTCGACATCGTCGAAGCGACCAACGATCCGCAAGCCGCTCGCCGCCTCCTTGCCGAAGACAAGGTCTCCTTCGTCGTCGAGATTCCGGTAAACTTCTCGCGCGATCTGGTGCGCGGCGCCCAGCCGCAATTGCTGGTCGAAGCCGACGCGACCGATCCGGCCTCGTCGTCCAACGCCGTCGGCGCCATCGCCCAGATCGCCGGTGAGGCATTGCGTGACGATCTCACCGGACCGCTCGCGGTGCGCGCGCAAAGCGCTGCGCCTTTCACCACGGTGATCCACCGTCTCTACAATCCGGAGATCATCACCCAGTACAATATCGTGCCGGGTCTGCTCGGCATCATTCTCACCATGACCATGGTGCTGATGACCTCGATGGCGCTGACCCGCGAGCGCGAGCGCGGCACCTATGAGAACCTGCTCGCCATGCCGGTGACGCCGGTCGAGATCATGATCGGCAAGATTTCGCCCAACATCGTCGTCGGCCTGATCCAGGCCGCCATCGTCCTTGTCGCGGCGCGTTTCATATTCGGCGTACCGATGATCGGCTCGCTCGGTCTCCTGTTTGCAATCACCGGGCTCTTCATCGCCGCCAATCTCGCCGTTGGCTATACGTTCTCCACCATCGCCCAGAATCAGCTCCAGGCCATGCAGATGATGGTCTTCTTCCTGCTGCCCGCGATCCTCCTTTCGGGTTTTGCCTTCCCCTTCCGCGGCATGCCGGTCTGGGCGCAATGGATCGGCGAGGCGCTGCCGGTCACCCATTTTCTCCGGGTCGTCCGCGGCATTCTGCTCAAGGGAAACGGCCCGGCCGAGATCTGGGTCGACGTTTGGCCTCTTTTTGTTTTCCTCTTTGCGGTCGGGACTGTCGCCTTGTTGCGCTTCCGCCGGACGCTCGATTGAGGCTTTTGGCCGCCCTTGCTAAAGGTAACCGCCCGTTACACATTCCCGGGCAATGCACCCCCCGGTCCAACGGGGCGTTTTCTTCGGAAATTGAGTGGGGTCCGAACGCTTCGCATGACCGGATTGTCCTTCCTCCTGCAATGCGCGCTGGCTGGCGTTCTGGTCGTCTTTGCGGCGCTCTCGATCCAGCTGGTCACGCTCGGTTATTTCCGGCTGTTCAAGCCGTCGCCGCGCGTGCGCACGCCCCGGCTTCCCGATGAGGCCCTCCCGCGCGTGCTGGTCCAGCTTCCGGTCTGCGACGAAGGTCCGCTCGCCGTCCGGGTTGCCGCTGCCGCATCGCGGCTCGATTGGCCGAAGGACAAGCTCGAGATCCAGGTCCTCGATGACGGCCGTCGCGGCGACCCGCTTGAGGTCGTGCGCAATGTCATGGCTGTGGTGCCCGAAGGCGTGAACCTCAAGGTCATGCGCCGCAACGATCGCAGCGGCTTCAAGGCCGGCAATCTCGCCTATGGCCTCCAGCACAGCGATGCGCCCTACGTCGCGATCTTCGATGCGGACTTCGTGCCGCCGACCGATTTTCTCCGCCGCACCGTGCCGGCGCTGGTCGCCGATCAGGGCCTCGCCTATGCGCAGGCGCGCTGGGGTCATGCCAACCGCACCAAGAACTGGCTGACGCGTGCGCAGGGCATGCTGCTCGATGCGCATTTCGCGGTGGAGCAGGAAGCGCGTTTCCGCGCCGGTTTACCGATGTCGTTCAACGGCACCGCAGGCGTCTGGAGCCGCAAGGCGATCGACGAAGGCGGCGGCTGGACCGGCGACACGCTGACGGAAGATCTCGATCTTTCCATGCGCTGCGCGATGAAGGGCTGGCGCACCGTCATGATGTCCGACATCGAGGTGCCGGGTGAGCTGCCCGAGACCGCGGCCGCCTGGCGTGCGCAGCAGGCGCGCTGGACCAAGGGCCATGCGCAGACTGCGCGCAAGCTCCTGCCCGCGATCTGGTCGTCCGATATGCCGCTCTGGAAGAAGACGGCGATGACGCTTCAGATGTGCCAGTTCGCGTTCTACACGCTCGCTTTCACCAGCGCCGTGATCAGCCTCACGCTCATGTATATGGGCGTCGTTTACCTGATGAGCGTCTCGGTGCTCGGCCTCGCCGTCTCGGGCCTCGGCCTGCTCGCCTCGACGGCCTATCTCTATCTCGGCCAGGCCATGCTCGGGCGGGAGAAACTTCCTTGCGTGATGCGCTCCATCGCGCTGGCCGTAGTTTTCCCCTCCGGGCTAATACTGGCCAACACAAGGGCGACCTACGAAGCCTTCTTCAGCACGCACATGCATTTCCACCGTACGTTGCGTCCCGGCGAGCGTTATGCCGGCGGCTGGCGCGGCGGACCCGAGCTGATTGCCGGGCTTTTGCTGCCCGCTTTCGCGTTTGCCGAGCAGGCCTGGAGCGCCCCGTTCTTCTTTTTTGCCGTCACCGGGCTGGTCTCGATCGGGGCCATGGGCCTCTCCGGATCGGCCAATCCGCCCCTGCGCCGCGAAGTCCGGCCCGGAAAATAGCGGAAAATGCAATTAAAATTTTAGCTTTTCAAATGCAGTTCAACTCTCTAACTGCGTTTTGAGCCGTCCGGGCCTAGCGTTGCCCCCATACCGCGGGCCGGACGAACGAAGGGACAATTTCTGCATGACCACAGGTTCGGTTCTCCGAATTGCTGCGCTCGTCGGTCTGTGCGCGACGCTCTGCGGCTGCGGCGGCCTCAGTGCCACGCAACTGACGGATGTCGATTACAACTTCGCCCGCGCCGGCCGCACGCCCGCGCCGAACGCCAAGCCGCTGACCTATCCGGACGCCGAAGACAGCGAGGACGCCGACGATATCGAGGCGCCCGCCACCCTGGGCGGCCATCTGCAATGCGTGCCCTATGCGCGCGAGCACTCGACGGTGAATATCCACGGCGACGCCTATACCTGGTGGGACAAGGCCGCCGGCATCTATGCCCGCGGCGACACGCCGATCGAAGGCTCGGTGATGGTGCTGGTCGGCTACGCCGGCAGCCACCGCGCACACGTCGCTATCGTGCGCCGCATGGTTTCCTCCCGCCGGATTCTGATCGACCACTCCAACTGGCTCAACGAAGGCGCGATTTACGTCAACGATCCGGTTATGGACGTCAGCCCGAACAACGACTGGAGCCAGGTAAAGGTTTGGAACATCCGCACCGGCTCCTGGGGCACACGGGTCTATGCCGTGCGCGGCTTCATCGGTCCGAACCGGATCGACGGCAATGCCGTGGTCGCCTCCTACGAGCCGCGTCCCTGGGACGACGCCATCGCCCGCCAGATCGCCGCGACCGGCGACGATCTCGACGGTTCGGACGATCAATAAGGACTTTCAATGGGATAGCCGGTGGTGTGCTATTCCGCCTCTCCCCTCTTTGCCGCCGGGCCAACCCGGACTAACGTCCCGGCCCTCGCCGGACCCGCGTCCCGGAGCGGCGAGGTCCGCCCCAGGCAGGCGGGAGCGTCGCAAACCAGCAAGGCCCGCTTCGCGTTACCGCCGTACCGGATGAATTGCCGAACCAGCCCGTGACCGAACCCCAGCCCATCGCGCCCCCCGCGAACGACCCGCTTGCCGGCGTCGACACGGCGAGCCATGCGGCCCCGGCGCATGCCGCGGCGGGCGATGTCTCGTTGAAACGGAACCTGTCGCTCGCGCTCGGTGCCTTGGGTGTGGTCTTCGGCGACATCGGCACCAGCCCGCTCTACGCCATGCGCGAGACCGTACTCGCCACCAAGATCGGCGATCTGCCCGGACCTTTCGCGGTCTTCGGAGCGCTATCCCTTATTTTCTGGGCGCTTATCATCATCGTGACGCTGAAATATGTCGTGCTGATCATGCGCGCCGACAACAACGGCGAAGGCGGCGTTCTGGCACTCGCCACATTGGCCCATCGCTCGCCGAAAATCGGCCGCCGCATCAAGGCGACGATCGGCTTCGGCGCGATCCTCGGTCTCGCGCTGTTCTATGGCGACGGCATGCTGACGCCGGCAATCTCGGTGCTGTCCGCGGTCGAAGGCGTGACGGTCGGCCAGCATTCGCTCGAGCCGCTGGTCATGCCGGTCACTTTGATCATTCTGGTCGGCCTTTTCCTCATCCAGAGTCGCGGCACCGCCCGCATCGGCAGGCTGTTTGGCCCGGTCATGGTCGTCTGGTTCATCGTCATGGCGATCATGGGCGTGAGCTGGATCGTCCACGCGCCGCAGATCCTGAAGGCCGTCAGCCCCTATTACGCGCTGCAGCTCGTCATCACCGAGCCCTGGACAGCCTTCGTGGCACTGGGTTCCGTCGTGCTCGCGGTCACCGGCTGCGAAGCGCTCTACGCCGACATGGGCCATTTCGGGCGCACGCCGATCCGCATGGCCTGGGGCTTCGCGCTCTGCGGCCTGGTGCTCAACTATTTCGGTCAGGGCGCCTCGCTGCTCATCAATCCGCATCATGCCGACACGGTGTTCTATTCGATGGCGCCGGCCTGGGCGCATTATCCGCTCATCATCCTCGCGACGCTCGCGACCATCATCGCCAGCCAGGCCGTCATCTCCGGTGTTTTCTCGATCACCCGCCAGGCGGTCCAGCTCGGCCAGCTGCCGCGCATGGAGATCCGCCACACCTCGATGACCGACTACGGCCAGATCTACGTGCCGCGCATGAATGCGCTGCTGCTGGTCGGTGTCGTCCTCATCGTCCTGATCTTCCGCTCGTCGAGCAATCTTGCGGCGGCCTACGGCATCGCCGTCACCGGCGTCATGGTGATCGACACCTTCCATGTCAGCCTGGTCGCGGCCAAGCAGTGGGGCTGGGGTGTGCGCCTTGCCGTCGTCGTCTTCGGTGCCCTCGGCCTGATCGACGTGACGATGCTGCTTTCCAACATGCTGAAGATCCCGCAGGGCGGCTGGCTGCCGCTCGCCATCGCCGCCGGCGTCTTCGTCGTGATGGAGACCTGGCGCATCGGCCGCCGCGCCCATCTGGAGCGCATCCGCAGCGAATCGATGCCGATGAACCTGTTCCTGGAGCGCGCCGACAAGACGCCGGTGCGGGTCGCGGGCACGGCCGTGTTCATGAGCGCGCGCAACGATATCATGCCGGGTGCGCTGCTGCACAACCTCAAGCACAACAAGGTCCTGCACGAGCGCGTCATTCTCTGCAATGTGACCGTCGAGGATCAGCCGCTGGTGCCGGCCGAAAAGCGCATCGAGGTCGAAAAGCTCGGCAAGGGCTTCTACAGCGTGCGCATCCATCACGGTTTCTTCGAGACGCCGGACGTTCCGCGCGCCCTCGCCGAAGCGCGCCCCTTCGGCATCGTCGTCGATGTCGATACCGCGACCTTCTTCATCGGTCACGAAACGCTGGTTCCGGGGGAGCATCCGGTGCTAGGCCGCTGGCGTACCTGGCTCTACATGCAGCTCGCGTCGAACGCGCTGTCGCCCGCCCGTTTCTACCACCTGCCACCCAACCGCGTCGTCGAATTGGGCACGCAGGTTACGATCTGACAAAAATGACGCCTGGGGAAACGTCCACCAAGGTCTCTTGCGGCGCAACGCTTCGTGGAGACGCGACATGAGTTCATCGGCACTCGCAACCCATACGGACAAGGCCCCTTCGTTCCGCCGCGACGCGGCGCTGACGCTCGGCGCGCTCGGCGTCGTGTTCGGCGACATCGGCACCAGCCCGCTCTATGCGGTGAAGCTGTCCATCGCGGCCGAGGGCGGCGCGCTGCCGGGCGCTCCCGCCGTGCTGGGCGCGTTGTCGCTCATCTTCTGGTCGCTGCTGATCGTGGTGACGGTCAAATACGTCGTCTTCATCATGCGCGCCGACAACAACGGGGAGGGCGGCGTCATGGCGCTGGCGGCGCTCGCCCACCGCTCCACCGGCCTCAGCCGCCGCCTCAAGACGATCATCGCCGTCGCTTCGCTCGCCGGTCTGGCGCTGTTCTACGGCGACGGCATGCTGACGCCAGCCATCTCGGTGCTCTCGGCGGTCGAAGGTCTCGGGGTGGAAAGCAAAAGCCTCGCCGAACTCGTCCTGCCCATCACCCTGGTCATTCTCATCGGGCTGTTCCTTCTGCAGCGCAGCGGCACGGAGCGGATCGGCAAGCTGTTCGGTCCGGTCATGGTGGTGTGGTTCGTCACCCTCGCCTGGCTCGGCCTCACCGCGATCCTGCGCAACCCGGCGATCCTCAAAGCCGTCAATCCCTGGTACGGCATCGACCTGTTCGTCACCGAGCCGTGGGTCGCCTTCGTCGCGCTGGGCTCGGTCGTCCTGGCGGTGACGGGCTGCGAGGCGCTTTACGCCGATATGGGCCATTTCGGCCGCCGCCCGATCCGCTACGCCTGGCTGTTCGTGACCTTGCCGGCGCTCCTGCTCAATTATTTCGGCCAGGGCGCGCTCGTGCTGTCCGATCCGCGGCAGGCGGGCAATTCCTTCTACGGTCTGGCGCCGCATTGGGCGCATTACTTCGTCGTTCTCCTGGCGACGTTCGCGACCATCATCGCGAGCCAGGCGGTGATTTCCGGCGTGTTCTCCATCACCCGGCAGGCCGTGCAGCTCGGGCAGTTGCCGCGTATGGAGATTCGTCACACCTCCGCGACCGAGCAGGGCCAGATCTACGTGCCGCGCATCAACGCGATGCTTGCGGTCGGGGTGGTGCTGATCGTTCTGATCTTCAGATCGTCCGATGCGCTCGCCGCCGCCTATGGCATTGCGGTGACCGGCGTGATGGTGATCTCCACCTTCTTGGTCGGCGTTGTCGCGATGCGGCAATGGCATTGGCGCCGGCCGGTGGTGTTCGCCGTGTTTGGCATGCTCGGCCTGATCGATCTCGCCTTCCTTTCGTCGAATACGCTGAAGGTGATCGAGGGTGGTTGGCTGCCGCTCGCCATGGCGGCGATGGTGTTCATCCTGATCGACACCTGGCGCGTCGGACGCCGCGTGCACATGGATCATCTGCGCGATGGCACGCTGCCGCTCGAGCTTTTCCTGAGCCGCGCACCGGCGGAGCGTGTCGCCGGAACGGCGATCTTCCTCGCCGCGCGCACCGATGTGACGCCCGGCCCGATGCTGCACAGCCTCAAGCACTATCACGTGCTGCACGAGCGCGTGGTGCTGACCAGCATCGCGGTCGAAGACATACCCTTCGTGCCCATCAAGCGCCGCGTCGAGATCAACAAGCTCGGCAAGGGCTTCTTCGAGGTGAAGCTGCGCTTCGGCTTCTTCGAGTTTCCGGACGTCCCGAAGGCGCTGGAACTCTGCCGGCAATACGGCCTCGCGCTCGATGCCGATACTTCGACCTTCTTCCTCGGCCGGGAGACGCTGGTCGCCGGCGAGCATCCGGACATGAAAAGCTGGCGCGTCGCGCTCTACACCTGGCTGGCCTCGAACGCGCTCTCACCGGCGCGCTTCTTCCAGCTCCCGCCGGGTCGCGTGGTGGAGTTGGGAACCCAGATCACGATCTGATGCGACTCAATCGAGGGCGTAGACCAGCGCCTTCAGATAGGCTGTTTCCGGCAGCAGCGGGTGAACGGGATGATCCGGTCCCGCACTCGCCTGCCGGATCAGCGCGCCACGCCGTCCGGCGCGTGTGATGCCCGCGGCGCATTCCGCCGCGAAGCGGTCTGTCGGCATATTGTGCGAACAGGAGGCTAGGAGCAGGAACCCGCCCGGCGCCGTCACCTCCGCGCAAAGCCGCGCCAGCTTGCGATAGGCCTTGGCCCCCGGTTCCAGATCCTTGCGCGCCCGCACGAAGGGCGGCGGATCGGCGATGACGATGTCGAAGCGTTCCTTCGCCAAAGCGAGACGCTCCAGCTCTTCGAACACGTCGGCCTTCACCGGCTTGATCGCCACGCTATTCGCCGCTGCGCTCTCTTCGGCCAGTGCCAGCGCCGGCGCCGATGAGTCGACGCAGACCACTTCGCTCGCCCCAGCCTTGGCGCAAGCGATGCCGAAGCCGCCGGAATAGGAATAGGCATCGAGCACGCTTCTGCCTTTGGCCAACCCCGCCATGAAGGCATGACTGTCGCGCTGGTCGTAATACCAGCCTGTCTTCTGCCCGCTGCCCAGATCGGCGAAATAGCGTAGCCCGTTCTCTTCCACCGCCACGCGGCCGATCGTGCCCTTGGCGGCGCGGACATATTCGTCGAGACCTTCGAGCGTCCGCGCCGGCGCATCGTTGCGCAGGATGACATTCGCGGGCGCGACGGTCTTTTCGAGTGCCGCCAGCAGCGGATCGATCAGCTTCTCCATCCCGGCCGTGGTGATCTGCGCCACAACCGTTTCGCCGAAACGGTCGAGCGTCAGTCCCGGAAGCCCGTCACCCTCGGCGTGAACCAGCCGGTAATAAGGTCGCGCAAAGAGCGCCTCGCGCAGCTTCAGCGCATGCTCGATCTTTCGCACGAAAAAGCCCGTTCCGATCACGGTATCCGGCGCGGGATCGAGCAGGCGTACTCCAATAAGGCTCTTGGGATTGAAATAGCCGGTGCCGAGCGGCTGGCCGTCGTCGAAGGCGACATTCACCACAGTCCCCGGTTCCAGCGCCTTGGCCGCCGGGTTCATGTCGATCTCGTTGGAGAATATCCAGGGCGCGCCGGCGCGTGCCCGCCGCCCCTCGCGCGGCTTCAGCCGGATGGTTTTAGGGTGGGCCAAACGGTCCGAACCCGCGATGTCTCGGCGGACCGCCGCTGATCGTCATCATGTTTTTGAAGCTCCATGTGCCGCGCAGGCACCCGACCGTGTAGGGGAAGTCCCAGGTCGCATGGTAGTGATACATCATCACACGCTTGCCGTCCCACTCGATCATATGGGTGTGGCCGTGACAGGCGTCGAGATCGGCGCTCGACAGCAATTTGCCGCCTTCGCCATAGCGGCCATAGATCCCGAACCCGTCGAGCGCATAGCCGACCAGCGCCGAATGCCCGTCGGGCAGTCTCTTGTCATCGATACAGGTCGAGATCGAGTGGTAGTGATAAACGCCGCTCTCCTGCGGATGGCCCTGGCACTTGTCCTGGGTCTCATGCGCCACCGCATCGCGGCCCGGCGCATCGAGCGCGTTGAACAGTACCGCGCCGCTCAGCAGGATGCCCACGGCGCCCGGCGCACAGCTCGGCTGCGGTGCAGGCACCGGATTGGCCGGCAGCACGACATCCAGATCATGCGCTTCGATACGGTTCGGATTGCGGTCGTAACGATAGGCTTCGCTGTCCGCGGGGATCGGAAAAACCCCGGTGCCATGGCTCGGCAGGTCGTTCAGCGAGAAGACGCGGTTGTCGCCCTCCAACCGCATGCTGTAGCGCGACGGCCAGTGCACGTCGCCCGGCACGACGGCCTTCCTGGTGAAATCATAGGTGCCGTCATCCTTGATCCACGGCCCGTTGCGGAACGCGCCGCCGGCATTGGGATCGATGCGGCAGGCCCAGATGAAGCCCACCTTGGGCTCAGTCGAGATCTTTCCATCGCCCAGCGGCAAACGGGTCAGATCGGCCTCATGGGCGAGGGCAGGGGCGGCAAGGAGGGCAGCGAGCGCTGCCAGAAGATGCAGTCTCATGTCTCGGGGGTAGCATGCCGCCGGCGCGGAAGCATATCCGCACCGTCGCGAAACTGTCGAAACTCTTGTCGCCGGGCCTTAAGCGCCGATCCGCGCGACCGGCACGCTGTCCCACACCTTGCGCCGCGCTTCGTTCGGCGCCGCGGTCATATGCGGATCGCCGTCGCCGAAGATCATCGTCGCACGCTTGCCGCCGTCATAGCGCAGCCAGGCCGTGCCGTCGGTCGATGGATTGCCGGCTTTGGCAAAGCAGATCCAGGCATCCATCATCGCTTCGGCCAGCGCTTCGGCCTTCTCGCCGCTTCCGAAGAAGGGTTCTGCGCCCTTCACCCGATAGGTCCCGAAGGTGAAGCCGAGTTCGAGCGCATGACACGACCCCAGCGCACCGCCGAAAGCCGGCGATGGCCAGTCGAAACGATAGCCATAGACCGGCGCATGCTTCGCCTGGATGTCGAGCAGACGTGTCGCCGGCACGAAGAAGGTGCGGTCGGTGTTGATGTCGTTCCATCGGTCGAAGGGCGAGCCTTCGGTATAGGCGGCCAGGATCGCATCGGCATGCTCGTCGCCGACGAGCTTGGCCGTCAGCCGGCGCAATCCGGCTTCGTCGAGCGTCTTGATGTTCTGCGCCGCGATGGTGAACAGCTTCCACTCGTCGCGCGTCGTGCCGGTCATCACCGGCACACCTGCGGCCGAACCTTCCGCCACGAGTTCGATCGCGCGCCGCGGCAGGATGTTGCCGTCGATGGTCGGACTGAACGGCATCCCACCCGACTCGCGCGGCGCCTCCAGGATCGCCTTCTGGATATCGAGGATCGCTTCCCACGGCACCGTCAGTGGATCGGCACCATCGAGCTTTTCGAGAATTTGGCGGCCGACTTTCGCGCTCGTCTCGCGCGCGGTGCCGATATCGCTCGCGCCCGATTGCGCGATCGCCTTGTGGAACAACCCGCGTGCCGCAGGGCAGGCAAGCAGCGCGCCGACGCTCATCCCGCCCGCGCTCTCGCCGAAGATCGTAACGTTGCCGGGATCGCCGCCGAACTGCGCGATGTTCTCCTTTACCCACCGCAGCGCCGCGATCTGGTCCGCAAGCCCTTCCGCGCCCGTTCCCGGCAGCTTGCGATCGGTCGCATCGCGCAGGTTCAGGAAGCCGAAAGCCCCGAGCCGGTAGTTGATCGTCACCAGCACGATGTCCCCGCGTGGGACGATGTATTTGCCGTTATAGGTCCCGACGCTGCCCGCGCCTGTGACGAAGGCGCCGCCATGGATCCACACCATGACCGCCCGCTTGGCGCCGTCGCAGGCCGGGGTCTGGACATTGAGATAGAGGCAGTCTTCCGACCGGGTGCCCGGCGTCCCGCCCAGCACCGCGCCCGCCGCGCTCGCCACCTGGGGCGCGATATTTCCGAAATGCGCCGCATCGCGGACCCCGGCCCAGCCCTCGGCAGGTTCTGGCGCCTGCCAGCGCAGGGCTCCGACAGGCGGTTTGGCATAGGGAATTCCGTTGAATCGCAGGACACCGTCGCGCGCCACGCCTTGCAGCTTTCCCTGGGCAATCTCGGCGATTGCGGAAACTACCTGATCCATTTCGGTCCCCTGTTATGCGGTTCTTTACCCTGCGCGCGCAGGTTCGCCATGTTCCCCGTGTCCCGGGGCAAGCGCAAGCGAGTCCGGTTTAACGTCATGTTGACTGTCGAATCGCATAGTCCCGCCATGTCGGCGAAGGTGTTGCAGGCGTACAACGAGACGTCGCTCGCCCGCGGTTGGCCCTTTCGGTGCGAGCCGGCGGAGAATTTCGTTCGCCCCGATCTCAACGACGCTTTGGCGATCTGGACGAAAGCGGCCGCTGGCCGGCCGATGCCTGCGCGCGCCGACATGACGGCGCGCCTGATGAAGGCGTTCCTGCCCAACATGTCGTTGATCGAACAGATCGCGACCGACCAAGGCGCGCGCTACCGCGTGCGGCTGCACGGTTCCACATTGGCGCGCTATTCCGGCGACAGCACCGGAAAGTTCCTCGAAGACGTTGTCCATGACGGCCGTGTCGACGGCTATCGCGCGCTCTACGACTGCTTTATCGCATGGCGCGCGCCGCTGCGCGTGATCAGCCAATACCAGGCGCCTGAAATCGCCTATCTCGTCGGCGAAACATTGCTCGCGCCGCTCTCGGTTCCCGCAAGCGCGATGCCGCTCATTCTCTCGGTAACCTATACGAAGCCGCGCATCGAAACGTCTGATTACGCTTAAACCCGTTTAACGCTGATAGTCGCGTGACGAAGAGATTCCGCGCCTGCATGTTAAGGGATTCGATACGGCTGAAGCACACATTGCGCGCGACGCAAACGGGCTGCGCAACCTCATGAACAATCGCGACGGCTGGACCCTCTGCGCCGATCCGGCGCTCAACTTCTCGGCACCCGAACTGCATGCGCTGAACGCGATCTGGAAAGCGAAAGCGGTCGCGGCGAACGGTCTGCCGGCGCGTGAGGATTTCGACGCGCCGACGCTGCGTCCGTTCTTGCGCCATGTCTCGATCGTCGAGCGCGCGATGCACCCCGCCGGGCATCAGAGTTTCTGCTATCGCTTCTACGGCAGCGCGCTGACGCAGCGTTTCGGCGAACAGACCGGCCAGTTCATCGAGATGTCGATCCCGCATGACCGAATCGACCGCTGGGTCGGAACTTACGAATCCGTGCTCGATTCCGGCTTCCCGGCCCGCCTGCTCGCCAGTTTCGAGATTCCACGCATCTCCTATCTGAATGGCGAGAGTTTCTGCGCGCCGCTGGCGAATGGCGGACGCAAGCCCACGGCGCTGCTGCTCTGCACTTACTTTACGCCGCGCGTCGAACTCGCGGCACAGAGTGCGTGATCAGGCGACGTTGAAGCCCGCGCGCGGGAAGTGCACCACCACCTCGCCGACCTCCGCAGCGCTGCGCCGGATCGCGACCTCATGCGCATTGGCGAACACCAGCGTTCCGGCGACGGGATCGCGGCCGTAGTCGTCGGCGCTCACTGTAACGGCTTCGCCCGGTTTGCGACCGTTGGGGTCGCGTGGATCGGCCGCCTCTTTCGCCTCCGATGTCGCTGCCTTGGCGACCGCCAGCGCCTCCTTCGGCGTCATTTCGCTCGATGTGCCATGGCCGATGGCCCGAACACGGTCGAACCACGCCTGCACATGGGGAAATTCCGCGATGGTCTCGCCCGCCTTGTGCGGCAGGGCATTGGCGACGAACCACGGATTCATGAAGGCATGGATGTCCGCCAATCCCGCCTGCGCGCCGCCCCAGAAGGCACGGCCGTCTGCGAGCTGGTCTTCCAGGAATTGCAGATGCGCACGGTACTGGTCGCGCATGAACGGCACGGCGCGTTTCAGCGCGGTCGAATCGAATCCGCCGCCGCTCATCGCCGCGCGGTCCTTCTTGAAATCCTCAGGCACCATGTCGCCGATTTCGCCGAAAATGATCGCCACCGCGGCCTGGAACACCTGCCGGTCGGCCCAGAAGCCGAGTCCATAGGGTGCACCCTTGTTCTGCGGCGACAGGCTCGGCTCCGGGAAACGCCGCTCCAGTTCGCGCAGGATGATCTGCGTGTCGCAATAGATATCGGCGCCGATCTGCATCACCGGGATCTTGCGATAGCCGCCGGTGAGCGGAATGAAGTCCGGCTTCGGCATGATCACCGGCTGGATCACCGAGCGCCAGGCCAGCTTCTTGATCCCGAACGCGACGCGCACCTTCTCGGAAAACGGCGAGTTCGGATAGTTGTGGAAGACGATCTCGTGGGCCATGGGGTCAGCTCAGTTCGTTCGAGAAGCGGATGTTGTTGGCTTTGAGGCCCTCGAGCACTACGTCGATGCCACCGGAGCGGATCATCCATTCCAGGCGATGGTCGCGGTATTCGCGTTTGAACACGCCACTGCGCACTGCGCCGGCGACATTGGCCATCTGGGCAATGACATCGGCGGCGGCTTTGGCCGATTTATGCACCGACGGGCGCGCATTGGCGCGTTCGAGCCACTGGCCGAGCTTCGAGCCCCTCTCCGGCGGCAGGCCGTTGCCGAGGGCACCATTGAGATAGGGCACGACCGACAGATCGGCCCAGCCGAAGCTCTCGCCGTTGAACCACTGCGCATCGCCGAGCTGGCGCTCCAGCCAGGCATAGGTGCCGCGCGCCTGTTTCGCGGCATGAGCTTCAATGTTGCGGGCACGCTCGCCCTCGGCGCGCTTGAACCAGCGGATTTCGCCCATTCCCCAGTTGATCGGCTCGAACAGCGTGTCCATCACCTCTTCAATGGTACGGGCGTTCGCGCGTGCCTGCGGCGATTTCGGCAGCATCGGCGGGCTCGGCCATTTGTCCTCGATATATTCGAGGATGATGGTCGAATCGAACACCGCGAAGCCGTCGTCGATCAGGGCCGGCACTTCACCGCGTGGATTGGCCTTCAGAAACTCATGGTCGGGCTGCCCGCTGCCGATGGCATTCGGCATCCGCGCCTCGTAAGCCACGCCCTTCTCGTCGAGCGCGATCTTGACCTTTTGGGCGTAGGGGCTGAGCGGGTGTTCGTAGACGATGACGGTCATGCGCGGTCCTTCCACAGCTGTGCCATCCAGCCGAACATGGTCGCGGCGTCCGACGGCGTGTCCTTCGATCCGAATTCGCAATAGAGCGTCGCGACGTTCACCGCGATGCGCTCGGCATCGCCCCAGCCGGCGAAATCGTCGAGCGCGATGGAGCGTGCGGCCTCGAGTGCGCCCATGCCGGCATCGTGGCGCTTCTTCGCCTCGTCGCGAACATAAACGAGATAGTCCTTCACCCGGCGCACGCCGGCCTTGTCGGTCACCGGGCCGTGACCCGGCACAATCGTCTCGACATCCATCGCCTCGATGGCGTCGCAAGCCGCGATCCAGTTTCCGACAGGTCCGGCCCACAGGATCGGATGGCCGTCGATGAACAATATGTCGCCGGTGAACAGCGTCTTGTCCGCGGGCACGAAGGCAAGTGCATCGCCGCCGGTATGTGCTGGGCCAACCTCGATCAGCTCGACCGTCTTGCCGCCGACCTGCCGTGTCGTCTTGCCGGTAAAGGTCGTCGTTGGCGCGCGCACCGAACAATTCTCGAAATCGAAATCGCCGAAGCAGTGGACGAGATATTCGCCGGTCAGCCCCATCTTCGGCGCCGCCTTCATGAACTGCGCGAGTCCCTTCGGTGTCTCGTGCTTCATCGCTTCGGCGGCGCCCACCGTCGCGACGATCTCGCATTCGCCGACGCAGCCATTGCCATAGCAGTGGTCGCCATTGTGATGGGTGTTGACCAGCGTGCCAATCTTCGCCCGGCTCACTTTGGCGAAGCCGTCCAGCATCGCCCGCGTATGCGCATCGTCGAACATGGTGTCGACCAGAAGTGCCTCGCCGCCATCGGTCACCAGTCCGGCATTGGAAAAGCCCCAGCCGCCATCGGGCTGGAGATAGGCGAAAGACCCGTTGCCGAACTCGACCACGCCGGGGTCATAGCTCGCCTTGCGGAATTTGAGCGTCACCGTCCACCCTCCTTGCCGCAGGTCTTGTGCCGCGGGCTTGACCGATTAGGGCGCGCTCTGCTTCCTGACGCAAGTTCCTCGACCGGCCGCCTCATCCTGAGCGCGTCGAAGGAGAGGCGGCCGGTCCAATTGTTCGAGGAATGACATGATCGAGGCTGTGATTTGGGATTTCGGCGGGGTGTTCACGACCTCGCCCTTCGAGGCTTTCGCCCGCTACGAAACCGAGCGCGGCATTCCCGTCGGCACCATCCGGAAGATCAATTCCACCAATCACGAGCACAATGCCTGGGCGCAATTCGAGCAGTCCAAGGTCGATATCGACGGCTTCGACCGTCTTTTCGCCGAAGAGGCCAAATTGCTCGGCCACCACATCCCGGGCCGCGACGTCCTTCCGCTACTGGCGGGGGACTTTCGCCCCGATGTGATCGAGGCGCTGCGCCGGGTAAAGGCCGCGAGCCTCAAGACCGGCTGCATCACCAACAACATGCCGCACAACGCAGCAGGCGGCACCGCGGCCGGGCGCTCGCTCTATTCGAAGGACATCATGGCGATGTTCGACGTCGTGATCGAAAGCGCGAAGATCGGCATCCGCAAGCCGAACCCCAGGATCTACGAGCTGATGTGCGAACAGCTCGGCGTCACGCCCGATGTCTGCGTCTTCCTCGACGATCTCGGCGGCAACCTGAAGCCGGCCAAGGCGATGGGCATGACCACGATCAAGGTCGAAAGCGGCCCGCAGGCCATCGCCGAACTCGAAGCGGCGACGGGGTTGAAGCTGTCATAGCCGGACAGTTGCACATACGAATTGGCCCGCTTTCGCGGGCCAAAACGTCATCCGAAAATGAAGTCCGCCGTCACATCCGGTGCAGCGCGCAGAGCTTGTTGCCGTCCGGATCGCGCAGATAGGCGAGATACATCTTGCTCGGGCCGCCTTCGCGCACGCCCGGCGGGTCTTCGATCGACACGCCGCCATTCTCGACGCCGGCCTTGTGCCAGGCGTCGGCCTGAGCCGGCGTGGCGCAGGCAAAGCCGATCGTGCCGCCATTGGCGCACGATGCCGGCTTGCCGTCGATCGGCGGGGTCACCGCGAAGACGCCAGTCGGCGTCAGATAGAACAGCCGCCCCTTGGGGTCGGTCACGCCCGGACCGACGCCGATGGCACCGAGCACGGCGTCATAGAATTTCTTCGACCGGGTGATGTCGTTCGACCCGACCATGATGTGCGAAAACATATGCGTTCCTCTCCTTTGAAAATATGAGCTTTAACCCCAGCTCGCGGGGATCTGTGTGGCGCGCTGGTTGACCAGCAGCTTGGCCCGGCGGGCCTTTTCTTCGTCGGAAATTTTTGACGGGTCCTCGATCGCCTCGGGCGGCAGCGTCGCTTCCATCGCCTTCTTCACCGCCGGCCGCGCCTCCATGCGCTCCATCCAGCGCTTCACATTCGGAAATTCCTCGAGATCGATCTTGCGCAGCTTGTAACCTGCGGCCCAGGGATAGCAGATCATGTCGGCGATGGTGTACTCGCCGGCGGCCAGCCAGTCCTTCTTGTGCAGGCCGAGATTCATCACGCCGTAGAGCCGGTGCACCTCATCGCTGAAGCGCGTCACGGCATAGCGCAGGTCGCCATTCTCGGCGTTCTGCGCGGCGCGGAAGAAATGCCCTTGCTCGCCGAACTTCGGGCCCTGATTGCCCATCTGCCACATCACCCACTGCACCACGTCGTACTTCCTGGCGAGATCCTGCGGGAAGAAGCGGCCGTGCTTCTCGGCGATGTACATCATGATCGCGCCGGATTCGAAGACGTGCACGCCGGTCTCGGTGTCGGCCAGCGCCGGCATCCGATTGTTGGGCGAGAATTTCAGGAATTCGGCATCGAACTGGTCGCCGCGGCCGATATTGGTCGCCTTGATCTCGTAAGGCACGCCCAGCTCTTCGAGCAGGATCGTCACTTTCTTCCCGTTCGGCGTGGGCCAATAGAAAAGCTCGAGCATCGCGGTCTCCCTGAACGTCTTGTCACCCGAGCCTAGCATGACGTCCGGCGGTCCATGGTCTAAAGTCGCGCAGACACCCCATTACCCAGGCGCAGGGACAACGAATGACCATTTCAATGTATCGGGTATCGGTGCCGATATTTGCACGAACCCTGACCGCTGTACTGGTCCAACTCAACCGGGCGGAGAAATTCGCCGATTCCAAGAACATCGATCACAGCGTTCTGTTGGGGGCAAAGCTCTATCCGGAAATGTATCCATTTCAGGTCCAGATCGGCCAGGCCTGCAGCCATGCGACACGCTGTATCGGCTTATTGGCGGGCATTGAGCCACCGAAGTTTGCCAAGCCTGAAACGACCTTCGCTGGCCTCAAGATCCGGGTCAGCACAGTCCTGGACTTCGTGAACTCGGCCACGCCCGCGCAAATCGATGGCAGCGAAGATAAGGAGCTTCAGGTCAATATCGGCGGCAAGGTGCAGCCATTCCGCGCCGAGAAATATTTGATCGGCTATGTGCTGCCGAATTTCTATTTCCACTACACAACGGCGTACAACATTCTGCGCAGCGTCGGGATGACGTTGGGAAAGCAGGCCCTCATGGGCCCGCCCATCGATCTGTGAAGCTTGCTTGGAACGTTCGGATGACGATTTGAAGCCGCTTCTGTATCGTTGCCACCGAATGGCGGTCACGCGAGCCATGGCGGATGATCAAGTAAAAGACGTCTGTAGATGGTAATGCGCGGCGGGGCCCCATGACGACACGATGGACGACGCGGAACCCGCGGCTCTTTTCCGGCAGCGAGCAGGTCAGGAACTTCCGGGAGATGAGTGCCATCTACCCGGTTCGCGTCATTCGGCGCGCCTCGCGGCCCGCTCCCTTCGAAAGCGGCGGCCAAATTGAGCTTCCGGCATCCTTCCCGCATCTCGGCCAGACGCTGAACGCCGCCGAGCTGATCGCCAAAACGGAAACCACCGGACTCCTCGTCCTTAAAGACGGCAAGGCGGTGTTCGAGGAATACCGCCTCGGCAACGACGCGACGACGCAATCGATATCGTGGTCGGTGTGCAAATCCTTCGTCTCGGCGCTGGTCGGCATCGCCATCGAAGACGGCGCCATCGGCTCGGTCGAAGACCCCGTCGACCGCTACGCGCCGGGTCTCTCCGGCAGCGCCTATGGCGGCGTGCGGCTGAAAGACGTGCTGCAGATGTCGTCGGGCGCGCGCTGGAATGAGGACTACAGCGACCCGGAATCGGACATCAACCGCTTCGGCCGCCTTCTCGTCGACGGCACATCCTTCGACGCTTTCGCCGCGAGCTGCGTGAACGAGAAGCCGCCCGGCACCTTCAACCGCTACAACACGACCGACACGCATGTCCTCGGCATGGTCGTGCGCCATGCCACGGGTCGCCCGCTCGCCGAATATCTGCGCGAGAAACTCTGGGAGCCGCTCGGCATGGAGGCCGACGGGTTCTGGATTGTCGATGTCACCGGCGCCGAATTCGCCGGCGGCGGATTGAACGCCATCCTGCGCGACTACGCCAAGCTCGGCCTGCTCTATCTCAATGACGGCGCGATCGGCGGCCGCCAGATCGTACCGCGCGCCTGGGTCCATGCTTCGGTCACGCCCGATTCGCCGCATGTGATGCCCGGCGTGCGCGACAGCGCGGCGCTGCCCTGGGGCTACGGCTATCAATGGTGGGTGCCGGACAACAGCGGTGCTTATTGCGCGATCGGCATCTACGGCCAGTTCATCTTCGTCGATCCGAAGGCGCGCGTGGTGATCGCCAAGACCTCGGCCTATCGCGACTATGGCCGCTCGCCCAAGCCGGAGCACTATCTCACCGCGGAACAGATCTCGCTGTTCAAGGCGATTGCCGCGGCGGTGTAACCGCGCCCGGTCCAATTGAAGGATGGCCGTCCCGCGCCTACGCGAAATCCTTCGCCAGCGCCTCGCGCACCGCTACGGGCATCATCGCCATGTGGCCGTAATTGCCGTGGCTTATTCCGATCACCACCGGCTCGCTGCCCGCACGGAATGCCGCGATCTGCGCGGGCGTGAAGCTGAAGCGCAGCCAATGCACCGACGAGGTCTTGCCGTCCGGCGTGGTGCGGTCTTCGTAATCGGTCGGCGTCGCCTTGATCCGCTCCTTGCCGATGTCGAGGAAGACATGGTCCTCGATATGGCCGAGCTTGCGCAGCTCGCGGTCGCGCCGGTCGGCATCCTCGATCTCGAGCATCATGGTCGCGATCAGCTCATGGCCCTGCGGGATGAGCGGATTGTAGGCCTCGAGCTCGCCCGGCACCTGCTCCGCGCCGCCCTTCTCGATGCGCAGCATCTCCTGCACCTGCAGCCACATCGAGGCGTAGTTCTCGAAATAGAAGGTGGCATAGGGTCCGACTTCCATGCGCCGGTTCTTTTTTTCGGCGATGGACTGCGCCCGCAGTTCCTTGCGCACGGCGTCGTATTCGGCCGGCGGCAGGATGTCTTCGGGTGTGATCTTGCGTGCGCTCTCGGGCATCGGTCCTAATCCAGCAATCCATAGGCGCGCGCGAAAATCTCGATCGGATGCTCCGGCGCGCGCACGGGCGCGGTCTTTCCGTCCTTCTCCGCCAGCGCCTGCACATTGCTCACGATGTGCTGCGCCGCCAGCGGGCAGTCGCTCGCGATATGGCCGCGCGCCTGCTGGTTCGCGGTGCGGAACACCGGCCGTCCCACCTTCACCGCCAGATCGTGCGTCGGCTTCACCACGCCGAAGGTGCCGCCATGGCCAGAACAGCGCTCGATCACGTCGACCGGCGTATCGGGAATGAGCTTCAGCATCTCCGCCGCCTTCGGTCCCATGTTCTGCGCCCGTGCGTGACAGGCCAGATGCACCGTCACGCCTTCGGGCAGCGCGGTCATTCCCGGCGGCAGGCCGTTCTTCTTCGCGACATCGACGACATACTCGTCGATATCGAAGGTCGCGGCGGCGACGCGCTTGACGTCTTCGTTCTCCGGCACGATCAGCGGCCACTCGAATTTCAGCATCAGCCCACAGGACGCGGTCAGCGCAACGATGTCGTAACCCTCGTCGATCAGCGTCACGAGTTCCTTCGAGACCTTCGCTGCGTTCTCGGCAACGCGCGCAAGCTCGGCCTGTTCCAGGAACGGCATGCCGCAGCAGCCGGGATAGGCCACGCGCGTCTCGACACCCAGATGATTGAGTACCGCGCGCGCCGCCATGCCGGTGCTCGGCTTGTTGTAGTTGACGAAGCAGGTCGCATAGAGCGCGGCCTTGCGCTTGCCATGGGCCGGCGCCTCGGCATTTGCCCTCACCGGATCGCCGCGATCGGCCGACACAAACGTCCTGGTATGGAATTTCGGCAGCGGCGCCGTCGCATCGATATGCGCGACCGCTTCCATCGCCTTGCGCATCGGCTTGTTGTTCACGTCCGACGCCCAGTTGATCACCGGCGAGGCGACGCGCGCCAGCGTGCCGTTGCGATCCATCTCAGCGAGCTGGCGCTGGACGAAATCGGTCTTGCCCTTCTTCGCCTCCACGGCGCGGGCACGCAGGATCAGGTGCGGAAAATCGAGATCGAAGGAATGCGGCGGCACATAGGGGCACTTCGTCATGAAGCACATGTCGCAGAGCGTGCAGGCTTCGACGACCTGGCCGAAGTCTTCCGACTTCACACCCTCCATCTCGTCCGGGCTGGCATCGACGAGGTCGAACAGCCGGGGAAACGAGTCGCAAAGATTGAAGCAGCGCCGGCAGCCATGACAGATGTCGAAGACCCGCCGCATCTCCTTGTCGAGCGCGGCCTCGTCGTAGAATGCCTCGTCGCGCCAGGCGATCGGATGGCGCGTCGGTGCTTCGAGAGAGCCTTCTTTGGACATGGAAGCTTTCTTTCCTCCACCTGAAAGGGGGAGGTCGATCCTCCGAAGGGGGATCGGGTGGGGGTCCTTCGCAGGACCCCTCCCGGATCGCCTTCGGCGATCCGCCCTCCCCTTTCAGGGGAGGGACAGATCGGCGCGAGTCGCTACTCGCAATTCACGTACTTACTTCCCGAGCGTGTCGAGCGCCTTCTGGAAGCGGCCGGCATGGGACTTCTCGGCCTTGGCCAGGGTCTCGAACCAGTCGGCGATCTCGTCGAAGCCTTCGTCGCGCGCGGTCTTGGCCATGCCCGGATACATGTCGGTGTATTCGTGGGTCTCGCCCGCGATCGAGGCCTTGAGGTTCAGCGAGGTGTCGCCGATCGGCTCGCCGGTCGCCGGATCGCCGACCGCCTCGAGATATTCGAGATGGCCGTGGGCGTGGCCGGTCTCGCCTTCCGCGGTGGAGCGGAACACGGTCGAGACGTCGTTGTAGCCTTCAACGTCGGCCTTCTGTGCGAAATAGAGGTAGCGGCGGTTGGCCTGGCTCTCGCCGGCAAACGCGTCCTTCAGATTCTGGGCGGTCTTGGAACCCTTCAATGCGGCCATGGCCGTTCTCCTTGCTGATTCAGGTGGCAAATGCGGGCGTGAGAAAAGCGCGGCGGGCGCACGCTGTCAACAGATTAGAATAGTTCTAATCCCGTGAGAATCATTCTCATTGCCGCAGGCTTGCCGGACTTCAGTTTTTGCGAATCCGCACCACGACATCGACGCGGTCGACGGCATGGCCCTTCGGCGGCGTCGGAATGCCGCTCACCGCGATCTCATCGCCGGGAATGTCGATCAGCGTGCCGTCATTCTCGACAAAGAAATGCTGGTGGTCGCCGGTGTTGGTGTCGAAGTAGGAGCGCGAGGCATCGACCACGACTTCGCGCAGGATTCCGGCCTCGGTGAACTGGTGCAGCGTGTTGTAGACGGTGGCAAGCGAAACCTGCACGCCGGCAGCGCCGGCATCGGCATGAAGCGATTCGGCCGTCATGTGGCGGTGTCCGTCCGAAAACAGGAGTTCCACGAGCTGGACGCGCTGCCGCGTCGGGCGCAAACCCGCCGCGCGGAGCCGCTCGACCGCCGGTTCGTCCATCATTGCCGTGCTTTCCGCCATGCGCTCACGCCATATCCGCCTAAGTCGGCCACCGCGGCTGACACTTGGCCGTCATCTTTGCTATTGTCCCCAAGCAGCGTAGAACTGCGGGACAATTTACCAGTTAGAACGTTTCTAACTTAGAAATCGGCCAAAAGCCCCCTGATGTCAAGGGGCAAGGCAAAGGACCAGGACGTGGACAAGCCCAACCCAGCGCGCAAATCCTCATTCGATCTCGCCGGCCTTCTGGCCTGTGCCCGCGGGGAGCTTTTCGGCCCCGGCAACGCCAAGCTGCCGCTTCCGCCGATGCTGATGTTCGACCGCATTACCAAGATCAACGAGACCGGCGGCAGCGCCGGCAAGGGCGAGATCGAAGCCGAGCTCGACGTCCATCCGAACCTCTGGTTCTTCAAATGCCATTTCCAGGACGATCCGGTGATGCCGGGCTGCCTCGGCCTCGACGCGCTGTGGCAGATGGTCGGCTTCTTCCTCGGCTGGGCCGGCGGGCTCGGCAAGGGCCGCGCCCTCGGCGTCGGCGAGGTGAAGTTCACCGGCATGGTCCTGCCGACGGCCAAAAAGGTCACCTACTATGTCGAACTCAAGCGCGTGATCATGCGCAAGCTCGTCATGGGTGTTGCCGATGGCTGGGTGAAGGTCGACGGCGAACTCGCCTTCGAAGTGAAGGACATGAAGGTCGGGCTGTTCCAGGACGCGGTTGACGCACTCAAGGGCGCGGTCAACCCGGCGCCCGCGACCGCCTAAGAGCAATCAACTTCAATTGTCGCTCTGCTGTGGGTTGGCGGGCGGCACAGCAGAGCGACAATCATGAGAAGAGTCGTTGTCACGGGGATGGGTATCGTCTCATCGCTGGGTAACAACACACAGGAAGTCGTGTCGTCGCTGCACGATGCGCGTTCGGGCATCGTCGCCGCCGAAGACTACATCAAATACGGCTTCCGCTCGCAGGTTCACGGCAGCCTGAAGATCGATCTCGATCAGGTCGTCGATCGCCGCGCGCGGCGCTTTCAGGGCGACGGCGCCGGTTACTGCTGGGTCGCGATGACCCAGGCGATTGCCGATGCTGGCCTCGAAGAAAAAGACGTCTCCAATCCGCGCACCGGCCTCATCGTCGGCACCGGCGGCCCCTCGACCAAGGCGATCGTCGCGGCCGCGGACATCACGCGCCAGAACAACAGCCCCAAGCGCATCGGCCCCTTCGCCGTGCCAAAGGCGATGTCGTCGACCGCCTCCGCCAATCTCTCGACCTGGTTCAAGACCAAGGGCGTGAACTACTCGATCTCCTCCGCCTGCTCGACCAGCGCGAATTGCATCGGCAACGCCTTCGAGATGATCCAGTGGGGCAAGCAGGATGTGATGTTCGCCGGCGGCGGCGAGGAGCTCGACTGGACGCTGTCCGAATTGTTCGACGCGATGGGCGCGATGTCGTCCAAGTTCAACGCGACGCCGGCCAAGGCCTCGCGCGCCTATGACAAGAACCGCGACGGCTTCGTGATCTCCGGCGGTGGCGGCATCCTCGTCCTCGAAGAGCTCGAGCACGCCAAGGCGCGCGGCGCCAAGATTTATGCCGAGCTCGTCGGCTATGGTGCCACCGCCGACGGTGCCGACATGGTCGCGCCCTCCGGCGAAGGCGCGGTGCGCTGCATGCAGATGGCGATCCAGAACGTCAAAGCCCCGATCGACTACATCAACCCGCATGCGACCTCGACCCCGGTCGGCGACATCCCCGAGATCAACGCGATCCGCGAAGTCTTCGGCGAGAACATGCCGCCGATCAGCGCCACCAAGTCGCTCTCGGGCCACAGCCAGGGCGCGGCCGGCGTTCACGAAGCGATCTACACGCTGCTCATGATGCAGTCGGGCTTCATCTGCGAGAGCGCGAACATCGAAGAGATCGACCCCGCGGTCGCCTCGGCGAACATCGTGCGCCGGCGAATCGACGGCGCGACGATCAACACCGCGCTTTCCAACAGCTTCGGCTTCGGCGGCACCAACGCATCGCTGGTGTTCCAGCGTCTGTAATGCTTCGGGGCTCTGCTTCGCCGGGCACCTCAGCATGACGAAGACCGGCCTCCGTCATCCTGAGGTGTCCGCCGAAGGCGGCCCCGAAGGATGAAAGCACAGGACTTGCATGGACAGTCCGACCGGTCGTCGGCTGTCCCAAATCGGAACAGACCCATGACGGGCGAGGGCTAAAATGGCGGACAGCAAACTCATGCAGGGTAAGCGCGGCCTCGTGATGGGGGTCGCCAACGACCACTCCATCGCCTGGGGCATCGCGCGCATGCTCGCCGCCCATGGCGCCGAGATCGCCTTCACCTATCAGGGCGATGCCCAGGCCAAGCGCCTGCGCCCGCTCGCCCAGTCCATCGGCTCGCAGATCATTCTTCCCGCCGATGTCGAGAACGACGAGCAGCTCGACGCCGTCTTCGCCCAGATCGGGACGCATTGGGGCAAGCTCGATTTCCTCGTCCACGCCATCGCCTTCTCCGACAAGGACGAGCTCAAGGGCCGCTACGTCGATACCACCCGCGCCAATTTCCGCCGCTCGCTCGACATCTCCTGCTATTCGTTCACGGCCGTCGCGCAGCGCGCGGCGCGGCTGATGACCGATGGCGGTTCGCTGATCACGCTCAGCTATCTCGGCGCCCAGAAGGTCACGCCGAACTACAACGTCATGGGCGTCGCCAAGGCCGCGCTCGAGGCTTCGGTCCGCTACCTCGCCGCCGATCTCGGCCGCGACGGCATCCGCGTCAACGCGATCAGCGCCGGTCCGATGCGCACGCTGGCCGGTTCCGCCGTCGGCGATGCGCGCACCATGTTCAAGTGGAACAAGGCGCAGGCCCCGCTCAAGTTCAACATCACGCTCGATCAGGTCGGCGGCGCCGCCACCTATCTGCTCAGCGATCTCTCCGGCGGCGTCACCGGTGAAATCCATTACGTCGATGCCGGCTACAATATCGTCGGCGTGCCGCCGGCCGCCACGCTCAATGGCTGGACCAACGGCGACAGCGAGAAGGAAACCAACCATGCGCGCGAAAACGCTTAGCCTCGCGCTCGCAGGCCTTTTGACGAGCGCGACCGCCGCCTTCGCCGGCTGGCAGGATGTCGCCTCGCAATTCGATCAGCAGCGTCTCGCCCAGCTCGGCGAAGCCAAGCAGAAGGCGCTCGCCGAAGCCCATGCCGGAAGCGGCAGCGGCGACGCCTCCGCCATCGACGCCGTGCTCGGCCCGGCGAGCCATGCCCCTTCCGCGAGCGAAGTGCTCGGTTCCTGGCGCTGCCGCACCATCAAGCTCGGCGGCATCACGCCCTATGTCGTCTATTCCTGGTTCAACTGCCGCATCAGCCAGCGCGGCGGCGGGCTGTTCCTGGAGAAGACCAGCGGCTCCACCCGCACCGCCGGCTTCCTCTATCCGGATGACGGCGCTCTCGTTTATCTCGGCGCGTCCTATGTGACGGGCGAGCCGCCGCACGCCTATTCCGGCAACGGCGCATCCGCCGGCGCTGGCGCAACGCCCGACGACCAGATTGGTGTCCTGACCGCGATCGACGGCAATCACCTCCGCCTCGAAATGCCCTATCCGGTTCAGGAATCGACTTACGATGTGCTGGAGCTGCGGCGCTAGCACCGCGCGTTGACAGCCATCGCGCCGCGCCGCTAAATCGCGGCGTTCCCGCCTCCCACAGAGGTTTTATGCCAGAGACTGTCGCCATCGCCTGAACGACTGCCCGTGGCCACCCGGCCATCGCTGCAGTCGCACGTCACGCGCCCCTGCGGGCAGCGGGCTTTCGCTCGTACCCCGCCACGCGCGGAGATCACGCGATGAAAGACATTCTCCTTGAACATCTCCAAACTCGAGCAGCGCGTGCTGCACTGCCTCGCGCAGGGCGGACGCATCCAACACACCCGCGAAGACGGCCGCATCGTCGAGGTCGACTGCTATAGCCGCGACGGCTATCGCCTCGCCGACTGTACCCTCGCGCTTTTCAAGAAACTCAAGAACCGCGGCCTGATCGCCAGCTCCGGCGGCCAGGCCTACCGCATCACGCGGCTGGGGCTCGATTCCGTGCGTGCACAGGCCGACAATCGATAGGGCATGCCACACAAGAGGCCGGTGCTCCTCATCCTTCGACAGGCTCAGGATGAGGTGTTTTATGTAACCCTCACCCTGAGCCTGTCGAAGGGCGAGGGCTGCACCGGTCTCGCATTTCCGTCGTACATGCAGAAGGAAATACCATGACCGACCTGAAAACCCGCCTCGCCAGGCCGCGCTTCCCGCGCAGTTCGCAATACGATCCGCACTGGATCGTCGAGAACCTTATGGGCCCGCATGTCCTCTGGCTTGCGGAGTATTTGAGCGAAGCATTGCCGCTCACGCCCGGCATGCGCATCCTCGATCTCGGCTGCGGCAAGGCGCTGTCGTCGATCTTCTTCGCCAAGGAGTTCGGTGTGCACGTCACTGCATCCGATCTCTGGATCGAGGCGGAAGACAACGCGGCGCGTATCGCCGCCGCGGGACTCACCGGCCGCGTGACGCCGGTCCATGCCGAAGCGCATGCGTTGCCCTTCGAAGCCGAGAGCTTCGACGCCATCGTCAGCCTCGACGCCTATCACTATTTCGGTACAGCCGATCTTTATCTCGGTGGGATGGCGAGGCTGCTGAAGCCCGGCGGCCGCCTCGGCATCGTCGTGCCCGGCGTGGCGCATGAGATCGACGGCCCGCCGCCGCATCTGAAGGAGTGGTGGGACTGGGAATTCTGCTCCTTCCATTCGCCTTCCTGGTGGCGGCGCCATTGGGAGAAGACGGGTCTCCTTGCGGTCGAAACCGCAGATTGGATGCCCGAGGGCAAGGCGCTCTGGACCGAATGGAACAGGGTCACCGCGCCATTGATGGGCAAACGCGGCGCGCTCGCGTCGCGCCAAGCCGATATGCTCGACGCCGATGCCGAAGATCTGCTCGGCTTCGTCCGCGCGATAGCGCGAAAGAACTGACCATGGCCGGTTATTCTCCCAAATCGCTCGCCGCCAAGCTCGGCATCAAGGAGGGGATGAGCCTCTACGCCATCGCCGCGCCGAAGGCGTATCGCGCGCTGCTCGCGGTCGATGCGCCGATCGCCGCCAGACCGCCGAAGGGCGGCGCCGATTTCGTCCATCTCTTCGTCACCTCGCTGGCCGAGCTGGAGAAGCAACTCCCTGCCGCCCGCAAGGCGATGAAGCCCGACGGCATGCTCTGGGTCAGCTGGTACAAAAAGTCGGCGAAGATCCCGACCGATGTGAGCGAGGACCTCATCCGCGCCCGCGCCCTCAAGACCGATCTCGTGGACGTAAAGGTCTGTGCCGTCAGCGATATCTGGTCCGGCCTCAAGCTCGTGGTGCGCAAGCACCTGCGCTAGCCGGAGATTGCAGCCGCACGAAGTACAACTTTTGATTGTTAAGAGGTGCGGGTAGAGCTACCCTGCGTTGGTGATCGTCACCGCGCCCGCGCAATCGACCTATGCCTGCCTCAAAGGTACCGGCTGCGAATGTGCCGCGCCGGGTCCCGACTGCAATTTCAGCTACGAAATCCCATCACCGGCCGAACGCCTGCGGGGCTGGCTCACCCGCGTCTGGCGCGCCATCGCGGGATGATCAGGCGGCCTTGGTGCCGCCCTCGGGCCCGAAGAACATCACCCAGGCCTTGAACTCGGCCGAGAAGCTGGCGAAGCGATGCGGCACGCCCGCCGGCACGAACAGCACGTCGCCCGCATCGAAGCGCACCGTCTCGCCGCCGCGCTTGAAGATGCCTTGGCCCGCCTGAACGAAATAGAGCTCGTCGCGCTGATGGGCCTGCTGGGTATCCTGGTCGGACGGAACGAAGAGCAGGAGATTGGCATCGCCCTGCTGGAACAGCGACACAGATGCCTGGCCCGAAGCGGTCAGTTTGCTTGCCGAGGCGACGAGATCGAATTTCAGCGGCGAATTGGCCATGGCTATTTGCCGCCCTTTGCGGCGCTCGCGAAGCGATCGAAGAGATAATGGCTGTCCATCGGTCCGGGCGAGGCCTCGGGATGGTACTGCACGCTGAACACCTTCTTGCCCTCGACGCGCAGGCCGCAATTGGTGCCGTCGAACAGCGAGACATGCGTCTCCTTCACGCCCTTGGGCAGCGTGTCCTTGTCCACGGTGAAGCCGTGGTTCATCGACACGATCTCGACCTTGCCGGTCTCGAGATCCTTCACCGGATGGTTCGCGCCGTGATGGCCCTGCGGCATCTTCCGCGTCTCGCCGCCGAGCGCGAGGCCGAGCATCTGATGGCCGAGGCAGATGCCGAACACCGGCACGTTGCTGTCGACCAATGCCTTGATCGTCGGAATGGCGTATTCGCCCGTCGCCGCCGGATCGCCCGGGCCGTTGGACAGAAGCACGCCATCCGGCTTGTGCCGCATCACCTCGTCGAAGCTCGATGCGGCGGGAACGACGGTGATGTCGGCCCCAAGCCCGGCGAGAAGCCGCAGCATGTTCCGCTTCACGCCGAAATCCATCACCGTCACGCGCCAGTCCGGCTTGGGCAGCTCGCCGTAGCCGGTGCTCCAGGCCCAAGGCGTCTCGCGCCAGTTATAGGTCTGCCGCGTCGTCACATCCTTGGCGAGGTCGAGGCCGACAAGCCCCGGAAAGCTCTTCGCCGCGGCGAGGCCGGCAGCCGCATCGATCCTCCCGTTCGCGCCTTCCGAAACGATCGCGCCATGCGGCATGCCGCTCTCGCGGATGCGGTTGGTCAGCGCCCGCGTATCGATCCCGGCCAGCGCCGGAATGCCGTGCTTCTTCAGCCAGCCGTCCAGCGTCGCGAGCGCGCGGTAATTCGAGGGATGCTCGGCATCGGCGCGCACGATCAGTCCGCGCACCACCGGCGTCAGCGATTCGATGTCCTCGCCATTGGTGCCGACGATGCCGATATGGGGAAAGGTGAAGCACACGATCTGCCCGGCATAGGACGGATCGGTCAGGATCTCCTGGTATCCCGTCATCGCGGTGTTGAAGCAGACCTCGCCGATTCCCTCGTGGTTCGCGCCGAAGACGTAGCCCTCGAACACCGTCCCGTCGGCGAGCACCAGCGCGCCACGCGAAAACTCCACCGCCGGCGTTGCGGTGGCGGCGGACGTTGCATCGGACATGGGCGGGGTACCGGTTGGATTTGGCGGAAAATAGGGAGCAGGTCCCTCAGGGTCAAGGATTTGCGACGGCGAATTTCTCTTTTGGGATCAATTGTTTGGCAAAGTGCCGCGTGCGCGTTACAGTGTTCCCACAGCAAACGGACGACATCCATGGCATTGCGCGACGACATCAACACCGCCGTGAAAGAGGCGATGAAGGCGAAGGACCAGAAGCGGCTCGGCACACTTCGCCTGGTCAACGCCGCTTTCAAGGATCGCGACATCGCAGCGCGCACCGCCGACAGCCGCGAATTGTCCAGCGACGACGACCTGCTCGGTCTTCTCGCCAAGATGATCAAGCAGCGCGAGGATTCGATCACCGCCTACGAAGCCGGCGGCCGGCCGGAGCTGGCGCAGAACGAGCGCGACGAGATCGCGATCATCCGCGAATTCATGCCCAGGCAGATGGACGATGCCGAAGCCAGGGCCGCCATCGTCGCCGTGGTCGCGGAAGTCGGTGCCACCAGCGTGAAGGACATGGGCAAGGTCATGGCCGCCCTCAAACAGCGCTATTCCGGCCAGATGGATTTCGGCAAGGCGAGCGCCCAGGTGAAGGCGGCGCTTGAAGGCAAGTAACACCGATGGCGCCCCTTCTCGTCGACTCCGATCCGCGCCGCGCGCTCGGTGAGGAAGTCTCTGACAACGATAGCTTCCTGATCGACGAAGGACGAAAATACCTCCTTGTCGATCCCAAGCCGGTGGCGGATGTCGGCGTGGTCCGCGCGTTCGCCGATCACGCTTCGATGATGCTCGGGCTGAAGGATCTGACCGGGACGCGTGTCGCCATGGAATGCATCGTGCCGCTGCACGACCGCACCGTGTCCGTCATCGGAAAGCTGAATGCACTCGGCCTGCTGCGCTGGAGCGAGCGGCTCTATCCCTGCGTTCCCGCGGGCGGCCTGTCGAGTGCCGCGTGGCACTTCATTGCCGACGAGGCCAGCATGACCGAAGCGATCGGGATCCTGCGCAACATCGCCGAGAAGGGAAAGGTCGTCGGCTCGATGATCGTTCTGGGAACTGCCGAACGCGCCGGCCTGCCGGGCTTGCGCCAGCACGTGATCCGCGCCGAACGCATCGTCCCGGTGGGCCGCGGCGTGAACTGGAAGCGTTACCTCGCCGATGCCGGCCACACCATGATGCAGACCGCCGACATCATCTCCAAGCTCCAGAATGCCGGCCGCATCCTGCGCGGATGAAGGTCACGCTGCCGGAAGCGTCATCACAAAACGCGCGCCGCTGCCCGGCGGGGACTCGGCCCACATCTTCCCGCCCTGCGCTTCGATGATCGAATGGCAGATCGAAAGCCCGATCCCCATGCCGTTGGGCTTGGTGGTCACGAAAGGCTGGAACAGCCGATCCATCACCTCCGGCGCGATTCCGGGGCCGTCGTCGCGCACCGAAATCTCGACCAGCGACGGCGAAGATCCGCATCCCGCATGCACCTGCACATGGCCCCTGCCGCTCGTCGCCTCGAACGCATTGCGCAGCAGATTGAGCAGCACCTGCTGAGTCGGCACCTTGTCGACCAGCACTTTCGGCAAGCCGGCATCGGTCTCGATCCGGACATCGACGCCGCGGTGGCGCGGATCGATCATCGCCAGCTCGCGCGCCTCGACGATCAGGCTGCCGACGTCCTGTGGGCTGCTGCCGCCGTCATCCTTGCGCGCGAAGTTGCGGATGCGGTCCAGGATCTCCTGCGCGCGGCGGAATTGGGCATCGGCCTTGTCGACGCTCTTGATGGCATTGGCTTCGTCCAGCCGGCCGATCATCGTGCGGGCGGCAGAAAGGTAGTTGTTCGCCGCGGTCAGCGGCTGGCGCAGCTCATGTCCGATCGCCGACACCATTTCGCCAAGTTCGGTCAACCGCCCGGCATGGGCCAGATCCGATTGCAGCCGCTGCAGTTTTTCCTGTGCCCGCCGCTGCTCGGTTACATCGCGCACCACCCCCGCAAGGGCCCGCGGCCGGCCGTTGGCGTCGAGCACGGCCCGTCCGCGCATTTCGACCTGGTGCGCGCTGCCGTCCGGCCAATGGATGCCGCATTCGAACGAAAGGTCGCCGCGTGCGGCGCGAGCGCGGTCGAAGGCCGAAGTCACGCGTTCGCGTTCGCCGGAATCGACGGCTGCGAGCAGCGCAGCGAAGTCGAGCGTCTCGTTGTCGCCGCGCCCGAAGGCGGCGCGGCACAGGCTCGAACTCGTCAAGCTGTCGTCGTCCTGGGAAAGCTCCCAGGCACCGAGGTCGCCGGCTGCCAGTGCAACGCGCAGCCGCGCCTCGCTGTCGCGCAGCGACGCGCGCATGCGCAGCGCCTGGATCGCGACCGAAGTGGAGCGCGCCAGCGCTTCGACCAGCGCCAGCTCGTCGGCACCGAAAGAGCGCTTCGCACTCCAGTAGGAGCCGATGGCCGCGATCGGCATTCCGGCCTTCACCGGCACCATCACGAGGCTGTTCACGAAAGTCGGACGATAGGCATCGTGCGGGATGCGCTCGTCGACATAGATGTCGGGTATCGCCGCCGAGCGGTCGTTCAGCATGCACCAGCCGGAGATGCAGGCGGTCAGCGGGAACCGCTTGCCTTTCCACAACGGACCGACGGCATCCTCGTCGACATAGTGGCAGGACTCGCCGTCGCGCAGGACGAAGGTCACGCCTTCGGCGCCCGAAATCTCGCGCGCCTTGCTGCGGACGATGGCGATGACATCGTCGAGCGTCTCGGCCGCGGCCAGCCTTTCGACCGCTTCGACCAATGCCTGCCAGCGTTCGGGCGGCACGCTTTGTGTTTTTGTTTCGGTCATGGGACCGCAATATTTATCAGCGTCGATTCGAAGACGAGTTTAAACTGTCGAAGTATACGCAACATTACGGAAAGACTATCTCCACCGGCGCTCGCCACCCTGTGGATGATATGTGGATCGTTGCGCGGGCGGCGTCGATATGCGCAAGCCCGGTAATCCTCGCACCGTGCCGCTTTGTTGCTACAATAGCCCATGCGTTTCCCCCCGAACCTTCTCGACGAGATCCTGCGCCGGACCGATATCGTCCAGCTCGTCGGTCGCCGGGTGAAACTCACCCGCAAGGGCCAGGCGTTCTGGGGCTGCTGCCCGTTCCACGGCGAAAAATCGCCCAGCTTCAAGGTCGAAAACGCGCGCCATCGCTACAAATGCTTCGGTTGCGGCAAGGGCGGCGACGCCTTCCGCTGGCTCGCCGAGACCGAAGGCCTTTCCTTCCCTGAGGCGGTCGAACGCCTGGCCGGCGAGGCGGGTGTCGAGCTGCCCAAATGGTCGCCGGAAGACGAAGCCCGCGAAGAGAAGAAGAAATCGCTCTACGACGTGATCGAAGCGGCCTGCGATTTCTTCGAGGACCAGCTCCGCGCCAATGCCGGTGCCGAGGCGCGCGATTACCTGCGCTCGCGCGGCCTGAACGGCGAGGTCGCGAAGAAATTCCGCCTTGGCTACGCGCCGTCCGGCAACGCCACGCTGATCGAACACCTCAAGACGAAGAACATCACCACCGACGACATGATCGCCGCCGGTCTCGCCCGTCCGGCATCCGAGGATCGCGGCGTGCGCGACTTCTTCTTCGATCGCCTGATGTTCCCGATCTCCGACGCGCGCGGCCGCATCGTCGCCTTCGGCGGCCGCGGCCTCACCCCCGACGCCAAGCCGAAATACATCAACACCGGCGAGACCACGCTCTTTTCCAAGGGTCATCTGCTCTACAACTTCGCCGCCGCGCGCGCGCCCGCGATCAAGGCGCAGAGCATCGTCGTCGCCGAAGGCTATATGGACGTCATCGCGCTGGTGCGCGCAGGGTTCGAGCATGCCGTCGCGCCGCTCGGCACGGCGCTGACCGAAGACCAGCTCCATCTTCTCTGGCGCACCGCGCCCGAGCCGGTGATGGCCTTCGACGGCGACGCCGCCGGCCTGAAAGCCGCGCACCGCGCCGCGCATCTCGCGTTGCCGCATCTGAAGCCCGGCTATTCGGTGCGCTTCGCCTTCCTGCCCTCGGGCGAGGATCCGGATTCGCTCCTGCGCACCAGCGGCCCCGCCGCGATGCGCAAGCTGCTCGACGAGGCCCAGCCGCTCAGCCAGGTGCTCTGGCGCGCCCTGACCGAAGGCCGCGACTTCTCCACCCCCGAACGCCGCGCCGGGCTCGAGCGCGCCCTGGGCGAGATTGTTTCCGCCATCAACGACGGCAAGATCGCCGACTATTACCGCCGCGATTTCGATCAGAAGGTCTTCGACGCCTTCAAGCGTCGCGCCTCTGCTCCCAAAGCAGAGCGCCGCGACTGGAAACCCCGCCCGGGCGGTCCGCGTCAGCCGGGCCGCTATGCCCCGGTCGAGACAGTATCCCCAGCCGTGAAGGCCAGCTTGCTCGCCCGGTCCGGCCGTTCCGGCGCCCAGCGCATGAAGGAGGCCGAAGTCGCGGCCTTGCTGCTGGAAGAACCCGAATTGGGTACTCGGCATGCGGAACTCGTCGCCGAACTGCCCTTTTCCGACCCTTCGCTTGACAGGTTGCGCCACGTCCTCTTAAACCTCGCCGCTTCCGGCTCTAGCCTTGAAAAACAGGGGTTTGAGAACCATCTGCACCGTCTGGGCTTGTCCGAAACCGTCGCTCGTCTGAGCACGCGCACAAATCCCGGCCCGGCGGATGACGAAGCCATTTCCGATGCCGACGACGCGCGTTTCCTGAAAGCCGCCGGCGACCTTCGCGAGATGGCGGAACTCGGTCCTCAGCGCGCCCAGGCGATGGAACGCTTCAAGAGCGACGGGACGGAGGAGAGCTGGCGCGAAGCACAGCGGCTCCTGGGACCGACCCGGAGCGACTGACGTTTCGCAAAAAGTGGATTCACTCGCCTCTATATAGAGGCCCCTTGCCAAGGGAATGCAGCGTGCCGACAAAGACCGTGACCAAAAAGCAGGCAAAACCCGCCAAGACCGCCCCAAAGGCCAAGCCCGCCGCCAAACCGGCCGCGAAAAAGGCTGCGCCCAAGGCGAAGCCGGCGGCTGCCAAGCCCGCGGTCGCGGCCAAGCCGGCCGCCAAGGCCAAGGTCGAGACCAAGGTCAAGGTCGAGCCCAAGACGAAGGCCAAGGCCGCCTCTGCCCCCGCACCCCAGCCCACCGCCAAGGCGAACGCCAAGCTGCCGGTGAAACCCGGCGCCAAGGCCGGCAAGCCGGGCGAAGAGACCCCGGGCGATGCGGATTCGCCCCTGCTCGACATGTCGGACGCCCAGGTCCGCAAGATGATCCAGAAGGCCAAGGCCCGCGGCTACGTCACCTATGACGAGCTGAACAAGGTCCTGCCGTCGGACAAGGTCAGCTCCGAGCAGATCGAAGACACGATGTCGATGCTCAACGAGATGGGCATCAACGTCATCGAGAGCGAAGAGCAGGAAGAGGGCGCCGACGGCGAGAATCTTCCCGCCACCGCCGAAGGCGGCAAGGAAGTCGCCACCACCACCGGCAAGGCCGCCGAAACCTATGACCGCACCGACGATCCGGTGCGCATGTATCTGCGCGAGATGGGCTCGGTCGAGCTGCTCTCCCGCGAAGGCGAAATCGCCATCGCCAAGCGCATCGAGGCCGGCCGCGAGCTGATGATCGGCGCGCTCTGCGAGAGCCCGCTCACCTTCGAAGCGCTCACCGTGTGGCGCGACGAGCTGAACGAGGGCAAGGTCCTCCTCCGCGACATCATCGATCTCGAAGCGATGTACGCCGTCGGCCCCGAGGGCCAGGCCGCCGCCGCCGTGCGCGATGCCAATGCCGCCGCCAACGCCGCGGCGCTTGCCGCCGGCAACCCGCCGCCGCCCCAGCCCCGCCCGGCGCCGCCCAAGCCCGCGCCGGCTCCGAAGGCCGATGGCGAAGAAACCGATCCCGGCGAAGCCGCCGCGGCCGCCGACGGCCAGCAGGAAGACGACGGCTTCGACGACGAAGGCAACCTGCCGCTCTCGGCGATGGAAGCCTCGCTCAAGCCCCAGGTGCTGGAGTCGCTCGACGCCATCGCCAACCTCTACAAGAAGCTCGGCCGCCTCCAGGACGCCTCGGTCGAAGCCGCGCTCGCCGACGACGAGCTCTCGACCGGCCAGGAGCGGCGCTTCAAGAAGCTGCGCAACGAGACCATGGATCTCGTCAAGGGCCTGAAGCTCAACAACAACCGCATCGAAGCCCTCGTCGACCAGATGTACGGCATCAACAAGCGCCTCGTGTCGCTCGAAGGCCGTCTGCTGCGTCTCGCCGAAGCCCATGGCGTCGCGCGCGAGGATTTCCTGAAAGAGCATTTCGGCAACGAGCTCGATCCCAACTGGTCGCGCCGCGTCGGCCGCCTGACGCGCATCGGCTGGAAGGATTTCGTCACCGAAGAGCGCGACCGCATCAACCAGCTGCGCGACGACATGCAGTCGCTGGCGCAGGAAACCCGCCAGTCGATCAGCGAATTCCGCCGCAACGTGCAGACGGTGCAGAAGGGCGAGCGCGAGTCGGGCGTGGCGAAGAAGGAGATGATCGAAGCGAACCTTCGCCTCGTGATCTCCATCGCCAAGAAATACACCAACCGCGGGCTGCAGTTCCTCGACCTGATCCAGGAAGGCAACATCGGCCTGATGAAGGCGGTCGACAAGTTCGAATACCGCCGCGGCTACAAGTTCTCGACCTATGCGACGTGGTGGATCCGCCAGGCGATCACCCGTTCGATCGCCGACCAGGCGCGCACCATCCGCATCCCGGTCCACATGATCGAGACGATCAACAAGCTGGTCCGCACCTCCCGCCAGATGCTGCACGAGATCGGCCGCGAGCCGACGCCGGAAGAACTGGCCGAGCGTCTCGCCATGCCGCTCGAAAAGGTCCGCAAAGTCCTCAAGATCGCGAAAGAACCCATTTCGCTCGAAACGCCCATCGGCGACGAGGAAGACTCGCACCTGGGCGACTTCATCGAGGACAAGAACGCCATCCTCCCGATCGACGCCGCGATCCAGGCCAATTTGCGCGAAACCACGACCCGCGTGCTGGCGACACTGACCCCGCGCGAAGAACGCGTCCTACGCATGCGCTTCGGCATCGGCATGAACACCGACCACACGCTCGAAGAAGTCGGCCAGCAGTTCAGCGTCACCCGCGAACGCATCCGCCAGATCGAAGCAAAGGCGCTGCGCAAGCTGAAGCATCCGAGCCGGAGCCGGAAGCTGCGCAGCTTCTTGGATAACTAACCTCTCCCGTAAAACGGGAGAGGTCGAAATTCGCATCGCGAATTTCGGGTGAGGGCCAGCAACGCCCTGTTCCTCCCCCGCAAGGCGGGGGAGGGGGGGACCATCGCGCAGCGATGGTGGAAGGGCTTTCATAGCGACAGCGTACGAAGGCCTGCTGAGCGACCGCGAAACTGGCGGCCGCCCCGCGCCAAACCCATCGAGTTCACGCCACCATCCGGCTCGGCTATAATCCGACGCATGCCCAAGACGAAAGCCGCTCCCCGCTCTGCTTCAACCGGCCGCTTCATCCTCGGCCGCCAGGCCTTCGGCAAGATCAGCGCGGTCGAGGGCCTGCGCATGTCCAAGACGATGCGGGACGATTTCCACGCCCTCGACAAACAGGGCGCCTCCGCCAAAGTTCGCCGCGACACGCTGAGCGGCAAGTACGGCAAATAGCGCTCGCGGCGATGTACCGGACCGCGGACGACATCTACTGCTACCCGCGGTCCACCATTTTGAAGAACCTCCCGGGCTTGCGGAATGCCCGTGCGCTCAAACGCTACGAACTCGCGATGTCGGCACAGCGCGCCGAAGAGCCGTTGCCGGCGGGTCGGCTAAGCGTGACGCACTACCGCGCGATTCATCGCCACCTGTTCCAGGATGTCTACGACTGGTCCGGGCAGTTCCGGCGCGTGCGCATAGCGCGCGGCACCAGCATGTTCTGCTACCCCGAGAACATCGGCCGAGAAATGTCCGATCTTTTCGGGCAGTTGGCGGCACAGAAATTCTTCCGCGAACGCTCGACGGACGCCTGCGCCTCTGAGCTCTCGCATTTCCTCGCGACACTCAACGCCATTCACCCGTTTCGCGACGGCAATGGCCGGTCACAATTGGCGTTCGGGGCATTGCTTGCGCATCGTGCAGGCCATCCACTCCGTCTGGAAAAATTGCGTCCACGTCCGTTCCTCTCCGCGATGATCGAGAGCTTTCAGGGCAACGAGGCGCCACTCGCATCGAACCTTCGCGGCCTTATGGATGGCTAGCGACGTTTGCGCTGTCGTCCGTCCATCGGCATGTGCCCCGGGACCACACACTCGAAGGAGTCGGCCATCCGCCGCGAAAGTCCGCAGGATGCCTTGCGCGTTCGCGCGTCGATCCTTCATTCGCCGGAGCGCTTCCGCCGCGCCAGGCCGCCCCAAAATAAATATTCCCCGACCCCTTGAACCGGTAGTTGTGTTCACTAATTGTTCAAGCAGGAGTTGAGGAGAGGGTCCGGTGAAGTAGCGCTGCCGCAAGACATCCAGGTAAGGGCACAGCTTGCGTGTGTCCGTTCGCGTGACGGTGTGCGGCGGCGCCAATGGCCCGGCGCGGCCCCTCCGGAGCGCGTGAGAACCGAGGCGACTGGAACAGCGCAGGTGGCGGCCTTCGGGCCGTCGCGCCTGCCGGCCCTTCCTTTCGGCGGACCGGGCTCCATCGCATGCGCATCGCGATGGGGCCCGGTTCGTATCTGGGCTCATCCTTCGACAGGCTCAGGATGAGGTCTCTGCTCAAATCCTCGTCCTGAGCTTGTCGAAGGATGGCCGCCCCGCCCTCAGGCCCCCGGCCACACGCCGTAGATCAGCACCAGTGCGATTCCCACACCCGCCGCCGCCCACAGCAGCGTCCGCACGAAGGGCACCGCGAACAGATAGGCCGGCAGATAGGCGAGCCGCGCCCAGAAATAGAGCTCGCAGCCCAGCGCCGTCATCGCATTGGTCTTGCCCATCGTGGTCGCGACCACCACCGCGCCCAGGAAGAACGGAAAGGTCTCGAGATAGTTCTTGAACGCCCGCTCCGCCCGTCCGCCGAAATGGCCCATCGGCTTGGCCGGCTCGTCGCGCGATCCCACGCCCCAGGGCAGGCCCCGCGCCCCCACGCTGAACAGCGTCGCCAGCAGCAGCTGGCCAAGGCCCAGCACGATGCTGAGCCACAGATATTGCATGTCGGTCGAACTGAAATCGCTCATGGCTTCCTCCCGCCCGTTTCGCGGCAGCATGCACCGCCGCCCGGTGCGCCGCTAGGTCAGAACCAGCGCGTCGCGATCCACAGAACCACGCCGGCGACCGCGATGAACGCCGCGACCAGGGCAAAGCCGCCCATCGTCTGGCCGAACTCGCCGGAAAAGCCTCTGTCGTCGCTGCGCTCGCGCGGGGGAAGATCGTCTTCGTTCATGGCGCCATCCTGCCACAACCGGCGGTCAGGGCAGAAGCTCCGGCCGGTATTCGAAATGCATCGTGTCGTAGTGGCTCCAGCGCCCACCCCAGATGAAGCCGTGGCGCTCGAAAATCCGCACGATCTCCATCGGCACGCGATTGTGCCAGCCTTCCTTCGACCAGCGCCAGTAATCCGCCCGCTCGCTGTTGATGTCGATCGCCGCCATCCTGCCATGCATCGACTTCGTGGATGTCCCCGCCACGTCGCGGCAATTGAACGTCCCGGAATTCGGAATGAGATATTTCATGAACCGCTCCGGCAGCTCATCAAGCTCGGCACTCACCGCCGCCAGCGCCGCTGCTGCCCCGTTCTCCGAGCTGAAGTCGACCGTCCCGCCGTGATGCTTCGGCAGCCAAGCGACAACCAGATGCCGCATCCGCACCGTCTTGCAATCGCCATACATCGCATCGAACAGCGGCGCATAGCGCACGCGGCCGGGATCGATATCTGCTTCTGGCGCCGTCGCCGCGGCGCCCGCCGGATAATCCGCATAGAACATGTCGTCGATATCGGGATGCGCCAGCATCTCGTCGAAGCTCTTGTCGCTCCGCCCGTCGGAGATCTGAAAGCGCTCGCCGCTTTTCATCACCAGCCAGTTGCCGTCCCGCTCGGCGATGTAGTCCGGATAGGCCTTCACCAGTCGGTCGAGTTTCGCATCGATATCCGCCGGCGGCGCGCCTCCCGCCAAAGCCGCGCCGGGCAACATCGCCAGCGCCAGAACGAGTCCCTTCATCATCGGCGCATTGAAGCGCCTCGGGATCACTTCGGCAAATAGGCGTTCGGCTCGACCAGCACGAAGCCCGGCATCTCGCTCACGCATTGGCGCAGCAGGAAGCTGTGCCCCGCGCCGTAGAACACGACGATCCGGTCGCCCGGCTTCGCCCGCTGGATCAGGTTGGCGCAGATCAGGAAGTTGCGCTTGTACCAGGCGGTGAGGAGCTCCGCACCCGGCTGCTCGCTCCAGCCGCCGATGCGCAGCATGGTGCGATAGAATTCGTTGCCATGCGCGATCGCCTCCGGATCGTTCATCCAGCGCAGCATCTGCGACACCGTTCCTGTCTTCAGCAGATGTTCCTCGCTGTCCACCGCGCGCGCGATATCGGCATTGGTTTTGTCGAGAATGTCCTTCATCCCATGCGCATCGGCATAGGCCTGAACCGCCTCATACGGAAAATCGCCATCCACATCGATCCCGGCGACATCGGTGAGGTTCATCTTCGCAGCCAGCCGGAAACCGAGCTGCACCACCTCGTTATGCGATGGCTTCAGTGTTCCCGCGCGAAACTCGGCGTATCTCGACGATGTAATGTCCGCCGGCCATTCTGCTGCCACCATCGTCGGCTGGAATGCCGTAAGTCCGTCGATGACCGCGGCGATCTCCGCCTGCCGCTTGGGCGACAGCATGTCGTCGACCTCGGTATTGTGCATGTCGCGGCCGGGATTGCTCATATGGAAGTCGCCGACGATCATCACCTGCACCGGCTCAGACGCTCCGGCAGCGACCGCCATTGTCGCGAAACAGATCAGCGCTATCAGCGTTTTCATGCGAGAACCTCCCAATGTGACCGGCCGGGTCTAACATCGGGCCGCTCCCGGGCGGCAACTCGGAGCCCACGCGGCAGCCATGCACCGCACCCATGCATCCAACCTAGCGGTTTACCGCATCTAAATCGGGGGAAGTCAGGATAGTCCGCATGACGATCGTCGAAAAAGCCGAACGGATTTACTCGACTCTCGAGCACCGCGTCGACGCGGCGGTGCATGTCGCCGGCATCCTATTCGCCGTCAACGCCACCGCCTGGTTGGTCTGGAACGTCACCGGCCTTCCCGCCGCCGCAAGCGTCTTCGTCTACTGCGCAGGACTGCTCGCGATGATCTCGTTCTCGGCGGCCTACAACCTCGCGCCGCACGGCCCCTCACGCCAGTTCCTGCGCCGGCTTGATCACGCTGCCATCTTCATCATGATCGCCGCGACCTACACGCCCTTCGCCGCCAACCGGCTGGCGCCGCCTTATGGCAACCTCATCCTGGTCGCGATCTGGCTCGGCGCCAGTGCGGGGGTGACGCTGAAGGTTCTCTTTCCGCGCCGTTTCGAATGGCTCAGCCTCGGTCTCTATCTCGCGATGGGCTGGCTGATCGTCACCGTGATCCAACCGCTGCATGCAGCGGTTGGCGGCATGGACTTCTGGCTGCTGATGGCCGGCGGCCTGATCTATTCCGCGGGCGTCGCCTTCTACGTGATCGAGCGCATCCCCTTCCACAAGGCGATCTGGCACGCCTTCGTGCTGGTGGCGGCGATCGTCCATTTCTCGGCGATCGCCATCGAATTCACCGGATAGAATCGGCAAGCAATCGTGACTGGCGCGGCCACGCCGCTTCGCCTATGCGATCCCGATGATATCTGCAGTCATCTTCGATTGTGACGGCGTCCTGGTCGACAGCGAGGTCCTCGCCCATGAGGTTGAACTCGCCGTCCTGGCCGAGATCGGCCTGACCTACGATCCCCATGACTTCATCATCAGGTTCATGGGCCGTAGCGACAAGGTCTTTTTCGACCTGCTCGATCAGGACGGCCGTGCCCGCCTCGGCCGCTCCATCGTCGATGAGATCCGAGAGCCGATGAACACCCGTTACCGCGCCGCCATCGAAACCCGGCTGATCGAAGTCCCCGGCGCACTCGACGCTATCCGCGCGCTGCATCTGCCGAAGGCGGTCGCCAGTTCGAGCACCGAGCGTGGGCTTGGTGTCAAGCTGCGTAAAGTCGGGCACTGGGATCACTTCGCGCCCCACATCTTCTCGGCCCAGCACGTCACCCACGCCAAACCCGCGCCCGATCTTTTTCTCCACGCGGCGAAGTCCCTCGGCATCGCGCCGGAAGAATGCCTCGTCATCGAAGACAGCGTGAACGGCGTCACGGCCGGTATCGCCGCAGGCATGCGCGTGTGGGGCTTCACCGGCGGCGGCCATATGACCCCGCGCGTCGCCGAACATCTCACGGCCGCCGGCGCCGAACGCATCGTCGAAAGCTGGCCCGATGCGCAGCGCCTCTTCGCTCAGCTGTAGTTGAAGCTCACCGAGATGCGCGCGCCGCGCGCGTCATTCTGCGGCACCTCGTGGCGCAGCCAACTTTCCCAGAGGAGCAGCGTTCCTGCCTTCGGTTCGAGCGTGACGAAGGGCCGGTTGGGCCGCTTCGCATTCGATTTCTTCGGCGGCGCCGACATGCTCAGCGGCAGACGCGGATCCTCGAACCGGATCGGGCTCGCACCTTTGGGCAGCTCGACATAGTAAGTCCCGCTGATTGCCGAATGCGGATGGATATGTCCGGCATGTATCCCGCCAGACGCCATCACGTTGATCCAGAGACTGTTGAGCTTGAGTCGCCGTCGCCCGAGATCGAAATCGAGCTGGCGGGCAAAGCGCGCGACATGTCCGTCGGTGAGCTTCACCAATTCGGCGAACTCCGGCGCCCGCAGCGGCAGATCGTCAAGCGAGGCATAGGAGGTGTAGCCCCGATAGCGATGTTCTTTCGCCCAACGCTGTCCGGCCTTGTCATCAGCGGCGATGACAAGGCAGGCGCGCTTCAGTGCACGATTGCGCGCGGCCGCACCGGGAAGGTCGGCCTGGTAAATCTGCGTAACGAACAGCGACTCGTTGCGCCCCATCACAGGCCCGGCACGAACAGCGCCACGATCAGAAGGACGATCGCCAGCGTTCCGAAAAGCCAGACCAGCGTCCGCAGGCCTGGAACACCAAGCGCATAGAGCGGCCAATAGATCAGACGCGCCGCAAGATAGATCTCGCTTCCCCACACCGTCGCCCAATTGTGCCGCCCGACAGAAGCGAGCAGGAGCACTACGACTGCGAAGAACGGAAACGTCTCCATGAAATTCCTGTAAGCACGTTCCAGGCGTCCGGCGACGGCACCGATCGGCGGCGACGGCTCATCGCGAGCGCCAACGTTCCAGCGGACTCCGCGCTGGCCGTTACCAATGCGCGCCGCGACCAGAAGCTGGAGCAGCCCTAGAACGATCGCCAGGCCGAGCATCGTGAACTCGGTGCTCAGGCCGCTCAGCGCAAATTCGAGCACTGGAATGGAATGACCGAAAGCCATGATTTCTCCCGTTTGCGGTCAGATTAGCGTGCCCGGTCCCGTCGTTCCACGGGTTCCCGCGCGGCATTAGTGGTTCATTGACCCGGCCTGTGACAGACTTGCCTGCCGTCGAAAGGGTAATCCCATGCGCGCCGCCGCTCCGTTAGCCGTTGCCTGCCTGCTCGCTCTCGCCCTTTCGGGCTGTGCCGCGGTCAGCGTTGCCAGCACCGCGGTGGATGTCGCGACGACCGCGATCAGCACCACGGCCCATGTCGCCGGCAGCGCCGTCCGCACGGCGGGCGATGTCGTATCGTCCGACGATGACGATCGCGATTCCGATCACGACGGCGACGACCGCTAGAGTTTAGAAATTGTCCTTGCGCTTGCGCGTCTCTGCGAACACGTCGACGTCGTCGGCGTGAATAAGGCCGAGCGACTTGCGGATTTCTGCCGACCCGGTTCGCAGGAAAGGGTTGGTGGCTTTCTCGAGCCCGATGGTGGTTGGAATCGTCGGCGCATCCATGGCACGTGCCGCATCCACCTCCCGCATCCGCGCCGTCAGGGCCTCATTGCCGGGCTCCAGCGTCAGCGCAAAGCGGCCGTTGCTCTGGGTGTATTCGTGGCCGCAATAGACCTTCGTCGCATCGGGTAGGGCCATCAGCTTCGACAGACTGGTCCACATCATCGCCGGCGTACCCTCGAACAACCGGCCACAGCCCATGGCGAATAGCGTATCGCCCGTGAATACTGCATCGTCGAAGACAAAGGCGATATGTGCACGGGTGTGAGCCGGGATCTCCAGCACCGGCACGCTGCGGCTTCCGAACTGCCAGGGCTTGGCCTCGCTCACACCTTCGTCGATGCCCGGGATGCGCTCGCGGTCCTTCTCCGGTCCGACCACCTTGGCGCTGTAAATCTCCTTGAGCGGCAGATTCCCGCCGGTGTGATCGAAGTGGTGATGCGTATTGAGAATATGTGTCGCCCTCCAGCCATGACGCTCCAGCGCGGCCTTCACCGGCTCCGGCTCCGACGGGTCGACCACCGCCGTCAGCCCGGCCTCGGCATCATGAATCAGGTAGGCGTAGTTGTCTTTGAGACAAGGGACGAGTTCGATCGAAAGCGCGGTCATGGGCGGGTTCCTTCCTTGGGCAGGCTATCAGCCGGCCACCCTGCGTTGAACCGGACGCGGCGTCGCGCTACGCAGGTGCCATGCTGCTGGATGCCGCCGAACTTGCGGACTTCTACGAAAGTCCGATGGGACTTCTGACGCGGCGCATTATTGCCCGACAGTTGCGAACAACCTGGCCCGAAACGCGCGGTGCCAGCGTTCTGGGGTATGGCTTTGCCGTGCCCTATCTGCGTGTCTTCCAGGGCGAAGCGGAGCGGGTTGTCGCTGCCATGCCAGCCCATCAGGGTGTAGTTGCGTGGCCGCCAGACCGCCCGCTCTCGACCCTTGTCGACGAAGATGCCTTGCCGTTTCCGGATGGTTTCTTCAACCGGATACTTGTCGTTCACGGCATCGAGGGAGCCGAGGCGGCCCGGCCACTTCTGCGCCAGCTGTGGCGCATTCTGGCGCCGGATGGCCGGCTCCTCCTCGTTGCCGCCAATCGCGCAAGCCTCTGGGCCCAACTCGAGCGTTCTCCGTTCGCGATCGGCCGGCCGTTCTCGCGCGGCGAACTCGACCGCTTGTTGCGCAGTGCGCTCTTCGAGCCATTGAGCTGGAGCCGAGCGCTCTACGTCCCTCCCTTTCGCGGACGGCGGCTGGCACGGACAGGCATGGGCTGGGATCGTGTCTTACGCCGCATTGCACCAGGGCTGTCCGGTGTCCACATCGTCGAAGCTGGAAAGACATTTTACGGTGCTGTGCCGGTCAGGGCACGAAAATCCGCGCCCCAATGGAAGGCTGCACAACCGGCAGCGCTGCGCGACGGTTAAGTGACGTTTCGCTATACGCCGCTATTTTAATCTCACACTAAGGTGATACCTGCGCGCGTCGTTGGATGGCGTCATGCGCGTCATGCCCGGCACGTCGATAACCGCGCTAGTTCTGGAATTTTGCCATTGTTGCGGCCGCACAATTGCAGGCGTGTAATGATCCCCGCCAATCAGTGATTGGAGACCTCTTACAATTTTCGGCTTCCTCCCCAAATCGAAAAGCGCCGGCGTATCCGGCTTCAACAGGAGGAAGAAATGACGTTCGCCAAAACCGCTGCCACGGCTGCCGTTCTGAGTCTGATGCTCGGAGGCACCGCTGCAATGGCGGCTGAGCAGTCGACCGCAATCGGCTGTATGCACATGTCGAAGAAGGTCACGGCTGCGCTGCAGTCCAAGCAGGATGCGCCGAACTACGCTGCGGCGCGCGAACAGGCCGATACGGCCAAGGCCTTCTGCTCGCAGGGCATGTACGGCCCCGGCGTGCAGGGTTACGAGAAAGTTCTCGAGATGCTCGGCGTCAGCTAATCGTCCAGACGAATGGGCGGCCTTTGCGCGATTGGCCGCCCGTTCGCAGAATTGGCCCGCCCAACCGTCGCTTCAATGCCGGCCGTGAAGCAGAAAGATGGCTCCCTCGGCGAGGATATTCGGCCCCCAGGCTTCTGCGCGCATGGCGCGTGTCTGTCCGGCCTCGTTTAACGCGAGCGCCCGTTCGATGGATGCGCCATTTGACTTCGCAAGCGCCACGAAGTCCGCGATCGTGCAGAGATGGATGTTTGGCGTGTCGTACCATTCATAATCGAGCGCCTGCGTTCGCGGCATCCGTCCACCCAGCAGCAGCGACACCCGGATCCGCCAGTGCCCGAAGTTCGGCAGCGATATGATTGTCCGGCGCCCGATGCGCAGGAGTTGGCCGAGGACTTGGCTCGGGTTGCGCGTGGCCTGGATGGTCAGGCTCAGGATCGATATGTCGAACGCGGCTGCCGGATACTCGATCAGGTCGGTATCGGCATCGCCCTGCATGACCGGAAGTCCGCGCGCGACACAGGCATTCACCTTTTGCTGAATGAGCTCGATTCCACGTCCGTCGACCTGCTTGGTGGTCGCCAGGTGCTCTAGCAGCGCACCATCGCCGCACCCGACATCCAGCACACGTGCACCGACGGGAATCATTTCGGCAATGGCCGCAAGATCCGGACGCAGGCTCATGCGCCAACCGTATTTGCCACGGCGTTCAGGAAGCCGCGTACGGTCGTGAACATTTCCGGCTCGTCGAGCAGGAATGCATCGTGGCCACGATCCGTTTCGATCTCGACGAAGCTCACGGTTGCCGCATTTGCGTTCAGGGCATGTGCAACCAGCTTGTTCTCCGAAGTCGGGAACAGCCAGTCGCTGGTGAACGAAACGATCAGGAACCGCGTCTTGCTGCCATGAAATGCTTCGGCAAGCGTGCCGCCCTGTTCGGCGGCGAGATCGAAATAGTCCATCGCACGCGTGATGTAGAGATAGGAATTGGCGTCGAAACGGTCGACGAAGGTCATGCCCTGGTGGCGCAGATAGGATTCGATCTGGAAGTCCGGGCCGAAGCCGAACGAGATTTGCTCACGGTTCTGGAGATTGCGGCCGAATTTGCGCTGCAGCGCTGCTTCCGACAGATAGGTGATGTGCGCGGCCATGCGCGCAACTGCGAGACCCTTGGCCGGCATCGTGCCATGCAGCTGGTATGTGCCGTTCTTCCAGTCTGGGTCTGCCATGATCGCCTGGCGCCCGACTTCGTGGAACGCGATGTTCTGGGCCGAATGGCGTGCCGCACAAGCGATCGGCACGGCGCTGACCACACGCTCGGGAAAGCTGGCAGCCCATTGCAGCACCTGCATCCCGCCCATCGAGCCGCCGATGACGGAAAGGACTTTTTCGATGCCGAGATGGTCGAGCAGCATCGCCTGCGCCCTCACCATGTCCCGGATGGTCACGACCGGAAAGGACAGGCCATAGGGTTTGCCGGTTTCGGGATTGGTCTCGGCCGGCCCGGTCGTGCCCATGCAGCCGCCGACGACGTTCGAGCAGATGACAAAGAAGCGGTCGGTATCGATCGGCTTGCCAGGACCAACCATGGTTTCCCACCAACCCGGTTTCCCGGTGACCGGATGATCCGATGCCGCAAACTGGTCGCCGGTCAGCGCATGGCAAATCAATACGGCATTGCTGCGCGCCGCGTTCAACGTGCCGTAGGTCATATAGGCGATGGTGATGGGGCTGAGCGTCTTGCCGCAATCCAGCGTCAGCGGCGTGTCCAGCGTGACGGCATGACCGATCTCGGCATCGGCAGCGGTCACGGGCCTGATGAATTTGGGCAGCTCGGCCAATCGCGTTCCAGTCCATTGGGCAAGGGCGGGTTTGCTAAGGCCAGCGGGCGGCGCTGTCAAACCGCAGGACAGGTCTGCTTTGATTTTGCCGGTCCCCACCCTTATCAATACCGCCCCTTCGGCCAGCGCCGGGGATTAACTATCGAACAGACAGGTTTTTCACGGAATGCCGCCGCGCAAGCCCAAATCGGACGATCTTCCTGCCCAGCTCGATGCACTGGACGACAAGATCCACGACCTGCTGATGCGCCGAGCGAAGCTGGCTGTTGCCAGCGCGCCCGCCGAACAGGCCGTGCGCCTGCGTCGGCTCGCCTCCCGGCACAACGGCGAGATGCCGCTTGCGGTCGTGCTGCGGATCTGGCGCGAGATGATGGCCAATACCGCGCCAGGCCGCACCGTGCATGTCTATGCCGCCGATCGCGCCGGCGTATTCCGCGATCTCGCCCGCGATCTCTTCGGCTCGCAGGTGGCGATGAAGAGCCATCTCTCCGCGGCGCCCATCGTCCATGAATGTGCCGCCGATCCTCAGGCTTTCGGTGTCGTCCCGCCGCCGGAAAGCGACGAGAATGCCCGCACCTGGTGGGCCCAACTCACACCCAGCGGGCAACCCGGTCCGCGCATCGTTGCAGTCCTGCCGCTGTCGGGCGCCGAACAGCCGGCGGCCTATGTCGTCGGTACGATCGAGCCGCAGCCGAGCGGCGACGACACCACGATGCTCCTGCTGGAATCCGAAGACACGCTCAGCCTGACCCGGCTGCAGATGCTCCTGAAACAGGGCGGGCTCGAATCCAAGCTCGTGGCCATCAGCCGCGACGCCGCCAAAAGCCCGCTGCGGCTCCATCTGCTGGAAGTCGCCGGGTTCCTCACGGACGACGATGCACGGCTTGGCGCCCTGCGCGAACAGGCGGGCGACTCGATCCAGCGCATCGTTTCCGTCGGTTGCTACGCCAATCCGCTTCGACAGGCCACGTCATGACGCTCACGCCCAAGCCCGGCATCCTCGACATCGCGCCCTATATCGGCGGACGTAATGACATCGCCGGCGTCGCCAAGCCGATCAAGCTGTCGTCGAACGAATCGGCGCTCGGCGCCAGCCCGCTCGCGGTCGAGGCGTTCAAGTCGGTGGCGGGCGGTCTCGATCTCTATCCCGAAGGCAGCGCCAAGGTCCTGCGTGACGCAGTGGCCGAGGTCTACGGGCTCGATCCCAATCGCATCGTCTGCGGCAACGGCTCCGACGAAATCCTCACCATGCTGGCACAAACCTATCTGCGCCCGGGCGATGAGGTCCTGTTCAGCGCCCACGGCTTCCTCGTCTACAAGATCGCCGCGCTGGCCAACAGCGCGACTCCGGTTATCGCGCCGGAAAAGGATTTCCGCACCGATGTCGACGCGATGCTCGCCGCGGTCACGCCGAAGACGCGCGTGGTCTTCATCGCCAATCCCAACAACCCTACCGGCACCTATCTGCCGCATGAGGAAGTGCGCCGCCTGCACGCCGGTCTGTCGCCGGATACGCTGCTGGTGATCGACGCGGCCTATGCCGAATATGTCCGCCGCAATGACTACGAAACCGGGATCGAGATGGTGTCGCGCTTCCCGAACGTCGTCATGACGCGGACCTTTTCCAAGATCTACGGTCTCGCGGGCTTGCGTGTTGGCTGGTCCTACTGCCCGGCTGAGGTTGCCGATGCACTCAACCGCATCCGCGGCCCGTTCAATGTCTCGGTCCCGGCGCAGAAGGCGGCGGCCGCCGCGTTACGCGATCGCAAGCACATCGAAGCGAGCTTCGCCCACAACGAAACCTGGCGCGACTGGCTCACCACCGAAATCCGAAAGCTCGGCTTCGCGGTAGGCGACAGCGTCGGCAATTTCATCCTCATCCGGTTCACCTCTGAACAGCAGGCGAAGGACGCCGACAGCTTCCTGTCGTCGCGCGGCTTGATCCTACGCGGTGTCGCGGCCTATGGCCTCGGCGATTGCCTGCGACTCACCGTCGGGCCTGAGGCGGCCAATCGCGCCGTCGTCGCGGCGCTGGCTGACTTTGCGGCACGCAAATGACCAAGCCTCTGTTTGGCCGCGTTGCGATCATCGGTATCGGCCTGATCGGCTCATCCGTGGCGCGCTCCGCGCGCCGCGGTCATCTCGCCGGCCACATCGTCGGCTTCGATCGCAAAGCCGTGCTCAAAGCCGCCAGGCCCTTCGGCTTCGCCGATACGCTCACCGACAGCATCGCCGTCGCCGTGAAGGATGCCGATCTCATCATCCTGGCAACGCCGGTTGGTGCCTATGGCGCGCTGGCGAAAGCGATGGCGCCGCATTTGAGGCCCGGCGCCATCGTCAGCGATGTCGGCTCCGTCAAAGGCGCGGTGGTTTCCGATGTCGGACCGCATATCCCCAAAGGCGTACACTTCATTCCCGCCCACCCCATCGCCGGTACCGAGCGATCCGGCCCCGATGCCGGCTTTGCCGAGTTGTTCGACGGGCGCTGGTGCATCCTCACCCCGCCCAAGGGCGCCAAGACGGGCGCCGTTACGAACCTCAAGCGATTCTGGGAAGGGCTCGGCAGCAAGGTCGACATCATGGATGCGAAGCATCACGATCTCGTCCTCGCCGTCACAAGCCACGTTCCGCATCTCATCGCCTACAATATCGTCGGCACCGCCGATGACCTGCGCAGCGTCACCCAGGGTGAAGTGATCAAATACTCTGCCGGCGGCTTTCGCGATTTCACCCGCATCGCTGCCTCCGATCCCACGATGTGGCGTGACGTCTTCCTCAACAATCGCGAAGCGGTCCTCGAAGTGCTTGGTCGTTTCTCTGAGGACCTGAGCGCGCTGCAGCGACAGATTCGCTGGGGCGAGGGCGAGGCACTCTATGCCCTCTTCAGCCGCACCCGTGCGATCCGGCGCAGTATCGTCGATGCCGGCCAGGACAGTGCGGCGGTGAACTTCGGCCGTAATGCGCCTGCGCCGAAGCCAAAGAAAGCCGCCAAGAAGACGAAGCGCCGCTAGTAGAGCGGCTCTTCCGTTGTCGCGGGTACATCGCCGACGCTGACGATCCCGGCATTGAACCCAACGACTGCGCCCATCCGGCCATCGGCGGTTGCCCCCGCCTTTGCTGCGCGTGACAGCAACGCTGGGACAAGTCCGCGGAAACTGTCGCCGGCCTGTCCGCTCTGTCTTGCACGATCGACCACGCGGTCGAACCCGGCGATTTTGAAGTCGAGCAGACCGCTGACGGAGTGCTTGTCATCCAGCATCAACGTTCCTTTGCCCATGGTGCTTAGGTGCGCCCAGTCGATCTGCACGCTCGCGACCCGCAATTGGCCGTTGCCCTTGCGCCAGTTCTCAAGCGCCCCCGTCCAGTCGGTCGTGCCGGCCCGCAAGCCGTCGAATGCCTTCGCGGGAAACGCTGTCGCATCGATCCGCACCTGTTTGATGTCGGGGCCGAGCGCGCCGGTCAGCGCCGGCGACAGGCGCACCGCATCGGCACCGGCGGCGATGTCGATGCCGTGCCCCTCCGGCGCGACCCGCGCATGGATTTGCGCCCGCCCGGCGGTCAGTGCCGGCGATCCGAATCCGACCAGGTCGATGTCGAGACGGCTGAGGCCCGTCTTGCCCATGATCGCGCTGGCATGTAGCTCACCGGTCTCGAACGGCATGACATGTTTGTGGCCCTCAAGATCGGTCCAGCTTGCCTGCTGATGCCCGGCGATCTCGAATATCATCTGCTCGCGGCCATAGGTCAGGGCGTGCAGCGCGAACTTCTCTGCTTTCCAGCTCGAGGGCCCATGCGGCGTCGCGACAGTCAGCGTCACACCGTCGAGCTCGACATCGAGATTGAACGGAAACCCGCTCACGCTCTTCGAGGTGAAGCTCAAGGTCACGCCGGGAATCGCCTCGCGCCCGTTGAGAGCGTCGAGCTTCTTCGAAAGCGCGCTCGCGACGATCCACCAATAGGTTCCGGCGCCTGCCGCGAGCAGCAGGAACAGCGCCAACGGGGCATAGAGAAAGAAGCGGCTGGAATACTTCATGGGCGCGGACGCTATCCGGTTTTAAGCGCGTCTGCCGGGAACAGGATGTCGCGCACCGCACCCAGCCTGGCCTGCCGCGCCAGTTCGCGTTCCAGCTTGGCCTTGCGACGGGCGGTCAGCTTGAAACGCGGTTCCAGCCACAGCGCCTTCACCGCCAGCCGGTCCTTGTCGCGCTCGGCCTTCATGTCGATGCGTCCGACAAAGCGAGAGTCCTCCAGCAGTGGAAAGACGTAATAGCCGTATTTCCGCTTATGCGCCGGCACGAAGATCTCGATGGTGTAGTCGAAGCCGAATATGCGTTCTGCCCGTGACCGGTCGCGCAGCACCGGATCGAAAGGCGACAATACGCGCAAGCGCGAGGTGGGCGCCGGCAGTTGTTTGACTTCATCCTCGATGCTTGGTCGCGCGACGCCATGGAACGGCCGGTGGCCGGGCGCGGCTTCCAGCACGACGTCGATCAGCCGCCCATTTTTCTTTTCGCGCTCGATCCAGGCATGTGTACCGGCAAGCGAAGCCATGGCCTGGGAATCCTTGAGCGAGGTAGTGGCCCAGAATTCGGCAATCATTCGCGCCGTGCCCGCGCCCAGCCTTTCGAGCGCTTCCGCCGGCGCCCAATCGCGGGTGTCGCCGAGAGAGGGTTTGGCGTCCAGCAGCGGTTTAGGGATCACGCGCTCCGCCAAGTCGTAGACTTTTTCGAACCCTTCGCGCGCCACGACCGCGAGCTCACCAGTGCGCCACAGCCATTCCAGCGACGCCTTCGCCGGGCCCCAGCCCCACCACGGACCGGTGCGGCCGCCCAGATGCGCAAAGTCGCGTGCCATCGACGCGCCATGTGCCGCTATATGCTCACGTACGGTCTTGATCGCGCGCACATCGCCGATGCGTTCGTGCCACGCCGCCTTGTTGGCCTTCGCGGCAGCAAAGCGATGACGCCAGTGCGGATAGAATTCGAGCGGGATCAGGCAGGAGTCGTGCGTCCAGTGCTCGAACAGCGCCGGCGCCGTCGCCTGCAGCTTGTCGAGATGGCGCGGGCGATAGCCGCTGTGCCGCGAGTAGAGAATGTGATGCTGCGCCCGCTCGATGATCTTGATCGAATCGAGCTGGACATAGCCGAGCTTGTGGATCAGCGGTGCGACGGCTTTTGCACCGCCCTCCTGGCGCACGCCGGAAAGCCCGTGCCGCGCCAGGATCAGCGCCCGCGCCTTGTCGTTGGGGATGACGAAAGGGGCCTTGTTCAAGCGACGCCCGTCAGCCGCATCGCGAGTAGCCGCAGGCGACGCAGGATTCGCAGCCTTCCAGCTTCACCAGGCTCGGCGAGGAACAGCGCGGACAGAACCGCGCCGGCGCACCCTCTGCCGCCACCGCGACGGCACGGCGTTCTTCGGGCACCAGCGGCCCGTCCTTCGGTGCGATGAAGCCCGTGGCGATCATATGCTTTTCGATCACCTCGCCGATCGCCGCCATCAGCGAAGGCACATAGCGGCCCTCGCTCCACTGCCCGCCGCGTGGATCGAAGATCGCTTTCAATTCGTCGACCACGAAGGACACGTCGCCGCCGCGCCGGAACACTGCCGAGATCATCCGCGTCAGCGCCACCGCCCAGGCATAGGCCTCCATGTTCTTGGAATTGATGAAGACCTCGAAGGGCCGCCGCCGTCCATCCTTCTCGATGTCGTTGATGGTGATGTAGAAGGCGTGATCGCTGTCGAGCCATTTGATCTTGTAGGTCTGGCCGATCAGCATGTCGGGCCGGTCGAGCGGCCGCATCATATAGACCACGCCGCCGCTGTTCTGGAGTTCGCGCGGCCGTGGCGCCTGTTCTATCGCTGGCGTTTCGGCAGCGGGCGCCGGCTCGGCGGTCAGCACAGCGCCGGTCACATCGTTCGGGCGATAGGTCGTGCAGCCCTTGCAGCCGAGATCGTAGGCGCGCGCATAAACGTCCTTGAACGCCTCGAAGGAGATCGACGCCGGCACATTGATCGTCTTGGAGATCGAGCTGTCGATATGACACTGCGCCGCCGCCTGCACCGCGAGATGGTCGGCGGGCGACAACGTCTGTGCATTGACGAAATAGTCCGGCAACTCCGCCTCGGCGCCGAAGCGGGCGCGGAAGGCGTGATAAGCGTAGTCTTCCACCGTTTCCTGTGTACGCGTGCCGTCGGGCTGCAACACCGCGCGGCTATAGCTATAGGCGAAAACCGGTTCGATCCCGCTCGACACATTGCCGGCGAACAGCGAGATCGTCCCGGTCGGCGCGATCGAGGTGACGAGGCCGTTGCGCATCCCGTTCTTCGCGATCGCCGCGCGCACATGCTGCGGCAGGCGCAGGGCGAAAGGCCGGTTCAGGAATTCATGGGCATCGAAAAGCGGGAAGGATCCCTTCTCGGCCGCAAGCTCGGACGAGGCGAGATAGGCCGCATCGCTGATCGCCGACAGCCATGTGTCGATCAGCTCCACGCTTTCGCGCGAACCGTAGCGCGTGCGGCAGAAGATGAGCGCATCGGCGAGCCCTGTTACGCCCAGCCCGATCCGCCGCTTGGCGAGGGCCTCGGCGCGCTGCTCCGGCAGCGGAAAGCGCGAGATGTCGATGACGTTGTCGAGTAAGCGCACTGCCGTCCGAGTCAGTCGCTCCAGCTCGGCGATGTCGAGTGCGGCATCTTCCTCGAAGGGGTTCTTGACCAGCCTGGCAAGATTGATCGAGCCGAGCAGGCAGGCGCCATAAGGCGGCAGCGGTTGCTCACCGCACGGATTCGTCGCGCGGATGGTTTCGCAATAGCCGAGATTGTTCTCGTCGTTGATGCGGTCGATGAAGATCACGCCCGGTTCGGCGGTCTCGTAGGTCGCGCGCATGATGCGGTCCCACAATTCGCGCGCCTTCACCGTACGGTAGACCTTGCCGGCAAAGACGAGGTCCCAGTCGGCATAGGCTTTCACCGCGTCCATGAACGCGTCGCTCACAAGAACCGAAAGGTTGAAGTTGGTCAGCCGCCCGCGTTCGCGCTTGGCGTCGATGAAGGTTTCGATGTCGGGATGGTCGATGGCGAGCGTGCCCATCATCGCGCCGCGGCGGCTGCCCGCGCTCATGATGGTGCGGCACATCGCGTCCCACACATCCATGAAGGAGACAGGGCCGGACGCGTCCGCCGCGACGCCCTTCACCGTGGCGCCCTTGGGCCGAAGGGTCGAGAAGTCGTAGCCGATGCCGCCGCCCTGCTGCAGCGTCAGCGCCGCTTCGCGCACGGCGGAGAAGATGCCGTCCATCGTGTCGGGGATGGTCCCCATCACGAAGCAGTTGAACAGCGTCACGGAGCGGTCGGTGCCGGCCCCGGCCAGGATGCGGCCGGCGGGCAGGAAGCGGTGCCCGGTCAGCGCCCGGGCGAATTCCAGCGCCACCGGGGCGCGATTTTCCGGCGCCTCGGCATGGGCGGCGGCGAGGGCGACCCGGGCCCAGGTTTCCTCGAAATCGGCGTCCACGGGCGTGCCGTCCGGCTGTTTGAGCCGGTACTTCATGTCCCAGATCTGGCGCGCGATATCGCTCATGGCCCTGCCGATTATCCCGCCTTGAGCGGAACAAGTAGCTAACGCTTTACGCGCCCCGAGTCAAGATTTCGTTCTACTTATGTTCCGGATGGTTAGTGATGCCTCCAAAGCGGGGGCACTGTCAGGGCAGGCTCTGCCGGCCTTCCGCCACCAGCTTTGCGGTCGCCCCTTCCATCGCCGCTTCCAGTCGCGGCATGAATTCGCGGCGGGACAGTCCCGGCGGAATCGGATCGAGGAATTCGATGACGATGGTGCCGGGCTTCTTGATGAAGCCGGTCCAGAAGACACCGGAGTTCAGCGCCACCGGCACGCAAGGCACATCGAGCTGACCGTAGAGCCCGGCGACACCGGGCTTGTAGTCCGGCGGCATGCCCGGCTTCTTGCGTGTGCCTTCGGGAAAAATCACCACACTGCGTCCGCGCGCCAGTTCGCGCTTCGCTGCCGCCACCATGTTGCGTAGCGCGCTCGCCTTGCCGTCGCGGTCGATCGGGATCATGCCCGCCTTCCACAGATACCAGCCATAGAACGGGATCATCTGCAGCCCGCGCTTGAGCACGATCGCCGGATCGCCCAGCAGCGTGTAGATCGCGCAGGTGTCCCACATGCTCATATGCTTGATCGCAATCAGTGCGCGGCCTTTTGGAATCGCGCCGCGCACTTCATAGTTCGTGCCAGCGAAAACGCGCAGGCCCCAGAACACCAGACGCGACCACGTCCGTCCAAGCATGCCGGCGCCGCTGCGCGAGCCGAGCAAAAGCGGCACGCACAGGATCGAGAGCGTCGCGGAAACCAAGGCGAACCAGAAAAAGAAGATCGCCGAACGCAGAAGGGTCATGGCCGATGAAGGATCAGGCGGCCCCGGCAGACTTGCCGCTCGGCGCGCGATGGTCAACTGCCGTCATGATCAGGCTGGCGACGTATTTCAGATATTCGTTGTGCAGCAGATGCAGCGTGCCGGGCCGCCACCACGCCGAAACATCCACCCCGCCAGGCTCGACGGGATAGGCGATCAGCTTCTCGTCCGGCATGACGGATCGGAACAGGCGGATGCTGCGCGGCATATGATAGCTCGCGGTCACCACAATCAGGCTGTGGAAGTGGTGCAGATGGGTCCAGGCCGCGGCCTCTTCGGCATTGCCATAGGTATCTTCGGCGGCATAGCCGATATCGGCACAGCAATCGAAGCGCCGCCCGCCATTGGCGAGATGTTTCAGTTGTTCTTTCGTCGAGGCTTTGTTCACGCCGGAAATCAGAAGGCGCTTGCCGGTGCCGCCTTCCAGAAGCGCTACCGCCGCGCCTAGCCGCGCGTCGCCGCCGGTCAGCGCGACGATGCCATCGGCCTTCAAGGGCTGCGTCGGCCGCGTCGGCAGTGTCGCGACGAACAGCAGGAAGCCCGCAACGTAGAGCGCCGCGAGAACGCCGAGGACTCTGAGGATTTTCACTCCCATATCCGGCAACGGATTTGTCCCAGGTTCGAAATTAGCGGCCAATCCGGGCGAAAGCTGGACGATAGCCTAGCATCAATAAATTTCCCTGACCGCAGCCAGCACCGACAGCCGTGCCGTGATCCAGGCGATCGCCGTGGCAACGATGGGAACCGCCACGAGCCAGGCGAGTTCCGAAAGCTTGAGCGCGATGGGCGGCAGGAACGGCACCGGCTCGATACCGGCGAATTCAAGCCCGCCCGCCAGCGCGAACAGAGTGGCCGCGATGCTCGCCCCGGCAAGGCTCGCGCCCAGCGTCGCCAGCGCGTAGTGCCGCTCAAAGGCGCGCGCGATGAACAGCGCATGTGCGCCCATCTGGTGCAGCAGCGCGACCATCTCATGTTGCGCTTCGAGGCCCGCGCGCGTCGCAAACGCGACAGTCGAGGCGGTGGCGATGGCGATCAGAACCAACACGCCCAGCGCACTCCACTGGATGGAATCCGCCAGGGTGCTCAGGCGCGCGATCCAGTGGCTGTGATCGTCGAGCTCCGCATCCGGTGCAGCCTGCTTGAGGCGCGCGGCGAGGCTCGACATGTCCACTGCCGCGCCCGGCACGATACTGCCGTCGATCAGACGTGGCAGCGGCAGATCGGCGACAAGCGCGCCCTTGCCGAGCCAGGGTTCGACCAATGCCTGCATCTCCTTGTCGGAGAGCGGAGCCGCGTGGCCGATACCGGGCGTCGCGCGCAGCACCACCAGCGCCGCTTCGACTTCATTGGCCATGACCGTGTTTACGTCGCCCTGTTCGGGCACAAGGATCTGGACCGTGACATGATCGGCAAGCCCGGCCCGCCATCCCTCCGAAGCGCGTGCCGCCAGCATCGAAGCGCCGAGCGCGAGCGCTGCGAGAAACGCCATGACCGCGATCACCAGATCGAGCGGCGCGGCGCCCTTCTCGCGTGGAACGAGGCGTCCGAAGCTTCGGGTCACGGCCGCCCCGCGCTACGCAGTTCGACCAGCCGGCCATCGACCAGGCGCATTTCCTTGGCGCGGCCGCTTTCGATCAGGGCGCGGTCATGGGTCGCGATCAGCACCGTGGTGCCCAGACGGTTGAGCTCGCCGAACAGCCGGATCAGCCGGCCGCCGATCTCGGCGTCGACATTGCCGGTCGGCTCGTCGGCAATCAGAAGATCGGGCCGTGCGACCACGGCGCGGGCGATGGCGATGCGCTGCTGCTCGCCGCCCGAAAGCGTTGCCGGCTTCGCATGCATGCGGTCGCCCAGCCCGACCCATGAGAGCAGCTCCTCGACGTCATGCTCGTAATCGCCTTCGTGCCGCCCGGCGAGCTTGAGCGGTAGGGCGACGTTGTCGAAGGCCGACAGATGCGGCAGCAGGCGGAAATCCTGGAACACCACGCCGATGCGGCGGCGGATGGCGGGGAAATCGCCGCGCCGGGCCGTCGCCATGTCGTGACCGAAAAGGGTGATGAGCCCGCGCGAAGGCGGTTCGCCCAGATAGATCAGTTTTAACAGTGTCGTCTTACCGGCACCCGACAGGCCCGTGAGAAAGGTGAAGGACCCGGACTCGAGCACGAAGGTGACATCGCGCAGGACCTCCGGCCCCGCGCCATAGCGCATCCCGACATTCTCAAAGCGAACCATCGCTTCGGACCATACTGGGGGCGTGCCGCCAGGGGAATCGTCTTTGGCTTGGAATTGCGGCCTATTTCCCGTCCGGCCCCCAACTTGCGGGGCCGAAGGGCTTAAAGCTATTTATGCCCCAACCGGAGACCCGCATGATCCTGACATGCCCGCAATGCGAGACGCGCTACCAGGTGGACGGGTCCAAGTTTCCCGCTGCCGGGCGCAGCGTCCGTTGCGCCAAATGCGGCAATGTCTGGCACCAGCTCGGTCCCGAGGCGCCGCAGCCCGATCCGGAGGCCGAAGTCGCCGTGCAGGAGCCGGAGCCGCCGGCGCCAGTTCGCTCTCCGGAACCGCCGCCTCCGCGCGTTGCCGCCTTTGCACCGTCGGTCGAAACGCCGTCCGATGACGAGCCTGATGAGGTCGCGCCCGCGCCGGCTCCCAGACGGAGAGTGTTTGCCAATCTCGGCATCGTCGGCGGCTGGATATTCCTGATCCTGATCGTGCTCGTGATCGGCTGGGCCGGCGTCAGCTTCCGCGACAGCGTGGCGACCTGGCTCCCGCAGACCTCGTCGCTCTATGCCGCCGCCGGATTGCCGGTGAATCCGCAAGGCATCGACTTCTTGGACGTCGCGTATCAGACACAGACGGAAGACGGCCAGGTGGTACTTGCTGTGACCGGCAAGATCGTCAACCGTTCCGATCACGAACTCACCGTGCCGCTTGTTCGTGTGGCGCTGTTCGATATGGATCGGCACGAGCTCTACCACTGGACCTTCGTGCCCGGCGTCTCGACGCTGAAGCCGGGCGAAAGCGCGAAGTTCCGCACTCGTCTCTCGAGCCCGCCGGCCGGCACACACAATCTCGAAGTGCGCTTCGCGAAAGCCGGTGAGTAGATCGCTTCCCGCCCGGACGACGGGTGAGCGTCAGAACTCCTTCAGCAACCGGTCGATGTAGTCGAGTTCTTCCTGCGGCCGGCCGCGTTCGCCGGCCCGGCGACGCAGCTCCAGCAGGATGTCTCGCGCGCGCTGCAAGGTCTTTGCGTCCGGAACCTTCACGCCGCTGCCCAGCGCATTGCCGTTGCCACTGCGGCCAAGCGGGTCGGCCGTGCCGGTTCCGGTGGGATCTTGCTGGGTGTCCTTCATAAGCTTGGCAGACAGGTCGGCCGCCGCGCCGCGCAACGCGTCGAGCGCATTTTTCTGGTCGATGCTCGAACCTTCCAGATCGTTGCCTTGAAGTTCGCGCTGCGACTGCCCCATCGAACGGTCGGCGCGATCCAGATCGCCGGGCTTCGGAATCTTCTGGTCTCCGAGACCCTTCATGATGTCGCCGAGCTTCTTCTGGATGTCCTGCTGGCCCTGCTGGAGCGCCTTTGGATCGACATGCTCGCCCTGCCGGCCCTTGAACGTGCGGTCCAGAAGCTCGCGCTGCTTGCCCATCAGGTCGTTGAGGTTGCGCAGTGCATCGCTCATCGCCTTGTTTTGCGGCGTGTTCGAACCGACGCCGCTGCCACCGCCACCGGGACTGAGGCGCAGATTCTCCAGCAGGTTCTGCAACAGTGCCAGCAATTGCTGCGCCTGTTCGCGCGATCCGCTCTCGGACAATTTCTTGATCGTGTCGAGCAGGGTCTGCAAATCCTGCTGATTGAGCGATTTGGAGCCTGGCGGTGGCGGGCCATTCTCGGCTGCGGCGGGATTGTCGGCGAGCGCCTGCATATAGCGCTGCATTGCATCGTTATAGCGGCGCAGCAACTCGTCGATCACATCCTGCGGCGCGCCTTGCGCCAGCGCTTGCGCGAGAAGGGATTGGATGCGGCGCAAATCTTCGGCGGCTGAGAGCAGTCCGCCGCGCTCGATCCCGATCGCGATCTGCCACAACAGGTCTTCGACATGCCCGATGTCTTCGATGCGCTCGGCATGGGCGAGGGCATAGCGCGCGGCGCGGATGCCGGCAAACACCTTGAGTTGGTTGGCGTAGAATATCTCGGGCGCAATGGTCAGCGCATCTAGCACCTTGACGACATGGCTGCGCTCCTGCGGCGTCGTGCTGGTCGCGAGTGTCTGGCGCTGTTCGATCAGCGCGCGCGCGAGCGGATCGGTGAAGATGCGCGAGGGCAGGGTGAACACCACCGGCTTTGTCGATGTGACATGGCCGGCGCCATCGAAGGCCTGCAAAACGATATCGACCTTCAAGCCGGCATAGGGATGCGCCGTCAGGTCGTTGTAGCTGGTCGCCGAAACTGTCTTTTCGCTTGTCGTCGCAAGCGACAGGTCGAGCAGGATCGGCCGCCCCTTGCGGCCATGCGGCGTGATGACCGCGCGCATCCGCGTCACGCCGTAGTCGTCGCTTGCCTTGTAGGAGAGCGCGAGCACCTGACGCTCGGTCTTGGAAGGGGGCGCTGCGAAGGCAACGGTTGGCGGCTTGTCGGGAATCGCAGTGAAGGTCCAATCGCCGATGGCGCGGCCCCCACTGCGTACACGAATGCGGCCGTCGGCAAATATCTTCAGATTTGCGGAATACTCGCCGTCTGCACCGGCGAAAGCGCCGTCATCCGCGCCGATCAATCCGGGTGTATGGCCGGCCCCATGCACCCGCATGTTCAGCACCGAACCCTCTGGCACGGCGATGGTCATCCCATCGGTGAGATAGAGTGGCGGCTGGCCGGTATAGGGCGGCGGGTCGATCCAGGCATCCACGGTGGCATGCGCCGCTGCGCCGGTATCGGTGAGCCCAGCCCACAGTCGGCTCAGCGTGTCGCGTCCGGCGACCACGCCGCCGACAATCAGCAGAGCGAGCACGACGAACCTCAGCGCGCGCGGATCGCGTTTCGCGAGCCCCGGCGCCGGCCAGGCCAGGCGCAGCTTGCCCACGCCGGCGAGAAGCTGGCGCAGATGCAATTCCCAAAGCTGTTCTGCCAGGCTGTCGCCCTGACCGAGCGCCATCGCGTCATCGCCTTCGGAGATTGGGCGATGGCTCAGTCCGCTGCTGCGCTCCAGCCGCCGGGCGCCTTCGGCCCAGCTCGGCAGATGCGTGCCGCGCAGCCCGAAATAGAGCGTGAGCCCGGCGGCGGTGATCGTGACGCTGAGGATCAGCGCATGCAGCACCCAGGGCAGCGGCGCGAAGAGGTCGAACAGGGCAGCGGCAAGGAACAGGCCAAGGATGCCGCTGGCCGGCCACAGGCCCGGCCATACCCGCTCCCACAGAAGCGCCGCGCGCGACGCCAGCACGAAGCGAGCGGTGCGGTCAGAGCCAGTCTGGAATTCGTTCGGAGCCGAATAGCGCGTCATCGTCCAATCTTGGCCGCACGACGCTCCACTGCTCGTCCTTGACGAGCACTTCGGGCGCCGGCGGCCGCGCATTGTAAGCCGAAGACATCACCGCGCCATAGGCACCGGCGCTCAGGATCGCAACAAGTTCACCTTCGGCTAGTTCCGGCAGCTCGCGTTCCGCCGCAAAAATGTCCGAAGTTTCGCATACCGGGCCCACGACATCGTAGCGCCGGCGCGGGCAGTCGGGCTTCGGCTCGTTAACCGGCACGATTTCGTGATGGGAATCGTACATCGCCGGACGGATCAGATCGTTCATTCCGGCATCCAGGATGGCGAAAGTCCGCGCTTCGCCCTGCTTCACATAGAGCACCCTCGACACGAGGATGCCGGCATTGGCTGCGATCAGCCGTCCCGGTTCGAGGATAATCTGGCAGCCCAGATCCCTGGTTACCCGCGAAGCCATCGCGCCATAGGCCGAAGGATCGGGCGGCGGCTCGTTGTTGGTGATGTAGGGCACGCCCAGACCGCCGCCGAGATCGAGCCGCTCGATGACATGTCCGTCCGCGCGCAGCTGTGCCGCAAGTCCCGCGACCTTGGCGAAGGCGGTCTCGAACGGCTCGAGGTCGACGATCTGGCTGCCGATATGGACATCGACGCCGACGACCTTGATCCCCGGCAGTTTGGCGGCGAGGGCATAGGCCGCGCGCGCCCGGCTCCACGGGATACCGAACTTGGTTTCGGCGGTGCCGGTGGTGATCTTGGCGTGGGTCTTGGCGTCGACATCCGGATTGACGCGGATGGTGATCGGCGCAGGCTTGCCGAGCGCCGTCGCCACTGCGCTCAGCGCCTGAAGCTCAGGCTCGCTCTCGACATTGAACTGATAGATGCCGGCTTCGAGTGCCAACGTCATCTCGGCTTTGGTCTTGCCGACGCCGGAGAACACGATGCGGCCGCCCGGGATGCCGGCTTTCAGCGCCTTGCGCAATTCGCCGCCCGAGACGACATCGGCGCCGGCACCGAGCTTCGCCAGTGTCTTCAGCACCGCGATGTTGCCCAGCGCCTTGACCGAGAAGGCGACAAGCGTGCCCTTCGGAAACGAGCCTGAGAACACCTTGTAGTGTCGCTCCAGCGTGGCGGTGGAATAGCAATAGAACGGCGTCCCGACCTCGGCGGCCAGCCGGTTCAGGTCCACGCCTTCGGCATGGAGCACGCCGTCCTTGTATTCGAAATGGTTCATCGGCCGAGCTGCGGCGGTGGCTTGGACGGGTCCTTCTCGCCCTTTGCCGTCGTCTGACCGGACGGCGTGACGAGATCGCTCTTCACGCCGCAACCGGCGAGACCGAGAACCAGAAGAAGTGCAAGCACTGTCCGGATCGTCATTTCAGCTTCTCCCGCCAGAAAAACAGCTGCTCGCGCACCCGGTCCGGCGCGGTGCCGCCGAAGCTCATCCGCGCCTTCACCGAGGCATCCAGCGACAGCACATCGAACACCGCGTCGGTGATGCCGGGCTCGATCGCCTGCATTTCGGCGAGCGGCAATCCGGCCAGCGGCAGGTTCAGGTCTTCGGCGCGCTTCACGATGGCGCCGGCGATGTGATGCGCCTCGCGGAACGGCTTCCTCAGTGTGCTGACGATCCAGTCGGCGAGATCTGTCGCGGTCGGATAGCCTGCCTCGGCCGCGGCGCGCATCGTCGCGTCGTTGACCTTCAGGTCCGCGAGCATGCCCGCCATCGCGGCGAGCGATACCTCGACTGTGTCGGCGGCATCGAAGACCCGTTCCTTGTCTTCCTGCAAATCGGTGCCGTAGGCGAGAGCAAGGCCCTTCACCACCGTCGCCAGCGCAACGAAGTCGCCCAGCACCCGCCCGGTCTTGCCGCGGATCAACTCCGCCGCATCGGGGTTGCGCTTCTGCGGCATGATCGAGGAGCCGGTGGTGAACGCATCCGACAGCCGAACAAAGCCGAAGGCTGGTGTCGACCATTGCACGATCTCGCCGGCAAGCCGGGAGATGTTGGTCGCCATGATCGTGCAGGCGGCGAGATATTCGAGCGCGAAGTCGCGCGCCGAGACCGCATCGAGTGAATTGCGCATCGGCCGCGCGAAGCCGAGCGCCTTGGCGGTCACGTCGCGATCGATAGGGTAGGGCGTTCCGGCCAGCGCCGCCGAACCCAGCGGGCATTCGTTGAGGCGCTTGCCGCAATCGCCGAAGCGTCCGCGGTCGCGATAGAACATCTCGACATAGGCGAGGCAGTGATGGCCGAAGGTCACCGGCTGCGCGGGCTGCATATGGGTATAGCCCGGCATGATGGTCGCGTAGTGGATCTCGGCCTGCGCAAACAGGGCGCGCTGCAATTCTTCGAGCCCCGCTTCGGCGCGGGCGCAGGCCTCGCGCAGCCAGAGCCTGAAGTCGGTGACAACTTGGTCGTTGCGCGACCGCGCCGTGTGCAGGCGACCGGCCGGCTCGCCGATCAGTTCCTTCAGCCGCGACTCGATGTTGAGATGGATGTCCTCGAGTTGCCGGCTGTAGGTGAATTTACCTTGTTCGATTTCCTTCTCGATCATGTCGAGACCGCGGATGATGGCTTCGGCATCGGCCTGCGGAATGATCTGCTGCATTGCCAGCATGCGGGCATGGGCGCGCGAGCCGGCGATATCCTGCGCCGCCATCCGTTTGTCGAAATCGATGGAGGGCGTTATGACCTCCATGATCGCAGCAGGCCCGCCTTCGAAGCGGCCGCCCCACATCTTGTTCTGAGCCATGAGATAAGCCCGTGTCCCGCACAGCATACATCGCAATTGCCGCAGTTATCGCGGTCCTGGCCGCGGCAGGGGTTCTATATGAGATGCGGGGTGGCGCTGTCCACGATGCGGGTCCGCCCGCCGCCCTGGCGCCCTTCGCGCTCGACAAGGCGCCTGTCCCGGTGCCCCAGGTCGCCTTCAGCGACGCCAAGGGCGTGCGCAAGCCGCTTTCTGCCTTCAAGGGCAAATATGTTCTGCTCAATCTCTGGGCGACTTGGTGCGGCCCCTGCGTCAAGGAGCTTCCGGCTCTCGCGCGGCTCAAATCCACTCTGCCTGCCGATAAGGTTGCTGTGGTCGCCGTCGATGTCGGGCGCGGCACGCCAGCCGACGCCCGGGCTTTCCTCGATACCCATGATGCCAAGGCGCTCGATGCCTATCTCGACACCAACATAGCCCTGATCCGCGCCTTCAACGCCTTCGGTCTGCCGCTGACGATCCTGATCGATCCGCAAGGCCGCGAGATCGGCCGCGCCGTCGGTCCGGCGAAATGGGATGCGCCAGAAGCGATCGACTGGTTCAAGAACCTGACGGTGGCGACCGGAAGCTAGCTGCCACCCCGCGCCGCGTCGTAATCCGCCCACATCGGCGCGCAGTCGACGATCCGTTGCTCTTCCATCGCACGGTCGATCGCCATCACGGTCAGCCCCGCGACCATCGAATCCCACGGCGTCACCGGGAAGGCCGCGCCCTTCTCCAATGTGTTGAGCAGGTCGGCAGCCATCGCCTGATCGGCGCCGTTGTGATTGTCGGAGGTGCGGGTGGCGAAATCCATCCGCTCCGGCTTCCCCTTCTCCATCGCACGCCGGATCATCAACTTGTTGCGCACGAGGTCGGCGAGCAGCGTGCCTTCGGTTCCGGCGATGTACCAGCGCCGTTCGCCCAGGCTGACATGCGTGTTGGAATGGAAGGAGAGCTGGAAGCCGCTGTCGTATTCGACCAGCGCAGTCTGGTGATCGGTCACGTCCATGTCGGAATGGAAGGCATCATTGGCGCCCGACCATCCGGCATCGCGGATCGCATAGGCCGGTGAACCGTCGCTATAGGAGCGCGCGGCGCTCTCGCGTTCGGGCCGGAAAATCTTCCGCCCGCCGAAGCTCACGACCTTTGCCGGGCGTGCGCCGACGATGCGGCCGAAAATATCGAAATCGTGGCACACTTTGTCGAGATAGTAGGATCCGCCCCATTCCTGCTTGCGCCGCCAGTTGCGCGCTAGATAGCCGCCATGTTCCGGCGGTAGATGCTCGGTTGCGTCCATGGAGACGAGTTCGCCGAGTTCGCCGGCATCGACGCGCTTGATCGTCTCGCGCACGATCGGCATGGAGCGCATGACAAGACCGATGAACAGGGGCGGCGTCCTTGTGTCCTTCAGGTGCCGCGCAAGCGCGAAGGTTTCTTCTTCCGTGCGAACGATGGGCTTCTCGGCGAAGATCGGATAGCCGGCCTCGAATGCGGCGAGCAGATGCTCGTAATGCAGATGGTTGGGCGAACCGATCATGACGAGATCGAACGGCCCGTCCTTCAGGAGCGCCGTGGCGCTGCCGTAATCCTTGCCCGGTGCGATGCCGCGCTCCGCCAGGATCGGCATGCCGACGGGACGCGGATCGGCATAGCCCGCGACGTTCAGCTTCCAGCCGACATCGTCCATGGCGCACAGCACATGCGCGATCCGCTGGCCGAGCCCGATGACGCCGATGCGATAGGTTTTCATGCCCCGAACTTAGCCACGCCTATGCGCCATGGCGCAAGGCGAGCGCGGCGTTCATCCGGGCCTCGGCCTCGGACTGCGACAATCCGCTGGCCAGCAACCGGTCTACGCTCCAATGCTCCTGTTTCAGGAAGAATGCCACTAGCAGACGAAAGCGCTTGTATTGTCCGGTCTTGGCGAAATCGAGCGTCGGATCGCCGGCGCGGTATTGCCGGTAGAGCAGTGCGATATCCACATCGCCGCCGAAGCCGACATAGTCGGCTTAGCCTTCGCGGATCCATTGCGGCAGCCGCCAGTTCCACAAATGCGCGAAGCCGAGATGCCTTCCGGTCAGCGAATGGCCGATCTCATGCGCAGCATAGTAGGTGAAGGTGCGCGGATATTCCGCTGGAATGCCATTCGGCCGAAGCAGTTCATCCTTGTCGATGTTCGACTGGCGCAGGAACACGTTGAGCGTCCAGGGATAGAAATTCACGCCGCCCGCGCCATAGGCGATGTTGAAGAACAGCCGCTGGCGCCAGCGCGCATTGGCGACGTAGATCGCATCGGCCGCGCCATCGTCGAGTGGCGAAGTCTTCAGCCGCGCATCGACGCGCTCCAGGATCGTGCGGGCTTTGCCGCGATCGAAGGGCGCATCGGAATAAAGCGTCAGCCGGCCTTCCGTTACCGAATAGGAAAAGAAGGGCCGGGGATAGGCCAGCGTGACTCCGATCGTCGCGGCCAGTGCGACCGGAACGACCGCAACGACCGCCGCGATGCGCCACCCCCGCCTCACGTTGTCGCCTGCTGCGCTTTGAAGCGCGCGACGGCGTCGTTCCATGGCGCTGCAAGGTCGTTGAAGCCCGCCGCGCGCGCATCCTTGGCGACATCGTCCATGAAGGCGCGGAACTCCGGCACGAAGCTTTCGCGGGAAAGCTCCCAGGCCGCCTGTGTGCCGGCCCCGCGCATCAGCCCGGTCATGCTGGCGCGGAAGCTGGCGAACATTTCGTCCGCCAGCATCTGCTCGCGATGCTGCAGGAAATTGTCCTCCGCGCTCCAGAATTGCGCACGCATGAAGGCCATGAAGCGGCCGATTTCATCGGCCGACATTGCGCCGTCGCCGCGCCGGCCCCGCCCGACGATGCCGCCGAGTTCGCCTTCGGCCAGGCGCATCTGCTGGTCGGCCATGCGGCTGATCCGGTTCTGGGAGATCTGCGCGCGGGTATGTTTGGTCGCCTGCTTCACCTGCGCCGCGAGGTAGAGGAGCGAGATCAGGACCGCGATGCCGCTCGCCAAACTTCCGAGCGAAGCCAGATCGGTCAGCGTCATGGACAGTCCCCTGAAGGCCAGGGTCGAATCCTAGCGCGGCGGGGGCCGAGCGACCACCACGGCGCCACAGTGACAGGCGTGGCACTGGCGCCGTACCTTGGCGTCATGCCCGCGCTTTATACCGACCGTCTCAGCGTCCGCCCCGGCGAAAGTTTTGCTCTCCACGCCAGCAGCGGCCCTTGCGCGCTGGAAATCGCGCGTGTCGGCGCGGCGCGCGAGGTTGTCCATCGAGCTACGCTGGCGCCAGGCATCCATCCGGTGCCGCCCGACGCCGATGCCAAAGGCTGCGGCTGGCCGGTCGCGCTCACCATCGAGGCGGGCGCGAATTGGCGCAGCGGCTATTACGACATCGCCCTCACCGACGAGAAGGAGGAGGCCGCGCATCATTTCATCTGCGTGAAGGGGGGCGGCGCGCGCATGGCGCTGGTGCTCGCGACCAACACGTTGCACGCCTACAATTACTGGGGTGGAGCCTCTGCGTACTGCGATGTCGAGTCGCTGATGCGGCGTGAGAAATCGCTCGCCGAAGCCATGGCGGGTGCCATCGGCGTGCTGTCGATCGAGCGGCCTTTCCCGCCGCTTCTCCTCGCCGCGCCGCCTGACATGCCGCGCCTCGTCAATCTGCGTCCGCGCGAATTCGAGGAACGGACCTGGGCCAGCGCCGATCCTGCCTGGTCGCGCGCCCATCGCCAATCGCCCTATGACGGCTCGGCCGGCTTTCTCAACAAATGGGAGCACGCATTCGTGCGCTGGGCCGAAGGCGAAGAAGGGCTCGCTTTCGATTATCTCACCGACTTCGATCTCGATGCTGACCCGCACGCACTCGATGGCTACGATGTCGTCTGCCTCGTGGGTCACAGCGAATATTGGTCCGGCCCCGAGCGTGCCGCGCTAGATGCCTTCGTCGATCGTGGCGGAAGGCTTGCGATCTTCTCCGGCAACACCGGCTTCTGGAAGGTGCGCTGGGAGAATGGCGGCCGGACGCTCATCTGCCGCAAATGGAAGGGCGAAGACGAAGCGGTTCCTGACGCCGACAAGACGCATCTATGGTCCCATCCGATGTTCGTGCGCCCTGAAGCGGCGCTGACGGGCTTGAGTTTTCTCTACGGCGGTTATCACCGACTCGCCCTTTGCGCATCGCGTGGAGCTGGCGGCTTTACGATCTATCGCGACAAGCACTGGGCGCTCGAAGGCACCGATCTCTACTATGGCGATGTCGTCGGCGGCGCGGTGCCGCTGGTCGGCTACGAGAATGACGGCTGCCCGATCCGGTTCGGCGCCGACGGCCTGCCCGCGCCCGATGGCGGCACCGGCGTTCCCGACAATCTCGAGATCATCGCTTTCGTTCCGGCCGTTTTCGCCGAGGATCCGTCGAGTCCCTATCGTCCGCTGATCCCGCCGGAGCAGATGGACGTCGTCGCCCGCGTCGCCTATGGCAACGACGACCCCGAGACCGTCGCGCGCGTCAATCGCGGCCATGCCGTCATGGCCTCGTTCAAACGCGGCAAAGGCGAAGTCTTCAATGCCGGAACGACCGAATGGGTGCACGGCCTCGGGCGCGATCCCTTCGTCACGCGCATCACGCGCAATGTTCTGAAGCGGTTCCTGGGAGAGGCATGATGAGCGATAATATCGAAGGTGGGTGCCGCTGCGGCGCGGTGCGTTACAAGCTGAACCTCGAGAAGCTGCCCAATGTCTACGCCTGTCACTGTCTCGACTGCCAGACCTGGTCGGGCAGCGCCTTCAGCCTGCAGTTTTTCGTGCCCGAGGACGCACTCGAAGTCAGGGGCGCGCCTTACCTCTATGAGCGAGTTTCGGATGACGGCGAGCGCGTTTCGCGTCAGCGGGGCTGCGCGAACTGCATCACCCGTGTCTACAACACCAACTCGCGCCGCCCCGGTTTCGCCGTGATCCGCGCCGGCACGTTGGACCACAGCGACCGGCTTTCGATCGTCGCGCATATCTGGACCAAGCGAAAACTCAAAGGCATCGACATCCCGAAGGACGTGCCGAGCTGGCCGGAAGGCGCCCCCACCGAAGAGTTCATCAGGATCGTGATGGGCTAACGGCCGTGTAATGCCGCGACGATCGCGCGCTGATAGGCATCATTGAGCGCGTCATGCACCTCGTCGTCGGCCACCGGCCATGCCGAGTTCATTGCAATGACCAGCTTCTCTCTGGGATTGATGTAGATCGATTGCCCAAAGATGCCTTCGGCTTCGAAGGCGCCATTGTCGTCGTGTATCCACCACTGGAAGCCATAGCCGGTATTGGGATAGCCCGTAGGCAATTGATGCATCGTCGCGGCCTTGAGATAGTCCGCCGGCACTACGCGCTTGCCGCCCGCCATCGTACCACCCATCACGAAAAGGCCGACCCGGGCGTAGTCGCGCAAAGTCATGGACACGCAGCAGCCGCCGATCTCCGAACCCGAGCGATCGAGCATCCAGGTCGCGTCCGCTTCCATGCCGAAGGGCTGCCAGATCTTCTCGCTCAGATAGTCGGCGAGATGCTTGTGCGTTGCCGCTTCGACCAGGATGCCGACGAGATCACTTTCGCCCGTCTTGTAGACGAAATGCACGCCCGGCTTTTCCGCGCGCGGCAGCTTCGCCATGTAGCTGACGATCGGGTTCTCGCCATGCGGTCCGGGATTGCCGAGCGCGAACCGTGCGACGTCGGAATGGGGATCGGCGTAATCCTCGTTCCACTTCACGCCGCTCGACATCGTCAGCAACTGGCGGATCGTCACCCCGGCATAGGCGCTCTTCTTCAGGGCCGGAAGATAATCCGTCACCGGCGCGTCGATGCTCTTGATGTAGCCGTCGGAGATCGCGGCGCCGAGCAGGAGCGAGGTGATCGACTTCGTCACCGAGAACGACACCCAGCGATCCTGCGGCTTGCGGCCGAGGGCATAGCGCTCGAGCACGATCTTGCCGGCCTTGACGATCAGGAGGCCGCTCAGCCGGTTTGCTGCGATGAATTTGTCGGTATCGAAGGTCTTGCCGCCGAACGAGAACGAAACGGGCGGCGCGGGCTTACCGATCGGCAGCGGATAGACAGTCTTGCCATGCCGCACGGCGCGCACGGGGAAGGATCGCTCGACATGGGGATAGCCCGCGAGCTGCTGGGCTGGCGTCCAGAAGAGGATCGAATTGATGCCTGGAGGTGCCGCCGCCCAGGCGGTGCCGGCGGCCAGAAAGCATAATCCGGCTAGCAGAATTCGGCGCATGGCGTTCCCCTTTTCGCGAAGGCTCGTCGGTGGCCTTCGTCGGGGTAGAACTATGTCACGCCATGGCCGTCGCGTCAGCGAGTAGGAACCGGGTGGTCGCCGCGATAGTCGTAGAAGCCGCGACCGGTCTTCCGGCCGAGCCAGCCGGCCTCGACATACTTCACGAGAAGCGGGCAGGGGCGATACTTGGAGTCCGCCAGGCCTTCATACAGCACCTGCATGATCGACAAGCAGGTATCGAGGCCGATGAAGTCGGCGAGCTGGAGCGGGCCCATCGGATGGTTGGCGCCGAGCCGCATCGCGGTATCGATGGCTTCGACGTTTCCGACGCCCTCATAGAGCGTGTAGACCGCCTCGTTGATCATCGGCTGCAGGATGCGGTTGACGATGAAGGCCGGGAAATCCTCGGCATAGGCCGCGGTCTTGCCCGTGCGCCGCACGATCTCGAGCGCCGCCTGGAAGGTCGCATCGTCCGTGGCGATGCCGCGGATCACCTCGACCAGCTGCATCATCGGCACCGGATTCATGAAATGGATGCCGATGAACCGCTCCGGCCGGTCGGTTGCGGTGGCAAGGCGGGTCACCGAGATCGACGAGGTGTTGGTGGCCAGAAGCGTCTTCTCGCCGATGCGCGCTGTCAGGTCCTGGAAGATCTTCTTCTTGACCGCTTCGTCCTCGGTCGCGGCCTCGATAACGAGATCGCGATCCTTCATGTCGTCGAGCGCCGTCGTCGTGCGGATGCGGCTCATCGCCGGCGCGATCTCGTCGTCCTTGATCACGCCCCGCGCCGCCTGGCGGTGCATGTTCTTGTCGATGCGCTCAAGGGCCTTGGAAAGCTGGTCCTTGTTCACATCGTCGAGCAGCACATCGTATCCCGCCAGTGCGAGGACATGGGCAATGCCGTTGCCCATCTGGCCTGCGCCGATAACGCCGATGCGTTCGATAGCCATAGTTGATCCTCGGGTTTTCAATAACCCAGTTTCGTAAGCTCTTCGTCCATTTCCGGAATCGCCTTGAACAGATCGGCGACAAGGCCGAAATCGGCGATCTGGAAGATCGGCGCCTCTTCGTCCTTGTTGATCGCGGCGATGATCTTGGAATCCTTCATGCCCGCCAGATGCTGGATCGCGCCGGAGATGCCGACGGCGATATAGAGCTCGGGCGCCACCACCTTGCCGGTCTGGCCGACCTGATAGTCATTGGGCACGAAACCGGCATCGACTGCCGCACGGCTGGCGCCGACGGCGGCGTGCAGCTTGTCGGCGATCTTGTCGAGCAGGTGGAAATTGTCGCCCGACTGCATGCCGCGGCCGCCGGAGATGACGATCTTGGCCGAGGTCAATTCGGGACGTTCGGATTTCGACAACTCTTCGCCGACGAACTTCGAGAGACCCGGATCGGCCGCCGCGGCGATCTTCTCGACCGCTGCCGAACCGCCTTCGCCCGCGGCCTTGAAGGTCGTGGTGCGGACGGTGATCACCTTCTTGCCCGCGCCGGCCTGAACCGTCGCGATGGCGTTGCCGGCGTAGATCGGGCGCTCGAAGGTATCGGCGCTGACCACCTTGATGATCTCGCTGATCTGCGCGACGTCCAGCTTGGCGGCGACGCGCGGCATGTAGTTCTTGCCGTTGGTGGTCGCGGGCGCGAGGATCGCGTCGTAATTGTCGGCGAGGGAGAGGATCAACGTCTCCATCGTCTCGGCGACCATCTTGCCATAAAGGGCGTCGTCGGCGACCAGCACCTTCGCGACTCCGGCCAGCTTGGCGGCAGCATCGGCAGCCGCGCCACAATCCGATCCGGCGACCAGCACATGCACTGGCCCGCCCATCTCGACGGCGGCGGTCACGGTCTTGGCGGTGGCCTCTTTCAGCGACTTGTTGTCGTGTTCGGCGATAACGAGGATAGCCATCTTAGATCGCCCCCACTTCCTTGAGCTTTTCGACGAGTTCGGCGGCGGTCTTGACCTTGATGCCGGCCTGGCGCTTCGCCGGTTCGGTCACCTTCAAGGTCTTGAGCTTCGGCGTGACGTCGACGCCGTAATCGGCCGGGGTTTTCTCGTCGATCGGCTTCTTCTTGGCCTTCATGATGTTGGGCAGCGAGGCATAGCGCGGCTCGTTGAGGCGAAGGTCGACCGACATAACTGCCGGAAGCTTCACGTCGACAGTCTGCAGACCACCGTCGATCTCGCGCTCGATCTTCGCATCGGCGTCGCCGAGCTCGAGCTTGTGGGCGAAGGTACCCTGGCCCCAGCCCAGCAGCGCAGCCAGCATCTGGCCGGTCTGGTTGCTGTCGTCGTCGATCGCCTGCTTGCCGGTGATCACCAGCGAGGGCTGTTCGGCTTCGCAGATGGCTTTGAGGATCTTGGCAACCGCGAGCGGTTCCACTTCGGCATCGGTCTTCACCAGGATTCCGCGATCGGCGCCCATGGCGAGCGCGGTGCGGATGGTCTCGGAGGCCTGCTGGGGTCCGACGGAAACGGCGATGACCTCGGTGGCCTTGCCCTTCTCCTTCAGGCGAACCGCTTCTTCGACGCTGATCTCGTCGAACGGGTTCATGGACATTTTGACATTGGCGAGGTCGACGCCGGTCTGGTCGGCCTTCACGCGAACCTTGACGTTGTAGTCAATCACCCGCTTCACGGGCACCAAAACTTTCATGAGTGCGAAGATCCCTGAACGATGGCGGTTGGTTTAGCGGGCGGACATTCCGCGCGCGCCGTTTTTGGTAGCCGCCCCTCTTTGTGCGGCGCAAAAACTAGGACCGGGGGGACCGCCCTGTCAACGAAGGGCAATTCCGGTTTCGTTGAGGAAACGAGTCCCCGAATTGCTGGCAAAAATTGTGTGCAGTGCAGCAAAATGACAAACCGCGTCATTCCGCCGCACAGTTGAAGACGGGTCTCTTTTCGGTGGTTCCGGGCCGCGCGGCAGACGCGCCGGTTACTTCAGGGTCGCGAGATAGGCAACGACATCCTCGGCCTGATGGGGATTGGAGATGCCGGCGAAGGTCATCTTGGTGCCCGGAACGACTTTGGCCGGCCCCATCACCCAGGACTTCAGCTTGTCGGCGGTCCAGGTGATGTTCGAACGCTTCAGCGCCCCGGAATACGCATAGCTCGGCAGCGATGCCGCCTTGCGCCCGACGACGCCGAAGAGGTTGGGGCCAAGACCGTTCGGGCCGCCCTTGGTCGTGGTGTGGCAGATCGCGCAGCGCGCAAAGATCGTCTTTCCGTTGCCGGCGTCGGCGGCCATGGCGGACGGTGCGGCCAGCAGCATCGCGGCCGTCAGAATGAGCAACTTGCGCATGGGCTATCTCCTCGGTTGGCGGGAGACTCATACCGGCCGCCGCGGCTTGGCAAGCGCCGCGAGATCGCATGCGCCGACCGGTCGCGGTCAGTGCGTGTCGCCGGATTTCGCTGTCTCGATCGCGGCACGGAAGGCGATGGGATCGGCGATGGTCGGCAGATCCACATGGTCGACGCCGGTGCCTTCGATCCGGAGCGAACCGAACCCGAACAGCCGGCCCCAGAAGCTCTGGTTCACCCGCACGCCTTCGATGTTGTGCAGCGCGACCTCATAGGTGTTGAGCCGGAACAGCCCTTCCTTCTGGACGAAGCGATGGGTGGTCACGCCGATTTCGGTGGTCCATTTGCGTACCATCATCGAGACGAAGATGACGATGCCGATGATGAAGATGCCGAGGAAGATCAGCGCCAGCCAGGCCTTGGCGGTGTACCACCAGTGGAAATGCGCGCGCGCAACCAGCCGCTCGCCATCGCCAAGCGATTGCTCGATGTAACCCATCAATTCCTCCGAAGGGGCTGGCCCGGACGGACCAACAACGTTGACATCATGTAATCCTGCTTTGGCTCAGGTCCAGCCCGTGGAAGCGTCTTTCTTCCGCCGTGGTTCCCCGCGATCCTGTCACAATGACCGCCCGTTACGTTCTCGTTTCCGGTCCGCCCGGCGCCGGCAAGACCACGCTTGCGCGACCGCTGGCTCGTGCGCTCGGTTTTGCGCTTCTCTGCAAGGACGACATCAAGGAGCCGCTGTACAGCGTGCTGGCCGGTGACCGCTTCGATCCCGACGCCTCGCGCCGCATCGGGATTGCTGCCTGGGAGGCGTTCTGGTCGCTTGCACCGCATTTCCCGCGGGCCGTTCTCGAAGCGAACTTCCATCGCGACAGCGCCTATGAGCGCGACCGCGTCGCTGCGCTGCCGGGGCAGGTCATCGAAGTCTATTGCCGCTGCCCGCCGGCCGAAGTCGTGCGCCGTTTCACCGAGCGCGCGGTGCGGCCCGGCCATCATCCCGCGCACTATGCCGGCACGATCGGCGAAGACCTGGTAACGCGCGACTTCGGCGCGCCGATCGGGTTCGGCTCGGTAATTGAGGCCGACACGTCCGGCGAGACCGATATCGCAGGTCTCGCCGCCCGGATTGAAAGTCTCTGGAAGGACTGACCTGTTAGTCGAGATCGACTCGGCCGCTGCGGCCCGTCGGAACGAAAATCGCGATGCAATGTCCGCGACGGTCGGTCGAGACCCAGGGATGACCGGCATAGGTCTGTTGCTCGACCCGTTCGCCCGGGCGCAGCGTCGAATAGAGCACGCGCCGTCCGTCGAAGTTGATCCAGAACAGTTTGCGCAACCCGTCGGACTCATTGCGGAACCACAGTGTCGTCGCGCGTGTCGAGCGTTGGGCGACCATTTCGCGCTCCATGCCGCAGGGCCGCATCCGGACCGGCGGCGCGGCGGCGGCGGAATTGGCCAGTAGCGCCGCCCCTGCGGCCGCAAGAACAAGTCTTCCTGCAAATGTCATTTCGAGTACTCCCCAAATTCAGACTATGGGGAGAGCCTAGAAGGCGATGGCCCGCCGATCAATCTTCGCCGTGATCCGGCAGCAGGACCTCGCGCAGACCCTTGTGGTTCGGCCGCGAGACGACGCCGTCCTGCTCCATGCGCTCGATCAGACTTGCGGCCTTGTTGTAGCCGATCTGCAGGCGGCGCTGGAGGTACGACGTCGTCGCCTTGCGCTCGCGTGCGACGATGGCGAGCGCCTTGTCGTAGAGATCGTCGCCCGATTGCGAATTGCCCTCGCTCATCATCGCATAGGGATCGTCGCCGGGCTCGTCCGGTTCTTCGGTGACTGCGTCGAGATATTCCGGCGTACCCTGGGTCTTCAGGAAGCGCACGACGTCCTCGACTTCGTGGTCGGAGACGAAGGGGCCGTGGATGCGGCGGATACGCCCGCCGGCCATCATGTAGAGCATGTCGCCCTGGCCCAGCAGCTGCTCGGCGCCCTGTTCGCCGAGGATGGTGCGGCTGTCGATCTTCGAGGTGACCTGGAACGAGATGCGGGTCGGGAAGTTCGCCTTGATCGTGCCGGTGATGACATCGACCGAGGGGCGCTGCGTCGCCGCGATCAGGTGCAGGCCCGCGGCGCGCGCCATCTGCGCCAGACGCTGGATCGCGCCTTCGATTTCCTTGCCCGAAATCATCATCAGGTCGGCCATCTCGTCGACCACGATCACGATGAACGGCATCGGCTCGAGCTCGAGCATTTCGTCTTCGTAGACGGGCTTGCCGGTCTCGCGGTCGAAGCCGGTCTGCACGGTGCGCTTGAGGGTCTCGCCTTTTTCCTTGGCCTTGCGGACGCGCTCGTTGAACGCTTCGACGCCACGTACGCCGAGCTTCGACATCTTGCGGTAGCGGTCTTCCATCTCGCGCACCGCCCATTTGAGCGCGACGACGGCTTTCTTGGGATCGGTCACGACCGGTGAGAGCAGATGCGGGATGCCGTCATAGACGGAGAGTTCGAGCATCTTGGGATCGATCATGATCAGGCGGCACTGCTGCGGCGTCAGCCGGTAGAGCAGCGACAGGATCATGGTGTTGAGGCCGACCGACTTGCCCGAGCCAGTGGTGCCGGCGACGAGCAAGTGGGGCATCTTGGCGAGGTCTGCCATGACGGGCTCGCCGCCGATGGTCTTGCCGAGTGCGAGCGTCAGCGGTGCGCGGGCCTTGTCGTATTCGCCGCTCGCCATCATCTCGCGCAGATAGACGGTTTCGCGTGTGTGGTTCGGAAGCTCGATGCCGATCACGTTGCGGCCCGGGATCACCGCGATACGCGCGGCGACCGCCGACATCGAGCGGGCGACGTCGTCGGACAGGCTGATCACGCGGCTCGATTTCACGCCCGCGGCAGGCTCGAATTCGTAGAGCGTCACGACCGGGCCGGGCCGGACGGCCATGATGCGGCCTTTGACGCCGAAATCGGTCAGCACCGCTTCCAGCATGCGGGCGTTTTCTTCGAGCGCCTCGTCGGATTGTGCCTGCTCGTCATGGACGACGACCGGTTCTGCCAGAAGGCTGAGGGATGGCAGCTGGTATTCGCCACTGACCAGATCGAAGGCTGGCTGGCGCTGGCGTTTGCCGGTCGCGGCCGCCTTGCGCGCTTCCTCGCGCTTGACGCGGTTCTCGCGGCGTTCGGCAAGCTTGGTGGCAGCAATCGGCTCCGGCGCGACACTCAGGGCATAGGCGGCATCGTCATCCTCGGATGTCTCGTCGGCCTCGTATTCCGGCTCGTCGTCCTCTTCGTCGTATTCCTTCGTTTTGCGGAACGAGAAGGTCGGCATCTTCAGCATCGATCCGAGCCAGAAGAACCCGGCGGGGATATTCGCCGCCGCGCGCAGCACGGGCTTCAGCCGCAGACCGGTCGCGAGGAAGGCGAGCGGTAAGCCGGCGATCATCAGCAGGACCGGCATCGCAAGGCCGATCCAGCCCTGGCCATAGACGTCACCGACATGGGCCGAAAGCTTGGCGGCGGCGATCCCGATCAGCCCGCCATCGCCGGCGGGCAGGGCGGTGAGTTGCGGAAAAATCCCAAGGCCGGCGGCGACCAGCACGGTGCCGAACGGCCATGCAAAGCCACGCCACAGCACCCGGCGCAGCGTATGTCCGCGCATCGCGACATAACCCCAGGTCAGCAGCGGCAGCAGTACGAATACGGCGGCGAGACCGAAGGCCTGCAACAGGATGTCGGCCGCCATCGCGCCCAATCCACCGAGCAGATTCGATGGCGGAACGCCCGTCGCATTGTTGAGACTCGCATCGGTCGAGTCGTAGGTCAGTAGCGCAAGAAGCGCCGCGAGGCCGCTCAGCATCAGCACGATGCCGGCACCGCGCATGATCAGGATCTCGAGCAGCCGCCCCATGGACCGGCGCGCATCGGCCAGGGCGTCGGCCATCGCCGCGCCGCGCGAGCGCGGTTGATAGACGCCGCCTGCCATGATGCGACGCTGCGCCTGGCTCATTCTGTCTCCAGCACCGGAACCATCCTGTCGAGTGCCGTCAAAATGGTTGACAGGTCGTTAACGAGCGCTACCCGGATGTAGGAAAAGCCAGGGTTTGACTGGCTTTTCCCGAGCTCGGATTCGCGGCCCATATACGCGCCGGGCAGCACCCGCACCCCCGCTTCGCGCCACAGCCGAAGGGCAAATTTCTCGCCATTGCCGACATCGAGCCAGAGGAAGAACCCGGCTTCCGGCATACGGAAGCCACTACGGTTGCCAAGCACACGGCGGGAGGCGGCGAATTTCTCCTGATAGCCGGCGCGATTGGCTGCGACATGGCTTTCGTCGCTCCATGCCGCTGCGCTCGCCGCCAGGATCGGCATCGCTACCTGGGGACCGGCATAGTTGCGGAACTGTCTGAAGCGCTCGATCAACTTTGCATTGCCGGCGACGATCCCGGAGCGCAATCCAGGAAGTCCGGAGCGCTTGGACAGCGAGTGAAAGGTCAGCAGCCGCTCATAGGGCGCGCTTCGCATCGGCAGGGCGTTCGCCGGCGGATGGTCGAGGTAGATATCGGCGTAACACTCGTCTGCGAACACTGTGAAGTCGTATTGGTCGGCGAGTGCGAACAATGTTCGCCAATACTCCGGCGAGGCGCAGGCGCCTTCCGGATTGGACGGCGAGCAGATGTATACCGCCGCCGTACGCTCGAGCAGTGTTTTTGGGAGCGATGCGTAGTCGGGCAGAAAGCCGGTTGCTGCCGTTGCCGGCACGAAGACCGGCTCGGCCCCAGCTGACAGCGCCGCAGCCGCATAGCACTGATAAAACGGATTGGGGATCAGGATCGCCGGACGTTGTCCCGCCTTGGTCTGCGGCGTGACGATGAACGCGGCCAGGAACAACCCCTCGCGCGTCCCGTTCAGCGGCAGCAGGCTCGTGTCGGGATCGATGCCCGTCAGACCGAAGCGCCGCGTCAGCCAACTGGCGGCTGCCTCGCGCCAGGCGGCGCTGCCGTTGATCGGCGGATAACTGCCGAAAGTGGCGGCATGCTTTGCCATTTCCTCCATGACGAACGGTGGCACCGCGCCATTCGGATCGCCGATGGCGAGACTGATCGGCGGCAGCCCCGGCTTGTGCGGATCGAGCAGCGTCGCCAGCTTGGCGAAGGCCGACGGTGGAAGTTCGGAGAGGCGGCCGGGGAAGAGCATGGCCGGGAGTCTAACCTTCGCCCCCGCCTGCCGTCGATGTCCGGACGCAAAAAGGGCGCCGGTTGCCCGGCGCCCAAGTTGCTACAGAGGGAACTAGCCTTGCACGGGGGATCAGCCGTGCACGGTTTCTCCGTGGAGGTTGATGTCGAGACCCTCGACCTCGACCTCACGCGAGACTCGCAGACCCACGACCATGTCGATGATCTTCAGGAGGATGAAGGTCGCGATCGCGCAGTACACGAACACGCCGACCACGTCGTAGACCTGGATCAGCATCTGTCCGGGATTGCCGTCGATCAGCCAGCCCTTGCCCAGGCTGTTGATCGCGCTGTTGGCGAACACGCCGGTGAGAAGGGCGCCGAGCGCGCCGCCCACGCCATGCACGCCCCAGGCGTCGAGGCTGTCGTCGTAGCCGAACAGCTTCTTCATCCACACCGCCGAGAGGTAGCAGACCACACCCGCTGCGATGCCGATGAGCAGCGCACCGACCGGATCGACGAAGCCCGATGCCGGGGTGATCGCCACAAGACCGGCAACCGCGCCGGAGATCATGCCGAGCACCGAAGGCTTGCGGGTGATGATCCACTCCGCGAACATCCAGGCGAGCGATGCAGCCGCGGTCGCGATCTGGGTCGCTGCCGCCGCCATGCCGGCGTTGACGTTCGAGGTGACAGCCGAACCGGCGTTGAAGCCGAACCAGCCGACCCACAGGAGCGAGGCGCCGATGACGCTGAGCACGAGGTTGTGCGGCGCCATGTTCTCGGTTCCGTAACCCGTGCGCTTTCCAAGCACGAGGCAGGCAACGAGCGCCGCGGTACCGGCGTTCAGATGCACGACCGAGCCGCCGGCATAGTCAAGCGCGCCCATCGAACCGAGCCAGCCGCCGCCCCAGACCCAGTGGGCGATCGGGCAGTAGACGAGGAGCAGCCAGAGCGACATGAACCACATGAAGGCCGAGAACTTCATGCGGTCCGCGATCGCGCCGGCAATCAGCGCCGGAGTGATGATCGCGAAGGTCATCTGGAAGAACATGTAGACCGACTCGGGGATCGTACCGGCCAGACCGTTGACCGAAGTCAGAGTCATCTTGCCGAGCAGGAACTGGTCGAAGCTGCCGATGAACTGGTTGAGCTGCGAGTCCGGGTTGGTCGTGAAGGCGATCGAATAACCGATGATCATCCACAGGACGGTGATGATGCAGGTCGCGCCGAAGCTTTGCGCCATCGTCGCGAGCACGTTCTTCTTGCGCACCATGCCGCCGTAGAACAGCGCCAGGCCCGGAATGGTCATCATCAGGACGAGCGCGCTGGAGGTCAGCATCCAGGCGGTATCGCCGGTGTCGATCTTCGGCGCGTCCGCAAATGCGGGCATGATCGTCATTGCGGTGGCGCCAAGAGCGGCCGCCGCTCCTACCCCCAATCGCTTCAGTTTGGTGAAACTCATTTCGGTACTCCCCTTTCTTGATCCCAATAGGCGCGCCTTTAGAGGGCGTCGCCGTCTGTTTCGCCGGTACGGATACGGACGACTTGTTCGAGCGGTGTGACGAAAATCTTTCCGTCACCGATCTGGCCGGTCTTGGCCTTGGATGAAATGGCCTCGATCACCGCCTCCGCCATTTCGCTCTTGACCGCCACTTCGATCTTGAGCTTCGGCAGAAAGCTGACGGCGTATTCGGCGCCGCGGTAGATTTCGGTATGGCCCTTCTGGCGGCCGTAGCCTTTGACCTCGGTCACCGTCATGCCCTGAACCCCGAGCGCCGACAGCGACTCCCGGACCTCGTCGAGCTTGAAGGGTTTGATGATGGCCGTGATGAGCTTCATCTGTCGTCCTTCCTTGGTTAATGCGCGCCCACAGTGCCCCCTTGGCACCCCCCGGGCGTTAACACTTCATCAAGAACCGTGCCGCGACGCAGCGAAATGGCGATGCGTTGATTCAAAAGGGAATTTTCTGTCCGGCCGGGCCAACCGCCCTATGGCGCTTCACATATTTGCCACTTTTCCATGCGCATATATTCGTGTGCATATATTTTGTGCACAAAAGAACTGCAAAGGCGTGCGCGTCGGGGCAATGGCCGGTGCCATGGCCGGTCGGTCCCACCGAAAAACGCATTCAATGATCAAAATCTTGGGTTGCGACAGAATCGCCGGGCCAGATATCGGCGCCTGAGCGAGACAATTTCCGCCGCGCATTTCGGCACTTGCCGTCCTAGGCTGTTTTCATGAGCAGATGCGATGTGGTCGTCGGCGGCGGTGGCATGGTGGGCATGAGCCTCGCCATCGCCCTCGCGCGGGGCGGACTCGATGTGGTGGTTGCCGATCCGGTGCCCCAGTCGGCGGCGCTGGAGCCCAAATTCGACGGCCGCGTTTCGGCCCTGGCTTACGCGACCGTTCGCATGCTGACCGCGCTCGGCGTTTGGCAGCACATGGCGGAGCATGCCCAGCCGATCCGGGACATCCTGGTCACCGATGCGCCACTCGGCGGCGAACCGTCACCATTCTCGCTGCACTTCGATCCCGCCGAGGTCGGTGCCGAGTCGCTCGGTCATATCGTCGAGAACCGTTACACGCGGGCCGCGCTCTTCACCGTGGCTGAAACGCTGCCCAATCTCCGCTTTGTCGCACCTGCGGCGATGACGGCGCTGAAGTCGGCGCCGAACGGCATCGTCGCGACGTTGGCGAATGGCGAAACTATCGAAGCGGCGATGGCCGTTGCCGCCGACGGGCGCGAGTCGCCGATGCGCGATGCGATGGGATTGAAAGTCGTCGGTTGGTCCTATGCCCAATGGGGCATCGTCGCGACCGTCGAGCATGAAAAGCCGCACAACGGCGTCGCCTACGAGCACTTTCTGCCCTCGGGGCCATTTGCCATTCTGCCGATGACAGGCAACCGCTCGTCGCTGGTGTGGACAGAGCGCGAGGATCTCGCTCCTGCGATCCTCAAGCTCGATGACAATGCGTTCCACGCTGAACTGTTCCGCAGATTCGGCGCGCATCTCGGTGCGATCAGAGCCGCGGGCCCGCGTTGGTCCTATCCTCTGAAATTCCATCTCGCCCGCGGCTTTGTGCAGCCGCGCTTCGCACTCTGCGGCGACTCGGCCCATGGAATTCATCCGATCGCCGGGCAGGGGCTCAATCTCGGCCTCAAGGATGCCGCCGCGCTCAGCGAAGTCGTTCTCGATGCCGCGCGTCTCGGTCTCGACATCGGCAATCTCGATACGCTGCGCAAATACGAGCGCTGGCGCCGCTTCGACTCGCTGGCGCTGTCGATCGCCACCGACGGTCTCAACCGCCTGTTTTCCAACGACATCGCGCCGCTCCGCGTGCTGCGAGATGTCGGAATGGGAATCGTCGATGCCATCGGTCCCGCGCGTCGCTTCTTCATGCGCCATGCCGGCGGTGACGTGGGAAAGCTGCCGCGCCTGATGAAGGGCAAGGCCGCCTAGTGCAGGGTCTCGTTGCCGCGCCGGAACGGCACGACATTGGACTCGGCAGACGGCGTGTTCGACGGGTTTCGTGGCGCCGGGTTGGCCGATCCTCGTACTGATTCCGGCGACGCACGCTCCGCAAGTGCCTGCGGCAGCTCGACATAATAGTTGCGCGCAATGGCCCTGACTTTTGCGGCACGCGCGTTCTCGGCTTCCCAGCGTGCACCAAATTGCTGGCCTTCGAAGAGGTAGCGCGTGACCGGTGTCCCCAGCCTTGTGTCCGCGACCGTGATCTCGCTCACCGCTTCGACCTGTTCCTCGGCCGCGCGCAATGTGTGCTTGAAATGTGCGACAGGATCGTGCCGCTCCGCCTCCTGCTCGGCGATACGCTCGGCATTGCGCGCGTCGAAGCGCCTTATCGCGCGGACGATGGCATGCCGGAAGCGATAGACCACCAGCGCGGCGACGATGATTCCGAAGACTGTGAAGATGTCGCTCAGCATCGCCGGTACTATATCCGGACTCCGGCCTCGCCGTGAACGCCATGTCCTCGCTTCAGATAGTCCTCGCTCTGCATTTCATTGAGGCGCGACGCCGTCCTGCGGAATGCCTCGGCGCCATCGCCGACAGCATAAAGTTCCTCAGGCGGCGCATCGGCCGAGCAGATCAGTTTCACGCCCTCGTCATAGAGCGTGTCGATCAGAAGCACGAAGCGCCGGGCTTCGTTGCGCATTTCGGGGCCAAGCCGCGGGATATGGTCGATCAGGACGGTATGGAATGCGCGGGCGACGGCCAGATAATCTGCCCCGGCCAATGGCTGAGCGCACAGATCGTCGAACCCGAACCGCGCCACGCCGCGCGCGGCTTTCGGCACCCGCACGGTGCGGCCCAGGACGGTCAGGTTGGCCGGCGCGCCCGCGCTTTTGTCGGTCAGCTTGTTCCAGGCTGCGTCCATGGCGGCATCGGCCTTGGCGCCGAGCGGCCAGATATAGATGTCGAGGCCGGAAATGCGATGCAGGCGGTAATCGACTTCACCGCCCAGTTCGACCACATCGAGGCGTTTCTCGAACTCGGCGATGAAGGGCAGGAAGAGCTGGCGGTTGAGCCCGCCCTCGTAAAGCCGCTCTGGCGGTGTGTTTGAGGTTGCGACAACCACGACGCCGCGCTCAAAAAGGTTCTCGAACAGCCGGCCCAGGATCATCGCATCGGCGACATCGGTCACCTGGAATTCGTCGAAGCAGAGCAATGTTGCAGCCTCGGCGATGGTTCGCGCCACAGGCAGAATCGGGTCGCTCACCCCGGCGCGTTGGCGCTCGACATGGATCCGGGCGTGGGTCTCAACCATGAATTCGTTGAAGTGGATGCGCTGTTTGCGCGCCACATCGGCTGCCTCGAAAAACAAATCCATCAGCATCGACTTGCCGCGTCCGACATCGCCCCACAGATAGATGCCGCGCGGCGCTTTGCGCTGCCCGAACAAAAGGCTGCGCCCGAGACGATAGGATTTCAGCGCCTTCGACAAAGCGCCGAGCCGCGCGGCGGCGCGTTCCTGCGCGGCGTCCCTGCGCAATTCGCCTTTTGCGACAGCGGTCCGGTAACGCTCGATCAGGCTCATGCGCGCGGCATGACCGCCCAATAGTCGAAGTCGAGAATGACATTCTCCGGATAGGCGCCGTTGGCATCCTTGTCCGGGAAGTCGCTGCAGGGCAGGTCTTTGGTCGCGACCAGGCGGAGCCGCACGAGACCAGCGTCCTTGCGATGACCGGCCGGTTGCTTGTCCAGCACTTCGCTCCAGGCGAACACTGTGCCGCCTGCGAACAGAGGATTGACGTGGCGTCCGCCATTGATGCCCACGACAATATGCGCATTGGCGAGGCCGTTGAATGAAATCGCCCGCGCCAGGCTGATGACGTGACCGCCATAGATCAGGCGGCGTCCGAAGCGGCCCTTGCCTTCGCTGAACTGATTGAAATGCACGCGCGCGGTGTTCTGGTAAAGCCGCGTCGCCATCATGTGCTCGGCTTCCTCGACTGTGATGCCATCGACATGGTCGATTTTCTCGCCGATCTTGTAGTCGTCCCAGCAATGCTTGGAGCCGGAAATGCTGGTGTCGAAAAGCGCGTCGAATTTCAGATGCGGCGACAGATGCAGATCCTGCGCCGGCACGCTCGTGGCGAGCGCGGGGACAACGGCGTCGGGCACGGCGGCTTCAGGGTCGCGCTTGCGCACCATCACCCAGCGGACATAGGTCAGGACCTGCTCGTCCTTCTCGTTCATGCCATGGGTGCGGACATAGACGACGCCGGTCTGCCGGTTGGAATTCTCCTTGAGACCGATGACTTCGGAATGCGCGCTCAGAGTTTCCCCGGGGTAGACCGGGCGCAGGAAGCGGCCCTCGGCATAGCCCAGATTGGCCACGGCATTGAGCGATATGTCGGGAACACTCTTGCCGAATACCGTGTGGAAGACGAGGAGGTCGTCCAGCGGGCTCTTCGGGAGGCCGACTGCCTGCGCGAAGGCATCGGAAGACTGCAGCGCAAAGCGCGAACCGTAGAGCGCCTGATAAAGCGCGACGTCGCCGTGATTCAGCGTCCGCGGCGTGGCATGGGCGATCTTCTGGCCGACGCGGAAATCCTCGAAGTAGTTGCCTGGGTTCGTCTTCATGCGAGCTCCGCGATTGCGTCAGCCATTGCGACCGTGCGGCGCGCGATCTCGGCATGCAGCAACTCGACCATGCGTCCATCCAGCTTGATCGCGCCCTTGCCCTTGTTCTCGGGCAATTCGAAGGCCGCGATGATCTTGCGGGCGTCTTCCACCTCGGCGGCCGAAGGCGCGAAGACCTCATTGCAGGGCTCGACCTGGGTCGGATGGATCAGGGTCTTGCCATCGAAACCGAAGGCGCGGCCCTGTTCGCATGAGGCCTTGAATCCTTCGGCATTCTGGATGTCGTTATAGACGCCGTCGATCACCGCGATGCCGTTCGCGCGGGCCGCCAGCACCGAAAGTCCGAGCGCCGCCGACAGGTTCATGCGGTCTTGCGTGTGCACGCCGCGGATTTCCTTGATGAGATCGTTAGTCCCCATCACGAAGCAGCCGAGCCGTCCGCCCGCGGCCGCCAGCGCCCCGATGTTCAGGATCGCCAGCGGCGTCTCGATCATCGCCCAGACCGACAGCTTGCGCAGGTGGTGATAGCCGACCAGTCGTTCCTCCACCGTATGGAGGTCTGCCAGGGTCGAGATCTTCGGAACCAGGATCGCATCCGGCTGCGCTTCGGCGGCAGCGGTGATGTCGGCCATGCCCCAGGGTGTGCCGAGACCGTTGACCCGGATGACGATCTCGCGCTTGCCGAAGCCGCGCGCCTTCACCGCTTCGCAGACCTGGGCACGCGCAATTTCCTTTGCATCGGGCGCAACCGCGTCTTCGAGGTCGAGGATCAGGGCGTCGGCCGGCAGGTTCCGCGCTTTTTCCAGCGCACGGGCGTTCGAACCCGGCATATACAGCACCGAGCGGCGCGGCCTGATCGTCGTCATTGTGACCCCATGGAATTCCGAAGGGCCGACACTAACGCCTTGGCCGCAGCGGGGAAACTCAGCCCTTCGCGTAACGCTGCCGCACCGCAATACGGTAGGATTCCACATCGGCCCGGTCGCGGAATCTCTTGCTCCAACGGGCCATGACCTTGGCCATCCGTTCAGGCGCGAGGCCCAACTGGGCATGCGCGACACCGCCATTTACGCTCTCGTGGTATTCCGCGATCAACCCATCCTTCAGGACGAAACGGCTGATCCCGTCGATGACGATTTCCCTGCCGGCATATTCCGGCACCTTGGAGATGAAGGTCGAGAGCGAGTGGGCATAGCCGATATCGCCGCTCACCACCGGGTCGTAAAAAGTCCAGTCGTACTCCGCAGCATCACGATGGAAGAGGTTCTCCAGCATGTCCGCGATGCTGTCGCGGCCTCTGTGCGGCCCATAGATATAGTCGAAATAGGTGCCATCTGGCGTGAAGCAGTTGGCCAGCGCCGTGCCGTTGCCTGCGGTTGCCGCGGCGGAGAATCGCTTCACCAGCGCCGCGAAGTCGTCGGCCGTCACGCTACGCCCTCCACCACGACGATCTCGGCTATTGCCGCCCCGGCGCGGTGTGCGGCCGCGCGTTGGTACTCGGGCGAGTTGTAGCAGGCGACCGCCTGTTCGACACTGTCGAACTCGAGCACCACATTGCGCGCCCGCATCGGCCCTTCGAGGGCCTGCGCGCGCCCGCCGCGGACGAGCGGTCTCGCGCCGTATTTCTCGAAGGCCGCCGCGGTGCCGTCGACATACTTCTGGTAAGCGGCGGCGTCGGTCACGTCGATGCGTGAGATCCAGTATCCCCTGGCCATCACGCAGCCTTTTTCAAAAGCTTGCGGTTGATCAGGCACTCGGCGATCTGCACAGCGTTGAGCGCTGCGCCCTTGCGCAGATTGTCGGAGACGATCCAGAGCGACAGGCCATGCTCGACAGTCGGATCCTTGCGGATGCGGCTGACATAGGTGGCGTCTTCGCCGGCGCACTCCACCGGCGTCGCATATCCGCCATCCTCGCGCTTGTCGACGACGAGGATGCCCGGCGCCGCGCGCAGAAGCTGGCGCGCCTTGTCGGCGGTGATCGGGTTCTCGAATTCAATGTTCACTGCCTCGCTATGCCCGACGAAAACCGGCACGCGCACGCAGGTCGCTGTGAGCTGGATATCCGGGTCCAGAATCTTCTGCGTCTCGACCATCATCTTCCATTCTTCCTTGGTCAGACCGGAATCGAGGAAGTCGTCGATATGCGGGATCACATTATAGGCGATCTGCTTGGTGAAATGCTCTGTCTCGATCGGGTCGGCGACGAACACCGCGCGGGTCTGGCGGAACAGTTCGTCCATTGCTTCCTTTCCCGCGCCGGACACCGATTGATAGGTCGAAACCACCACCCGCTTGATCTTCGCCGCGTCGTTGAGCGGCTTGAGCGCGACCACGAGCTGTGCGGTCGAACAGTTAGGATTGGCGATAATGCCTTTCTTGAAGCCGCCGTTCAGCGCATCGGCATTCACCTCCGGCACGATCAGCGGCACCTCGCGGTCCATGCGCCATGCGCTGGAATTGTCGATCACGATCGCTCCCGCGGCCGCGGCCTTCGGCGCCCAGGTCTTCGCCACTGCGCTGCCTGCGCTCATCAGGACGATGTCGGTGCCGCGAAAATCATAATGCTCGAGCGCTTTCACGCGCAGCAGATTGTCGCCGAACGACACGTCGGTTCCGGTCGACCGGGTCGATGCCAGTGCTACGACTTCGCTCGTCGGAAAAGCGCGCTCGGCCAGAACACTGAGCATTTCGCGCCCGACATTGCCCGTCGCTCCGGCGACAGCCACTTTATACATGGGTAGCACCCCGCTAATTCGGGCCTCCCATACGCCAATCGCCAGGGGGTGAAAAGCCTACCAGGTCAGCTTCAGCTTGATGCCGCCGCCGTCGATGACACCGTCCAGGACAGTCTTGCTCGAAGGGGCATTCTCGACCCGGAAGCGGAAGAGCTCAGCACTTCCTTCCACCAGCCCCAGACGCGCCGCGATCACATCTCCGATCGGCTGCTGTACAAGGGCCGGCAGCGGTCGCTCCGGCTGCCAAGGCTGCTCTTCGGCGCGCGGGGCCAAGCCGGTTTGTTGCGATGGAAGCGTGCGAAGATCGATCGGCTCTGCAAACGCACTGCCGCAGGTGGCCAAAATTGCCAGACCTGACAAAAGAGACAGTCGCAAGCGCATCGCATCCCACCTCATGCTACACAGCATGAACGCTCAGGTTTGATGCTTCGTTGCGAAATGTTCGAGCAGCAGGGGTGTCGCGATAACCTAAACGATGCCGCGTGTCCGCAATTCCGCGATTTCCTGGCTTTTCAACCCAAGGACTTCGCCCAAGATGGCATCGGTATGTTCACTGAGGAGCGGCGGCGCGCTGATATATTCCGGCGGTGTGGCCGAGAGGCGGAGTGGACTTGCTACCAATTTCAACGCGCCAACCGCTGAATGGTTCATCGCGATCGTCAGTCCGCGCGCGACCGCCTGGGGATCGCCAAAGACCTCATCGACCCGGTTGATCGGCCCGCATGGCACGTTTGCCGCTTCCAGCGCATCGATCCATTGCGCCGTGGTGCGGCGGGTGAAGACCGGCGTCAGCATGTCGACCACTGCCTGCCGCCGCGCCACGCGCTCGGCATTGGTGGCGTAGCGTGGATCGTCTGCAACCCCTGTGAGCCCGGCCACCGTCGTAAAGCGCCGGAACTGGTTGTCGTTCGAAACCGCCAGGATCAAATGGCCGTCTGAGGTTGCGAAGACCTGATATGGCACGATGTTGGGATGAGCGTTGCCGAGCCGCCCCGGCACCATGCCGCCGGCGAGATAATTCGTCGCCTGATTGGCGAGCGCCGCAGCCTGACAGTCAAACAGCGCCATGTCGATCGACTGGCCCTCGCCGGTCCGCGCCTGATGGATCACGGCGGTCAGGATCGCGATGGCCGTATAGAGCCCGGTGACGAGATCGCTCACCGCAACGCCTACTTTCATGGGTTCGGCGCCCGGCTCGCCGTCCTTCTGGCCGGTGACGCTCATCAGTCCGCCCATGCCCTGGATGACATAGTCGTAGCCGGCCTTGTCCTTGTAGGGACCGTCGTGGCCGAAGCCGGTCAGCGAGCAATAGATCAGGGCGGGGTTCTCGGCCTTGAGACTTTCATAGTCGAGACCGTATTTTGCCAGAGAACCGGTCTTGAAATTCTCGACCACTATATGGGCGCGCCGCGCCAGCCGCCGGATCAGCGCCTGGCCCTCCGGCTGCGCCATGTCGACGGTGACCGATTTCTTGTTTCGGTTGGCGGTCAGAAAATAGGTCGCATCGCCTTTGCTGCCGTCCGGATTGGTCAGGAATGGCGGCCCAAAGCGCCGCGTCTCGTCACCCTCGCCGGGCTTCTCGATCTTGATCACCTCGGCACCGAGATCGCCGAGAATCTGCGTCGCCCATGGAGCTGCCAATACGCGCGACAGATCGAGCACGCGCAGATGTGAAAGTGCGCCCATGACTAGATTTCGCCTCTGACTTCCCAAAGCTCCGGATAGAAGGTGAGTTCGAGTGCTTTCTTGAGATAATTCACACCCGATGTCCCGCCGGTGCCGGGTTTGGCGCCGATGATCCGCTCCACTGTCTTCATGTGGCTGAAGCGCCAGAGGTGGAACCGGTACTCGATATCGACCAGCTTCTCGGCGAGCTCGTAAAGGTCCCAGTGCTTTTCGGTGTCGCGATAGACCGCGCGCCAGGCATCGGTGACCTTGCGGTCGGAGACATAGGGCTTGCTGAAATCGCGCTTGAGTTTGCTCTTCGGAATCCTGAAGCCGCGCCGGTCGAGAAGCGCGAGCGCTTCGTCATAAAGGCTGGGCTCGGTCAGGGCGGCATGGACCTTCTTGGCTACGACCTTGTTCGCCTCGAACACCCGGGACATCGCCGCATTCTTGTTGCCGAGGCGGAATTCGAGCATGCGGTACTGGAAGGACTGGAACCCGGACGCCTTGCCCAGGCTTTCGCGGAAGCTCGCATAGTCGAACGGCGTCATGGTCGAAAGGATTTCCCAGGACTGGATCAGCAGCGCCTGAACCCGTCCAACCCGGGACATCATCTTGAAGGCCGGACCAAGGTCGCCGGCACGGATTTGCCGGATCGCGCCTTCGATCTCGTGCAGGCAGAGCTTGATCCAGAGTTCGCTGGCCTGGTGGATGACGATGAACAGCGTCTCGTCGTGCGCGCCGGATAGCGGCCGCTGGCAGGCGAGCAGCGCGTCCAGCTCGAGATAGTCGCCATAGGACATGGCCCGGCGGAAATCCCAATGAACCTTCTCGTCCTTGAGGTCGACGGCCAGAGGCAATTTGCGGGAGGGGGCCACGGGAACCTTAACTAAGACACGCGCGAAGCATTAGCGGGTCCGAAAAGCCGATGCTATGGTGCACCAAGCAGCCATACAATGAGCCGAAAAAACATGGGAAACGCTTGGAAGGCGGGCGTGTGCATGCTCGCGGTTTCGGTCCTTGCCGGCGGGGCAGCAGAGGCGGCGCGCAAGCCGGTGGCGGCCAAATGCGCCTTGCCGTCCGAAGTTTCTGCAATTCAGTCGACCGTGGTCGACCAGCAGCTCGGGATCGCGGCAATGCTTTGCGGTCCGACGACGCTGGACAATTTCAACCGCTACCGCGACAGCTTCGGGCCAGAGATACTGAGGGACGACAAGCTGGTCCAGGCGATGTTTCGCCGGGTCTATGGTTCCAAGGGCGCGATTGAGTATCACACCTTCAAAACCAACCTGAACGGCCATGTCGAACTGCGCCGGATCAAGGATGCGCCGGCCTTCTGCCAGTCCGCCGATCTGGTTCTGGCTGCGGCCAATGCCACGCCCAAACCGTCGCTGCGCGAATTCGTGTCCGGTGTGCCCACGACCCAGGAAGAGACGCCGGTTCAAAATTGCGCCGTCGCGGTTTCCATCGACCTGAAGGGCGTCCAGGCCCTTCCACAAGTTACGCCACGTCCCCGTCCGCCGCAGCCGGACGATCCGCCAGAGGCGGCCGAGGCACTGCCCCCGCCGGCCCCGGCCGGCATCAAGGTCGGAAGCCTGACCTGCAATGTCAGCAGCGGCTTCGGCTTCATCTTCGGGTCGGAAAAGACGCTGAAGTGCACCTATGCGCCGAACAGCGGCGCGGGCGAGCATTACACCGGAACGTTTTCCAAATACGGACTCGACATCGGCTATGCCGACCAGAGCGTTCTGATCTGGGGTGTGGTGGCTCCGACCTCCGATGTCCGGCCGGGCGCACTCGAAGGTGACTACGCCGGTCCGACGGCGAGTGCCACTTTCGGGATCGGCCTTGGCGCCAACGTCCTGGTGGGCGGACTCGACAAGTCTATCGCGCTGCAGCCAGTCAGCGTCGTCGGCAGCACCGGTCTCAATCTGACCGCCGGTGTCGGTGTCATCACGCTCAAAGCCGACCACTGACAAGTCGAACAATGGAAAGCCCCGCGCTTTGCGTGGGGCTTATTTGTGCCTGCACCGCCGGCCGGACCGGATGCGCATTCGCACAAACGAAAAGGGCGGGCCTTTCGGCCCGCCCTGATCGTTGAGCAACCTAAGCGAGGTTCGCTTAGCCGCCGAGGTCGATGACCGCGCGGCGGTTCTGGTCGTCGCGGACGCCAGGACCGGTCGGGTGACGCAGGTCGTGGAAGCTCTTGCCCACGATGTCGATGCTGCCACCGTCCATGCCTTCGCGGACCATTTCGTCCTTGACGGTCTGGGCGCGGCGGATCGACAGCGCCATGTTGTAGCTGTCGGAGCCGACGGTGTCGGTGTGGCCGGTGACCAGCACCTTGACGAAGCCGTTCTCCTTGGCCGTACGGACCGCTTCCTGGACGATCGCGAGGTTCGGTTCCGTGAGGTTCGACTTGTCGAAGTCGAAGAACACGATGAACGTCTTCGTGACCGGCGGCGGGGGCGGCGGCGGCGGGGGCGGAGGAGGCGGCGGCGGCGGGGGCGGCGGCGGGGCGGTATCCAGGAACCAGCGGATACCGATCATCGCCACGTGCTCTTGCGCCTGGCTGACGTGCAGCGGATCGATCACGGCGAAGTCCGACACGTAGTCGTGGTCGAGCTCGGCCGAGCGATAGCGATAGTCGAGGAAAATCTGGGACGACTCGGACCACTCGTAGTTCAGGCCGAGGATGCCCTGCCACATGAACTCGGTGTGCTGGCCGCGGATGACCTTGAGGCCCGGGAACAGCGAATCCTTGATGTTCATGTTGTAGGCGCCGGCGCCGAGGCCGCCACCGAACGACAGGCTCCAGCGATCATTCAGATTCCAGTCGTAGGCGATATTCGCCAGGAACGACTTGAGCTGGGTGCCACCGGTGAGCGTACCGGCGAACGGCGGCGTCGGGCCATGAACGTCATGCCACGAATAGCCGGCTTCGAATTCAAGACGGAGACCGCTGGCCCACTTGTAGCCGAAGCCACCAGCAACCATCGCGTTGTCCTTCATGCCGATATTGGTCGGCAGCGACAGCGGCGGTGCGGTGGTCGCATGGACCGGTTCCTGGTGATCGTAACCAGCACCCAAGGTCAAATACCAACCCAGCTGGTCACTGGCCAGCGCGGGAGACGCACTGAGCGCCGCCACTGCAACGCCAGCCAAGGCGATCGAACGAAGTTTCATTTTCTACCCTCGCTTCAAATACCGACGGGCAGGGACCCCCCCACCAAAACGTTCGGTCGACATTGAACTTATAACCAGCATAGGCGCCAAAGTCTCCATCACCCGGTTTCGGATTCAGGGGTTTTTCGCCGCCCACGGACGTATTTACGTTCTCTCTGTGACCCACCTGCAACAGAAATGCATGCAAAGCCGAAGAAATCGCGTGAAACTATAAGGCGCTGAATATGGTGGAAAAATCAAGGCTTAAGCTGGAACGCCTCGACTTTATACATGGTGCGATTTCGGGGCCTTCCAGACGAAGGCATAGCGTCCGGCAAGATGAGCGAGCGATCCGCGCAGCGCTTCCGCCTCGATGGTCTGGATCAATTCTTCCCGCGGCGCGACATGAAACAGTGCCAACCATTTGCGCAGCAAGTCGCCCCATGGTTGGCCGAGGCCCTTCAGGTCGCCGAAATCGACGACGTGCAATATTCCACTAGGCGCAAGATTGACATCCGCTGCCTTAAGCGCCTGTTTCCAATCGGGAATCATCGAGAGCGAGTAGGAAAATACCGCCGCGTCGAAGGGCGCGGTTTCGCCAAAGATGCCGGGCGTCAGGTCCTCGGCATAGGCTTGCCGCAGCGTGATACGCTCCTGCAATCCCGCTCTGTTGACCGCCTTCTGCGCCGTCTCAAGCATCTCGGCCGATGCGTCCAGCCCGAATAGCCGGGACTTTGGGTAAGCCTTCGCGATCTTGACCAGATTTCGCGCCGTGCCGCAGCCAATTTCGATCAGGCGGTCATCGGGTTTGAGATCGAGACCGGCGATCAGCCGATCCCGTCCAAATAGGTAATATTTCCTTGTGGAATCATAGATGTACCGCTGATAGCGGTAGACATCGTCCATCAGCGCGGCGTGATCTGTCATGTCACCTCAGGACAGCGGACGCCGGGTGTAAACATGAAACCCGCCATAGATCGACGAGCGGTCCTTGGCATGCCAGCGCCGGCTTTCGGATTCCAGATAAACCCAGGGGGCGAGGACGTCGGCCGGCAGCTTTTGCGGCAGAGGCGATTCCGGCCCTGCTGTCCGGAAGATCACCCGTGCGTCCCGCACATCGGCAGCGCGATCGATCTCGCGCCACAGCGCAGTGATCTGGTCCCTGTTCATCCAGTCCTGCGCGTCGAGCAGGACGTAGCGGTGAAGCGAGTGTGGTGGCTGCGCTTCGAGGAAGTCGGTCAGCGAAGCGTGGTGGACGTCGACCTTGCCGGTCCGTGTGCGGATCATGTCGTAGGTTTCACGTCGCAGATAATCCGGCACAGCTTCCTTGTGCTCGACGTCATACCCTCGACCAAAAGCCTGCCAGGCGAAGTAGTTCTCGTTGATCGGAAAGTCGCAGGCGAGGCGTTCGACGCGTTCGCGCAACACCGCCACCGGGTCGCCGCTGGCGACAAGCTCGTCATACTGCGCCGGCGGAATTCCAAGGGCGTAGAGTGAAACGGGGCTCTTCGACAGAAGCTTGATCGACTTGTAGTCGAACAGCGGCGCGATATCGCGTTCGAACAGACGGCGCTGCTCTTCGGGCGTCCGCGCAGCCAGAATCGGCTCCAGCTTCTTGCCGTGCAGCTTGGCGACAACATGCAGGATGCCGATGAAGCGACCGAGCAAGCCGTAGCGATAGAGGTTCTTGCCGAACATGTTGATCCGGCGGCCACGCAGCGGCCGGTTCTTCTCCCAATATTCGCGCGTGTCCTCGTCCAACGCCTCACGCAGGTGGGTGTCGTAGGCGGCGCGGTTTGCCTTATCGTTGGCGTGGCCGAAAAAGCGGAAAAAGGTCTCGTAATCGGGCAGATTTTTGAGCGCGAGCAGCTTCAGCCGCGTCAGCGCGATATGATTGGGGTTGAGATCGACGGCAACGATCTGGCGCGGATCGGCGGCAAGATAATTGAGAACGTTGCAGCCGCCCGAAGCGATGGTCAGCACCCGGTGTTCGGGCTTAAGGTCCAGGGCTTCCAGATCGACGTCCGGGTCTTCCCAAATCTGGTTGTACACAAACCCCTGAAACATAAGGGTAAAAAGACGCTCCAGCGCCCCCCGCCTGGTGTTCGCGGGCTTTTGATGCGCGGCTTTCTCGAGAAGCAGATTGGCCATGGGCGTCCTTTGAAAAACCCTCGATTCACAACGCTTTATGGAGTGCCAAAGTTTTATGACGGATTGAAGGAGGCGGCAAAGAATTTACGCAAGACGCCTCGCTTGCGTGCAGCGCAACACGCGCTTATGGGAGCGTCCATGACCAAACGCACGGCAATCGAGGAAGTCCTCGACCTCCTCGATCTGGAGAAGATCGAGGAAAATATTTTTCGTGGCCAAAGTCCCGAGGATCGCATGCAGCGGGTCTTCGGCGGTCAGGTGCTCGGCCAGGCCCTGGTTGCGGCCAGCCGCACCGTGGAGGGCAGGGTCTGCCACTCGTTCCACGCCTATTTCCTGCGCGCCGGCGATCCGAAGATCCCGATCCTCTATGAAGTCGATCGCGCTCGTGACGGCGGCAGTTTCACCTCGCGCCGGGTGATTGCCATTCAGCACGGCAAGCAGATTTTCAACATGTCGGCGTCGTTCCAGGCGATCGAAAAGGGGCTCGAGCACCAATTCGAAATGCCCAAGGTCCCCGATCCAGCCTCCCTCGTGGACGAACACGAGGCACGGAAGAAGTGGATGGAGAACATGCCGGAGGACGCCAAGGCCTGGATGAGCAAGCCGCGCCCGATCGAGATGCGTCCCGTCATCCTCGACAACTGGATGAACCGCGCGCCGCGCGAGCCTTTCGACAATGTCTGGATGCGGGCGACAGGTCCGGTGCCGGACGACGTCATCGTCCAGCAATCGGTACTTGCCTACGCATCGGACATGTCGCTGCTCGATACCGCACTCCTTCCGCATGGCCGCTCCTGGCAATCGAACATACAGATGGCGAGCCTCGATCACGCCATGTGGTTCCATCATCCCTTCAAGGTCGATGACTGGATGCTCTACGCGCAGGATTCGCCCAGCGGGTCGGGCGGGCGCGGTTTCAACCGCGGCGCGATCTATACGCGCGACGGAAAGCTTGTCGCCAGTGTCGTACAGGAAGGCTTGATGCGCGTGCGGGAAGAGAAGTCGAAGAACTGACCTTCAGCTGTGCGTGACGCTCGTGCTGCGCCGCGGCCGGGCGTAAAACGTCGAGGTCATGTTGGTCGAGGGCGACAGATACTTCGCCAGCGTCGAAGTATAAGGATAGGTCACCTCGACGAGGATCACGCTGCCGCCGCTCGTGATGACGCCGCTCGGCACGGTCACAGTCGAGTTCACAGAGCGCGCCGTCGTATTCTGGGCGTTACTCCATGCCACCTTGCCTTTGGTCGAGGTCGAGTAACTCAGGCTCGTGATCACGATCTTCAGCCCGGAGGTCGGATAGGGGTAGACGATCGAGTTGACCGCCGAAAAAACATTGCTGATATCGGCGTTCGATACGCTGGTCTCCTGCGCGACCAGGTCGGCGGCGGTCGCGGCCATGCCGGTTACTTTCTGCTTGCAGGCCAAGGAATCTGTCAGTTCGATGGATCCGAGGAACATCGCAGCCATCACCGGGGCGATCATCGCAAACTCGACCGCGGCAAGCCCTCTGCGGTCGTGGCGGAAGCGGGCGAGGGCCTTCAACATCCCGACACCGCGGACGTGAAGGGTTCGTTCCGGAAGGCCGCCGTCGCCGTTATCAGATGGTTGCCCGTGGTCATGTTCGTCAGGAAGGGCGACAGGACTGGTGTGATCACATGCCAGACATAGAACGATCGGACCAGGACGACGCTGCAAGCGCTGCCGATCTGAAAATTGTTCAATGACGTCTTCAGATTTCCCGACGAGTCGGTCGGCGTCGAATAGCTGGCGTTGGAATAGCTGGTGTAAGCCTGCACATCGATCTGCAGATTCGAATTGCAGGCCAGCAGCGGGGAGATGTCTCCACAGATCATGTTGCGGAACTGGGTCTGGGTCATCGAGGCCGAGGAAGCCTGGCCGGTGCGGATATAGCGCGCCGCGTTGTCCGTTGCATATTGCAACGTCGAACCGGCGAAGTAGATGAGGCCGTTCTCGACGATTCCGAGCAACAGGATGAAGAACACCGGCGCGATGAGTGCGAACTCGATGATCGCGGAAGCTCTGTTCTGTTCCGCGCGCATGCGCGCCGCCGCGCGGCGCAGCCGTACGGACAGTTTTACCGACAGGATGGACATGCCTGACACGGCGACGCCGCCTTAAGCCTCTTGCCCCGTCGCGTTTCTATCGCGTCCGGTGCCAACGCCGAAGAACAAGCCAAGGATATGGCCAACAAGCGGTTAAACCGACCGCCACACCTCGCAACGAATGGTTACCATCCGGATGCGTCGTTCATTCTCCGCTAATCTTCGTTGATATTGATCGGAATAACCTCGGCATCGCTAACGAAGGTCTAACCACGCTCCCGGATTGGAACGGTATTTTTACGCGCGATGGTCAATGATGCCGGGGCTATCATTGCATTGGAATGCGCGTCATGTCCGTTGTCGCACGTCTTCGTACCGCGCTGGTGCGTGCCAGGACGTTTCTGCGCAATCGCGATGCCAATGTCGCGATGATGTTCGCGTTGTCGCTCATTCCGGTCACCATCGCCGCCGGTGCGGGCCTCGATCTGACGCGTGCCATGATCGTCAAGTCCAATCTCAGCGAAGCGCTCGATGCGGCGGCGTTGTCGGTCGCCAGCACGTCCGGCCTCACCACGGCGCAGATGCAGACCCAGGCGCAAGCCTATTTCAATGCGAACTACACGGTCTCGTCGAACTACGGCACGCCGGCGACGGTGACTGTCACGCCGGGCACGCAGTCGGTGACCGTCTCGACGTCGGTGCCGATGCCGACGACATTGATGGGCGTCGCGGGCATCCACACCGTCGACGTCAGAGCGTCGTCGACCGTCGTCTGGGGTCAGACCAAAATCTGGGTCGCGCTCGTGCTCGACAACACCGGTTCGATGTGTCAGTCCGACACCAACCCGAATGCCGGCAGTCCGTGTCCGAATCCCGGATCTGGCACCAAGATCGCGTCGCTGCAGTCGGCGAGCCACAATCTCCTGACAATGCTGCAAAACGCGTCTGCCAATGCGGGTGACGTCAAGGTGGCCATTGTCCCGTTCGTAAAGGACGTGAACATCGGAACATCCAATGCGGGCGCGTCGTGGATCGACTGGACGTCGTGGGATGCCGCGAACGGCACGTGCGATATCTCGAGCAAGCATAGTCAGTCGAGCTGCACCAGCACAAACGGCACCTGGACCTGGACTGCCGGCACCTGCACAATCTCCAGTCAGACAAGCCAGTCGGGCTGCACAAGTACAAAAGGCACCTGGACTGCCGGCAGCTGCAATATCTCCTCGATAACCAGTCAGTCCACCTGTACCTCGACCCGTGGCACATGGAGCCACAGCGCCTGCAACATTCCGGGCTACACGACGAGATCCAGCTGCCAGAACGCCTATGGCACCTGGACGGCGGCGTATTGCAGCATTTCGGGGATCACCAGCCAGTACACGTGCACGAGTACCTATGGCGTTTGGACCTGGACGACGGGCTATTGCAATCTCTCGTCCTATACGACGCAGTCGAGTTGCACTTCCGCGACGGCCGTGTGGCACGTCGATCATACCCAGTGGAATGGCTGCATCACGGACCGTGGCAACTCGAGCGGGCCCGACCTGACGAACAACTATGACGTCATGAACACCGTGCCATCGACCTCGACGGCGAGCAAATTCCCGGCAGAGCAATACTCCTCCTGTCCGGAGGCCATCATGCCGCTCGGATATGACTGGACCCAGCTGGGTTCCGAGATCGACAGCATGGTGGCAAATGGCTCCACCAATCAGACGATCGGACTCATGTGGGGCTGGCACGCACTCAGCCCGAGCGATCCGCTCAATGCCGGATCGCCGCCGGCCAACACATCGCGCTACATCATCATCCTCAGCGACGGCCTCAATACCCAGGATCGCTGGTACGGCAACGGATCGACCCAGAGCACGTCGGTCGACGATCGGATGTCGGCGGTCTGCACGAACGCCAAGGCCGACGGCATCATCATTTACGCGATCTTCGTGGACATAGGCGGCACGCAGGGGAATTCGTCCGTGATGCAGAACTGCGCCACCGACTCCAGCAAGTATTGGGATCTGACCAGCGCCAGCCAGATCAACGGCGTGTTCACGGCCATCGGTCAGCAGATCACCAACCTGCGCGTCTCCCAGTAGGCGTGGCGCGAGAAACCATCGCGAAAGGATCGCGGGCTTAGGCTCGGCCGGAACCGTCGAGGCAGGTCATGTTTCTTTCCGTTGCCGCAGATCTCGCCCAGGGGATCAGCCACACCATCGTGCGTCTCCTGCCCTATATGGCGATCATGGCGGTGCTGTTTACCGCGCTCACATGGGTGAGCCCGTGCAACAAGGGCCGGCCATGGTGGGGCAAACGCGGACTGGTCACGGACCTCTGCTACTTCTTCATCGTTCCGGTATTCAGCCGCTATGCGCGGATCGGGCTTGCGGTCGCGCTAGCCGCTTTTGTTCTCGGGATAACGACGACCAAGGGGCTTGTCGCCTTCTTCGATCATGGCCATGGGCCATTGTCGCGGCTACCGTTCTGGGTCCAGTTCGCGATCTACCTCGTCGGCAGCGAGTTCTGCCTCTACTGGTTCCATCGCGCGTTCCATTCGTCCGCCCTGTGGAAGTACCACGCCGTGCATCACTCGTCGGAAGACATCGACTGGATTTCCGCTTCGCGCTTTCACCCGGTCAACCTGATCTTCGGCACCATTCTGGTCGATGTGGTCTCGCTGATGTCCGGCATCACATCGGACATCTTTCTGGTCCTCGCGCCGTTCAACGTGCTGAGTTCCGGCTGGGTTCACGCCAATCTGGATTGGACGCTCGGGCCTTTCAAATACGTGCTTGCCGGTCCGGTCTTCCACCGCTGGCACCATGAAAAGCATCACGTCGGCGTGAATTTCGCCGGCACCTTCTCGTTGTTCGACGTGATGTTCGGAACGTTCTACATGCCCGAAGGCGTTTTGCCGCAGGAATACGGGATCGATGACGCCGCCATGCCCGAGAGCTTCGGCGGCCAGCTCGTCTATCCGATCGTCAACTGAAGAAGGGCCTACTGCCCGGACTTAGCGCCCATATCGAGATGCTTCACGATATCGCCCATGACGCCGCTGAAGTTCGCGTCACCGGGCTGGGGGGCCGCCTCGCAGCGACCTGAATTGCAGGCCAGCGTCATCTGCGCAGTGCCCTTGGTCAAGGTCACCGTCGCGGCGCGCGAGCCGGTCACGGCCACCGGAACATTCGACACCTGGTGGCCGAGTGCATCGAGCGCGATGATGTTGGTCATGCCGAACGATTTGCCGAGCAGGAAGGCGTGACGCGAGTCGATCATGTTGATGTCTGCGATAGTCGGATTGCCGACAAACACTGTCGTCACCGGTTTGGTGAAGGTCACTGTGCGGACCTCGTCGAGCGGAACCGAAACGCCGCCCGCGATGGCGGCCGTGCCGGAAATGGCAAGCACGAAGGCGGCGGCAAGGGCGTAACGCATGGACGTCATCCTGTTCTTCCTCAGACGACGGTAATGCCTGCGCCGTAAAGGTCCGCTTAACGTCCTGAGCTGCTCAGCGCGCGCCGTTGTCCCGAATGTGCACAACTGCGAAGGGACCGCTATAGACGCGATGCCAGCCCGGCAGAGCGTCGAGTTCGCCGACCATCGGCGACGACGGGCTCAAGATGCTCCAGCGAACCCGATAGCGGCCCAACGCGGCATCGAGTGTCGCCCGGTTGGCGCTCGACAACGCCGCGTAACGTCTAAGCGCGGCGTCGCCATAGAGCTCGACGCGGGAATCGATGAATGGGCGCACCCCGGCAAAGATCAGATATCCGCCGAAGCTATAGTCGTTCAGGACCGGCGTGCTGCGGATGGCGGCAGGTACGCTTTGCAAGGCGGCTATCGGCGCGACGGGGCTATCGCTGCGCGTGAGTGGAAGCGCGAGGCGAACAGCGGCAAGCACTGACATTGCAATGACGATGCCCGCAAGCGCCAAGCGCCGGTGTTCGAACGGCTGGGTGCGGGCGTCGAAGGCCGCTCCCAACGGCTCGGCGGCCAGTAGCGGTATCGCGATCGCCGCAACGATTTGATGGCGCTGATGCTGGAGCGCCATGTACACCAGACCCAGAAGCAATATCGTTCGTATGGGCGACATCCGAATGCCGCGCGTCAACACGACATAGAGCAGGGCCGCCAGCGCCGCAATCGCGGGCTGAAACTGCGACAGGTCCATTGCCTGCCACTCGCCGATTCGGGAAAGGCTAGTTGTTCCCATCAGCGACAGCGGAAACAAAATCCCGTCGATGAGATGCGGATTGGCTAGCGCCGCTGCAAGGCTGCCGGCGCCAAAGAAAAGCCAGCCAACAAGGACGGGCCTCCATTTGGGGCCGCTTTCCATGAGCGCCTCAAGTCCCAGCGCGCCTGCCAGACCCAATCCGAGGAGAAAGCTCCCGTGAATATTGACCCATAGAGCCATTACCGGCAGCAGCCAATATGACGGCGCCGTGTTCCGGCTGCGCGCATCGACCAGTCCTGCGATCCAAATTGCCAGCAGCGGCAACGCGAGCAGATGCGGGCGGGCCAGCAGGCTCCACGACATGCTGGCGAGCGCCAGGATTGTCGACACCGCCTGCGCGGTCGGCGGGAGCCAGCGGCCGAGCGACCACGACAGAACGCCGGCGGCGATCGCCGCCGCGGCCGCAAACAGCAGGAGCAATCCGCTCCAGCCGCCGGCGCCGAAGCTGAATGCCATCAGAATCTCGGCGAGCCATTCATGGGCGCTCCAGGGCGCGCCGGCTGCGGTGTATGAAAACGGGTCTGTGAACAGGATCGCGTGATCCGCGATCATCCGTTGTCCAGCCGCGATATGCATGAACGTGTCGCCGTCGTTCAGCACTTGCTGGGCGAAGGCGGTAACGGCAAATGCGAACAGTGCCGCCAGAAACGCGACGACCGCTCGCATATCGGATGGAAACAATTGCGTCACAAGGCGCTCCGGACAGCACATCTTCGATAGCGCAAAGCGGTGACGGAAAGATTGATCTGCGAGGGAACTTCGCATCGCCGCCCTCGACGCAATAGCGAGCCAATTTGCGGGCCATGCTTAACAGGCGGCAAACATTTACCTTAGCCGATGCGAACCGTGCCTCAATTCGTTTCACGGCGGCACACAATGCTCCACGCTCGGCATTGCGATTTAAGCGGCCATTAAGCGACATCGCCTAGTCTCATCATGTCCAGGTTGGTCTCTCGAGAAATGATGCCGGCCGGACGTCCTAGGGTGTCACTATTGTGGAGGCTTACATGAACAACCTTATCGCTCGCTTCGTCCGCGACGAATCCGGCGCGACTGCCATTGAATATGGTCTGATCGCCGCTCTGATCGCCGTCGTCGTTATCGGCGCCGTTCAGGCCGTCGGTACCGGCCTGTCGACGACCTTCAACACGGTCGCGGGCAGCGTCAAGTAACGTTCGCTATTGCGGACGTCCGTGCGCGGCCGCCTCGCTTGCGGGGCGGCCGTTCGCGCTTCCAGAGGACCGGGAATGTCGGTGGCTGAACTCATCGTCTGGGTCGTATTCCCCCTGCTGCTCGCATCGGCGGCGGGCTGGGATATCGCGAGCTTCACGATTCCCAATCATCTCCAGGTCGCGCTCATAATCGCGTTCTGCGTATTCATCGTCGCTTCGGGCATGACGCCTGCGGCCATCGGCGGTCACCTGCTTGCAGGCTTTGTCGGGCTTGCGATCGGCTTCACGTTGTTCGCGCTCGGCTATATCGGCGGCGGCGATGCGAAGCTCTTCGCCTGCGTGGTGCTTTGGCTCGGCTTTGCAAATCTGCTCGACTATGCCGTGGTGGCGTCGGTCTTCGGCGGCATGCTGACGGTGACGATCATCGGCATGCGTCACCTTCCTTTGCCAGCGTCGCTTGCGGGGAGGGCATGGATCCAGCGGCTGCACGATACGCGCGGCGGAATACCTTACGGCGTGGCGCTCGCCGCCGGCGCCTTCGCAATTCTTCCGCAGACGGAGATTTTCCATTTCGCGGCAACCATCTAGCAACGCAGTTGGTCGCGATACGCGCATGGTTCATTTCCACAGCATTTTGTTAAGCAAATTCTAAAGGGTTCCGTGGTCGGATCGCACCCAAAGGAGCGGGTCCCATGAACATGCCGCGTATGCTTGTCCTTGGCTTGGCAGTCGTCGCAGCCGGCGTCGCCGCGCTGCTTGCGCGCGGTCTCATGGGCGGCGGCACGCCGCACGCGGACGCGAACACCGCGCCCCAGCCCGCAATCGCAGTCGAGCAGGTGCTGGTTGCCTCTTCGGCGCTTCAGCCGGGTCAGCCGCTCAATCCGACGATGGTGCATTGGCAAAAGTGGCCGAAGGCCGACGTCGACTCGTCTTTCATCACGCAGGACCAGGCTCCGGATCTGACGGCGGCCCTTTCGGGCACGGTTGTTCGGGCGCCCATGGTCGAGGGCGAACCCCTCACGACATCGAAGTTCGTCCATTCTGACGCCGCCGGCTTTCTTGCGGCGACGCTTGGCCCGGGCAAGCGCGCGATGTCGATTCCGATCACCACCGAATCCGGCGCAGGCGGCTTCATCCTGCCGAACGACCGCGTCGATATCATGATGACGGAGCAGATATCCGACAATCCGCGCCGCTTCCGCGCAATCGTCGTCCTCACCGATATTCGCGTACTGGCCATGGACCAGACCTTCAAGCAGGACAAGGACCAGAAAGTCGTTCTGGCCAAGACGGCGACGCTCGAACTCACGCCCGAGCAGGCGCGTATCGTCGTCAAGGCGCAGGCGGCAGGTCCTCTTTCCCTCTCGCTGCGCGCGCTCGGCGACACTTCGAATTCCGGTCCGGTCGCGACGAATGACGACGCACCCTCCGGCAGTGGCGTAACCGTAATCCGCTTCGGCGTCGTGCCCACGGGCGCGAATGGAAGGAGAGATTAGGCCATGCGTAGGCTCCTCATCGGCCTTGCTCTGATGGCGCTTGGCGCGCTTTCCGGAAGCACCGCCGCCGCCCCGGCCCCCGACGCTTCTGCGCGCGTCATCAAGATTTCCGCCAAGGGCGGCCCCGTTACGGAGCGTCTGACGCTGCCCTTGAACAAGGCGGCCGTGGTGCAGCTCGACACCGACGCCCGCGACGTCCTGGTATCCAGCCCGGACATCGTCGACGCGGTCGTGCGCACGCCGCGGCGTATCTTCCTGCTCGCGCTCAAGACCGGCCAAACGAATGCCTTCTTCTTCGACGGCGCGGGCCATCAGATCGCCTCGATCGACATCCGCGTCGAGAAGGACGTTACCGATCTTTCGGCCATGATCCGCGCTGCGATGCCGGGCTCGAACGTCAAGGTGTCGGCGCTGAACGACAACGTCGTTCTCTCGGGTACGGTCACCAGCGCGCAGGAATCGGCCCGCGCCCAGGACATGGCAGCACGTTTCGCGGGCGACCCCACAAAAGTGGTCAACATGCTTCGCGTGCCGGGCAGCGAGCAGGTCATGATCCGCGTCCGCATCGCCGAAATGCAGCGCAATGTCGCCAAGCAATTCGGCATCGACCTCGCCAGCGCGGCGGTCGTCGGCGGCGTGCCGATCGTGGCCTCTTCGGCACCGCAATTCGCGCTTCTCGGCCGCGCACTGAACGATCTGACGGGCGCGGGCGCTGGCATGGTGTGCGACGCAAATGCCGGCAGCACGGTGCTCAACCCGCTCACGGTCTACAATTCCGGCGGTCAATGCTCGGTTTCGCCAAACAATCTCCAGGGCACGCTTAAGGCGCTCGAGCAGGTCGGTCTTGTGCATACATTGGCCGAACCGAACCTCACGGCCGTTTCCGGCGAAACCGCCAAATTCCTTGCCGGCGGCGAATTCCCGGTGCCGGTTTCGCGCGACCGCGACGGCAACGTCACCGTCGAGTTCAAGCCATTCGGCGTTGGCCTTTCATTCACACCCGTCGTGCTGAGCGCTGGACGCATTTCGCTGCAAGTCTCGACCGAGGTCAGCGAACTGACGAACACCGGCGCCTTCACGCTCCAGGGTTCCGGCGGTGTCGCCGGCCTGACCATTCCTGCCCTTTCGGTTCGCCGCACCTCGACCACCGTCGAAGTGCCGTCTGGCGGCTCTTTCGCCATCGCCGGTTTGATGCAGCACACCTCCAAGCAGGTGCTCGAGGCGTTACCGGGCGTAAAGGATATGCCGATCCTCGGTGCGCTGTTCCGCAGCCGCGACTATCAGAACAACGAGAGCGAGCTGGTGGTCATCATCAGTGCCTACCTCGTGACGCCGACGACGGCGGCGAACCTCGCCGCGCCTACCGACGGTTTCGTCTCGCCGACCGATCCGGAAACCATCCTTTTGGGCCGCCTCAACGCGGTCAATGACAAGCCGGGTACACCCGGCGCCAAGCCTAACGCCGCCGCGGCGTCGGGCTTCATCGTGCAGTAGGGGTTCGCACCATGCACCAGAAGGCTATGAACTACGTCCGTATCGCCTCGCTCTTCGCCGTGCTCGCGGCCGGAAGTTGTGCGGCACCGATGAATGACAGCGATGGGCTGGTCGACGATCCGATAGCCAACCATCCGATCGCCGTGGCGCCGTCCTTCCATACGCTCCAGGTCTCGTTCTCGGCTCCCGATGCGGGGTTGATGCCGGAGGATTCGCAGCGTTTTGATGCTTTCGTCGCCGACTTCGTGCAGCACGGTAACGGTTCGATCTCGATTTCCGTGCCGCCGGGGGCGGATTCGCGGATTGCGATCGCCTATTTCGGCGAACGCCTGGCAACCGCCGGCGTCCCGCGCGACCGCATACTGGTCGGCACGCGCGGTGACACCGGCGGCAAAATCGAGCTGGGCTACATCAGCTATTTTGCCAGCGTCGCGCCGTGCGGTGATTTCTCGTCCAATCTCGGATACACCGCATCCAACCGTGTCAGCGCGAATCTGGGCTGTGCCGTGCAGCACAACATCGCCGCACAGGTCGCCGACCCTCGCGATCTGGTCCAGCCTCAGCCGATGGGCGGCGGCGATGCCGCGCGCCGCGCGACCGTCTACGACAACTACAAGAATGGCAAGCCGACCGGCGCCGAGCATTCGGCCGAGCAGTCCGGTGCGGTGTCCGACGTCGACAAGAATTGACAGGTGAGAGCATGGTGAAGTCTCCCGAGAAAGACGAAGCCTTCGGAGCCGCGCCGCACGAGCGTCCGGTGCCGCGCATTTCGCTGTCCGCCTTCGTCGAATTTCCCGACACCGGCGCGGCGCTGCAGCGTGCCGGATCGGACCGCCGTCTCGCCAAGGCGCATGTCAGCGTCCAGCTTGGCGGCATCAACGCCGCCGTCGAGCACTTTCAGGGTCAGGTCACGCCAAATCTCTTGCTCGTCGAAACGCGGCTGAACGGCCAGGCCGCGCTCGACGAACTCGACCGCCTTGCCGAAGTCTGCGATCCGTCGACCAAGGTGATCGTTATCGGGCGCGTCAACGACGTGGAGCTCTACCGCGAGCTGATGCGCCGTGGCGCGAGCGAATATCTGGTAGCCCCACTCAATCCGCTGCACCTGATCGAGGTGATCTCCGGGCTCTACACGGATCCGGATGCGCAGCCGATCGGCCGGGTCATTGCATTCGTCGGGGCCCGCGGCGGTTCCGGTTCGTCGAGCCTTGCCCACAATGTCGGCTGGTGCGTCGCCGAAGAGCTCAGCATCAACACCACGATCGTCGATTTCGACTTGCCGTTCGGCACCACGGGTCTCGATTTCAACGACGAGCCGTCCCAGGGCGTTACCGAGGCTTTGAGCGCGCCGGAGCGCCTCGACGACGTCCTGCTCGACAGGCTGTTGGTCAAGCGCGGCGATCACCTGTCGATCTTCGCGACGCCCGCGGCGATCGATCGCGATTACGACGCGCAGGCGGACGCCTACGAATCCGTTCTCGACGCCGTCCGGCAATCGACTCCCTGCGTCATTGTCGACCTGCCGCACCTGTGGGCGCCTTGGGTCAAGACGACACTGGTCGCCGCCGACGATATCGTGATTGTCGCGACGCCCGACCTCGCTTCGCTGCGAAACGCAAAAAATCTGGTCGAGATGCTGCGTGCAAGCCGCCCGAACGACACGCCGCCCAAGCTCGTGATCAACCAGGTCGGTATCGCCAAGCGTCCCGAAATCCCGGCGAAGGATTTCGCAGAGACCCTGGGTCTGGAACCGGCCATGATCATGCCGTTCGAGCCGGCGGCGTTCGGCAATGCCGCGAACAACGGCCAGATGATCAACGAGATCGCGCCGAAATCGCCGGTTGCAGTGAATATCCGCCGGCTCGCCGAAGCTGTCACCGGCCGCACGCCGCAGCCCGTCCAGAAGGCATCTCCGCTGCTCTCGTTCTTTGCGGGAAAGAAAAAGGCCTAACGCATGTTCGGCAAGCGCAGCACAGAAGCCGCCGCACCGCGCGCCACACCGGCGCCGCCGCCGCCGGCTGCCGGCAGCGCGCCGCCCAAAGCCGAAGCCTCGCCACGCACGGCACCGCTGATGATGACGCCCGGGCCGAAGCCGCAGGCCGCGCGGGTCGCCGCCGATAACCGTTCGGAAGACTACTATCAGATCAAGACGACGATCTTCTCGGCCCTGATCGACACCATCGACCTGGCACAGCTCGCCCAGCTCGATCCCGACAGTGCGCGCGAGGAAATCCGCGACATCGTCAACGAGATCATCTCGATCAAGAACGTGGTGATGTCGATTGCGGAGCAGGAACACCTGCTTCAGGACATCTGCAACGACGTTCTGGGCTATGGCCCGCTGGAGCCGCTGCTGGCGCGCGATGACATCGCCGATATTATGGTCAACGGCGCCAACCGCGTCTTCATCGAGGTGAGCGGAAAGGTCCAGCTCACCAACATCCGCTTCCGCGACAATGCGCAGCTGATGAACATCTGCCAGCGCATCGTCAGCCAGGTCGGCCGCCGCGTCGACGAAAGCTCGCCGATCTGCGACGCGCGCCTGCTCGACGGCTCCCGCGTCAACGTGATCGCGCCGCCGCTGGCACTAGATGGTCCCACGCTCACCATCCGAAAGTTCAAGAAGGACAAGCTGACGCTCGACGACCTCGTCAAGTTCGGTTCGATCTCGCCGGCCGGTGCGCGCGTTCTGGCCGTGATCGGCCGTTGCCGCTGCAACGTCCTGATTTCCGGGGGTACCGGCTCCGGCAAGACCACGCTTCTGAACTGTATGACCGGCTATATCGATGCCGATGAACGCGTCATCACCTGCGAAGATGCGGCGGAGCTCCAACTCCAGCAGCCGCATGTCGTGCGCCTCGAAACCCGGCCGCCGAACCTCGAAGGTCAGGGCATGATTTCGATGCGCGACCTGGTCCGCAACTGTCTGCGCATGCGTCCCGAGCGGATCATCGTGGGCGAGGTGCGCGGACCGGAGGCCTTCGACCTGCTTCAGGCGATGAACACCGGCCATGACGGCTCTATGGGCACGCTCCACGCCAACTCCCCGCGCGAAGCCATGTCGCGTCTGGAATCGATGATTACCATGGGCGGCTTCCAGCTCCCGACCAAGACCATCCGTGAAATGATCGTCGGCTCGATCGACGTGATCCTCCAGGCCGAGCGTCTGCGCGACGGCTCGCGCCGGATCACCAAGATCACCGAAGTGGTCGGTACCGAAGGCGAAGTCGTCATTACGCAGGATCTCATGTCCTACGAGATTTCCGGCGAAGACGAGACCGGCCGTCTCAAGGGCAAACACTCCGGCACCGGCATTGTGCGGCCGAACTTCTGGGAACGTGCGCGCTATTTCGGCATGGATCGCGAGCTTGCCGAGGCGCTCGACGCGCTTCAGGGATAGGCCATGGCCATCGTATTGCTTGCCATGTTTTCGGTTCTTGCCCTCGGCGGCGTTGTCTATGCCTTTGCCGGCGGCGGCGGCGCGCCGGCCAAGCGCATCAACGCCATCGCCAAGCCGCAGGCGAGCGGCCGCGGCGGCAAGGCTTCGGATACCGTTGCGCTGAAGCGCAAGAACGTCCAGGCCCTGTTGAAGGAAATCGAGAACAAGCAGGCCGAGAAGAACGCGAAACTCACGCTCCGACAGCGCCTCGACCAGGCTGGCCTTCCGAATCTGAGCGAGCGCGGCTTCTGGATCGCGTCCGGTGTATTTGCCGCGGTTGCATCTTTCTTCGCATTTGCGAGTGGTCAATCGCTGATTGTCGATGCGCTCGTCGCCTTTGCCTGCGGCTTCGGCTTGCCGCGCTGGGTCCTTGGCTTTCTGAAGGCGCGCCGGGAAAAGGCCTTCACCAACGAATTCGCCAACGCGATCGACGTCATCGTCCGCTCGGTCAAGTCCGGTCTGCCCACGAACGAGGCGCTGCGCATCGTCGCGCGGGAATCCCCGGACCCCTGCGGCGCCGAATTCAATCGCCTGTGCGAAAGCCTCAAGGTCGGTGTCACGCTCGATCAGGGCGTCAAGAAGATGTACGAGAGCATGCCGACCGCCGAAGTGGCGTTCTTCGGCATCGTCATGACGATTCAGCAGAAATCGGGCGGCAATCTCTCCGAAGCGCTCGGCAACCTTGCCGGCGTGCTGCGCGACCGCAAGCGCCTGCAGGGCAAGATCAAGGCGATGTCTTCCGAAGCGAAGGCATCGGCCGGAATCATCGGCTCGCTTCCGCCGGGCGTCATGTTCATCGTCTATCTGACGACGCCTGACTACATCACGCTGCTGTTCACCGAACACATGGGAAACCTCATGCTGCTCGGCTGCGCGGTTTGGATGGGGTTGGGCATCATGGTGATGCGCAAGATGATCAACTTCAAGACGTGATGCCATGCTCAACGTAGGCATCCTCGAAATCCTTTTCGATCCGACTTTCGTCGCAACATTGATCGCGGCGATATTCGCCTTTGCGACCATCGTCACGCTTGGCATGCCCTATGCCAATCGCGACGGTCTTGGTGCGCGCCTCAAGGCGGTGTCGCTGCGCCGGGAGGAATTGCGGGCCAAGCATCTCGCACAGCTCAATGCCAAGCGCGGCGCATTGCGTTCGACGCCCGTCGGCTACATGAAGTCGACTCTCGACCGCTTTAAGCTCGGCAATCTGCTGGAGTCTGAAGACACGCGGGAAAAGCTCGCGCGCGCCGGTTATCGCGGCCAGGGGCCGGTCGTCACCTTCATGTTTTTCCGCTTTGTCATGCCGTTTGTCGTCTTTGCGGTCGCGCTGTTTTATCTCTTTGTCGTCGCGCATTTCTCCTGGACGACCATGATGAAAGTCACGGTTTCGGTCGGACTTGCGCTTCTCGGCTTCTATCTTCCCGATCTCTTTCTCAACAACACCATTGCCCGTCGCCAGCAATCCATCATGCGTGCCTTTCCCGATGCGCTCGATCTGCTCCTGATCTGCGTCGAGTCGGGCATGTCGGTCGAGGCGGCGTTCCAGCGGGTCGCGGCGGAGATCGGCACACAGTCGTCCGAACTCGCGGAAGAGTTCGGCCTCACCACGGCCGAGCTGTCCTATCTCCCGGAGCGGCGCCAGGCCTTCGAGAATCTCGCCGCCCGTTGCGGACACCAGGGTGTTAAGGCTGTCGCGACCGCCCTGAATCAAGCCGAGCGTTACGGCACGCCCATGGGGCAAGCACTCCGGGTGGCGGCGCAGGAAAATCGCGAAATGCGTATGGTCGAGGCCGAGAAGAAGGCGGCGTCTCTGCCGGCTAAGCTCACCGTCCCGATGATCGTGTTCTTCCTGCCGTGCCTGTTCGTGGTGATCCTCGGCCCGGCTATCATGAAGATCATGCATATGAGCCATTGAGGTTCTGGACTGGTCGGCGCCGTCAGCATCTGATGTCTCGCCTATCTGGAGCTGGCGCCATGCTGTTCATGATCATTGAGTGTTTCCGGAACGGCGATGCAGTGCCTGTCTACAGGCGATTTCGCGATCGGGGACGCATGATGCCGGATGGCGTCACTTATCTGGCAAGCTGGGTCGAGCCGGATCTGACGCGTTGTTTTCAGGTCATGGAGTGCGACGACCGCAGCCAGCTCGACGCATGGATCGCGAACTGGAACGATCTCGCTGAGTTCGAGGTGATTCCTGTAATCACCTCGGACGAGGCCAGCGTGGCGATCGCGCCGCGGCTATAGCCGGAATCCTCGGTTCGTTCGGTGTTGGCGTTACGGCTTGCCGGTGTCCGCGGCCATGCGCAGGGCCGGGATTTGATCCTTGGACGGTTTCGCAGGTTTGTCGGCCTTGGCCACCTTGCCGGATTTCGGCGGCGTATTTGCGGCGACGTTCTGCTTGGTCGGCTTGACCGGATGCGCGGCGACTTTCACGGGCGTCTTGGCGGGCTTCTCGACCGGCCCGTTGGGGCCGACGGGCTGACCCAACATGACCGGGCCTCCGAGAGCGGTCGGCGCACGGTCGGCCTTGGCCGTCATCGGCGGCAGTGGACTGGATGCCACCGGCTTCACCGGCGTGACCGGTATCGTCGAAGCAGGCGGCTCAGCGTCGGCCGTCCGGGTTGGAGCAGGGGCGAGCCGGTCGAGCATGGCGAGGTTCTTTTCGATACGCGGATCGGACGAGCCCGCAGCCTTGGCCTGGATCATGAGCGTTCGCGCCGCAACCGGGTCGCCGGCGAGCATCCGCGACATTGCGTAGTTGTTCAGGATTGCCGGCTCATGGGGCTTCAATCCCAGGCCGCGTTCGTAAGCGACGCGTGCACTGTTGTGGTCGCCACTCTGATCGAAGGCAACGCCAAGGGCGGAGTAGAGGGTCCAGTCACTGGGCTGAAGCTCGATTGCGCGGCGCAGGAATTGGATCGCATCGCCGCTGTGGCCCTCCTGGGCCAGCAGCTTGCCGTATTCACCCACCACGCGGGCATCGTCGGGGGCCGCCAGCATGGTTTCGCTCAGGATACGCGTCGCTGCTTCGAAATTGCCCTTGAGCCGCAAGGCCTGGGCTTGCTGGACTGCGCTCGTCACGTCGGCCGCGATCGGCGACGGATCGGCGGCGCCGGGGCGCGGCATGGTTACGGCGTTGTCGTCGCCGAACGCGCCGCAACCGCTCAGCGCGCTGGCGCACAGCAGGACTCCCGCGAAACGAACAGCAAAGCCACGCATGACGAATTCCTCTTGCCGGACAAGGTCCTGAGCAAGCATGCGGCATCGCGGGTCAACAAACACTTAAGTATATTGAGGCATAACGAAGCAAAGGCCGGACTTTCCGGCGGGCGCGGCGGAGATGGACCCGGATGTCCAATTCCTGACGCAAAGATGAGTTGGACTGCGCGCGATGAACATGCGCCGATTTGCAGGGATGGCTTTCGCCGCCTTGGCCGTCCCGGTCCTTGGCGTCGTGTTCGCGCTCGATCTTGTCGCCGCCAACGCCGTTCCGCAGCGTATTTCGTTCCAGATTCTCACCGGCTCGACCGGCGGCACTTACTTTCCAGTCGGTCAGCTGATCGCAGGTCTGGTCAGTCACCCGCCCGGAGTGGACCGCTGCGAGAGCAGCGATGTCTGCGGGCCTTCGGGTCTGATCGCCAGTGCCCGGACCTCCGAAGGTGCGGTGGCCAATGTCCTAGCCGTCAACGCCGGTACGGCCGAATCCGGTCTCGCGCAGGGTGACGTCGTGGCTCAGGCCGTCGCAGGGAGCGGAGTGTTCCGCAAAGCCGGCGGGCAGAACAACCTGCGCGTCATGGCTGCGCTTTTCCCCGAACAGATTCACCTTCTCGTCGCGCGCAATTCGAAGATCGCTAGTGTCTCAGACCTCAGAGGCATGCGCGTCTCGCTCGGCGCCGAGAGCTCGGGAACGGCCGTCGCTGTAAGCGAGATACTCAAGGCCTATCGCCTTCCCGTCTGGCGCATGAAGACCAGCCGCAATCCGACCGATGTCGATGCGCAGCTGCTCCGGCAGGGCAAGATCGACGCGTTTTTCTTTGCCGGGGGCACGCCGATCGCGCTGGTCGACGATCTGGTTTCGCGCGGAATCGCGCGCATCGTGCCGATCGACGGCGCCGGCCGCGACCGGCTGATCAAGGCGGTTCCGGAATTCTCCGCGTCGCAGATTCCACGCGGTATCTATCGCGGAGTCGGGCCTGTCGACACCGTCAGCGTCCGCGCGCTCTGGGTGGTGAACGCCAGGGTGCCGGATACTCTTGTTTACGGGATCATGAAAGCACTGTTCAGCAGCGGAAACCGCGCCGCCCTGCGTCAGGGGCACGCTGCGGCCGCTGCGATACGGCTCCAAAGCGCTGTGCTCGATCTGCCGGCACCGTTGCATCCCGGCGCGGCGCGCTTCTATCGCGACGTCGGTGTGCTCAAGCCGCGCCGGAATTAGCTCGTCGGCAACCCGGCATCGACCTCGATTTGCGCCGCCTGACCCCATTCCCGCATCGCCGGCCGCGCCATCATTCGCTCCATATAGGTCGCGATGAGCGGTGGAACGTCGACGCCATACGTCACGAAGCGGGAGACGACGGGGCCGTACATGCAGTCGGCCACGGAAAATCCACCGAACAGGAATGGCCCGCCAAAGCGTGACAGCGCCGACGACCACGCCTCGATAATGCGCACAATCTGCGTCTTGGTTTGCTCGCGCAGGGCGGGCAGCGGAAGCCGGTGGACGAAGGCCATCGGCAGCTGGTCGCGGAGATCGGGAAATCCGGAATGCATTTCGCAGGCATAAGATCGTGCCTCCGCGCGTACCGCCGCGGTTGCTGGCCACAAGCCGGCATCGGGATGGCGCTCCGCCAGCGTCTCGCAGATCGCGAGGCTGTCCCACACTGTCATTTCCTGTCCGTTTTCGGCGATCTTCAGGATCGGCACGCGCCCTGCTGGCGAGAAGCGGCGAATCTCGTCGCCCGTCAACGGCTGCTGGCGCAGTGGCACCACGATTTCCTCGAAAGGGATGCCGGTCGCGCGCAGAGCAAGATAGGGCCTGAGGCTCCAGCTCGACCATTCCTTCGTGCCAACGATCAGGGTGTAACGCGCAGCCATGGCGGTCTCCTTGGACGGGGCTTCCAGTCTTGCCGCCTTTGATGTGGCGATGCACCTCTCCATTTCGGCATGGCCGCGTTGCGCGCCGCTCAGCGCCGTCCTATCCATGGGGGGACTGGCAAAGGAAGACATCATGCACGCGAGCTTTGTCCGCTCAGCCCGCCTTGCGACGCCGCTTCATGCCGTGACGACGGCTGGCCTGAAAGGCTTTCTCGCCCGCCTGACCAAACGGGATGCTGCGGCGCTCAAAGCTACCGGCTTTGCCGCGCGCGACGGCGAGTTGAAGCTCCTTCCGAATGCTTCTGGCGGACTGGCCGCGGCGGTACTTGGTCTGGGCAAAGGCGAAGACCTTTATGCTCTCGCCCATTTCTCGGAGCTGCTGCCGGCGGGCACGTATCGTTTCGCCGATGTGCCTGACGCGCAGGGTGGCACCAATGGCACGCTCGCCTGGGCGCTCGGGGCATATCAGTTCGCCCGGTACAAGAAGGCCAAACCGCAGGGCGCGAAGCTCGTCCTTCCGAAGGATGTGGACGGCGAAGAGGTCTCGCGCATTGCCGCCGCCGTTGCCTTTGGGCGGGATCTCATCAACACACCGCCCAATGATATGGGGCCTGAGGAGCTTGCCGGTGCGGTTCGCGACCTCGCGAAGAAACACGGCGCGACATATTCGGCTGTGGTAGGAGAAGCCCTGCTCAAGCAGAATTATCCTCTCATCCATGCCGTCGGCAAAGGTTCGGCGCGCGCACCACGACTGGCCCGGCTGGTCTGGGGCCGGCCCGGCGCCCCAAAGCTGACGCTTGTGGGTAAGGGCGTTTGCTTTGACACTGGCGGCTACGATCTCAAGCCGGCCTCGGGCATGGCTACGATGAAAAAGGATATGGGTGGCGCCGCGACAGTGCTGGCCATTGCCGACATGGTGATGGGCGCGAAACTCGATGTCCGTCTCACCGTGTTCGTGCCAGCGGTGGAAAACTCGATCTCGGGCACTGCCTATCGTCCGAGCGATGTTTTCCCATCGCGCAAAGGTCTCACGGTCGAGATCGGAAATACCGATGCCGAAGGCCGTCTTGTTCTTGCCGATGCGCTGACCGAAGCGGATTCCGAGACGCCCGACCTGCTCATCGATATCGCGACGTTGACCGGCGCGGCGCGTGTCGCCACCGGCTTCGAGTTGCCGCCCTTCTTCACCGATGACGAAGCGCTCGCCACCGATCTGATGACCCACGCCAATGCGACGCAGGACTGGATGTGGCGCCTGCCGTTGTGGCGCGGCTACGAGCCGACATTGAATTCGACCGTCGCCGACCTCAACAACAATCCGAATTACGGCTATGCCGGCGCGATCACCGCGGCGCTCTTCCTCAATCGCTTCGTCGAGAAGGCGAAGAGTTGGGTCCATCTCGACATCGCCGGCTGGGTCGATCGTCCGCGTCCCGGCCGCCGTACCGGCGCGGAAGTGACCACGGCACGCGCTCTCTATGCCATGCTCAAGGCCCGTTACGGAAAATGACGGACGCACGCACGACGCCTCTGGTTCACGGCTCGGCGCCGGCGCATGGAAGCCCGCGCCGGATCGGCCGTGGCCGCGTGTCTTTGCATCATCGGCCGACGGCTGAATCCGTTCGCGACAATGAACTTCTGTTCGGCGACGCCGTGACGCTCTTCGAGATCGAAGATGGCTGGGCCTATGTCCAGTCGGCCTTCGATTCCTATGTCGGATATCTCGATCCTGCGGCTCTGGCGGATGCGCTCGAAGGCGATCACCGGGTGAACGCAGTGTCGACTCCGTTATTGTCTGCGCCCGATGTCAAATCCGCGGTGCTCGACATGCTCCCGCTCAACGCCTCGGTGAAGCTTCTGGAGCGGACCCGCGGATTTGGACGCATTGCACCGGGCGGCTTTGTGTTTCTCGGTCACCTTGTGCCCCGTGATCAAGTCGCACCGGACTGGGTCGCGACCGCAGAGCGTTTCGCCGGAACACCTTATGTATGGGGCGGAAAAACGCTTGCCGGACTCGATTGCTCGGGCCTTGTCCAGATCGCGCTCGCTTCGGCCGGGCGATCCTGCCCGCGCGACACCGATCAGCAGGAAGCAACCCTCGGCGACGATTGTCCGTTCCTCGCGCGCAAACGCGGCGACCTCGTGTTCTGGAACGGTCATGTCGGCATCATGCTGGACGAGACGCGGCTCATTCACGCCAACGCCTATCACATGCAGGTCGAAGTCGAGCGGCTCGAAGATGCGATAGCCCGTATCGCACCGGTTGCGGGACCGGTCACTGCGATCAAGCGGCTTTAGACTTCGGGCGCTCTGACGCTGCAAATCGACGTATAGCCGCGCCCTTCGCGTTCGATCAGCGCGGCAGCTTCAGCGCTCATCTTCGCCGGATCAAGGCAGGCAGGAATATCGCCATACGTCTTCCGCCAATCCGTCTGCCAGCGCGTGTCCGGAAACACTTTGAGCGGCGGAAATTCTTCGTATTCATAGTTCAACGCAGCAAGCGCACCTTGCAGTTGTGCGGCGTCATAGCGTTCTGCGCGGTACACCCACTTGGCCAGCATCGGGCGCAGATTGCGCAAGGCTTTCTGGCGCCAGTTTGGGGCATCTCCTTTGCGGTCCGGGCCGTGAGCATCATAGCTGCCGGCTTGCATTTGCTTCAGCGAAGGCGTGTCGCCCAAGCCGGGTGGATAGTTGTCTTCGAAAATGAAATTGGTAAAGCCCCAGGCGCGGCCCTGCATAAGGCGGTCGAAGGCGTTGACGTGATCGTCGAAGAACAGAACCGTTTTCGACTTGGGTAGCGCGCTCAGGTCAAGATGCGCGAAGTCGTAGTCGACGTATCTTGCACGCTTGGAAAAATAGACTCGATTCCCAAGTTCCAGATCGACCGAAATGATATCGGCATCGGTGGCCTGCTCGATCAGCCATGTCGACTGGCCGCGCCAGATTCCGCTTTCAAGGACGACTTCAGGCTTGGCTTCCCGGATAAGGACCCATGTCGCGAACATGTGCGGGATCAGCATGCCGCCGTCGTTGCTGACGATTGGCCGGCGCTTGTAGATATCGAAAAATTCGTCGAACAGAGCGTGGTAGTCGCGGCCGCGTGTTACCGATCTCATGGACTGCTCTGCGCTAATATCCCCGCGTCATGTCTACGACATTCTTCGGTTCTTCACCACGTTCGATCGTCGCGATGCCGGAAAGAATCGAACGCGTTGCCGCGGTGGGCGAGGTGATCGCCGCGACATGCGGCGTCACGATGATTTTCGGATGCTTCCAGATCGGGCTGGTTTCCGGCAGAGGCTCGGTTTCGAAGACGTCGAGCGTGGCACCCGAGAGGTGACCGTAATCGATCGCCGCGATTAGGTCGGGCTCGTTCACATGGCCGCCGCGGGCGATATTGATCACATAGGCGCCCTTGGGCAGTCGGGCGAATGTTTCCGTGTTCAGAATGTGCCGCGTGTCCGGCGTCAGCGGCAGCACGCAGACTAGGAAATCGCATCCGGCGAGGAAGGTGTCGAGTTCGCCGGCACCTGCGTAGCTCTTCACGCCTTCTACCGATTTGCGGGTCCGGCTCCATCCGGTGACAGGAAAGCCCATATCGCGCAGGCGTTCGGCGCACACAGTTCCGATTTCGCCGAGACCAAGAATGCCGACGCGGGTCTCTTCCGTCGGTCTCGGTAGCATGCGCTGGCGCCATGTGCTTTCGGCCTGCGCCGCCGCAAAATGTGCCACGGTGCGATGTTGCATGAGCACATGCAGCACCGCGAACTGCGCCATCTCGCGCGACAGCGTCTCATCGACGAAGCGAATGAGCGGCTTGTCCTTCGGGAAATCCGGATCGAGCAGAAAGCCGTCCACGCCCGCCCCGAGCGAGAACACCGCCTTGAGATTCGGCAGCGACTTGAGCAGGCCCGGCGGCGGGCGAAAGCTGACCGCATAGACGATCTCTGCGGGGTCATACGGATCGACGCCATGCGCATAGACCTTGCGGCCGCCGACCGACAAAGGGCTCTGCCACAGCCCGCCCCAGCCGGGCGGGACGAGGAGAAGAATGCTCATGCCCGAACGCTCGCGCGTTTGAGGCGGCGCCGCAACCCGGTCAGGGCTTGGCCGGTGCCGGTTCGGCGGGCTTGGCCGGAGCAGGTGCCGGGATCGGTGCGGGCGTATCGGCCTGGGTGCGCAGATAGGCGAGCAGATTGATGCGATCCTGCGCGCTGCGCAGGCCCGCGAAGGTCATCTTCGTGCCCGGAATATCCACCTGCGGCGACTTCAGGAACCTGAACAGCTTGTCATAGGTCCACGGACCGTGGTCGGCGCTCATAGCGCTCGAGTAGGAGAACCCGGGATGCTCCGCGCGCGGACGATCGACCAGGCCCCAGAGATTGGGACCGATGCGGTTCGGACCGCCCTTGGTCAGATCGTGGCACTGTTCGCACTTGGTCGAGATCGCCTTGCCGGCGCCGACATCGGCCGAAGCCAGCACGGTGCCGAAGTCGGGGAGTGGCTCTTCGACTGGAGCCGCGGGCGCACCGCCAGCCGTCGGCGTCTCGACGACGCCTTCGACGTGATAGGCCTCCTTCGTCGGCTTCTCGACGTCGAACAGCGCCTCGGTGCCGAACTTGATAACCAGCACGAGAATCAGCGTGCCCAGGACCGCGCCGGCGATCTTGTTCCACTCCCAGGAATCCATATGGTCACGCTCCGCTTTGCGGTGATCGAATGCCGGGGGACATTACCCGTGGAGTAGGAACCGTCATTGCGGCGAAGCGTCGCAGAATTCAAGGGAATTCAAGGGTTTCGATGAAACCGATCGTCCTAATCCCCGCCCGCATGGCGTCCACGCGCCTGCCCGGCAAGCCCCTGGCCGATATCGCCGGTGTGCCGATGATCGTTCGTGTCTGGCGTCAAGCGATGGCGTCGTCGATGGGACGCGTCGTTGTCGCCGCGGCCGAGCCCGAGATTGTCCGGGCAGTCGAGGCGGCGGGTGGCGAGGCGGTGTTGACCGACCCCGAACTGCCCTCCGGTTCCGATCGCATCTGGCAAGCGCTGGAACGGGTCGATCCCAGCGGTGAATGCGACACCGTCGTCAATCTCCAGGGCGATCTCCCCGCGCTTGATCCCTCCTATGTCCGCATTGTCTCGGAGGCCCTGATCCGCAAAGGGGCCGATGTCTCCACCCTGGCGACGGAGATTGTCGATCCGACCGACCGCACCAATCCCAACGTCCCCAAGCCGATCGTCGCCTGGGAGCCGGATGGCGCCTTCGGCCGTGCCCTCTACTTTACCCGCGCGACCGCGCCTGCCGGCGACGGGCCGCTCTACTTCCATATCGGCATCTACGCCTATACCCGCGACGCTCTGGCGCGTTTCGTCGCTCTGCCACCTTCGCCGCTCGAGAAGCGCGAAAAGTTGGAGCAGCTTCGCGCGCTTGAGGCAGGGATGCGTTTTGCGGTAGCGCGCGTGGACAGCGTTCCGCTCAGCGTCGATACTCCCGAGGATCTTGAAAAAGCGCGCCAGCAGTTGAGTCGGAAAGCATCGTCATGAGTGGATCTGCCATCAAGAACGCCAAGAAAGTCGCCTTCCAGGGCGAGCCCGGCGCCTATGCCAACCTCGCCGCGCGCGAAGCGATTCCGCACGCGGCCTTCCTGCCGCGCCCGACCTTCGACGATGCAGTGAACGCGGTGCGCATCGGCGAAGCCGATCTCTGCGTCATCCCCGTCGAAAACTCGTCGATGGGCCGCATTGCGGACATCCACCACCTGTTGCCCGATGCCGGGCTGCACATCGTCGGCGAGCACTTCCTGCCGATCCATCATCAGTTGCTTGGGCTCAAGGGTGCGACGCTTACGGGGCTGAAGCGTGTGTTCAGCCAGGGGCCGGCGCTGCAGCAATGCGTCAAGATCCGCAAGGAGCTGAATCTGATCGGCGAGAACTGGCACGACACCGCCGGCTCCGCGAAGCATATCGCCGAGCTGGGCGATCCGACGTCCGCCGCCATCGCGTCGAAGCTTGCCGGCGAGATCTACGGCCTCGAAGTGCTGAAGGCCGATGTCGAGGACGAGCATCATAACCACACCCGCTTCCTCATCATGTCACGCGAGCCGGACGACGCACCGAACGACGGCCGCCGTATCGTCACGACCTTCATCTTCCGCGTGCGCAACATGCCGGCCGCGCTCTACAAGGCGATGGGCGGCTTCGCCACCAATGGCGTGAACATGACCAAGCTCGAGAGCTATCAGCTCGGCGGCTCATTCAACGCGACGCAGTTCTACGCCGATATCGAAGGTCATCCCGAAGATCGGTTGGTGAAGCTCGCGCTCGAGGAACTTGCCTTCTTCACGACGAAGCTGACGATCCTCGGCATCTATCCGGCGCACGAATTCCGCGAGGGCATGCCGGACTAGCGTCGCCGCCAGCGATAGTAGACGCGTGGGCCGGACCAGCCTTCCTGCATCATCTCATTCTCGCGGACGAAGCCTTCCCTTTCGTACCACGCGATCGCCCTGGTGTTTGCGACGGCCGTGCGCAGCAAGATCTCATCCGGCAAATGTTCCCGCGTAAAGGCCATCAGTTTCCTGCCGACACCCATTCCTTGGAACTTCGGTGCGACGAAGATCTGGTCGAGATAATTGTCGCGCGTGCGGAAGGCGAGCATTGCGGCGATCGCGCCGCTCAATTCGGCGACGTGGAGCTGCCAGCCATTGGCGATCTCGACCGGTATCCGGGCACGCAAATCGGCAAATGTCGCGTCGCTGTTCGTCGCCAAGCCGGTCGAGACATGGCTGTCGAGCCAGACGCGCGTCACCGCATCGAATTCGTCCTCGCGTGCCGGCCGAATGATGATGTCGCTCATGGTATCCGCATGCTTTCGCCCAGGAACGGTAATCTCAATCGCGCAATGACGCGCTGCGACGCAAGATTGTCGCGATGCGTGGAATAGAACAGCACGGGATGGCGCGGATGCAGCCTGCTCCATGCCGCTGTCACTGCGGGCGCATATCCTCGGCCGCGATAGTCGGCAACGGTATAGACTCCGATCTCGCGTGCCATGAGCCCGTCGCGGACACAGAACGCCAGTGCCGCTATGTCGTCGCCAACCGTCGCTGCGCACCACGGCGCCCAGAAGTGGGACAAATCGACGAAACCGGCGTCCGATAGCCCTTTTGGCATTCCGTCGCGGATGATCCTTTCCGTCAGTGCCCTGCCTTCGGCCGTATCGCAACAGACGATTGTCGCATCGACATGCGGAGCCGGCACTCCGCGCGGCAGTCTGTGCACCGGGCCATAATTGTGCGGACTGAGCGGCTCGGCATCGAGGATCTTGCGATAGCGTTCGGCATGGCACGGTGTGGCGCCCGGCGCTGTCACGGCAGGTTCGTCGCGCAGCAAGGAGTTGATTTCCCGCGTCTGTGTCTCGCCGATATCGTGGCGCACATAGCCGACCCAGCCATCGTCTCCGCCGCCGAGATACAGCCGGGGCGCGGGAGAGTTGTCGGGATCGCGCGCCCTTACCATCCGCAGCTGCGGCGACAGTTCGAACAGGGTCTGCGCCTGCAGCGCCAGAAGCGCCCGTGTCCCGCTCAAAACAATCCTTCGGCGAATGCCTTGATCAGGTGATGTGCGATCGCGATCGCCGGCGGCACCGAGATGTCGTCGAAGCGTTCGCCGGCGATGAGGCGTCGCGCCTTGTCGCGGTCGACCCACATTGCATCGGCGATCTCTTCGCCGTCCGGCTTGAAGTCGCGGCTCTCGGCTTCGGCAAGACAGCCGATCATCAATGAGGACGGAAACGGCCAGGGTTGAGTCGCGTGATAGTGCACCTTGCCGACCTTGAGGTTGACCTCCTCCATCAGCTCGCGCCGGACGGCTTCCTCGATGCTCTCGCCGGGCTCCATGAAGCCGGCAAGCGCCGAATAGAAGTTGCCGGGGAAGCGCTTGTTGCGGCCGACAAGACAGGCGCCGTCATGTACGCCCAGCATGATCACGACCGGATCGGTGCGCGGGAAGTGTTCGGTCTTGCATGCCGCGCAATAGCGCTTCCAGCCGGCATCGGCGAGCTCGCTTTTGGCGCCGCAATTGGCACAGAAGCCGTGGCGGTTGTGCCAGTCGATCATGGCCTTGGCCTGGCCCATGATCGCAGCGTCCTTTGCGGGCAGCATTGCGCCGGCCGCGCGCGCGTCGCGAAAATGACCGAAGCCCGCAAGCGGACCCTCACTCACCGGGTCGCGCGCCGCCGAGATGTCGATGGCGAACATCGCCTTGTCGCCTTCAAGGCCGAGAAACACGCAAGGTGCATCGGGTGCCGCAAGCGCTTCGGCCAACCCCGGACGCAGCAGGCCGAGCTCCAATGGCGGTTGTGCCTTCTCGGGTCCGATGATGAATGGTTGCAGGCGCCACATCGGAAGGATGTAGGAATTGGGGTCGCGCCGCTTCGCGGCTACCCAATCTGCATCGGTACGCTTCTCGCTGGCCCTGTCGAGCGGACTGCCGGTGAAGGGGATCATGGCGTTTCCTCGCTGTGTTGCGGGAACCTAGCCGCTGCGCCGGGCACCGGCCAAGTCGGCGGTTCGCATGGCTGGATCGCGCCTAAGGGGTTCCCCTAGGGCCATCTGTTTGAACGGCTTAGTGCCCCGTTTACGCCCCCCTCCTAAGGTGCGCTAAGGCCACACGACCGCTCACAACGGGAAACATGTCGCGCGTCATCGGTTGCGTCTTCGAACAGCATGATCTCTGGCTTGTCGGCCTGGCCGCGATCCTGTGCCTATTCTCTTGCGCGACGGCGATGAGCATGATCCGGCGTTCCGAAGGTCAGGTCCCCCTGGTGCGCGACCTGTGGCTCGCGAGTGCGGGTTTTGTCGGCGGCATCGGCATTTGGGGCACGCATTTCGTCGCCATGCTCGCGTACCGGGCAGGATTTCCTGTCGCCTATGACATCTGGCTGACCGTGCTGTCTGCGATGATCGCCGTTTCGCTTTGCGGTCTAGGCTTCTGGATCGCCTGTGCTCGCCATAGACCCGCAACCGGCGGCGCAATTGCCGGCGCGGCCATTGCCGTCATGCACTATGTCGGGATGGCCGCTATGCGCGCACCCGTCGATGCACAGTGGGATTGGCCGTATGTCGTAGCGTCGGTCGTCCTGGGCATTCTCCTCATGGCCTACGGGATGCGTTACATGCTCGATCGGCTGACGCGCTTCTCGTATGCGGTTGCGACCATGCTCTTCACGCTCGCAATCTGTGGCATGCACTTTACCGGCATGGCCGCGGTCACATATCGCTTCGATCCGCGCGTCTCCGTGCCCGATGTTGTCGTTAATCCCGCGATCCTTGCGTTGGCAATTGCGGCTCTTGCGATCCTGATCGTTGCGCTCGGCATGGTCTGCGCGCTTGTCGACAGCTATTTGCAGGCCCGGCAGCGTGGTGAGGCCGAGCGCCTATTGGCGCATATCGCGGAGCTGGAAGTGACCCAGACCCAGCTTCAGGAAACCTCCCGGAATCTGCGCTCCGCGCTCTCCGCGGCAGACTCCGCCAACCGCGCGAAGTCGTCCTTTCTGGCGGCCATGAGCCATGAACTGCGAACGCCGTTGAACGCGGTGATTGGTTTCTCCGAGATGATGCGGATGGAAGCCTTCGGACCGCTGGGCGGCGACCGCTATCGCGAATATGCCAACGATATTCACAACAGCGGTGTGCACCTTCTGTCGTTGATCAACGACGTACTGGACATCTCGCGCATCGATGCCGGCGAACTCAAGCTTGAAGAAGACACCTTTGCGGTTGGAGACCTCGTCGACCAGTCGCTGCGCTTCATCGCTCCCCAGGCGGAAAGTGGCGGGCTCAAACTCGAGGCGAAGTGCGACACCGCCCTTTCAGAAGTCTACGCCGACCGCCGCCGGATCAAGCAGGCGCTGATCAATCTCCTGGCAAATGCGGTGAAGTTCACGCCCGCAGGAGGCTCGATCACTGTCCGTGCGAAGCAAGTGCCTGCAGGCCTTGCGATCACCGTGCATGACACCGGAATCGGCATCGCGGCAAAGGATATCCCGAGGGCGCTCGAACAATTCGGCCAAGTGGACTCGAGTCTGGCGCGCAAATACGAAGGCGCGGGTCTCGGTCTCCCGCTGGCGAAGCGGTTCATGGAAATGCATGGCGGCTCGCTCAACCTGGAGAGCGTCGTCGATGTCGGCACGACGGTGACGCTCGTACTGCCGAAGGCTCGCCTGCGTCCGCTGGAACTCGGAATTGCGGCAGGCTGAACCAAACCGACTCGCTTTTCTCGTCCTCGCCGCCTATATGCCATCCCGGAAGTCGGTTGGACGGTCCGCTCGCTAACCCGGTCAGGTCGGGAACGAAGCAGCCGTAACGAATCCGGCCCGGGTCAGTCGGCTTCCACCTCCCAAATTTCAACGTAAAGGTCCCTTGACACTCCATTTGCACCCAACTATGTAAAGTGTGCTTTACAAGGATGGGTGCGATGGACTGTAGAAACCGTCGCGCCATGTCCCCGGAAGCCCACGCCTGAGATCGAAAGACAGGAGATATCCATGCCCGCACACGCTCAGCCCGGACTACATCGCGAAGCCCGAACGGTCGGCCGATTTTTTCTCGAGGCAGCCGGTGCGGTGGCGCTGCTTGCTGCGAGCACGATCTACGCCCACAACGCACGGCTGTCGCCCGGAACGGACTTGTATACGGCGGTCCAGTTGATGCCTGTAATCCCCGTCTGGCTGCTGCTGCTGTCCTTCCTGCGCCACTATCTGCGGATCGACGAGCTCCAGCGCCTGATGTTTCTTCAATCGATTGCTCTCACGGCCGGACTGATCGTCGGCATTGCATGGTCGTGGCCGGCGATCCGCCGCGCCTTCGGCCTTCAGCCCGAGTTGCCCGGCATGTGGGAAATCTACTTCTCGGTGCTGTTCGTCGCGGTCTCGGCCTTCATGACCAAAATCCGCACCCCGAGATGAAAAACATGCTCAAGGACCTTCGTGCCCAGCACGGCATGACCCAGGCGGATCTCGCCGCCCGGCTCGATGTTTCCCGCCAGACCGTGATTGCCATCGAAAACGGCCGCTATGACCCTTCGCTGCCGCTGGCTTTTGCCATCGCCCGGGCTTTCGGCCTGAAAATCGAGGAGATATTCACCGATAACGCCTGATGGAGCTTGGCCATCGCCCGCGCCGGATTGCTATGATGGCGGCGATGAGTGACGAACCGTCCCTTGGTCTCGATCCGGCGCCGGCAGCGGAGGCGAAGCCCTACCGCGTGCTGGCGCGCAAATACCGGCCATCGGATTTCACCGGCCTCGTTGGGCAGGAAGCCCTGGTCAAGACGCTCTCCAACGCCTTCGCCACCGGCCGCATCGCCCATGCCTTCATGCTTACCGGCGTCCGCGGCGTCGGTAAGACGACGACGGCGCGCATCATCGCCCGCGCGCTCAATTGCATTGGTCCTGATGGTAAGCGGACTGAGCCGACGATCCATCCCTGCGGCGTCTGCGAGCCCTGCGTGGCGATTGCCGAAAGCCGTCATGTCGACATCCAGGAGATGGACGCGGCCTCCAACAACGGCGTTGACGAGGTGCGCCAGATCATCGACAGCGTGCGCTATGCCCCGGCCAGTGCGCGCTACAAGGTCTACATCCTCGACGAAGTGCACATGCTGTCGAAGCCGGCCTTCAACGCGATCCTGAAGACGCTGGAAGAGCCGCCGCCGCATGTGAAATTCATCTTCGCCACGACTGAGATTCGCAAGGTGCCGGTCACGATCCTTTCCCGTTGCCAGCGTTTCGATCTGCGCCGCATCGAGACGTCCGAGCTTGTTGGCCTGCTCTCCGGCATAGCCGAGAAAGAGGGCGTGAAGATTGCGCCTGATGCGCTGGCGCTGGTCGCCCGCGCCGCCGAAGGTTCGGCCCGCGACAGCCTCTCCCTGCTCGATCAGGCGATCGCGCATGGGGAGGGCGGCGAGATTTCCGCTGATCAGCTGCGCGACATGCTCGGCCTCGCCGACCGCGGCCGCGTCCTCGACCTGTTCGAGAAGGTGATGGGCGGCAAAATCGCCGAGGCGCTTGGCGACCTGAACGGCCTCTACGACCACGGCGCCGATCCGCTCACAGTGATGCAGGACCTGCTCGAGATCGTGCATTTCCTGACCCGGGTGAAGGTCGCGCCGGGGGCCGAGGGCTTTTTCGATGGCGGCTCGGGCGAGGCCAAGCGCGCCGTGGCGATGGCAGCAAAACTCTCCGTTCCATCACTCACCCGCGCCTGGCAGGTGTTGCTCAAGGGCTTGATCGAAGTGCGCGACGCCACGCGGCCCGTCAGCGCCTGCGAGATGGCGCTCATCCGTCTCGCCTACGCTGCCGATCTGCCGCCGACCGACAAGCTCGTGCGTGACCTGATCGACAATCCGCCGTCGCCGCGACCCACGAGTGCACCTTCCAGCGGCGGCAGCAGCGAAGGTGGCGCACCGCGCGCAGCCTTCTCGGGCGGTGCTTCGACCAATCCCAGACGCGCGCCCGAGCCGACCATGGCGGCCGTGCCCAGGATCGAACTCCGCACGGTTCAGGACATCGCCGCGCTCGCGCAGGCCAACAACGCCCCGCTCCTGAAGGCGACCATCGAAACCAGCCTTCGCCTTATCAGGCTCGAGCCGGGCATTCTCGAATTCGCGCCGACACCCACGGCGCCGCGCACGCTGGCCGGCGATCTCAAGCAGAAGCTGAAGGACTGGACTGGTATCGGCTGGTCGGTGACGGTCTCGCGCGACGGCGGCCAGCCGACGATCGCCGAACAGAAGCGCAGCGCCCGCGCCGCGAAATTCGAAAGCGTCACGCAGGAGCCGATGGTGCGCGACGTGCTCGACCGCTTCCCGGGTGCGGAGATCAAGGAAGTCCGCCGCCTCGCGGATGAGGACATCGCCGCGCCGATGCCGGAAGACGACGCTTGATGGCCAGCATTTCCGCCGGCCCGGAGATCGAGCGTCTGATCCAGCTTCTTGCCAAGCTGCCGGGTCTCGGCCCGCGTTCCGCCCGCCGCGCTGCGCTGACCTTGCTCAAGAAGCGCGACCAGTTGCTCGATCCGCTCGCCAGCGCGATGCGTGACGCCGCCAGAGCGATCAAGACCTGCGAGACTTGCGGCAATCTCGATACCGCAAGCCCTTGCGCGATCTGCCGCGACCCGCGCCGCGACGGGCATGTGCTCTGCGTCGTCGAAGATGTCGCCGATCTCTGGGCGCTCGAACGTGCCGGGGTGTTCCGCGGCCGCTATCATGTCCTCGGCGGCGCGCTCTCGGCGCTCGACGGCGTCACGCCCGAGCGCCTAAACGTCGCCTCGCTGATCGAACGGGTGAAGAGCGGCATCGACGAGGTGATCTTGGCGATGAATGCCACCGTCGAAGGCCAGACCACAGCGCACTATCTCATGGATGCGCTCGCCGGCGCCAAGGTCACCCGCCTGGCCCACGGCGTCCCCGTCGGCGGCGAGCTCGACTACCTTGACGAAGGCACGCTGAACGCGGCGTTCAAGGCACGGCGGTCACTGTGACGTTCGACTATGGCCGCTGGCACGACTGGCTCGCTATTCGAGTGAGTGGACTTCAATCCAACGATCTGCAGGCAGCGTTTTCAGACAACGAAAAGCACGGCCGTTCGATGGGCGCAGAATTCGAGGGTGCATTTGCGATAGCGTCGTTCCGGAATTGGGAACATGGTGCCATGGTCGACTACGAAATAGTTCTGCGGAGCAACGGAGATTTCGTCGCGAACGAAGCCGGCATCTACGTAAACGACGAGAATTTCGAAGCCGTTTTCACGCGATTCCTGGAAATGTTTGAGCGCGCCAACCGCTAGCTCGGCAGGGCGGGATCCTCCGGCGGCCCCAGCTCGACATTGCGGATCTTTTCGCCGCGGCTGCCAATCTTTCCGGCTGAGGTCAGGATGTCCTTGATGTCGCCGTCGGCCTGATTGAAGTGCCGCTGCAGCTTTTCCACCCGGTCGCCGAGCAGCCGCACGTCGTTTAGCAGCACGCCTACCTCCTTCTGGATGAGGTTCGCCTGCTCGCGCATCCGTGCGTCCTTCATCACCGTCTGGATGGTGCTGATCGCCAGCATCAGGATGTTCGGCGAGACCACGACCACCTGCGCACGGTGCGCGCGCTGGATCAGGTCGGAGAAGCCGTCATGCAGCTCGGCATAGATCGACTCCGACGGTACGAACATGATCGCCGGCGTCTGCACCTCGCCCGGAATGAGATATTTCTCGGCGATGTCGCTCACATGCTTGGAGACATCGGCCCGCACCCGCGCCAGTGCGACCTTTTTTTCATCATCCGTCACCGCCGCGCGCAGCAGCGTGAAGCATTCGAGCGGGAATTTGGAATCGACGACCAGCAGCGCCTTGTTGCCCGGAATGCGGATCACGCAGTCGGGCCGGTTGCGGTTCGAGAGCGTCGCCTGGAATTCGTAGAGCGTCGGCGGCAGCCCGTCGCGTACGATCTCTTCCATCTGCGCCTGGGCGAACGCGCCGCGCGCCTGCTTGTTCGACAGCACCTGCTGCAGCGATACCACCTGCCCGGAGAGCGCCGAGATATTCTCCTGTGCCTTGTCGATGATCGACAACCGCTCGCCGATGCCCGAAATCGTCGCAGCGGTTTTCTCCGCGCTTTCGCTCAAGCTCTGCCCCAACCGCTGGTTCAGCGCGTCGATCCGCTCGCCCAGCGACTTCTGCAGCGCCTCCTGCGCCGCCAGCGTCTGCGTGAACTGTCCGCCGATCCGCCCTTGCTCGGAAATCAGCGTATCGATGCGCGGATCCGGCTTCGGCGGTTCGGGCGCCGGCGCGCTCCGTCCGCGCAGCGCAAAGCCCAGAATCGCCGCCGCGGCGACGATCGCGATTCCCAGCACAATCAGGCCCAAATCCATGCGAAAATCGGCTTTCCCTTGACCGCCCCGGGTTCCCGCCCTATTTCCCGGGCCATGGCCGTACGCCCCATCCTTACCGCGCCCGATCCGCGCCTCAAAGTCGTCTCGACACCGGTCGAGACGGTCGATGATGGCATCCGCAAGCTGATCGCGGACATGACCGATTCGATGTACGCCGCCGACGGCATCGGCCTCGCGGCGATCCAGATCGGTGAGCCCAAGCGCATCATCGTGATGGACCTCGACCAGCGCGACGGCAACAAGAACCCGCGCCACTTCATCAACCCAGTGATCACCTGGCGCTCGGACGAATTGGCGAGCTTCGAAGAGGGTTGCCTCTCGGTCCCCGAGATCTGGGAAGACGTCGAGCGCGCCGAGCGCATCAAGGCCGAATATCTCGACAGCGACGGCAAAAAGCACGAGCTCGAAGCCGACAGCCTGCTCGCCACCTGCCTGCAGCACGAGATGGATCACCTCGAAGGCATCCTCTTCATCGACCATCTGTCGAAGCTGAAGCGCTCGATGCTCCTGCGCAAACTCCAGAAGGCGAAGCGTCTGAAAGACGCCGGCTGAGGCCGTGGCGCTCCGTCTTGCCTTTCTCGGCACCCCCGCCTTCGCTGTTCCTACCCTTGCCGAGCTGATCGCGCAGGGCCACGACATCGCCTGCGTCTACTCCCAACCGCCGCGTCCCAAAGGGCGCGGGCTCGAGACCGATCCGTCGCCGGTCCACAAGCTGGCGCTCGCGCACAAGATCGCTGTCCGCACGCCTGTGACGCTGAAAGATACGGCGCAGCAGGAACTCTTCGCCGCGCTCGATCTCGATGCCGCGGTGGTCGTCGCCTACGGCCTCCTCCTGCCCAAGCCGATCCTCGATGCGCCCAGACTCGGCTGCTTCAACCTGCATGGCTCGCTCCTGCCGCGCTGGCGCGGCGCTGCGCCGATTCAGCGCGCAATCATGGCGGGCGACTCCGAAACCGGCGTGATGGCAATGCGCATGGAAGAGGGCCTCGACACTGGCCCGGTGCTGATGGCCGAGCGCACGCCCATCGGCCGCAAAACCTATGGCGAGCTGCATGACGAGCTTGCCCGCCTCGGGGCCGATCTGATGGCGCGCGCGATGGGTGCGCTCGAACGCGGCAGCGCCATCGAGACGCCGCAGCCGGAGGAGGGCGTCACCTACGCCAAGAAAATCCTCAAGGAGGAAGCCAGGATCGATTGGTCGAAGCCAACACGGGAGATCGACTGCCTGATCCGCGGCCTCTCGCCTTTTCCCGGTGCATGGTGTGAGGTCAAGGGTGAGCGGCTCAAGATTCTCAACTGCGTACCTGCAACTGGAACAGGCGCGCCCGGCACACTGCTGGACGATGCGCTCACAGTTGCCTGCGGTGACGGAGCTTTGCGCCTCACGCGCCTCCAACGCCCCGGCAAGGCGGCGATGAACGCCGCCGATCTCCTGCGCGGCTTCGCGCTGAAGCGCGGCGACGTGCTTGGCTGAGCCATGCCGCGCTATCGTCTGACCCTCGAATATGACGGCTCAAGCCTCGTCGGCTGGCAGCGGCAGGACAATGGTGCCTCGGTGCAGGGCATCCTCGAAGATGCCATCGCGAGTTTCTCCGGCGAGCGTATCACGGTCACCGGCGCGGGCCGCACCGATGCCGGCGTCCATGCGCTTGGCCAGGTCGCGCATTTCGATCTCGTGAAGGACTTCACCGGCGACAAGGTGCGCGATGCGCTCAACCATTTCGCCCGCCCGCATGTCGCGGTGCTCGAAGCAACCATCGCTGCGACGGATTTCCACGCCCGCTTCTCTGCCACCGCGCGGCATTATCTCTACCGCATCCTCACCCGCCGCGCCCCGCCGGTGCTCGAGGCCTGCAAGGTTTGGCATGTCGTCCACGCGCTCGATGCCGATGCGATGCACGACGCGGCACAGGCAATGATCGGCCAGCACGATTTCACCACCTTTCGCGCTGCCGAGTGCCAGGCGAAATCGCCGATTAAGACGCTCGGCCGCCTCGATGTGCGCCGTGCCGCCGACGAGATCCACATCGAAGCGTCCGCGCGCTCCTTCCTGCATCATCAGGTGCGTTCGATGGTCGGCTCGCTGAAGCTGGTCGGCGAAGGCAAGTGGAGTCCGCGCGATCTTGCCGATTCGCTCGCCGCGAAAGACCGCACCCGCTGTGGTCCCGTCGCACCATCGGATGGACTCTATCTCGTGCGCGTGGACTACTGAAGGTCGATAAGTTCGACCGCGCCCGGATCGATCGGCTGACCGAGGAAGATCGCGCCCGCCCGCGCAAACCGGTCGGGCGCATCGGTCGCGAGGAAACTGAGCGCCGCCGCACCGCCGGAATTCGTGATGCCTTTCTCACGCAGCGTCGCAGCCACCGCGTCCGCCGCTGTCTTCGCGCTGTCGACCAGCGCTATCTCAGGCCCGGCAACCTTCGCGATGGCGCCTTTCAGCGCCGGATAATGCGTGCAGCCGAGCAGGATCGCCTTCGGCCGCGGCATCGACTCCAGCACCGGTCCCAGATAGCGGGCGACGATGGCCTCCACGATCGGTCCTTCGACTAGTCCTTCCTCGGCCAGCGGCACAAAAAGCGGGCAGGCCTGTTGTACGATGGGGATGTCCGATCCCAAGGCCCTGATCGCCGCGCGATAGGCGCCACCCTTCACGGTCGTCTCGGTCGCGATCACCGCCACCGGACCGTCGGGTGCCGCCGCCAGTGCTGCTTTCGCGCCCGGCGCGATCACGCCCAGCACAGGCAGCGGCGCCAGCAACTCCGCCACCGCTGCCGATGAAATGCTTGCTGTGTTGCAGGCGATCACTACCATCTTCACACCGCGCGCGACCAGCGCCGCCGCTGCCTGCTGCGCATAGCGCCGCACCGTATCCGCGCTCTTGGTGCCATAGGGCAGGCGCGCCGTATCGCCCAGATAGATGAAGCTCTCGTCCGGTAGCGCGCGGATCAGTTCGCGCAGGACCGTCAGCCCGCCCATGCCGGAATCGAATACGCCAATCGGGCGGGGGTCACTCATACGGGCGGATTGGCGAAGTACGCTGCGAGGATTCGTTCGTAGAGCGCTGTCAACGTCTCTATCTCCGCGATCGGGACACACTCATTCGCCTTGTGCATGGTGCCGCCGGGCAGGCCGAGCTCCACAACGGGGCAATAGTCCTTGATGTAGCGCGCATCCGAGGTGCCGCCGGTGGTCGATAGCACCGGCGCGCGGCCTGTCACCGCGGTCGTCACATCGCTCAGCAGCTGCGTGAACGGTCCCGGCTGGGTAAGAAACGGCTCGCCGCTGACATTGTGCGTGAAAGCCACCTGCACGCCGAATTCCTTTTCGATCCTCACGATCTCGCTTTGAATATGCGCGACAAGCTCGGCGCTTTTGTGGCGGTCGTTGAAGCGGATGTTGAAACTCGCGCGCACTTCGGCAGGGATAACATTGCTCGCCGGGTTCCCGACATCGAGCGTCGTGAATGCGATGTTCGACTGGTCGAAATGATCGGTGCCTTCATCCAGCTTCCATCCCGCCAGCCGGGAGACGAGTGCCGCCATCGCCGGGATCGGATTGTTCGCCTGGTGCGGATAAGCGGTGTGCCCTTGCACGCCGGTCACCACCAGCTTGGAATTCATCGTCCCGCGCCGGCCGATCTTGAGGACATCGCCCGTCGCTGCCGTCGAGGTCGGTTCGCCGACGACGCAGTGGCTGATGCTCTCGCCCTGATCCTTCAGCCAGCCCAGCACCCGCTTGGTACCGTTGGCGTTGGTTGGGCCTTCCTCGTCGCCGGTGATGAGCAGGCTGATCGAGCCGAAGGGCTTGCCCTGGCCGAGATAGTGCGCGGCCGCCGCGGCAAAACACGCCACGGCCGATTTCATGTCCACTGCGCCGCGGCCGTATAGCGTGCCACCCTCGATGGTGGCGGAGAAGGGATCGTGCTTCCACAGCTTGGCGTCGCCTGGTGGCACCACATCGGTATGGCCGGCGAAGCAGAAATTCGGCCCCTGGGTGCCGATCCGGGCATAGAGGTTCGTCACCTCCTCGAATTGGAGCCGATGACAGGCAAAGCCGAGGGGCTTGAGGAAATCTTCCAGCAACCCGATGGCGCCGGCATCGGCCGGTGTCACGGAAGGGCAACGGATCAAGGCTTGCGCAAGGGAAACAGGGTCGCTCATCAATTGCGATGTACGCGCCGGCCTCGCTATGGTCAATCGAACAGAAATCGGGAGCACATCATGGCGGGTCGTCTGGAAGGCAAGGTTGCGGTCATCACTGGTGCGGCCAGCGGGATCGGCCGCGGCACGGTCGATCTCTTCGTTGCCGAAGGCGCAAAGGTGATCGCCGCCGACATCCAGGACGATCGCGGCGCCCGGATCGAAGAACAGCACAAAGGCAAGGCACGCTATGTCCGCTGCGACGTGAGCAAGGAAGAGGATATCGCCGCGGCCGTCGCCGCCGCGGTGAAGCACTTCGGCAAGCTGACGACGCTCTTCAACAATGCCGGCACCGGAGGAACATCCGAAACTGCCGAGGGTGTCACCGCCGAAGGCTTCGATTCCGTCATGCATCTGCATATTCGGGCTGCGCTGTTCGGCATGAAATACGCGGTGCCTGAGATGAAGAAGGTCGGTGGCGGGTCGATTATCTCGACCGCTTCGGTTGCCGGACTGCAGAGCGGCTTCGGCCCGCTGCTCTATTCCATCGCCAAGGCCGGTATCATCCACATGTCGCGCGTAGCCTCGTCCCAGCTCGCGCCGCTGAACATCCGTGTTAACGCGATCTGTCCCGGCCTGATCGCGACCAACATCTTCGCCGCGGCGATCGGCATGCCGAGCCAGCTTGCGGAAACGCGTCTCGACGCCATCGCCGATGCCGCAAAGAATTCCCAGCCCCTCCAACGTGGTGGCCGCCCGCGCGACATCGCCGAGACCGCCCTTTTCCTCGCGTCCGACGGTTCGGAATGGATGACCGGGCAGGCGCTGGTGATGGATGGCGGGCTCACTGCCGGTCCGCACGGCACCGCGCAGATGGGAGTCTTTGCCCCCATCGTCCAGGCACTCGGCATGAGCGAGGAGCAGCTTGCCGAACTCGCGGCCCGTCGTCAGCCGGATTAATCGGCGAGCGGATCGGGGCCGTAACGGTTGTCACCGGCCGTCCCGCGGAAGAAGTAAAGCTCAACGAATGCCCACAGGCTGATCAACGATGCGACGGCGCGCGCGATCAACACAAGAGGTGGCTCGATTGGCGGCGGTGGCGGCGGCAGATTCTGCTGTGCGGCCCTGAAGACATCACCCAAATGAGCGAATTGCGCCGGCATCGTCAAAATCGCCGGGATGTTCAGCACGAAGGGGAGGACGAAGAAGACCAACAGCCACCATGCACTCTTGTTGCGGTCGTGGAGCCTCTTGGTGGTCACCGCAACCACGATCCACAAATTCAACAGATAGAGCGCACACGCGACGATGCCGAAGGTCGCGAGTTGCGGCATCGCCGCGAACTGTGTGCCCGAAATTTTTCCCTGGAACAGGGCGAGGAGCGAACCCCACCCCACCATGATCCCGAACGCCGTGCCAGTGATGATCCCGAATAAGATCCCGACCAGTATCAGCGCCCACTGCCTGGCCCGGTTCGCCCGCCCGCTGAAGCTGAAAAGATAATGCCCAAGCCCCATAACCGGCCCCCACCGAAGCTGCTCGTGGAGTATGCCCGAAAGCGCCGCGAAACTAAGGGTTAATCGCTGCTGCGCTGCGTCAATCGCGAAGCAGATCGTTGATCGAGGTCTTGGCCCGGGTGCGCTCATCCACCGTCTTGATGATGACGCCGCAATTGAGCGCCGGCTTGCCCGGCCCGCCGCCGAGCGATCCCGGCACCACCACCGAATAGGGCGGCACACGTCCCGTGATGATCTCGCCGGAATGCCGATCGACGATCTTGGTCGTCGCGGTCAGGAACGTGCCCATCGCCAGCACCGAGCCTTCGCCCACAATGACACCCTCCGCGACTTCGGACCGTGCGCCGATGAAACAATTGTCTTCGATAATTGTCGGCGCTGCCTGCAATGGCTCTAGCACGCCGCCAAGGCCCGCGCCGCCCGAGATGTGGCAATGCTTGCCGACCTGCGCACAGCTTCCCACCGTCGCCCAGGTGTCGATCATCGTGCCTTCGCCGACATGGGCGCCGACATTGACGAAGCTCGGCATCAGCACAACGCCTTTGGCAATGAAGGCTGAGCGCCGTACGATCGCGCCAGGCACGGCGCGGAAGCCGGCCGCCTGAAAGCGCGTCGCATCCCATCCGGCGAATTTGCTGTCGACTTTGTCCCACCACATCGCGTCGCCCGGCGCGCCGTCGATAAGCTTCATGGCGTTCAGACGGAAAGAAAGCAGTACGGCTTTCTTCAGCCACTGATGCACGACCCATGCACCATCGTGCTTTTCGGCGACCCGCGCCCGCCCGGCATCGAGATCGGCCAAAACGGTTTCCACGACCTCGCGCACCGCACCCTTGGTGTCCGGGCCGAGCGCAGCAGCGTTCTCCCAGGCGTCGTCGATGATGCGGGCAAGCTCGGCGGTCATGGTCGTCAAATCCTGATCGTATTGAGGAAGGACGCAAGGTCGTCCGTTTCATGGTCGATATGCAAGTGCGGCGCATCGATGCGCCAATGCGACTGGCCAAGTCCGTCGTTGAACCAGACCGTCCTCATGCCCATGGCACGCGCCGGCACGAGATTGCGTGGGCTGTCGTCGAACAGCGCTGCCCGCGCCGGATCGAGGCCGGTCGTGGCCAACAGGGCGGCATAAGCACCGGGCTTCGGTTTAGGTACGAACTCCATGGCGCGCGCATCGACAATGATCTCGAACAGTGCATCGACTCCGAGGCGTCGGAGGACCTCCGCGGCGAACCGACCGTCGTTATTCGTGAATACGAAACGGCGGCCCGGCAGGCGCTCCAAACCACTGCGCAACACGGAATCCGGCATCAAGTCCAAAACCTCGATGTCGTTGACCACCTCGTGATAGGCGTCCGGATCGATACGCTCGTTCTGGATGAGACCGGCCAGCGTCGAGCCGTAGTCGCGCAGATAATCCTTCTGGATCTTCCATGCCGCGTCGCGCGGCAGGCCGAAATGCTGCTGCACATAGCGGCAGATGCGCTCTTCCATCTCCGCCTGCTCCACCGCCGTCATGGTGTAGAGCGTGTGGTCCAGGTCGAAGACCCAGGCGTCGATACCGCAAAAGTCCGGGGGATTCATCGCGGGACATATGGGCGAAGCGGGGGTTGCTGGCAAGGCGGTAAGAATTCCTCAACCATCTCCCTTAAGCCCGCCGAAACCGCCAATACCCAAAATCGGGGCAGGAGAGCCAGAATGCCGAAGCCTGCAGCCAAGGATGCGATGCCGCGCGAAGAAGCGCTTGCGCGTCTCGAAGCGCATGCCCGCATGGCGCGCGACGAGCTTGCCGGACGGACCGATGCCGGTTCCGACGTGCTGGACTACCTCGCACACAATGGCGCGCCGGCGACGCGCCGCGCCGTCGCTGCAAATCCAGCCGCGCCTGCCCACACCAATCGCTTCCTCGCCGACGATGGCGACGATGAGGTGCGCGCGGAGCTAGCGCGCAAGATCGCTCGCCTGATGCCACGCCTGTCGGCCGACGAGAGCACGCGCATCCGGGAGCTCACGATTGCGACGCTTGAACGCCTGGCCGGCGATCAGGTCACGCGCGTCCGCGCCATCCTCGCCGAGGAAATCAAGACGCTCGATTGCATCCCGAAGTTCATCGTCAAGAGCCTGGCCAAGGATATCGAGGCGATGGTGGCGGCTCCGATTCTCGAATATTCGCCGCTGCTTTCCGACGCCGATCTGATGGAAGTCATTGCCGCGGGGCAGGCAGAAGAGGTTCTGGCCGCCATCGCACGGCGCAAGCCGCTCAATGCCGACGTCTCGGAGGCGATCGTTTCGTCGCTCGACATCCCGGCAATCGCTGCGCTCATCGCCAATCCGGACGCGGCGATCCGCGAGCAGACACTCGACGAAATCGCCGCGCAGGCCGAGAAGATTCAGTCCTGGCAGGTGCCACTTGTACTGCGTGCGGATCTCTCCAGGCGCGCGATTCTCCGTATCGCGAGTTTCGTCGGCTCAAATCTCATCGAGCAGCTCGTTGGGCGCTATGGCCTCGATGAAGATATCAAGCGTGAGCTTAACAAGGAGCTGCGCCAGCGGCTGCAAAATAATGACAAGTATGCGCCGGCCGGTTCGGCCTTACGCGATGTCGCGGACGCGCGCGCCAGCGGACGACTCGACGAAGCTTTCGTCGATTCCGCCGTCAATGCCGGCCAACGCGAGTCCGTGATCCAGGCGCTTGCCGCCCTGGGCGACGTACCCGAATTTACGGTGCGCAAGATCCTTGCTTCACGCTCGGCCAAGCCGGTGACCGCCCTGGTCTGGCATGCCGGCCTCAGCATGCGCATCGCGTTCAAGATCCAGAGCTTCGTGATGAAGCTGACTGCCGCTGAGCTTCTTCCGGCGCGCGCGGGCGTGCATTTCCCGATGACCGAAGACGAGATGCGCTGGCATCTCGGCTATTTCGAAGTCCGTGTCTGACGCCGCATCGGCTTGACGATGCCGTTCTCGCCGACATGCAGGGCATATCCCGAAAGGCCTTTTACACGGATTTCCGCAAAACCGGCTTCAGCCAGTCCGCGCGCGCTGCATTTCCCTCGGCCCTGGATATCGAACTCGATGTCGGCGACGCAGAACTTGGCATTACCGCCAACCAGCGGCGGTCCGTTGATCTTCTGGACGAAGACGAAGAGCGAATCGAGCCCCGACAGGTTGTCGACCACCGTCGCACAGCTTCCGGCGGCGATCTTCCACCAGCCATGACTGATCCAGTCGCCTCGCAATTTCTGTCCGATCGCCGCGGCCACGGATTTTGCGGTGTCGTTGCAGATCGAAAAGCCGGCCGGCGTCGCCGATTTCAGCGCCTCGGTCTCGAGCGCATCGAACAGGTCACTGTTGCTGGCGCTCGGCGCCAGCTTCATGCGCTTGCGAAAATCCGCCAGCGCTTTGTCCAGGGTCTTGTCCGGCGTCCCGTCGCCGCCGCCCGCGACGGCATAGCCGATATCGCGCAGCAGGCGCTTCAGCCCGGCGATGCCGGCCTGCGGCAACGTCCGGATGGACGGCATTTCGCTAAGGGTCGCCGTCCAGGATTTGAGCCTGTGAGTGTCGATCGCCGCGAAAGAAATCGGATAGAAGTCATCGCTCGGGCAGTTATGGTCCGGCGCCGAACTCTTCGCGGAAAAGTTCACGCTTTTCACACAAAGCGCTGCGTCGCCGCCCCAGGCACGTGGCGTGCCACTATAGGCTTGGGAACTGCGGGCATAGAGATAGTAGCTGGAAGCCGTCAGGTCGCCCGGCAGAAGAATCCGGCAAGCGCCGGGAATGACACGTTGCCAGCCTTGAACCTGGACACCGTCCTTCTGTCCGGCGCCGACCGCCGTGTAGAGCACATAGGACGTCCGGTTGCATACCGTCATCGCTGCCTGCGCCGACTTCGGTGGCACCAGGAGCGCAAGCAACAGACCGAGAAACGCCAGACCGCGAAACGACATTATTCGGCGGTGATCAACGTGCCGGCACCGTGTTCGGTGAAGAGCTCGAGCAGCAGGACGTGCGGGATACGGCCGTCGAGGATGACCGCAGCGCGAACGCCGCCTTCGACGGCCTCGATGGCGGTTTCGATCTTGGGAATCATGCCGCCCTTGATCGTGCCGTTCTTGATGAGCGCCCGTGCCTCTTCGACCGTCAGCTTCGGGATCAGCTTCTTCTCGGAATCGAGCACGCCTTCGACATCCGTAAGCAGGATCAGGCGCTCGGCGCGCATCGCGCCCGCGACCGCGCCAGCGACCGTGTCGGCGTTTATGTTGTAGGTCTCACCTTCGGCACCGACGCCGATGGGCGCGATCACCGGGACGAACTCGTTCTTCATCATGGCATGCAGAACGTCCGGGTTCACCTTCTCGGGCTCGCCGACGAAGCCGAGATCCTGTCCGTTCTTCACCAGCTTGCGCGCCAGCACGAGCGTCGAGTCCTTGCCCGAAAGCCCGATCGCCCGTCCGCCCGCAGCGTTGATGGACGATACGATTTGCTTGTTGATCGAGCCGGTCAGCACCATCTCGACCACGTCGATCGCCGCCTGATCGGTGACGCGAAGGCCGTCGATGAAGGTGGAGGGAATCTGCAGCTTCGACAGCATGGCGCCGATCTGCGGTCCGCCGCCATGGACCACCACCGGATCGATCCCGGTCTGTTTCATCAGAACGATGTCCTGGGCGAAATCGGCCGCGGTGCCCCCGCCGACCATGGCGTTGCCGCCGAACTTCACGACAATGGTCTTCTGGTCGTATTTCAGGATGTAGGGCAGGGCTTCGACCAGCACCCGCGCCGTCGAACGCCACCGCGCCATCACGCGCAGGTTTCGCTCCTGGCTGAATTCGTCCGTAAGCGCCATATCGCAAGCCCTTGATAGCGGGGCCTTATAGCCCAAAGCCTATGGATGGGCCAACGCCGCGAGATGGGTTTTCAGGGGATCGAGGCCAAGGCCCCGGAACGCCGAAGTTGCATAGATCGCAGGATAGGCCGCGGTGTGCTTGCGCGCCGCGGCATCGGCCGTGGCCACGGCCGCCTCGCTTTCTCCCGCGTTAAGTTTATCGAGCTTGGTCAACACCACGACATAGGAGACGGCGGCCTCATCCATCAGGTCCATCACCTGTTCGTCCAGCGGCCCCACCCCGCGACGCGCATCCACGAGCAGTGCGACGCGGCGCAGGCTCGCGCGGCCGCGCAGATAGGCGAAGATCAGCTCCTGCCATCCCGCCGACATCGTCTTCGAGGCCTTCGCATAGCCATAGCCTGGCAGGTCGACGAGCGTCAGCGTGTCGGCCAGTTTGAAGAAGTTGATCTCGCGCGTGCGCCCCGGTGTGTGGCTGACGCGCGCCAGCGTCTTGCGGTTGGTCAGCGCGTTGATGAGGCTGGACTTGCCGGCGTTGGAGCGTCCGACGAAGGCGACTTCCGGCAGGCTCTGCGGCGGCAGGCTGTTGATGTCGCTGGTTCCCCAGACGAAATCGCAGGCGCCGGCGAACAGCTTTTGCGCCGCCGCCAGCTCCACGGTGCTTCCGGTCTCGCTCACGTGCCCTTGGCCGGGCTCGCGCCGCCGGTGAGCTTCTTCCAAGTCTCGATCAGGTTCTTGAACAGGTGAACTTCAACACCCTGGCGGTTCATGATGTACCACTGCTGCGCCACGCCGAGGATGTTGTTCCAGGTGTAGTAGATGACGAGACCCGCCGGAAACGTCGCGAACATGAAGGTGAACATGATCGGCATCAGCCCGAACATGCGCGCCTGGATCGGATCGGCAGGCGCGGGATTCAGCTTGGTCTGAACCCATTGCGTGATGCCCATCAGGATGGGCCAGACGCCGATCGACAGGAAGGCAAGGAAGCTCGGCAGGATCGCGTGCGGGTTGAACGGCAGCAATCCGAACAGGTTGATGATCGAGGTCGGATCCGGCGCGGCAAGGTCGTGGATCCAGCCATAGAAAGGCGCTTGGCGCATCTCGATGGTGACGAAGAAGACCTTGTAGAGCGAGAAGAACACCGGGATCACGAGCAACTGCGGCACGCAGCCCGTCAGCGGGTTCACCTTCTCCCGCTTGTAGAGATCCATGATCGCCTGCTGCTGCTTCACCGGGTCGTCGGCAAAGCGTTCCTTGATCTTCTCCTGTTCGGGCTGGACCTTCTTCATCTTCGCCATCGTCTTGGCCGAAGCGTTCGCGATCGGGAAGGTCACCGCCTTTACCGCAACGGTCAGCAGAAGGATGGCAAGGCCGAAATTGCCCAGGAAGCGGTAGAAGTGATCGAGCACCCAGAACAGCGGCTGGGTGAAGTACCAGAACCAGCCCCAGTCGACGGCCATGATGAAATTGTCGATACCGGGGCTGTCCTCATAGTGGCGCAGGACGTCGACCACCTTCGCGCCGGCGAAGAGGTGTTGCGTCACGCTGATCGTCGCGCCTGCCGCGGCGGTGTGCGCGCCAAGACGATAATCGGCCTGGTAGGCCTTGCCGCCCGCATAGGCGTCGCCAGCGAAGTGCGCGTCGAAATTCTCGCCTTGCGGCGGCACGACGGCGGCCATCCAGTACTTGTCTGTGATGCCGAGCCAGCCCTTGTTGCCGCTGAAGGCCTTGGCCGGCGTGTTGTCTTCCTTGAAGTCGTCATAAGTCGGATCGACCAGCGTGCCGTTCCAGCCGACGAAGCCCTCATGCAGGACCCAGAAGTGCTGCTCGGCCGGAACGTTGTCGCGGACCACCAGCGCATAGGGGAACAGCGTGGCCGCGCCCTTTGTCATATTGGTGACTTTGTCGGTGACCGTGAACAGGAACTTGTCGTCGACGCTGATCACGCGTGTGAAGACGAGTCCGTGTCCGTTGTTCCACTCCAGCGTCACCGGCTTGCCGGGGCTCAGCACGCTGCCGGATTTGAGTGTCCATAGCGTCTGGTCGTTCGGCATCGGCTGGCGGGAGCCGCTGGCCCAGCCGAAGTCGACGAAATAGGGATATTGCGTTCCCTTTGGCGCCAGAAGGACGATCTCGGGGCTCTTGGGATCGGTCGTTTCGCGATAGTTCTTCAGGCGCAGATCGTCGAAGCGCGCGCCCTTCAGCATCAGCGAGCCGTCGACCGACGGCGTGTCGATCTTCACACGCGGGCCGCTGGCCGCCAGCGCCTTGGCGCGGGGCATATGTGCCGGTGCGCCGGCCGCGGTCGGTACGCTTCCGGATGGCGCCGGCGGCGGCGCGGGATGCTTCTCCACCTTGGCGAGCTTGGCGGCACGGTCCTGTTCGGCCTTCATCGCCGGCTGGCCGACGAAGATCCACCAGACGAAGAAGATCGCGCCCGACAGGACGAAGAACAGGATCAGATTGCGATTGTTGTTGTCGTTCATCCGGAAAACCTATCGGGGCGGAACTGGATCGAAGCCCGACGATCCGCCGAGCCAGGTGAAAGGGTGACAGCGCGCAAGACGGCGCATGGCAAGCCCGAGGCCTTTCAGCGGACCATGCATCTCGATCGCTTCGATCGCGTATTGCGAACAGGTCGGCTGGAACCGGCAGGACGGCGGAGACATCGGCGAAAGGAAGCGGCGATAGAAGCGGATCGGTGCAATCAGCACCGCCGCGATCGCCCCACCTGTCCGCCCGTCGTTCACGTCCTGGCTCCCTTGCTCTGGTCCAGCTTCACATGGGCCAGTCGCACGGCCTCGGCAAGGTCGCCGGCCAGGCTTTGGAAGGGTCGCGTCACCGTGCCCGCCCGTGCCACCAGGACATAGTCGACACCCGGCCGGCTCGCTCCGGCCAAAATCACCCGCGCGGCGGCCCGAAGCCGGCGCTTGGCCCGGTTGCGGATGACGGCATTGCCGATCTTGCGGCTCGCGGTGAAACCCACGCGGGTCGCCCCGTCGGTCGGATTTTCGCTGATTTCGAGGGTGAGTCCGGGGGAAACCCGGCGAATGCCGCGTGCGGCGCGCAGGAAATCGCTGCGATTCTTCAGGCGATCCATGCTGCGCGCCCCTCGTTTGGGGCCAATCCGCCCTAGGCGGACAGCTTCTTGCGGCCATGCGCCCGGCGACGGGCCAGAATCTTGCGGCCGCCAGCCGTGGCCATGCGAGAACGGAAGCCGTGGCGCCGCTTGCGGACGATTTTGCTCGGCTGATAGGGGCGCTTCATGGCGGCTACTCTTAAGTCTCGAAAGAGGGGCGGGTTCTATGGCCTGACGGCAGCCCTGTCAACCGCGCCCGACAGGGCGGTTCTGCCCATACCGGGCCTAGGAATCCCGGCGTTCTTAAGGCTTTATGCCGTCCATGCCCGGCCCCACGCGCGCCCGGCTGGCCGCTGCCTGGGGGCTCGCAGCCCACAGCCTGTCGGGCCGGCTCCTGTTGCTCACCGTCCTATACGTGATGGTGGCCGAAGTGCTGATATTCGTGCCCTCGGTCGGGCGCTACCACCGCGAGCTGCTCGACAATCACATCGCCTCCGCCGAACTCGCGGTGCTGCCCTTTACCGAACCGGGCGGCGACCAGCTTTCGGGCGAGGTCCGCAGCCACCTGCTGGAACGCGCCGGCGCCATGTCGGTCCTGCTGACCAGCACGGACCGTCGCGAACTCTACCAGATCTCCGACATGCCGCCGCGGATCGACGCGACCATCGATCTCGTCGATGGCGGCGCCTTCGCCAACATGATCTGGGGCCTCGACTGCCTGTGGCATGACGGTACCCGCATCCTGCACGTCATCGCTCCGACCCGCATCCCGCATGTCGAAAGCATCGGCATCGTGCTCGGCGAGGGCGAGATCCGCGCCGCGCTGGTCTCCTATGCCGACAGGGTCATCGTGACCGGTCTGATCGTCTCGCTGGTAACAGCGGTGCTGGTCTTTCTCAGTCTCTACTTCGTCTTCGTCCGCCCGATGCGCAAGGTGACCGAGGCGATGGTCGCGTTCCGCAGCAATCCCGAAAATCCGGCAAACATCGTCCAGGCCAGCGCCCGCCAGGACGAGATCGGCATCGCCGAACGCGAGCTCGCCGCCATGCAGCGCGATCTCTACGGCTTCCTGCAACAGAAGAACCGGCTCGCGGCGCTCGGTGCCGCTGTGGCGCGCATCCAGCACGATCTGCGCAACATCCTCGCCAATGCCCAGCTTGCGTCGGACCGCTTGAGCGACAGCGAAGATCCCGTCGTGAAGAAGCTCGCGCCGCGTCTCGTTGCTTCCATCGACCGTGCCGTCTCACTTGCCACCAACACCTTGCGCTATGGCCGCGCGGACGAGCGCCCGCCGCAGCGCAAATCACTCGCGCTTGGGGCGATCCTGTCCGAAGCCGCCGAGGCTGCAATCGAAGCGCGCATCGTGCCCGTCGAGATTGCGCTGGCGCTCGATGTCGCCGGTGATCTGCGTATCGAGGCCGATCCAGAACAGCTCTATCGCATTGCACTCAACATCCTACGCAATGCCGTCGAAGCGCTGGTCGAGCGCGCAACGCCTGGCCGGATCGCCATTCGCGCCGAACGCAGGGGTCAGCGTGTCTTTATTGAGATCGAGGACGACGGTCCGGGAATTCCGGAGACGGTGCGCGAACGTCTATTCCAGCCCTTCGCGAGTGCCGCGCGCGCCGGCGGCTCCGGCCTAGGACTCGCCATTGCCCGCGATCTCGCGCGCGGACATGGTGGCGACATCGTTCTGGTGACGAGCGGCGAAGGTGGCACACTGTTCCGCATCGAGTTGCCGGACAGCGAACTGTTGTAACTCGACCGTCCGCCCGCTCGGGACTAAGGTCGCGTGGTCGAAGGGGGATGTCATGCTGCGCAAAATCCTGCTTGGTCTCGCCGCATTCGTCGTCCTGCTGTTCGCGGTAATCGCGGCGATCTGGTTCACGGGGTCGACACCGGCGGTCATCGCATTTCTCTTTGCACCGCATCACGGCTGGGACCTGTCATTGAAGGCGCCCGCGCCCGATTACGCGAAGCCCGACAGCTGGGCTGCGCTACCGTCCCGTCCCGGTCTTGCAATGACTGTACCGGACGGTGTCGCGCCGCCGCCGAAGGACCCGCCAGTCGATGTCTTCTTCATCCATCCCACCGGTTACACCAGCGGTGCGGAGTGGAACTCGCCGCTCGATCCCAACTCCAAGACCGAAGAAAACACCCAATGGATGATGGCCAATCAGGCCGGCGCCTTTAACGGCTGCTGCGCGATCTATGCGCCGCGCTATCGCGAGGCCACCATCTATCGCTATGTCGATGCGACGCCGGAGATATTCAGGAAGTCCGGCGACTTCGCCTATGCCGACGTCGATCGCGCCTTCACCTATTTTCTCGAGCACTATTCAAACGGCCGCCCCTTCATCATCGCCAGTCACAGCCAGGGCACCGAGCACGGCTTCAATCTGATCAAGCGGCGCATAGACGGAACGCCGCTTGCCGGTCGCCTGGTCGCGGCCTACCTCATCGGTGGATCGATCACGGACAAGGCCGTCGATGCGCTGAAGACCGTTCATGCCTGCGCCTCGGCCACCGATCTGCACTGCGTGATCCATTGGGCGACTTATGCGGAAGGCAGCCGCCCGGTCCGCTCCGATACGCCCGACAAGGTACTCTGCATCAACCCGTTGACCTGGATACGCGACGGCGCGGCGGCACCAGCCAGTTTGAATCGGGGAGCAGTACCGATTTCCGGCGGCTTCCAGTTCGATACCTGGACCGATCGCGCCACCGGCATGGCGTTTCCGCGGTCGGGTGCGCCGCTTAAAGCCTGGACCGGCGCGACGTGCAAGGGTGGCCTGCTGTTCGCGAAAGACGAGCATGGAACGCCGTTCGCCCGCGCCGCGCTTGGCGATAACTACCATGGCCTCGACTATGCGCTCTTTGCGATGAACATCCGCGAAAACGCGCAAGCGCGAGTCGCGGCCTATCTGAAGGCGCTACCATGACCTGGAATCCCGCGACCTATCTCGCCTTCGCCGACGAGCGCACACGTCCGGCGGCCGAGCTTCTCGCTCGCGTGCCGAACATTGCGCCCGGCCGTGTGGTCGATCTCGGTTGCGGTCCGGGCAACTCGACCGAACTGCTCTGCGCGCGCTGGCCTGACGCCAAGATCGAAGGACTCGATTCTTCGCCCGACATGCTGGTGAAGGCGCGGGCGAGCGGCGTCGCCGCCGACTGGATCGAAGCCGATGTCGCGACATGGCAGGCGGCCGCGCCCTATGATGTGATTTTCTCGAATGCCACGTTCCAGTGGCTCGGCGGACATCCCGAGTTGTTGCCGCGTCTGGCTGGCTATGTGAAATCGGGCGGTACATTCGCCTTCCAGGTCCCGCACAACATGGATGCACCGAGCCATGTCCTGATGCGCGAAACCGCAAGCAACGGTCCCTGGGCGCAAAGGCTCGCCGACGTGCGCGAAGTATCGGTTCTGCCGCCGGAGGCCTACTACGACATCCTCAAGCCACACGCCGCCGCGGTCGACATCTGGGAGACGGAATATCTTCATGTTCTTTCGGGCGAAGACGCTGTCTATCACTGGGTTAGCGGAACGGGTCTGCGTCCCTTCGTTCAGGCGCTCGATGCCGGCGAGCGCGATGCCTTCGTCGCGGCGTACAAGGCCCGCCTCAATGCTGCCTACCCGCGCCGCGCCGACGGCGCAACTCTGTTTCCCTTCAAGCGTCTCTTCGTCATCGCGCGGCGCTGACCGCTTGACCCTTCAGCGGTCTTGGCCTCCAAATCCAACTACGGATTGGGGGATCCATGCGTCGGTTTTGGGTAGCGTTGGCCGGCTTCGGTCTTGCCGGCATTGTTGCAATCGCAGCGCCGGTCGACGTGAAGGTTGGTGGCAAGGGCGGCAAGTCCGATGGTGGCTGCCACGGACTTCTCTGTATCGATGTCGGCAAGGTGATCGAAAAGGTCACGGCGCCGGCCGACAAGCCGACGGTCGACAAACCGGCCGACAAGCCCTCCGGCGGAAGGCCGGCGGGTGCGCCCGTCATATCGTCTCCGCCAAACACACCGCAGACGCCTCAATACCCGCAAACAAACATCTGCATTCACAAATTCAACGATCTCAACGGCAACGGCATCAGGAACGGGGTTGAGCCGGGTCTCGCAGGTTGGGTCTTCACGATTTTCTCGCCCGCTTTCGGACCCTATGTGCTGGTCCCCACCGGGACGAACGGCGTTTGCGGCGGCGCGAATTTCCCACCCGGCACATACACCGTGACCGAGACCCCTCAGGCCGGATGGATACCGACGTCGCCGGGCGGTCAAACCCAGACCATCACAATCGTGCCAGGGCAGGACGTGACTCTATTCTTCGGCAATCGCAATTTGCAGCTGAATGGGCCTGGCGCGGTGTGCATCTCGAAATACAACGACCTCAACGGCAACGGACTGCGCGATGGTGGCGAGCCGGGTCTGGCCGGGTGGATTTTCACAATTCGCAATGCGGGTGGTTCCATCATCGACTTCGGCAGCTCGGATGCGAACGGAGTCTATTGCTCGCATCCGATCCCGGCAGGGCCGATCACGGTGCAGGAAACCATGCAGAGCGGCTGGGTCAACACGGACCCTGGCGGCACGTTGCCTTCCAAGACGACGACCATTATCGCCGCCAATACGGTCTATCTGTCGTTCGGAAATCAGCAACCTCCGCCGAAAGGGCAGATCTGCGTCTCGAAGTATTTCGACGCGAATGCCGACGGAATTTACAATGCTGGCGAGACCCTGTTGTCGGGTTGGCACTTCAACATCACCGGCCCGTCCGGCCCGATCACATTGACGACCGATGCTACCGGGCATGCCTGTACGCCCATCAGCCTGCCGCTCGGAAATTACGTCGTCAGCGAAGTGATGCAGCCCGGTTGGCTCAATACCCAGCCGGGCGGATCGTCGCCGCACTTGAATGTCGCGGTCGTCCAGGGCCCCGGCACGGTGCTCGCGTTCGGCAACACGGACCTCTTGCCGGGCCATATCTGTGTCGACAAGTATCAGGACCTCAACAGGAACGGCCATTTCAATTCCGGCGAGCCTCCGCTGGCGGGCTGGAGCTTCACCGTAACGAATGCTTCCGGCTCCGTGGTCGACAGCGGCACGACAAACACGCTTGGCCGCTATTGCACGCAGGCTTCGCTGAGCCCCGGTGTTTATACGGTCACGGAGACGCCGCAGCCCTGGTGGGTAAACACCGATCCGTTGGGACCGCCATCGGTTGCCGAACCCGGCGTGAAGACTGTCACACTGACCGCGGCACACGGAGCCGAAGTCCGCTTTGGTAACGTCAAAGCGGGGCAAGTCTGCATTCACAAGTACAACGATCTCAATGCCAACGGTCAACTCGACCCGGGAGAGCCTTTGCTCTCCGGGTGGTCGTTCTATCTGCGGTACCAGATGGCAGCGACCGCCGGCATGCCGCATGTTTGGACGGATGCGAGCGGCACTGCCTGTGTGTTTGTCGAGCCCGGCGGCATGCAGCGAACCGTGGAAGTTCCTTGGCCGGTCGCGGGTTGGACCAACACCGATCCGCCTGGCACCTGGCCGCACAAGGACTACACCGTTGCGGAAGGCCAGACGACGGATGTCTATTTCGGCAACCGCCAGATCAATCCGCAGCCCGGCCGCGTCTGCATCGTGAAGTACAACGACCGCAACAGGAATGGCGCCTTCGACTCGGCCGACTACAAGCTTGCCGGCTGGCATTTCACGGTGAAGACGGCAGCAGGCTCAACCGTCGGCACGCTCACGACCGGCACCGGCGCGCCGTCATGTCTGGATCTGCCGGTCGGCAGTTACATTGCTGTCGAGACGATGCAATACGGCTGGACCAACACCGATCCCCCGGGTCCGAATCCGCAGAAGCCTTTCGCTATCGGCAACGGCCAGCAGGTCGATCTGGTATTCGGCAATATCCAGATGGCATTGCCGTGACGCGTCAGTCTCCGAGCACGATGCCGTCGCGCCTTGGATCGGCTCCGCCGATATAGCCGCCCCGCACGCGCTCGATGATGTGCAACCCGCTCTCCAGATCGCGGGTGATGATCGTATGCCCCATTGCCGTCAGCGCCGGTGCGAGGTCCGCCGCCGGCGTATCCTTTTCGAGAACGGTCGGCGAATTCAGGTTCAGCACATGCGGAATCGCTGTCGCTTGCTGCGGCGTCAGATGGGTATCGAGCATCGCGATCAATGATTGAGTCACGAAATCGATGATTGCCGGCCCGCCGGGCGATCCTGTTGCGATCAGGAAACGGCCCTTGGCATCGAACACGATGGTGGGAGACATTGCGCTCATCGGACGCTTGCCGGGCGCCGGGGCATTTGCAACCGGAATTCCGTCGCGCGTGGGCTCGAAGGAGAAATCGGTCAACTCATTGTTCAGCAGGAAGCCGTTCGCCATCGTTTCCGAACCGAAGGCGAACTCGATCGTCATGGTCAGAGACACGACCTGGCCATGATCGTCCACCGCCGAAAGATGCGACGTCCCCGGAAGCTGGCGCGTGCGCTGCGGCGCATATTCGGCATGCTTCTGCGGCGGCGTCCCGGCCACCGCCATGCCCATATCCTTGCCTGGCATGATCAGCGCCGAACGGGCTTTCAGATAGTCGCGATCCACCAGCCCGCGCACCGGCACATTGATGACATCGGGATCGCCGAGATATTTCGCGCGATCGGCGAAGGCGAGGCGGCTTGCCTGGGTGAAAAGATGCGCGCCTTCGACGGTGCGCGTGTCGAGCTCGGCGGATGGAAAACGCTCGAGCATGCCGAGGATCTGCAGCACCGCGACGCCGCCCGAGCTCGGCGGCCCCATCGAGCAGAGTTTGTAGCTGCGATAATGGCCGCACACTGCCGGCCGCTCGACCGCGTGATAGTTCGCGAGATCTGCCAGCGTCATCCCGCCCGGATTGATCGGCGCGCCGTGCACGGCATCGACGATGTTCTGAGCGATCGGGCCGGTATAGAACGCTTTGGCTCCGTCCTTCGCGATCAGCTTCAGCGTCGCCGCCAGTTGTGGATTTTTCAGCAGCTCGCCTTCGGCCACGGGCGTTCCATCCGGATGGTAGAAATAGCGCTTCATGTCCGGCATCTGTGCCATCTGCGGAAATTCGCGCAGTTCCTTGGCCAGCTTGCGTCCGACTTTGAAGCCGTTTGTGGCGAGCCGGATCGCCGGCGCGAACAGCTTCGCCCAGGGCAGCTTGCCATAGCGCTTGTGCGCCATGTCCAGCATCGCCACCATGCCAGGCACGCCGGTCGAGAGGCCGCCCGGAATGACGTCGAAATGGCCGCGTGGCTTGCCGTCCGGTCCCATGAACATGTCGGGCGTCGCGCTGGCCGGAGCGGTCTCGCGCCCGTCGAAGCTTGTCGTCACCTTGGTCTTTGGGTCATAGACCATCATGAAGGCGCCGCCGCCGATGCCCGATGATTCCGGTTCGACCAGCGTGAGCACCAGCTGCGCCGCGATCGCCGCGTCGACCGCGCTTCCGCCCGCGCGCAGAATTTCGCGCCCGGCTTCCGCCGCATAAGGACTCGCGGCCGCGATCATATGGTGCCTGGTAAGACCGGCCGGCATTGCGTGCGGCTTCGGCACGGCAAGCGCCAGCGGTGCGGTCAGCACGATGAGGAATACGGCCTGGAATAGCCGCCGCAACATCAACATCTTCGGTCCTCGCTCTTTGCCCGTCTGCGCGCTACCTTGTCATATTATGACACGGCCCGGCGCGCGAAATCTCATCACCGACGTAGCGGGTCTGCGCGTGGGGAATGCCGAAGACCACAAAGTCCTCACCGGCGTTACTGTCATCATGGCCGATGCGCTGACTACAGCGGTTGTCGATGTCCGCGGCGGTGCGCCCGGCACGCGCGATACGGAAGCCCTCGATCCCGTGGCCATCGATGGGGGCGCCGATGCCATCGTCCTTTCCGGCGGCTCGGTCTACGGGCTCGATGCACCGGCCGGCGTGACATCTCTCCTGCGCGAACAGGGCCGCGGTGTGTTCTTCGGCGGGGTGAACGTGCCGATCGTGCCGGGTGCGATCCTGTTCGATCTCACCAATGGCGGTGACAAGAATTGGGGCGCCGAGACGCCTTATCGCCGTCTGGGCCGTGCGGCCGCGGAGAATGCAGGGCTGGAATTTCCACTCGGTAATGTTGGCGCAGGTCTCGGCGCGCGGGCCGGTGCCTACAAAGGTGGTCTCGGCAGTGCTTCGACCGTCACCGACGATGGCCTGACAGTTGGCGCCATCGTCGCCGTGAACTCGCTCGGTTCGCCGCTCATCCCGGGCACGGACGTGTTCTGGGCATTCCCGTTCGAGCAGGCTGGCGAGTTCGGTGGCCGCCGATTGAAAGGGCCGACGGAATCGAGCCTCGATCTCCCCGCCGATATGAAGGGCGCCCTGCCGCGCCAGAACACCACCATCGCCGTCATTGCGATCGATGCCGCGGTCAGCGGTGTCGAGCTCAAGCGTATCGCGATCATGGCGCAGGATGGCTTTGCTCGCGCGCTGCGTCCAGTGCATACGCCGTTCGACGGAGACATCGTTTTCGCGATGGCGACCGGGAAGCGTCCGCTGGGCGATGCGCGCCCGCGCCAGGTCATGCGGCTCGGCACCGTCGCCGCCGACACGCTCTCCCGCGCCATCGCGCGTGGTGTCTACGAAGCCGACACGCTCGGCGCGATGAAGAGCTATCGCGCGCTGTTTCCCTGAACGAGATCGACACGAACTTGGGAGGTCACGATGGACAAGACGACCGATTTCACTTTGCCGCGCCGCACCTTCGTCACCACGCTTGTGGCGGGTTTTACTCTGGCGACAGGCCCATTGAACGCCGCAACAATTATCACTGATGCGAAGGGGCTCGACGCTGGCGAAGTGACTGTGCCGGTGTCCGATGGCGCGATCCCGGCTTATCGCGCGCGGCCCGCAGGCAAACGCAACGCGCCCGTCGTCATCGTCGTCCATGAGATATTCGGCGTGCATGAGCACATCAAGGATCTCTGCCGCCGTCTCGCCCATGACGGCTATTACGCCATCGCGCCGTCGCTCTATGCCCGCCAGGGCGACGCTGGAAAATACGACATGGCGCATGTCCGCGATCTCATCACCGAGGTCGTCGCCAAGGTGCCGGATGCCGAAGTGATGAGCGACATCGACTCGACCGTGGCCTTCGCCAAAGGCGAGCAGGCCGATGCGGCAAAGCTCGCCATCACCGGTTTCTGCTGGGGCGGGCGCATCGTCTGGCTCTATGCCGCGCACAATCACGCGGTGAAGGCCGGTGCCGCGTGGTACGGACCGCTCGCCGGTACCTCGAACGACCTCCGCCCCAAATCCGCAATCGATCTTGCGGGTGCGGTGAAGGCGCCGGTCCTCGGCCTCTACGCCGGTCTCGACCAGAACATCACCGCCGCCGACATCGACGCCATGCGCAAGGCGCTCGCCGCGGGCGGCAACACCGCATCGCGTATCGAAATCTTCGCCGACGCCGAGCACGGCTTCAACGCCGACTACCGCCCCAGCTACAATGAGAAAGATGCAAAAGAAGGCTGGTCGCAAATGCTCGCCTGGTTCAAGGCGAATGGCGTGGATTGATCGCTACTCGGGTGTTTCGACTATCGCGCGCATTCGCGCCGTCTGACCCGCCGGTATCTTGAAAGGCCACACCGCATCGCTGCCATTGCTGTCATGGGCGCGCGTTTCCGAAACAATCCTGGTTCCGGACGCGGCGAGCTTCATGAACAGCTTGAAGCCGATTTCTGCGTCGCGGCTGTTGTGTATCTCGAAATCGATGGTTCGCCGCATGCGCGCGTTTGGCGCCTTGCCGAATCTCTGTTTGGCGACAACCCGCTGCCTTATGCCGACGCTGGCGAATGATCCCGCGGCGATGCCGAAGCGTTGGCCTACGGGTATGTCGGAAATCGTCGCCTGTGCAGCGAAGATCGGGTTTCCATCCGGTCCGGGCTCAGTCAGCGCCACGCCGCCCGCGGGCAGCGGTTTGCCGAGACCCAATGCGGTATCGTTCTTCAGCAGCAGCAGCAGAATGGCCGGCTCATCCGGCGTGTCTTGATCCTGCACGGTGTCGTCGGCTACCGGATCCGAAAAATAGGCAAAAATCCGGCTGAACTGCGCATTGTGCAGGGTCAGGAACCGGACCTGTTTGATCTGCTTCGCCGGCAGATCGGTTGGTTCGGGAAGGGCATAGTACTTTAAGTCGCCAAGCGCCTCAGGCTGAAGATCGCCACCGGCGATTGCTGTAACCGCAAGCGGGGAGGCTTGAACGGTTCCAATCCCACCCCGTGCGAGTCGGGCACGTAATGCTGGCGAGATATAGCGCATCCCCCAATTGATGCTCGTCGGCCAGCAGTCAGAGTCGAGGGGCTGTGCTGCGATCCATGTCGGTGAGTCTTCGTCAGCTTGGTTTGCATGGCCTGCGACGGCGTAAATGGGGGCTTGTTTGAACCCCGTCTCGCCAAAATTCGCCAGTGTCAGCCAGCCGCTTAGATCGAGAGTTTCGCCGTGCACCTGCGCCACATAGTCAGCCGACCAATTCAGCCCCGTCGCTATGTAGCTGAGCCGGATCCTGTAGTGCCCCGCCATCGCGGCGTTGGTGCGCACCGACAGCGTTGGGGTGTCGGTGAGACCTTCGGGCACGCCATCGAAAACGAGACGCTCTGAGAGCCCACTGCAACGCAACGCTTCAAGTTTGCCGTCGATCTCAAGCACGGCGCCGTTGGGACCGGACCGCACAATCGCCGCCACGCTTGTCTCGCGCCCGGTTTTGGGATCGGTGCGCACAAGATGCACGCTTCGGCCGATCGATTTGGCGAGAAGGGAATCTGGGCTGAGGAGGTCGTAGTCGAAGTTGCGCTCGATTGTTCCGGGAGGCAGGCCAACGATGTCCACGGTCTGCGGCACCATGGTCGCCGCCACGCCGCGGAAGCGTATCTCGGCCGGCCCTGCGGGCACATCGATCTCGCGCGTTTCGGTGATCAGGGCGAGCCCGCTGTAACGTGCCCAACTGCCCTGTTGGAGAAGATCTTCGGTCGCGACGCGCCCTGCGTGGTAGAGCGTGACTGCAACCGCGACCGGCCCCGGCGAGACCGGATCGCCGGACGCCGTTGCCACAGAGGCCGCCAATGCAAAAAGTATCGCTGTCCCGCGCCACACGGCTTAGCTGTCCATATCGACCGTAAACGTCAGAACGGCTTCGCCATGCGCAGGGACTGCGACGCTCCAACTGCGAGAGAAGGCATCGATCTCTGTGCCCGCCAAACTCTCCGTCACGATCGTGTTGCCGCGCCCAAGCCCTCCCTGGCGCAACGCGACCGTCACGGCCGCTTCCCGTGCGTTGCGGAAGACATATGACATCGTGTAGCGCGTCCGCTTGTCGGCGACTTCTGCGCTGTCGACGAGCGTCGGCTGTACCGTCACATCGAAAGCATCGCCGAGCTTGACCGCAAGGCTCGTTCCGGCGGGCGTATTGCCGATCGTGTCCTCACCGACGAATTTGGGCTCTCCTTTGGCGTCACGCATATAGACACGCATGACCCCGCCCGGCATTGCGCGGGCCGTGTTGGCGAATTTCAGCAAGACGCCGACATGTGCGGGTTGCGACAGCCCCGAGAGCTGATCGGCTCGATATTCATAGGCCTTTTCCGTCCGGATGGCCTTTGCGTCGAGAAATGCGACTTGCTTGGTTTGATTGTTGGCGATGGTGACCGGTTCCGTAAGAGCGAAGAGTTCATAGTCGGCGATGGACGTGTTTCCGGATGCTCCTGTTCCCGCCGCCTGGGTCGCGCGAAGCCGCGCATCGCGGTTCCAATAGTCTGTGGCGTTGTCGGCAAGGTCGATGTCACCGGCGACAAGCTGCGTGCGGACATCCTTGAAGCTCGTCCCAGATCGGTTGATCAGGGTGATCCATCCCGCGACCGAAAGAGTGTGCAGATTTTCGTCATAGAGCGCGACATAGTCCGGCTTCCAGCTCAGACCCGTCGTCAGATAGTTCAAGGTCACGTCCCGTGGGCCGGCGACGGCGGCATCCACGGTAACGGACAGCGTCGGTTGCGGACGCAGATTTTCCGGGATACTCGAGAACACGACCCGCGTCGGGATGCCGTCGTCTCGCAGCACTTCGATGTGGTTGCCGATCTGCAGGATCACGCCATCGTTGACCGACAGAACCGTCGCAGTCTCAGTGGCCTGCTTTCCGGTCGCGGGATTCGTGCGCACGATCTGAATCTGCCGTCCAACGGCCTTTTCCATCATCTTCGCAGGTGTCAGCAGGTCGTAGTCGAAGTTTTGCTCCACGATGGAGAGCCCGGCACCCGCGAAGGTGACGGTCTCGGGCTTGATCCCTGCGGAGACATTCTTGAGCTCGAGCCGCGCGCGCCCGGACGGCACGTCGAGATGCCTGACGTCCTGCACCAGCGCGAGGTTGTTGTTGTAGACAGTTATGGTGAGCTGTTGGTTGGCCGCCGTTGCGGCGCCAGCGGTGAATAGAACCGCGATGAAGATCGCCCATTTGCACACGTCCGTTCCCCCGCGAGGCTTCGAAGAGAAAAGTTAGTGCAACATCGGGCAATTCGCCAATTGGTTGTGGCGCAAAACAAAAGCCCCGGGATTGCTCCCGGGGTCTTCGAATAGTTTACGAGGTCCGTTTCAGCGAACGAAGACGCGCACTTCGCTCGCCGTTGCGGTCGGGTCGGTGGCCGAGGCGAGGGCCAGGCGCGAGGCCGGGACACCCATGTCGGTCATCGAGCGCATCACGTCCTGCGCGTGGTTCTTGGCCGAGGTCTGGGCCATCTGTACCGCCGCCGCCGTGCCGCGCGTCGGCGCCACCGCGACGACCGAGAAGCCGGCATTCGGCCTGGTCTGCAGTGCCTGGCTCAGCGCCGCATAGAGAATCTGCTGGTAGTCGACGCCCGGCCGGTCGAAGCGGATCACCACCAGCGGCGTGCCCGAATAGGCCATGGTCGAGGCCGGCATGCCGCCGCCGCTCATCGCCGCGATCGGAGCGACGCCGAGATCGGAGCTGTAGAGCTCGCCGTTTTTGATCGCACCGGCCAGCGTTGTCAGATTCGCGCGCTCGTTCGCGACATAGGCGGTCTGGCGCTGGGTGTCTTCCGACGCGGCCTTCAACAGGCGGTCGATCAAGATGATGGTCTGGTTGGTCTCGTCTTCGAGCACCGCGAGCTGGCGGTGGTCCTCATCGACGGCGCCCGACACATTATAAGTAGCCTGTATCTGGTCGAGCGCGTAATGCGCAGCTGAGGAATCCGAGGCGATCGCCGCGCTCAGCGCGTTCAGTGCATTGATGTTGCCGGCCAGCGTGTCCAGCGATGCCTGCGCATTGTTCCACTCGCTCACCAGCTCGGGATTGCCGCGCGTGGTGCCGATTTGAAGCCGCGTCGTGATGCGGGCCTTGGTCTCATGATAGCTGCCAGCCGCCTCGGCGCCCTGGTTGCGCAGATCGGTCAGCCGCGCCGCATTGGCACTGAGGTGATCTTCAAGCGTCTGGAGCTGACCGCGCAGAGTCGCGATGGTCGTACTCACCGCCGTGCCGGTATTCGCACCGGACTCGATCTGGACCGGAGTGACCTGCACCACGGGGGCCGGACCCGCGACCGGCATGCTGCCACCCGACATCGGGGCACCGGGCATCGATCCGGGCATGGTTCCTGGCATCGACGAGCCGGTGATGGGGGCGGGCGCCGCGCTGGTGTCGGCTGGAGCAGCCTGATCGCTCGCGCTGGGCACGCCACCGGCGTCGGTGTCGTCCGCGAAAAGCGCCGAGTCGAGGTCGGAGCAGCCGGCGAGGCCAAGCGCCGCCGTAAGCGCCAAGATGCTGACAAGACGCGATTTCCGCACTGCCGGATGTCCCCTCATCTGCCGTTCTCCAAGAAGCCGGCCCAAGCGCCATTGCCGGCCTGAATGGCCCGCGTGTCGCTGACTCGCAGGTCCGTGGCCAGTCTTAACCAGCACTGCGGGGGCAAACAAGGGTACGGAATGCCGCTTTCTGGGGAGATTTTCCCCGAAGGTCAAAGGACTTGGCCCGATTTCGGGCGTCCTGCCCGGCGCCGAGGCGGGGACCTAAGCTTCCGCTTGCCTTTGGCCCGTCGCATCAATAAGTTCGCCGCCCTTGAACGCACCCGTAGCTCAGCTGGATAGAGCATCAGACTACGAATCTGAGGGTCAGGAGTTCGAATCTCTTCGGGTGCGCCATTCACGTACAAAAGTGCGAACCTCGCCTTGATAGGCGCCAGCGGACACGGTGGCGGCGAGCGCGGCCTTTGGCCCAGATATAACGGCCTGTTCGCGGCTGACCACGATCTCTGAGACGAGCCCCCGGATATAGCGGCGCTGCATCGGGGCCGGAGCCTCAGCGAGGCGCCGCCGGAGAATGGCGGCAACCGACTGAGCCGGGCTTTGGAAAGGGCGCGGCGGAGAGACGGAGCCTCCACCTCCAACCGGCTGAGCAGGCGGATTGAGTCCGTGTGGCGGTTTTCGCGGTCGCGGAGAGTCTCCCGAGGAGAGGGGTGTCGTCGATGGTTCCCTCTGCAAGGACCGCTTAGAGATGAGAACTGCCCGTCAAGCGTAGGGCTATGCGCTGGAGTGGGAGAGGTACCTTTGGGAGTGCCCTTAAGGGACACTCCTCATCTACGGGTGTGCCAGGCGGCGCATGGGGCACGCGCTTGTCGTCGAGTCTTGGATGCGCCGTCAGCTGCGGTGTGACGGACCCCTTGTAGGGCACATAAGTGGTTTGAGACCCCGACACTGAGCGATCGAACAGGGGCAGCTTTTTGTTGGGTTTGCCTGTCCGTCAGACCCCGCGCCGAGCAGCACCAACTTGGAGCCGTATTTGCAACTGCTATGCCGCTCCTCGAGTTAGGCCGCCGCTATTTGGAATTTATATTTTTTGAACGCCCGCCTCTCGCTCGAATCTATATGCGCGCATCGCGATATTCCGCGCACAGTTCGAGGTCCTAGATGTTCGACGTAGTTCTTCTCGCAGCCGGAATCGTCTTCTTCATCGGCGCAATCGGCTACGCGCTCGCCTGCGAACGTCTGTGAGTCAGCTATGATCGATTATGCATTGGCGGGCCTCGTGACGCTCGGCCTCCTCGGATATCTCGTCTATGCGCTCCTGCGCCCCGAGCGGTTCTAATGGAGCTGTCACCATGACGATCAACGGCTGGATTCAGATAGCGGTTTATTTCGCGCTCATCCTGGCGTGCGTAAAGCCGCTCGGGCTCTTCATGGCGAAGGTGTTCGAGGGCGAGCGCACTTTGCTGACGCCGGTTCTTCTGCCCGTGGAGCGCGCCATCTATCGCGTTTGCGGCGTCGACGAGCGGCAGGAACAGCACTGGACGACCTACACCATCGCCATGCTTCTGTTCAGCATCGTAGGTTTCGTCACGCTTTACGCGCTCCAGCGCCTTCAACAGGTCCTGCCGTTCAACCCGCAGCACTTGGGCGCGGTGTCGCCGGACTCGTCCTTCAACACCGCCATCAGCTTCGTCAGCAACACCAACTGGCAGGGCTACGGCGGCGAAACCACCATGAGCTACCTGACCCAAATGGCGGGGTTCACGATGCACAATTTCGTTTCGGCGGCGACGGGCATCGCGCTCGCCATCGCGCTGGTACGCGGCTTCGCGCGGAAATCGGCGCAGACGCTGGGGAATTTCTGGGTCGATCTGACTCGCTGCACGCTTTACGTCCTCCTGCCGATGTCGGTCGTGCTGGCGTTGGTTCTGGTGGCGTTCGGCGTGCCGCAGAACCTGTCGGCCTATACCGAAGCCACCACGCTCGAAGGCGCCAGACAGCTCATCGCTCAGGGCCCCGTCGCATCGCAGGAAGCGATCAAGCAGCTGGGCACCAATGGCGGCGGCTTCTTCAACGTCAATTCCGCCCACCCATTTGAGAATCCGAACGCCGTGACCAATCTGATCGAGATGTGGGCGATCCTCGCGATCAGTGCCGCGCTCACCTACACCTTCGGCTGCATGGTGCGCGACACCCGTCAGGGTTGGGCCGTGTTCGCGGTGATGAGCGTGTTGTTCCTCGCCAGTCTCGGCATCACCTACGCCGCGGAAAGCTCAGGCAATCCTGCCGTCGCCGCGCTGCACGTCGATCAGGCGCCCGGCGCGCGACAGTCCGGCGGCAATATGGAAGGCAAGGAGGTGCGCTTCGGCATCGCGAATTCCTCGATCTGGGCAACCGCCACGACCGCTGCTTCCAACGGTTCGGTCAATTCCATGCACGACAGCTACACTCCGCTCGGCGGCCTCATTCCGATGCTCAACATTCAGCTCGGCGAGATCATATTCGGCGGTGTCGGGTCCGGGCTCTACGGGATGCTGCTCTTTGCCGTGGTGGCCATGTTCGTAGCCGGACTGATGGTCGGGCGCACACCAGAATATCTGGGCAAGAAGCTCGAGGCCAAGGAAGTGAAGATGGCCATGCTCGCCATCCTTATTCTGCCGGCGTCGATCCTGGGGTTCACCGCCATCGCCTGCGTGCTGCCAGCGGGGATTGCGGGTTTGAACAATGCCGGGCCGCACGGCTTCAGCGAGATGCTCTATGCCTTCACGTCCGCGACCGGCAACAACGGCAGCGCCTTCGCCGGCCTTTCCGCCAACACACCATTCTACAACACGGCCTTGGGCACCGCGATGCTGCTCGGCCGCTTCGCCTTCATCGTGCCGATGATGGCGGTGGCGGGATCGCTCGCCGCCAAGAAGATCGTGCCGCCGTCGGCCGGCACCTTTCCGACCCATACGCCCTTGTTCGTCGGGCTCCTGACTGGCGTGATACTGATCATCGGCGGTCTTACCTTTTTCCCTGCGCTCGCGCTCGGCCCCATCGTGGAGCATTTCGCGATGCTCGCGGGCCATCTGTACTGAGGTCTGGCCATGGATACGTCTTTGGGCATCGAGAAAGTGCGCAAGCGCATGCCGGTCTCGACAATGACCGACCCGGACATTCTGGTTCCGGCCATCGGTGATGCGTTCAAGAAGCTTGATCCACGCCACATGATCGGCAATCCGGTGATGTTCTGCGTGGAGGTTGTGGCCGCGCTGACCACGGTCCTTTTCATCCGCGACCTCATTGCGGGCGGTCCGGACCTGCTGTTCGCGTTCCAGATAAATCTATGGCTCTGGTTCACAATCCTATTTGCGAACCTCGCGGAGGCCGTTGCCGAAGGCCGTGGTAAGGCGCAGGCAGCGAGCCTGCGCAAGACCAAGACCGAGGCCTCTGCCAAGCTGCTGGGCAAGGACGGCACGTCGGCATCGGTGCCGGCGACCCAATTGAAGCCGGGCGATGTCGTCCTGGTCGAAGCGGGCGATCTCATCCCGAGCGACGGCGAGGTGATCGAGGGCGTGGCTTCTGTGAACGAAGCGGCGATTACCGGCGAGTCCGCGCCGGTCATCCGCGAGTCGGGTGGCGACCGCTCGGCCGTGACCGGCGGCACGACCGTCATTTCCGATTCGATCAAGGTCCGCATCACCGCGGCGCAAGGTTCGACCTTTCTCGACCGCATGATAGCACTGGTCGAAGGCGCCGCACGGCAGAAGACGCCCAACGAGATCGCGCTCAACATCCTTCTCGCCGGCATGACGCTGATATTCGTTTTCGCGGTGGCATCGATCCCGAGTTTCGCGGCCTATGCCGGTGGCCACATCGGCGTAATGGTGTTGGTAGCGTTGTTCGTGACGCTGATCCCCACCACCATCGGTGCATTGCTCTCCGCCATCGGCATAGCGGGGATGGATAGGCTGGTTCGCTTCAACGTGCTTGCCATGTCGGGACGCGCCGTCGAAGCGGCGGGCGACGTTGACACGCTCCTGCTCGACAAGACCGGCACGATCACGCTCGGCAACCGCCAGGCCACCGAGTTCCTGCCTATTTCAGGCGTCGGCGAGCGCGACCTGGCGGATGCGGCGCAGCTCTCCTCGCTCTCCGACGAGACGCCGGAAGGCCGCTCCATCGTCGTGCTGGCCAAGGAGAAATATAGCATCCGCGGCCGCGACATGGCGCCGATGCATGCGCGGTTCATTCCGTTTTCGGCGCAGACGCGCATCAGTGGCGTCGATTTCGAAGGCTCGTCGATCCGCAAGGGCGCGGTCGATGCCGTGCTTGCCCACGCCCATGCGAGCGGCAGCGAGACTGCACGCCAGGTCAATGCGCTGGCCGAACGTATCGCCAAGTCCGGCGGAACGCCGCTCGCCGTTGCCAAGGATGGTGCGCTGCTCGGCATCATTCATCTGAAGGATATCGTCAAAGGCGGCATCCGCGAGCGCTTCGCGGCCTTGCGCAAGATGGGCATCCGCACGGTGATGATCACCGGCGACAATCCGCTGACTGCGGCCGCAATCGCCGCCGAATCGGGCGTTGACGATTTTCTGGCCCAGGCGACACCCGAAACCAAGCTCAAGCTCATTCGCGACGAGCAGGCCCTGGGCAAGCTGGTCGCTATGTGCGGCGACGGCACCAATGATGCGCCGGCGCTGGCCCAAGCCGATGTCGGCGTGGCGATGAACACTGGCACTATGGCCGCGCGCGAGGCCGGGAACATGGTCGATCTCGACAGCGACCCGACCAAGCTCATCGAAATCGTGGAGATCGGCAAGCAGCTTCTGATGACACGCGGCGCGCTCACCACCTTCTCCATCGCGAACGACGTCGCAAAATATTTCGCCATCATTCCGGCGATGTTCGTGGCCTTCTATCCCGAGCTTCAGGCGCTGAACGTAATGGGACTGCATTCGCCGCAGAGCGCGATCCTGTCGGCGATCATCTTCAACGCGCTCGTCATCGTTGCGCTCATTCCGCTGGCGCTGAAGGGCGTGAGTTATCGCGCGGTCGGCGCCGCGAGCCTGCTTTCCCGCAACCTTCTGGTCTACGGCCTGGGCGGAATCGTCGTGCCCTTCGTCGGCATCAAGCTGATCGACCTGTTCGTCACCGCCGCCGGCCTTGCGTGAGGATACCATGCTGAAACACATCTGGCCCGCCATCGCTATGACACTGGTGATGACGCTCGTCACCGGCATCGCCTATCCGCTAGGCATCACAGCGCTCGCCCAATTGCTGTTTCCAAGCCAGGCCGATGGCAGCTTGATCGCGCGGGACGGCAAGATGATCGGCTCAGCGCTGATCGGCCAGGCTTTCACGAGCGACAGGTATTTCCACGGCCGCCCCTCTTCTGCCGGCAACGGCTACGACGCGGCGAACTCCTCCGGTTCCAATCTCGGGCCGACATCGCGAAAACTGATCGACCGGATCAAGGCAGATGCGGCTAAGCTCCAGAAAGAGAACCCCGCCATGCCCGTGCCGGTCGACCTGGTGACGACATCGGCGAGCGGCCTCGACCCGGACATCACGCCTGCAGCGGCTTATTTCCAGGTGCCGCGCGTGGCGAAGATCCGCGGTCTCCCCCTGTCTGCAGTGCGCGAGCTGGTCGCCAGCCATATTGAGGATCGCGTATTGGGTGTGATCGGCGAGCCCCATGTCAATGTTCTCCAGCTCAATCTGGCCTTGGATGCACTGGCGGCAAGACGTTCGGGCGCTGCGCCGGCCCATGAAAGGCTCTACAATCGGCGCGCATGACCGATGATCGACCGGATCGCGAAACGCGGCCGTCACCCGAAGCCCTGCTTCAGGAGACGGCGAAGGACGGTCGCGGCCGGCTGAAGGTCTTCCTCGGTGCAGCACCGGGCGTAGGCAAGACCTACGAGATGTTGACCCAGGCACGGAAACGCAAGCTGGACGGCGCCGATGTCGTCATCGGCGTGGTGGAGACGCATGGTCGCGTCGAAACTGATCTGCTCACCAAAGGACTCGAAACAGTTCCGAAAAGGCGCATCGGCTACAAGGGTCACGTGCTGGCCGAAATGGATATCGACGCCATCCTGCAGCGCCACCCGCAACTGGCGTTGATCGACGAACTGGCGCACACCAATGTCGAGGGCAGCCGGCATCCGAAGCGCTACATGGATGTCGAGGAGCTTCTGGCGGCAGGGATTGACGTTTACACGACGGTCAACGTCCAGCACCTCGAAAGCCTTAACGACGTGGTGGCGCAGATCACCCGCGTGCGTATCCGCGAGACGGTGCCCGACTCGATCCTCGATCGCGCCGACAGCATCGAGCTCGTCGACACCACGCCGGAGGATCTGTTGCAACGGCTGAAGGAGGGAAAGGTCTATTTTCCCGAAACGGCGGAGCGTGCCGCACGTAACTATTTCGTTCCGGGAAATCTCACTGCCTTGCGAGAGATGGCCTTGCGCCGCACGGCGCAACGCGTTGACGAACAGATGCTCACCTATATGCGCGCCCACGCCATTCAGGGGCCTTGGGAGGCTGGCGAGCGCGTTTTGGTTTGCGTCAGCGAGCGGCCGGAGGCGATGGCGCTTGTCCGCTATGCGAGGCGGCTGTCGGATCGGTTGCGCGCATCGTGGGCTGCGATCTACGTCGAAACCGCGCATGCACGGGGGCTCAGCGAAGCCGAGCGCGATCGCGTTGCCGCCGTGCTGCGGGTGGCCGAGCGGTTGGGCGGGCAGGCGGTGACGGTTCCGGCTGCAAACGTTACCGATGGCGTGCTGGCCTATGCCCGCGCCAATAACTTCACCCACATTGTCACCTCGACCGCGCAGCGCTCTCGGTGGCGCGAATTCTTTCAGGCTCCTACCGCCTTCGAAATCATCCGCCGCGCCGGCGACATCAGCGTGCATGTCGTTCCTGAGCAGCTGACCCGGGCGATGAAGGGCTCGTCCCCGAGGACGGCGCCCGGTGCCGGGCGCGCGCCCGACATGCGCCAATTCGCGGGAAGTCTCGGCATGGTCGGCGTCGCGCTGGCGCTGGGGCTCGTTCTGCAACAATTCGGCATCACCAACGTCGCGTTGGTGTTCTTGACCGCCGTGCTGTCGAGTGCAGTCGTATACGGGCTTTGGCCATCGCTCTTCGTATGTCTGGTGAGCACGCTCGCCTACAACTTCTTTTTCATCCCGCCGCTCTACACATTCACCATCGCCGACCGCGAGAACGTGGTCGCTCTGTTCTTTTTCGCCGTCGTCGCGGCGATCGCCAGCAATCTGGCGTCGCGCCTTCGCGCCCAAGTTCTGGTATCTCGTGATCGGGCCGCCACGACTGAAAATCTCTATCTCTTCAGCCGCAAGCTTGCCGCCGTGTTCAGCCTGGACGATCTATTGTGGGCCACGGCGTTCCAATTCGCGCAGATGTTGAATGTGCGCGTCGTCATTCTCCTGCCCGAAGGCGAGAGCGTGGCGGTGCGTGCCGGCTATCCGCCCGAAGACATGCTGGACGACGCAGATATCGCCGCGGCGAAATGGGTCTGGCAGCACGGCTCGCCCGCGGGACGCGGTGCCGACACGCTACCCGGCGCCAAGCGCCTGTTCCTTCCCATGCGAACCGGTCGGGGAAGTATTGGCGTTGTCGGGCTGGACAGCGACAAGCCGGGGCCGTTGTTGTCGCCCGACCGGCGCCGACTGTTCGATGCGCTCGCAGATCAGGCCGCGCTTGCCATCGAGCGTATCGACCTGGCGCGAGAAATCGAACAGACGCGCCTCGCCGCCGAAGGCGAAAGGCTGCGGGCGGCGCTTCTGACATCGATCAGCCACGATCTGCGCACGCCGCTCGCGTCTATTCTCGGCTCCGCGACCAGCCTCAAATCCTATGGCGATGGCATGTCCGCCAATGCGCGCGCCGAACTTGTGGCCACCATTCAAGAGGAAGCGGAGAGGCTTAACCGCTTCATCGCCAATCTACTGGACATGACACGATTGGAAGCCGGCGCTTTGGAGCCGAGCAGCGAATGGGTCGATCTTTCCGACATTGTAGGAAGCGCTCTTCGCCGTGCCGCGCCAATTCTAGGTGGCCGTTCGGTTGATGTGTCTCTGCCGCCCGACCTGCCGATGGTTCGCCTCGATCCCGTGCTTTTCGAGCAGGTACTGTTCAACCTTTTCGACAATGCCGGCAAATACGCCGCGCCGGACGGCGCCGTCGAGGTGCGCGCGGCGGTTGATGAAAACGTCATTCGCCTGGAAGTCCGCGACGAGGGTGACGGCATTCCGACAACCGACTTGGATCATATTTTCGACAAGTTCTATCGCGTGCAGCAGGCTGACCGGAAACGGGCCGGCACGGGCCTTGGCCTCGCGGTGGCGAAAGGATTCGTCCAGGTCATGGGCGGCACCATCTCGGCATCGAACCGAGCGGATCGGAGCGGCGCCGTGTTCACCGTCGTGCTTCCCATCCCGCAGGACCAGCCGCGGGAGCGCGCAGCATGAATTCCGGCGCAATGTCCCCCCGTATTCTTGCGGTCGACGACGAACCGCCGATCCGTCGGTTTCTGAGGACAAGCCTGACCGCGCAAGGTTACGACGTACTCGAAGCTGCCGACGGGTCCGAGGCGCTTGCCATGCTTCGGCGCAACGCCGTCGATCTCGTCGTACTTGACCTCGGGCTGCCTGGCATGGACGGTCTTGAGGTCATCCAACGCTTGCGCGATGCGGGCAACTTGATTCCCATCGTCGTGCTTTCCAGCCGGACAGACGAGCAAGGCAAGGTCAAGGCGCTCGACCTGGGCGCCGACGATTACGTGACCAAGCCGTTCGGAATGGACGAGCTGCTCGCCCGCATCCGCGCCGCGCTACGGCACCGTTTGCAGCAGGACGGCGAGAAACCGCTGTTCAAGGCCGGCGATCTGACGGTCGATCTCGTCAAGCGCATCGTGACCGTGCGTGGCCAGGAGGTGAAGCTGACACCGCGAGAGTACGATCTCCTGAGGCTCCTCATCTCCCATGCCGGCAAAGTTCTGACGCACAAGTTAATCTTGAAAGAGGTGTGGGGCACAGAAACCGACGTGCAGTACCTGCGCATTTATATTCGCACATTGCGCCAAAAGCTGGAGGCCGATCCGCAGCAGCCAAGGCTAATACTGACGGAGCAGGGTGTCGGCTACCGCCTGCGGCCGGCAGACTAGGCGCCGGTTTGGCGTGGTGTTTCGAAGTCGTTCGAGGTCCCCGTCGGTCCAGTTACCGTGACGTAACGATAAACCAGTTCGCACTTTCACCCTTGGGAACCGAAAGCAGAACGAACTGTGCGGCGTACGTCTAATGCCTTCGGCGCGCGACGCTGGACGTGGTGCAGGTTGATCTTGAGGAGACTCGCCAAGGGTAGTCCTCTGAAATCCGGAGTGCTCCGAAACACCAAGTCGGTCAGAGCAAGGATTCCGAGGACTGCCTCCTGCGCCATTCAGCCTGCAAGAAACTGTTAGCTAGCGACCGGGCGCACCGAACCGGTGCCGCCTCGGCGTCGCTGTTTCCAACAGGCAGCGCCGGAGATTGGCGGCGGCCCACTCATTTTGGGGATGAGGCCAGCGCTGCCGGCCTGCTTGGCAATTGCCATGAAGATCGCCGGTGTCGCTTCCACAAGCGCAAGACGGACCATGCCAACACAGAATGGCTTGTGTCTACTGTGGCAAAAGTCTCGGCGGTTGCGCCATTTACCAATCGCTTGTCGACTGCATTTTCAGCAGTAGGACCAGATCCGTGCGGACAGCCATTCGCCGACACATCCGCACGGGTACTGGTCAGGCCGTGACGTTGACAGTCTTACCCATTCCGGCAGGTACCGCAGGGGTGTAGCTGCTGCTCCCGACGCCTTTGTCATCGGCATCGCCGTCGTGATCCGGTCCCGGACCTTCTGCAGCCTCGGGCGCGCGCATCACTTGCAATGCGGACGCCATCGGCATTGTCGCTGAGATATGCATGGGATTCTCCTCAATCTTGCATACAACGTGTTGAGGATCATCCAAGTCCGTTGCGGAGGGCCTAATCGTAAGATTGCAGATTTGTGTGCTTCAGCCTGCTGCCCCAATGGCCGTAGCATTTGAGCTGCGAAATTTCCTGCCGCGCTACGGTAAACCTCGAAAATCTCCCCTTCTGGGCTGGAATGTCACGGAGCCGCCGGGCTGCAACGCGGCCGCGACGGTTGTCGTTCATTGATTGGCCTCAATATACAAATTTTCAATGTCGGCGATCATGACACAAGCAGCCCGCTATTGTCTGCTGCAGGTTCCTTTGAATTTCTTCGAAAGCGCTCTCCAAAGCGATGGCCAGTATCCTTCTTATTGAAGATGAGCGCGAGACCGCTGAGATAATAGCCCGCGGGCTGGACGAAAGCGGCCATAACGTTCGCCATGAAGTCAGGGGCGATGACGGCTTCAACCTCGCAGTCGAACAATCTTTCGATCTGTTGATCATCGATCGCATGTTGCCCGGGCTGGATGGATTGAAGTTGGTTCAGTCGCTTCGCGCGCGCGACGTGTCCACACCGGTTCTTTTTCTCAGCAATCTCGGCGGCTTGAATGAGCGGGTCGAGGGATTGAACGCCGGCGGCGACGACTATCTCGGCAAACCATTCGGCTTCACCGAATTGCTGGCGCGTGTGAATGCGCTCCTGCGCCGCCCGTTGTCGACAGGCGAACAGTCGACCCTCAAGCTTGGCGACCTGGAAATGAATTTGATCAGGCGACGGGTTATGCGTGCAGGACGAGAAATCGATCTCCTTCCTCGTGAATTCACCTTGCTGGAGTATCTCCTGCGCCGGCCGGAGCAGGTTGTAACGCGCACCATGTTGCTTGAAGGCGTTTGGGACTATCACTTCGATCCCAGGACCAATATCGTCGAAACGCATATAAGTAGATTGCGCGCAAAAATCGGTAGCGATCTCGTCCAGACTATTCGCGGCTCGGGATATATGATCCGTGCAAATCGCGCCCACGCTTAAATCGGCGAGCTTTCGCCTCGCCGCCGCTTATGCGGCCCTTTTTACGATTTCGGTCGTCGTTCTCGCCGCCGTCATCTACTTCCTTGTGACCGGTCTGGCCGACAACGGCTTCAGGTCTCGTATTCGCGGCGAGGCGAACACGCTTCACAATGAATTTGAGACTGGCGGGATACAAAGGCTGCTACGCGCCATCACCGAGCGTCAGCACGACAGATTGGCGGGCGGCTTGGACTACACGCTTGTCGATCGCTCCGGCAAACATCTCTTTGGATCTGTCACCGTGCAATCCTGTTCTGCGGGCTGGGTAAGCTTCAAGGGTCCGCCGGATGGAGATGAGCCACCCGGGCAACTCGAAGAACTCAGGGTATTGAAGACGCCGCTTCCAGGCGGCTATTGCCTGATGATTGGCGACGACGCTGGAAAAATCAGAGTTTTTGGAAAGTTGATCCTGAGGAGCTTTGGCTGGGGCCTTTTGCTGTCGCTCACTTTCGCTGTTCTCGGCGGAGTGTTTCTGAGCTCGAATTTTCTGAAGCGAGTCGAAGCGATGAACAGGACTGCCGAAGCGATCATCGAAGGCGATATGAAGCGGCGCATTCCCAGACGTGCCGTCAGCGACGATCTCGACAGGCTTGCCGCGACATTCAATAGAATGCTCGACCGCATCACGACCTTAATGGACAGCCTGCGACACATCTCCAACGACGTGGCTCATGATTTGCGGACGCCACTGGGACGTCTTCGACATTTCCTGGAAGATGCGGGACGGACCGCAGGTACGCCGGAAGAGTATCAGCTGGCAATAGACAAGGCGCTCAGCGAGGTCGACGGCATACTCGATACCTTTGGAGCAATCCTCAGGATCGCGCAGATCGAAAGCGGCACGCGCAGGGCGGGCTTTCGCTCGCTTCGCTTAAGCGATCTGGTGCAGGATATCTGCGATTCCTACGAGCCGTCCTTTGAAGACGCCGGAAAGATGCTTGTTCGGCAGATAGATCCGTCGATCCCGATTTGCGGCGACCGCGAATTACTTGTTCAGTCGGCTGCCAATCTTCTCGAGAATGCCCTTACCCATACGCCGGCCGGCGCCAAAGTCGTCGTCGAACTTCATCTCAAGGGCGATTTCATCGAATTGACCGTCTCCGACAACGGAAACGGCGTTCCGGAGGGAGAGCGCGCGCGAATCTTCGAGCGGTTCTATCGTGTCGAGGGCAGTCGCACAGTTGCCGGCAATGGCCTGGGGCTCAGTATCGTCGAAGGAGTTGCCGAATTGCACTCAGGTTGGGTAACGGCCTTGGACAACAATCCCGGTTTGCGCGTGGCCATAAGGCTTCCTGCGGCCGCGTGACGGTGGCTGCTATCCGGCGCGAAATACGACAAAAATTTCGAGCATCGGCAATGCCTGTGTCTATCCGCCATGAGATCGTGGCGGAACACTCGCAGAGACAGGTTTTGCCGAATGCTTCTTGTACGCAAGCGGATTTCGTTGCTCGTTTTGATGGCAGCCATGGCGCTCGGACTTCCGCTTGGTGCTTCCCATGCAGCGGCTCTGGACCTCAGCGCTTATAAGGGAAAGGTCGTCTATCTCGATTTCTGGGCGTCCTGGTGCACGCCCTGCCGCGAATCCTTTCCATGGATGAGCGATATTCAACGGAATTACGGATCCGACGGCCTTGTCGTCATCGCTGTCAATGTCGACCGCGATCGTGAGTCGGCCGATGAATTTCTTCAGAGCTTTTCGCCGGCCTTCAAGGTCGTCTACGACCCGTCCGGCACGATCGCTAAGCAATATGAGCTCAAGGATATGCCGACATCGGTGCTTATTGGGCGCGATGGCAGGGTCCGTTTCGTGCACAACGGCTTCTACCCTGACCGTGAGGACTCATATGTAGGCCATATCTGGACACTGCTTCGCGAAGGGGCCGCGCAATGACCTTCAAGATTTGCTCGGCCAATGCGGTGCGCCGCTTGGCGATTTGCCTGGCACTTGCGGCCCTGGGTGGTTGTTCCACTGTCGGTCCCGATCCCTGGGAAAAGGATCTGATGGCACGCAAGGAAATGCTGGTTGGCGCCTATGGCCCCCAGATGGCAGCTGACGATCACGTCTTTTTCAGCAAGGAAGCTTCGAGTGGCGGGCGCGGCTTCGCCGGTGGAGGCTGCGGTTGCAATTGAAGAAAAACAGGAGCGGCGTTCGCGAGCAAATTGCGGCGCTATCCGCGAGCCTGCTCGCGATCACAGGAGCAATGGCTGCCGTGTCGGTTCCGGATGTCGCCTATGCGTCGCCAGGTGACAACCCCAACGACAATTTCGGCCCAGGCGTTTCCTACACACAACTCGACAGTGCCCTCTTGGTCTATCAGGAGAGCGGCGGCCGCGTGCAGGCGATCGAGCCGTCCGCGACTTTGACCGCGCATAGCTCGGCCGGGGATTCTCTATCGGTCGAAGTGATCGCGGATGCGGTGTCGGGTGCAACGCCGAACGGCGCGGTGCCGGCCGATCAGCTTCAGACCTTTCAAACCCCGATCATGATTTCCGGCGGTCATGCCACCGTCACCGGCGCGTCGGGTGGAAGCACGGTCATCTCGCTGCCGGGCGTTGCGGCGGTCCGCCAATACACGACAGCGGCGAACCTCCTGCCGGTCGACAAGGGGTTTCACGATCACCGTGGTGCCTTCACGTTCAATTGGTCCCAGCCGCTGGGCCGCATTTCGGACATCGGATTCGGTGGCGGGTATTCGCGCGAGCAGGACTATCAGGCGATCAGCGGCAATGCCCATATCGCGCAGACCTTCAACGGCGGCAACACAACCGCGAGCTTGAGCGTCAATACCGAGCTGGACAGTTCCTTTCCCTATGGCGGCGTACCGACACCGCTGACAGTCATGAGCGGCGTCTGGAAGAAGCCCGGAACGCGCAACAAGACACAGCTCGGCTTTGTGGTCGGCCTGACGGAGGTGATGTCCCGGCGCTGGCTGATGCAGCTCAACTACTCTTTTGACTCGCAGAGCGGCTATCAGAATGACCCGTACCGGATTCTCTCTGTCGTGGACTCCGTGAGCGGTGAGCCGACGTCTTATCTTTATGAAAGCCGTCCAAACCGGCGGCAAAGCCAAAGCCTCTTCTGGGACAACAAGTTCGACTTCGATCCCTTCGTGACAGACATTTCGCTGCGCTACTTCAAGGACGATTGGGGCATCACGTCCAAGACGGCGGAACTGTCGGAGCGCATCAATCTTGGCCGGTCGTTCTTTGTCGAGCCGGATGTGCGCTGGTACCAGCAATCCGCCGCGAACTTCTATCGCTACTTTCTCGTTGGCGGGGATTCATTGCCGACCTATGCGTCGTCCGACACACGGCTCGGAAAGTTCACCTCGCTGGACTACGGGATGAAGCTCGGATTCGTACTGTCGGGCCGCACTGAATTCGATATTCGCGGAATGTACTATCAGCAGACCGGCGACGGGCATCCGGCCGCAGCGATCGGTCAACTCCGCCAGCAGGACCTGTTTGCCGGAACCAAGGCGGCCTTTGTCTTCTTCGAATACACCTGGAATTTCCACTAGGTGGACGCGATGACGGTCGCGACGCCCGTGGATCGGACACTCGGGTTCGAGCGCAGCGGGGCCGACTGGCGCGGTTTCTTTTCCGCCATGGCTACGCCTTGCGAAGTGCGTGTCGAGACGGAAGACGCAGAGGCAGCGCGGGCGGTTGTGTTGGCCGTCGAGACAGAGGCTCGCCGTATCGAGGCAAAGTTCTCGCGCTACCGGTCCGACAGCGTCATCGGACAAATCAATGCCGGCGCGGGTGTGGAAACCGTTGTCGACAGCGAAACCGCCCATCTACTCGACTTTGCCGATCACTGCCATCGCATAAGCGCCGGCTTGTTCGATGTGACGTCCGGTGTATTGCGCAGGGTTTGGCGCTTCGACGGCTCGGCCAATGTCCCGGACGATGCGCAGATAGAAGCCATTCGCAGACTCGTCGGCTGGCATCGTGTTCGCTGGCGGGCACCGCGAATCCGGTTGCCAGCCGGCATGGAGATCGATTTTGGCGGTCTGGCCAAGGAATACGCCGTCGATCGTGCATTGGCGGTTGCGCGAATATTGATTGAGGCTCCAGTGCTCGTGAATTTCGGTGGCGATCTCTGCGTGAGCGGTCCACGCAGGAATGGCAGCGGCTGGAAGGTCGCTATCGAATCCGTGGACAAGGACCGCAACGTTGCCGGTCTACTGCGTCTGATGGGCGGCGCGGTAGCGACCAGCGGAGATGCGCGCCGCTATCTTTTGAAGGACGGCAAGCGCTTCGGTCACATTCTCGATCCGCGCACGTGCCGCCCGGTGGAAGGCGCCCCACGCTCGGTCACGGTTGCGGCGGCGACATGTGTCGAGGCCGGACTTACCGCCACCCTGGCTATTCTCCAGGGCGTCGAGTCCGAAGTATTCCTGAAACGCGAGGGCGTGCGTGCATGGTGCATTCGGTGAAATTCGTTCTCAGCTTTGTCGCGATGATCGCGGTGGCATGGATGACCGCGCCAGCGCAGGCGGCGCCGGCCATGCGAGTCGATCATGTCGCGCTGTCGGTCGCGCTCGAACGCCCGCTGCAGCCGGGCGGATCGAGCTGGATTGCCGTCCGGCAGGACATCGATCCGGGATGGCACACCTACTGGCGCAATCCAGGTGATGCTGGTCTCGCGACCCGATTCGATTGGCATCTGCCGCAGGGCGTTTCTGCCGGCGCTGTCGAATGGCCGGTGCCGGAAGAGTTCTCGGATGGCACTGTCGTCAATTACGGCTATGCCGGACGGGCGACACTTCTGGTGCCCTTGCGCGCATCGATACGGGCCGTGGCCGGCGTCGCGACCGTCCACGTCACATTGCTCGAATGCCAGCATATGTGCATTCCAGAAGACGCGACCCTCGATGTCGATCTGCGAGCGGCGAGTGGTTCGGCACAAGATTTCCGCGACGCGCGCGCAGCGATGCCGGCGGCCTATCGGGGCCAGGTCCGGGCCGTCCGGCGCGATGGACGTCTTATCGTCAACCTGCCGGGGTTTCTGCTGTCCAGCCTGTCGGGCGCACGTATCTTGCCGGCGACGCCGCACCTCGTCGGCAGCGGCGGCCGGCTGACGGCAATGAGGAACGAGAACGGGCTCGAATGGAGTGCGCCTCTCGCCACGCACCGCCCATTGCCGGCGAGGTTTGCTGGCCTTCTCATTGTTCCAGGCGCGCGCGCTCAGGCGTTTGAAGCGCCTATCGATCTTCCGGCCGTCCCATCTTCCACCGGCGGTTCGACACTCTTGCCGGCGATTCTGCTCGCGTTCCTGGGCGGGCTTGTCCTCAACATCATGCCTTGCGTTCTGCCGATCCTGTCGATGAAAGCGCTGATGCTTGCCCAGTCGGGCGAGACGCTGGCGGAAGCGCGACGCGATGCCCTTGCATATGGTGCCGGCGTCCTGACGACCTTTATGCTCATTGCGACAACATTGATTGCACTCAAGGCGGGCGGTGCGGCCATCGGCTGGGGATTCCAGCTCCAGTCGCCCTTTGTCGTGCTCGGACTCGCCATTCTGATGGCGGCGATCGGATTCAACCTGTTCGACCTGTTTGAGGTCCCGCTCGCCCTGGCGGGGATCGGCGACGGCCTGACGCGAAAAGCCGGCGCGAGCGGCGCGTTCTTCACGGGTATTCTCGCCGTTCTTGTTGCCAGCCCTTGCACGGCGCCGTTCATGGGCACAGCACTGGGTTTCGCTCTCACGCAGCCGGCATTGGTCGCATTTGCCGTATTCCTTGCGCTTGGCATCGGCTTTGCCATGCCGCTGGCGGCTATTTCCTGCATCCCGCACTTTTCCGGGCTGATTCCACGGCCGGGCGCCTGGATGCAGCGTGTCCGCCAGTTCCTGGCCTTCCCCATGTTCGCGACGGCGATCTGGCTGCTTTGGGTTTTGGGCGAGCAATCGGGTCCACTGGGTATGGCATTGGGGCTCGCCACCTGTCTGGGATTGGTCTTCGTCATGTGGGCCCTGCATGTCTCGCGCGGCGGCTGGCGCGCTGCCAGTGTGTGCGCGGGGTTGGTGCTCGCGGCCCTGGCGGCGTCCCGGATTTCGGCGCAGGCTGGAGATAACGACATTCATTGGGCGGCCTGGTCGCCGGCCGCCGTCGCAGATGCTCGCCTTTCAGGGCATCCGGTTCTGGTCGATTTCTCTGCCGCCTGGTGTCTCACCTGTCTGATCAACGAACGTGTCGCACTGCACGATCCGGCAGTAGTCGCCGCGCTTCGGCGCGATCATGTTGCGACGTTCAAGGCAGACTGGACGAACCGCGACAGCGAGATCGCCACAGAGCTGGCGGCGCACGGACGCGATGGCGTGCCGCTCTATCTTCTATACGCATCTGATCCAACGTCGCCGCCACAAATCCTGCCCCAGATATTGACGCCGTCATCCGTCAATGAGTCCCTGCTGGGGTTGAAAGGACGATCCGTTAAGAGCAATTGATCGCCAGCAGAGCAGACGAGATTGAGGCGGAATCTCTTATCTCGCTTGTCTCCCGGAATCTCGGCCGCTCTGACCGAGAGCGACACGCGCCAAACCCACTGGAACCAGTTCGTACGCTCATCTCCTCCGGTGCGCCATTCAGTCTCCGACGAACTTAGGTCCAGAGATCGCGCACGATATTCTTGTTACTTCGTCCCAACACCTCGCTGCCGTCGGCCCACCGCCGCGAAGGGCGCCATGCTGCGATCAACCACGCAAGCCGTGTGGTCCTGGCTCGTTGACAAATCCGCGGACAGCGATTCCGCCTGATTGGCTTGACAGCAATGCTCTCCCTGGAGATCGGCGTGTCCATCCAGGTGCCACGCGCGTTGTATTGTCAGGACAATCGCACGTAGGAAGTTCTCGGTGCGGGCATGATGGTGTTGGACACGGCGGCATACATGGCGTTGGCTGTAGGAGGCTTGTCTGCGGCTTGGATCGTCAGCCATGAGTGGCGTCACCGTCAGACGATGTGGATCATGTATCCGGTCTGGCCGCTGGTCGCGCTGTCAGGCGGCCCTCTGATCGTGTGGCTCTATCATCGCGCAGCGGCCCGGCTGCGGGCACCATTTTGGCTGGCGACGGCCGTTGCAACATGCCACTGCGGCGCGGGTTGCACGCTCGGCGATCTGGTGGCCGAGACCCTTGCCACGACTCATCCCGCAATACTCGTGCCTTTCGGCCTCGGCTGGGCCACGCAGCAACCGATTTTCGCGGGCTGGGGGCTCGACTTCGCGCTCGCCTATGCGATCGGCATTGTATTCCAGTATTTCTCGATCGCGCCGATGCGGCATCTCGGGTTGGGGGATGGTCTTGTCGCCGCGCTGAAGGCCGACACGCTTTCCCTGGTCGGCTGGCAGCTTGGGATGTACGGGGCGATGGCCGTGGTTCAATTTCTCCTGCTTCCGGCCGTCATCGGGCATCCGGTCACCGCTTCCAGTCCGGTGTTCTGGTTCGCCATGCAAGGCGCCATGATTGCCGGCTTCGCAACGAGCTATCCGGTCAACATTCTTTTGCTGCGCCTCGGGTGGAAGGAACGGATGTGAGTTTATCCGGGCTTGTCGCCGTTCTTCGGCATCGGTTCGGTGAATTTCCAGGGCGTCGCGGATTTCAGCTGGTTGGCCGGTACCTGCTCGGTGTTCGGCGATTGGGGCTCCGCCGATGTCGTTGTGCCGAAGGTGTCGCCCGGGTCTTTCGAGATGCTCTGTATGTATGCCACCAGCTCCCAGATTGTCCGGTCGGGTAGCATGGCGCCGAATGCGGGCATGCCGGCTGCACGGCCCTGCGCGATATCGAGATAGATGTTGGCCGGGCTTGAACGATAGATCCAGGTGGAGTTGCTGAGTGCAGGGCCCATGCCGCCGCCGCCATTGGCCATATGGCAGCCCGAGCAGTTGAAGACGGTAAAGTCCTTCATGCCGCGCTCAACCGCATCGGGATCGTCTGCCAGAGGGTTTTTCATGTTCGGATTAAGGCCCGCCGCGTTGCCGCCGGGATAGATCCCGCTGACCGGCACACGCAGCAATGCCGAGGCGGAGACGGCGCCCTTGTATTCGTTGGCCGCGGCCTGCGGCTTCGCTGGTGTTCCGGGCATCACAATGCGCGACAGCCCGATGGCTATCACCAGAACGATCACGACACCGAGGCCGATAACGACTCCGCGAAATCTATCCATCGTTGCCTCCCTGCACCGGAACGAGCGGAACACCATAGGAAACGAGAATGCTGTGGATCGCGCTCCGTTCGCGCTTGAGTGAATCGTCGAGCGCCTTGCGTAGCGCCGTATCGTCCGGCCGGGTCCCGACCGCGATCGCATAGCGGAAGACGAGCGGGGGCATGGGTGCGGCGGGGTCGATGGGCGTCAGCGTCAGCGGTACCTGGGAGTGTCGTGCGAAATAGCCGGCGGTCGGTCCCCAGGCGACGGCCAAATCGACGTCGCGGTCCGCGACAGCTTCGATCAGCCGCGCCGGCGGATTGGGCTTGCCGTAGTCGCCATAGCTGACGAAGCCATGGACGTTGTCGACTATGCCGAGGCGTCCGAGCGCTTCGGCCGGAGGCGAGGCGTCGTCCCCGATCAGCGGAACGCCGATGCGAAGTGTCCGCAATCGCGGGTCGGTGAAGGTCGATATCTCGAGATGGTCGGTGCGCCGCGCGACGAAGACATAAGTCGAGCCGTAGTAGGGCGCAGTTGTCTTCACGTCTTCCAGGCCAGGCGGCGCGGCCATCACGACATCGCAACGATTCGCTTTGAGCGTGCGATTGAGAAAGCCTTCGTGTTGTTCCGCCCAGTAGTAGGAAACGGTGCGATGAAGGTCGTGCGCGAGAAGCGCGGCGATCTTGTTTTCGAATCCCTCTCCCGCACGGTTCGAGAACGGCAGATTGTTGGGATCGGCGCAGATGCGAAGCTCCGTGGCGGCGGCCGGTGCGGCACTCAACGCGAGCGCGAGCATGATGGCATCAAGGCGCATGGCCGCCTCCCGGAAGCGCGAAGACCAGGAGCGTGTTGCCGCCGCTGGTCACCGACGGCAGATCGCTAACTGCACCGGTGTAGCCGAGCGCGCCGGTGCGCACGCGCGGATCGAGCTCCGCATTGGCGATGGCGCCAGCCCAGCCGCCGACGCCGGAAAGCATCGCGATATACTGCTTCCCGTCCTTGCCGAGATAGGTGATGGGCTGGCCGATGAAGCCGCTCGGCGAATGGAAGCGGTAGAGAAGCTTTCCGGTGCGCGCGTCGACGACCTTGAACCAGCGGTCCATGGTGCCGTAGACGGCGATATTGCCGGCAGTGGCAAGCGCACCCGACCACACAGGAAATTTCTCTTTGATCGCCCACACCTTGCGGCGGGCGGTCGGATCCCAGGCAGCGAACTCCCCACGGTAATGGCCCGGTCCGGCATACATGTCGACGGTGGCGCCGACATAGGGCGTGCCGGCGATATAGCCGACCTCGCCCGTCTTGAAGTCCATGCACAGGTGCTGATGCGGTACATAAAGCAGCTTGGTCAGCGGCGACCACGCGCTCGGCTGCCAGTCCTTGGCACCCGGAGAGGCCGGGCAGACGCCCGAGATATTCTTTCCGAGAACCGGCTTCAGGGCGTCGTTCATCACCGGCCGGCCCGTCTTGAGGTCGAAGTACTTCATCGAGGTCTGGGTGTCGTATTTGTCGGCCGAATAGATTTTCCCGGTCGCCCGGTCGATCACGAACATGAAGCCGTCACGGCCGGGGTGGACGATCACCGGCCGCATCTTGCCGCCGATCGGCAGGTCGAGAAGGACGTTCTCGTTGATCTCGTCGTAATCATAGAGATCGTGTGGGTTGAGGACGTCGGCCCACACCGCCTCGCCGGTATCGGCGTCGCGGGCGAAGATCGTGGTAGTCCACAGATTGTCGCCTTCACGCTGGTTGGAATTCCACGGCCCCGGATTGCCCGTGCCATAGAAGATGAGATTCGTCTTCGGATCGTAGGATATCCATCCCCACACCGGCCCGCCGCCGATCTGCCAGCGGCCGGGCGGCCAGGTTTTCACACCGAGGTCCTTGCCCTTCGCATCGGGGTAGTAGGGGTGGAAGCGCGGCCCGATCAGAACGTCCTTGTCCGGCCCGACCGAATAGGCGCGCCAAACGATGTGGCCGGTCTTTTCATCAAGCGCAGTAACCCAACCGCGCACGCCCATCTCGCCGCCCGAATTGCCGACCAGGATTTTGCCCTTCACCGCGAGCGGCGCCATGGTGAGCGTCTGCCCCTTGGTGATCTCGCCGAGCTTGACCGCCCACACCTCCTTGCCGGTCTTCGCGTCGACCGCCACGGTGTGGTTGTCCAGCGTGTTGTAGAAGATCTTGCCCTCGTCATAGACCTCGCCGCGATTGACGACGTCGCAGCAGGCGACGCCCTGTGACGACGGGTCGACGCGCGGCGAATATTTCCATTTGAGATCGCCCGTCACGGCGTCGAGGGCGAACAACTCGTTCGGATAGGCACCGACGACATAGAGTGTGTCGCCGACGACGATCGGCGCGGCTTCCTGACCGTGATCGGAACCCACCGAGAATGTCCAGGCGACATGAAGCTGTCCGGCATTGCCGGTGTTGATCTGCTTGAGGCCGGAGAACCGCGTGCTGGCGTAGTTCTTCGCCGGCATGATCCATTGCCTGTCGTCGAGTGACATCTTGTCGAGGTCGTCGGCATAGGCACCGGCAACGGCGCCGAACGTCAGCAGGGCAGCGCAGAAATATCCGATCGTCTTCCAGGTCATCATCACATTGCCACCAGATTGTGCCGCGGCTCCACGAACCAGCGGGCGACGAGCGCCACGGCTATGCTGAAAAAAACGAGATTGGCCGGGACCCACATCAGGAGGCCGGCGAGCTGTTGATCGGCGAGCGGCGTCAAGTGCCACAGTCCTGCTCGCTCCAACGGCATTGTGCAGATCGCGCGCGGCGCAAAAATCATGATCACGCCGGGCAGATCGGTCGCAACCGCTGCGGTCATGACATAGATCGCCGCGCCTCCGGGAGCGAGGCGTTCCGAGAGCGCAATCGACCAGAACACCACGGCCGCCGCCAGGATGCTCGCCAATTCGAGAAGCCGAGTCGTCTCGGCGCCATCGGCCCACCGGAATGCGGCCGGCCAGTGCCAGAACAGGAAGACGCCGACAAACCCTGCCCACGCCAAATGCGGCCTTATGCGCTTCGGTGCGCCGCCCAGCGCAAAGCCCAGCAGCGGTGCCGCTATGGCAATGAGCAGAAGGTGCTGAAACATATGAGCCGCAAAGACATGCCGTGCGTCGTGGGCCAGCGGTGGAAGCACGACGACAAGGATTATAAGCAAAGCCATTGCAATGGCGGCGCGGCGCAGCACTAATTGCATAGCGGCGTCTCCATCGACGTAATGGTCGAAAACAGGATCGCAGCCAGAAAGATCAGCGTCGCGAGCGACGCCCAGAGCGCGAGGAACCGTGTCGCCTCCTCCGCTCCATTGGTCGATGTTCGATACATCCGCCAGGAAACCGCTGCGTAGAGCCCGGCAGCGATCGCAACGGCTATCGCGATTGCGTCGAATGCCATCATCGCCGCGCGGAGTCCTGTGACGGCGCTTGTGCCGGCGGGATGATCGCCCGGATAGCAAGCGCGCGCGGAGACGAAGTAGCCGAGCATCAGCTGGCCGAGCCAGAACAACGGCGCCATGCTCGCGGCGGCTATCAGCAGCCAGTCGCGGCGGATGCGTAGGCGCGGTTCGGGGCGGTCGCTCATGCGCCCAGCCCCAGGAGCGGCGTGATGTAGAAGGTGAAGAATACCGCGATCCAAACCGCATCGACGAAATGCCAGTAGATCGCGCCGATATGGACATGGGCGAAGCGGACATTGTTGAAATAGCCGCGGCGCGACCAGAACCACAGTGCCGCCAGCACCAGAACGCCGACCACGACATGTGCCATGTGAAATCCGGTCACGACGAAATAGAGCGATGAATAAGGCGACGATGCGAGCGGGAAGGATTTTCCCGCCCACTCGAAATACTGAACGATCAGAAACACGATCCCGAGCAGGCACCCGATCAGCAGGCCGAGCGCCAGACGTTTCTTGTCGTTTCGTTCGACGCCGGTCTGTGCCCAGGCGACGAATCCGCTTGATATCAGCAGAACGATCGTATTGGGCAGCGCAAGCGCGAGAGACGGTACGCCGCCTTGCGGAAACGTTCCGGGCAAATGCGGCTGCGCAGCGATGTAGTAATAGCTGAAGAGGAGATAGGCGAAGAGGGAGCCTTCGGTGAAGATCGTGAAGATCATTGCCCACCAGCCCGAAGCACGACTGCCGATGGCGCCGACGGGAAGCTCGGCATGTGGACGGATCGCTGCGTCAGACATGCGCGCCTCCAGCGGTCTCACCGAGGCGCGCGCGCGGCCATAGCCAGACGAGGATGGACGCGCCAATCCCCAGAAGTGAAAGCGCGACAAGCCACCAGGCCAGAAGCAACAGCCCCACAAACAGCGCCGTCGCAGCGAGCGCCAGGCAAAGCGGGGAGAGCGAGTCGCCCGGCATCTTCAGGATGACATTCGGTTCGGCATCGACAGGCGTAGTGCCTATGGCTTCGCGGCCGTGATCGAGAACCAGTCCGGCGCGGGTATGGCTCGTTTCGCCTTCGGTGCCGAGCCGATCTTCCCAAAGCGGATGGGCACCTCCGACCGTCGGAATGACGACGAAATTGTATGGCGGCGGCGGCGAGGATGTCGCCCATTCGAGCGTTGGCGCATCCCAGGGGTTGGCGCCTGCAAATCTTCCGGCCTTGACGCTGCGCACCACGTTCGCGATCAGCAGAAGAACGCCGAACGCAAACACGAATGAGCCGGCGGTGATCGTGAGATTGACCCAGTCCCAGCCCATGCCGTCGGCATAGGTGTAGATGCGGCGCGGCATGCCGAGCAAACCCGCGATATGCATCGGGAAGAAGCCGATGTTGAACCCGGCGAACATGAGCCAGAAATTCCATCGTCCCAGACGCTCGTCGAGCATTCGTCCGGTGAACTTCGGGAACCAGAAGTAGATGGCACCGGCGACCGGAAAGACGTTGATGCCGATGAGCACATAGTGGATATGCGCGACGACGAAATAGGTGTCGGTCAATTGCCAGTCGACCGGCAGCGAACCGGTCATGAAACCGGACACGCCGCCGATGGTGAACAGCAGGATGAAGCTCGCGAAGAACAGGAAGGCGGTGGTGAAGACCGGCCGCCCGGTCCAGATGGTGGCGAGCCATGCGAACACGCCGACCGCACTGGGCAGCGCAATGATGATCGATGCTGCGCTGAAGAACGACAGTGAGATGGTCGGAAGCCCGGTCGCGAACATGTGGTGCACCCACACGCCGAATCCGAGCACCATGGTGGCGACCGTGGCCAGCGCCACCGCGGGTGCGCCCACCAGCGGGCGACGGCAGAACACCGGCAGCCCGTCCGACACCATGCCCATCGCCGGCAGTACGATCGCGTAGACCCAGGGATGGCCGAACATCCAGAACAGGTGCTGCCAGAGCAATGCCTGTCCGCCGGCCGCCGTATCGAAGAAATGGGTCCCAAGGTTGCGGTCCATCCAGAGCAGGAAGAACGCCAGGCTGACCGCCGGAATGGCGAAGACATTGGCGGCGGATGCCGTGAGCGTGCCCCAGATCAGGATCGGAACGCGGTTGATGGTCATTCCCGGCGCGCGCATGCGCAGGAAGGTGACGATGAAGTTGATCGCGCCGACCGTCGTCGAGATGCCCAGCAGGATCATCCCGAGCGCATAGAAGTCGATATTGGGTCCGCCGTTAAAGGCCCGGGCAGCAAGGGGGACATAATTAAACCACCCGTCGTTCGGCCCGAAGCCGATGGCGAAGGCCGCATAAAGGAAGACCCCGGCGCAGAGATAAATCCAGTAGGAGAGCGCGTTCAGCCGAGGCAGCGCCATGTCCCGCGCGCCCAGAAGCAGCGGCCACAGATAGTTCGAGAATCCCGAGAGCACCGGGCCGGCATAGAGAAAGATCATCGTCATGCCGTGGACGGTGAAGAGCTGGTCGTATTGCTCCGGCGTCAGAAGATGCTCATTGGGCCCGGCGAGCTGGAGCCGGAATATAAGCGCCTCGACGCCGCCCGCGATCAGGAAGGCAAAGGCCGTGACGATGTAGCGTAGGCCGATCTCTTTGTGGTCGACTGTCGATAGCCAGCCCCGGACACCGGGGCCGGTCTCCCACAGCCGTTGCATCTCCTGTGCGAGGCCGCGGCGCTCCGCCTCGGCGACGTCCGGCATGCGCTCATAGTCTGTGATCGAGCTCATCGGTACCTAGCGCAACGTTTCGAGATAGCCGTCGATGACGGCCAGCTCGTGCGGTGTCAGTTCGGGTGCCGGCATTAGAGACCCGGGCTTGATGGCTTGCGGATCGTCGATCCAGTGCAGGCGGTTCCGTTCGGTATTGGCCAGAAGACCTGCGGCGATCGTCTTGCGCTGCATCAGATGGCTGAGGTCCGGCCCCAGCACGCCCGAAGCAGCCGTGCCGCGCACCGCATGACAGCTACCGCAGCGCATGTCGAAGCTCTGCATCGCCGACGCGTCGGGCGGTGGTGCAGGCGATTGCAACTGATGATCCCACCAGGTCCTGAACGCCGCCGGCGACTGCGCAACGACGATCAGCCCCATTCTCGCATGTTCGATCCCGCAATATTCGGCGCATTGCCCGCGGTAAGTTCCGGCATCGCGTGCCTCCAGCCACAGCTCATTGGTCTGCCCGGGGATGAGGTCGGTCTTGCCCGACAATGCCGGCACCCAGAAGGAATGGATGACGTCTCCGCTCGCGAGTTTGAACCGCACTGGCACGCCGGTCGGGATGTGAATCTCGTTTGCCGTGGTGAAGATGCGCGACGGGTCGTCACTCAGATAGCGGACGTGCCACCACCATTGGTGGCCCGTGACCTCGATCGTGAAGGGTGCTCCCTCGGCCGGCTCGGCAAGACCGGCAAGTACATCGACTGTCCAGACCACCGTCGCCAGCAGCGCCAGACCAGAAACGCCGACACCGATCCAGAGCCAGCTCAATCCGCCTTCGCGCGGACCGACGGCGAGACGCATGCCGGGTTGCGGCTCAGCAAGACCAGGCCGCCGCCAGATCGACACCGTCAGAAGCACGCCGATTGCGGCCATGACGACAACCGAAATTCCCATCACCCCCCAGGTGAGATGAAGAACGGCATCGGCTCGATCGCTATGGCTCGTGAGATAGTTGAGTGGAGCATCGGCGCGAGCGGGCGATGCAAACATCAGGGTTGCGAGTAGAGCGGAAAGCCATGCAACCTTTACCGATGAGTTCGCATCTTGCCGCATTGCCCGCTCGAAACGGCGACCTTGTACGAACGCGCGAGGCGGAAAAGTGATCCGAAGCCTTATTTGAATTTGTCAGTCTTCGACGGCGCCCGCGATCTTTGGCACCCATCGGACGCGCAGCACGCCATTTGTTTTTGTCAGAAATTCCACGATTTCGGGCGGCTGAATCGGAGCGGAGCGGTCGTACCATGTAACCGTGAAGCGCAGAACCCTGTGCTCAGCCGCATCCACGGCGAGCGCATCAAGGTGCAGTCCCGTGCGTCGGACCATCGCCATCAGGCTTTCGAGCGGCGGTCCGTCCTCCGTCAAATCCAGGATCAGTTGCCCGCGATGTTCGCGCTTCAGCACCTGTTCCAGTCTCTTGAGCAGCGAAAGAACGGCGAAGGCGATCGCCGTGATGACGCCGCCCAGAAGGAAATAGCCGGCGCCGAGAATCAGCCCCACCACCGACATCAGCCAGATCGTCGCGGCCGTTGTCACGCCGGTGACCAGGCGTCCGCGCCGAACGATTGCGCCGGCTCCAATGAATCCGATTCCCGAGAGGATGCCGAGCGGAAAGCGCAACACATCCATTACGGCGAAGGATTGCGGCGTCTTGCCCCCGACGGATAGCAGAAGTTCGCCCTCGACCATCGCACCGGCGGCGGCAACACACATCAGGATGGTGGTGCGCAATCCGGCCACGCGGCCGCGCACACCGCGATCGTAGCCGACGATAGCTCCGGCAAGAACGGCAGCGCCGATCCTCAGAGCGATATCTTGCCAAGTCAGCTGCACGGCCATGTTCTGCTGCTAGTTCAGGGCGCGAAGTTGGGTGCGCACCGATCCCGCCTGTTTGGGCGTGACATCACCCGCCGAATTTCCCCAGGAATTGCGGACAAATGTTGCGACGGCGGCGAGGTCGGCATTCGACAGTGTTGGGAAAGCGGGCATGGAATAGCCGACGTTCTCGCCAGGAACTGCAATCGACGACGCGCCTTGCAGGATCACTCGCAGAAGCGTCGCCGGATCGCGCTGCACGACGACAGAGTTGTTCTTCAACGCCGGATAGTCGGCGGTGTCTGCCGCGTGACAGACCGAACAGCGTTCGACGAAGACGGTTCGGCCTGTCGCCATCGACTTGGCATCCGGCTTGGCGATCTGCGGCGATCGACCGGCCGGCAGGCTCTTCAGATAGGTGGCGATCGCGGCGCGATCTGCGTCGCTCATGCGGCTCGTCGACTCGCGAACGACGTCCTTCATGGCGCCAACGACGCGGCCGAAGCGATTCGATCCGGTCTTGAGATACGTCTCGATGTCTGCGGCCGTCCATGGCCCCAGACCGTTTGGCTGGGCGCCGGTGAGATCGGGGGCATACCAGCCATCGACCGTCTCGCCCCGCAGGTAGCCGCCGGGTTTGTCGGAGAAGAAGAATGCCTTTGCCGTGTGGCATCCGCCGCAATGGCCGGGCACATCGACCAGCCACTTGCCCCTGTTCCATGCCGCCGAATGCGCCGGGTCTGCATGGAAAGGCGATTTGTCGAGGAACAGCCAGTCCCAGATCGTCATGCCGAGGCGAATATTCGTCGGAAAGATCAGCTTGTTCGGTGGCGGCCGATAGCGGACGGGCTTGATCGTCCGCAGATAGGCATAGAGCGCATCGCTGTCTGCGCGCGGCAACGCCGTGAAATACGCATAAGGAAAGGCGGGGTAGAGGCGATGGCCGTCAGCGGCGATGCCGTCATGAAGCGCGCGATAGAACTGATCCTTCGTCCAGCTTCCAATGCCGGTCACACGATCCGGCGTTATGTTGGTCGAGTATACCGTGCCGAAATAGGCATGCAGTGGATATCCGCCGGCGAAAGTTTGGCCGCTGCTCCCGGGCCGGGTATGGCAGATTGCACAGTCGCCAAGGGTGGCCAGATAGCGCCCATACGCGATGCCATCCTGTTTGTTCCCGGCATTTGCCGCAGTGCAGATCAAAAGCCCAAACAGCAGAACGAGAAGGCTTGGCAGCGCTTTCGACATGGAACGCCAACGCTCTGGGGCAAGGCGAGTTCCGCCGCGTTGTGAAACGCGAGCTCGCCATTCAAACCATACCGGTCGGGTCTCACTCGAAGCTTCACATGGACGCTCGAGGGTCGGGCCAAAGGCGTTGATTTCAAGCCGAAAAGATGACGCACGATCCATGTTCCGCCACGGGGCTGTCCGGCCGGAACCAACCTGAATAAGAGCAGTTATCAAGAGAGCCGAGGCGGATAAGGCTGCCGCAAAAGGAAAAACAATATGGCTTCGACGACGGCGGGTGACATTCTCGTTGGCACTTTGATCGATTGGGGCGTCGATACGATATTCGGCATCCCCGGCGACGGCATCAACGGTCTCATCGAGTCGCTGCGCCATCGTAAAGATGAGATCCGCTTCATTCAGGTTCGTCACGAAGAGGCGGCCGCATTTGCTGCCTGCGCCTATGCGAAGTGGACCGGAAAACTCGGCGTCTGCATCGCGACCTCGGGACCGGGCGGCATTCATCTGCTCAACGGGCTTTACGATGCGAAGCTCGATCAGGTTCCGGTGCTCGCCATCACCGGTCTGCAATTCCACGATCTCCTTCATACCTACACGCAACAGGACGTCGAGCTGGACAAGCTCTACATGGACGTTGCCGTCTATAACGCGCGCGTCATGGGCGCAGCGCACACCGAAAATGTCGTCGCGCTGGCCTGCCGCGCCGCGCTTGCATATCGCGGCGTTGCGCATGTCACCATGCCGGTCGACGTGCAGGACCAGGTGGTTTCGAACGACCCGCGAACACGGCGCAATCTCGCCCATCACGTCTCCGATATCATGGGGCGGCAGCATTCGCTGCCCGCGGCGGAGAAACTGCAGCTAGCTGCGGAAATCCTGAACGGCGCGAAGAAGCCGGTCATCCTCGCAGGGCAGGGCGCACTTGGCGCCGGCCGCCAGTTGAGCGCCGCGGCGGAACGGCTGGGTGCCCCCGTCGTGAAAGCATTGCTCGGCAAGGGCGCGCTGCCGGACGACAGCCCTTATGCGACGGGCGGAATAGGCCTGCTCGGCACGCGACCATCGCAGCTCGCGATGGAAGAATGCGACGCGCTTCTCATTGTCGGCAGCTCGTTCCCCTATATCGAATTCTATCCCAAACCCGGCAATGCGCGTGTCATTCAGGTCGATCATGATCCCAAGCGTATCGGCCTGCGTGCGCCGGTCGAATGTCCATTGGTCGGGGACGCTGCAGCGGTTCTCGATGCTCTGCTGCCGGCGCTGGATATGCACGAAGACCGCACCTTCCTGGAAAAGGCGCAGAAGGGCGTCAAGGCCTGGAACGCCCTGCTGGAGGAGCGCGGCACGCGCGAGGATGTACCTATGAAACCCCAGGTCGTCGCGCGCGAACTGAACAAGCTGTTGGATAACGATGCGATTATCGCCACAGATTCCGGCACGATCACGACATGGGCGGCGCGCTATCTGAAGATCCGCGGCGATATGAAGTTTTCCTGTTCGGGCAACCTTGCCACCATGGCCTGCGCGCTGCCCTACGCGATCGCCGCGGCAGTCGCTTATCCGGAACGGCAGGTCGTTTGCTTCGTCGGCGATGGCGGCCTCACCATGCTGATGGGCGAGATGGCGACGCTGATCAAATACGATCTCAATGTGAAGATCGTGGTGATCAAGAACAACGTGCTCGGCCAGATCAAATGGGAGCAGATGGTGTTCCTCGGCCATCCCGAATATGTCTGCGAACTGCAGCCGATAGACTTCGCGGCCGTCGCACAGGGCTTCGGTTTGGCATCGTTCCGCATCGACGATCCGAAAAAATGCGCAACGACGCTGCGCGCGGCGCTTGCCGCGCCCGGTCCTGTGCTGATCGAGGCGACGGTCGATCCCAACGAGCCGCCCCTGCCGCCCCGAATCGAGGCCAAGCAAGCGCTGCACTTCGCCGAAGCGCTCGCACAAGGCACGCCGAAGGGCGGGAAGATCGCGCTCACGGTGCTTTCCGACAAAGTCCGTGAGTTGATTTGACGGTGACCCGGCGCGTGGACATGCCGGTCACGCGCGTTGCCGCGAAGGCCTACACCATTCCGACGGACGCCCCGGAATCCGACGGCACCATCGCTTGGAAGTCGACGACGATGGTTACGGCCGAGATCGAGGCCGGTGGCGCTACCGGCTTCGGCTACACCTATTGCGACGCGGCAGCGCGCACTTTGATCGCCGATGTCCTGACCGAGGCGCTTCATGGAAAAGACGCTGGCGCGGTCGAAGCGCGTTGGCACGACATGAACGCGGCGGTGCGCAATATCGGCCGCCCCGGCGTCGCATCTTGCGCTATCTCCGCACTGGATACCGCCCTGTGGGACCTCAAAGCCAAGCAGCTCGGCGTGGCATTGGCGGACCTGTTCGGCCGCGCGCGGGACAGCGTCGCGGTTTACGGCAGCGGCGGCTTCACCTCATACGATGATGACCGGTTGCGTGACCAACTCGGTGGCTGGGCGTCCGAAGGATGCCGCTGGGTGAAAATGAAGATCGGCCGAACGCCGGATCGCGATCTTGCCCGCGTGTCGATTGCGAAACGTTCGATCGGCGAAGCCGGGCTCTTCGTAGACGCAAACGGCGCGTATACACGCAAGCAGGCGCTCGGCTTCGCCGAAGCCTTTGCCGAACAGGGCGTGTCGTGGTTCGAGGAGCCTGTCCCCAGCGACGATCTCCAAGGCTTGCGCCTGCTTCGCGACCGTGCCCCCGGCGGTATGGCGATCACGGCCGGCGAGTACGGCTATACGCCAGGATACTTCCGTGCGATGCTCGATGCGGGCGCCGTCGACATCCTGCAGGCGGATGCCACCCGCTGCGGTGGCTTCACGGGGTTCCTTCGCGTCGCTGCGCTTTGCGATGCGTTTCAGCTTCCGTTGTCTTCGCATTGTGCGCCCGCGCTCCACCTTTCCGTCGCGGCCGCCGCGCCGCGCCTTGTGCACATGGAATGGTTCCACGACCACGTTCGCATCGAACGCTTGTTTCTCGACGGTGCTCCGCAACTCAATGACGGCAGCCTAAAGTCGGATCTCTCACGGCCGGGCCATGGGCTCGCATTGCGCGAAGCCGACGCACGAAAGTACGAGGTCTAGATGGTGCAGGCGGTCACGACGCGTGTCGAAGGTCCGCGCGCGGCCGGCGGGCGTCTGCGGAGCGAGGGCATTGCTGTCCCGCCCGACCGCATCGAAGCGCTGCGGCTTGCGCTCGAGTCCGTTATCGCCGGTGAGGTGCGTTTCTCGATCGGCGACCGCGCCCTCTACGCGACCGATGCTTCTAATTATCGTCAGGTGCCGTACGGTGTCGTGTTGCCGAAATCGGCAGAGGATGTCGTCGCGACCGTTCGTCTCTGCAATGCGCATGATGTTCCGGTGACGCCGCGCGGTGGCGGAACGAGTCTGGCAGGACAGACCTGCAATACGTCCGTGATCATAGATTTCTCGAAATACATGCATCGGGTGAATTCGATCGATCCGGACAAGCGGCTCGCGATTGTCGAGCCCGGCTGCATTCTCGACCATCTGCGCGATGCGGCGGGGAAGCATGGCCTGACCTTCGGCCCCGATCCGGCGACGCATGATCACAACACGCTGGGCGGGATGATCGGCAACGATTCCTGCGGCGTTCATTCGATCATGGCCGGCCGCACGGCGGACAACGTGCAGGCGCTCGATGTGCTCACCTATGATGGCCTGCGAATGACCATCGGTCCGACTTCGCCGGCGGAGTTGAACGCGATCTTCGCGGCGGGCGGCCGTCGTGCGGAGATCTATCGCAAGCTGCGCGATTTCTGGTCCAAGCATGGTGCCGCGTTCGAGAAGGTCTATCCACGAATTCCGCGGCGCGTATCGGGATATGAAAATCTCGATCAGCTCTCACCGGAGAAGGGCATGAACGTCGCGCGCGCCCTGACGGGGACCGAGGCGACCTGCCTGATCGTGCTCGGGGCCACCCTCAACCTCGTGCCCAATCCACCGTGCCGCGTGCTCACCCTTGTCGGATTTCCCGACGTATTTGCCGCTGCCGATGCGGTTCCGAATGCCTTGGAGACCAAGCCGATCGGGCTCGAGGGTATCGACCATCTCCTGACCGAATACATGCGCAAGAAACGCTTCAAGGTGAGCGATCTTGAAGTTCTTCCCGAGGGAAAGGCGTGGCTGATAGCCGAATTCGGCGGGCAGACCGTTGCTGAAGCCGAGCGAAATGCGCGGGTGCTGGCGGCCAGGATGGAAGCCCGCGGCCATGCCTGCAATGTCCTTTGCGATGACGCAAAGCAGAAGGAAGTATGGGATGTCCGCGAAGCTGGCCTCGCCGTCACGGCACATGTGCCGGGGCAAGGCGAGACCTGGCCGGGCTGGGAAGACAGCGCCGTCCCGCCCGAGTCCCTTGGCGACTATCTGCGCGATCTGAAGGGGCTGTTTCACAAGCATGGCTATGAAGCCTCGGTCTATGGCCATTTCGGCGATGGGCTGATTCATTGCCGGATCAATTTCGATCTCGCGACGGAGGAGGGTTTGAAGAAATGGCAGGCCTTTCTCGAAGAGGCGACAGACCTCGTCGTCCGCTATGGCGGGTCGATCTCCGGCGAGCACGGCGACGGCGAAGCGCGCGGCGCGCTGCTCGAACGCATGTACGGTGCCGAGCTGATGGCAGCGCAGCGCGAATTCCGCGCCATCTGGGATCCCCGGCAGCGGATGAATCCGGGGAAGATTCTCGATCCCTATCCGATCACAGGCAATCTTCGCGTCGGGCCGTCCTATCGGCCGCCGGAAATACCCGGTCACTTCGCCTATCCCGAGGATGGCGGCAGTTTCACCAAGGCCACCTTGCGCTGTGTCGGCGTCGGAAAGTGCCGCCGCCGCGAGGTCAAAGATGGCGTGATGTGCCCGAGCTATCTCGGCACCAACGAGGAGAAGCACTCGACGCGCGGCCGTGCACGGCTGCTGTTCGAGATGATGCGCGGCGAGGCACTCAAAAACGGCTTCACGGAAGAGGCCGTCGAGGAAGCGCTCGACCTGTGTCTCGCCTGCAAAGGCTGCAAGCACGACTGCCCCGTCGAAGTCGACATGGCGAGCTACAAGGCCGATTTCCGTGCCCGTCACTACGCGCACAAATGGCGTCCCGCTGCCGCTTATACCATGGGTCAGATCGAGCGCTGGGCGCGCGTCGCAGCCTATGCGCCATGGCTCGCCAATCTTGCGACGGGCGCGCCCGGCATCGGCGCATTGACGAAACGGATCGGCGGCATCGCGCAGGAACGGACGATGCCGCGCTTCGCACCGCAGACATTCCGTTCCTGGCATCGCGGGCACGCACGTAAAGGCAGTGGCCGGCGGATCATCCTGTGGCCCGATACCTTCAACAATTACTTCCGTCCCGCGACGGCGATCGCCGCCACCAATCTGCTCGAAGGTCTCGGCTTCGATGTCGACCTTCCTGCGGTGCCGCTATGCTGCGGTCGCCCGCTTTACGACTGGGGCTGGATCGAGCAGGCGAAAGCGCTGTGGCGCAAGACACTTCATGCAATGCGTGACGACATCCGCGATGGCGTACCGGTCATCGGGCTGGAGCCAGCCTGCACATCGGCCTTCCGGGACGAGTTGCCGAGCCTCTTTCCGGGCGACCCGCAGGCGGCAGCGCTGTCGAAGCAGACACGCTTCCTGAGCGAGTTCCTGAAGGATTGTGGGATCGTTCCGTCCGGCGTTCAGGCCGGAAGTCGCGTATTGGTGCAATATCATTGCCACCACCACGCCATACTCGACAAAGCGACGGAAACAGAGCTTCTGACAGCCGTGTCCGCCGGCGTCGATGTTGTCGACAAGGGTTGCTGCGGCATGGCGGGAGCCTTCGGTTTCGAAGCAGGGAAATTCGATCTGTCCCGCACCATCGCCGAACGCGGTATTCTTCCGCGCGTTCGGAAGGCAGACGCCACGACGACCATCCTCGCAAATGGATTCAGCTGCCGGGAGCAGATCGAGCAGCTCAGTGGCCGGCCGACACGGCATCTGGCCGAATATCTATACGGCCTGCTCTAGGGTCTGTACTCAATTAGGATTCCCTTGCGCCTGAGGCTGTGATTCAAGTTCTCCGACTGTGATTTGGAGGCTTGGATGGCGAAGCGTCCGGTTTACTGGATGAGCGATGCGGAGTGGGTCCGGATCGAGCCGCTGCTACCGCGAGGTCGGCGCGGCGCCCACCGGGTGGACGACCGGCGCATCATCAGCGGGATCGTGCATATGCTGAGGATGGGGGCGCGCTGGCGCGACTGCCCTGAGGTCTATGGCCCTTACACGACGGTCTATAACCGCTTCAATCGCTGGAGCCGGCAGGGGATCTGGACGGATATCTTCTACGCGTTGACCGGCTCGACCGGCATGTACGGCTCGATGTCGGTGGACTCGACCTACATCAAAGCTCACCGTTCGGCGGGTGGCGCAAAAGGGGGGCCTTCAACAATGCCATTGGCCGCTCGCGCGGCGGACAAACGACCAAAATCCACGCGCTGACCGACGATATCGGCCGCCCGCTCGCCTTCATGATCACGCCTGGCAACACCCACGACCTCGTTGGCGCCCGCACCCTGATCGGAATGGTTCGTCACCCCAAGCGGCTTCTCGCCGATCGCGCCTACGACGCCAGAAGCCTGCGCGAAGAACTCGCTCTGCGCCGGATCAAGGCTGTCATCCCGCCCAATCCGACACGAAAGCATCCTCACCGCTATGACAAAGCTGCCTACAAAGGCCGCAACGTCATCGAGCGCATGTTCTGCCGGCTCAAGGACTTCCGACGCATCGCAACCCGATACGACAAGCGGGCAGACACCTTTCTGTCTGCAGTCCTCATCGCCGCAACACTAATCTGGTGGACC
>JAFEEQ010000005.1 GCA_018241025.1 Pseudomonadota bacterium
CGTTCTGACCAACCTTCGGCGACAGCCAGCCACCACCAAAAACCTGCTGCATCGAGATAGCCTCCCGACACCAAATGAATCATCAATCCACAATTTTGCAACGATCCCCATCGTGGGGAGGTCGAAAATCGCTTCGCGATTTTCGGGTGGGGAAGTCCCCTGCGTTGGCTCCCCCTCCCGCAGGCCTGCACAGGCGCATATGTTGGTAATTCATCCACGCCAGACATGTGCTGGCCAAACCGGCACCGCGACGTTTAGCATTGCGCGAGATCGTCTTGGGGAGGGAACATGTTCACGATTCTGAAGCCGCGCCGCAAATGGAGCGACATCGGCCTGAGCGTTCTGATCGGCTCGGTTCTGGCCTGCGTCGTACTGGTGATCGCCGACGGCATCCTCCATGGACCGATTGCATATTCCCAGACGGATACTGCGGACAGGTCGGTCCTGGTGATGCTCACTTACTGGGTGATCGATTTCCGGTATCTTGCCGAGCAGGGCGTCTATGCCGCGACGATATTCTTCGTCGGCGCCAAATTCTTCGAGACACGGACGATCTTCACGATCGGCTTTGATGCGCAGGATGCCGACAAGCTGTCCTTGAAAGGTCCGGATGCGGACAACATCGTTTGGATTGGTCACCGTTACGCCAACGCCATGGAAGCCGAAATGGTCGCCATCGCCTTCGCCGAACGACTCAAGCAGAGCGCCGCCTGATCCGTCGTTGACTTGAGCCAACCTGCGCCTAAACAGGCGCATGTATCGGCTGAAACCGATTCGCGTTCCGCGCAGACCGAGGCCGCCGCGCGCGCTGATGGCGGGTGCCGACATCGCGTTCTGGGCGCTGCTCGTGATCGCGACGGGCTTGGGCGGCGCACGCGCCGTCGCCGGTATTCCGGCGCTTCTTGCGATCGTCCTGCCGAACGCCGTCGTTCCGGCGCATGCCGCGGTCGCCCCGCACATTCCTCTGGCCCGCCTCGCGATCGATCCGCCGCCGCCCGCGAGTCCCTACGCGCCGCAGGTTCTCTATCCCGTCGTCGCGCACGCGCGTCCCGATTGGCTGTCCGCGCGCACCGACCCGGCGCCGGCGAGCCCGTCCGCCGGCACGATGGTCAAAGACCCGAAGGTCGCCATCGTGATCGACGATCTCGGCGGCGACCTCGCCCACACCGACCGCGCCATCGCACTGCCGAAGCCAGTGACGCTGTCCTTTCTGCCCTTCGACGAAGCGACGCCCTGGCTCTCCGCCGAAGCGGCGCGGGCAGGGCACGAGATCCTCGTCCACATGCCGATGGAAGCGGAAGGCGATCACAATCCCGGCCCGCTCGCGCTCACGGTCGGTCTCTCGCCGGACGAGATCCGTCGCCGCCTCACGCTGGCGCTCGCGCGCGTGCCCGGCGCCATCGGCATCAACAACCACATGGGCAGCCGCTTCACCGCAGACCGCGCCTCGCTTGTTCCCGTCGCCGAAGAACTCGCGGCACGCCATCTGATCTTCTTCGACTCGCGCACCACCGCGGCGACGCAGGTCGTCGCCGTCGCTCATGCTTTCGGCGTGCCAAGCACCGGCCGCGACGTCTTCCTCGACGACGAGCAGACCGCCGGCGCCGTCGACACCCAACTCGCCGAACTCGAAGCCCGTGCCCGGACCCAAGGCATCGCCATCGCCATCGGCCATCCGCACGACGTGACGCTGCAGGCGCTCGCCGCCTGGACGGCCCGCGCCCCGTCGCGCGGCTTCACGCTCGTGACCTTGAGCGAAGCCCTCCGCCTCAAGGCCGAGCGCGACGCACGCCAGGCGCGCGCCGGGGAATAGTCCGGAACGCATCCGCCAGGTGTCAGAGCAGGCAGTTGTCGGTCTGAGTCACCAACCCACAATCGTCATGGCCGGCCTTGTGCCGGCCATCCAAGATCACCCATTCCGCATGGATGATCTTGGATCCCCGGGACAAGCCCGGGGATGACGGTCGGTTTGAAAGCAATCAGCTCAGGCACCCAGCTCTGCGAGGAGAACATCGAGCTGCTCGAAGGTCTCCCCGTATCCGGCAACGCTGCCGGACTCGATCGCCTGGTCGAGGGCGTCCTTCGACGGATAAAGATCGCGCAGCACCACCAGCGTTTCGCCGCCACGTTCCTCGAACGTCACCGTCGTAACCGGACCGTCATCGCCGCCTTCCTCATTCGTCCAGACGAGACGCGTTGGCGGCGTCGCTTCGATATAGCGGCCGAAGAACGCCATCGGCTGTTCCGAAGACGGATGGCCGAACACGAAGCGGTAGCTGCCGCCCGTGCGCGCGTCCACGTCGCAGGAGATGAAGGTGATGCCGATGGATTTCGGCGTCCACCAGCGCAGGAGCAGCTCCGGCGTCGTCCACGCCTTGTAGACGAGGTGGGCCGGGCCGTTGAAGCGCCGCGTCGTGACCAACTCGCGCTCGGATGTCCGTTCCGTCACGGTTTGATTTTTCATGGCATGCGCTCACTTTCTTTTTTTCCCGGCCAGTTCTTTGGCCTTCAGTTCCTCGACAATCTCGTCCAGCGCGTCGAACCGCGCCTCCCACAGCCGGCGATAGTTCTCGATCCACGCCGTTTCCTGCTCCAGCCGCCGCCGCCCCAGCCGGCAGGTCCGCACCCGCCCGATCTTCTCCGTCGTGACCAGCCCGGCATCTTCCAGCACGCCGACATGCTTCTTCATGCCCGTAAGGGTCATGTGAAACTTGTCGGCGAGCTCTGAGATGGATGCATCGCCGCGCCCAAGCCGCTCCAGCACGCCGCGCCGCGTGGCGTCCGACAGCGCGGCAAAGGAGGCGTCGAGATGGGATGTCATATACTGAACCATGTGGTTCAGTGTGTAGCGCAGGTCTGGGCGGCACGCAAGAGGATCATCTCAGAGTCGAACACGACGCCCGCGTGGTGGGGCGGAGCAGGGCAGTTCTCCAGCCGTCAATCCCGTCATCGCCGGGCTTGTCCCGGCGATCCAAGATCACCCAGGGCTTACAATCGCCGAGCTTGCTCGGCGACGCACAGCAACAAAATATCGCCTCGAACTTTGCATGGGCATTCCTATCCACACCTCGCATCGCAAAAATCCCGGCATTCCGCGAAATTATCCGTACACGGAGTCCGATTGGCGCCGCTCGGATTTATTTCCGCGTCCTCCTTGAACCGAGTCTCTGCCATCGCCATTTCCGCTACATCCCGACAATTGCATCGACACCGTACGCGCAGGAGTTTCCGGCGCGCACGAACGCATGCGCGCGAGGCTCGCAGGAATGAACAAGCGACGAAGACCGGAAATCGAAAACGCGATTCAGGTCCGGCGCGCATTGCGTCCGCACGACAGGGCTTGCCGAAACGCACAGCAGCCACGAAGGAAGGCGATAACGCTGGTCGTTCAAAGGCTTGCTGGGAAATCCGCCGAGGTTGTTTTCAAAAAATCGCGAAGCCTGACAGCGTTACTGCCCGCGCTTGGCCGCCGTTGCGAAGCGCACCGCTTCCTCCGCCGCGCGCATCAGCGCCGCCGCCTTGTTGACGGTCTCCTGATACTCGGCCTCGGGCACGCTGTCCGCGACGACGCCGCCGCCGGCCTGGACGTACATCGTCCCGTCCTTCACCAGCGCGGTACGCAGCACGATGCAGGTATCCATCGATCCGTCCGCCGCGAAGTATCCGACGGCGCCGGCATAGGCCGCGCCGCGCTTCTCCTTCTCGAACTCGTCGATGATCTCCATCGCGCGGATCTTGGGTGCGCCCGACAGCGTTCCCGCCGGCAATCCTGCCGCCAGCGCATCGATGGCATCGAGCCCGTCGCGGATCTTGCCTTCGACGTTCGAAACCAGGTGCATCACATGGCTGTAGCGTTCGATGAAGAAGCTGTCGGTGACCTTGACCTCGCCGGTCTTCGCCACCCGCCCGACATCGTTGCGCCCGAGATCGACCAGCATCAGATGCTCGGCGCGTTCCTTCGGATCGTTCATCAGCTCTTCGGCGAGCGCCTTGTCTTCGGCCTCCGTCTTGCCGCGCGGCCGCGTCCCGGCGATCGGCCGGATCGTGACGGTGCCGTCGCGCAGCCGCACGAGGATTTCCGGACTCGATCCCACGATGGAGAATCCCAGAAAGGCGAGGTTGTAGAGAAATGGCGACGGATTGAGCCGGCGCAGTGCGCGATAGAGCGAGAAGGGCGGCAGCGTGAACTTGCGCCGGAAACGCTGGCTCGGCACGACCTGGAACACGTCGCCGGCGAAGATATATTCCTTCGCCCGCTCGACGATCTTCAGATACTCGTCATGCGTCGTGTTGGATTCGATCTCGGTGAAGGCCGGCAGGTTCTCCGGCACCGGCGGCGAGGCCGGGGCAGGGCGGGCGAGGTCGTCGACCGCATCCTGCAGCCGCTCTCCGGCGCGGGCGTAAGCCGCGCGCGCATCGATCCCGGCTTCCGGCCACACCGGCGTCACGATCAATATCTCGTCGCGCACCGTGTCGAAGATCGCCAGGATCGTCGGCCGCACCATGATCGCGTCGGGCAGGCCGAGCGGATCGGGCGGCACATTGGGCAGCTTCTCGATCAGCCGCACCATGTCGTAGCCGAGATAGCCGTAGAGCCCCACCGCCATCGGCGGCAGACCGGACGGCAATTCCATACGGCACTCCGCGACCAGCTTGCGCAGGCTTTTGAGCGGCGCTTCGCTCTCCGGCGTGAACTGGTCCGAAGACCGCGCGCTGCGGTTGATCTCGGCCTTGCCGTCGCGGCAGCGCCAGATCAGATCGGGCTTCAATCCGATGATCGAATAGCGCCCACGCGCCTCGCCGCCCTGAACGCTCTCGAACAGGAAGGCGTTGTCGCGTCCTTCGCCAAGCTTCAGGAACGCCGAGACCGGCGTTTCCAGATCGGCGATCAGCCTGGTGTAGAGAACCTGCGGGCGTCCGGCGTCATAGCCGCGCGCGAAGGCGGGAAAGTCGGGTTCGTTCGCCATCGCGGGTTCACTGTCCTGCGCCCGAATTGCCGTTGATCGTCGAGTCAATCAGCTTCTGGTTCACCTTGAAGCCCTTGCGCATCTGCACATCCTTGGCCAGCAGAAGCGTCAGGTCGCCGGCGATCGCGCCGGAGACTTCGCGCAACCCCTGGATGAACTGCAGATCGCCCGGCTTCGGCGGCGGATGAGCGATGCCCGTCACCCGCGCGATGATGTAGCTCCCATCGGCGCCCGCTTCGGACACCGTGGCGCCGCCCGGTGCCGCGAAGATCGCGGTCACGAGCTTGGCCTTGAACAGGTCCTTGTCGGTGTCGCGCGTCAGCGCCGGGCTCGACTGCACCGGTGCACCCGCGGCCGCCGCGACGGCCGTCAACGCATGGTCCTTGTTCGCCCGTGCCGTCAGCTCGGCCGCCTTGGCGCGGAGCAGCGCTACGCGTTTGTCGTCGGTCCACTTCTTCAGGGCGTCGGCCTTCACCAGGTCGAACGCCTTCAGCTTCGGCGGCGTCACGCCGGCAACCTTGAAGGCATAGACATGCTGATCCGGCGTCGGGAAGGGATCGCCTTCGTCGCCGATCTCGGCCTTCTGGATCTCGCCCAGCACGTCGGGCGTCAGCGCCGGCATTGCCTTGCTGCCATCGGGTGCCAGGCCGTTGGCGTCGATCGCGGCGATCCTGGTGAAGTGCAGCCCGGCCTTGCGCGCCGCGTCGGCCATGCTCTCGCCGTTGTCGATCGCGTCGCTATAGGCGTTGGCCATGTCCTGGATCTTGCCCCAGGCGAGCTTGCGCTGGAGCGAAAGCTTGACTTCGTCATGGCTCTTGGTGCTGCCCGGCGTGATCTTCACGACATGCATCAGCACCCAGCCGAACGGTCCTTTCACCGGCGCGCTGGTCCCGCCGGCGGGCAGGGCGAAGGCGGCATCGGCACCGGCCGGATTGATCGACAGATCGGCCTTGGCGAGATCGCCGAGCTTGTAGTCCGCCGGCTGCAGCTTCTGTTCCGTCGCGATCGCATCGAAGCTCTTGCCGCCGTCGATGGCCGTCTTGGCGGCCTTGGCCTCGTCCTCGCTCTTGAAGCTGATCTGCTCGATCTCGCGCTTCTCGTCGGTGACGTATTCCGAACGGTGGGTCGCGATCTCCGTCGCGATGTCCTTGTCGCTGACCGCGATGGTCGGCGCGATGTCGTCGACGCCGATGGAGACCAGATCGACGCTGCGGTATTCCGGCGTGCTGAACTGGTCGGCATGGGCCTTCACATAGGCCTGCAGCTCGGCATCGCTTGGCGGCGCGATCGCGCCGGCCGCGGACGGACCCAGGACGACATACTGGACCGCGCGGGTCTCGTTGACGAAGGAGTAGATGGCGCGCGCATAGTCCGGCGGCATGATGAAGCCGTCCTGCACGGCGCGGACGAGCTGCTCGCGCGCGGTGTCGCGGCGCACATAGCTGATGAACTCCGGCTCGGTGAACCCCGCACGGATTATCGCGCCCAGGAAGACATCGTGATCGAAGCTGCCCAGCGCGCCGTTGAATTGCGGTGTCGACTGGATCACCGAACGCACTCGGGCATCGCTCGCGGTCAGTCCGAGATCGTCCGACAGCACGTCGAGCGCGGTCAGGACCGTCATCCGGTTCAGAACCTTGTCGCCGAGCATCTTCTGCGCTTCAGGCGGGAGCACGGTGCCGATGTTGCGCATCTGGTTGTGGAAGTCGCGATCGAAGGCCTGGATCGGTACCTCGGTCGAGCCGACGCTGAAGGCGCTGGTGTCGACTCCGCCCCGGAAGATGTCGCCGATTCCCCACAGGCCGAAGCTGATGGCCAGCGCTCCCAGAAAGAGCGAGGAGATCCACGATCTCGTGTACTTGCGCATTTCCTGAAGCATGGACAATCCGAAGGCTGAGACCCCGTTATGGGGCGTTTGGTGAAGCAATAGCGGCGGAAAGCGGCGGATGATAGGGAGGGGGTCGTTCGAGGGCAAGACGGCGGTTCGGCAGGCTTTTTCGTCGCAGAATGCGCTGCCTCTATAGCCCTGCCGGCTGCGGTCTCTTGTGCGCCTTTTGTGATCTGCGGCCCGATGTTGATGACATCCCGGCCCGGCGCGCTCTATTGGTTGGTCCCCGGGGATCGCGTCTTTGATCGCGGCCAATGCCTGGGTGCTGCTGGTCGAAATATTGCGTTGAGGAGCCGATGAGTCAGCTGATTGCCGGAAACTGGAAGATGAACGGGGTGGCCGCCGCCCTCTCCGAAATCGATGCGCTCGCCGTGTCGCTCACGGATCGGCCGGCAGCCTGTGATGTCCTGGTCTGCCCGCCCGCGACGTTGATCGAGCGCGCCTCGCATGTGTCGCGCAACCGGATCGCGCTCGGCGGTCAGGACTGCCACGCGGAAATCTCCGGCGCCTTCACCGGCGATGTCAGCGCCGAGATGCTGCGCGATGCCGGCGCCACGGCCGTTATCGTCGGCCATTCCGAGCGCCGCCAGTACCATGGCGAGACCGACGCAGTCGTCGCCGCCAAGGCAAAGGCCGCTTGGCGCGCCGGCCTGACCGCCATCATCTGCATCGGCGAGACCGAAGCGGAGCGCGACTCCGGCAAGGCCAATGATATCTGCAAATCGCAATTGGCAGGAAGCGTTCCGGACGGCGCGACATCCGCCAACACGGCGATCGCCTATGAGCCGGTCTGGGCCATCGGCACCGGAAAGACACCGACCTCCGAAGAGATCGCCCAGATGCATGCCCACATAAAGGCGCATATTCCCGCCGGATTGCGCATCCTCTACGGCGGCTCGGTGAAGCCCGCCAATGCCGTGGAGATTCTTGCGCTTGCCGATGTTGGCGGTGCCCTTGTCGGTGGTGCCAGCCTCAAGGCATCCGATTTCCTTACAATTGTACGTGCCTGCCGAAAGTCCTCTTAACCCTTGCTTCCCACCGTTCCTTAACCCGCGGCATGTCATTTGTTACCCGTTTGAAACGATTACGGCGGGCAACGTGTGGGCCGTCTGAGCTACGACACCGCAGAGACGCTAGTCTTTGATCCGGTTGCGGCGAATAGGGCCGCGACCCGTGCGGCGCTGTATTCGCTCGGCTTCCGCCGCATCGAGATCGCCACCAATCTGAAATCCTTCGCCGACTCGATCCATCGCAATCCGCCCGATCTCGCCTTCTGCGAAGCGCAGGGCGCCGGCGAAGAGCTTTGCCAGATCATCCAGGACATCCGTCAGGGTGCGACGGCGCCCAATCCCTTCGTCGTGATCATCGTGACGGCGTGGGACAAATCGACCTCGCTGGTGACTCGGGTCATCAATTCGGGTGCCGACGATCTCCTGCTCCGCCCGTTTTCGACCGCGCAGCTCGCGCAACGCATCGAGACCCATATCGAACGGCGCAAGGGTTTCGTGGTGACCAGCGAGTATGTCGGGCCCGACCGCCGCAAGGACGCGTCGCGGCCCTCGAATGTCGAGCTGTTCGAGCCGCCGAATTCGCTCAAGATGAAGGCCAAGGAGCGCCTGACGAGCGAACGGGTGATGTTGCGCCTGGATGCCGAATTGCGCGCGGCACGCGAACTCCTCAACGGCGAAAAGCTGCGCCGCGATGCGTTCCAGATATCGGTGCTTTGGCGCCTGATGCAGGATCACATCCCGGGCATGGCGTCCTACGAAGCGGAGTTGCGCAAGATTGCGCTGCTCGCCCGTGGGATCGTCCGCCGCTGCCGCGAGACCGCGCTCGACGACGCGGTCGACTGGTGCGAGTCAATCGTTGCCGCGGTCGAAGGCTTGCAGGCCGGCGTCGACCGGAATGCCTCGATGCACCTCCTCGGTCAGGCGTCCCTGAACCTCAACCACATCGTCCACGGCGAAAAGCCGCACACCGAGATCCTGAAGGAAGTCGATGCGGTGGTTGCCCTGATCCGGGCGCGGCTCCAGGCCGACACGGCCCAGGCCAGTTAGGTCCCGCCAGGATCCGCACTTTCATCGCGGGCCGGATTGGTCTATTCAGCGGCCCTCATGGCGCCGCCGTCCGGAACCCGGGCGCGGATGCCGTAGGAGATAAGCCGTGCAAGCCCTTCTGCTCACTATTGAATTGCTCGTTTCCGTCGGCCTCGTCGTCGTCGTCCTTCTGCAACGTTCGGAAGGCGGCGCGCTCGGCATCGGCGGCGGTAGCGGTGGTGGCGGCATGGGCGGCCTGTTCTCGCCGCGCGGTGCGGCCGATACCCTGACCCGCACGACGACCATCCTCGGCATCCTGTTCTTCGTGACCTGCATCGCGCTCAACCTGTTCGCGCTGCGTGGCCGCGACGAGAGTTCGTTCCTGCAAACCACGCCGCCGGCCGCCACCGCGCCCGTCAAGCCCGCAGCGCCGGCCCCCGCACCGTCGGGTCCTTCGGTCCCCGTCCGTCACTGACGATCAAAACCCCGCCGATTTTCCTGGCCGTGCGTCGCGCACCCGCATGAGGTAGCCGAGCACGTCGATGTCCGGCGGCTCCTCGACGCCTTTTCCGGCGCCCGGGCTCGCCAGTTCGGCGGCCGAGAAATCCATCCGCGCCTCATAAGTGCGGTCGATCTGGTTCCGCAGCTTGCGTTCGGCGAGATACCAGTCGCGCTTGTCGGCATCGTCGCGGCAGGTCGACAGCTCTGTCGGATCCGTCGCGCCCCAGCGCCGTTCTGGGCACTGATAGGGATCGAACGACATCGCGAACAGGCGATGCCGCGCCTCTTCGTAGGACATCGAGAATTTGCTGCCGTCGCTCCGCGTGTACGAAATCGTGCAGGCCGCGGTGTCGCGCCGATAGATCGCCAGCATGTCGCCCACCATGTCGTCGCCGAGGTAGGACAGATGCGGATCGCCGCCGCGCACATACATCGTGACGTAGCGTTCGACGGAATCGCGCAGTTCCTTGAAGGCCGTCTTCAGCCGCGCATCGCGGGACGGCGTCGAGAACATCTCCCAGTCGCCGTCGGTGCCATAGATATTCATCGGCAGGCGCGGCGGCTCGGGACGTCTTGCCATGCCAGCCGCGATCGCGATGTCGACGGCCTGTGCCCGGTACTGAAGGTCCGAACAGTTCGCCGAAACCATCTCGTGCACGTCCTTGAGCGGATCGAAGAGCAGGTTGCCGCCGGTCGAGAGCCTTGCCCGGACATAGTCGTAGTAGTCGATCGTCTCGCCGTTCAGGACGAACGCGCCGTTCGCCCAATCCGCGTCGGCAGGACGCGCTCCGGTGCCGAAATATTGTTCGGTCGAATAGTCGGGAATGTCGGCATTGCGCGCCAGGACGACGTGCCCGCCCGTCAGCGTTCCATCGGCCTGCCGCGTCGCACCGACAAGCGTCTGCGGCCGCCAGTTGCGGAAACCCGCGCCGGCGCCGGGCTCGGTCCGGATGAAGCGGCGGTCGTAGATGCTGCGCGCCAGCGAAAAGTCCGTATGCGAGTCGAGGAAGTGGATACGGCCGTCCGGATCGACCCGGAAGACCACGGCGACATGGCCGTTCGGGTCGTAGATCAGCGTTCCCGGGCGTATCGAGCCCGGCCGGATCGCGACCGGGTAGGTATCGGGCGGCTCAGGCGTATCGAGATCGGGATGGACACGGAAATCCGCCGAAGACACGTCCTGGCGCATGCGCTCGAACAGGACCGTGAAGGATGCGCCCGAGGCCAGGTCGCGGCGGCCCGTGATCCGGTTTCCGCCGGGACTGTAGCGGATATCGCCAGACCGGCCGCGCGGCGCGACGCCGTCGGAATAGGAGAAGGGCAGGTTGCGCTTCCAGGCGAAATAGGCGCGCAGGAGATAGATGAAGTCGGCGCAGTCCGCGTCGAACACGATGTCCGGCGGATCGCTGAAGCGGTAGGGATTGGCCGCGCTGTGCAGGCAGCGATCGACCGTGCCGCAATTCGCATCCCCGATCGCCTGAACGAAGGCGCCATAGGCCTCTTCATCGCCCGCCGACCAATGGTCGTAGCGCACCGTATAGACTTCCGTCGCCTTTGCCGCCGCTGGAAGCAGGGCCATCAGCAGTCCGAATACCCAAGCAATGTGAAGTGTCTTTGGATGTCCCCGCATGACCCGATGCTAGGCGATGGCCTCTCCGCACCAAACCCGATTCGCCGCACAGCGTGAATTCGCCTGCGGGTGTGCCGTTCGCTTTGACCGACACGAACCAAATCCGAAGCAAAAAGCCGAGCAATTTCCGGGCGTAGCCGACGCGCCATGCGGCACAAAATATTTTGAATCTTTTCGCTTGAGTGCGCGGGGACCTTTCGACATGTTGGCCTTCCATGGCGCGGTTGATCTTCATCACCGGCGGCGTGGTCTCCTCCTTGGGAAAAGGGCTCGCGTCCGCCGCACTCGGAGCTTTGCTACAAGCTCGCGGGTACAAAGTCCGTTTGCGGAAGCTGGACCCCTATCTCAACGTCGACCCGGGGACCATGTCGCCGTTTCAGCACGGCGAGGTCTACGTCACCGACGACGGTGCCGAGACCGACCTCGATCTCGGGCACTACGAACGATTCACCGGCGTCTCGGCCGCGAAATCGGACAACGTCACCTCGGGCCGCATCTACCAGCAGGTCATCGATAAGGAGCGCAAGGGCGGCTATCTCGGCCGCACCGTACAGGTGATCCCGCACGTCACCGACATGATCAAGGAATTCGTCATGGCGGGGACGGAGGATCTGGACTTCCTCCTCGTCGAGATCGGCGGCACCGTCGGCGACATCGAGGGCCTGCCGTTCTTCGAGGCGATCCGCCAGCTCGGCAACGAGCTGCCGCGCGGCCGCGCAGCCTTCGTGCATCTCACTTTGGTTCCGTTCATCGAGGCGGCGGGCGAGTTGAAGACCAAGCCGACCCAGCATTCGGTCAAGGAGTTGCGCGCCATCGGCATCCAGCCCGACGTCCTGCTCTGCCGCGCCAGCCATCCGATCCCGGAGGACGAGCGCAGAAAGATCGGCCTGTTCTGCAACGTGCCGGCCGAGCGGGTCATCCCCGCCCTGGACCTCGACACGATCTATCGTGTGCCGATGGCCTATCACGAGGCCGGGCTGGACGTTCAGCTTCTCAAGGTCTTCGGCATGGACGATGCCCCGCCACCCGACCTGTCGCGCTGGCAGCAGGTGGTCGAGCGGGTGAAGAACCCCGAGGGCGAGGTCCGCATCGCCGTCGTCGGCAAGTACATCCAGGTCAAGGACAGCTACAAATCGCTCTCCGAAGCACTGACCCATGGCGGCATCGCCAACAATGTCCGCGTCCATCTCGACTGGATCGACAGCGAGATCTTCGAACGCGACGACGCCGCGTCCTTCCTCGAGAACGTCAACGGCATTCTCGTCCCCGGCGGCTTCGGCGAGCGCGGCACCGAGGGCAAGATTCAGGCGGTGAAATTCGCGCGCGAGCGCAACGTGCCGTTCTTCGGTATCTGCTACGGCCTCCACATGGCGGTGATCGAGGCGGCACGCGATCTTGCGGGTCTCGACGGCGCGGGTACGACCGAGATCGGCCATCCGAAACATCCCGTCATCGGCCTGATGACCGAATGGACCAAGGGCAATGAGCGCGTGACGCGCAGCGCCGAGGACGACATGGGCGGCACGATGCGCCTTGGCGCCTACACCGCCCACCTCACGCCGGGCAGCCGCGTCGCGGAAGTCTATGGCGCCACCCAGATCAGCGAGCGCCACCGCCACCGCTACGAGGTCAACACCGAATATGCGAAGATGCTGGGCAAGCACGGCTTCCAGGTCTCGGGCTGGTCGCCCGACGGTCTCCTGCCGGAGATCATGGAATTCCCGGACCACCCTTGGTTCATCGGCGTGCAGTATCACCCCGAGCTCAAGTCCCGCCCGCTCGAACCGCACCCGCTCTTCACGAGCTTCATCGCGGCAGCAGTACAGCAGAGCCGGCTGGTGTGAGTTACAGAATAGGGGGCTTGCATGAATTTAAGAGATTTTGTGAGCAACTCGATTGTAGAGATCATTGAAGGCATCAAGGACGCTGAGGTTCGGCTTGGTCCGCAGAAAATTGGCGCGTTAAATCCCGTTTTGGGTCAAAGATGGTCTGAATGAAAAGAATGTCCAAACAATGACCTTCGACATTGCGGTTACAGCCGCAGAGGCCAACGAAAGTCAAAAGAGTGCTGGTGGCGCCATTGGCATTCAGGTCGTACGGGCGGATATTGGAGGCAAAAGTTCGAACAAGATTGAAAATAGTTCGATCAGTCGGGTCTCGTTCTCATTGCCATTTATCCCACCATCGACAACCATAACCCCTTGAACCTCATGCTGCCTTCAAAGCCTTTGCGACAGCCTTCGGTGCGTGGTCGATCACTTTGAGGTAGGCCCGCGCCGGCCCATCTGGGACGCGCCGTCCCTGTTCCCAATGCCTGAGGGTATCGATGCTGAAGCCGAACTCGCGCGCGAACTGCGCCTGTGTCAGCCCGAGCTTGGCCCGAATCCGCTTAACGTCGATCTCGTGAGGTATATGAATCTGACCTTTGGAGAGATCGATCTCGCTTCTGACAAAAGCCAACGCCTGCCGCGCGCCGCGCAGGATGCTCCTTTCAGCCTTCTTGTTCATCGCTTGGCCCTTCCGTAGCTCTCGACAATCGACTTTGTTATCAGCTTCAGGCCGTTTTTCGTTGCTTCGCTCAAATCGCTCTGCATGTTCTTGGCGTACATCGAAAATATGAAAAGCGGCAGTTTCTCGCTGTGGAAGAAGTAGATCACGCGACCGCCACCCCGCTTGCCGCGCCCTTCCAGCGCCCATCGCAATTTGCGAACCCCGCCCGTACCAGGTACGACGTCGCCGGACAGCGGACTGAGGGCCAAATAGTTTATCAAAGCAACGCGCTCGTCCTCGCTCATCAGCTTCCGCGTCGCAGCCAGGAATTCGTCCGTCTCGACGACCGCAACGGGAGCGTTCATTGTTGAATACTAGTCCACTGAACTAGTCCAATCAAGCGGAGGCGAGGCGAAGGTCGGCCTTGACGCGTTTAGTTCTTCCGCGGCGCCAAAATCATCTTGATGCCGTCGCGCGGCCGCATCGTGATGCGGTGCTGCAGCACGATGTCCTGATCCGACACCAGCTTCAGCCGGAAGCGCTGCGCCATCGTGGCGAGGATCAGTTGCGCTTCGGTCATCGCCAGCGCCATGCCGATGCACACGCGCGGCCCGCCGCCGAAGGGCAGATAGGCGAAGCGGTGGCGGCCCTGGCTGCGTTCGGGCGAGAAGCGCTCGGGGTCGAAGACATCCGGCCGCTCCCACAGGAGACGATGGCGATGGATCACCCAGGGCGAGATCATGATGTTCGCGCCCTTGGGCACCTTCACGCCCGCGATCTCGTCGTCCTCCAGGACCGCGCGTGCCGAGATGCCCGGTGCCGGCGGATAGAGCCGCATCGACTCCTCGATCACCATCTTGGTGTAGGGCAGGTTGGCGAGATCGGCATATTCCGGCGTGCGGCCGCCGAGGACGCGCTGCAATTCCTCGTGCAGCTTGGCCTCGACCTCGGGGTGTTGCGAGAGCAGGTACCAGGTGTAAGTCAGCGCCAATGCCGTCGTCTCATGCCCCGCGAGGAAGATGATCACAGTCTCGTCGCGCACTTCGTCGTTGGACAGACGCACGCCGGTTTCGCCGTCGCGCGCCGCGATCAGGCGGTCGAGCAGATCGCGCGGCGTCTCATGCGGATTGGCTTCGCGCGCCTTGATCAGCGCCTGCATCGTCCTGTCCATCTCGGCGAAGTTCTGATGGATGCGGTCCATCTTCTTCTTCATCCGCGGCGGTCCGATCAGCGGCACGATATCGAGAAGCCCGAAATCGAGCGCATCGCCCAGCATCGCAAGCGATCCGTCGACCAGTTCGCCGAGTTCGGCACCGTCCGCCGAGAACATCGTCTCGGAAATGATGCGCAGCGTCAGCAGCGTCATGTCCTCGGCAATGTCGATGATCGATCCGCTGCCCTTGGCGGCCCAGCTATCGGCATAGTCGGATGCGGCTCCGGCCATCGCCGGCGCATAGGACACGATCGAGCGAAAATCGAAGCTCGGCGACATCAGCCGGCGATGCGCCTTCCATTTGTCACCCTGGCTGACCAGAAGGCCGTCGCCGACGACGGCGCCGAGCATCTTGGTCTCCATCTCGGTCTTCGGATAGTTCGCGACATTGTCGAGCAGAACGCGCTTTACGCCCGCCGGATCGCTGACCACGAAGTTGTTTCCGAAGAAGCTCTTCCAGTTCCACACCGGCAGCTCGTAAGCGGGGCGCGGAATGGTCTCGAACTCGTTCGCTGGCCGGTCGAACAGCCAGCGGTAGAGCGGATAGGGCTTCTCTGGTGGAGGTGCGGTCGCGATAAGACGCGGCGCGGCAGCGGCGCTCATGGTCAAATGTCCCCAATCGGCACAGGGGATGTAGGCAAGGCGCTCGCGCCGTTCAATGCCATCAGCCCGGCAATGTTCATCGCACCTGCGAAAACCAGCCCGGTTGCGAGGCTCACCTCGGCTCCCATCCCCAGTCGCGAAAGGCCTGCCACGATCAGGCTTGCAGCGGCCGTCGACAGAAAGGCCTGAAGAATCGGCTTGGAAAGACCCGACATGGAAAGCTCCGGCTTGCGCGACACCCTTCAGATGCAAGGGATCGCGGGTTCGGATGCGCGGGCCTGACAATAAGTAAAAATCTCCTCGGTCGGAGCGCTTGGCTTAACCGCTGGTTTACCGCGCCGCTAAAAGCGTAGGGATTCCGAAAGCTTGCTGTCTTAGGCTGCGCCCATGACCGCTGCTGTCCGCATCCTCTTGCGCGCGCTCGCCGCTCTGGCGCTGGCTCTGCTTGTCGGTGAGCCATCGCTTGCCGCTGCGCCGGTGCCCGCGCCGGGAAATGCCGACTATCGCCTCGGCACCGCCGACAAGATCCGTGTCATCGTCTATGGCGAGGCCGATCTCGGCGGCGAATTCCAGGTCGATGCCACGGGCAATGTCCGTCTGCCGCTGGTCGGCCAGGTCAAGGCCGGCGGCATGACCGCTCACGAGCTGGAACAGAACATCGCCACCGCGCTCGCCAACGGTTATCTCAACGATCCGAAGGTCGCCGTCGAAGTGCTGACCTACCGTCCGTTCTACATCATCGGCCAGGTCCTCAAACCTGGCGAATATCCCTATGCGGTGGGGATGAGCGCATCGAGCGCGGTTGCGCTGGCCGGAGGTTTCACACCCAAGGCGATCCAGAGCTCGATCTATGTCCGCCATCAGGGTGAGGTCGCGGAACACCGCGTCGCGCTCAACGAGGGCGTCGCGGTGCAGCCGGGTGACGTGCTGCGTGTCGATTCCACCACCTTCTGGGATGTCATCGACGTCCTGTCGCCGCTCGCCGGCGTCAGCGCGCTGCGCTACACCATCCCGTAACGGCCAGCGATAACCGCACATTCCTTCGGGTCGCATCCCTTGGGCAGCCTGTTGTATAAGGCCGCGCCGCCCCCTCGGATCGTCCATGTCGCAGCCAGAGCCCAATTCCGTCGTAAAAGTCGGTTCCGTCGAGTTCTCCAACAGCCGGAAGCTCTCGATCATCGCCGGCCCCTGCCAACTCGAAAGCCGCGAACACGCCTTCGACATGGCAGGTGCACTCAAGGAGATGGCGGCGAAGGCCGGTCTCGGCTTCGTCTACAAGACGAGTTTCGACAAGGCGAACCGCACCAGCACCACGGGGAAGCGCGGCCTTGGTCTCGACAAGTCGCTCCAGATCTTTGCCGATCTGCGCAGCCAGCTCGGTGTGCCGGTCCTGACCGACATCCACGAGCGCGAGCAATGCGCGATCATGGCGCCGGTCGTCGACATCCTGCAGATCCCGGCCTTCCTCTCGCGCCAGACCGATCTCCTCGTCGCCGCGGCGGAGACCGGTAAGGTCGTCAACGTGAAGAAGGGCCAGTTTCTCGCGCCCTGGGACATGAAGAACGCCATCGCAAAGGTCGTCGAAGCCGGCAATCCCAACGTCCTGATCACCGAGCGCGGCGCGAGCTTCGGCTACAACACGCTGGTGGTCGACATGACCGGCCTGCCGGTGATGGCGAAGTTCGGTGCACCGATCGTGATGGATGCGACCCATGCCGTGCAGAAGCCGGGCGGGCAGGGGGACAAGTCGGGCGGCGACCGCGAGATGGCGCCTTATATCGCGCGTGCCGCCGTCGCTGTCGGCATCGCCGCGGTCTTCTTCGAGACCCACAACGATCCCGAAGATGCCGGACGGCGCGGCATCTCCGACGCGTCCAACATGCTCTGGCTCAAGGACGTCCCGGCGATGCTTGACGATCTGGTCGAGATCGACCGGATCGCCAAGCGACCGCGCGTCAACTAGGGTCTGTACTCAATTAGGATTCCCTTGCGCCTGAGGCTGTGATTCAAGTTCTCCGACTGTGATTTGGAGGCTTGGATGGCGAAGCGTCCGGTTTACTGGATGAGCGATGCGGAGTGGGTC
>JAFEEQ010000006.1 GCA_018241025.1 Pseudomonadota bacterium
ACACCAGACGACCACACTCGAGCCTGAACGGGCTCACACCGACGGAGTTTGCAGCACGGCCCAGCCAGGGCCATAACCAGAACAGACTCTCCTCATGAACGAGGGCATAACGGGGAGCACGTCACTAGCAGACGCACTTGTATCAGGTGCCATTACGTCCTTAGCGGGCACTGAATTCCCCATAGCTGGCAATATTGTGGGCTTTATTGTTGGGTTTTCCACAGCATTGCATCTTTCTAGTCCAAGTGAAACGGGCAATGCGCTTATCGATTCAGTGCATAAATTCGGAAGTGACCCTGTCGCTCTAGGAAGCCTGCCTTAGGTGAATGCTGATGACTCCTGACCGGACAATTGCCACATACAAGCCGATACGGGCCTTCTTCTTGGTCGTGATTCTTTTTTTTCTTTTTCTTTCTGTTCCTTGCTGCACGCTTGCACTTGCTCTGAGCGAAGGGCTTGATCGCGTCTTGCGGCACCCAAACCGCCTACCCCTTATTCTGTTTGCAATTGGAGCATGGCTGTCTTGGTTGGCCGGATGCCGCATGATGGTCGATGTCATTAAGCAAATTGCATTAAACGGGCGACGCGCGATTTGGATTGCAAATGAGAAAATTGTTATATTAAGTAGACTCCTATTCAGCGTCCCACGTTCCGAAATCACCTCCATATCTACGAAAACCTTTGCTGGGCTTGGCGCATCAGGAGATGGCGAAATCGTTCTGTCAGTGAGCGACGGTCGCAAGCGCACAATAAATACTGCAGCCTATCTTGAGGGCTTGGACGAGATCGCTGACAGCATTCAAAAAATAGTTTCTACTCAATAAAAATTTGCTGGCATGGCCGGTGATAGAACGACCTTTTTGTCAAATTCTGTGTTAGGCGGCGTGGACAAAATGATTGACGCCTGAATCGCGAGTTGATTCAAGACTGCGGATTCGAGAGGACGCAGTCGTGAGTCGCGGCGATCTGACGGAAGCAGAATGGCGGGTTTTGAAGGGTTTGTTGCCGGCCGAACGCGTGTCCGGCATGCGTGGCCGAGGCCGCCCGCCCGAGGATAATCGCAACGTTATCAATGGCATTCTGTGGCGGCTGCGCTGCGGCACGCCATGGCGCGACGTGCCGGAGAAGTACGGCAACTGGAACTCGATCTACCGGCGCTTCCGACGATGGAGCGCCTCCGGTGTCTGGGAGAGCGTGGCCGTCACACTCGCCGAGACGATGGCGGAGAGCGGCCACTACAGCATCGACTCGACCTCGGTTCGCGCCCACGTCTCGGCAGCGGGCGGAAAAGGGGGATACATCGACGAGCTCTTGGCCGCTCGCGGGGCGGGTTCACCAGTAAAGTTCATTGTCTCAGTGATGGAAGAGGCCGCCCCATCGCCTTCCACCTCACGCCGGGCGAAGCGGCGGACTGCAAGGCTTACGACGATCTGATCGATTTGCCCGAGCAAAAGCCCAAGGCGCTGCTGGCGGACAAAGCCTATGATTCCGACGCCATCCGCACCGATCTGAAGCGTCGCGGCATCAGAGCGGTTATCCCGCCGAAGTCTAACCGCAAGGTCGCGATCCGCTACGACAAGCGTCTCTACAAAGAACGCAATCGGATCGAGCGCGTCTTCGGTCACCTCAAGATCAACCGCGCCGTCGCAACGCGATACGATCAACTCGCCGAAACCTTCCTCGGAATGCTGTTCTTGGCTTCAGCCCGTTACTGGTTCAAATTTGTCCACGCCGCCTAGCTGAGCACATTGCTATGCATCTCAAAAACAATACGATGTAGCCGTCAGGCTCTGACCCACGACATCCGCGATGGCGCGGGCATCTGCCGAACCGGAGCGGGCCTCAGTACAGCCCGAGTTTTCTAACACGACACGCTGGGCCGGGTGACGGACTATGCCGAGAAGAACACCTCCGGCACCACCGTCTATCACCGTTACAGCATCTCCTACGACAACGTCTCGAACGTCACCGCCGACACCGTCGCCACCACCCGCAGCGGCGGGACCACGACACAGTCCTCGACCTACAGCTACGTCAACGGCTCCAGCGTCTATCAGGGTGTCGCCACCGAGGTTCCAGCGTCACCGGCGGAACCACCACCCACCAGAAGATGGACTACACCTACATCTGGCGCGATGCCGCCATGGAGTCGCTCTCCACCTTCACGCACAACACCAACACAGCAGATGGGAACCAGTACTCGGGGACTTTCAATGCTTCGCGCTCTGCCGCGCTTCTCTTTGCTGAAGGCGGCGGCGGATGATGCCGTGGCGGCGCGCCGTGATGGGGAACCAGTAGAGCAATACGCCGCCCAGCACGTAGAACGGCACCGGACCGAAGCAATAGACGTATTTCAGCGCTTCCAGCGCGGCATGATCGTTATGCCCGCCGGGATGAAACCCGAGCCATTGCAGGAAGGGCAGCGTGATGCCGATGCCGGCGGCCGGCGCCACCTTCTGGGCGAACGACCATACACCCCAATAAATGCCGCCGCGCGGCTGGCCGTGGACCAGGGTATCGTAGTCGATAATGTCGCCGATCATGCCCAAGGGCAGCGTGATGAACCCGGAGCTGGTCACGCCCATGACCGCGAGAAGTCCGACATAATACCAGCCCTGCCCGGCGTGGAGCAGAGGCGTCACGCCGCCATAAAGAAGCATGGACAAGAGGAGCGACGTGGCGGTCGCGGCATGCTTGCCAATGCGCCGGCTGACCCAAAGCCAGAACGGCACCGCCGCGAGCGTCATGATGGTCACGGTGAAGAGGCCGGGGCCGACGATCGCGGGCTGGCCCAGATAGTCGCTCATGAAGAATACGAGCGTGGCGCTGGCGATGCTGCCGCCCAGCGTGAAGATCACGTAGCAGAAGCAGAACAGGCGGAAGGGCCGGTTGGCGAACAGCCCTTTGATCGACGGCAGCCAAGGCACCGCGATGCGGCGCGTGACCGGCGGCTCTTCCACGAACGTCGTCGCAATAATCATGGCGAGCGGCACGGTGACGATGATCATCGCCGCCACGATCGACATCGTGAAGCGGTCGACGGTGTGACCGTATAGTCCCGTGATCGCCGGAATCGCGGCGGACAGGATGCTGCCGACCACGCCCGCGGTCTCGCGGAACGCCGCAAGCCGGGAACGGCCGTGATAGGTCTCGACGATCTCCGTCCCCCAGGCCGAATAGGACAAGCCGTAGCAGGATCCGCCCGCATAAATCACGAAGGACGCCAGAAGCAGGTACCAGGCGGCACCGCTGACGAGCGGCACATAAAGAAGAAGCCCGCCGAGCATCAGGATGGGCGTGCCGATCATCATCCAGAGCTTGCGCCGGCCGAAGCGCGATTGCGTCATGTCCGACCAGCGCCCGATCATCGGGTCGAGCACGACATCGGCGGCGCGGGACAGCAGCAGGATGCCGCCGACCGCTGCGAGGCTGACGCCAATCTCCCGGGCGTAGAACGCGGGCATCAGGATCGCGGCGGGATAGAACAGAAAGGCGAGCGGGATCGAAGGCAGGGCATAGATCGCCAGCTTGCCGTTCGAGATCTCGCGCGCGCCAGGCGGCGCCGGTTGCGCGTCGGCTATCGAATGCTCGGCATCGCCGATCGCGACGCTCGCTTCGCTTACCGACATGCGCGGTACCCCGTCATGCGCGCCCGGCCAAAACGGCTTCATCCGGGCGCCGCTGCGCCCAAGGTGCGGCTTTCTCGAGCTGGCCGGCGAGACGGAACAGCGTCGCCTCGTCGCCGGCGCGGGCCGCGAACATGATGCCGATGGGCAGACCCGCCTTGCTCATGTGCAACGGCACAGACATGGCGGGCGAGCCGTTGACGTTGAACGGCTGGGTATTCGGCATGAAGCCATAGAGCCGCTCGCCGTAATTCGAGAGATCGGCGGCATTGGTGTTCATGTAGCCCAGCGGCGGCGCCGGATGCGCCAGCGTGGACAGCATCACGACATCGTACTCCGCAAAGATCGAGCTGATGATGCGCCCCTGGGCGTGCAGCGTCTGCAATGCGTTGTAGTACTCGTTTGCCGTCGCTTTCTTGCCGGTCTCGTAGATCGACATGGTCAGCGCCTCGACATCGTCGAGCGTGACCGGGCTGCCGCGCTGCTCGGCGGCACGGGAGAGCGTGGCGGTGACGCTGCCGCTGACGCCGACATTCATCGCCTGCGCCATCTGGATGAAATCGCCGGGGAATGTCGGCTTCTCCTCGACGTGATGACCGAGACCCTCGAGCAGCTTGGCCGTGGCCTTCACCGCATCGGATACCTCCGGATCGAGTTGGCCCCAGGTCAGCGCGGCGGTGGTGAAGGCGATGCGCAGCTTGCCGGGATCGCGTCCGACTTCCTCGGCGAAGGGCCGCTCCGGCGGCGGCGCCCAGTAGGGGTCGCCGAGCTGCGGCACGCTCGCAATATCGAGCAGCAATGCGCTGTCGCGCACGCTGCGCGTGACGGCATGCTGCTGGCTGAGCCCGCCCCAGCCTTCGCCCGCGAACGGCCCGAGGGAGACGCGGCCGCGCGACGGCTTCATGCCGAACAGGCCGCAGCAGGAAGCAGGGATGCGGATCGAACCGCCGCCGTCCGAGGCATGCGCCGATGGTACGATGCCGGCCGCGACCGCTGCTGCGGCGCCGCCGGACGAACCGCCCGATATGCGGGCGAGGTCCCAGGGATTGTGCGTCGCGCCGAACAGCACCGGCTCGGTCGTACAGGCGAGGCCGAGTTCGGGCGTGTTGGTCTTGCCGAAGATGACAAGACCGGCCCGGCGATAGGCGGCGACCAGCGCACTATCCCGGTCCATCACGGTGTCCTTCAGCAGCCGCGAGCCCGCCGTGGTCGGGACGCCCTTCATGTAGGCCGAGATGTCCTTCAGGAGGAACGGGACGCCGGCCAGAGGACCGGTGCCGACACCGGCGGCGATCGTCTGGCGCGCGTGATCGTCCAGATCGCGCACCACCGCATTGAGCTGCGGATTCACGGTGTCGCGGCGTTCGATGGCGGCTTCCAGCAGCTCGGACGGCGTGACGTCCTTGTTACGCACCAGTTCGGCGAGGCCGGTCGAGTCGTAGTTGCCGTATTCCTTGAACCCCGCCATCCGTATGCACCCTTGAAAGCTCAGCTACGACACCCTGGCGCAGCGAATTCCACCACGAAATCAAGCCGGTTGGCCAAATCCCCGGAAATAGCGATGCAGCGTGCGGCTGCGGAACAGCCAGGTGCCGCCGGCCTTGACGAATTCGTCGTGGAATTCGCCGAAGGACGGCGGCCTGGACATCGGCAACGGCTCGCCCCCGGGCGTCGTGTCATAGCTCAGCACCATGAGGTAGCAGATGCCGTTAGCCTCGGTGGGGCTCAACACCTCGATGCAGTGGTTGGTCACGACGTGGCGCATGAAGGTGCCGCTTTCGCGCCACTGGCGTTGGCCTGCCATGATCTTGTCGAGGCCCGAGAACGGCGGATATTCCGGCAAGGCGATCGTGCAATCCGCGACGAACAACTCCGCGAATTTCGGATCCTGCCGGTCCGCAAGCGTGCCGTAGCGCTGTTGCAGGCGGATGCAGGCCGCTTCGATGGCCAGCTTTTCGTCGTCGATCATTGTGTGTTTCCATGCCGTACAGACACCAGCCTGCGCCGGTTTCGGACAGAGAGGAAGTAGCGGAAACGCAGCGGCGCGCGTGTCACCGCCAGGGATGTTGCGCGTGGATTGTCCATGAAGACAGAAGACTTGCAGGTCATCGCGCTCGAGGGCGGTCCGGCGGCGCGCGGACGCCAGCACGGCGAGATGCTGCGGTCGAAAATTCTCGAACTGCTCGAACGCTGGGGCGAAGCGTTGCAGCGCGTCTACGACATCGATCGCACGCGCTATGTCGAGCGCTTCTATGCCGAGACGCAGTTCGAGCAGGCACTGAAGAACCACGCCCCGTCCGTGCTCGAAGAGATCGCAGGTATCGCGAAGGGCGCAGGTGTCGACTACCGGACCCTGCTCGCCTGGCAGCATATCAACGAAGAATTCTGGCTGGCCTTGCCGCCGCCCGCGATGCCGCAGGGCGAAGCGTGCAGCACGATGGCGCTTGGCCCGACCGGGCTTCAGCCCTCCTTGATCGGACAGAATCTGGACCTCGACCACTATCTCGACGGCTATCAGATCCTGCTGCGCTATCGCTGCGACAATTCGGAGGGAAACATCCTGGCGCCAAGCGTGCCGGGAATGATCAGCCTGAACGGCATGAACAGCCACGGCTTTGCCGTGTGCGACAATGCGCTGACCAAGCTGCGCGCCGATGTGGCGGGCGTGCCGATTTTCGCGATCTACCGGCTGCTGCTGGAATCGCGAACGCTCGCCGAGGCGGTGGCGACGATCGAACGGCTGCCGCATGCCTCGGGGTTGAACTGGGTGATGGGCGATCCGCGCGGCGTGGCGATGTACGAGCGCTCGGCCGGCGAGACGGTTAAGTATGGGCCGGACGATCCGACGAGGCCGGTCTATCACACCAACCATCCGCTCAAGAACTGCGATGTCGTGGGCGAAGCGGGGCGGCGGCCCGGGCGCAGCACCTATCTGCGCTTCGCGGCGCTGCATGAGCGGATCAGCCTGCTGGAAAGGCCGCTCGACATCCCGGCGATCAAGGCGATCTTGCGCGGTCAGGACGACGCCGACTATCCGGTGTCGCGCGCCGGCGGCCGCAACGAAGAGGACGAGGCGATCGGCTTTACCCTCGCCTGCTGCATCTTCGAACTCGATGCAGCGGAACCCAGGCTCCACATCGCGTCAGGGCCGCCACACCTTTGTGATTTCAGGACTTTTTCGGCCTGAGCCGATAGCGGATTCGCTGCCTCCGGGTGTCGGGTTCGGAGCACCCGCCATCACGGAGCGTTCTCATGGAGAAATTCGCGTTCGCCAGCGACGCCTGGCTTGCCGAGCTGAGGAAGCTGATCGTGAAATATGCCGCCGAGGCCGGTCCGGACACCAACCTGAGCATCTGCGAGGTGTTCAACAAGGTGCCGAAGAGCCTCGACAAGCACGGCACCGGGACATTGGCCTGGCACTGCATCGTCGAGAACGGCAAGCTGGTCAAATTCGAGGAGACGGCGATCGAGGTTGCCGATGTGCGCACCGAACACGATTACGATTTCGTGCTGCCGGTGGCGCGGAAGGTCTATACGCCCGAGGCCATGGCGGAGGTGAACGCCTATATGGAGCAAGGCATCAAGGACGGCCGCTCCCGATCGACCAGCCGCGACCGTACCAAGGTTCCGCCGAACTTCATCGGCATGCACAACGATCTGGCCGTGCGCACGCTCTAGGCGCCGGCTTGCAGGGAGAAAAACATGGCACAGTCCATCCTTTACGAATTGGTCGCGCCGGACATCGCGCGCATCGTTCTCAACCGCCCGGAGACGCGCAATGCGCAGGACACGCGGCTGCTCTATGAGCTGAACGAGGCCTATGACCGCGCGACGCAGGACGAGGCGGTGAAAGTGATCATCACCGCGGCGAACGGCCCGCATTTTTCCTCGGGTCACGATCTGCGCGAGCAAAACCACCTGGACACGCAGGACAAATACAAGCCCGTCACCAGCGCCACCGGCTACCGCCGCGCCGGCGCAGAAGGCCGCCAGGCGCGCGAGGAGGAAATCTATACCGGTTTCTGCGAGCGCTGGCGCAACCTCCCGAAGCCGACGATCGCCGCGGTGCAAGGGCGTTGCAGCACCGGTGGCCTGATGCTGGCATGGCCGAGCGACATCATCATCGCGGCGGACGACGCCGTGTTCGAGGACGTGACGGTGATGCTGGGCATCCCCGGCGTCGAGATGTTCGCGCATGCCTATGAACTCGGCCCGCGCAAGGCGAAGGAGATGCTGTTCGCCGGCGCCCTCATCAATGCGGAAGAGGCGCGTGGGCTGGGCATGGTCAACCGCGTGGTGCCGCGGGCGCAGCTCGACGAGGCGGCGTTGACGCTGGCGAAGCAGATCGCGCTCAGGCCCTCTTTCGCGCTGAAGCTCGCCAAGCAGGCGGTCAACAACATCCAGGACGCGGCCGGCCGCCATGCGGCGCAGGCGACGGCCTTTGCGATGCATCACCTGGCGCACAGCCACGCCATGGAAGTGTTCGGCATTCCGGTCGATCCGGGCGGCGTCTACAAGGGCCGCGTCGAAGACATCCGCCAGGGGACAGACGCCATAAAGCAGAAGGCTCAGGCGTAAACAGGCGGCGTCATGCGGCAGGACGAGTATCAGCAGCACGATGCTGTCGGCCTGGCCGAGCTGGTGCGCAAGCGCGAAGTCAGCGCGGACGAGCTGCTCGATGCTGCTGTAGCGCGGCTCGATCGGGTCAATGACACGCTGAACGTGGTTATCGACCGGTTCGAGGGCGAGGCGCGGCAAGCGATCCGGGACGGCCTTCCGGACGGACCGCTGAAAGGCGTGCCGTTTCTCGTGAAAGACATCGGCGTCTGGATGAAGGGGCATCCGACGGCGGCGGGCTCGCGCCTGCTCAAGCAGTCACCGCCGGTGCAGGCGGACAGCGCGCTGATCGCCGCCTATCGCCGCGCCGGGCTGGTGCTGTTCGGCAAGACCAATACGCCGGAGTTCGGCGCGGCGGCGGTGACGGAGTCGCCGGCGTTCGGCATCGCGCGCAATCCGTGGGCGCTGGACCGGACTTGCGGCGGATCGTCGGGCGGTTCCGCGTCCGCGGTTGCGGCCGGTGTGGTGCCGGCGGCGCATGGCAATGACGGCGGCGGCTCCATCCGCATCCCGGCATCGTGCTGCGGATTGTTCGGCCTCAAGCCGTCGCGCGGGCGTGTGTCGCCCGCACCTTTGGGCGATTCCTGGAACGGCTTCGCCATAAACCACGCGCTGACGCGCACGGTGCGGGACAGCGCCGCGCTGCTGGACGCGTCATGTCAGACCGTCAGCGGCGACAACAATTTCCTGCCGCCGCCGCTTACGCTCTTCGTACAGGAAGTCGGCCGCGATCCCGGCAGGCTGCGCGTTGGCTTTGTGCCCGAGATGCTGATGTCGGCGGCGCCAATGGATCCCGAGGTCTCGGCGGCACTGGCGGATGCGGCGCGGCTGTGCGCGTCCCTCGGCCATGAGGTCGAGGAGACGAAGATCGAGGCCGATTTCTTCGGCGTAAGGACCAAGGCGAATGCCATCCTCTCGGCGAACATGGCGCAGATGCTGAAGGTTTTCGGTGACGCCCGCGGACGGCCGGTGACGGAAGACGAAGTCGAGAGCGTCGTCTGGATCGTGAGCCAGGACGGGCTGGCGCTCAGCGGCATGGAGATGGCGGAAGCCTTCGGCGCCGTCTACCAGTTCAATCGCGCGATCGGCGCGATGTTCGACAGATACGACGTGCTGCTGATGGCGACGCTGGGCCAGATGCCGGTGAAGGTCGGCGATCTTTCCATCACCAGCATCACCGATAAAGATGCCTATACCGAGGCGCTCTACCGTTTCATCCCGAACACCCAGCCGTTCAACATCTCGGGCGCGACCGCGATGAGCGTGCCGCTGGGCTGGAGCAAGAACGGTTTGCCGATCGGCATCCAGTTCGTGGCGCGCAACGGCAACGAGGCGCTGCTGCTCCGGCTGGCCGGTCAGCTCGAACTGGCTCGTCCCTGGGCCGAGAGGCGGCCGGACGAGCGGGCTTTCGCAAGTTAGCGGAATTTCGGCGTCTGTCTTGCGAGGAAGGCCTGCATGCCGGCCTTGGCCTCGCCGCCGTCCAGCGCGGCGCAGATCGCCTGCATCTCATGCATAAGCTGGGTTTCGAGCGGGTTCTCGAACGATTCCCGGAAGAGCTTCTTCACCGCGCCATGCGAAGCGGCGGGGCCATCGGCGAGACGTCGCGCCAAATCCGCGAGAGCGCCGGGAAGCGCATCGTCGGCGACGACGTCGGTCAGGATGCCCCAGTCGCGCGCTTCTTCGGCGGTGAGCTCGCGGTTGAGGAGCGTGAGCTGCATAGCGCGGCGCAAGCCGACAAGGCGCGGCAGATACCAGGTCGAGGAGCCGTCCGGCGTCAGGCCGACCTTGGTATAAGCCATCAGGAAGCGCGACGAGGTTGTCGCGATGGCGAGATCGGTGGCGCAGGCGAGCGAGAAGCCTGCTCCGGCCGCCGCGCCATGGATGCCGGCCACGACCGGCACGGGAATGCGGGCGATGGCGGACAGGGCTTCGTGCAGATAGGCGAGCAGCTCGCGCACATAGGCGGCGGCACCGGCGCCGTGACCTTCGATGGCTTTGAGATCGCCGCCGGAGCAGAACAGCTTTCCGCTGCCGCGAATGGTGACGACACGAACGCTCGTATCGCGCTCGCAATCGTGCATCGCATGCATCAGCGCACGCGCCAGCTCCAGGCTGATGGCGTTGCCGTTCTGCGGGCGGTTCAGCGTGATGGACGCGATGCCGCCGGCAATGTCCAGCAGAACGGGTGAACTCACCGGGTCCGGCCTCCGAGGGTGCGGCCGATGATGTCCTTCATGATCTCGTTGGCGCCGCCATAGATCTTGCTGATGCGGCCGTCGGCCCACATCTTCGCGATCGGATAGTCGAGGATATAGCCGTAGCCGCCATGGAGTTGGAGGCAATCGTCGACGATCGCGTTCTGCTGTTCGGTCGACCAGTATTTCAACATCGCGCTGGTCGCAGGGTCGAGCGTGCCGGCCATGAAGTCCAGGATGCACTGCTCCAGGAAGGCGTGCAGGACGGCGGCCTCGGTCTTGGCCTCCGCCAAAGTGAAACGCGTGTTCTGAAAATCGAGCACGCGCTGGCCGAACGCCTTGCGGTCCTTGACGTACTGGATGGTCAGCGCCAGCGCGCGGTCGATCATCGCTACCGAGACCACGCCGGTCATCAGGCGCTCTTCCACGAGGCGGTCCATGAGCTGCGGGAAGCCACGGCCTTCGATGCCGCCGAGCAGTGCCTCTTCGGGCACGCGCATGTCGTCGAAGAACAGCTCCGCCGTGTCGGCAGCATGCTGGCCGAGCTTTTTCAGATTGCGGCCGCGGCTGAAGCCCCGGGTGGCGGTGTCGACAAGGAACAGGCTGACGCCGCGCGCGCCGGCGGCGGCATCGGTCTTGGCCGCGAGCACCACGAGATCGGCGTTGATGCCGTTTGAGATGAAGGTCTTCTGGCCGTTGATCGCATAGCCGTCCTTCGTCCGCTTCGCCGTGGTGCGGATGCCTTGCAGATCGCTGCCGGCCGACGGCTCGGTCATGCCGATGGACGCGATGCAATCGCCCGAAGCCATGGCCGGAAGATAGCGCTGCTTCTGTTCTTCCGTGCCGTATTGCAGCAGATAGGGCGCGACGACGTCGCTCTGCAGTGTGTACATCGGCGCGATGGCGCCGCTGCGCACCTGTTCCTCCGCGAGGATGACGGCGTGCAGAAAATCGGCGCCGGCGCCGCCATACTGCTCGGGAAGACGCGGACAGAGGAACCCGAGCTCGCCGGCCCGCTTCCAGATCGAACGCGGCGTGAGATGCGCTTCTTCCCATTCGGCCTGCTTCGGCGCGACTTCGGTTTCGAAGAACCGGCGGGCGGAGCTGCGGAAGATTGCGTGCTCGTCGGTGTAGGGGAGTGCGGTGGGCAGGCCGGTCTGGGCGTAGGGATGGCTCACAGCGTCCGCCCGATGATGTCTTTCATGATCTCGTTGGTGCCGCCGGCGATGCGGCCGAGGCGGCTGTCGGCATAGCGGCGCGCGATGTCGTATTCCATCATGTAGCCGTAGCCGCCATGGAGCTGGAGGCACTCGTCGGCGACCTCGTTCTGGCGCTGGGTCGTCCACCATTTCAGCATCGCGGCGGTGGTGGTATCGAGCTTGCCTTCGATGAAGGCGTCCATGCAGCGTTCGAGGAAGACGCGGCCCAGCACGGCCTTGGTCTTGGCTTCCGCGAGCTTGAAGCGGGTGTTTTGAAAATCCATCAGGCGCTGGCCGAACGCCTTGCGCTCGCTGGTATATGCGACGGTTTCTGTAACGGCTTCTTCGGTGTTGGCGACGGCGGACATCGCCATGATGAGCCGCTCTTCGGGCAGGCGGCGCATCAGCATAGGGAAGCCCTGACCTTCGACGCCGCCGAGCAGCGCTTCGGGCGGGAGATAGACATCGTCGAAGAACAGCTCCGACGAATCCTGCGCCTTGCAGCCGATCTTTTTCAGGTTCTTCCCGCGGGTGAAGCCTTCGGCTTTTTCGGTCTCCAGCAGGAAGAGGCTGATGCCCTTCGCGCCCGCGCCGCCGTCGGTCTTGGCCGCGACGACAATGAGATTGCCGACCTGGCCGTTGGAGATGAACACCTTCTGGCCGTTGAGGCGATAGCCATTGCCGACGGCCCTTGCCGTGGTGCGGATCGCCTGCAAGTCGCTGCCGGCGCCGGGCTCGGTCATCGCGATGGCGGCGACGAATTCACCCGTCGCCATCTTCGGCAGATAGCGCCGCTTCTGATCCTCAGTGCCGTAGAGTTCGATATAGGGCGCAATGATGTCGCTGTGCAGATAGAACGTCAGTTCGTTGAAGCAGATGCGGGTCTGCTCCTCGAGAACGATCAAGCAGTGGAAGAGATCGCCGCCGCCGCCGCCATATTCGGGGCTCATCTTGGTGCAGAGAAGGCCCGCTTCGCCGGCCTTGCGCCAGAGCTCGGGGGGCGTACGCCCTGCGGCCTGCCACGCGTCGCGATAGGGCGCGCATTCCTTCTCCATGAAGCGGCGCACCCCGGCGCGGAAATCTTCGTGGGCCGGTGTGTAATGGCGCGAGCGGATCATCGAGGCCGTGAGCGGACTGCACGAAAAAAGACACCGGAACAGCGGTTTCCCGCCATTCCGGTGCCCGTGGCCTGAAGCGGCAACTCAGCCGTAGACCGTTCCTGTCGCGGCGCGAACCATCAGCATGCGATCGTATTTCGGGCCTTCCGTGCCGTAGCCCTGCCATGCCGTGCGACCGAGCGCGCGGGCGAATTCCGGTCCGCCGCGCTGCACGGTGGATTCGGGCACGGAGGCGAAGGTCTCCGCCGGATTGACGTAGTTGCGGCAGGCGGCGATGGCGACATGACAACGCACGGCGTCGTTCGTCTTGGGATAGGTGCCGTGCCAGGTGTTGCCGTGGAAGACCGCCAGCGAACCGGCCTTGGCGAGTACGGGGACGAAGAGATCGTCTTCGGCCTGGCCGCCCATGAACTTGGGCCATTCCGCCTGTGTCGGCATACGGCAGAGACGGTGGCTGCCCGGCTGCATGCAGAGCGTGCCACTCTCCTTCGTGTAGTCGGTGAGCACCCAGGAAACGTTGCAGACATTGCCGTAGAACGGAATCGGTGGCGGAACGCCGGTGGAGTCGTTGTGCAGGGGCGTCGGGATGGCGTGGCCTTCCTTGAGGAATGCGACCATCGAGTAGAGCCGGTAGCTGGCGCCCATCATGTATTTCGCCATCACCTGGGCAGCCGGCGCCATCATCGCGTCGGCGTAGAGCGGATCCTTGGTGATGAGATTGAAGAGCTGGCGGCCGGCGGCGGGGCGCACCGCCTGCTTGTTGAGGTCGACGACGTTGAGGTCTTCCTTCGCCGCAAGCTCCTGCGTCTTGTCCATCAGCCGACTGGCGAAATCCGCAGGCATGCCGGTCTTGTCGGGCTCGATCACGGTGAAGCCAAAGGCCTCGAGCTCGGCGATGTTGGTCTCGATACCGAGCTCGCGCGCCTGGTTGTAGACGTCGGCCATGCCGGCCACGGCCTTCCAATCGCCAATCTGCATGACGTCCTCCTTGAAGCCGGTCAGCCCGGCGCTTTCAGCAATCCACGCATCACGAACTCGATCGCCCGGTCGGCCAAGCCCTCGACATCGAGGTCGCCGTCGCTGCGATACCAATAGGGAATCCAGTTGAGCGCGCCGAACATGAACTTGGCGGCGATTTTCGGGTCGACCGGCGCGATCGAGCCGTCCTCGACGCCGCGTTTGAGCATGTCGCGGAGTATCAGTTCGATGCTTTTGGAGCCCTTGCGCACCAGACTGCGGTTTCCCGGCTCGAGCGGCGTGACCCCGGTCATGATCAGGCAGGTGCCGAAATCGTCGACGATCATCTCGACATAGCGGTGGAAGAAGCCGCGGATCTGTTCGAAGCCGTTGGCTTTCGGGTCGACCGGCGCTTCCAGCATCTGCTGGATCGCCGCCTGCTGCACCTCCAGCAGGATTTCGTCCTTGCTCTTGAAGTAGTGGTAGAGCGTGGGCTTGGCGATGTGCAGCTCGTCGGCAATGTCCGACAGCGTGGTCTGGTGGAAACCGCGGCGGCTGAAAATCTGCGCGGCCGTGCGCAGCACGACCTGCCGCTTCATCGCGAACTGGTCGTCGGCGTCCTGGATGGCGCCCTGCCAGGCCCGCTTCCGGGCCACCTTTGTCTCATTCACTGCCACGAAGCGATTGCCCCTCAAGCCACGGCGTCGCGCTTTTCGCACATAACGACAATCCGGTCCCTTGACTCCCGCCATTCCCGGAATAACGATGTGACCGACTGGTCGGACGATTATTTGACTGTTTGGTCAGATTATCGAATTCGACCGAGGGAAACCAGCGGTTTTGCGCTTGGGCAGCGTAATTGCCGCAGTCGCTGGAGGTCGGAGTGGGGCTGGAACCGAAACATTTGAGCAGCGCAGCCGACGGGGCCGAACCGGCGCCGGCCACCGTTGCCAGCGGCAACAAACGGCCTGTCGACCAGATCTATCGCGACGAGGCGAGCGCGCTGCGAACCTTCGTGAAGCGGATCGTGCGCAACAGTTCGGATGCCGAGGATCTGGTGCAGGAGACGTTTTTGCGGTCCTGGCCGGCGCTGGACTCCGGGACGGTGGATTGCCCGCGCGCCTTCCTTTTCCGCACCGCGCGCAACCTGTCGCTCAATCACATCCGCAACGGCCGGGTTCGCTCGTCCGACGCGGCGCGCGCGGCTTCGGATGAGGCATTCCGGCAGTATCTGCCGACGGCGGAGGAACAGATCATCGCCTCGGAAGAAGCGGCGGCATGCCATCAGTTGCTCGACGCGCTTCCGTCGCGCTGCCGCGAAGCGTTCGTGCTGCGCGTGGTCGATGAGATGTCCTACAAGCAGATGTCGAAATCGATGCGGCTGTCGGTGTCGACCGTCGAGAAGCACATCGGCAAGGGCAAGCAGATCTGCCGCTCGCTACTGACCGATCCGAACCGGGGCGGCGCGGCGCTGGACGTGCTGGCAAGCCGGATGCCGGCGCCGCAACAGGCGGCACGGCGCAGCGCGCAGCGCGCGCTGGCGATGGCGGCGGAGTAACAAAGACAAGAAAAGCAGGGGTAGGCGATGACCTTCATTCCGGAAATCGAAACGATGGCCGATGTACCGCGCTACCACGCGCGGGTGCGGCCCCAATCGATCGCACTGATCGACGGCGAGCGCGTATCGGACTATGCGCGCTTCCAGGAGCGGACGGCGAAGGTCGCGAATGCACTGCTGGGGCTGGACGTCAAGCCGGGCTCGCGCATCGCGGTGATCGACCAGAATTCCGACCGCTATTTCGAGATACTGTTCGGTGCGGCCAAGGTCGGCGCAGTGTTGGTGTCGGTGAACTGGCGCCTTGCGCCGCCGGAGATCGCCTACATCCTCAACGATGCGCGCGCGGAAGTCGTTTTCATCGGTCAGGGCTTCGCCGGCCTGATCAAGCCGCTTTTGGCCGAGCTGCCGCATCTGCGCCATGTGATCGTGGTGGACGGCAGCGCCGAGAACTGGCGGTCCTATGAAAGCTGGATCGCAGAGGAAAGCGCGGAAGATCCGCCGTTCCGCGGATCGGCTCAGGATACCATCGTGCAGATGTATACCTCCGGCACCACCGGCAATCCGAAGGGTGTGCAGCTGTCGCATTTTGCGCTTTATGCCCATGACCGCAACCGCGCGCTGCTGAAGGAGCAGTTCGATCCGCAGTTGACCTGGAACGAGTGGGACGCGAGCGACGTCAGCCTGGTGGCGATGCCGGGCTTCCATATCAGCGGCACGGGCTGGGGGATCGTGGGGCTCTACAATGGCGCCAAGTCGATCATCATGACGGCATTCGAGCCAGGCGCGGTGCTCGACCTGATCCACAATGAGGGCGTGTCGAAGCTGGTCCTGGTACCGGCGACAATCCAGATGCTGCTGCGCCACCCCGCTTGCGCGAAGACCGATTTCTCCTCGATCAAATATCTGCTCTACGGTGCGTCGCCGATCCCGCTCGACCTGCTGCGCGAGGCAGTCGACATGTTCAAGTGCGGTTTCATCCAGCTCTACGGCATGACCGAGACCGCGGGTGCCGTGACCTATCTCCCGGCCGAGGATCACGACATGAGCGGCACAACGCGGATGCGCTCGGCCGGACGGGCGATCACCGGGGCGAAGATCGAGATCCGCCATCCGACGGAGGGCCATACCCTGCCGACAGGCAGCGAAGGCGAGATCTGGATCCGGTCCGACACATGCATGAACGGCTATTGGAACATGGCGGAGGCCACGGCGAGCACGATGCCGGGCGACAACTGGGTGCGCACGGGCGATGCGGGCTACATGGACGAGGACGGCTACGTCTACATCCAGGACCGGGTGAAGGACATGATCGTCTCCGGCGGCGAGAACATCTATCCGGCGGAGGTGGAGAGCGCGATGTACGGCCACCCCGCCATCGCCGAGGTCGCGGTGATCGCGGTGCCCGACGACAGATGGGGAGAGGCGGTGAAGGCGATCGTGGTGGCCAAGGCCGATGCCGTGAAGGACGCGCAGGCGATCCTCGATTTCACCCGCACCCGCATCGCCGGCTACAAGGTGCCGAAGTCGATCGATTTCGTGGACGCCCTGCCGCGCAACGCCACCGGCAAGGTGCTGAAGCGCGAGCTGCGCAAGCCGTTCTGGGAAGGCCGCGAGCGGCAGGTGAATTGAACCGCCGGCAAAAAGCGCCATGGCCCGCATCGTGGACCATGGCAGTCGGGGAGAGTCAGCCGAACGGGCTTTGCGTCGAGGGGCCGGACAGCGCGAGCAGTTCCTGGCGCGGGCCTTCCTTGCCGTAGCCCTGCCACTTGTTGCGCCACACCAGGCGCGCGAAGCGGTCGCCATGCGGGGCGATCATCTCGTCGGTGACGTCGCTGAAATCCTCCGCCGGCATGACGAAGGTGCGGCAGTAGATCGTGGCGTAGCTGACACGCGTGCTGTCGTTGTCCTTGCCGAATGCTCCGTGCCAGGTGTTGCCGGTGAAGACACAGATCGAACCGGCCTTGGCAACGATAGGCACCACGTTGTCGTCGCTGCCCTGCCCGCCGATGGATTTGGGCTGCTCGGCGAGGGTGGGATGACGCTGCAGACGATGGCTGCCCGGCACCATGAACAGCGCGCCGTTCTCCTTCGTGTAGTCGGAAAGGATCCAAGTCACGTTGCAGGTTGCGCACCATGGCGGCAACGGCGGCGGCACCGAGATGGAGTCGCAATGCATCGGCACCGGAAGAATCTTGCTGGCCTTGAGGATCGAGCTGCTCTGATAGATGCGCAGCGACGCGCCGAGAATATGCGCGGCGAGGACGTAGCCGGCCGGCGACACCGTCGCCTCGCGGAACACGGGATCGCGGCCGACGGTATGAAACAGGTGTTCGCCGTCGACCGGGCGGCGCTCTTTCTCGAGGACGTTGATATGCGCGTCGGCACCGTCCTGACTGCGCGTGTGACGGATGACGGCGTCGCGCAGCTTGTCGGCGAAGCCCGCCGGCGCCGCCTTTTCTGGCGGCACCACAGTGAAGCCATAGGTGTCGATCTCCGCGACATGGGATTCGAGGCCGAGCGCCTGAATCTCGCGGTAGTTGTCGATACCCGGTGCTTTCCAGTTCTGCATGTCCATCGGCGATCTCCCTGCCTTCAAGACCCGCTCGCGCGCCGCACCCGCCATGGCGGGTTGCATCTGCGAAAGTGTCGTTAGCTGATCCCCCTTTGGGAGTGAGAGATGAGCAAAGCGCTTGTTGCCGGCGTCGGCATGATCCCGTTTGCAAAGCCCGGCGCCAGCAAGAGCTATGAGGTCATGGGCGCCGCCGCGGCGCGTGCGGCCTTGAAGGATGCCGGCATAGACTACGTCGAAGTGCAGCAGGCCTATGCCGGCTACGTCTATGGCGATTCTACCTGCGGCCAGTCGGCGCTCTATCCGGTCGGCCTGACGGGCATCCCGATCGTCAACGTGAACAACAACTGCTCGACCGGATCGACGGCGCTGTTCCTGGCGCGGCAGGCGGTGGAATCGGGTGCGGTGGAATGCGCGCTGGCGCTCGGTTTCGAGCAGATGGTGCCCGGCGCGCTGGGCACAGTGTTCGGCGACCGCGCCCCGACCCTGGCGATGCACAATGACGGCATGGCGCGGGCGCAAGGCATGGATGCACAGGCACCCTTCGCGGCACAGTTCTTCGGCGGCGCCGGCCGCGAATACGCAAAGAGGCATGGCACAAGGCCGGAGACCTTTGCCAAGATCGCCGAGAAGGCGCGCAGGCACGCCGCGAACAACCCCTACGCGATCTTCCGCGAGCCGCTAAGCGTCGAGGAGATTATGGCGTCGAAGACGATCTTCGATCCGCTGACCCGCTTCCAATGCTGCCCGCCGACCTGCGGCGCCGCGGCGGCCGTCGTGGTGTCCGAGCGCTTTGCCCGCCGGCACGGGATCAAGGGCGTTACCATTGCGGCGCAGGCCATGACCACCGACAGGACGAAAGCCTTCGAGGGCAATTCGATGATCGAGATCGTCGGCTACACCATGGCGCGCGACGCCGCCGATGCCGTCTACGCCGAGGCGGGTGTGGATCCCGGGGATATCGGCGTCGTGGAACTGCATGATTGCTTCACCTGCAACGAGCTTCTGAGCTACGAGGCGCTACGCCTGACCGGCGACGGCACGGCAGAGGGCTTCATCTGGGACGGAGACAACAGCTATGGCGGGCGGGTGGTGACGAACCCATCGGGCGGCCTCCTGTCGAAAGGTCATCCTTTGGGCGCCACCGGTCTCGCGCAGTGCACGGAGCTGGTCTGGCAGCTCCGCAGCCAGGCGGACAAGCGGCAAGTCGACGGCGTGAAGACGGCGCTTCAGCACAATCTGGGCCTGGGCGGCGCATGCGTCGTCACGCTCTATCAGGTCTAGCGCCGCGCCCGCTGCGGTGCATTAGTCTGGTCCGACAGATTTCACGGATTCGGCAATGACCAAACGCGCCTGGGGCGCCTCCATCCAAAGCCGCGAGGAGAAAGCCGAGCTGAAGCGCCGCGCCGTCGTGCAATCCGCGGCGCGGCTGATCCGCCGCATTGGCTATGATGCGCTATCGCTGGGCGACATCGCCGCCGACCTGCATGTCGCCAAGCCCACGATCTACTATTACTTCAAGAACAAGGAAGAGATCGTCCTCGACCTGATGACCAGCGCCGTCGGTGCGTTCCTGGACACCACCGCACATGCGGAGGACTACCCCGATGCCCCCGGCCTCAGCGGGGCGGAGGCCTTCGAGCGTTTCATCCGGCGGGCCGTGCGCGTCACCAGCAACGACGTTGGCGCTTGCCTGTTCGTGCTCTACCCGCACCAGATTCCCGACCAGATCCGGCGGGACATCGATACGATCGCCCAACCGGTGGCGGCATGGGCCGACCGTATCGTCCGGACGGGCCTTGCCGACGGATCGATCCGCGCCTGCGACCCGATCGTGGCCTTCAACTGGGCGGTCAACGGGCTGCGCGTTCTTCCGATTCTCACGGAACTGCACCGCGGCACGCAGAGCGCGCTGGCGGATGCCATCGTCGATCTCGTGCTGAACGGGATTCGCGCCCGCTAAGACTTGCCGACGTATTTTAATTGCCGAACGACAATTGCGCTGTGTGTCAGAAATGCTGCACCGCGACTTGGCGGGTTGGTCCCTTTGCCCGTGTCGTACGACTTAAGGCCAGGTGCTCGAATCCAAGCACAAGAGGCCGGAAACGAAGGGGAATTCGAAGAATGGCTTCCGTGTACGCGCGTATCGCCCGAAGCCTGGGCGCCACCGGCTCTCTGGCCATCGGTCTTTTGACAACCACCGCTCTCATCGCGCCGGCCTCCGCCGAGATCGAGATCGTCACCGTGACGGCGCAGAAGCGCGTCGAGAACAACGTGAACGTCCCGATTTCGATCACGGTGAATACCGCGGCCGACCTCAAGAACAAGAATATCGGCGACCTGACCGAACTCGGCCAGAAGATCCCGAACGTGAATGCCAGCGGCACCTTCACCGGATCGTTCAACATCCGCGGCATCGCGACGTCTTCCGCCGGCTCGGGCTTCCCGCCGGACGTCGGCGTCAACGTGGACGAGGTGTATATGGGCCGCGACCGCGCCTTCGATACCGTGCTGTCCGACGTCGCCAGCGTCGAAGTCCTGCGCGGACCGCAGGGCACGCTCTACGGCAAGAATACCGTCGCCGGCGTCATCAACATCACCTCCAACCGCCCGACCAACGAATATGAAGCGATGGGCGACATCCGCTATGGCAATTTCGACTTTCTCCAGGCGCGCGCAACGGTCAGCGGACCGATCGTCGAGGACAAGCTTCTGCTTCGCGTCACCGGCAGCTACCAGAACCGCGAGGGTTATCTCGACAACACCTACCTGAACATCAAGCAGAACAGCCTGGGCAGCTGGGGTGGCCGCGCGATGCTGGTCTACATGCCGACATCGGACCTGAACTTCGAGCTGCGCCTCGACGGGTATCACGAAGGCGATACCGCCGGCATGCTCGAGACCGTGCATACGCTGGACGGCGCCACCTGCTCGTCGTTCCCGTACAACTTCCTGGGCTGCAACGCGGCATATTACAGCGTGGTGCCCTCCCAAAACCCGCTGGACCGCAAAGTCGAAGACAACACGCCCTACGATCAGAAGCGCGGCATGTGGGGCACCTCGCTGAAGGGCGAGTGGAACATGGCCAATGGCTATTCGCTCACCTCGATCACCGCCTATCGCAACCTCAGCAGCCTGCAGAACGCCGACCAGGACGGCAGCCGCCTCGACGGCTTCGACACCGGACGCGACGAGGACTTCCGCCGCTTCAGCCAGGAGGTGCGCATCGAATCGCCGGCCGGCGACCGTTTCTCATGGCTTGCCGGTATCTATGCCGACAGCGAACTCGATCACAACTTCTACCACATCCATGTCGGGCAGGCGTTTCCGACCTTCCTGCTCGGGGCGCCCTTCCCGAGCCTGCTGCCGGCGGGTTTCAGCGAAGCCGCGGCCGCTGTGTCGACGATTCAGGAAGACAGCGCATCGGCGTTCGTTTCGGGCAAGTACAACATCACCGACAATCTGAGCATCAGCGGCGGCATGCGCTACACCTCGGATCACAAGAGCCTCGTCTATCAGCAGAGCCCGACGACGCCGATCGCCTATGGCGTGATCTTCGCATTCGCCGAGAATATTCCGCTGACCCATGCAACCACCTCGGCCAGCGAGCTCACGGGAGATGCGAACATCTCCTACACGCTGGCGGAGAATCAGGTGGCGTATTTCCGCTTCGCGCACGGCTTCAAGGCCGGTGGATTTGAGTCGGACATCATCTCGCCGCCTGCGGTCGTCACGCCGAGCACAATCGTGTTCCAGCCGGAATACCTGAACTCCTATGAAGTGGGGTTCAAGTCGATTTTGTTCGACAATCAGTTGTCGGCGAACTTCGCGGCGTTCTACTACGACTTCACCAACAAGCAGGAACAGGTCAACACCGGCGTCTCGTTCCTGGTGAGCAACGCGGCATCAGCCACCAGCAAGGGTGTTGAGCTCGAACTGAATTGGTCGCCTGAAATTCTTCCCGGCTTCAGCGCCTTCGCGAACTTCGGCTATGTCGATGCCAAATACGGGACATTCGGCGCCTTCACCGGCAAGCAGCTCGCCGGCGCGTCGCCCTACTCAGCGAGCTGGGGCGCGTCCTACACCACGGCCTTCATGCCGCTCAGCAACACGAACTTCGTGATCACCACGGACTGGGACTATCGCGATCGTGCGTTCACCGACCCGTCGGACAATCCGCTCATCGAGGTGCAGTCCTACATGATCATCAATGCCCGAATCGGTTTCGAGGATGCCGACGGCAACTGGGGCATCTATGCCTGGGGCCGCAACCTGGGCGACAAGACAGTGCTGGGCGGCGGCGTCGCCGTCCTGAACAACATCTACATCACGCGCAGCATCAACAGCGGCCGGACATTCGGCCTCGAGCTGCGCGGCCACATCTGACCTGCACCGAAGGTGCGAAAGGGCATGATCCGTCTCCCCGTCGGGTCATGCCTTTTTCTTTTCTCGATCCTGAAGCATGAGCGAGCAGAGTATCAGTTCCGCACTCAGCGGCAGCGCCGACCAGATAAGCGACGACCTTGCGGCGGCGATCGCGCGGGAACATTTCGGTCTGGCCGGCCACGCCGCCCTTCTGACCGGTGAGCGCGACCAGAATTTCCTGCTGCGCACCGCGCATGCCAAATTCGTCTTGAAGATCTCCCATCCCGACGAGGATCGCGGCGCGATCGATTTCCAGACCGCGGCATTGCTGTGCCTCGCGCAAAGCGATCCCGAACTTCCTACGCCGCGCATCATCCGCACGCGCGACGGACGGTCCGAAGCCGTCGTCCGCGACAGCCGGGGCGCCGCTCGGGTGGCGCGCGTGCTGTCATTCCTGCCAGGTGTGATGGCGGCAGGGTGCCCGGTTTCGCCGAAGCTGCGTCTTGCCATTGGGCACACGCTGGCGCGGTTCGACAGGGCACTGGCGCAATTCGCCCACCCTGCCGACAGCTTCGATCTCTCCTGGGATATCGTGAAGTTCGCGCGGCTGCGCCCCATGCTGTCCGGCGTTGCGGATCCCGCCGACCGTGCGAATGTCGAGCGTGCGCTGGACAGGTTCGATGGGTCAATTGCGCCCGTCCTGCCAGGTTTGCGGCATCAGGTGATCCACAACGACCTCAATCCCTACAACATCCTGGTTTCGGAGGAGGAACCAGGCGTCATCTCCGGCGTGCTCGATTTCGGCGACATGATCCGTGCCCCGCTGGTCAACGATCTGGCGATCGCGTCGGCCTATCATGTTGGACAGGGCGGCGAGGCGCTGACGCCGGTGCTGGAGATCGTCGGCGCCTATTCCGCGCTCAATCCTCTGACAGCGGAGGAGAGCGACCTGCTCTACGACCTGATCGCGACACGGCTGGCGATGACGGTGCTGATAACGGAATGGCGCGCCGCGCGGCATCCAGAAAACCGTGCCTATATCCTCAAGAATCATCCCGCCGCGGTGAGGGGACTGATAGCATTGCGCGGCATCGCGCGCACGGACGCCCAGGCCCGCTTCCGCCGCGCTTCCGGACAGGACATCTGACATGGCCATGATCAACGCCTATGGCGGCAAGCCAACCCATTTGCCGGCGGAAGAAGTCGCGCTGATCCGGCGGCGGGAGAAACTGCTGGGACCGGCCTATCGGCTGTTCTACGCCAATCCGGTGCATGTCGTGCGCGGCGAAGGGGTGTGGCTCTACGATCCGCAAGGCAACGCCTATCTCGACGCCTACAACAACGTGGTGTCGGTCGGGCACTGCCATCCGCACGTCGTCGAGGCCATCGCACGCCAGGCCGCGGTGTTGAACACGCATACGCGTTATCTCAACGAGACAGTCGTCGACTATGCCGAACGGCTGCTCGCCACGCTGCCGCCGGCACTGTCGCATATCATGTTCACCTGCACCGGAAGCGAGGCCAACGACCTTGCGATGCGCGTCGCCAAGAGCTTCACCAGGGGCACCGGCTTCATCGTGACCGAGCTTGCCTATCACGGCGGGACGGATGCGGTGGCCGGGCTTTCGCCGTCCTTCGGGCCATTCGTCAATCTGGGCGAACATGTGCGCACCGTACCGGCGCCGGACACGACGCTGATTGCAAAGGACAAGGTCGGCGAGGTTTTTGCGGAGGGCGTCCGACAGGCAATCGCCGACATGACGCGGCACGGCATCCGGCCGGCGGCGCTGCTCGTCGACACGATCTTTTCAAGCGACGGCGTGTTTGCCGAGCCCGCCGGCTTCCTCAAGGAGGCGGCGGCGGCGATCCGCGAGGCCGGCGGCCTGTTCATTGCCGACGAAGTGCAGCCGGGTTTCTGCCGCACTGGCGAGGCCATGTGGGGCTTCGAGCGTCACGGGCTGGAGCCGGACATCGTCACCATGGGCAAGCCGATGGGCAACGGCCATCCGATCGCTGCGATGGTGGTCAAGCCGGAGATCGTGAAGACTTTCGGGAGCCAGTCGCGCTACTTCAACACGTTCGGCGGAAATCCGGTGTCCTGCGCAGCGGGGATGGCGGTGCTCGACGTTCTCGAAGGCGAGGACTTGAAGGCGAACGCCGCGCGGGTGGGAAGCCAGCTCATCGCCGACCTCAAAGCACTTGCCGGACGATATCCCGCGATTTCCGATGTGCGCGGTGCCGGTCTTTTCGTCGGCGTGGAGATCGTCTCGCGCACCTCCGCGACGTCCTCGGCTGAGCTTGCCGCAAAGGTCGTCAATGAGCTTCGCGACCGGCGGATCCTGATCAGCGCGACAGGACCGCGCGGCAATGTCCTCAAGATCCGTCCGCCGCTGGTGTTCTCGCGCGAAGACGCCGGGCAATTGGTCGCTGGCCTAAGAGATGTTCTTGATGTCGTAGGGCAGTAGTCACGTCAGAAAACGACAATCCGGCTTGAGGCCATCGCGGGTGCCTCAATCCGCTCCGATGCCGCCGAGCAGCACGTATTTGATCTCGAGGTAGTCCTCGATCCCATACTTGCTGCCTTCGCGACCGATGCCGCTTTCCTTCATGCCGCCGAAGGGCACGATCTCGCTCGAGATGAGGCCTTCTCCGCCAGCGGCTTGCCTTGCTCGGCCGTCATGATCCGCGCCAGATCCTCCTGATTGGCCATGATCAGTTCGAACCATGTGCGCATCAGCGTCGCGCGTTCTTTTGCGGTCCGGCTGCGCCAGCCATGCGAGGCATCGGCGGCGTGTGCGATGGCCTTCTGCGCATCCGCCGCATCGAGATCGGCGACCTGCGCCAATTCTTCGCCCGTTGCCGGATTGCGCACAGTGAACCGGCCACCGTTACCGGCGGCGACCCAGGCCCCTCCGCTATAGGCGTCGCTTCTGAGCAGATTCACGTCTTTGAGATGCAGTGTTCGGTCTTTCCATCGTCCACGCGGAAACGACAGCCGAACGAAAAATGGGCCCCTGTGGTCAATTCGCGCATCGAAGACGATGCCATGTCACGAGACTCCGCGCCGTCCGGCAATGCTCTCAGTTTGGCCACTGTGCGAAAGATTGGCGAAAGCCGGCTCCGCTCGGTACAGGTGGTGGTGGAGGCAGTCGGGAGCGAGCCGGTCTCTGGTAGCAACTTGTCAACAATAGGGGAAAAATACAGGGAAAATCGTGAAACTGAGGACCTATCGGGGCCAAGCATCACGTTTGACGTAGCAAATACGGGCCAATCCATCATATGGAGCCGGAAAATTAATAGGGAAAGGTACTCGCGATAGTAGGGAACGGTGATCAAATAACAGGGAATCTGAGGCAGCAACCCGCATGCGGGCATCAAGTCGACCAACAAAACACGGCTGTCATGAATGACTTTCCGCAAGGATCGCGAGAAAGCCGTCTGCAGCGGCTGCGCCGCGCGCCAATGTCCACGATCGGCGGCCGATTGCGGCGGTTGAGACGCGAAGTCGCGGATTTTCCGCACGACCTGCGGCTCGGCGTCCGGACCCGTGCGATCACGTCGGAATATGTCGACCGGGCCGCGCAGAGCAACCCTTGCGATCCAGTACCCTATCGCACGCTCGGCGCCATCGCGCGGCACATGACGGCGCACGGCACCGCGGCGCCGCGGTTTGCCGATCTGGGCAGCGGCTTGGGCCGGCCACTCTACTTCTTCGCCGACCGCTTCGAGGAGTTGCTCGGCTATGAGCTTGCCGCCCCGATCCATGCCTCGGCCTCGGCCCAGCTTGCGCGCGTGCAGGGGCAGCGAGCCCACTACCGGCGGATCTCGACCCATTGCGCCGATGCGTCGACCGCCGTACCGCTCGACCGGCCGCTTGTCGTCTTCCTATACAACCCGTTCGGTCCCAAACCCCTGGCCCGGCTTTGCGCGCGTCTGCGCGAGGCGAACAACGAGGTGCACATTTACTATGCCAACCCGGTTCTGATGAACTTGATGGCGGCGGAACTGGGGCAGCCGAGCGAGGTGTTCCGGTGCGACTTCGAGGTCGCGTATTTCCATCTTCGCGGCTGAACGCGGCATCAACGATATATTGCCGCAGCGTTCCGCGTGGGGCACAGTGAAGCATGGCTGATCATGATAACGCACTCTATGCGCGCGCAACCGAGGTCCTCGAAACCGAAGTCGAGGGCGTGACGCTGCTGATGCATGTGGAAAACTGGAACTACTTCGAGCTCAACGCCGTCAGCAGCGCGATCTGGGCCTTGCTGGAATCGCCGAAGAGCCTTGATGCGATCGTGAGTGGGCTTGAGCGGCAATTCGATATCGACCATGAAACCTGCATGGGCGATACGCGCGGATTTCTCGACGATCTGATCGCCGAAGGCGTCATAACGCGCGGCTGAACGTCCTATGGGCGGAAGGCAACGCTGTCGTCGGACAAGATGAAAAATCCACCACAATCCGAACGCGACATGGAATCGTCGGCGATGCCGGCACCGTCGTCTCCGGATGAGATCGACACGACGCTGGCGCACATCGTCATGCAGCACGCCGCGGCGCGCGGCGATGCCATTGCCGTTCGGGATGTCGACCATGACCTGACCTTTAGCGAGCTCTGCGGATTGGCGGCTGCCGTCGCGGCACGCGTGGAGGCGCTTGAGGCCGGCAAAGGGCCTGTGGGGATATTGCTGCCCGCATCCTGCGCCTATATGGCCGCGATCCTGGGATTGCTGGCGCGCGGCATTGCCTATGTCCCACTCGACGAGAGCTTTCCCGCTTCGCGCAATGCCGATATCGCGGCGCGCGCAGGCTTGCGTGCCGTGATCGTCAATGCCGCGACGGCGCCGGCGATGCGCGAGATGGCACCTGACCTGACGCAGATCGTCATGCCTGCGGAATCTGTCGCCGACATGCTCGACGTTGTTGCCAAACCCGACGACGTTGCGGTGATCTTCTATACCTCCGGCAGCACCGGACAGCCCAAGGGCGTGCATCAAAGCCAGCGCGCGATCCTGTATGAGGTCCTGCGCCATTGCTGGCGCGCGGGACTGAAGCACGACGACCGTATCGCCCTGCTCTACTCGCCCAGCGTTAGCGGATCGACGCGGGATATCTATGGCAGCCTCGCGGCCGGGGCGCAGCTCTGCGTCGTCGATGTCAGACGTCAGGGCTTCGGTGGCGCAGCGGCATTCCTCGGCACATGCGCGGTGACGGTCCTGCATGTGATGCCGGGAATTTTCCGCGCCATGTTCGCGACGGACAGCGGCGGCGTGCAGGCGCTGGCGCAATCGGTTCGCCTGGTTCATCTCATTTCCGACCGCGTGCTGCATGCGGATGTCGCGCTCTATCGCCAGAGATTTTCGCGCAATTGCCGACTTTGCATCGATCTGGCGACCACGGAAACCTACAGCTATGCCTCGTGGTATCTCGACCACGACACGGTGCTCGACCGCGCGCTGGTTCCGGTCGGATATCCGCGGGCGGACAAGCCGCTGCGGCTGGTCGACGACGCAGGGAAGGAGGTCGCCAATGGCGCACTCGGCGAAATCGTCGTCGAGGGACGCGCGCTGTCGCTGGGATATTGGAACGACGACGCCCTGACGCGATCCCGCTTCCGGCCGTCTTCCGGCACAACCGAGTTTTGGACCGGCGATGTCGGCCGGCTGTTGCTGACCTGACTGGCCCTTTTTGTACCAGGCGGATTGTTAGAAACTGTCTTGGGAAAGGGGTTTTGTCATGGCGAAGAAGCGATTTAGTGCTGAGCAGATCGTGGCACTTCTGCGTCAGATCGA
>JAFEEQ010000007.1 GCA_018241025.1 Pseudomonadota bacterium
CACCAGACGACCACACTCGAGCCTGAACGGGCTCACACCGACGGAGTTTGCAGCACGGCCCAGCCAGGGCCATAACCAGAACAGACTCTCCTCATGAACGAGGGCATAACGGGGAGCACGTCAGTAGTCACATCCAGTGCGTCCTCGATGCGGTCAGGGGGCTCCAAGGACATCGGCTCACGGCCTCACCGCACGGTGTACGAATCCAAAACTCTGTGCGAGCAGCGATCCAGCACGATCACGAAACTGGTCTCATCAACCAATCGCCTGCCACCGACGTATCGCACTGGAGAGAACACCAATTCAACGCGCTGGCGATGCTCGACAATGCCAGGTTGGTCGTAGTTGAAATACAAATGGACACCTTGTCCGAACTGCTTGTCCAGGAGTGGAATCGTGATGCGTTCCTGAACGTCTTGATCGTAGAGAAATCGGCAGGCGTCTCTCGGCCGGGGGATTGCGCATCCGGTCAGCGAGAAAATCGCCAAAACGAGGACACTGGTAGCAATTCCTTTCGACTTCATCACGCGATGGCTATGGCGAGATTTTGTCCACAATGATGCCATAGCCGTCGTTGCAAGCCCAAGAGCATACCGTATTCGGAGAACAAAACGGAGCGATTACCTTGCCGCGAACGGATGCGCGTCTGTTGTTGAAGTGGGCCTTATAGAACAGATAGTTCGCCGATTTGACAGCGAGTGAGATGCAGGCGTGCTGGCCTGTTCTTGGGGGAGCATAAATGTTGGTATCCTCGAAATCGATTTTGGTGAGACCGCGTATAGTCACTGTTTGATTGATGTAGGGCGAAGGGTTCGCGAGGAACTCACCCACTGTCAGGCTTGGCTCCGATCCCGACGTCGGCGCGCCGGTGCAAGCTGACAGAGAGGACATCAAGAAGCCTGCAATGGCGAAGATGTTCGCTCTGCGGCGTTGAGAACGCGTGTGACATTTTCGGGATGTCGGACGGATTTCTTGCATGCGCAATGCCTGCTACTACGTCGGCACGCCGTTAGTTGGAACCGCTCTGCTGCTTGAGCAGCGCCGTCAGATCGGCGACGGTGCGGGTGAGTTCGAGGACTTCCTTTTCGCGCAGCGAGTCGAGCTTCTGGTGCAGGAGTTCGATCTCGAGCTCGGCCTTGATGTTGATCTCGTAGTCGCTCTTGGCGGCGAGGCGGTCGATATCCTGCTGGCGGTTCTGGCTCATCATGATGAAGGGCGCGGCATAAGCCGCCTGGAACGACAGTGCGAGGTTCAACAGGATGAACGGGTAGGGGTCCCAGTTGTAGATGAACGCCGTGATGTTCGCGGCGATCCAGAAGGCGAGGATGATCGACTGGATGATGATGAAACGCCATGAGCCCATGGTCGCCGCAACCGTGTCGGCGATCTTCTGGCCCGTGGTCAAACCGGGATCGCCGGAGGTCTCGGCCTTGCGCCGCAGCCGCCGCATCGCCCGCAGCTCTTCCAGCAGATGCCGTTCGGCCTCCAGCAATTCGTGCCGGATATGCCCGGTGTTCATGGCCAATTCTCCTGTGCGGCGGCCGCACCGGAATCGGCGCGGCCGTCCGTAGTCTAGTTCGGGGCGAAGGCTGGCGGGACTGGGCCGAAGGGGTTGGCTTCTGTCTGGCCGGGCTGGGCGCAGAAGTAAATCACCGCGATGGCGAGGACGAGATACGCCAGGCTGATCAGCCAACCGAAGGTGAAGGAGAACGCCAGGAACGCGATCGCGCTCATTGGGCCGGTAATCCACATCAGCACCTGCATCACCTGCCACAGGGCGCCAAGACCGAAACACGCCCACGCGAGCGTTCCGGCCGCGCCGGTGTCCTGCATGCGCCTGACGGACATGCCGAGATTGGGCAGGGTCATGGCCAGCCCGAACAGGGCGGGAAGGAGCACAGGGAACACAATGCTCGAGACGATTCCGACGCCGATACCGACGATCACCTCGACCAGGACGAAGTACCAGAATTGGGCCCGCCCGACGCGCCCCTGCGTGTCGAAATAGTGATTGGTGACGGTATCGAGGAAATTCTGCCAAAGCTTATTCGCATCCATGACCAACTCCTCCTCTCAATAAAAGTCTTCAACTATCCCGGTGCCCGGGGATCGGGCCCGTAGGCATTTGCTCCATTGGTTCCAGCCTGCGCGGCAAGCAGGATGTTGAGTCCGGGGATGAGGGCATGCCAGCCGCTGCGGCCGGTATCGTGCATCCGCCGGATGCCGAGGCCGAGGAACGGCGACGCCGTCAATGCGATGAACAGGGCGGCGATGTAATTGAAGACCGGAAGAAGGCCGCCGATCAGCACGAGCAGGAACAGAACGACCCAGAACATCAGCACGGACCACCAGAACTCGGCCCGGCCGGCGCGGCCGTCGAAATCGGCGTAGTGGTCGACGAGGGTTTTCATGAACCAGTTGAGCGGCTCCATCGATCCTGTATCCGGGGCGGGACTCGGCCCGCCGGTAAAATCGTGACACGAAGGTAACATGCCTGCCAGACGCGGCAGGTTGTCGAATCATGGCTGCCCTTCGCAAAGCGATGGTCCGCCACGCACGGCATCTGCTATGTAGCCGCCATGACGGCCAAAATCTTCATCGATGGCGCTGCCGGGACGACCGGCCTCGAAATCCGCGAGCGGCTCGCCGCCCGGCGCGACCTCACGGTCGTGCAGCTGGACGATCGCGACCGCAAGGACCCGGCCGCCCGCAGGACCGCGCTCAATGCCGCCGATGTCGCCATCCTGTGCCTGCCTGACGATGCCGCCCGCGAAGCCGTCGCGTTGATCGAAAACCCGTCCGTGAAGGTGATCGACGCTTCGACCGCCCATCGCGTGGCGCCCGGCTGGACGTACGGCTTTCCCGAATTCGCCCCGGGGAATTACGAAGCGGTCGCCGCGGCGAAGCGGGTGACCAATCCGGGATGCTATCCAACCGGTTTCATTGCGCTCGTCGCGCCGCTGGTGCGTGCCGGCCTGATCCCGGCCGATGCACCCCTGACGGTCAACGCTGTGTCCGGTTACTCCGGCGGCGGCAAATCGATGATCGCCGAGTTCGAGGACAAGGCATCGCCCGATTACGTCGAGACGGTTTTCCGCAGCTATGCCCTCGGCCTTGCTCACAAGCACGTGCCGGAGATGACGCAACATGCCGGGCTGAAACACGCACCCGTCTTTGCGCCCAGCGTGGGCCGCTACTATCGCGGCATGCTGGTCGAGGTGCCGTTGCAGCTTTGGTCGATGCCGAAGGCACCGCGCGCTGCCGAGTTGCACGCGGTGCTCGCGGAGGCCTATGCCGGGCGGCCCTTCGTCGAAGTCGCAAGCCTCGAAGAAGCGGCGGCGCTCAAGACGCTCGATGCGGAGCTACTCAAGAACACAAACCGGATGAAGCTTTTCGTTTTCGCCAACGACAGGACACAGCAGGCGCGGCTGACCGCGGTGCTCGACAATCTCGGAAAGGGCGCGTCCGGTGCGGCTGTGCAGAGCCTCAATCTGATGCTCGGCTTGCCCGAGACGACCGGGCTCGTGTGAGCGCGGCCTTCGAGCGGATGCTCGAACGCGCCGGCGTCACGGCGCTGCCGGATGATCTTCGCGACGCGCTGGACTGCGACGGCTATGCAATGCTGCGCGGTGTACTGGATGCGCCGCAATGTGAGCGTCTGCGCGATGTCTTCGAGCGGACCTATCTGCCGTCCGATCAGTGGCCGGCGCCACGATCCACAAAGGTCCGGCACGCCATGCTGGACAAGGAGCCGGATGCCTGGGCCGCTGCGCTGCATCCGCGTGTCCTGGCCTGCGCCTGGCATCTCCTGCGCCAGCCCTTCGTCCTTGCCGACGTGCAGGGCCGGGACCCGAAGCCGGGAGCCGGCGAACAGAGCCTGCACCGCGACTGGATCGCGCCGGAAGGCCCGGCGCCGATGGTCGTCGTGCTGGCCTTTCTCGATCCCTTCGACGCTGCGAACGGCGCGACGCGTCTTATACCCGGCACGCACAGGCTCGCCGGCGGCGCAGACGCCTATGCCGGCTTCGTTCACCATCCCGATGAGATCGTGGTCAGCGGCGCTGCCGGCGACGTACTCGTCTGCGACGGTTATCTTGTCCATTCCGGCACCCGCAATGTCAGTGGCGCGCCGCGGCGCAACCTGCAGATCGACCTGCGTGCATGCAGCGCATGCGAGGTCCCCAAACGCGACATTGGTCAGGCGCCCGCCGGCCTGCGCATGCTGCTCGGCGCCTGAAGGACAGCCGTATGTATCGCCCCAAAGCCTTTGCCGTCGACGCCGCCCTCCACGATTTCATCCGTATACGTCCATTCGCGACGATCGCGGCGACGATCGGCGGAACCATCCATTTCGCCTATGCGCCCGTCGTGCTCGGGCCTGGAGATGTTGTTCGCTTCCATCTGGCGCGCGCCAATCCGCTCGCGTCGCTGGCGGAAGGCGCGCGCGTACGGTTCTCCTTCCTTGGACCGGATGCGTATGTCTCGCCCGACTGGTATGTGTCCGCGGGCATGGTCCCGACCTGGAACTATATGGCGGTGGAGGGCGAGGGCATCATCAAGCGTCTCGATGAATCCGAAACACGCCGGATGCTGGTCGATCTTTCCGCCGCCGAAGAAGAAAAGCTTCTGCCCAAAGAGCCGTGGACAATAGACAAGGTCCCGGCAGAGAAGATGGCGATGCTGCTCAATGCGATCGTGGGGATGGAAGTCGTGTTCACGACGCTCGAAGGCAAGTTCAAGCTTTCCCAGAACGTGAAGCCGGAAGATATGGCTGGGTTGATCTCGGGGCTGGAACGCACCGGATCGCATGCTGCCACGGCCGTGGCTTCGAAGATGAAGCGCCTCCAGGCAACGGAGCAAGCAGGTTGAGAGCGATGCGATTATGTCTTGCGATGGTTGGCATTCTTCTCGCCTTTCTTCCCTTGTCGTCCTCGGCTTCTTCGCACTCGCATTGGATAAAATTGGAATACACGGGTTGGCGCGATCATTTGGTTTGGGATGTTTGGCTAATCGAGCGTGGGCGGCCGGTTCCTCCATTGTCGCTGTATCGGTTTTCCGATCCCGCCAATATTTTTCCGGGTGTTCTCGTCTTCTTTTCGCGAAACGTCTTCAGCCAGGAAGTTCGTGTCGTGGAATCGCTCCCCTGCATGCACGGTCCGATCGACAGCAGTATGAGCCTCGGGATTTCAGAGTTCCGCGACGGTATTGAGGTTAGCGAATGCGAACTCAAAGATTCGCAAGCTTGTGATTTTTTGGCCAGCGCGCTGAAGCTACGCGCGGTGCAACGCTCGAGCGAGGGGCTCGACCGCGTCGAGGGGCTTGCAGCCGAAAATGGCTGTCCGTATACGGAGTGACGCTACTACGGCGACACGAACCTACGTCGCCTTGATCTTCACATAGGCGCCGGGCGCGTCGCCGAGCGTCTTGAGTTTGCCGTCGCCGGGCTTGCGTGCCGGGACCTTCTTGCCGGAATGCTGACTCAGCCAGGCATCCCAGTCCGGCCACCAGGAGCCGGGCGTCTCTTTCGCGCCTGCGATCCAGTCTTCGACCTTTTTCGGATAGGGCTTCAGCAGGCCGTCATAGGAGTCGTTCGTCCAATACTGGTATTTCTTCGCCACCGGCGCGTTGATCACGCCGGCGATATGGCCCGAGCCGGCGAGGATGTAGCGGATCGGCCCCTTGAACAGCTTGGTCGTCTTGAAGATTGAGCGATAGGGCGCGATGTGATCTTCCTTCGCCGATTGCAGATAGACCGGCAGCGTCACTTTGGTCAGGTCGATCTTCTTGCCGCCGAGCACCATCTTGCCCTTGGCGAGATTGTTCTCCTTGTAGCATTCGCGCAGGTAGAACAGATGCGTCTTCTCCGGCATCCGCGTGGTGTCGGAATTCCAGTAGAGCAGGTCGAACGGCATCGGCTGCTTGCCGAGCATGTAGTTGTTGATCACGAAGGACCAGATCAGGTCGTTGGCGCGCAGCATGTTGAAGGTCGTGGCCATCTTCGAGCCTTCGAGGACGCCGCCGGCGTTCTCCATCTGCTGGTGCAGCGCTTCGAGCTGGGCCTCGTCGACGAAGACGGTGAGATCGCCTGCCTCGGAAAAATCGGCCTGTGCCGCCCAGAAGGTCGCAGAGTGGATGCGGTCGTCCCTGGTCGCGGCCATGTAGCCGAGCGTCGCGGTGAGCAGCGTGCCGCCGATGCAGTAGCCGACGACATTGGGATCCTTCACGCCCGTCGCCTGCTCGACCGCGTCGAGCGCCGCGAAGATGCCTTCGCGCATATAGTCTTCGAAAGATTTCTGCGCGAGACGGCGGTCGGGATTGACCCAGGAGGCGACGAACACGGTGTAGCCTTGTGCCGTGAGCCACTTGATGAACGAGTTCTCCGGCCGCAGATCCATGATGTAGTACTTGTTGATCCAGGGCGGAAAAATCAGCAGCGGCCGCTCGTAGACCTCCGCGGTGGTCGGTTCGAACTGCAGGAGTTCGAGCAGCTCGTTGCGGAAGATCACCTTGCCGGGGGTGGTGGCGATGTTCTCGCCGATCCGGAAGCTGTCGGCCGACTGGCGGATCGAGAGCTGGCCTTTGCCGCGCTCGAAATCTTCCAGCAGGTTGTTGAGGCCGTTGACGAGGTTCTCGCCGTTGGACTGCATCGTCGTGCGCAGCACTTCGGGATTGGTGAGGACGAAATTGGTCGGCGCGATCGCATCGACGAATTGCTTGGTATAGAATCCGACCCGCTTCCTGGTGTCGTCGTTTATGCCTTCGACTCCGGCGACGGTGTTCTGGATCCAGTTCGCGGTCAGAAGATAACTCTGCTTGATGAAGTCGAAGACCTGGTTTTCCTGCCAGTCCTTGTCCTTGAATCGCTTGTCGCCGGGGGCAGGGGCGACCACCGGTCTGGCTTCGCCACCCAGCATCCGATAGGCGGTGCTTTCCCAAAGGCCGAGGAAGTCCTTCCAGAGCCGGAACTGGGCATCCACAAGCGCCGTGGGGTTTGTTGCCATCGCACGCATCAGCGCGAGGAAAGGCTCCGAGATATTGAGCGGGTCGACGGGCTCCTTGCCGGAACCGTTCTGGCGCTTCAGGAAGTCCGACAGCAGCTTTTGCGATTGCTGGCCGACCTTCACCATGTTGCGGGCGAACTCGGCCGGGTCGCCAACGGAATAGGGATTGGAAGCCTCACCGGGCTTCGCCGCATCCATCCCCGAATCGTCGAGCTTCTTTTGCATCGTCGCCACCGGCCCGCGTCTGATGGTTGATAGCGCGTGCGCCAACATGGCCGCAAGGCAGGCTGCCCTCGCGCCTTAGGGCCATTTGCCACAAGATTTCATGGATTTGACAGGGATATCCGCTTGGAAGGCAGGGGGGAGGCCTGTATACCGGACCGATACGGATTCCGTCTTTTTGGGCTGAGGATTGAGCGGCATGACCAGAGCAGCGTTGCGCATTGCGGCAGTGCTGGCATTTGCCCTGTCCACGAGCGCCTGTTCGACCCTCGACGATCTTATCGGCGATGACTCGCCCGCGGCGCCCGCCGATGTGAACGGCTTCCCGCCCGCAACCGCTCCCGATGCTTCGGCCGGCACGACGCCGGAACTTGCCTCCGTTCCGGAAAAGCCGACGGGGGTGACCAACCCGGATTCGCAGAAGGAAATCGCCGACTCGCTCGGCGCGGACCGTGACCGGGCCACCTACAGCTCCGATGCCCTCCGCGGTGGTACCGAGGCCGCTGCACCGCCGCCTTCCGATGCGCCCGCCCCGACGGTGATGGCCTCCGCCAGCCCGCCGCCCCAGCCTGCGCCTGCCGCCCCGCCGCCGGACGACAACTCGTCCGATGCCGGGTCCTCCGACAGCGGTCCGCCGCCCGCGACCATTCCGGACTCGACGCCCACACCCGCACCGTCATCGACGGTTGCCGCGGGTACGATGCCGGCCATCGCACCGTCGCCTGCCGCCGCCCCCACGAGCTCCATGCCTGCGGGCACAATGCCGGCGGTTCCGGCGGTCGGTGCTCCGGGCACCTCTGCCATGGCGATGAACAGCAACTCGCTGGGATTCAAGCCGTCGACGGCGCCGGCGCTCGATCCGTCGATATCGCAATTCGTCGCCCAACCGATTATCGCCCGCTACCAGCAGACGGCGGCGAACGCGGGCATCGCGACCAGTCCTGTTGCGCCTGCCGGCATGCCGGCTGTGCGGCCGACGGGCCGCGCTGTGGGCGGTCCTGACACCATGACGGGCTCGGTTGTCGCCAATCTCGACGCGATCAATGCGCCGACGCCGAGCGTCTATGCCAACGCCAGCGGAATGCCGCCGGCTGCGGTCGTGATGTTCCCGGGCGATACGACGGCGGTGAATGCGGCCGGCCGGGCCCAGGTTCGCGCGGCGGTAGACGCTTTCCGTGCACGCGGCGGAACCGGCTTCATCAAGGTGATCGGCCACTCGTCGAGCCGCACCGCCAATATGCCCGTCGAGAAGCATCTCGAGGCCATCTTCCAGAAGTCCCAGAAGCGGGCGCAGGCGGTTGCGGCGGAACTCATCCGCGCCGGCGTGCCCGCCAGGCAGGTGCTGGTGGAGGCCGTGGGCGACAGTCAGCCGGTCTATTACGAGTCGATGCCGGAAGGCGAAGACGGCAACCGCCGGGCGGAGATTTTCCTCCAGAACTGACGGCCGAGCCCCGCGCCTGGCGCAGTTTAAGAGCGGTGTCTTACGCCATTGACGCGGCAGCCTTTTTGCCGTGATTCTCGCGCCCCGGTGCTTCGCGCCTTAAGGTCTTTCACCATGCAAACCGACTTCTACCGCATCAAGCGGCTCCCGCCCTACGTCATCGAGGAAGTGAACGTCCTCAAGGCGAAGGCGCGCGCGGCGGGCGAGGACATCATCGACTTCTCGATGGGCAACCCCGACATGCCCACGCCGCAGCATATCGTCGACAAGCTGATCGAGACGGCGCGCGATCCGCGCTCGAACCGCTACTCCGCCAGCCGCGGCATCAAGGGTCTGCGCAAGGCTTACGCCGCCTTCTACCAGCGCCGCTTCGGCGTGAAGGTGGACTGGGAGAGCGAGGTCATCGCCAATATCGGCTCCAAGGAGGGCTTCGCCAACCTCGCCCAGGCGATCACCGCGCCTGGCGACGTGGTGCTGGTCCCGAACCCGGCCTATCCGATCCATGCCTTCGGCTTCATCCTCGCCGGCGCCGCGATCCGCCATGTCCCCGCGACGACCCCGGAGGAGTATCTCTCCAGCCTTGGCCGCGCCGTGAAGCACTCGGTGCCGTCGCCGCTGGCGATGGTCGTGAACTACCCGTCGAATCCGACAGCACAGGTCGTCGGTCTCGATTTCTACAAAGAGGTGGTCGCCTTCGCGAAGAAGCACGAGATCTGGGTGCTCAGCGATCTCGCCTATGCCGACATTTACTTCGACGACAAGAACCCGCCGCCGTCGATCCTGCAGGTCGAAGGCGCCAAGGACATCGCGATCGAATTCCAGTCGCTGTCGAAGACCTATGCCATGCCCGGATGGCGCATGGGCTTCGCTGCGGGCAATAAGCATCTCATCCACGCGCTCGGTCGGATCAAATCCTATCTCGACTACGGCGCCTACACGCCGATCCAGGTCGCGGCCGCCGCGGCGCTGAACGGGCCGCAGGATTGCGCCGACGAGATTCGCGCCATCTACAAATCGCGCCGCGACGTGCTGGTGGAGTCGATGAAGCGGGCAGGGTGGGACATACCCTCGCCGCCGGCCTCGATGTTCGCCTGGGCGCCGGTGCCGGAGTCCTATCGCGAGAAGGGCTCGATGGAGTTCGCAAAACAGTTGCTGATCCATGCCAAGGTCGCCGTCCTGCCGGGCACGGGCTTCGGCGAATATGGCGAGGGATATGTCCGCGTGGCGCTGGTCGAGAACGAGCATCGCATCCGCCAGGCGGCACGCAACGTGAAGAAGTTCCTCTCGCTCCGCGTCAACGAGCCCGCCGAACTGGAAACCGCGAAGTGAAACCGCCTTTGCGTATCGCGCTCGCCGGTCTCGGCACGGTCGGCGGCGGCGTCGTTCAGGCACTTGCCAATCCCGAACTGTCGGAACGCGCCGGACGCAAGCTCGAGATCGCCGCCGTATCCGCCCGCGACCGGTCGCGCGATCGCGGTTTCGACATCTCGAAATTCGCCTGGTCCGACGATGCGACGGCACTCCTCAAATCCGAGGCCGATGTGATCGTCGAACTGATCGGCGGCGAGGACGGAATTGCGCTTGACGTTGTCGAAGGTGCGCTGAAGGCCGGCAAGCACGTCGTGACCGGCAACAAGGCGCTGCTGGCCAAACACGGCGCCCGTCTCGCGGCGCTCGCCGAGGAGAAGGGTGTCGCGCTCAAATGGGAAGCGGCCGTGGCCGGCGGCATCCCGATCGTGAAGGCGTTGCGCGAAAGCCTGATCGCCTATGGCGTCGACAGCGTGCACGGCATCCTGAACGGCACATGCAATTACATTCTGACCCAGATGGAAGCGACCGGCAGGAGCTTCCACGACGTGCTCAAGGAAGCGCAGGCGCTCGGCTATGCCGAAGCCGATCCGGAGCTCGATGTCGGCGGCGGCGATACGGCGCACAAGCTCGTTCTGCTCGCGAGCCTCGCTTTCGGAACCGTTCCGAACCAGACGCATATTTCGGTCGAAGGCATCAAGGAGATCACGCCGGAGGACATCCAGTTCGCGCGCGAATTCGGCTATCGCATCAAGCTGCTCGGCATCGCGCGGCGCACCGCGAAGGGTATCGACCAGCGCGTACGCCCGGCGATGGTGAAAACCGGCACGCCGCTCGCTCATGTCGATACCGTGTTCAATGCGGTGCTGGCCAAGGCCGGCGCTGCAGGGCGCTATTTCTTCGAGGGCCGGGGTGCGGGTCGCGAGCCGACGACGCAATCCGTGGTCTCGGACCTTGTCGACATCGCGCGCGGCAATCTGGGTGCCGGTTTCGGCTGGCCGGCGGCCTCTCTGAAGCCGCTTCAGCCTTCCGATCCGGGGGCGGCGATGTCTGCCTATTATCTGCGCTTCGAGGTTCTCGATGTTCCAGGTGTGTTGGCGGAAATTGCGCGTCACCTCTCGGAATCGCAGGTTTCTATCGAAAGCATGATCCAGCGCGGCCGCAGCCCTGGCGAGCCGGTCTCCATCGTGATGATTACCCACGAGACTTCACAGGCTTCGGTCGAACGTGCCTTGAAGGTGATAGCCGGCTCCGACAAGGTGCGCGCGCGCCCGTGCATGATTCCAATGGAGGCCGCGTGAGCACGTCCGAAGTCCGTCCCGGCAAACACAGCCCGCTCGATCGCGCATTCGCGCTAGAAGCGGTGCGCGTGACCGAGGCTGCTGCGATTGCTGCAGCGCAGCAGATTGGCCGCGGCGACGAGCATGCCGCCGATCATGCGGCTGTCGAAGCGATGCGGAAGGCCTTCAACGACCTGCCGATCTCCGGCACCGTCCGCATCGGCGAAGGCGAGCGCGACGAAGCCCCGATGCTCTACATCGGCGAAGAGGTCGGTTCCGGCGGCCTGCCGGTCGATATCGCGCTCGATCCGCTCGAAGGCACCACGCTGACCGCCAAGGCGATGGCCAACGCGCTCGCCGTGATGGCGATGGCCGAGCCCGGCACGCTGCTCAACGCACCGGACACCTATATGGACAAGATCGCCATCGGCGGCGGCTATGCCGACGGCCTGGTCGATCTCGATGCCGATCCGGCGGAAAACATTCGCGCGCTCGCGAAGGCCAAGGGCGTCAAGCCGCAAGAGATCACGGCCTGCATCATGGATCGTCCGCGCCATGAGGAGATTATCGCCAAGGTGCGCGGTGCCGGTGCGGCGGTGCGCCTGATCACCGATGGCGATGTCGCCGGCGTGATCGCCTGCACAGATCCCTCGACCAATATCGATATCTACATGGGTATCGGAGGCGCGCCGGAAGGCGTGCTGGCGGCGGCGGCTCTGCGCTGCGTCGGCGGACAGATGCAGTCGCGTCTCGTCATTCGGAACGATTCCGAGCGCGAGCGCGCCTACAAATGGGGCATCAAGGACCTGAGGCGAAAGTATTCGCTTATGGAGATGGTTTCGGGCGACGTCGTGTTCGCCGCCACCGGCGTCACCGACGGGTCGATGCTCCGCGGCGTCCATCACGACGGCAACTTCATCACGACTGAAAGCGTCGTGATGCGCTCGGCAACGCACACCGTGCGCTGGATCAAGGCGCGCCATGTCCGCTCGCGCCATCTGAAGGATGAGCGCTAGTCCCATCAAACCGGATTTGCCGGCGGCTTTCGGCGTCGCGCGCTCGTTTTCGGGCCGGCGCTGGCGGCTCGCGGAACCCGATGACCGCGCCGTGCAGGCGCTGGCGCTCGATGCCCGCGTCTCGCCGGCACTTGCGGCCCTTCTGCTCGAACGCGGCATCGCGGCTCCGGACGCGCAGGATTATCTCCAGCCGACACTGAAGCGCTTCCTCCCCGAGCCGCGTGCGCTCAAGGACATGGACAAGGCCGTCGCGCGCGTTGCCGCTGCGATCGAGGCTGGCGAACCTGTCGCCGTTTGGGGCGACTACGATGTCGATGGTTCGACCTCCGCCGCACTCCTGCACCAATATCTTGCCGCGCTCGGGCAACCGCCACGCGTCTACATCCCCGACCGGATGAACGAGGGCTACGGACCAAATGCGGCCGGCCTGCTCAAGCTCCGCGAGGAGGGGCACAAACTCGTCGTGACGGTCGATTGCGGCGCCGGCGCGATTGCGCCGCTTGCCACCGCACGCGAGGCCGGGATCGATGTCGTCGTTCTCGACCACCATGCCGTAGAGACGCCGCCGCCGGCCTACGCCCACGTCAATCCGAACCAGCCCGGCGACACGTCCGCCCTTGGGTATCTCTCGGCCGCGGGCGTGACGTTTCTGTTCCTGGTTGCGCTCAATCGCGCGCTGCGGGAATCCGGATACTTCACCCGAACGGGGGCGGCTGAGCCGAATCTGATGGAGCAGGTTGATCTCGTCGGTCTCGCGACCGTCGCAGACGTCGTGCCGCTGATTGGCGTCAACCGGGCCTTCGTTCGGGCGGGCCTCGCCAGGCTCAACATGCTCTCGCGCCCGGGCTTCGCTGCTCTCGCGAATGTCGCGCAGACCTCGGCGCCTTTTACGCCTTACCACCTCGGCTATGTCTTCGGTCCAAGGATCAATGCCGGTGGCCGGGTCGGACGTTCGAGCCTGGGTGTCGAGCTGCTGACGACGTCCGACATCGCGATGTCGGAACATCTCGCCAGAACCCTCGACCGCCACAATCGCGAGCGTCAGGCGCTCGAGAAGATGATCCTCGACGAAGCCATCGCGCTCGCCGAGCCGCAGGCGAACGCACCGTTCATTTTGGCCACGAGCGAAGGCTGGCATCCCGGCGTCGTCGGTATCGTCGCGGGCCGGCTGAAGGACCGTTTTTCCAAGTCCGCCTTCGTCGCCGGCTTCGAAGGTGGCTATGGCCGCGGATCCGCTCGTTCGATACCGGGCGTCGATATCGGCCTGATGGTGCGCGAGGCGCGCGAGCTGAAACTGATCGAGAGCGGTGGTGGCCACGCCATGGCGGCCGGCTTCGGTCTCTCGCCGGAGCAGGTCGACGGTTTCCGCAATTTCCTCTCCGACCGCTTTGCCCGCGCCGATGCTGCGCTCGCGGCGATGGCCGATCTCGATATCGACGCCGCGGTGTCGCCCGCCGGCGCAACGCTGGCGCTGTGCGAGGAAATCGCCCAGGCCGGTCCTTTCGGTGCCGGCAACGCCGAGCCGCTGATCGCGCTGCCGGACGTGCAGGTCGCCTTCGCCGATGTCGTGGGGAAGGACCATGTGAAGCTGCGCCTGCGCGGCGGCGACGGGGCGCAGCTCGACGCCATCGCGTTCCGGGTTGTGGACCGGCCGCTGGGGCAGGGCCTGCTGGCCAGCCGGGGCAAGCGGATCCATGCCGCCGGACGGCTCCAGATCGACACCTGGCAGGGGCGAAAACGCGTGCAACTTCAATTGGAAGACGCCGCCCCGGCGGGGGTCTGACACGCGGCTGGACAAGGCGGTTTTGGACCGTTATAGCCCGCCCTCCGACGCGCCCTTCGTCTATCGGTTAGGACTCAGGATTTTCATTCCTGCAAGAGGGGTTCGACTCCCCTAGGGCGCGCCAAAATCATTCGTAGACCGCTGATATTCCTACGCAAATCTGACCGAATTGCCCCACCGGCAGATTTGCGGAGTCAAATGCAGCGACTATCATGCGTGCATGAAGCACGATGTGCTCCGATCCGTTGCCCACAATCTCGCCGCGTCATTGGCGAGTGGTGTTGGCTTGCTGATTGGCGTCTACGAACTGGATGTGTTCGGCGATGCTGCCCGGAGCCCCGGCGGTTTTATCACCGTCGATTTCCTCCGTGGTTGCGTCAGGGGAGGGCGACCCTCCACCAGATTGGCCGATGCGGTTCGGCTGTATCGAAAGGCTTTACCCCGCCTGTGCCAAAGGCAAGGTGTGGCAGTTTCGGATTTCGTTGAACTTACGGTCCGATATTCGACGACGCCAATAGAGCCTCGTTTCATGGTCACGGTCACAGATCGGAATGGCCGCCAGAGTGGTGTGGAATATGGCGGCTTCGACGGACAGCGGGTCAAAATGATAGACGGCGGAGGGCGTCTCCGGCCAAGGCCCGTTCGGCGTTCCTGATCAGCGTCTAGCGAGAGCAGTAAATGAAGCGGAATTTGGCATCCATATCAGGCGGCGTACTTGGAGCAATCTTTCTCGGCGCATGGTTCAGCGACACCCAGTTGCGCCTTCAATATTTCAATCTTTCTAGAGTTCCTAACAGAAATTCCGGCCACATAATTCCGCTCACGATGAAGGGCGTAACCGTGTTCATTACGTCTAGTGACGCGCGCCTGCTGAGTATCCTGACTTGGATAGAGTGGGTTTCCGGTGCATGCATTTTGCTCCTACTTATTGGTATGCGGCTAAGTAGGCGGCTAAGATAGCGGCCAATGCTGGGATTGATCTGCTCCGCAGCGCAGCCGTCTAGGGGAAACGTGGAATGAGCGCTTGGCGTGAAGAAGCTATCGGCTTCCAGATCGATGAGATCAGGGTGGGCGGTCTGAGCGTCTGGGACGAAGAATGGCGCAAGGTCGATGTTGAACCCGTCGTCCTTCCTCATCCGGCATATCCCAAGCAAATGCACACCTACACTGTTTGGGAAATTGGGCCTCGTGGTCGACCGGTTAGATTTGCTGCTGCTGAGCTATCGAACGGCGTATGGGGCTTCTATGTGCCGACAGCGGGACCCGCAGGCATATCATCGAAAGCTGGTGGGGCAATCGTGTAGAAAGCATTGGAACGCATTGGGAAAATCAATTGCCCCACTTCGCCGTAAGCCCTTGATTTTCCTGAATTGCGGTACTCCCCTAGGGCGCGCCAAATATATCCGTAAGTATCTGATATTGCTACGTAAATCAGATCAGATTACCCCACCATCTATTTCGGGAGTCGAATGGCGTGACTATCGGCTGACGGAGGCGTGCATCTGCGTCATCGCCATTCAAGACACTTGGCATCTGAGACTAGCCCCCGCTCTCGCAGCAGCTTCTTTTCGGTGCGAGAAGAGGCGGCGCGGATCGTTTCGCGAAGAGCATGCGGTTCATAATTGCGGACAACAACTGGAATGTTGTGCATTCGGATTTTGTCGTTTAGGCGCGCGATCAGGCGACGGAACCCGCTGTAGAACTGGTCGAATTTCACCACTCCACTAGCCCAGCGAATCTCGAACGAACGTAATGGCCGGCCAGTTTGTATGTTGAAGCGCCGAATATCCTCTAATGACTGAATATCCGACCATTTCAGAAAGAACTTGCGCGAACCGAGTTGGTGCACGCGCACACCGTCGTCACCCAGTTCGAGCGTCGGTCGGTTCCGGAGCCATGTCAGGGCAACCACCGTCCAAATAGCGATAAATATCCCGAACAGGCCGGGCAAGGCGATGCTGGTACCGGCTTGCCTAAAGTATTGAAGCAACGTGATTGCAAGCGCGAACCCAAAGCCCGCGAGCATGACCGCCCAGAGGAAACCGAACGCTAGCACCGTCCTGATGGAGTAGCGGTGGAGTTCTGCCTGCTGTTTTTCGGACACTATCGGCTCACGCGGGCTAGTCATCGCGGCTTTGAATTGCCGTTGCGCCAACTTCGCAGAAATCGGAACCAAAATGCCGCGATGGGGCCGCCTATAATTGCCATGAGCGCAGCAGCGACCAAGATCGGAATAGGACCACCTCGCGGACGAAAACTCGCGTCAGAGAACGACTGCCAAACCATCAGTCCGAAAGCGACCGCGAAGAAACACGTCCACCCTAGCGCCTCTCTCAAAAATCCCGGCTTCATTGGCCCTTTGCCTCTGCTCTGCGCGCAGTCTTCACAACCGCCAGAGGAAGTATATTGGTGGGGCAATCGCCTAGAAAGCATTGGAACGCATTGGGAAAATCAATTGCCCCACTTCGCCGTAAGTCCTTGATTTTCTTAACTTGATCCACTCCCCTAGGGCGCGCCAAGGTCAATCGTAACTCTCTGATATTGCTGAGGAAGTTCGGCGGAATTGCCCCACCGGGTATTTCGGGAGTCGAATGGCTTGGCTATCATGCGTACCTCGAATGTGTTCGACTTTGAATTCTTGGATAACCAAGTGCCGGGGCATTGATGCGCCGATGTTGAAATGAGGGCGGGGTCATTCCTATTCGCGGGCAAATGGGCGGAGGTCGTCAAGCGGCTACCCGAGACCGGCATGGGCTACACCGTCGTGACCGTAACTCTGCGAGATGGGCGGCACTTCGATCAGGCGGTTGTCGATTCAGGTAATCTCGCTCGCATCAGGGGGCTCGCCGAGGTGCCTTTCACGGAAGATGACATAGCTGAGATCAGGGCAACACACGCCAAGTGGGATTGGTCGAAAGAGGGGCAAGGGGATGGCTGAAATCACAAAGCGTCGTCTCTATGTCCGGGTGTTGCTCATATCAGGCACCTCTATCGCGGCTTTGGTTGAGTTTGCAGCTGGGCGCGGATTTGACGAGAGATGGGGCAAGTTCGCGCTGGCTATTGCAGCCGTAAGCGCCGTCGGTCTCGTTCTCACGCTAATTCGCGTGGCATCGACCCCGGATGACGCTATCCGAAACGCGCAGCGTCAGCGGCAACCGATAAGTTGGAAGAAGCAGACAAAGCTCTTTGCCGCGATTGTGGGAGCATGGCTTATCATCGCAGGGATCATGCTCCCAGCGGCAAGGCTTTTCGGGTTGACGCACAATTGGGTCATCCTTCCAGTAGCGGGTCTTGTTGCATGTATCGCGAGTATGACGCTGGTGGCTGGAGTTGGGGCCAAATTGGGCCTCTTACGATTCAAGCCCGCTAAATGGGTGCGCCGCCTGTTCAATATCCCTGACGATTACCAGCCTCCGGCTCAATCACGATGATCGAGGGCGCTTCTCCCCGCGTGCTAATTCCTATTGGCGCAATCTGGGGCGCCGTGTTTTGCCCTGTCTTTGTTGCGCTATCCACGGGGCGCTGCGCTGCGCTGCGTTGATGCTGATCGAAACCGCGCTTGTGGGCGGTGTGCTTGGCAGTGCAGGCGCCTATGGCGGTCTGAGATTTTTTGCGCGCTTTGGCAGGCGATAGATCAGTTTGGACCGCAAGGCCGGTGGGGCAATCGCGTAGAAAGCATTGGAACGCATTGGGAAAATAAATTGCCCCACTTTCCGCTAAGTCTTTGATTTCCCTGAATTGCGCCACTCCCCTAGGGCGCGCCACCTTACGCCGCTACGCGGCTTCGGGTGGCGGGCCACGATTCAATCGATCGGCGTCAGGCGCTTTCCGAGGCTCCACAAGAACGGGCGAGCCTCATTGCCTCAGCCCATCAAGTTCGTCGATCTGCTCCTGCATCTTCCGCGCGCCCACGACCTGGACGTAGCGCACGCCGGCTACAATCAGTGCACAGATGAAAACGCCAAAGATGATGAAGAGGTGGTCACGGTCGATTGTGCGGCCGGGCGTGTGGCTCTGGAACCAGCGTCCCGCGATCATCAGCAGCACGCCGGGCAGGGCCGGCAGGATGTACCAGCGCCAGGCCGAGCGTGCGAGATCGCGTCGGCGGGCGAGTTCGTTGCGATGGAAATCGATGAGTGCAAGCGCCGTCCCGTCGGGCACCGCATGCGGACTTCCGCGCCGCCGCAGTTGCCACACGATGTAGAACGTCGCGGCGATCACAAGCGCGCTGCCGAGCTTGAGCAGCAGGCCGGGCAATATCCAGACGTAGAACGCGAACACCACGACGACGAGCGCCGATGCGGCATATTCGATCCGGTTCGCCATCGCGATCCGTCGCTGAAATTTGTTGGCCCGGTTGCGGATGGTTTCGAGAGTCACGGTGTCCTCCGTTGTTTGTGATTTCCAGACATGGATGGGATCGGTCATCGGCGCGCCTTCCAGAATTGCCTCGCCAAAAGGGCCTTGATGCGATGGATCTTCGTCGCCACCGCGCCGGCCGACATCGCGGTGATCTCGCCGATATCTTCGGCACTGAGATCCTCAAGATAGAGAAGCATCAGCTGGGCATCCTGCGGCCTGAGGCTGCGGATCAGGTCCATCAGGCGCTCGAGCAGTTGGCCGTCGCTCACGGCCTCTTCCGGTCCGGGCTGGCCGTCGGCGAGTTCGAGTTCCTCGATGCACTTGCCCTTGGGCACCCGCCGGCGCGCCACCACATGCGAAGCCGCCGTGTTGTGCGCCACGCGATAGACCCAGCTGCGCAGCGAACACCGGCCGTCGAACAGCGCCATGCTTCGCCAGAGGGCGAGGTGGATGTCCTGGAGCAGGTCGTGCCGCTCGGCCGGGTCGGCCTCGACGCCGCGCGCCAGACGCTCGAGCGCAGGGCCGAATTCGTCGGCTGCCGCTTTGTAGCGGCCATCCTGGCTGTCCAAGCTCGAGTCCTGCATCGGCATTGTATGGGTAGTCTGCGCCGGCGCGGATTTCTTACATACCGATTTGAGGGCCGCGGAGTTCCGCCCGCTGTACAGCGCAGGGGTGAATCAGATTTGGATGGCGGGCTGCCTCGCGGAGCGTCGCGCCTTGAAGACCTATCTTTCCCGGACCTGGGTCAATCCCAAGCTGGTTCATGGCGATTCGAAGATTCACTATGACGGCGTGCTGGTCACGGCACCGATCGAAGCCGGCGAGACGTTGATGATCTTCGGCGGCCAGCTTGTCGGCCGCGCGGACTCCGAGGATCAGGAGCGCTACCGCGTGCGCTCGGTCTGGGCGATCACCCCGGAATTGTTCCTCGCACTCCCTGCGAGCGATCAAGAACCCAGCCTCGACGAGAACCTGAACCATTCCTGCGACGCGAACGCCTGGCTCGCCGATGCGGTGACGCTGGTCGCGCGCCGCGCCATCGCCGCCGGCGAAGAGGTCACGATGGACCAGGGCACCTGGAACTACGACGTCGCCGAGTACACGGTCGATTTCGAGGACTGCACCTGCGGCGCGCCGAACTGCCGTGTGCGCCTCACCGAGAACGACTGGCGGCTTCCGGCGGTGCAGGCGGCCTATCGCGGCCACTTCCATCCGATCGTGCAGGCGATGATCGACGGCCGGGCCGAGGCGGCCGAGTAGGGCAGGCGGTTCCACCGTCGCAAACCGCGAGCGCTTCCAATCGCCCCTGCCGCCATGGCAGGTTGCGGCCCGAACCGTTCCTGGAGTCCGGCATGAACCTCAAGCGCACCGCTCTCGTCTTGTCCTTTACAGTTCTGGCGCCTGCATCGGCATTGGCAGCGCACGGGAAAGCCGGCCTGTGGTCAAGCACGACGACGGCGAACATGCCCGGCATGGCACCGCAGACGAATACCTCGACCTATTGCATGACGCCGGCCGAGGTCGCGAGCGATATGCCTGCCGACCGCAACCCAGGCTGCAAATATCAGAACGTGAGTGTCAGCGGCGGAACCTTCAATGCCGACATGATCTGCAGCGGCCAGTTCAACGCGACCGGCCACCTCACCACGACCTATGACAGCGACACGCACTACAACGCGACCATGACCATCAATACGAACGGCATGACCATGACCAATGCGGTCGAGGGCAAGTGGCTGAAAGCCGACTGCGCCGGCGCGCAGCACTAGGGTCTGTACTCAATTAGGATTCCCTTGCGCCTGAGGCTGTGATTCAAGTTCTCCGACTGTGATTTGGAGGCTTGGATGGCGAAGCGTCCGGTTTACTGGATGAGCGATGCGGAGTGGGTC
>JAFEEQ010000008.1 GCA_018241025.1 Pseudomonadota bacterium
GAGGTCGTGATGCGGCGCGTACCGTCGGCGGAGGCCAGCGCGGTGATCTGCGTGGTCGAACCGTCGACGAGGTTGGTGCCGTTGAACGAGGCGTTCTTGACGATCGTCGAGATCTGGTCACGCAGTGCGACGAAGTCCTGGTTCAGGGCCTGACGGCTCGCCGTGTCGAGCGAGGAGTCGGCGGCTGCCAGCGCCTTGGTCTTGAGCTGGATGAGCAGGTCGGAGATCGACTGGCCGGCGGAAAGCGCGGTATCGATTGCCGAGGTGCCGCGGTTGAGGCTATCCACGACAGCGGTATAGCCGGCGACCGCGCCACGCTGGTTCTGTGCGATGGCGTAAGTCGAGCCGTCGTCGCGGGCCGACGAGACTTTGAGGCCGGAGTTTATCTGGCTTTGCGCAACGGAGAGCTGGGACTGCGTCGCATTGAGGTACTGCAGCGCGACCAGCGCGCCGGCATTGGTATTGACGCTGAATGACATGCTCAATCCCCCTTCTGGAATGTGTTGAGCGGCTTGCTTGGGCGTTTTGCCCAATGGAAGTGTTGGCAATCCTCGTGCCGGACGGTCTTTAGGGATTTCGTAACATTGGTTTGCGTTGCGTAACGCGCGGTCTTTCGATGGATAAAATTTGAAATATCTTTCATTTAATCGGCAGATTTTGCCGGTGCTCGGCAATTGTTGCCGGGTGATTGGGCAGTTTTTGCCGGGTTCGCTCGCCGCATGGCCGGAAGAATCCTGATAAACTGCGGCAATGTCCGAACCAGTCTGTCCTGCCCGCGATTTGACCGCCACGAGCCCCGTAGTGCCCTTTCGTTTCGACAACACCTATGCGCGTCTGCCGGAGCGGTTCTATTCGCGTCTCGATCCGACGCCCGTTGCCCAGCCACGCCTGATCGAAGTGAACGAGGCGTTGGCAGCGCAGATCGCCGCCGCACCGGAGGCGCTGACGTCAAAGGTCGGCGTCGAAATCCTGGCGGGAAATCGCATCCCCGAGGGCGCTGAGCCTCTCGCGATGATCTATGCGGGACACCAGTTCGGAAATTGGGTGCCCCGGTTGGGTGATGGCCGGGCAATTCTGCTGGGCGAAGTCATTGGCGTTGACGGCGTGCGCAGGGACATTCAGCTCAAGGGATCTGGACCGACTCCCTATTCGCGCAATGGAGACGGACGGGCGGCGCTTGGCCCTATCCTGCGGGAGTACATGGTCAGCGAGGCCATGAATGTCCTCGGCGTGCCGACCACGCGGTCGCTGGCCGCAGTCGCGACCGGCGAGACGATCTTGCGCCAGGAAGGACCGCTGCCTGGTGCTATTCTGACGCGTATATCCTTGAGCCATCTGCGTGTGGGTACCTTCGAGTACTTCGGCAACCACGGTGATGTAGAAGGCGTCCGTCTGCTGGCCGATTACGCGATCCAGCGACTCTATTCCGAAGCTCGGATTGCCAAAGAACCCTACTGTGCCTTCCTGGATGGCGTGATAGCCCGAACGGCCGCGCTGATCGCGCGCTGGCAACTCATCGGATTCATCCATGGCGTGATGAACACGGACAATGTTTCGATCGCGGGAGAAACGATCGACTACGGTCCCTGTGCCTTCATGGACACCTACGACCCGCAGACTGTGTTCAGTTCCATCGATCGAGGCGGGCGCTATGCCTATATCAACCAGCCGCGCATCGCGCACTGGAACCTCGTGCGCTTGGCCCAGGCGTTGTTGCCTCTTCTCGGCGAAAGAGAAGACCAAGCGATCAAGGCTGCGCAAGCTTCGATCGATGCCTATCCGAAGCTCTTCGAACAAAACTATTTCGCGGGTCTCCGCGCAAAGGTCGGCTTCGAAGCCAAGGAGGAAGGCGATCTCCAGATAGTCGGCGAGCTGTTCCGCCACATGCATGACGGGCGCGCAGACTTCACGCTGACGTTCCGCCGGCTTTGCGACAGTGCGGAGACCGATACAGCCGACACAGCTCTTGGGGCGCTTTTCGACAACGATGCAGCTCTGAAAGTTTGGCTCGTCAAATGGCGCGAAAGACTTGGCCGCGAGACCGTGAGTCCCGATGAGCGCGCTGCCCGTATGCGCCGTGTCAATCCGCGATACATACCGCGCAATCATCGGATTGAAGCCGCGATCACGGCAGCACAGGAACGCGGTGATTTTGCGCCGTTCAGGGAACTGAACCGGGTATTGGCGAAGCCGTTTGAGGAACAGCCGGAATACACGGCCTATGCCGAGCCCCCGAAGCCAGACGAAGTCGTCCAGCAGACCTTCTGTGGCACTTAGACCAAGTCGTTGTTCCTGACGGCGTCGGTCGCGTCACGATGTCGAACGGCGTACTGTGGAGATCATTCACGCCGGCACAGCGGAGCGCCGCGGCCAAACCACAGCCGACACGAAGGTAAAGACAGCGACACCGATGAGGCCGCTTACGGCATCAGTCCACAGCATGCCGTCCGAATGCCAACGCCCATAAGCGACGCCTTCGATGTAGGTCATGTACGCGATCGGCACGTTCGAGAGCGAGGCATAGATATTGTACTTCGTGGCGGCGGCACCGCGGCCGATGGCTTCCAGCACGACGGCGCTGAACGATGCGTAGTTGAAGCCCTGAACCAAGGCGTAGAACAGGGTGAAGGCGATGAACATCGCCGGGGTTCGGCTCATCACCGCCATGGCAATCGCAGCCGCAGCAAGAACCACGCCGAAGAGCGCATAGGCGAATTTGCGATCCATGCGATCGCAGAGATATCCGCCAATGACGCTGCCGACGGCCGAAGCGAGCCCGCCAAGGACGCCATTGACCAGCGCAACCGTGTCGGGGCCGGCTTGCCAGTCGCCCGCAATCGACGACCAAAGCCCTGTCGCCGCGCCGGAGCCGATCGGCAGGAAGCAGATCAGCAAGGCGAGAAAGCCTGCGCGAGATTTCGCCAGAGTCCAGACATCGAGGGCGACGTCGCCAAGGCTCTTCAGATAGCTCGGATGGCGATGATCGGGCTTCGGCTCAGCAATGAAGGGAAGAGCGAGACAGCAGGCCATGAACAGTACTGCCATCGAGGCACTCGGCAGCCACATGATGGAGGTATGCTGCGCGATCCATAGCGCGGCACCTCCACCGATGCCCTGACCGCCGAGATTTCCCGCCTGGTACCAGCCTCCGGCACGGCCTTTTTCGTCCTCGTCGGTGGCGTGCGCCATGAGATTTTCGGCCGCCATGGCAAGGAAGCTCGTCGCAACGCTGTTGAGGAATATGAGCGTGGTGATGATCGGAAGCGTCGCCATGGAGGGCGATACAAAGCCGACGGCTCCCAGCGTCACCGAACATGCGATCGCGGCCAGGAAATACCAGAGCTTGCTGGTCAGCGTCGTGTCCACGATCGGCGCCCACAAGGCCTTCCAAGTCTGCGGTATCAGGCTGATGGCGATAAGGCCGGCGATGGGTTCGACGCCGACGCCGGCTTTGTGCAGCAGGTATCCCAGCGTGACGACCAGATATCCGTTCGCTGCGCCAAACGGCGTGCAAAGCACGAGATAGACAAATGGATGGGTCGCCCCTGACTTGGCTTTGCTCACCGCTGACCCACCCAATGCGACAATGTCCCCGTATGGCGACCTTAGCGGGGAACGCCACGCATGCAATGGGCCGGCTCCGGGCCGGGATGGTTTGGTGTTGCACGGGCAGGCGAAAACAAGCTCACTTGCATCACGCGCCCGCGAGAGGTGCGGGACGGGGAGTGAAAGATGGACGAAACGTCATCGCAGCAGTCGTCAGGCCTGTTGCGCGGCTCCAACGTGGCAACATTCGCGGCAGCCTCGCTGCCGGTCGGCGCGCTGGTAACGACCTTGGGCGTCTATCTCACGAACTTCTATGCGAGCCATTTCAATATCGCGCTGGCCGTTGTCGGCCTCGCCTTTACGGCGGTCCGCTTTCTCGACCTGCTGCTCGATCCCGTTCTGGGCATCGCGATGGACCGCACCAACACGCGGATCGGCCGGTTCCGGCCTTGGCTCCTGGCGTCCAGCCCGGTGCTGGTCCTGTCTGTCGTCGCGCTCTATCTGCCGCCCGATGGCGTGGGAGCCGTTTACCTCTTCGGCTGGCTGGCCGTGATTTATGCCGGCTACTCGCTGCTGACCCTGAGCCAGGCGGCCTGGGGCGCGGTTCTCGTCGAAGAATATCATCAACGAAGCCGGGTATATGGGTGGATCCAGGCCGTTGGCGTCGTCGGCGCTCTTGGCGTGCTCGTCGTGCCATTGATCCTGATGCATCTGTGGCCGGCCATTCCCATGCGCGGCGTGCCGTTGATGGGATGTTTCATACTTTTCACGATCGTGTTCGGTGCGACGATCACGATTCTCTTCGCCCCTGAACCCAAGCCTGTCGAGGCGCATGAAGCGGAGCGGTTTGCATTCGGCGACTATTGGCGTCTGGCGCTGCGGCCGGACATGTTGCGCATTCTCGGTGCCGACATCTTTTGCACGCTCGGTCCGGCCATCACCGCGCCGATGTATCTCTTCTTCTTCCAGCAGGCGCGCGGCTACAAACCCGACGAGACGACGATCCTTCTCTTCATATATGTTGCCGCCGGCCTGGTCGGCCCGGCCTTCTGGTCGCGCATCGCCAGAAGCTTCGGCAAGCATCGCACAGTAGGCATCGCGAGCTTCGCCTATGTCGTCGCGCAGACGACATTGTTGCTGCTTCCCAGCGCTCATGTGTTCGAGATGTCGTTTGCGATGTTTGCTGTCGGGTTCACCGCGAGCGCTTTCGGGTTCCTCGTGCGCGCGATGGCGGCGGATATCAGCGACGAGATCAGGCTGGAATCCGGCAAGGACCGCACGGCCAAGCTCTATGCACTCGTGACCAGCACGGGAAAGTTCGGCTCCACCATCTCGGTGGGAGTGGCATATTACATCCTTCCGCTTTTCGGCTTCGTCGCGCGCGAAGGTGCCGTCAACACGCAGGATGCGATCTGGGGGCTCGAGGCCTGCTATCTCGCGCCGCCAGTAATCTGCGTGCTTATCGGAGGCCTTTGCATGATTGGTTATCGCCTGGACGAAAAGCGCCACGCCGACATTCGCGTTGCGCTGGCAGCCAAGCGCCAAACCAAGGTTTCGTGACAGCGTATGTGCCGCAAATTCGGGCAAGCGGACGTTGCAGCGGATAAGCCGCAGCGATTTCGGTTGCGCCCGGAGCGCAAATACGGATGAACTGTCCGTTACAAATGGCCAGCAAGAGCCTGCCACAGGGAGAACGTGAATGGACGCGCGTACGCCGGGATCTGTGACGAAACTTCCGGCCCGCCTGCTGGCGCCCTTTGCGTCGGCGGCCATGCCCGTTTCCGCGCTCGGTATTCCGCTTACCGTCTATCTGCCGAACTACTATGCGAGCCATATCGGCATTTCGCTCACGGCCGTCGGTCTGGCGTTCAGCATCGTGAGGCTCATCGATATCGCGTTCGATCCCGCGATCGGTGTCGCGATCAACGCCACCCAGAGCAGATTCGGGCGGTTTCGGCCGTGGATGGCGGCCGGCGCACCGCTTTTGATGATTGCGGTCTATATGCTGTTCATGGCCACGCCGGGGATGAGCGTGCCCTACCTGATCGTCACATTGCTTGTGCTCTATGCCGGATTTTCGATGCTGACGCTGGCGCATTCGTCCTGGGCCGCCGCGCTCGTGCCGGAATATCACCAACGCAGCAGGGTGTATGGCTGGATGCAGGCGGTGGGTGTGGTGGCCATTGTCGTCGTGCTCGCCATTCCGGTCATCACCAGCAAGCTCTGGCACTTCACCATCCCCGAAGGCGTGCAGGCGATGGGTTGGTTCGTCATCGGGATCACGCCGCTGACCGTTCTGCTCTGTACCTTCGTCGTCGACGAGCCGAAGCAGGTTGAATCGCCGCAGCGCATATCGCTGGGCGACTATTGGACGATGATCGCAAGGCCTTCGTTGCTGCGGGTCCTCATATCGGATCTCTTCCTTGCCCTCGGTCCGGCGATCACCGCCGCGCTCTACATCTTCTTCTTCACGCAGTACCTGCAGTTTACCCGCAACCAGACGACGACGCTTCTGCTGGTCTATATCGCGGCAGGGTTGATCGGCGCACCGACCTGGGCGCTGGTGGCGCGCCGCCTCGGAAAGCACCAGACCGTCATGCTCGGCTGTGTGCTCTATGGCTTCGCGCAAGCGCTGGTCTTCGCGATGCCGCCGGGAAATATGGCCGTGATGCTGCCGGCCATGTTTTTCGCCGGTTTCGTGGTGAGCTGCTTCACCTTCCTGATCCGCGCCATGGTGGCCGATGTGTCGGACGAGGTGCGGCTCGACATCGGCAAGGACCGCGCAGCCCTTCTCTATGGATTGATCACGGCGACGTCCAAAGTCGGTTCGACGATTTCGATCCCGATCACTTTCTCGATTCTCGACGCCTTCGGCTTCGTGGCCAAGGAAGGCGTGGTCAACACCGGCATCGCGCTCGAAGCGCTGGTTGCCTGCTATGTCATCGTCCCGGTTCTGACGATGTTCGTCGGAGCGGGCGCTCTGTGGGGCTACAAACTCGATGCTGTCAGGCACGACGACATTCGCGCCGAGCTTGCAGCCCGTGATGCGCTTGCCACTATCGAACACGAAGCGATCGAAGGTGCCGCAGGCGTGATCGATAGCCTTGCCGGGCCTGCCGAGATCATGGCGACGGAAGATACGATTGACGGAAGGCGGCCGACCGGAAATCCCGCTGAATAGCGTCAAGACTTGCGTCGATAGCCCTCGAAGAGGACCCGGAACGCTTCGGCACTGACGCGATCGAAATCGTATTCCGCATCAAGCTTGCCAGCGAGCCTGAGAACCACTGCGCCGTGCAGGGATGCCCAGAATACCCGGCCGATCAGTTCCGGATCGCCTTCCAGGATTCCGTCGCGGATCAGGGCGCGGACGTAGTCCGTCATCGTCGCCCGCGCCCGGGTGGTTGCCGCCACCAGATCGGGATAGGCGCTTTCGTCGGGTTGGGAGAGATCGAACATCAGGCGATAGGCCGCCGGCTCGCCGAAGGCGAAATCGATATAGGCCCGGAAAACGGCCTCCGATTTGTCGCGCGAATTCGTCGCGCCGGCGAAGGCTGCTTCGAGTTTCTCCGCCCAGCGCGTGAAGGCGCGCGCGCGGACCGCCGCCAGGATGTCGTCCTTGTCCTTGAAGTAGCGGTAGGGCGTCATCGCGCTCACGCCGATTTCGCTCGCCAGTTCGCGCATCGTGAAGCCGTCCCGTCCCTTGCTGTCGAAAAGGCGGGTAGCCGCGTCGCAAAGGCGCTCGCGGAAATCGGCAACATCGCTCTGGGTCAGTACGCGTGGCATCGGGAATCCCTGGTTATTTCTAGACTTGCCAAACCATTCCTGGATATGCGATAAATTTACGCGGTAAAAGTTTCACGAAACCGGGAGGCTGGCCATGAACGCGCCTGCACGCATCAATCCCTATCTGTCTGGCAATTTCGGACCGGTCGATTCGGAAGATGACTTTTCCGAGCTCAAGATTTCCGGCGAGATTCCGAAGGATTTGCACGGCGCGTTCTATCGCAACGGTCCAAATCCTCAGTTTCCGCCGCGCGATCCGAACCATCATTGGTTCGCCGGCGACGGGATGCTGCACGGCTTCTTTGTCGAGAACGGCAAGGTCTCCTATCGCAACCGCTATATCCGGACGCCGAAATGGGAGCTGGAGCATGCCGCGGGGCGCTCGCTGTTCGGCTCTTTCAGCAATCCGATGACGACCGATCCCAGCGCCCAGGGCAAGGAAGGCGGCGTCGCCAACACGAACGTTGTCTGGCACGCCGGCAAGCTGCTCGCGCTGGAGGAAGGGCATCAGCCCTTCGAGGTCGATCCGGTGACGCTCGAGTCCCGTGGCTATCTCCCCTATGCCGGTGCGGCCAATCGCTTCACGGCCCATCCGAAGATGGACCCGGAAACGGGCGAAATGGTGTTCTTCGGTTACGGCGTTGGCCCGATGCCGTTGTCGGCGGGGATGGCGTACGGCGTGGTCGACAAGACGGGCAAGACCACCCGGCTCGACCAGTTCCAGGCGCCCTATGGTGCGATGGTGCACGATTTCTGCGTGACCGACCGGCACGTGCTGTTTCCGATCCTTCCGCTTTCGGCCAGCCTTCAGCGCGCCATGAGTGGCAAGCCGGCCTTCGGCTGGGAGCCGGAACTCGGCGGCCGCATCGGCCTGCTCGCCCGCGACAAAGGCATCGAGACCGTGCGCTGGCTCAATACCGATCCCTGTTATGTCTTCCATCCCATGAATGCTTGGGAGGAGGGCGACACCCTCTACGCCGATGTCATGCAATACGAGCAGGCGCCCCTGTTTCCGAATGCGGACGGTTCGCCCGGCAAGCCTTGTTCGGCCTATCTCGTCCGCTGGGAGGTCGACCTCACCGGCAAGACCGACACGGTCAAGCAGACGCGCATCGACGATATGGCCGGCGAATTTCCGCGGCTCGACGAACGCCGCGCGGGGCTGTCCTATCGCCATGGCTATTTCGCCGCCGATACGTCGGACACCGGCAAGGTCATTTTCAATGGCATTGCCCATATCGACTTCAAGACGGGTAAGCGCGTCGTCCACGAATTCGCCAAAGGCGACGTCCCGGGAGAGCCGGTCTTCGTGCCGCGCAGCGATGCCGAAGGCGACGGCTGGCTGGTCGCAGTGGTTTACCGTGGCGCCGAAGATCGCAGCGACTTCGTCGTCTTCGATGCAGGCGATGTCGGCAAGGGTCCGATCGGGGTCGCGCAGGTTCCGCGCCGCGTGCCTTTCGGCTTCCACGGCAACTGGCGCCCAGCCTAGTCGCGCGCCACGAAGCGCTCGAAGAGCCAGGCCCAAAGCAGACCCGTGGCGACCAGCGTCAGGGCGACCGTCATGCCAAGTTGCGAGTTCGCAAGCGTGCCGACCATCGCGCCAAGTGTAGCGAGGCCGGACATCACGCTGGTGCTAAACACATAGGCCGCCGGCCAAGTGGCCCAGACAGCCGCCAGAAGCAGGGCCGTCAACAAGGTCGGGACAGCGAGTACCGCATACTGCCGCATCCGGATGCGCGCCGACACGGCCGAAACGAAGGCCTCGTCCGAGATCGCGGAATCGTCTTCGGCAAAAAGGCGAATGAGATCGCTGTCGTCGCTCATGGTTTCAGCCATTCTTTCAGGCGCGCCCCACCGCGTGCAACATGGGATTTGACGGTGCCGAGCGGCCACCCCGTCGCGTCCGCGATCTCGCCATGGCTCAGTCCCTCGCCATAGGACAGGACCACGCAGAGACGCTGGGGCGGATTCAGGCGATCCAGCGCGCGCTGGAGATCGATCGCCCCGGTAACGTCCGGCGCCGTGATAGCTTCGGCATCCTCAAGCGGGTCGAGCAGAAGTTTTGCGCGCCGGGCATGCTGGAGCCATATCCGCACCGCGACCTGCTTCAGCCACCCGCCAAAGGCTCCCGCCTGACGCAGTTGGGACAGCATCCGCCAGGCCTGGACAAACGTCTCCTGGGCGAGGTCGTCGGCCAGCGTCGCATCACGGCAGAGCTTGCGCAGCAGGCCGCGAATGCTGCCCTGCCGCCGCCGGACGAGTTCCGCGAAAGCCCGCTCGTCGCCGAGTGCCGCCAGCATCACGACTTGCGCCTCCGTCTTGTCGCCCAAAGTTTCGCCCAATGTGGGATGTCTCAGCTCCGCCGGCCATAGGCGAGGCGGGACACGAAGAGACCCAGCGCGATGCACCACAGCAGACCGCCCACCGCCATCAGCGGATGCAGGGCATCGCCCTGGCCGTCGAGCGACAGGACGAAGCCCATCACCATCAGGCCGGCGCCGACGGAGAAGGTGGTGATGGCTCCGGTCAGGAGCCCGGCCCGCGTGTCGTCCGGGTTGCTGGCCGATCTCTGCAGGCTGTTCAGCGTTCCGGGATCGAGACTCACACCTTTTTCGATCGCCAGACGTATGGTCTTTTCGCGCTGGTGGCTGCGGATGATCCGCGAAACGATGCCGCCAAGAACGATGACGAGGATGAAAATCCAGAAGAAATTGGGTCCGTGATACCAGAACATGTCAGCCACCTTGTTGTCTGTGCCGGTTCCGAGATGCGCCGGCACCGCGTTTTGGATGCGCCTGCTATTTCGGCATAGTAGAGCGATGAACCGCACCGCGCTCTTCGCTCTTGCAGCAATATTCGCCGCCGCCTCTCCGGCCGCAGCGGATACCGCCTTCAGCGTCAAATCGGCCTGGGTGCAGCTGGCACCGAACGGGGGTGCCGAAATCCGCGCCGTCGCGACCGGGCATTGTCCCTCGGTCCGTTTCGGCAAGAAGGGCAAGTCCACCGCCATGAATGTGCGGGCCGACGCGACACAGGACTTTCCGATCGTCTGCGCGAAAAGTGTTCCGGCTGGCGCAAGCACGGCCGTTGTCACGCTGACGGATGGAATGCCGGCGAAGACGCAGCGCCTTGCCTTGCCGGTCGCAATTCCGAAGCGCGTCCTGGTGCTGGGCGACACCGGGTGCCGGATCAAGGGCACCTATATCCAGGCCTGCAACGATCCCAAGGCTTGGCCTTTTGCCGGTCTGGCTAAGGCCGCGGCGGCAATGAAGCCCGATCTGGTCATCCATCTCGGCGACTATCTCTATCGCGAGTCCCCCTGTCCGGAGGGCAATGCCGGCTGTGCCGGTTCTCCCCATGGTGACAACTGGGCGAGCTGGGACGCCGATTTCTTTTCGCCCGCCGCGCCGCTTCTCGCGGCCGCGCCATGGGTCATCGTTCGCGGCAATCACGAGGACTGCTATCGGGCCGGTCCCGGCTTCCTTCGCATGCTCGGCCCGTCGGCCTTCGATCCTGCCGCGGGCTGCACCGCCCATATCGACCCCTATCTGGTGCATATCGGCAGCCAAGCGATCGCGGTGACCGACACGGCGAGCGCGGCGGATGTGCCGATCGATACCGCCGCAGTGCCGACCTATGCGAAGGACTTCGAGACGCTGCAAACGCTCGCCGCCGGGTCGAGCGGCCATGAGATCTGGCTGGCGACCCATCGTCCAATCCTCGGCGTGCTGATGTATGGCGGCGCGCCGGTCGGCGGAAACGCGACCATGCTGGCCGCGTCCGGCGATCTCTCGGCCTTCAAGGACATCGATCTGATGCTGGCCGGCCACATCCATACCTTCGAGGCGATCAATTACGACGTGAAAATGCCGCCCCAGATCGTTGCCGGCCATGGCGGCGACGATCTCGACGTCGCGCCGCCCGATCTTTCCGCCGCAACCTTCCAGGGCAACACCGGCGTGCATGTCAAAGACGGCGTTTCCGTCGGCGGCTTCGGCTTTCTCATGCTCACGCGGAGCAAGACCGGCTGGAACGTCGCGCTCTACGACTCGGACGGAAAACCGATTCGCAACTGCAGCTACGCAAAGCGGGCGCTGAGCTGTCCGGCCGTGCGCTGAAAATATTCTCGGCGCCGCGCGAAATCCTTCGCGCCTGACACGATCCCGCCGCTTTCGAGGGCGATTCTCGTCACTGCTCATTGCTGCGCATCCGGCGCATCGCTAGGATTTACGTGCCTGACCACGGGGGGATTTCAGTGGCCAACAATCGCCTTTTCATTCTCATTGGCGGCGGCATTGTAGCCGTCATCGCAATCGTCGTCGGAGCGCTCTATTTCGTCGGCGGCAGCAAAACGCCGGGCGGCGGATTCTTCGAACGCATTGCCGGCGGCGCGTCGTCGATCACCGGGACGCAGACGCCGGCCGAGATGGCCGCGGCGCCGTACTTTGCGTTCCGGCGGCTGGAAGTGGACACATCGAAGCCGCAGGCCGAGGCCTGCCTGGTCTTCACCCGCAATCTCGATGCCTCGGGCAAGACTCATTACGAGGACTATTTCTCGATCGATCCCACGACGCGCGTCGCGTCGCATGTTGTCGGCGACCGGCTTTGCCTCGCCGGGCTCGACTTCAACGCCACCTACAGCGTGACGCTCAAGAGCGGCCTGCCCGCTGCGACCGGCGAGAAGCTGACCGAGGATGAAACCGTTCCGGTCGAATTGCGCGACAAGCCTTCGCTCGTCCGCTTCTCGGGCGGCATCGTGCTGCCGCGCAACAATACCGAAGGCGTCCCCGTCACCACCGTCAATATCGCCAAGCTGCGCCTGAAAGTGATCCGCGTCGGCGATCGCCTGCTGTCGCAGATCGAAAGCGGCACGGTCGACCAGACCACGCTCTATTCCTGGAACGACAGCGATTTCGAGAATAGCCAAGGCGCCCTGGTGTGGCAGGGCACCGTCGACGTCGCCAATGTGAAGAACGACAGCGTCGTCACCCTGATCCCGATCCATGACATCCTGAAGGGCAAGCCGCCGGGCGCCTATATCCTGATCGCGATGGACGCCGCCAAGGACGACACGCAGTATTATTACGACGACGGCACGGTCGCGATGCAGTGGGTCGTGGACTCCGACATCTCGTTGACGACCTTTCAGGGCGCGGGCGGGTTGACGGTATTCACCCGCTCCTATGCCACAGCCAAAGCGATGGGCGGCGTCAAGCTGACGCTGGTTGCCAAGGATAACAATGTGCTGGCGACCGTCACCACCAATGGCGAGGGCCGTGCCGATTTCGCGCCTGGCCTGTTCCGCGCGACGGGCGGCGATGCGCCGGTCGTGGTGATGGCCTATGGCGGCAATGGCGATTTCAGCTTCACCGATCTGCGCCGTGCGGCGTTCGACCTGACCGACCGCGGCGTCGGCGGCCGGCCGACACCGGGGCCGACCGATGCGTACGTCTATACCGAGCGCGGTGTATATCGCCCGGGTGAGACGGTCCAGGCGACCGCGATGCTGCGCGACCGCGTCGGGGCCGCGATCACAGCGCCGCTGACACTCGTTGCGACTCGTCCGGATGGGCTTGAGGTGTCGCGAACGCTGGTGCCGGGCGACAAGCTCGCGGCTGGCACCGCGACATGGTCGCTCAACCTGTCCAATCGCGCGCCGCATGGCCGCTGGCAGATCGCTGCCTATATCGATCCCAAGGGCGACCCGGTCGGCCGGGTGCAGTTCGACGTCGCCGATTTCGTGCCGCAGAAGCTGAAGGTCGTACTGACGCCGATCACGAAAGTCGTACACACCGGCGAAGAGATCCGTATCCGCGCGGAGAGCCGGTTCCTCTATGGTGCGCCTGCCTCCGGCCTGACGGGTGAAGGCACCGCGAAGATCACCCGCGACTACAATCCCTATCCGGCGTTCAAGGAATACTCTTTCGGCCGTGCCGACGATACATTCGAAGATGTCGATGTTCAGATGACGGTGCCGGAAACCGATGCGACCGGCGTCACCGAGGCGACGGGCACGATCGGCGATCTCCCCGACACCACGCTGCCGCTCAAGGCTTCGGTCACGATCTCGATCCATGAGCCCGGCGGCCGCACGACCGACAAAAATGTCGAGATTCCAGTGCGGACCCACGACATCCTCATCGGTATCCGCCCCGACTTCGACTACGGCTCGGTGGCGGAGAATTCGCGTGCCGGCTTCGAAGCCATCGCGGTGAACAGCGATGGCAAGCGCGTCGCGCTGTCCGGCCTGACCTATTCCTGGGTGCGCGAGGACACGACCTATCAGTGGTATCAGAAGGACGGTTCCTGGAAGTACCAGGCGGTTACGCGTGACCGCCTGATCACCTCCGGTCAGATGGCGATCGGTGCCGGTGCGCCGGCGAAGATGGCACAGACCTTCCCCTATGGTTCCTACCGGCTGACGATCACCGATCCGAAGTCCGGTGCCGCCGCGTCCTACCGCTTCTATTCCGGCTGGGCGGCGAGTTCGGCGGGCGACCGTCCGGACCGCATTCCGGTCGCGGCCGACAAGCCGAGCTATCGCGCCGGCCAGATGGCGCATGTGAACATCAAGCCGACCGCAGACGGCAAGGCGCTTGTCGTAGTCGCCGGTGACCGGGTGTTCATGTCGAAGCTCATCGATGCGCCCGCCAGCGGCACCAGCGTCGATATTCCGGTCTCGGCCGATTGGGGTGCCGGTGCCTATGTGCTTGTCACCGACTATCGGCCGCTCGACGAGTCGACCGGCCACGAACCGGTGCGCGCCGTCGGCCTGACCTGGTTGCAGGTCGACAACAGCGACCGCACGATCACCGCGATCATCGGCGGGCCGCAGAAGGTGCTGCCGCGCCAGAAGATCAACATCCCGGTCCAGCTCAAAGGTCTGGCCGATGGCGATGAGGCTTATCTCACGCTCGCCGCGGTCGACGAAGGCATCCTGCAGCTCACCGATTTCGACTCGCCCAATCCGAACGACTGGTATTTCGGCAAGCGGATGCTCGGTGTCGGTATGCGCGACGACTACGGCAGGCTGATCAAGCCCGAAAAGGGTGCAGTCGGGCCGATGCGCGAAGGCGGCGACAGCTTCGGCGGCCGTCCGCTCGCGGTGGTTCCGACGCGGACCGTGGCGCTGTTCTCCGGCCTCGTGAAGGTCGGGCAGGGCGGCATGGCCAATGTCGCGCTCAATATTCCGGACTTCAACGGCGAGCTTCGCCTGATGGCGGTGGCCTTCACGGCGAAGAAGCTCGGCCACGCCGACCGGCCGCTGACGGTGCGCGATCCCGTCGTCGCCGACATGGTTTTCCCGCGCTTCCTGGCGCCGGGCGATCATGCGTCCGCGGCGCTTAACATGAACAATGTCGAGGGCAAGCCCGGCAGCTATGTCGCCACGCTCGCGACAAGCGGCCCGGTGGGCCTGCCCGGCGGTCAGAGCAAGACGGTCGTGACCCAGGCGCTCCGCGTCGGCCAGCGTGTCCTGCTGCCGATGCAGCTCGAAGGCCGCGGCATCGGCATCGCGACGATAGCGCTCAATGTGAAGGGTCCGGGCGGATTCAACGTCTCCCGTTCCTGGCAGATCGAGTCGCGTGCGCCGCAGCTCGACATTGCACGTGACGAGACGGTGCCGCTGAACCCCAAGGCGACCTACACCGCCAACGGCCAGCTCGTCGCCGATCTGATCCGCGGCACGGGGACTGTCGCGCTCACCGTTTCGGCGGCGCATGGTTATGGCGACGTGCCGGGCCTGCTGAAGTGGCTCGACAAATATCCCTATGGCTGCATCGAGCAGACGACCAGCCGCGCCATGCCGCTCCTGGTGTTCAATGACCTCGCCGGTCTGGCGGGTCTGCCGCAGGACCAGGCGCTGCGTCCGCGCGTCCAGGACGCAGTCGATGCGGTGCTCGACATGCAGAACTATGCCGGCAATTTCGGCATGTGGTCGGCCGGTTCCGACGCCGATCCGTGGATCAGCGTCTTCGCGCTCGATTTCCTCTATCAGGCGAAGGAGCATGGTTTCGTCGTTCCCAACGATGCGCTGAAGCGCGGTTCGTCCTGGCTGCGCAGCGCGGCGTCGACGGATTCCTATTCGGACAACACCCGCGCCTATGCCTTCTATCTGCTGGCGCGCAGCGGCCAGGTGAACCTGTCCGACCTGCGTTACTTCTCCGATACGCGCGGGCCGGAGATGAACACCGCGATCGCAGAGGCACTGACGGCATCCGCCGCCGCGCTCTCCGGCGACCGTTCGCGGGCGACCTATGGCTTCGGGCGCGCACGCCAGATCGCGCTTTCGTCGCAGCCGTTCAACTACCCGGAGGGCGACTACGGCTCGCTGGTGCGCGATCTTGCCGGAACCACGGCGCTGGCAGCGGAGAACGGGCAGCCCGATCTCATCCCAGCTCTCTTGAAGAAGACCGCCGACACCGACATGTCGCTGGGTGGAACGACGACCCAGGAAAAGGCCTGGATGCTGCGCGCCGCCTATGAGCTCACGCGCCAGCGCCTGCCGCTCAACATCCTGGTCAACGGTCAGCCCGGGACGCCGCGTGACGGCGCGATCCGGCTCTCGCCATCGATGGCGCAACTCAACGCCGGCATGACGTTCCTCAACCGCGGCGACGCGGTGGTGTGGCGCACGACCTCGGTGCAGGGCACGCCGGCGCTGCCCCTGCCACCGACCGCGAATGGCCTGACGCTGACCAAGACCTTCTGGACGATGGGCGGCACACCGGTCGATCTGGCGCATCTGCATCAGAACGACCGCATCATCATCGAGCTCACCGGCCAAATGGCACACAACACCTATCGCCAGATGGGCCTGATCGATCTGCTGCCGGCCGGCCTCGAGATCGAGATGCCGCTCACCGGCGACGACGGCAAGCCCTATCCGTTCCTCAACAGTCTGTCGGACGTGTCGATGACCGATGTGCGCGACGATCGTTTTGTCGCTTCGTTTACGATCGGCTCGACTTATGTCGACAAGAACAAGCCGGAACCGCAACCGATCTTCCGCATCGCCTATGTCGTGCGGGCGGTGACGGAGGGCACCTTCGTCATGCCGGCCGGCGTGGTCGAAGACATGTACGCCCCCTCGATCATCGCGCGGACGAGCATGGGCAGCGTGACAGTGCAGTGAGAAGGCATGCACCGCTGTCATCCCCGGCGAGCCGCGCTTCGCGCGGCGAGGTAAGGGGATGACAGTTGGGTTTTATGCGCAACAGATCCCAAATTCTCATCAAGGCACTCTTCACTCTCTTCGGTGTCGCCTGCGCCGTCGCCACGGCCGACGTCGCCAATCCACCGGACATGACGCGCGCGGTCCATGTTTCGCCCGAGGTCGTGGATTCGAAGGGCACATTGCTGCGCGCCTTCCTGACCAAGGATGGCTATTGGCGCATGAAGACGACGGTGCGCGATGTCGGCCCGCGTTACCTCGCCATGCTGATGGCCTACGAGGACAAGCGCTTCTACGAGCATGACGGGGTCGATCCGCTGGCGGTGATCCGTGCCGGTCTCCAGTTCGTCGGCGCCGGCCATATCGTTTCCGGTGGCTCGACGCTGACCATGCAGGTCGCGCGCATCCTCGAGCCGCCGAGGTCGCGCGGCATTTTCACCAAGCTGTTCCAGATGATGCGCGCGGTTCAACTCGAAGAGCGCTATTCCAAGGACGAGATCCTGTCGCTCTATCTCACCCTGGCGCCGTTCGGCGGCAATCTCGAGGGCGTGCGCGCCGCGTCGCTGTCCTATTTCGGCAAGGATCCGTCGCAGATCGATCTCGCCGAAGCCGCGTTGCTCGTCGCCCTGCCGCAATCGCCGGTGAAACAGCGTCCGGACCGCCATGCTATCCGCGCCGCCAAGGGGCGCGACAAGGTCCTGGCCCGCATGGTCGGCGAAGGAGTGATCACTCAGGGCGATGCCGACATCGCAAAGCATGAAGGCGTGCCCTTCGCGCGGCAGGCGATGCCACTGACCGCGCCGCATCTCGCCGTCCGGCTCAAGCTGCGCCATCCGGGCGAAACGCGCATCGTGACCACGCTGAATGCCGGCTTGCAGGGCGCGGTGGAGCGCATGGCAGCGCAGGAACAGCCCTATTTCGGCGACGGCACCTCGCTCGCCATCGTCGTGGTCGAGAACCGCACCCGCAACGTGCTCGCCTATCTCGGCGGGGTGAACTACTGGGGGCCGGCGGGCCAGATCGATCTGGCGCAGCGCTGGCGCTCGCCGGGCTCGGCGCTGAAGCCGTTCATCTACGGCATGGCCTTTGACGAACTCATCCTCCATCCCTCGACCCTCATGACCGATGCGCCGACCATGTTCGGCGACTACGCGCCGAAGGATTTCGACGGCGCTTTCCAGGGCGCGGTGACGGCGCGCGATGCGCTCCGCATGTCGCTCAACATTCCGGCGGTGATGGTGCTCGATCGTGTCGGCCCGCTCGCCTTTACCACCAATCTCGAAAGCGCCGGTGCGTGGCTTGCCTTCCCGCCCGGCGGCGGCAGTCCGAGCCTGCCGGTCGCGCTCGGCGGCCTCGGCATCAGCCTGGCGGATATCACCATGCTCTATTCCGGCATTGCCAATGGCGGGCAGGCGCGCGCCTTGCGCTTCATCGAAGGAATGCCGGACGCGCCCGATCACCGCCTGTTCGGCCCTGTGGCGGCCTTCTATCTTCGCCAGGTGTTGCGCGGCGTTTCGCTGCCCGATGGCTGGGCGATGGGGCAGGGGCTTCGCCGCGGCCGCGCTGTCGCCTTCAAGACCGGCACCTCGTACGGCTATCGCGACGCCTGGTCGGTAGGCTTCTCCAACGACTACACCGTCGGCGTCTGGGTCGGTCGGGCTGATGGCAGTCCGCGTGCCGGCCATGTTGGCCGCGAGTCCGCCGCACCCATTCTGCTCAAGACTTTCGAACTGTTGCCGCCGGAGCAACATGGCGATGCGCCACCGCCTGCGGGCGCGATCCTGACCACGGCCAACGACCAGTTGCCGCCCTCGATGCGCGTCTTCCGTCGCGAATCTGCGCCGGCACCGCCGAAGGAGACCGTCGTGCCGCCGCCGACCATCGCATTTCCGCCGAACGGCTCGATCGTGCCCTTGCCGCCGGACAGTGCGAAGGACCGCACCATCGTCCTGCGCGCCGATGGCGGCAAGGCGCCGCTGACCTGGATGGTCAACGGGCAACTGATCGGCAATTACGACCGCTTCCAGGCTGTGCTCTATACGCCGGACGGCGAAGGGCTCGCGCGCATCACGGTCGTCGACGCACAGGGACGCAGCGATACGGCGCAGGTACGATTCAAGAAATCCAAGAGCTGAGCGTCAGGAAAAGCCGATGCCGTCAAAGTGCGACTCGCCATGGTCGGCCTGGGCATCGCGGGCCGGCTGCCGGCGCATGCGTGGCTTATTCCAGGCCAGCCGGATCAAGGATTCGATCACCTCGTCATCGGCACATTTATCTGACGCAACACTCGGATTCATCGGTTCAAATTCTCCAACCCACGACGGGGACCGTCCGATGCGCGCCGGTGCCTACACAATCCGAACGCTACTCAGATTGAGGAAAAATCCCGAAGGGCGCAGTTCAGGAAGGGCCCGCCGGCCCTGCCATGCAAGGAAACTACGCAACACCCCTGTGCAAATGGACATATTGACCGCCGCGTCGCTTTGCGCTGGTTAGGTCCATGCCCGACAATCCTGTCAGCCACGCGACCGGCGTGACCCATGTGACCACGCCGGCCGAGCGCCGCCGCGCCTTCGCCATCCTGTTCGTGAGCCTGCTCTGCATGGGCGCCGGGCAGACCGTGCTGTTCAACATCCTGCCGCCGCTCTCGCGCCAGTTGAACCTGAGCGAGGTCGAGACGACGTCCGTCTTTGCCGTCTCGGCGGCGATCTGGGTCGTATCGTCGACCTATTGGGGCAAGCGCAGCGATCACTGGGGCCGCAAGCCGGTGATGCTGCTTGGTCTGGTGGCCTTCGCCGTGTCGTTCGCTTTGTTCGCCAGCGTGATGCTCGGCGGGTTGGAGCATTGGATACCGGCCTTCCTGGTATTCCCGCTGATGGTCCTGGCGCGCTCGCTCTACGGCGCACTGGGCTCCGGCACCTCGCCCGCGGCGCAGGCCTATGTCGCCGACCGCACCACGCCGCAGGAGCGCCTCCAGGGCATGGCGACCGTCGGCTCGGCCTTCGGCCTCGGCACGGTGGTCGGTCCCGCGATCGCCAGCGTCTTTTCGCCCATCGGCCTGCTAGCGCCGTTCTATTTCATTTCCGGCCTCGCGGTGGCGAGCGCCGCGACGATCTGGTTCCTGCTGCCCGAACGCACCGCGCCGCAGAAATTCGCCCATGTCACCGCCACGGTCCGCTGGCATGACCGGCGCATCCTGCCTTTCGTGATCTTTGCCGTCGTGCTCAGCCTCGCCGGCACGGTGCCGATCCAGACCATGGGCTTCTTCTTCATGGACGTGCTCGGCGTGCATGGCGCGACGGCGGCGCAGTACATCTCGGTCGGACAGATTTCGTCGTCGCTGGCGGCGCTGTTCGCGCAGTTCGTGGTGATCCGTTACGTCAAATTGTCATCGCGCACGATGACCACCATTGGACTGGTTTCGGCACTGGCTTGCTGCGCCATCTTTTTGATCACAGGCAACTTCACGTTTCTCGTCGTCGCGCTGGTCGCCCAGGGGCTGGGCTTCGGTCTGGCGCGGCCGGGATTCACCACCGGCGCCTCGCTTTCCGTCGCGCCGCATGAACAGGGCGCAGTCGCCGGTGTGATCGGTGGCGCCTCAGCGATGGGCTTCATTGGCGGACCGGTCATCGGCTGGATGTATGAGTGGTCGCCCTATGTGCCCTACGTCTTCTGCGCGCTGCTGCTCGTCGGGTTGACGGTCTATATGTGGATCTCACCGGTGCTGCGCAATGCCGGGGTGATACCGCCGGATGTCGAGATCACCGAAGAGAACGCCGCAACGCCGGTGGCGAACGCCTAAAGGCCCTTGTCCTTCACCTCGGTGAGGAGCCGCGCCAGCAGCGCTTCGGTCGCGAAGCCATCGGCGGCAAGGCCGCGTGCCTTCTGATAGCTGCGCAGAGCCGCGCGCACGCCGCGTCCGATCACGCCATCGATAGCGCCGGGACTGAAGCCGAGCTTGAGGAGAGCGGTCTGCAGCGAAATGCGTTCGTCGTGCGACAGCGGCTGCTCCTCGCGCGGCCAAGCCGCGACGACACCGCGCCGGCCGGCGATCTGGTCCGCCAGCGTGCAGACCGCGAGCGCATAGGAGACCGCGTTGTTGTACTTCAGGATCACCTTGAAATTCCCGAAAGCGAGGAAAGCCGGCCCGCTCGCGCCGGCCGGAAGATAGATCACCGCGCTTTCCGCGTTGGCGGGCAGCGGCGTGCCGTCGGCGGTGCGAACGCCAAGCGCGTTCCAGTCACCGATCGACTTCAGGGTCTCGCCATCGGCGGTCTCGAACGCGAAATTCGCCGGCAGGCGCACTTCGTAGCCCCAGCCATGACCGCGCTGCCAGCCATCGGATGAGACCTCGGCAGCAGCCGATGCGAGAGCGTCGGGCGCCGAGTGGAACAGGTCGCGCTTGCCGTCGCCATCGCCGTCGACGGCGCTCTTCAGATACGTCGAAGGCAGCATCTGCAACTGTCCGATCGCACCCGCCCAGGACGCCGGCATCTGCTTGGGATCGAGGTTTTCTTGCTGGACCAGCCGGAGCGCCGAGAGCAGTTCGCTCCGCCCGAAATCGCTGCGCGGTCCTGAGTAAGCCAGTGTGGCGAGCGCTTCGAACAGGTTGAAGCTGCCGAGGGCCTGCCCATAGTCGGTTTCAATTCCCCAGATCGCGACCAGGATCTCGCGCGGCACGCCGTACTTCGATTCGATCGACGGCAGGACGCCGAGCTGCGATGCGAGCGCGGCCTGTCCGTCGGCGATGCGGCGCGCCGACACGGCACTGTCGAGATAGCTCCAGATCGGCCGCACGAATTCGGGCTGCGCCTGGGTCAGTGCTGCGATCTTCGTGTTGCGGCTGATACCGCTCATCGCCGTGTCGTAGGTCGAGGGCAGGATGCCCGCGGCCAGCGCGGTGCCGCGGAAGACCTTCACGAAGGCAGCGAATTCCAAATCTTCGGGCGAGGGCGGCGGCGGGGCCTCATGGCGGTGATGGTGATGGGGCTTGGGGCGGGGCTTTGGCGTGGCCAGGGCCGGGCCAACCGCCAGGAGCGCCATACCGGCCGCTATGCCCACAATCGTCCGCCCATGCCGCATTGCCCGCCTCCTCAGCCTGCCGGAAGGATTAGCACGTTCCGGAGCGGCCAAAATGTGGCGGAAACCTTGGTTTTTTCGCTGGTTGACAGCGCCGGACCCGCCGCATAGTTTCCGCGCCTCTTTTGAGGGGCCTCCGGCCCGGAATTCAGGGCAGGCCCATGAAAGTTCGCAACTCGCTCCGTTCGCTCAAGAAGCGCGACAAGGATTGCCGCGTCGTCCGCCGCAAGGGCCGCGTCTACGTGATCAACAAGAAGAATCCGCGGTTCAAGGCACGCCAGGGCTGATTGCGGCTGCCGCGCGGGATGACGCGCGCGGCACAATTCGCCATTCTGCAGCCCGGTTGCCATTCTTGATGCCGGCGCGTGGAACTTCTCGAAGCTGACACCGACATTATCGCCAACACGGCCGACATCGTCGCCGCGCTGCGCGCCATTGTGCCAGACGGCGTGGTGTCCGATTCGGCCGGTCTCGCCGCCTTCGACGGCGACGCGCTGACCGCCTATCGCCAGAAGCCCCTCGTCACCGTCCTGCCGCGCGATGCCGAACAGGTCGCGGCCGTGCTGGCTTACGCGCATGCGCACGGCGTTCCCGTGATCCCGCGCGGTGCGGGGACGTCGCTCTCCGGCGGCTCGTTGCCGCGCGCCGATGCCATCCTGCTCAGCCTGACGCGGATGAGCCGGATCAAGGAGATCGACTACGACAATCGCTGCGTCGTGACCGAGCCGGGCGTGACCAATCTCTCCATCACCCGCGCGGTCGAAGGGCGCGGCTTCTATTACGCGCCCGATCCATCGAGCCAGATCGCCTGCACCGTCGGCGGCAACGTTGCGGAGAATTCTGGCGGACTGCATTGCCTGAAATACGGTCTCACGACGAACAACCTGCTCGGTGTCGAGATCATCCTGGTCGATGGCACGCGGCTGAGACTTGGCGGCAAGGCGCCGGGCGCGCGCGGGCTCGATCTGCTTGGTGTCGTTGCGGGATCCGAGGGTCTTCTTGGCGTGGTCGTCGAGGCGACCTTGCGCATCCTGCCGAAGCCGCCGGTGACCCGCACGCTTCTTGCCGCGTTCGATACCGTACCCGCCGCGGGCCAATGCGTCGCCGACATCATCGCGGCCGGAATCGTTCCCGCGGCGATGGAGTTCATGGACCGGCGCTGCGTCGATGCGGTCGAGGCGCATTGCGCGCCCGGTTATCCCAAAGCCGATGGCGGTGTGCTGATCATCGATGCCGACGGCATCCAGGCCGAGGTCGATCACGCCATTGCCGCGATTGCCGATATCGCGCGCAGGAATGGCGCCGAAGTGCGCGAGGCGCATGAAGAAACGGAGCGCGCGCGGCTGTGGTCGGGCCGCAAGGCAGCATTTCCGGCGATGGGGCGGCTCGCGCCCGACATGCTGTGCATGGACGGCACGATCCCGCGCCGCATGCTGCCCGCCGTGCTCGAGCGGATGAGCGCGATGTCCGACGAATACAAACTCGGCTTTTGCAACGTGTTCCATGCCGGCGACGGCAATCTCCATCCGCTGATCATCTTCGACGTGATGAAGCCGGGCGAGCTCGATCGCGCCGAAGCCTTTGGCGCGGCGATCCTCCGCCTTTGCGTCGAGGTCGGCGGCGTGCTCACCGGCGAGCATGGTGTCGGTGTGGAGAAGCGCGATCTGATGCCCGACATGTTCAGCGACCTCGATCTCGCCCAGCAGCAGCGTCTCAAATGCGCCTTCGATGCCGAGCGCCTGCTCAATCCCGGCAAGGTGTTTCCGACCCTGTCGGCCTGCGTCGAGAGCGGGCATATGCATGTGAAGGATGGGCGGATACCCTTCCCGAACCTGCCGCGTTTCTGAATTCCGATGCCCACGCATATTGCCTCCAATGAAGACGAGATCGTCGATGCCGTGATGACGGCGCGCGAATGGCGGTCGCCGCTCGAGATCGTCGCCGGTGGTTCCAAGCGCAACTACGGCCGCGCCGTGACGACGATGGGTTCGGTGCTCGACGTTTCGGCACTGAGCGGAATCATCGCCTATGAGCCGGAAGAACTGATCCTGACCGCCGCACCCGGAACCCCGCTCGCCGAGATCGAGGCGGCGCTGGCGCAGAAGAACCAGCGCCTCGGCTTCGAGCCCGGCGATTGGGGGCCGCTGCTCGGCGAGCCTGCAGGTCTTGCGACCATCGGCGGCGCGATCTGCGCCGACACCAACGGATCGGCGCGGGTGAAGTTCGGCGCGGCGCGCGATCATCTGCTCGGTTTTCGCGCGGTGAACGGGTTCGGCGAGGCGTTCAAGGCCGGCGGCAAGGTCGTCAAGAACGTTACCGGCTTCGATCTGCCGAAGCTGGTCTGCGGGTCGTTCGGCACGCTCTGCGTGCTGAGCGAAGTGACGCTCCGGGTGTTCCCGAAGCCGCCGCTCTCGACCACCTTGATCGTTCGTGGCGTGGAGCCGGAAGAGGGGTTCACGCTGCTGCGCAAATTGTGGTCCTCGCCGCTCGATGCCACGGGTCTTGCGTTCAGCCGCGGCAATGCGCTGATCCGCTTTGAAGGCGACAAGGACCCGTTGGCCGAGAAATGCGCTGCCGCGCGCACGCTGATCGGCGCGCGCGACGTGATCGAGACACCGGAGGGCGAGGTTGCGTTCCGCGCGCTCGGACGCGGCGAAGTGTTCGTCGACGAGCCCTTCGATGTCTGGCGCGCAATCATTCCGCCGGCTGCGGCGGCGCAGCTGGCGAGCGAGATCGACTCGCCGCTCTGGCTTGCCGATTGGGCCGGCGCCCTGTTCTGGATAGCGACGCTTCCGGGCAGTGATGCGGTGCGCGACGCCGCCGCGCGCGCCGGCGGGTACGCGACGCTGGTCCGCGCCGATGAAGAGACCCGCGAGCGCATCGCTGTCTTCGAACCCGAAGATGCGGCGCGCGCGGCGCTGACCAAACGGGTCAAGGACGCTTTCGATCCGATGGGCATCTTCAATCCTGGCCGGATGTGGGACGGGGTCTGAATGCGCACGTCCTTCACGCCGACCCAGCTCACCGATCCGCATCTCGCGGAGGCGGAGAAGAATCTGCGCGCCTGCGTCCATTGCGGGATCTGCACCGCGACTTGTCCGACCTATGTGCTGCTCGGCGACGAGCGCGACGGGCCGCGCGGGCGCATCGTGCTGATGCAGAACATGCTGGAGAAGGGCGGGTCGCCCGATCCGGAGACGGTGCTGCATGTCGATCGCTGCCTGTCCTGTCTCGCCTGCAAGACGGCCTGTCCGTCGAGCGTGAATTATGCGCGGCTGGTCGATGAGGCGCGGACGCATATCCAGGTCCATTACCGCCGCCCGCTGGGCGACAAGCTGTACCGCTGGCTGCTTGCGACCGTGATGCCGCGCCCGGCGCTGACCCGGGTCGGACTTCTGTTTGCCCGGCTTATCGCGCCTTTCGCGTTCCTGCTGCCGGGGCGGCTGCGCGGCATGGCGGCGATGGGTGCGAAGCTGAGACTGAGCGGACCGGCGGCACCGGTGCGGGCGATCCTGCCCAATCCCCGGCGCATCGCCCTGATGCCTGGCTGCGTCCAGAAAGCGGTGGCGCCCGACATCGACGCCGCGGTGGCCCGTGTGCTGGAGCGACAGGGGATCGAGCTGGTGCCGCTCGAAGGCGCCGGCTGCTGCGGCTCGCTGACCCATCATCTGGGGCGCAGCGAGGACGCAAAGAACTGGGCGCGGCGGGCCGTCGAGGCGTTCGAGCGCGGCGAATATGAGGGCGTGCTGATCACCGCCACCGGCTGTTCGGCGCATATGAAGGACCTGACGCATCTGTTCCTCGACGATCCGCTCTGGCTGCCGCGGGCGGCGGCGCTGGCGGCGGCGACCCGGGATTTCCTCGATCTGGCGGAACCGGGAACGGCGAAGGAACCGCGCTCGCTCCGGGTCGCCTGGCATGCTGCCTGCTCCTTGCAGAACGGTTTGAAGATCACGGGCAAGGCCGAAAAGCTTCTGGAATCAGCCGGTTTCGACGTGGTCGCGATCCCCGAAGGCCATCTCTGCTGTGGCTCTGCGGGAACCTATTCGCTGCTCCAGCCCGACATCGCCGGGGCGCTGCGGGAGCGCAAGCTGGAGAACATCGCCGCGGTCGAGCCGGATATCGTCGCGACCAGCAACTTCCCCTGTCTCAACCATCTGCAGAGCGACGACACGCCGCCCTTCGTCCATCTCGCCGAGCTGCTCGATTGGGCCGATGGCGGTCCGGTTCCTGTGGCGCTGGCCGAACGCGCGGGATAAATAAAGGCCATGCGCAAAGCGTTGGTCCTCGCCTTCCTGCTGCTGCCGGCCGTGGCGCTGGCGGCCGATCCGCCGCCGCCCAAAGCGCCGCCGTCGATCGACACGCTGTTCGACCAGTTGAAGAAGGCGCAGTCGCCGGAAGAGGCGAAGCCGCTCGAAGACAAGATCGGCGGCATCTTCCTGATCTCCGGCAGTCCGAGCATCGAGCTCCTGATGACGCGTGCCGCTGCGGCGATGACCGCGGGCGATAATGCGACGGCGAAGAAGCTGCTCGAGTCCATTACCGATCTCGCGCCGAAGTTCGGCGAAGGCTGGCGCCGCCGCGCGCTGCTCCAGCGGGCGATGGGCGACGACAATGGCGCGATGCAGTCGCTCGGCCGCGCTATCCTCGCCAATCCGCGCAACTTCAATGCGATGTACGAGCTCGGCCAGTTGTTCGAGGAATACGGCAACAAGGCCGGCGCGCTGAAGATCTATCGCCGGGCGCTCGAACTCGATCCCCAGCTCGACGGCGCGCAGAAGCACATCGATGCGCTGACCCGCGATGTCGAGGGCGAAGGGATCTAAGTCCGAACGTGATTTCTGCGTTTTTGCAAAAAATCGGGTTCGAATAGCCAATTCGCGCATTGCCGATTTAAAAAGGCTTTCCGGTTGAAGCGGTTAGCCTTCGCGTCCTGCGTGGATAAGGTGTCCGGGATCGGACATGCGTCGTCATTCGCTGCCTCGGCATCGTGCGCTCCATATGCAAATCGGGGGATGTAGCCGAAATGGTGTTTGCAGAGACTCGGTTCAAGAGTGGCGCGAAAATAAATCCGTCGAGGCTTATCCAAAAGCGGTTCGAAAGAATGCCGCGGTCTCGCTGGAGAAATTCGCACGAGCCTGTCTGACAGGGAATCGATCGGCGATATATTCGTGCGCGTGAAAAAGATGCGAGCCGGATTTGCCGGACGAACGGAGAGCGCGATGGGCGAACTGATCCTCACGACGTATGACTGGGTGCCGGAGATGCCGCGCGGCCTTGTCCGCGACCTGCGCGTGCGCTGGGCCCTGGAAGAAGCGGGCTTGCCCTATCGCGTCGCGAGCACGCCGTTCGAGGATCGCAAGCCGGAGCATTTCGCGCATCAGCCTTTCGGTCAGGTGCCCTGGCTGACCGACGGCGATCTTTCGATCTTCGAGAGCGGCGCGATCCTGCTGCATCTGGCCGAGCGCAGCGAAAAGCTGATGCCCGGCGATCCCGCCGGACGCAACGCGGTCAAGCAATGGCTGTTCGCGGCACTCAACTCGGTCGAGATGGCGAGCCTGCCCTGGGTGATGCTCCACTTCATGAATGCGGTGGACGACACACCGGCCTGGAAGTTTTTCGAAGGCTTCCTGACCGCGAGCCGGCTGCCGCATCTGGAGCGGGTGCTGTCGGGGCGCGAATGGTTGCCCGGCGGCTTTTCGGTTGCGGACATCCTGATGGCCGACGTGCTGCGGGCAGTGGACCGCTTCGACGGGCTCAAGGCCTTTCCCGCCTGCCGCGCCTATGTCGCGCGCGCGACGGCACGGCCCGGCTTCATCAAGGCTCTTTCCGACCAGATGGCGCACTTCGCGGCCGCCGATGCCCGTCGGGCCGTCTAATCCTTGTTCGGCCCGACGAAGGCGACGCGCAGCAGGTTGGTCGAGCCCGGTGTGCCGAGCGGCACGCCGGCGGTGACGACGACGCGGTCGCCGGGACGCGCGAAGCCTTCCTGCCAGGCGATGCGCGCGGCGCGATCGGTGACGTCGTCGAGATCGTGCGCGTCTTCGGTCGGCACGCAGTGCAGGCCCCAGCCGAGCGCAAGCCGCCGCGCGGTCTCGATCAGCGGAGTCAGAACGACGATCGGCGCCTCCGGCCGTTCGCGCGCGGCGCGCAAACCGGTCGAGCCCGATTTGGTCCAGCACACCACTGCCTTGGCGTGGACCGTATGCGTGATCTGGTGCACCGCGGCCATGATCGCATCGGCCGTCGTCTCCTCCGGTGCGCTGCGCTGGGATTCCAGGATCGAGGTGTAGAGCGTGTCGCTCTCGACCGACTGTGCGATGCGATCCATCATCTGCACCGCCTCGACCGGATGCGCGCCGGCCGCGGTTTCGGCCGAGAGCATCACCGCATCGGCGCCTTCGAATACCGCGGTGGCGACATCGCTGACTTCGGCACGCGTCGGCACCGAAGTCGTGATCATCGACTCGAGCATCTGGGTCGCCACGACAACCGGCTTGCCGGCCTTGCGCGCAGCGCGGACGATCTGCTTCTGCCGCCCTGGAACCGCTTCCAGCGGCAGCTCGACGCCGAGATCGCCGCGCGCCACCATCAGCGCATCGGCGAGTTCGAGAATGCCGGGCAGGGTTTCGAGCGCCTTGGGCTTCTCGATCTTGGCGAGCACCGCGGCGCGGCCGGCGACGATCTTGCGCAGTTCGGCCACGTCTTCGGGCCGCTGGACGAAAGACAGCGCGACCCAGTCGACACCGAGGTTGAGCGCGGCGTCGAGGTCGCTGCGGTCCTTCGGCGTCAGCGCCGGAATGGGCAGCAGCGTGTCGGGCAGGTTGACGCCCTTGCGGTCCTTGATCTCGCCGCCGATCACGACGACGGCCTCGGCGCTATCGTCCTTCACGGCGCGCAGGCGCAGGCGCACCTTGCCGTCGTCGATCAGCAGCGTGTGCCGCATCTTCATCGCGGCGAAAACCTCCGGATGCGGGATCGGGATGTTCGCGGGATCCTCGGCCTGGACCTTGCGCACGAGGCGGACCTGCTGGCCTTCTTCCAGCACCATCTTTCCACCCGCCAACGTGCCGAGACGGATCTTCGGTCCCTGGAGGTCGGCGAGGATGGCGATCGGCCGTCCGACATCGGACTCGACGCCGCGGATGAGCTTGTGCAGTTCGCCAAGTGCGGTGTGGCTGGTGTGACTCATGTTGATGCGGAAGACGTCGGCGCCGGCATCGAACAGCGCGCGGATTCGTTCCCGCGTGGAGGTGGCAGGGCCGAGGGTCGCGACGATCTTTGTCTTGCGGCGGCGTCTCATCTCAATCCGAAAGATTCTGCGTGAAGCTCAGGCGGTTTTGCGTGTCGATCTCGAAGAAGGCCCGGCGGTCGTAGCCATGGGCATTGCAGGCGCCGCGCCCGACGATGGCAAACCGGTCCCCCGTGCCGACGCAGAAGTTCGTGCCTCCATCCCAGGTGCCGACCGCTCCGTCCGAGGCATACATGTAGTAGTAGCGCGCGACCAGCTTTCCGGCGACGAGTTCGGTGCATTTTTTCGGATCGACATGCCACCAGCCCTCGCTCATCCATTGCGTGCCGTTGAAGCGGCCGACGGCGACCTTCACGGCGCGCGCGCTCTTGTTGCACACGCTGAGGCCGGCCTCGGCCGGTGGAGCGAGGGCGACGAGGACGAGAAGGGCAATCGCTAATCGCATGGGCCTCTTTCGGGCCGGATGAGGTCCGGTGTCGCGCATGGCCGGCGCGCTGTCAACGCGCTTGCCGGGCGGCAGAGGAGCGGACAATTATCGCCATTCTATGACCGAAGCTGCCTTCGAGCGCGTGGCTGGGCGTGCCGGCCTGCTGTTTCTGTGCGATCACGCCTCCCGTGCGCTGCCCGAGAGCTATGGCTCGCTCGGGCTCGATCCGGCGCTGTTCGCCACCCATATCGCGAGCGATATCGGCGCCGCGGCGGTGACGCGGGCGCTGGCGGCGCATTTCGGGGCGCCGGCGATCCTGGCGCGCTGGTCGCGGCTCCTGATCGATCTCAATCGCGGCGAGGACGATCCGACGCTGGTGATGAAACTGTCCGACGGCAGCCTGATCCCCGGCAATGCCCGCATCGGCGACGCGGAGATTGCGCAAAGGATTGCCGCGTACCATGCGCCCTATCACGACGCGGTCGATGCCGAGATCGATGCGATGGCGACCGCCGGAACCGTGCCGGTCCTGATCTCGATGCACAGCTTCACGCCGGTGTGGAAGGGCTTTGCGCGGCCGTGGGAGATCGGCATCCTGTGGGATCGCGACGGCAGACTGGCGCAGCCGCTTCTCGCCGAATTCGCCGCAGCGGGGTTCGCGACCGGCGATAACGAACCTTATTCGGGCGAACTCGAGAACGATTGCCTGTGGCGTCACGGGACGATGCGCGGCCTGCCGCATGTGCTGATCGAGATGCGGCAGGATCTGGTCGGTGACGACATGGCGGCGCAGGCCTTTGCCGCGCGGATCGTGCCGGTTCTCGAACGCGCACTGGCGGCGATGGGCCCGCCCGCGATAGAATTCACCCGTCCGCGAAAGGAAAGCTGACGATGGACGATGCCGCCCGCGAGAAACTTGAAGCCGCCGCGTTCCGGCGTCTGGTCGCGCATTTGCGCGAACGCACCGACGTGCAGAACATCGATCTGATGAATCTCGCCGGGTTCTGCCGGAACTGTCTGGGCGACTGGTACCGCGAGGCGGCGGCGGGCGAGGGGATCGCGCTCGAAAAGGATCAGGCGCGGGAGATCGTCTACGGCATGCCGCCGGCGGAGTGGAAGAAGCGCTATCAGCGGGAGGCGACGCCTGAGCAGCAGGCGGCGTTCGCGAAGACGCACAAGCATTGAATCGATTTTATCTCCCTATCGTGGGGAGGTCGAAAAATCGGAGCGCAGTGGAGATTTTTCGGGTGGGGGCGTGACATCCCCACCCGACACTCGCGTTGCTCGTGTCGACCTCCCCACGATGGGGATCGCTGCATAATTCGCGTTTGAGCGTTTGAGTGTTGCAGGCGGCTTGTCGGCCTTGCTGGATCTGGCCTTCAGCGGTGGCGCTGGAGGGTTTTTCCGGGCCGGTTCAGGTGCATTTGATGGCTCTTGTCATGTTGTAGGCGAGCGCGAGCAGATTGAGGTGGCTCTGGTTACGTTTGAGGCCGCGATA
>JAFEEQ010000009.1 GCA_018241025.1 Pseudomonadota bacterium
CACCAGACGACCACACTCGAGCCTGAACGGGCTCACACCGACGGAGTTTGCAGCACGGCCCAGCCAGGGCCATAACCAGAACAGACTCTCCTCATGAACGAGGGCATAACGGGGAGCACGTCAGCTCGTTTACGCGCCGGTCTGGCCGACTTGGGATGTATTTCGCATAATCGGTGACAAGTTTCCCCAGTCGATGACGGCTTATTTTGGCATTGCAAACAAAAAGGCCCGGTATCGCCACCGGGCCTTTCTGCATTCTGTGCTGGGTTCTGGACCGACCCTCCTGCGCTCGCTGCGCGAGCTTCGGAGGGTTGATCTGCCGGCGCGCCGGAGCGCGCCGTCAAATCAGAAGTCCATGTCGCCCATGCCGCCCATGCCGCCGCCGCCCGGCATCGCCGGGCCGGAGTCCTTCTTCGGACGGTCGGCGACCATCGCTTCCGTCGTGATCAGGAGCGAGGCGACCGAAGCGGCGTTCTGCAGCGCGGTGCGCACGACCTTGGTCGGGTCCACGATGCCGTCCTTGATGAAGTCGACATACTGGCCGGTCTGGGCGTTGTAGCCGTAGGTGGCCGACTTCTGGTCGAGCAGCTTGCCGACCACGATCGAGGCTTCCTCGCCGGCGTTCTCGACGATCTGACGGATCGGGTACTGGATCGCGCGGCGCACGATCGCAATGCCCTGGGTCTGGTCGTCGTTGTCGCCGGTCAGGCCCGCGAGCTCCTTGGAGGCGTACAGCAGAGCCGTGCCGCCGCCCGGGACGATGCCTTCCTCGACCGCGGCCTTCGTCGCGTTGAGGGCGTCATCGACGCGGTCCTTGCGCTCCTTCACTTCGACTTCGGTCGCGCCGCCGACGCGGATCACCGCGACGCCGCCTGCGAGCTTGGCCAGACGCTCCTGGAGCTTCTCCTTGTCGTAGTCCGAGGTGGTCTCCTCGATCTGCGTCTTGATCTGGCCGACGCGGGCGCTGATGTCGGCCTTCTTGCCGGCGCCGTCGATGATCGTGGTGTTGTCCTTGTCGATGCGGACCTTCTTGGCCGTGCCGAGCATGTTCAGCTTCACGTTCTCGAGCTTGATGCCGAGATCCTCACTGATCACCTGGCCGCCGGTGACGATGGCGATGTCTTCCAGCATGGCCTTGCGGCGGTCGCCGAAGCCCGGTGCCTTCACCGCCGCGACCTTGAGGCCGCCGCGCAGCTTGTTGACCACGAGCGTGGCGAGCGCCTCGCCTTCGATCTCTTCGGCGATGATGAGGAGCGGACGGCCCGACTGCACCACGGCTTCGAGAACCGGCAGCATCGGCTGCAGGCTGGTCAGCTTCTTCTCGTGGATGAGGATCAGCGGCTCGTCGAGCTCGGCGATCATCTTGTCCGCGTTGGTGATGAAGTAAGGCGAGATGTAGCCGCGGTCGAACTGCATGCCTTCGACGACGTCAAGTTCCGTCGCGAGCGACTTGGCTTCCTCGACCGTGATCACGCCTTCATTGCCGACCTTGGCCATCGCCTCGGCGATCATCTTGCCGACTTCGACGTCGCCATTGGCCGAGATCGTGCCGACCTGGGCGATCTCTTCGTTGGCCTTGACCTTCTTGGAGCGCTTCTTGAGATCGGCGACGATCGCTTCGACCGCCTTCTCGATGCCGCGTTTCAGGTCCATCGGGTTCATGCCGGCCGCAACCGACTTCGCGCCTTCGCGCACGATGGCGCGGGCGAGAACGGTGGCGGTCGTCGTGCCGTCGCCGGCCGCGTCGTTGGTCTTCGAGGCCACTTCGCGCACCATCTGGGCGCCCATGTTCTCGAACTTGTCGCCGAGCTCGATCTCCTTCGCGACCGTCACGCCGTCCTTGGTCGTGCGCGGGGCGCCGAAGCTCTTCTCGATCACGACGTTGCGGCCCTTCGGGCCGAGCGTCACCTGAACTGCGTCGGCGAGGATGTCGACGCCGCGCAGAAGCTTCTCGCGGGCATCGGCGCCGAATTTAACGTCCTTGGCTGCCATGTTGTGTATCTCCTGGTGTCTGGATTCTCTGACGCGCTATCGCTTCGCGATTGGGGCGCGGGTTACTTCTTCTTGCGGCCTTCGAGGATGCCCATGATGTCGGACTCCTTCATGATCAGGAGCTCTTCGCCATCGATCTTGACCTCGGTGCCCGACCACTTGCCGAACAGCACGAAATCGCCGGCCTTCACTTCCGGAACGACGCGCTTGCCGTTCTCGTCGAGGGCGCCGGGGCCAACCGAAACGATCTCGCCTTCCTGCGGCTTCTCCTGCGCGGTCTCGGGAATGATGATTCCCCCGGCGGTCTTCTGGTCCTCTTTCACGCGGCGGACGACCACACGGTCGCCAAGCGGACGGAACTTCATGCGTCTTGCTCCCTAAAGTGTTGAAAGAAATTAGAATTCTGTGCGTGGCAGCACTCACAATTGGAGAGTGCCAAGCCACTTGAGCGGCTATTTAGGGAGGTGCGGGAAGGGCGTCAAGGGTTTGGGTCAGCCTGTCGCGCCCCGGTTCGCCGGATAAAGTGGCGCCCGCACGGAGGCATCATGTTCACCTGTTTCATCCGCTATGAGATCGCACCGGGACGGCGCGCCGAATTCCTCGACTATGCCCGCGCCTGGATCGCGCTGATCCGCAAGCATGGCGGGACCCATCACGGCTATTTTGTGCCCGGCGGCGAGGGCGATGCGCTGCCGGATGCGAGCTTCAGTTTTCCCGGCCTCGGCCGCGAAGGACCGCCCGACATCGGCGTCGCGCTGTTCAGCTTTCCGTCGATCGCGGCCTACGAGAATTATCGCCGCGAGGTTGCCGAGGATGAGGGCTGCAAAGCAGCGACCGCCCGCTTCAACGCGGCGCCGTGCTTCACCGGCTATGAGCGAAGCTTCCTTGTGCCGGTTTTCGAATAGCGCGAGGAGCGCTCCGGTTCCGGACGGGACTGCCATCCTTCGACAGGCTCAGGATGAGGGTTGAGTTTGAGACCTCATCCTGAGCCTGTCGAAGGATGGGGCTGGCGGCCCGTGGCAGCAGAACGCCAGCTGAGGTCGACGCCAATGTAACCGTGTGCCACATTAAGACATTGTTTCAAAAAGAATATCTTGACTGACCGACCGGTTGGTCAGTATCTGGAGCGATGCCGCGCGACACCGCTCGAAATGCCATCCTGAACGCCGCCGTGACCGTACTCGGGCGCGACGGGCTCGACGGCTTCACCGCCGCGGCGCTGGCCAAGGAGGCCGGCACCAGCAAGGCCAACGTCTTCCACCACTTCGCGACGCTCGACGAGATCGCGATCGCCTCGTTCGAAGTGTTCGGCGCCGCGATGCTCGACGCCGCGCCGACGGGTGCCGATGCGGGCTGGCTGCGCGCGCTGGGCGACAGCTCGATCGCGATGGCCGAACATCAACGCACGCTCCTCAACGCCTATTTCGTTTTCTTCACCAAGTCGCTGTTCGATGCGCGGCTGCGCGAACGGGTCCGGGCGACCTTCGATCCGCTGCTTGAACGGATGGCGTCTCAGTTCGGCCCCGATGTTCCGGACGCACCCGCCCGCGCGCGGCTGCTCGCCATCGTGCTCGATGGGCTGGCGCTGCATCTGCTCATCGCCGGCGCGACCGGCGACATCCGCGCCGCCTGGAATCTTTTCGTCGACCTCATCGAAGGAAGGACGCAGCCATGAAAGCGGTCATCTGCGGCGCCGGCATATCGGGTCTCACGCTCGCCTGGTGGCTCGCACAGGACGGCTGGGAGGTGACGCTGGTCGAGCGTGCCGCCGGTCCGCGCGACGAAGGTTATATGATCGACTTCTTCGGCTCCGGTTTCGACGCCGCCGAGCGTATGGGTCTGCTCGAGCGCCTGCGCGCCGTCGCCTACAAAGTCGATGAAGTCGTGTTCGCGAACGGCAATGGCGAGCGGCAGGCCGCGCTCAACTACATCGATCTGCGCAAGGCGCTCGACGGCAAGCTGCTCTCGCTGATGCGTGGCGATCTCGAGCGCGTGCTCTACGACGTGCTGCCGGATAGCGTGGCGCGGCATTACGACTGCACGATCACCGATCTGCGCAATTCCCGCGACGGCGTGCGCGTGACGCTGAGCGACGGCACGACACTCAATGCCGACCTGCTCGCCGGCGCCGACGGCATCCATTCCGATGTCCGCGCCCGCGTGTTCGGACCTGAGAGCCGGTTCTTCCGCAATCTCGGTTTTCAGACGGCTGCCTATATCTATCGCGACGCCGCCACTCTTGCGGCGCTGCATGGCGACTTCACGCTGGCCACCGTGCCGAAGCGCACGGCAGGGCTCTACGGCCTGCGCGACGGCCGCGTTGCCGCCTTCCTCGTGCACCATGCGGGCAAGGCGCCTCTGCCCAGAGATCGCGTGACGGCGCTGCGCGCCGAATTCGACCGCTTCGGATGGCTGATGCCGACGGCGCTCGCCCATGCCGGCGACGGACCGATCTACTACGACCATGTCGCGCAGATCGAGATGCGGCACTGGCAGAAGGATCGCGTCGTATTGCTGGGCGACGCCTGCGCGGCGGTATCGCTGCTCGCGGGGCAGGGCGCCTCGATGGGCATGGCGATGGCGTATGTGCTCGCCGAGGAACTACGCGGCGCGAAGGATATCCCGACCGCGCTCAAGGCGTATGAGCGGCGATTGCAGCCCGAACTGCGCACGCGACAGAAGGCCGGCCGCGGCGCGGCGGCGTCCTTCGTGCCGATGACGCGGTTTCAGCTCTGGCTGCGCGACACGATGCTGCGTCTCGCGCGCTGGCGAATCTTCTCGTTCCTGCTCACGCCGCTCTTCCTCGCGGGCGGCAAGAGCTTTATCCGCTAGTCGAGCTTTTTGCCGTCGAAGTCCGCGGCGCTGTGGCGTTCGAGAACCTGGCTGGCCGGTTCGCCGAAGGCGCGGTTGACCATGCGGCCGCGCTTCACCGCCGGACGTTCGGCGATCATGTCGGTCCAGCGGATCACGTTCTTGTAGTCCTGCACCGAGAGGAATTCGCCGCCGTTGTAGAGCAAGCCCTTCGCCATCGCGCCGTACCACGGCCAGATCGCGATGTCGGCGATCGTGTACTCATCGCCCGCCATGTATTTGTTGTTCGCGAGCTGGCGGTCGAGCACGTCGAGCTGGCGTTTCACTTCCATGGCAAAGCGGTCGATGGCGTATTCGATCTTGAATGGCGCATAGGCGTAGAAGTGACCGAAGCCGCCGCCGAGATAGGGTGCCGAACCCATCTGCCACATCAGCCAGGACAAGCACTCGGCGCGCTTTGCGCCGTCCTTGGGCAGGAAGGCGCTGCCGAATTTCTCCGCCAGATAGATCAGGATCGCGCCCGACTCGAACACCCGCGTCGGTGGGTTGGTGCTGTGATCGCTGAGCGCCGGGATCTTCGAGTTCGGATTGATCGACACGAAGCCCGAACCGAACTGGTCGCCCTGTCCGATGTTGATCAGCCAGGCGTCGTATTCGGCACCGGCATGACCGGCGGCCAGAAGCTCTTCCAGCATCACCGTCACCTTCACGCCGTTGGGCGTGCCGAGCGAATAGAGCTGGAGCGGATGCTTGCCGACCGGCAGTTCTTTTTCCTGCGTCGGCCCGGCGATCGGCCGGTTGATGTTGGCGAAGCGTCCGCCATTGTCCTTGTTCCAGGTCCAGACTTTCGGGGGGACATATTCGGTCATGGTCGTCTCCGGATAGCGCACTCGTGATGACTTTGCGGCGGCTTTTTGCGCGACGCAACCGCGCCTGCCGCATGGGCTTTGTGCGGGATGTGTTAGGCTCGGGCCATGGACATCACCTTCGACCGGCAAGGCGGACTGGCGCTTTTGCGCACGGCGAAGGCCTATTTCGGCGGCGAAGGCCGCGGCGTCGCGGGTTCGATCGCGCTGCATGTGCTGTTCGCATTGATGGTGCTGCTCTTGATGTTGCGCAGCGTCGAGCCGCCCGTGCCGCCGCCCCATTTCGTGCCGGTCGATATCGTGCAGGTCGGCGACGAAACGACCTCGCCGCCCGCGCCGCGCGTCGCCAAGATTCCGCAGCCGGCGATGCCGCATGCGACGGCGCCCGAACCGGCATCCGCCAACCGTCCCGAGGGCATGTCGCCCGACGGCACGAAGCCGTTGCGCGACGACCTGACGACGAAGCTCAACGCGCTGGCACAGCTGAAGCAGCCGCAGAGCAACACAAAGCCGCTGGTCGATCCGAGCGCGGCCGAAGCGGCGAGCAGCGACGATGCGATGCCCGGAAGCGAGACCGCCTATGCCGTGCGCGATCTCATCCGCGCGCAGATCCTCCGGCGCTGGACGTTCAACGTGCCGTCGCTGAACGGAAAGGGCTTCGTCATTGCGCTGCATGTCGTGGTGCTGCGCAACGGCACGGTGGCGAAATGCGAAATCCTCGATCGCGAGCGCTACACCAAGGATGCGCTCTATCGCGACATCGCACTTAGTGCGCGCAATGCGGTGCTGCTGTCGTCGCCGCTAACTCTGCCGGCAACCTCGTTCGGCGATCAGATCGAGCTGACGCTCAACCTCAATCCGCGCGATACACTCAGATAGCGGCGAGTTCGCGGGCGCGCTTGGCCGGGGCGAAGCCTTCCATGCCGTGCTGCCACTGGAAGCCGACGACGGCGCCCTTCACCGGCTGGATCAGCCCGAGTGCCATGCCGAGTGTCGCCGGCCCCCACAGCACGGCATGTACCCAGAGCGCCGGCGAAAACGCGGCCTCGACGCCGAGCGCTCCGGCGCAGATCACATGGCCGACGATCACGATCACCAGATAGGCCGGGAAGTCGTCGGCGCGGTGGTGGTGCATCTCCTCGCCGCAAGCCGGACAGCTGTCGGCGACTTTCAGGAAAGCGCGGAACAGGCGGCCTTCGCCGCATTTGGGACAGCGGCCGAGAAGGCCGCGCATCGCGGGTTCGGCCTTAACGGCCTGCCAGCGCTCGATCAGCGTGCTCATGGCCGAAGAGGTAGTCCCGCGGTCATTGACGAACAATGGACGCGGCGTGCATGCCGCAGGGTGGGATGTCGCAGCGCGGGCCGGTTACGGCAGCGTCCTCGCCACCCGGAATCCCGCCACGCTGGAGTAATCGTATTCGCCCTTCTGTGCCGGGGCGCCGGTGCGGGCCGCGGCCCTGACGAAGAGCGGGATGTTGTCCCACGAGCCGCCCTTCAGCACATGGCGATTGCAGTCGCCGCCGCTGGTCCAGGCACTGCCGTCCTGCGGTGCGCCCTTGAAGCTCGGATGCCAGCAATCGGCGGTCCACTGCCAGGCGTTTCCGAGGATGCCGTAAAGCCCGAACGGGTTCGGCTTGAACGCGTCGACATCGGAGAGGATGCGCGCGTCGTAAGGACTGCCGCAGCCGTTGCAGTTGGCATTGTCGCTGCCGAGTTCGTTGCCCCACCAGCGCGCCGTCGTCGTGCCGCCGCGCGCGGCGTATTCCCATTCCGCTTCGCTCGGCAGGCGATAGGGACCGGCGCGGCCCTTCAGCTCTGGCCGCTCCTTGCGGACTTCGGCGTTGAGCCAGGCGACATAGGCCTGCGCGTCTTTCCATTCGAGACAGATTGCCGGCCATTGCGGCGGATAGGCGCCGGCCGGCGCCTGTGCCGGTCCGTCGGCCGGCGGATGCCAGCGCAGATCGAGGATCGAATTGCACGGCGCCGGCCTGTAGCCCGTCGCTTCGAGAAAGGTCAGAAACTCCGCCGCGGTCACGTCGAACTTGGCGAGGGCGAAGGCGCGGACGGAGACATTGTGCACCGGGCCTTCATTGTCGAAATGGCCGACTTCGCTCGCATGGCTGCCCATGGCGAAGCTGCCGGCCGGAATACCGACCATCACCGGGCAATGGCTGCATTCCTTGAATTCGCGCTCGGCGTGGTCTTCGCCCTGCGCCGGAAACGCGAGAAGGAGCAGCGGCAAAAGCAGGAACGCCGCCGACGCAGCGAGTTTCGAGAGCATGCCCAAAGGTAGGTTTGGCCCGTGCCCGAGGCAAGCCGCGCGGCCATGGTGACGCAAAGGTGAACGGTGCGTTGTGCGCTCCGGCATTCGCCGTTACAGCAATGTAACCGCCATCGCAGAGTTCATCATGTCCGCCAACATTCCCGAAGGCTTCCGCCGCTTCGCGTTCTCGACCGGCTTCATCGACGCGGTCGGCCCGCTCTACGGCAAATGGGACGGCAAGGATCTCGTCATGGGCTTCCGGGCGGAGATGCGCCACTGCAATCCCGGCCAAGTCGTGCATGGCGGCATGCTCGCTACTTTCGCCGACATGTTCATCCCGATCGCAGCCCGGGTGCAGGCCAAGGCCGATGTCGGCTTCGCCCCGACGGTGAATCTCAATCTCGATTTCATCGCCCCGGCAAAAATCGGTTCTTGGGTTGAAGGCAAGGCCGAATTCCTCCGCGCCGGAAAATCGCTGTTCTTCGCGCAGGGCATGGCGACGGCCGACGGCGTGCTCTGCCTGCGCGCCAATGCGATCTTCAAGGTCACCGCGCCGATGGGCTCGATCGCCGATCCCGAAACGATGTTTACCGGCGCTTGAGCCGAAGGCGCTTCGCGGCCTAACGTCCGACCCGACTGGGGGACATGTGAGCGTTCGCGCACCGACCAAGACCATCCGCAGCTGGACGACGGACACGCGGCGCTGGGCGGCCTACAAGCCGCGGCCCGGCGACATCATCGTCGCGACACCGGCCAAATGCGGCACGACCTGGACGATCCAGATCGCCAATCTCCTCGTCGAGCAGTCGCCCGAGCCGAAGCCGATCTGGTCGCTCTCGCCCTGGTTAGATGTCCGCGACTATCCGGTAGAAGAACTCGTCGCCAATCTCGAAGGCCAGACGCGGCGGCGCGTGATCAAGACCCACACGCCGTCCGACGCGATGCCGTTCTTCGACGAGGTCCGCTACATCCATGTCGCGCGCGGCGGCCTCGACGCTTTCATGTCGTGGCACAACCACGTTGCCAACTACCGTCCGGCGGCGCTCGCCTTCATGGACGCAGTCGGCATGTCCGACGAAGCCATTGCACGGCCGCATCCCCGCATGCCGGACGACATCCGCGAGTTCTTTCAGGTGTGGATGACCGAAGGCCCGGAGGCACGGCTCGCCGACGACATGCCGGCGGCGCGCTATTTCGATATCGAGCGCAGCTTCTGGTCCGACCGCAAGCGGCCGAACGTCCTGCTCGTCCACTACAACGACCTGAAAGCCGATCTCGATGGCGAGATGCGGCGGATCTCGGACTTCCTGGACATCCCGGTGAACGAGGCGATCTGGCCCGGTCTCGTCTCCGCCGCCCATATCGATGCGATGCGCGATGCCGGCGGCACGCTGATGCCGCGGGGCAATGAGGTCTGGGCGGATGGCGCCAAGACGTTCTTCAACAAAGGCACGAACGAGCGCTGGCGCAGCGTGCTGACAGAAGCTGACATCGCGCTGTACGAAGATCGCCTGGCGCGGGAGGCCTCTTCCGCGCTGGCCGCGTGGCTCGCTGGCGGGCGGCGCGGCGCGGGCGATCCGCGGCGGACGGAGGACTGACATGGCGTTCGAGGGTTTCCCGAAGGACTTTTTCGCCTTTTTCAAAGAGCTGAAGGCTAACAACGAGCGCGGCTGGTTCGAGTCCAACAAGCAGCGCTATCGCGACAGCGTGCAGGCGCCGATGGCGCAGTTCATCGGAGCGATGGCGCCGGAGCTGCGCAAGATCTCGAAGAACTTCGTTGCCGATCCCAGGCCCGTCGGCGGCTCGATGTTCCGGATCTATCGCGACGTGCGCTTCTCGAAAGATAAACGTCCCTACAAGGAGCATGCTGCGTGTCATTTCCGCTATGCCGGGGCGAAGGACGTGCATGCGCCGGGCTACTACATGCATTTCGGCGATGACCGGGTCTATTTTGGCGGCGGCATGTACATGCCGGATGCGCCGGCACTCGGACATATCCGCGACGCCATCGTGAAAAGCCCGGTCAAGTGGAAGGCGGTTCTCGGCGACAAGGCCTTCGCAAAAACGTTCGGCGGTCTCGGTGGCGGCGAAGACGGCCACAAGCTCACCCGTCCGCCGCGCGGCTACGACCCGGCGCACCCCTTCATCGAAGACATCAAGCGCAAGAGCTTCTTCGCCATGCACGAAAGCGGATTGAAGCTGGCACAATCGGCCAAGCTCGTGCCGGCGGTGGCCGAGACCTTCCGCGCCGCGACGCCGCTGATGAAATTCCTCTGCGCCAGCCAGGACGTGAAATTCTAGCACCGCCGCGCGGTGTAGAGAGCCGTGCACATGTTGCGCTCGACACGTCCGCCGAATTCGCGTTCGGCGATCCGGATAAGCTCGTCGAGAATACGTTCGCGTTCCGCCGCATCGACAACGCTGAACTGCGAATAAGTGGCGTAGAGCGCACGTGTCTGCGCCGCATCGAGGACCAGCGTCCATTTGCGGATATCGACGTCGATGGCGTCGAACGCATTCACCGCTTGAATATCCGCAACCCTTGCCTCGGTATCGAGCGCGAAAGGGTGTGCCTGACCGACGGTATGGCTGGGCGAACCGGGCATATGCGCGAGCACGTGCTGCGTCGCATCGTGGAAGGCGTCCACGCGATCCGGATCGCCGAACACGTTCCACCACGCCGCCCACCAGCCGCCGGGCCGCAGCGCCCGCGCCACCTTTTCCAGCGCAGGCCGCTGGTCCATCCAGTGAAACGCCGTCGCGGACGTTCCGAGATCGTACAGTCCGTCGTCCAGCGCTACGTCCTCGAATGCCGTATTGATCACCCGCAATGCCTGGCTGGCATATTTTCGTTCAAGAAAGGCGGCCAGCCGTGCATCCGGCTCGATCGCCGCCAGCGTCGCTGGACCGCGTGCCAGCATTTCGCCGGTGGCGAGCCCCGGTCCCGGCCCGATCTCGAACATCCGGCAACCAGGCCCAAGGCCGCAGCGTTCCGCCAGTTTGTCGTAGACCCAGGCAGGGTAGGGCGGACGGGCGGAGTCGTAGTTTGCCGCGTCCGCGCCGAAGGCGTTGCGCCCCTCCGCTGCGGTCAGATCGCGCAAGCCCTTGGTCATGGCGTTCTCACGCATTATCAATAGAGGGAAGCTAGCACGGTCCGGCCATGAGCGATGTGACGATGACGCCGCAGCGCGATCCCAATGCCCGCTGGAAATTCGTTCGCGACGTGCTGGTCTTCGAGGCCAAGCTGGCACTCAACAACTTCCACAATTTCTTCCAGATACCGCTCACCGTCGTGGTCGCGATCTTCGACCTCATCGCCGGTGGCAAGGAAGAGGGCGAACGCTTCTACAAGCTGGTCGAGATCGGCCGCACCATCGACGACTCCATCGACATCTACTCGATCATCGAGCATCGCGAGCGCAGCCTGAACCGCGACTACACGGTCGATGCGCTGGTCAAGCGGGTCGAGGATGTCGTGGTGCGCGAATACGAAAAGGGCGGCACCGCGGCGAGCGTCAAGCAGGCGGTCGACCGCGTCATCGACGAGATGCAGGCCAAGGCCGGCGGCGGCCTCGGCAAGGCGGGCGACGCGATGAAGGACGTCGCCGACAAGCTGCACGAGAAAATGCAGAAGATGGGCGGCGACGATCCGCCGCCGGCATGATCACGCTCTACCACTCGGTCGCGAGCCGGTCCTTCGTGCCGCTCTGGCTGCTGGAGGGACTGGGCATCCCGTTCGATGTCGCCGATACCGATATCCGCCACGGCCGGCACAAGGCGCCGGACTATCTGAAGATCAATCCGATGGGCAAGGTGCCGGCGCTGCGCGACGGCGACAGCATCGTCACCGAGGTTCCGGCGATCTGTCTGTATCTCGCCGACCGCTATGGCTACGGCGTGCTGGCACCGAAGATCGAGGACCCGCGGCGCGGCGCCTATCTGCGCTGGACCGTCTTCGCGACGGCGGCTTTCGAGCCCGCGGCCTATCTTGCCACCAGGGATGCGGAGCAGGCGCGTCATGTCGGCTGGGGCCTGCAATCGACAATGCTCGATACCTTCGAGCAGGCGCTGCATCCCGGCCCGTGGCTTCTGGGGGACATGTTCAGCGCGGCCGATGTCGTGCTCGGCGGCGTCTTCGCCGTCGCCTATTTCAACAAGCGCATTCCGTCGCGCGCTACATTCGACGCCTACAATGCGCGCATCACCGAGCGGCCCGCGTTCAAGCGCGCTTCTGCGCGCACCTGGCCGCCGGAATTGTTCGGCGGCTAGCGCGCCGCGAATCCTTCGAGCACGTTTGCGGTGATTGTGGGCAGCGCGTCGAGATTGTAGCCGCCCTCGAACTGGAACAGCGTCGGCAGTTTCAGCGCCGCAATCTCCTCGCCCATGCGCAGATAGTCGTCGGGCTTCAGCTTGAAGCGCGAGATCGGATCTTCCTCATAGGTGTCGAGGCCGAGCGAAACGAGCAGTACATCCGGTCCGAAAGCGCGGATGCGTGCGAGCGCCGTGGCGAGCGCCTGCGCATAGACATCCCAGCCGGAATACATCGCCAGCGGCAGATTGAGATTGGCGTCCTCGCCCGCACCTTCGCCGCGTTCGTCGGCGAAGCCGAGAAAATGCGGATAGGCGAAGACTGGGTCACCATGGATCGAGACGAAGAGCACGTCGCCGCGGCCGTAGAAGATGCTCTGCGTACCGTTGCCGTGGTGATAGTCGACATCGAGGATCGCGGGCTTGAGGCCCCGATCGGCGAACCGCTGCGCGGCGATGGCGACGTTGTTGAGATAACAATAGCCGCCGAACACGTCGGCACTGGCATGATGGCCCGGCGGGCGCGCCAGCGCGAAGGCGCTGCGTTCGCCGCTCTTGATCGCGTGCGCCGCCGACAACGAACAGTTCACCGCCGACAAGGTGGCGCCCCATGTGCCTTTCAGGATCGGCGTCGCCGTGTCGAAAGCATAGGTGCCGAGCCGCGCCTCGACATCGCCGTCGAACCGGTTGCGCAATCCACGCGCCGGCCAGGCCGAGGGCAGGGCGGGCGGCGCGTCTTCGCCATAGCGCTTGCGCCAGAGTTCGCTCGCCTCGCCGAGAAAGCGCACCAGCCCGGCATCGTGCACCCGGGCGACGGGCGCCATGCCGAATTCGTCGGGCGCGAGGATGGGGCCGAGATTGCGCCGCGCGATCTCCGCTTTCACATCTTCGACCCGGCGGGGCACTTCGACGGCCGGATTGAGCCTTCCGCCTTCGAACTCTTCCGGCGGCGCATGCTCCAGATGGGCGGGCGAATAAAACGTCTTCATGTGGACCTTGTAGCACAGCCGCCGCCGCGCGGTCGCGCTAGCATGGCGCGATGATATTCCGTGATGCCATTGCTGCCGATATTCCCATCCTCGCGGATTTCGCGCGCCGGACCTATGCGGCCGCATTTGGCGATTCGATGGCGGCGAGCGACCTGGAGCATCACCTCACGCATCGCCTTGGTGACACCTATTTTGCCGAAGCCCTGCGCCGGGACGTGTTTCCCCTGGCGCTCGAAGGCGGCCTTGCCGGCTACGCACAGTTCGGCCGGGCGGATGTCGAGGGCGCACAACCCGGCGACATGCAGCTGCGCCGTCTCTATGTCGATCCCGGACGCCAAAACAGCGGCATTGGATCGATTTTGATGCGGCGGGCCTTGGCGCGTATGGCAGAGGCCCCGCGCATCTTCCTCGACGTGTGGGATCGCAACACGGGCGCCGTGAAGCTCTACGAACGCTTCGGCTTTCGCGCAGTGGGCACGGTGCCCTTCGTCACGCCGTCCGGCGAGGTCACCGGGCACGACCTGCTGATGATGCTCATCCCATCTGAAGCAGCACTGCGCCCGCCGCAATAGCGCCGGCCGCCAGCCAGCGCCGCGGTGTGAGGTGCTCGCCGAGGAAGCTCATCGCCAGCGCGGTGCCGAACAGCACGCTGGTCTCGCGCAGCGCCGCGAGCTGTGCCGTGGCGCCGAAGGAGTAGGCGAGCATCGCCGAACCATAGGTCGTGACAGACAGCACGCCGAGCAGGATGCCGAGCTTCCATTGCCGCCGCGCCTCCACGATCACCGCGCGGCCGCGGATGCCCGGCGCGGTCGCGAGCACCGAAATTCCGTGCGCCACGAAGAACCACAGAACATAGGTCAGCGGCTCTTCCACCGAACGTACGCCCGTTGCGTCGATCAGCGTGTAGATGCCGATGGTGAAGCCGGTGCCGAGCGCGAAGCTGAGACCCTTGAGTGCACCTTCGCTGGCGCGATGCGACAGGCCGATGGCGATCACGCCGCCGCAGACGCAGAGGATGCCGGCAATCTCGACCAAGGGCGGCCGCTCGCCGAGCAAAAGGATCGCGCCGAGCGCCGTGAACAACGGCCCTGTCCCGCGCGCCACGGGGTAGACCGCCGAGAAGGCTGCGCTCTCGTAGGAGCGCACGAGGAGCAGCTCGTAGACCGCATGCACCAGCGCCGTCGCGGCGAGGAAGCCGAGCGCGCGGGTGTTGGGCAGCGGCAGGAAGAACAACGCCGGCGTCACCAGGATGGCCGAGAACACGCCGATCAGCAGCCGCATGGCGTATTTGTCGTCGGCCCGCTTGGTCAGCACGTTGACCACGGCATGCACGGCGGCGGAGACGAAGATGAGGAGAAGGGCGAGGGTCACGCGCCGACCTTATCGTCCGCCGGGCCTTGCGCAATATGGGTAACCCTGTCCGCTGCGGCAGCGGAAGGCGTCTCTCCATCTCTCACCCTGTAACCTGGTTAATATAGAAATCGAGGTCTGGCGTATCGGCCGAATATTTGCTTATTCTCGACTCTTCTTAGGGTTGGGGAACCACATGAAACTCGTATCTGTTGCGGCGCTTGCCGCAAGCGTTATCGCTTTGTCCGGCTGTGCTTCGATCATCAAAGGGTCGACACAGTCTATCGCAATCACGACTACGCCGGTCAGCGGTGCCAACTGCAATTTGACCAGCAAGGAAGGGAATTGGCCGGTGGTGACGCCCGGTGTCGTCAAGGTCGACAAGACCAAGGAAGACATCACCATCCGCTGCACCAAGGATGGGTATAAGGACGCCATGTCGACGATCCCGTCCGACTTTCAGGGATGGACGCTGGGCAATCTCCTGCTCGGCGGCATTATCGGTGTCGGCGTCGATGCCGCAACGGGCGCGATGAACGAGTATCCGCACTCGTTCAACGTTCCGATGGAGCCGCTCGATCACTCGTCTTCGCTGCAGCCTTTGCCGAACAAGCCGATCGAGGGCGCGTCTCCGGGGATGAGCAGCTAAGCAGGACATCTTCCAGGCGGCGTGACTGAAATCACGCCGCCCAGTTGTCACGCGGGGTTGCCCCGGCAAATCCGCTGTGCACTCGATAATGCAGCCGAACTTGTGCGATACATCCGCTTGCACTGCTGCTGTCGGGGAAGCATGCCGAATTTCTCGCTCCCATCCGATTGCCTGACCGACAACGAAGTCCGCTGGGGCGCGGCGTTCCGGTTGCGCGAGCGGCTGCATCGCTGGGCCGAATGCCCCCCGAAACTCGTCATGTCGGCGCGCGGCGTCGTCTTCAAGAATTCGCGCGTGATGGTCGTCAGCTCGAATGACGGGCGCGGCGGCATCCTGCATCACATCATCCCGGGCGGCCGCGTTGAGAAAGGCGAGACCTTGCTCGCCACGGTGCGCCGCGAAGTCGGCGAGGAAACTGGTTGGCGCATCGCCCGGCCGCGACCGCTTGCCGTGCTGCACTATCGCCATCTCGTGCCCAGGCCCAGGGGCTACGCTTACCCCTATCCGGACTTCCTCCAGCCGATCTTTCTGGTCGAAGGTGTTCGTTACGACCGAGGCCTCGTGAAGCGGGACGACGGGGTCGAAGTCGCTTCGCGCATGCTGCCGATATCCCGTGCCCTCGAGATCCTGCCACCGACACAGAAAATTCTGCTGCGCGAGGCGCTCGCCTTGCGCTAGCTTCTGCGCATGACCTCGCTCAACGACAATCTCATCGGCGTGCCCGGCGGCGCGGCGAAGCTGCAAACCCCGGCACTCGTCCTCGATCTCGACACCTTCGAGCGCAACATCGCGCGCATGGTCGCGCATGCGAAGCGCACCGGCGTCGGCCTCCGTCCCCATGCCAAGACCCACAAGAGCGTCGAGATCGCGAAGCGCCAGATCGCGGCCGGCGCCAACGGTGTCTGCTGCGCCAAGCTCGGCGAGGCCGAGGCGCTCGCCGCCGGCGGTATCGACTCGATCCTGCTCACCTCTCCGGTCGTGACCGAGGCCGGCATTACGCGGCTGATGGCGCTCAATGCGCGCATGGGCGATCTGATGATCACGGTCGACAATGCCGAAGTCGCGGCGCGCATCGATGCCGCGGCACGCGCCGCGGGCAAGACGCTCAAGGTTCTCATCGACATCGATCCGGGCATGAGCCGCACTGGCATCCGCGCCGCCGATGCACCGGCGCTGGTCGCGCAGGTCGCGCGCGCCGAAGGTCTCGAATATTGCGGCCTGCAATGCTACGCGGGCCAGGCGCAGCACATGGAATCGCCGAACGAACGCCGCGATGCGACGCTTCAGGTGATGAAAGAATTCGGCGCGCTGCGCGATGCGCTCGCCAGGGACGGCCTCGCGCCGAAGATCATGTCCGGTGGCGGCACCGGCACGCATGACATCGACACCGATGCGCATGTGCTGACCGAGTTGCAGGTCGGCTCCTACATCTTCATGGACAAGCAGTACAACGACGTGTGGGAAAAACCCGGCGACGCGATTCCGTTCGAGGTCTCGCTGATGGTGCAGACCACAGTGGTCAGCGCCAATCGTCCCGGCCTCGCCACCACCGATGCCGGCTTCAAGTCCTTCGCCACCGATGCCGGTCCGCCGCAACTGCGTTCGGGCGCGCCCGACGGCGCATCGTATTTCTTCTTCGGCGACGAGCAGGGTGGCATCGCTTATCCGCGCGACGGTGCACTGTTGAAGCCCGGCGACGTCGTGCGCTGCGTGGTTCCGCACTGCGATCCGACGGTGAATCTATACGACCGTTATCACGTGGTGCGTGGCGATACGCTCGAAACGATCTGGAACGTCGAAGCAAGAGGCTGTTCCGCTTGAAGTTTCGGCTGCAGGTTTCCTGACAACCATGTTCATGTGCGGTTCAGGCGCCGACCATCATGGTCATCCTCGGCAACTGAATCACATGAGGACAGCCATGAAATTCCTGACCAAGGCCGCGCTGGGTGCGCTGATGCTGGCCGGTGCGAGCGCCATGACGGCGGCACCGGCGGAAGCGCGCGTCACCGTCGGCTTCGAATTCGGCGGGCCGGGCTATGCCGTGCCGGCCTACTGCGATCCCTACAGCCGTTACTACGATCCCTATCGTTGCGACGACTATGGCGACGACTACTACGACTACTATTACGGCCCCGTCTTCATCGACGGCATCTGGCTGAGCAATGGCTTCCGGACGCGCTGGTATCACGGGCACCGCGAATTCTATTACCACGGCGGCTGGCGCAGCGGTTCGGGCTGGCATGACAACGGCTTCCGTCGTGGCGGCTGGGGCCGCGCCGACTGGGATCGCCGCGGCGGCTGGGGCGGCGGTGACCGTCATCGCGACTGGGATCGCGGCGGTGACCATCGCGGCGGCGGATACGGCGGCGGCCACGGCGGCGGCAGCTACAGCGGTGGCGGACACGGCGGCGGCAGCTACGGCGGCAGCCATGGCGGCGGTAGCTGGAGCGGCGGCCACGGCGGCGGCCATGACGGTGGACATGGCGGTGGCGGCGACCACCACGGCGGCGGTCACGACCATCATCATTGAGTTGAGTCAATAAGGCAGCGGGCGGTCTTCGTTTCTATGCGATGCGAAGATCGCCCGTTTGCATGTCACATTGGCGCCGCGATCCGCGGTGAATGATCGTCAGGGAGCTGAGGAGACAGATGATGAAACGATTGATGGCTACGACCGTTGCGGCCGCGGCATTGATGGGCGCGGCGCTGCTGGGATCGGCACCGGCGAAAGCCGATACGTTCGGCGTGCGCTGGGGTCTCGGATTTTCGTATGACAGCGGCGGCTATTGCGACAGCTTCGGATGCCCGGACGGGTTCTGGGAATATCCGATCTCGTATTGCCCCGTGTACTACCGCGGCCAGTGGTATCGCGGACCGTTCTATTATCGCGAGCGCTATGGCCGGGTGCAGTACTGGATCCGCGGCGCATGGCGCTTCGACCAGTGGGATTCGCGGCGTCCGGAATGGGCCTGCGTGAACCGCTTCGGGCCCGCGCTCGATTTCGACTTCTACATCGGTCACGGCTTCCGTTGGCGCGACACCTGGCGCCACCGCTGGGAGCATGACTACGGCCATGGCGGTCACCGTCCCGGCCACGGCGGCGACGGGCGGCCGGGACATGGCGACCATGGCGATCACGACGGCGGGTTCCCCGGATTTCCGGGCTTTCCCGGCATGCCTGGCGGACATAGCGATGGCGGACATGGCGGTGATGGTCACGGAGGACATGACGGTCATGGCGGTCCGGGCTCCGGCGGAAGCTGGCCGGGCAGCGGTGGTCCAGGTGGCGGCACCGGTGGGCCCGGAAGCGGTGGCTCGGGCGGACCGGGCACGGGTGGACCCGGCGGCAGCCATAGCGGCGGGCCTGGTGGTTCCGGAAGCCGTGGCCCTGGCGGTAGCTCGGGCGGACCGGGCACGGGTGGACCCGGCGGCAGCCATAGCGGCGGGCCTGGTGGTTCCGGAAGCGGTGGCCCTGGCGGTGGCTCGGGCGGACCGGGCACAGGTGGACCCGGCGGCGGCCATAGCGGCGGACCTGGTGGCTCCGGTAGCGGTAGCCCTGGCGGCGGATCGGGTGGACCGGGCACAGGTGGACCCGGCGGCGGCCATAGCGGTGGACATGGCGGTTCCGGAAGCGGTGGCCCCGGTGGCGGCTCGGGTGGTTCCGGCGGCAGCGGTTCGGCCGGCCATGGCCATGGTGGGTCCGACAGCGGTTCGTCCGGCGGTTCCGACGGCGACCACGGACATCACGACCGTTCGCGCTGAACGCGTGTCGAACACGGAAGGCTCCGCTGCGCAGGCAGCGGAGCCTTTCCGATTCCGGGATTCGCATGCGCGACAGCGCCCGATTTCGCGGCAAAGGCGATGTCTGGCTTTCCCGTCGGACTTTCTGAAACTTTCGGTCGCCGCGCCACGCAAGCTCGCAACGCGCTTCGATTGAACCGGTCCGCGCACGCGGAGTAGTTTGCCGCGCCATTCCGAGGGTTTCCCCCATGCGCGTCGGTGTTCCGAAAGAAATCAAGAATCACGAATACCGCGTCGGGATGACGCCGCCCGCGGTGCGCGAGCTGACCGCGCGCGGCCATCAGGTTTTCGTCGAAACCCATGCCGGCGCCGGCATCGGGATCGACGACGAGGCTTACATCCGCGTCGGCGCAACGATCCTTGCGACCGCGGACGACGTCTTCGCCACCGCCGACATGATCGTGAAGGTGAAGGAGCCGCAGCCGGTCGAGATCGCGCGGCTGCGTCCCGGCCAGGTCCTCTTCACCTATCTCCATCTCGCCCCCGATCCGGAGCAGACCCAGGGCCTGCTCAAGAGCGGCGCAATCTGCATCGCCTATGAGACCGTGACCGACGCGCGTGGCGGTCTCCCGCTGCTCGCGCCGATGAGCGAAGTCGCCGGCCGCATGTCGATCCAGGCCGGTGCCCATTGCCTCGAGATCGCCCAGGGCGGCCGCGGCCAGCTCCTCGGCGGCGTGCCGGGCGTTCCGGCGGCCAAGGTCGTCGTTCTCGGCGGTGGCGTCGTCGGCACCAATGCGGCGCGCATGGCGATGGGCCTCGAGGCGCATGTCATCATCATGGACATCTCGCTCAACCGCCTGAAGGAGCTCGACGAGCAGTTCGGCTCGCGCATGCACACGCTCTATTCGACGCTCGATGCAATCGAGGAGCAGGTCGCGAGCGCCGATCTCGTCATCGGCGGCGTGCTGCTGCCGGGTGCGGCGGCGCCGAAGCTGATCACGCGGAAGATGGTCAGCCAGATGAAGCGCGGCTCGGTGATCGTCGACGTCGCGATCGACCAGGGCGGCTGCGCCGAGACTTCGCATGCGACGACCCATGCCGATCCGACCTATGTCGTCGACGGTGTGGTGCATTACTGCGTCGCCAACATGCCGGGCGCGGTCGCTCGCACCTCGACTTTCGCGCTCAACAACGCGACGCTGCCGTTCACGATCGCGCTGGCGGAGCAGGGCGCCGAAGCCGCGATGCGCCGCAACCCGCATCTGCGCGCCGGTCTCAACGTCTACAAGGGCGAACTGACCTACAAAGCGGTGGCGGACGCGCAGAAGCTCGCCGCGAAGGACCCCGAAGACGTCATCGGGATGTAGTGCCGCGTGCCGTCAGCAGCTTCATCAGCGGCGCGAAGGCCGGCATCACCAAGCGTGCGCCGGCCAGCGACAGGTGATGCGTATCGCGATAGAGCGGATAACCGCCGCGCTGCGTGAGGCAGCGCTCGGCGGGGCACAGGATCGCCGCCGGATCGAGGAAGAGAACCGGCACACGCGCCGAGAAGGCGGCGAACATCTCGCTGTTGGCGGCTTCGCTTGCGCGATATTCCGCGCGCGTCGCGCCACGCACCAATTCCGCCGGCGGATTCCCTGCCGCATCGTCCAGACCGAGCGCGCGGGCCTTGGCCATGTTGGGCGCGATCAGGTCGCTCGTCTCCGGCGTGTCGCGCACGATCACGATCCTCGCCCCGCTGTCGCGCGCCAGCTGCACCAGATCGTCGAGCCCCCGGTGCATTTCCGCCAGCCAATGTGCCGCCGTCGGATTTGAGGCTTCTTCCCGTCTTGCGACGTTCGCGGTCGTCCAGCGCTGGATGATCACGAGCGCTTTGGGACGCAGCTTCCGTATCAGCTTGTAGATTTCGACGTTGCGCCTGGCACAGTTCGTCTCGCCGCCGGCCTGCACGTCGGTGACATAGCCGCGGCAGCCGGATTCGCTGAAGATGTAGCCCGATACGCGATTGCGCCGCGCGAGTTCGTCCAGTGCGACGTCGTACATGTCGGCATGGGAGTCGCCGGAGACCACGAAGCTCGGCTTCGCGGCGGGATCTCCGACGATGCACAGCCTGCCGTCGGCGACCGATTGCGGCGATTGGGCGTAGCAGGGATTCCAGGCGTGGTTACCCTCGGCGAGGATCGCGTTCGTCGTGGCGTCGAAGCGCGCCGGCAGGCCGTGAAGACGTGCGACCGTCGCGCCGAACAGCGCGAGAGCCGCGCTGACGGCCGCCGCGCCGATAAAGACCTGGCGCCGCGACAGGATCGCGCGTGGGCTGCGAAAGGGCCGCTCGATAAAGTGCCAGGACGCGAACGCGACGGGAATGGCAGCGAGCGCCAGAACGATCTTGAGCCATGCCGCGCTGTGCGGATCGAGCACATAATATGTGCCGAAGGCGATGATCGGCCAGTGCCAGAGATAGAGCGAGTAGGACGACTGGCCGATCAGGACTATGGGCCGAAGACCCAGTATGCGCGCGACGAGTGTGTTGCGCAGGTCCGTGCCGTAGAGGATCAGCGCGGTACCGACGCAGGCGGACAGAATTTCCAGATGCGGAAACGCCGGGGACGGATGCGCCCATGGCAGGTTTGCGAGGACAGCAATCAGTCCCAGCGCCGCAAGAACATCACCGATCCATCGGCTTGTAATTTTCGGGACGATTCCGGTCGCCAGAAACGCCCCCAGCAGAAACTCCGCAGAACGATAGACTGGAAGGAAGAAGGCAGCGCGTGGAATCCGGTCCACGACAAGAAGCCCGACCAGGACCGCGCCGAGCGCAAGCGCCGCGATGGCGAACGCGACACCGCGTCTTCCAGATCGCGCCGAGAGCGCGACGATGACGATCGGCCAGACGATATAGAGCTGTTCCTCCACCGCCAGCGACCAGGTGTGAAGCAGCGGCGCATATTGCGGATCGACGCCGAAATAGCCGAGCGAGTGCCAGAAATAGAAGTTCGATGCGAAGACCGTCGCCGAGACGAGGCTGCGCGCATAGCTGGCCATGTCCGCCGGCAAGAGTATGAAGGAGAACAGCGCCGTCGCCGCCAGCATCGTCAGAAGCGCCGGCATGATGCGGCGTACGCGCCGCTCGTAGAAGCGCGCGAAAGAGAAGGCGCCGTCTTCTCGCAGTACGATGCCGCAGATCAGATAGCCCGAGATGACATAGAAGACATCGACGCCGACATATCCACCGCCGCTGATTCCGGCATGGAAGGCCAGAACCATCAGGACGGCCACTGCGCGCAGGCCGTCGATCTCGGGGCGGTAATGCGCGGGCGGCACGTTCAATCGGCGGCCTTGGCGGCGTCCTCGGTCTGGCGGCAGGACAGGTCTCCGGGCTCGCAATTCTCGGCGGCCTCGAGATCCTTGATGCGGGCTTCCGTCAGCGCCGTCAGGCAGCCGAAATGGACCATCGGCCAGATGCTTCCGCCGGCATTGCCGGAATTGCGGAAGGCGCATTCGGCGTCGCGATAGGCGATCCAGGCGCGTTCCGATTGGCGCAGCAGGGCCTGTCCCTCCGGATCGTATTTCGCCAGAACCCTTTTGTAGATCGCGTTGATCTTCGCGGTCACGGCCTTGTAGGCATCCTCGGCGCAGGTGTTGGCGAGGTTCTGGTTCGGCGCGGTGTCGCAGCCGGCGGCGAAAGCCGGCGATGCAAAGGCCAGCGAGCAAAAGGCCAGCGCGGCAATCGTTCTTTTGCTCATCGTCCCTGCCTGTCGTGCAGAAGCTGGAGGAGCTGCCGCGTCCGGGTTTCCGTCTGGCCGGCAAGGCAGCCGGAATACATCATCGGATAGATCGAACCGCCCTCGTTCTCGGCCGCTTCGAATGTGCATTCCTTGTCGCGGAACTGGATCCAGGCGCGCTGCGCATCGCGCAGCTTGCGAAATTCACCGGGGTCCAGATTTTTGCGCAGCCGCTGATAGGCGTCGTTCAGCTTGCGGTCCGCCTTCCGGAAGTCCTTGTTGGCGCAGACGTTCATCTCGAGCTGCGTCATCGCGTTGCGACAGTCGATGCCGTCCCAGTCGTCGGCCCGTGCCGGCGCGGCGGCGAACAGCGTCGCAAGAGCCGTGCCGGCGAGCAGCATCCTCATGCCAGCGAACCGCCGTCGACGATCATCGACTGACCGGTCATCCACGAACCAGCCTTGCTCGCCAGGAACACGGCGGCGCCGGCGATGTCGTCCGGCTCGCCGAGGCGGCGGAGCGGTGTGCCCGAGCTGGCGCGGCGCTCGCCCTCCGGCGTATCCCACAGCGCGCGGGCGAAATCGGTCTTCACCAGGCCCGGCGCAATGCAGTTGACGCGGATATTGTTCGGTCCCTGCTCGACCGCGAGGTTGCGCGCGAGCTGCAGATCGGCCGCCTTGGTAATGGCGTAGGTGCCGAGCACCGTCGAGCCGCGATAGCCGCCGATGGATGAGACGATGATGATCGCGCCGTCTTTCTTCTCGATCATGTCGGGCAGCACCATCTGCGCGAGCCAGTGGTTCGACTTGATGTTCGCGCCGAGCGTCTTGTCGAAGGCCTCGTCGCCGATATTCGACATCGAGCCGTAATGCGGGTTGAGCGCGGCGTTGCAGACGAGGATGTCGATCTTGCCCAGCTGCTTGTGGGTCTCGTCGACCAGCATCTGCAGCTGCTCTTTGTAGTTGATGTTGCACGGAATCGGCACGGCGACCTTGGCGCCGCGCTCCGTGTTGATGTCGTTCGCGACCTTCTCGCAGGCGTCGCCCTTGCGGCTGGAGATCACGACCTTTGCGCCATGCTCGGCCATGCGATGGGCGATGGCCTCGCCGATGCCCTTGGTCGAACCGGTGATGAGCGCCACTTTTCCCGATAGATCGAAGAGAGTCATTTTTCCGTCCCGTGCGTTATGAAATGCCGATGCGCCTGTTTAGCAGGCCCGGCGGCTTGCGGCCAAATATCTGCCACCTTTGAGGCAGCAGAATTCGTGATGGATGGATAACGATATGCGTCTTTCTTCGCTGGCGGCCCTGGCACTCGCGGCCGTACTTTCTGCCTGCAGCACAACGCCCCGGCCTGGCGGCGACTATCCGCCCGTGCCGCCATCGCAACGCCCGGTCGCGCCGAAGCCTGCGGCACCGCCGCTCCATGGCGCCGTGATTCCGGGTCCGCCCGGTCCGCTCGCCTCGGCCCAGATCGGCAATTACATGGACAGCCTCGAGACGACGCTCCGCCGCCATCTGCGGGGTGTCGTGGTCGCGCGCCAGGGCGACAACATCGATGTCGTCATCCCGAACACAGCGGTATTCACGCCGGAAGGCGAGATCATATCCGGCGGGGTGTTCGATCCCCTTGCCGCGATCCTGCGCGGCTATCCGCACACCGTGTTGCAGGTCGGCGCCTACACGGACACCTGGGGTCCGGCCGATCGCAATCTCGCGCTGACCGGACAGCGCGCCCATGCCGTCGCCGATGCGCTGGTGCGCGCCGGGGTGCCGGCTTCGCATGTCTCGGCGCAGGGCTTCGGCGAGACCCATCTGCGTGTTGCCACCGCCGACGACCGCAAAGAGCCGCGCAACCGCCGCATCGAGATCGTGATCAAGGCGCGCGCCGGCGCCTGACCACACGCCCGTTGTGGTGAAGGATGCCGCGGCTTGCGCGCCGCCGCGGATTGGTATGGATTCGCACCCGGCTAAACTCCGGGAAACGACCATGAACATCCGTGCACTGATGGTATCCGCCGCGCTCTGCGCGATGGCGGCCGCAAGCTTCGCCGCGACGCCGCCGATGCTGGTGCGCGGCACGATCACTGCGATCGACGGCAAGACGGTCACCGTGCGCAAGGACGACGGCACGACGATCACGGGCGCGATCGCGCCGACCACCTCGTTCTCGGCAGTCGAGCCGCGGCGCTTCGACCAGATCAAATCGACGGACTTCGTCGGCATCACGTCGGTGCCGGGACCGGGCGGCGCGCTGAAGGCGGAGGAGATCCACATCATCCCGCTCAAGGGGCTCGGCGAGGGCTCCTATCCCTGGGATCACCTTCCGGGCGGCGCCAAGGGCGCGGGCGGCAACATGACCAACGGCACCGTCGCGACGGTGCAATCGGGCCCGGCTTCGACCATGGGCAGCATGACCAACGGCACGGTGACGATGGCAGGTGCCGGCGAATGGAAGCTGCAGGTCACCTATCACGGCTCGGCGATGGTGAACGGCAAATGCGTCGGCCTCGCCGGCGCGCCGGGCGGTACGCCGTGCACCGGCGTCGCGACCGTGCTGGTCACGCCGTCGACCCCGGTGGTCGCCATCGTTCCGGCGAAGGATACGGATGCGAAACCGGGTCTCGCGGTCTTCGGACGTTTCACGCAAGCGCCCGACGGCAAATTCGATGCCGGCGCGCTGGTGCTCGAGAAGAACGGCGTCAAGCCGCAGATGTAAAATCGGAAATCGGCGACACGATTTCGCGACTTGGCCGTTTCCTCATCCGAGCGGGAAGGTTCCCTCATGGATGAAGGATACGGATATGCCGCGACTGCTGATGATTGCCGCTGCCGGATTGATGCTGGCTGGCTGCGCGAGCGACTACGACTACAACAAGTTCCCCGACCAGGAACCCTGGACGATGTCGCGCAACGGCAGTGAGATCGACTACGAGCTGCTCGACCGGGTGCTGTTCCGCAACGATTCCGCGGACCTGTCCGATCATGCCGAGCGCGTGATCGCGGCGCTCGCCGACGAGGCGCGGCATCATCCGGGAACCGCGATCGTCGTCGACGGCTATACCGATACGGTCGGGACGCCGGAACACAACCTCGGACTCAGCAATGCCCGCGCCATCGCCGTTGCCGATGCGCTGGTCAAGGAAGGCATCAACGGCCGGAAGATCTCGACCCATGGTTACGGCGAGACGGAACTCGCCGTTCCGACCGGCGATCAGGTTCCCGAGCGCCGCAATCGCCGCGTCGTGATCCGCCTCGTCCCCGGCTGAGCCGGCAGGCTACTTCTCCAGTGCCGCGTCGATGGCCGCGTTCATCTCGGCATCGTCCGGCGTTGTGCGCGGTCCGAACACGCCGGCGATCGAGCCGTCCTTGTTGATCAGGTATTTGTGAAAATTCCACTTGGGCGCGGCGTCCTCGCCGAGCTCGCCGGCGAGCCATTTGTACATCGGATGCGCAGAGCCTCCGATCACGTCTTCCTTCGCCGTCATCGGGAAGTCGACGCCGAAGCGCGTCTCGCAGAAGGTCTTGATCTCGCCTTCGGTGCCGGGCTCCTGTGCGCCGAAATTGTTCGCGGGCACGCCGAGCACGATGAGGCCCTTGTCCTTCTTGTCCTTCCACAGCGCCTCGAGGCCGGCATATTGCGGCGTCAGCCCGCACTGGCTGGCGACATTCACGACAAGCACCGCCTTGCCCTTGAACTGGGACATCGGCATGTCGCCGCCGGTGATCGATTTGAAGGCGAAGTCGTGAGCTGTGGTCATGGCGTCCTCCCGGGGTTGGCGGCACTTTAATGCCTCAATGCGATACGGACCATCCACCTCGCCGGATGGTTGGACAGAGGCGGATTTAATCCGCCGCAGTGAGGGAAAGCGTCAGCGCCGTTCCAGGAGCAGGCCCGCGCCGAAGGCGAGCAGTGCGCCGCCGGTGATGCCGTCGAGGATCCTTGCGCCGCGTCCGATGAAACGCGCCATCGGCCGGACGGCCAACGTGAGCAACCAGAACCAGAGCAGCGTTTCGATCACATGGATCGCGGTCAGCACGACCGCGAACAGCGCCACCGGTTCGCCGGCTGGAATGAACAGCGGCAGGAACGTCACATAGAACACGCCGACCTTGGGATTGAGGATATTGGTCAGGAAGCCGCGCAGCAGCCATGAACGGCCGCTGGGCGCAGGCCCCGGCGCGGCACGTCCGGCCTCGTCACGCCAAGCCGCCAGCAGCAACCGGGCGCCGAGCCAGATGACATAGCCGGCACCGGCGATCCGCAGGATGTCATAGGCGGTGTGCGACAGCGCGAGGAGCGCGCTCAGCCCGAGCGACGCGGCCGCGCCCCAGACGAACAGTCCGGCGCAGATTCCGAATCCCGCCAGCATGCCGCGCCGTGACCCTTCGACCGCGGCCGTGCGCAGCACCAGCGCGCTGTCGAGACCCGGCGTGATCGTCAGCAATCCCGCGGCGACGGCGAAGCCGGCAACGGCCTGGAGCGGCGTCATATTTACCTCTCGTTAACCCCCGATCTCCGACTGAACCGCGAATTCGCTGGTTAAGCAATTTGAAATCCCTGGCGTGCAATTTTTGCCGGGTGACTTGCGAAAGACCGCTTTCATGACTCGCGCCCTCATCGTCGCGACCTATCTCCTGGCCTGCGCCACCGTCGGCACCGCGCTGTTCATGGTGTCGGGCGTGGAGATCGGCCTGCTCACCGCGGGACTGCTCGCGCTCGTCTGCACGCAGGTTCACGCCTCCTATCGCCGCCGCCGCGAGAAGCGCGTCACCGACCGCGAGATTTCCGGTCTGAAGCGCGTCAGCTTCCAGTTCGAGCAGGCGCTCAACGATACCCGCACGAAGATGGACGATCTCAACAAGGCGTTCGAGGCCAAGACCACGGCGCAGAACCGCAAGATCGTTTCCGAGCTCAAGGTGCTCGAGTCGCTGATGCGCGATTTCGCCAGCAAGGTTTCGAGGTCCGCCGAGAAAGTGCCGCTCGAAGACGCGATCGAGCGCCGCGTGCCGCGCCAGGGCCCGGCCTCGGCCTACACAAACGCGCTCGGCGATTCCGCCCTGCTCGAGACCATCCGCGCCTCGCTCGAACAGAACCGCGTCGATCTCTATCTCCAGCCCATCGTCTCGCTGCCGCAGCGCAAGCTGCGTTTCTACGAAGCGTTGTCGCGGCTGCGCTCGGAAGACGGCAAGGTCATCATGCCGGAGCAGTACATCAAGGTCGCCGCGCCGGCCGGGCTGATGTCCGTGGTCGACAATCTTCTGCTCTTCCGCTGCGTCCAGATCGTCCGCCGCCTGACCCAGAAGAACCGCGAAATCGGCGTGTTCTGCAATATCTCGGGCGACACGCTGACCGATTCCGAATTCTTCCCGCAATTCCTGGAATACATGCATCACAACCGCGATCTCGCGGGCCAGATCGTGTTCGAGTTCTCGCAGGATGCGGTGACCCAGGCCGGTACGCAGGGCGAGTCCAATCTCGCCTATCTCGCGAGCCTTGGCTTCGCGCTGTCGATGGACCACATCAATTCGCTGGCGATCGATTTTGTGAAGCTGAAGAAGATCGGCTTCCGCCATCTCAAGATCCGCGCCCACACGCTCACGCACGGCATGAACGGCTCTGGCGCGGCGGTTGCGGCCGAGGACCTCAAGAAGCTGCTCGAGCGCAACGGGCTCAACCTCATCGCCGAGCGCGTCGAGGACGAGAAGACCGTGGTCCAGCTTCTCGACTACGGCGTCGACTATGCGCAGGGTTATCTCTTCGGCGAGCCGCGCGCGGTGCGCGAGGACACACTGAAGGCCGTCGACCAGACCAACGTCACGCCGCTGCGCAAGGCGGGGTGATGCGGTGCCGCCCGTGATATCGGCTCTGTCGATATCACTTCTGAAATGATATCATTGGAATAGCCGTTGGCCGCCGCTTATCTCAGCCCTGCAACAGGGCCGGGAGATGCCGGATGGATCTCGATGAACGTCACCGCATGCTGGACGCGCTGCGGACGTCGCAGCCGATCTTCCGCGACGAGAATTCGAAGACTTTCGTTCTCAGCCGCTATGCCGATATCCGTGCGCTGCTGACCGATCCCGGCATGTTGCGCAACGCCGATCTGGCGGAGGAGGGCTCGCTCGTCCGCAGCTTCAAGCCCGCCGACATGAACCGGCCCGGCGACCGTGATGCCGGGATGGGCTGGCTTGATGCACCCGACCATGCCCGGGTTCGCGGGCCGATCCAGCTGGCCCTCAACCGCCGCGTCGCCGCGCTGCGTCCGGCGGTCGAGGCCATCGTTGCGGCGCGGCTCGATGCGCTCGGAAACCGCTTCGACGCCGTCGAGGATTTCGCGGTGCCGATTCCGATTGCCGTCATCGGCAAGCTGCTCGGTGTCGATACCGGCGACATGGACCGCTTCCGCGCCTGGTCGGAAGCCGCCATCGGGGTCTTCGCGCCCAATCCGACCGTGCAGGAACGCGCCGCGACCAAAGCCGCGAGCGAAGCGATCAGCGACTATCTCGACGTGTCGATGGCGCTGCGGCGCAAGGCGCCGCGCGACGACCTCGTGTCTGATCTCATCGCCGCGCAGGCGGAAGGCGTTCCGCTCAGCGATGCGGAGATCCGGGTCAACTGCATGAACCTTCTGCTCGGCGGCAACGTCACGACCGCGGATCTGATTGCCTCGGCGATCTGGCTGCTGCTCGCGCATCCGGATCAACTGGCGCGGCTCCGCAGCGATCCGGCCCTGATCGGCGGAATGGTCGAGGAGGTGCTGCGGCTGGTTCCTCCGGGCGAGGGCACGCAGCGCATCGCGCCGCGCGACATGACGATCGCCGGATGCCCGGTGCACAAATCGCAGGTCGTTGCCGGACTGGTCGATTCCGCCAACCGCGATCCCGGGATTTTTCCCGATCCACACCGGTTCGATATCGGCCGCCGGGGCGCGGCGCATCTCAGCTTCGGCGGCGGCGCACATGTCTGCATTGGCCAGCATCTCGCGCGGCTCGAGGCGCAGGTTGCCGTGGGAAGCATCGTGGCGCGCTTTCCGGAACTGCGTCTGGCCGAGCCGGATGCGCGGCCGGTTTGGCGCGAGGTTCCGTTCTTCCGCGGCCTTGCAACATTGCCGGTGCTGCGTTGAGCGCCAACCTCGACCGCGCGACCAAGTTCGCCTATGGCCTCGGCGCCATCGCCTTCGGCGCGCGCGATACCGGATTCAACGTCTTCATCCTGCTGTTCTACAACCAGGTGCTCGGTCTCGATGCGTCGCTGACCGGGCTCGCACTGATGCTTTCACTCGTCGCCGATGCGGTGTTCGATCCGCTGATCGGGACGATCTCGGATGGCTGGCGCTCGCGCCTCGGCCGCCGCCATCCGTTCTTCTTCGCCGCCGCTGTTCCGGTTGCGGTCGCGCATGTCTTCCTCTGGATGCCGCCGGCGAGCCTCTCCGGCGCTGGGCTGTTCTTCTATCTGCTCGGCTTCTCGATCCTGGTGCGCATGCTGGCGAGCCTGTTCGAAGTGCCCTACGCCGCGCTCGCCGCCGAACTGACCAGCGACTATGACGACCGCACCGCGCTGATGTCCTGGCTCTTCGCGATCGGCTGGTGGGGCGGGTTGGCGCTGTCGGTCTTCGCTTACGCCGTGCTGTTCCGCCCCGATCCGGGCGATCCGACTGGGCTGCTCAACCGCCACGGTTTCGCGCTTTTCGGCATCACCGGATCGCTGGTGCTGCTTGCCGGCATCCTCATTCCGGCCTTCGCCACGCGGCATCTGGTGCCGTCACTTCCGCAGGCCGAGCCGCGCACGCTCGCACAGGCACTGCGCGATTTCGCCATCGTGCTGCGCCAGCCTTCGGTCGCGTCGCTGCTGCTGTCGGTCGTGCTGCTCTCGGCATCGCAGGGTTTCGGCACGGCGCTTTACAACTACATCCAGGTCTTTTTCTGGGGGCTGACCTCGCCGCAGATCTCCATCCTCGCGCTGACGCCTTTCGTCTCGGCCGGCCTTGCGATGGCGTTCAGTGGCCGCCTCACCGCGGGACGCGACAAGCGCGACGTGGCCGTCGCGCTCGTCGCCGTGGCCATCGTCGGCCAGCCGCTTCCGCTGCTGCTGCGTGTCGCCGGCCTCTTTCCGGGCAATGACAGTCCCTGGCTTCTGCCGATCCTCGCCGTGCATTCGGCTTTCGAAACCCTGGTCTGGGTCCTGTTCTCGATCGTTTCGAGCTCGATGGTCGCCGACCTGGTGGAAGAGACGCGCCGCTTCACCCTGCGCCGCACCGAAGGCGCGCTTTTCGCCCTGCGCATCTTTGCGCAGAAAGCCGTATCCGGCCTCGGCATCCTGCTTTCGGGTCTCTTGCTCCGCGCCGTCGCGTTTCCGGAAAACGCAGCGCCGGGCCACGTCCCGCCGGCGACGCTCGACCGGCTCGTACTGGCCTATGCGCCGATCTTCGTCGGCCTCGGCCTCGCATCCGCGTTTGCCCTGCGCGGTTACCACGTCACGCGCGCCCGGCACGCGCTCAATCTGAGGGCGATGCCGGCCGGGGATTGACCGGTGCGCGGTCGCCATGCGACCGCTTCACAATGACCCTGCTGCTCGAACGTTTCGGCGATTTCGCCGCCGCTTATGAGACCCTGATCTGCGATGTCTGGGGTGTCATCCACAACGGCGCGACGGCGCATCCGGCAGCCTGCGCGGCGCTGAAGACATTCCGCGACCGCGGCGGCCGGGTGGTGCTGCTGTCGAACGCGCCGCGTCCGCCATCCGACCTTGAGCCGCAATTCGAGCGCATCGGCGTGCCGCTCGACTGCTACGACACCATCGTGACCTCCGGCGGCGCCGCGCGCGAGGACCTTGCCCGCCGCGCCGGACCGGGCGGTCTTCGCATGCTGCATCTGGGACCGGAGCGCGACCGCAATCTCTATCTCGGCCTCAACATCACGCTGAGCGATGTCGCGGATGCGCAGATCATCCTCTGCACCGGGCCTTACGACGACGAAACCGAGACGCCGGACGACTACAAGGATCGCCTTGCGGCGTATCACGCGCGCAAGCTGACGATGCTCTGCGCCAATCCCGACCGCGTCGTGCAGCGTGGCGGCAAGCTCGTCTACTGCGCCGGTTCGCTCGCCGAGGCCTATGAGAAGATCGGCGGCAAGGTGATCTACTATGGCAAGCCGCATCTGCCGATCTATGCCCATGTCCGTGCCGTGGCGGGCGGGGCGCCGAAGGCGCTCGCCATCGGCGACGGTCTCGCCACCGACATCCGCGGCGCCAACGCGGCCGGGATCGATGCGCTGTTCATCGCCGACGGCATCCACGGCGAGGACGTGTCCGAGTTTACCGAGGCGCAGATTGGCAAACTCTTCGCCGGTGCCGGCGTTCACGCCAAGGCGGCCATGCGCGCGCTTGTCTGGTAGACGGGGCCGCGGCTAGAGAGTGCAGGACTGTCATCCTTCGACAGGCTCAGGATGAGGGATTGAGCTTGGACCTCATCCTGAGCTTGCCGAAGGATGCGGGCTCGCGATTCCATTCGCACGCAACCTGCATTAGAAACGAAGATCGGAGACTGCCATGACCTATTACATCGACGAACTGGAGCCCGGCATGTCCGAGAGCTTCACCAAGACGGTCAGCGAGTCCGACATCCAGAAATTCGGCGAGGTCTCGGGCGACGTGAACCCGGTCCATTTCGACGAGGAATGGGCCAAGACCACGATGTTCAAGGGTCGCATCGCCCATGGCGTCTTGAGCGCATCCTACATCTCCACCGTGCTCGGCATGAAGATGCCTGGCCCTGGCACGATCTTCATGTCGCTGACCACCCGCTTCAAGGCGCCGGTGCGTATCGGCGACACGGTGGTGGCGACCTGCACGGTGCGCGAGGTCAATGCCGAGAAGCGCCGCGTCGTCTTCGACTGCGTCTGCAAGGTCGGCGACGTCACCGTGGTCGACGGCGAGGCCATGGTCATGGCGCCTCCTAGGCCGAAGGGTTGAGGTCGCCATGAGCGCCCGCGCGCGCAGCGCGCAAGATGTTCACGCGGAGACGCGGAGGCGCGGAGATGCGCTCCGATCCTCCGCGTCTCCGCGCCTCCGCGTGCCAATACTTCAATGAAGATATTTCGCCACGTCTCCGATGTCACCGACGCCTATAAGGGCGCGGTCGTGGCCGTGGGCAATTTCGACGGCGTCCATCTCGGCCACCAGGCGCTGATCGGCGAAGCCCGCCGCATGGCGGAGGAGCGCGGCGCGCCGCTCGCGGTGCTCGCCTTCGAGCCGCATCCGCAGGAATTTTTCCGCCCCTCGCCGGTGCCGTTCCGCCTCACGCCGTTCGCGGTGAAGGCACGGCTGATCGAGAGCCTCGGTGTCGATGTGCTCTACGCGCTCCACTTCGACGCGGCGCTGGCCGAGAAGAGCGCCGAGGATTTCATCGCCGAAGATCTCGTCGGCGGCCTCGCCATTGGCGCCATCGTTGTGGGCGCGGATTTCCGGTTCGGCAAGGGCAGGGCAGGCAACGTCGCGATGCTCTCCTATATGGGCGAGATGGAAGGCTTCGGCGTCACCGTGTTCGAGCCGGTGATCGCGCATGGCGACGACAAGGTGTCTTCGACCGAGATCCGCACCGCGCTGAAAGAGGGCCGGCCCGATGTCGCCGCACGCCTGCTCGGGCGGCCGTGGAGCATCGAAGGCAAGGTCGAGCATGGCGACAAGCGCGGCCGCACCATCGGCTATCCGACCGCGAATATGCGCCTGACGGACACGCTGTTGCCGGCCTATGGCATCTATGCCGTGCGCGCGAAGATCTTCGATGCGCAGCATGCGCTGGTTTCGACGCACGACGGCGTCGCCAATTTCGGCATCCGCCCGATGTTCGAAACCCCGACGCCGATGCTGGAGACGTTTCTGTTCGATTTCAGCGGCGATCTCTACGATAGACATCTCGCCATCGACTTCATCGCCTACATCCGCCCCGAAGCGAAATTCGACTCGATGGACGCCCTGATCGCGCAGATGGACAAGGACAGCGAAGCGGCGCGGACAATTCTGCGACAAAGCTGACATAAGCTCTCTCGACAGGGAGGCTGCAATGGATTTGGCACGCGGAGGCGCGGAGACGCGGAGTGGGCTGGAGTCGAAGGCGCTCGACGACGTTACGGGTGCAATCGTCGATGCCGCGTACAAGTTGCACGTCGTGCTCGGTCCCGGACTTCTGGAGTCAGTCTACGAAGCGGTATTGGCGCGCGATCTCGCGCGCCAGGGATTCACCGTCGATCGGCAGCGCTCGGTGTCCTTCGAATATGATGATCTTCGCTTCGAAGACGCGTTTCGTGTCGATCTCCTGATTAACAATTCCGTGGTGGTCGAGATCAAGTCTGTCGAGCGGGATGCGCCGGTACACGCCAAACAGCTCCTGACCTATTTGCGGCTTCTCAAACTCCCGGTGGGCCTCCTTATCAACTTCGGCCGGCCGACGCTGAAAGAAGGCCTCACGCGTGTCGTGAACCGCCTGGCGCCCTCCGCGTCTCCGCGCCTCCGCGTGAACCAACCACCGCTTGCCGGGTAGACTGGACCCGTTCCCGCCCCCCTGTTAGAACCTCCGCACCGATTTGGCGGGTTAGAAGGCAAATGCTTGATTTCGCGCGTCTTTCGCGAATTCGTCACCCGGCTTCGCGCCGGGCGTAATGCCGCGCGCGGAGGCCGGGCCGCATGACCCATCCAACCCCGCGAAAGCCTTAAGAGACATGTCCAAGACCGAAACCACCACCGAAGGGCGCGACTACCGCGCCACCCTCTTCCTTCCCGAAACCGCCTTCCCGATGAAGGCCGGCCTGCCGCAATCCGAGCCGCAATGGCTCGCGCGCTGGGAGAAGCTCGATCTCTACGGCCGCATCCGCGCGAAGGCGAAGGGCCGCCCGCTCTTCGTGCTCCACGACGGCCCGCCCTACGCCAATGGCGAGATCCATTCCGGCACCGGCCTCAACAAGGTGCTGAAGGACATCGTCGTGCGCTCGCGCGGCTTCCTCGGCTTCGACGCGCCCTACATTCCCGGCTGGGACTGTCACGGCCTGCCGATCGAATGGAAGATCGAGGAGAAGTACCGCAAGGACGGCAAGTCGAAGGACGACGTCCCGATCGACCAGCTGCGCAAGGATTGCCGCGAGTTCGCCAACAAGTGGATCGACATCCAGCGCACCCAGTTCAAGCGCATGGGCTGCATGGGCCAGTGGGACAAGCCCTACACCACGATGGATTACCGCGCCGAAGCGGTGATCGCCGGCGAGCTGCACAAATTCGTCGACAATGATCTGCTCTATCGCGGCTTCCGCCCCGTGATGTGGTCGCCGGTTGAGAAGACCGCGCTCGCCGAAGCCGAGGTCGAGTATCACGAGAAGACTTCGACCTGGATCTATGTTGCCTTTCCCGTCAAGGAATCTCGTACTAGCAAAGTAGACGGCGCGAGCGTGGTGATCTGGACCACAACGCCTTGGACGATTCCGGGTAATCGCGCCATCGCATACAATGCGGAATTTGAATACTCCGTTGTCCAAGTGAAAACTTCTCACGGCATGAAGACGTATGTCGTGGCATCAGCACTCGTCGATCAGTTCCTCAAGGAGACAAAGTTCTCTGAGTTGGAAACGAGCGTACTTTGGACGGTGATGGGACACGAACTTAGAGGAACCGTCTGCGAGCATCCTCTCCATGGCCGCGGCTACGATTTTGACGTTCCTCTATTGTCTGGCGATCACGTCACCGCCGACACCGGCACCGGCTTCGTCCATACCGCGCCGGGCCATGGCGAGGACGACTTCAACCTGATGACGTCGCTGTTCCCTGGCTACGCCGCGAAGAACCCCGACGCCTTCAACGTCGTGAAGGAGGATGGTTCGTTCAACGCCCATGTCCCGATGTTCGCCGGCAAGTTCATCCTCAGCCGCGACGGCAAGAAGGATGGCGATGCGAACAAGGCCGTCATCGCCGCGCTGATCGAAGCCGGCAAACTGCTCGCCCAGGGCACGCTGCGCCATTCCTATCCGCATAGCTGGCGCTCCAAGGCCCCGGTGATCTTCCGCGCCACGCCGCAATGGTTCGCGGCGATGGACAAGGATATCCCCGGCGGCGGCACACTGCGCGAGCGCGCGATGAAGGGCATTGCCGACACCAAATGGTATCCGCCTTCGGGCGAGAACCGCATCGCCGGCATGGTGAAGGACCGTCCCGACTGGGTGCTCTCGCGCCAGCGCGCCTGGGGCGTCCCGCTCGCGATCTTCGTCGAGAAGGCGTCGGGCAAGATCCTCAACGACGCCGACGTCAACCGCCGCATCACCGAGGCCTTCACCGCCGAAGGCGCCGATGCCTGGTTCAACTCGCCACCCTCGCGCTTCCTCGGCAACGATCGCGATCCGAACGACTTCGAGCAGGTGAAGGACATCCTCGACGTCTGGTTCGATTCCGGTTCGACCCATGTCTTCACCGTCGAGAATCCGCTCGAGAAGGAATGGCCTAAGAAAGACCACGCCGATCTCTACCTCGAAGGCTCCGACCAACATCGCGGCTGGTTCCAGTCCTCGCTGCTCGAAAGCTGCGCCACGCGCGGCCGCGCGCCTTACGACGAGGTGCTGACCGCCGGCTTCGTGCTCGACCGCGAGGGCGACAAGATGTCGAAGTCTTCGGGCAACGGTATCCTGCCGCAGGACGTCGCCAACAAGAACGGCGCCGACATCTTCCGCCTCTGGGTCGCGTCCTCGGATTTCACGCAAGACATCCGCATGGGCAACGACATCATCCAGTCGAATGCCGATGCCTATCGCCGGCTGCGCAACACGATCCGATTCATGCTCGCGAACCTCTCGGGCTTCGACGAGAAGGAGCGCATCGCGGCGGCCGACATGCCGGAACTCGAGCGTTATATCCTGGCCAAGCTCGCCGAGATCGACGCCGTCGTGCGCGAGGCCTATCGCGTCTACGACTTCAACCGCGTCTACAACACGGTGTTCGGCTTCTGCACCAACGAGCTGTCGGCCTTCTACTTCGACATTCGCAAGGACGCGCTCTATTGCGACGCGAAGACCGCGGCGCGCCGCCGTTCCGCGCGCACCGTGACCGACGAGGTCTTCCGCCGTGTCGTCACCTGGCTCGCGCCGATCCTCTGCTTCACCATGGAAGAGGCCTGGCTGCTGCGCTTTCCCGGCGAGGAGGAGAGCGTCCATCTCCACACCTTCCCGGAGACGCCTGCGGGCTGGAAGAACGACGCTCTCATCGCCAAGTGGGACCGCATCCGCACGCTCCGCCGCGTCGTCACCGGCGCGCTCGAAGTGAAACGCCGCGACAAGGTCATCGGCGCCAGCCTCGAAGCCCGTCCGGTGCTCTACGTCACCGATGCGAAGGATGCTGCGCTGTTCGACGGTCTCGATCTCGGGGAGATTGCGATCACCTCGAACGCCCGGGTCTCGACCCATCCGGCGCCGTCGGATGCCTTCGCGCTGCCGGACGTGCCCGGCGTGTCGGCAGAATTCCATCACGCCGAAGGCGACAAGTGCGCCCGCTGCTGGATGATCCTGCCCGAGGTCGGCAGCAACCCCGCCCATGATGACCTCTGCAACCGCTGCAGCGAGGCGGTCGATGCGTTCGCGTGATCTTCACCTCCCCATCGCGGGGAGGTCGAAATGCGAAGCATTTCGGGTGGGGGAGTCACGTCCCCACCCGACGCTCGCGTTGCTCGCGTCGACCTCCCCACGGTGGGGAGGTGCGAAGCCGTGAAACTCGCCATGCTTCCGCGCGACTGGGGTTTGGCCGCAGCGGCGGTCGCGCTCCTGCTTGACCAGGGGAGCAAGCTGCTTCTGCTCTATGGCTATGGCTTCAAGGCGCTGGGCGAGGCGCTGGCCCCGGCGATCTATTCGGTGCCGATATTGCCGTTCTTTAATCTGGACATGGTCTGGAACCCCGGGGTGAGCTACGGCCTCTTCCCGGCCCATAGCCGGGTGGGCTCGACCCTGCTGGTTTTCCTGTCTCTGGTCGCGATTTCCGTGCTCGGCTGGTGGCTCTGGCAGGCCAGCCGGAAGACGTTAACGATCGGCCTCGGCCTGATCATCGGCGGCGCCATCGGCAACAACCTGATCGACCGGCTGATCTATGGAAAGGTTGCCGACTTTTTCCACTTCTATGTCCTCGGCTATAGCTGGTATGTGTTCAACGTGGCCGACGCGGCCATCACCCTCGGGGTGATCGCGCTGCTCTATGATGCGCTCATCAGGCCGGAAGAACCGGCCGGCGCCGGTACAAGTCAGGTTCGGGAGTAGTTCATGCATTCGCGCCGCTTCATGCAGATTGCGCTTCTCGTCGGTGCCGCCGCGCTGCTCACCGGCTGCGAGACGATCCAGAAGGCCGCCGGCAACGGCAAGGACTCACCCGACGAGTTCGCCGTCGTCACCAAGGCGCCGCTGGTGATCCCGCCCGACTTCAACCTGAAGCCGCCGGCCCCCGGCACCGAGCCGACCAACCAGGTTGAGCCGACCCAGGCGGCGGAGAACGCGCTGTTCGGTTCCGATCCGGCGACCGTCGCTTCCTCGCTCCCTGCCACCATGAGCGACGGCGAGCGTTATCTCCTCGCCTATGCGCGCGTGCAGGACGCAGACCCGGCGATCCGCCAGGAACTGGCCTCCGACATCCGCGGCATGCGGGGTGCCGATGACAGCTTCACCAACGACGTCCTGTTCTGGACCGGTCCGTCGACCGGCGGGAAGCCGGTCGATGCCGATGCCGAAGCGCGCCGCATCGATGCCGAGCGCACCGGCGGTGCGCCGCCGGCAGCCGGCGCGCCTCCGGCGCCGTCCGCTCCCCCGCCGCCGGCCGACGATTCCACGTCGGACGATGGCGGCTGGCTCGACAATCTCTGGCCGTTCTGATCCGGTCTGGTGCCACGGGCGCCGCAAAACGGAGCCCTTCCATGTCTGATCTGCCCTTTTCGATTTCGCTCGACCTCGCGCTGGGCGGTTCCGGCGCCTGTCCGCGCGCCGCTTTCGACGCTGCGCTGAATGCCGGCGCGCTCGACTGGCTGCGCGGCCAGGCGCGCTCGCTCGAACTGCTCAGCATCGTTGGCGAGACCGCGGACATCGACGCCGCGCGCGGCGTGGCCGCTGCGTTCACCAAGGACACCACGGATGTCGTGGTGCTCGGCATCGGCGGCTCGAGCCTCGGCGGCAAGGCGCTGTTGGCGCTCGCCGGCCCGGCCGCGCCGCGCGTCACGTTCTGCGACAATCCCGATCCCGATAGCTGGAGCCGGGCGCTCGCGGGCTACGATCTGCGGACGACACGCTTCATCGCGATCTCGAAATCCGGCGGCACGGCCGAGACGCTGATGCAGGCGCTGACCGCGGCCGACGCGATCGAGAAGGCGGGCGGCGGCAAATATCTCAAGCATCACTTCGCGATCGTCACCGAACCGAAGCCGAGTCCGCTGAAGGCTTTCGCCGAACAGATCGGCGCGCCGGTGCTCGATCATCCGCTCGGTATCGGCGGGCGCTATTCGGTGGTCAGCATCGTCGGCTTGTTGCCGGCGCTGATACTCGGACTCGATGTCGCGGCCTTCCGCGCCGGCGCCAAAGCCGTCGTCGATGCGATGCTCGCGAGCGATGGCGCGGCCAATAGCGTCCTCGCCGGCGCCGCCCTGCATCACGCGCTCGCAGGGCAGGGCCGCATGCGCGAGACGGTGCTGTGGTGCTATGCCGACAGGCTCGCGACGCTCGGTGCCTGGTGGCGCCAGCTCTGGGCCGAGAGTCTCGGCAAGGGCGGCAAGGGCTCGTCGCCGGTAGCGGCCGTCGGCCCGGTCGATCAGCACAGCCAGCTGCAGCATTTCCGCGACGGGCCGAACGACACTTTCTACACGATCGTCACCACCGACACGGCGGGCAAGGGCCCGGTCGCGCCGCGCGAACGGGCCGATGCACTCGGTCTCGGCTATCTCGCCGGTCGGAGCATCGGCGATCTCGTCGATGCCGAAGCGCGCGCGACCGCGCAGACCCTGTCGCGCAACGGCCGCCCGGTCCGGACCATCCATGTCCCGCGCATCGACGAACGCGCCTTCGGCGGGCTGATGATGCATTTCATGCTCGAGACGATCCTGATGGGCCGCCTGATGGGCGTCGATCCCTTCGACCAGCCCGGCGTGGAAGAGGGAAAGGTGTTGGCCCGGGAATATCTGGCGCAAAAATAAGCGCCGACCCACCTCCCATGATGGGAAGGTGGTTTCTTTCCTATCCATCCACAGCCGCGCTTGGTCGACGGTTTTGTCCGTCCGGACCCCGCACCTAATATTCCTTCATGACGATTCGCCGCCTGTCCGAGGGAACCGTGAACCGCATCGCCGCCGGCGAGGTGGTGGAGCGGCCGGCGAGCGCGGTGAAGGAGCTGGTGGAAAACGCCCTCGATGCCGGCGCCACCCGCATCGACGTCGCAACGTCCAACGGCGGCGCCGACCTGATCCTCGTCGAAGACAACGGCAGCGGCATGGAGGCGGCCGATCTCGCCCTCGCGGTCGAGCGTCACGCGACCTCCAAGCTTCCGGAAGACGATCTTTCGCACATCGTCACGATGGGCTTTCGCGGCGAGGCCTTGCCCTCCATCGGCGCCGTCGCACGCCTCGCCATCGCCAGCCGCACGGCGTCGGGCGATGCGTATGAAATCCGCGTCGAAGGCGGCGCGGCATCGGGGCCGCATCCCGTCGGCTTCCGCGCCAATGGCCAGCACGGCACGCGCGTCGAAGTCCGCGAGCTCTTCTTCGCGACGCCGGCGCGCCTCAAATTCCTCAAGAGCGCACGCTCCGAAGACCTCGCCACGCTCGACGTGATCAAGCGCCTTGCAATGGCGCGGCCCGAAGTCGGATTCACGCTGACGATGGACGGCCGCCGTGCGCTCGACCTGCCGGCGGAAGAGGCGACTCTCGGCGAAGACGATGCCGGCCGGTTGCGCCGGCTCTCCCGTATCATGGGCCGCGACTTCGCCGACAATGCCGCCCCGGTGAACGTCCTGCGCGAAGGCGTTTCGATCACCGGCTTCGCCGGCCTGCCGACCTACAACCGCGCCAACGCGCAGATGCAGTTCCTGTTCGTCAACGGACGTCCGGTGCGCGACAAGCTCTTGATCGGCGCGGTGCGCGGCGCCTATGCCGATTTCCTCGCGCGCGACCGCCATCCCGCGCTGGCGCTGTTCCTCGAATGCGATCCGGTTTTCGTCGACGTCAATGTGCATCCGGCGAAGACCGAGGTGCGCTTCCGCGATGCTGGTCTGGTGCGCGGCCTGATCGTCTCCTCGCTCAAGCGCGCATTGGCGGATGCCGGCCATCGCGCTGCGACCACGGTCGCCGATGCCGCGCTTGCCGCCTTCCGCCCGCAGACAACCGCGCCGTTCTATCAGCAGAGCTACGCCTCGCGCCCGGCCTCCGCGAATGATCCGGCGCGCAGCTTCTACGCGCCGCTTCTGCCCGCCGAAGCCGCGCCCGCCGCGCCGATGGCGGAAGCACCGATGGCCCCGCCTTCCGATCTGCCGCTCGGCGTTGCGCGCGCGCAGCTGCACGAGACCTATGTCGTCGCCCAGACCGCCGACGGCATCGTCATCGTCGATCAGCATGCGGCGCATGAGCGTCTCGTCTACGAGCGCATGAAGAAGGCGCTCGCCAATGGCGGCATCGCGCGCCAGCCACTGCTCATTCCCGAAGTCGTCGACCTCGATCCCGCCGAGGTCACGCGCCTCGCCGGCCGCGCCGCGGAACTCGCCGAACTCGGCCTCGTGCTCGAAGCTTTCGGTCCCGACGCCGTCGTGGTGCGCGAGATGCCGGCGATGCTGGAGAAGGCCGACATCAAGGGCCTCGTCCGCGACCTCGCCGACGACATCGCCGAGACCGGCAATGCGCATTCGCTGAAAGAGCGGCTGGAAGAGGTCGCCGGCACGCTCGCTTGCCACACCTCGGTGCGCGCCGGTCGCCGCCTCAATGCCGAGGAGATGAACGCGCTGTTGCGCGAGATGGAAGCGACGCCGCATTCCGGCCAGTGCAACCATGGCCGCCCGACCTATGTCGAACTGAAACTTTCCGACATCGAGCGCCTGTTCGGCCGGCGTTGACGCCTGTTTAACGCTGTTTCGCGATGGCACTCTGTGGTCTGCCCAAGACAAGTATTTGTTCACGACTGGACGGCGATCATACCCATGTTGGGTTTGGGAGTGCGCTGTGCTGAAGGCGCTCGATCGGGAGACGCGCAGGACGCTGTCGCAGCAGGAGCTGAACGGCATCCTGCTCGCGCATGAGCGCCTGCTGACCTATCAGAAGGGCGCGGCCAAGGCCGAGCTTGCGCATGCGCGGCTCGACGGCCTCAACCTCGCCAACCGCAATCTCGCCGAGGCCGATCTCTCTTTCGCATCGATGGTCGGCGCCACGGCCTTCGGCACCAGTCTGGAACGCGCAATCCTGCATTGCAGCGACATGCGCGACAGCGATTTCTCTTCCGCCCGGCTGATGCGTGCCGAAATGCGCGGCGCCTCGATCTGCGGCGCGCGCCTGTCCTATGCCAAGCTCGACGGCGCCGATCTGCGCGCGGTCACCGTCGCCTATCGCGGACCGGGCGCGGTGTCGAACGAAGAGCGCGTCCACACGGTCGATTTCTCGAACGCCTCGCTCAAGGGCGTTTCGTTCGGTCATGCCAAGCTCGAAGGCTGCAATTTCGACGGCGCGCTGCTGCAGGGCGCGAACTTCAAGAACGCGCAGCTCGCAAATGTTACCTTCCGCAATGCCGTGCTCACCGGGGCCAATCTCTCCGGCCACGCGATCCCGCCCGACGCGCTCGAAGGCTGCGTCATGGGCGTGTCCGAGGAAGCGGCGGAGCGGGTCGAGCATCTGAAGGCGAAGCTCGCCGGTCACTGCGCCTTCGTCACCAGCGGCGCGACCAAAGGTGCGCCGACGGCGCTCGATGGCGAGGATCTGCGTCCATTGGCAGAGGTCTTCGCCGGCAGCCCCCTGACGGGCCTTGTGCTGCGCCGCGCAATCGCCATCGGCATCGACTTCTCGGGTTGCCAGCTCCAGGGCGCGCGGCTCGACGGCGCCGATCTGCGCGAGTGCGATTTCTCCGATGCCGATCTGCGGGGGGCCTCGTTCAAGGGCGCCAAGCTCGCGCATGCGAAGTTCGACAAGGCCAATCTCGGCAGTCTCAAACTGCCGAACGGTGCATCGCTGTCGCCCGATTTCAGCGGCGCCGAGGCCGATCGCGAACAGTTCCGCTATGCGATCCTCGAGGGCTCGCCGGCGGCCATCGGCATTCCGGCAAAGATCGCGGCCTGAAGACTAAAGATCCCGTGCCATCCGGCGCAGGCCCGGCACGCCCATCGCCGCTTCGAATTCCTCCGCCGTCTTGTCTTCCGCAAAGACGAAACCGCAGGCGCTGTAGCAGCGCTCGGCCGGGACATTGCCGATCAGGAAGCTGATCTGCGCCCGCTTCGGACCGCTTTCGCTCATGTCGTCGAGCATGTGCCGGATCAGCGCTGCCGCCACGCCGCGGCCGCGGAATTCCGGCTTCGTCGCCACGTTCTCGATCGTCCAGCAATTCTCCTCGCCGGTCGTCGCGCTCAGGATGAAGCTGCCGCGCGGCCAGAGCTGTGCCTGTTCGGCTTTCGACAGCCCCATCGCATCGGACGCTTCGGTCATCGCCGCATTCGCAACCATGTAGGGCGCGCTGTCCGGATAGGTGCAGGCCGCTGCGGCGACGGCGCCGTCGACCTCGGCGATGGTCACGAAGGAATAATGCCACCACGATACGGACTTCGCGATCGCCAGCTTCGCGGCGAAGGCGATGCAGAAATCCTCGTCGCGCTGGAGCACGATCTCGAACCAGCCGCGCGACAGGTGTCCGCGGGCGGCCATGACCTGGGACCGGCCGATGAAGGCGGCATCGGCGGGGGTTGCGGGGCGAAAGGTTGTCGTCATGGCCACACCTTAGCGCAATCGCGCTGCGTGTGGTGTGCTGCCGATTGCGCGGCTGGCTGAACCGGTCTAGCGTCCGCGCCGTTCGTTTACGAGGTCTGTCCCAGCGTGTTGGTCGGTCGCCTGAAATAACTGGCACTCCGGTGTCGTGCCCCAAGAGGCCCGCCGGATGGCGCATAGCGCCCTTTCCGATCCATCACGTTATTTCGGGACTCCCATGGCCTTCTTCCACAATCGCGACGTCAATCTCGTCACCCTTCATTCCGCCATCGCCGCCGCCGCAATGGGCAGCGGCGGCGCCTTCTGGTCCGTCTACATGCTGAAAGCCGGCGTCAGCGTGCCGTCCGTCCTGCTCGTTCTAGCCGCGACCTTCCTGTCGCGTCTGGCGATGCGTGGCGCCCTCCTGCCGTTTGCCATCCGTATCGGATTGCGCCGCTCGCTCATCGTCGGAACGCTGCTGATGGCGGCGTCCTTTCCCTTCGTCGCCGAGGTGCATGGCATAGGCCCGGCGATCTACATCCTCGTCTGCGTCACGGCCTTCGCCGATACGGTCTACTGGCCGAGCTATCACGCCTATTACGCCACCATCGGCGACGAGGACCATCGCGGCCAGCAGCTCGGCCTGCGCGAGGCGATCTCGGCGTTGCTCGGCGTCGTCGCGCCGATCGCGGGCGGGTGGGTGCTCGTCACCTACGGTCCACGCGTCACCTTTGCCGTCACCGCGCTGATCATGGCCGCGGGCGTTCTGCCGCTTCTGTGGACGCCCGACATCCCGGTGAAGAAAAGCGCGCCCGGCGCTTTCCTCTATGCATTGAAGCGCTCCGCGATCTTTGTCGGCGACGGCATCAACGCCGCCGGCTATTTCATGACCTGGCAGATCGCGCTCTTCCTCACCCTCGATCAGAGCTATCTCGCCTATGGCGGTGCGCTCGCCATCGCCTCGCTGGTCGGTGCGGTCAGCGGCCTGGCGCTCGGCCGCCTGATCGATTCCGGCAAGGGCTCGCGCGCCGTCTGGCTCGCCATCGGCCTTATCTCCTTCGTGATCGTGCTGCGCGCCTCCTCGCTCCACAGCCCGGCGCTAGCGGTGATCGCCAATGCGATGGGCTCGCTGGTCGGCTGCATCTACATCCCCACCATCGGCACGCCGATCTACAACCGCGCCAAGCGCTCGCCCTGCGTGATGCGGTTCAATCTGATCGCGGAAGGCGGCTGGGATGTCGGCAGCTCGCTCGGCCTTTCCATCGCTGCAGGCCTTGTCTGGCTCGGCGTGCCGCCCACGCGGGTTGTGTTCATTTCGCTCGCGGGGATCGCCATCGTCTTCGTCGCGCTCCGCAACTACTACGCCGAGCATGCGAATGAGCGGATCGATGCCGGTCTGACGGAGCCTCAGGACGGTGTGAAGATATGAACCGCGGTCTCGCCATAGACGCGCCGGTCGAGCGGTGTGAAGCCTGATGCGTCCAGCGTCTCGTCTTCCGCCGTCTCGGCGATGACGAGTGCGCCGGGGCGCAGCCATCCGCCGCCCAGAAGGCTCGCGAGGGCAGGGGCGGTCAGGTCCTTGCGATAGGGCGCATCGAGGAAGGCGAGATCGAACGGCCCGCCGGCGCCGGTCGCCATCGGCCCCAGGTCGCGCGCATCGCGGCGCCAGATCTTGGTCACGCCGGTGAGGTTCAGCGCCTCGACATTGGCGCGGATCAGCCCGCGGCTCTCCGCGCTGTCGTCGACGAAGAGCACGAAGCCGGCGCCGCGGCTCAGCGCCTCGATGCCAAGCGATCCGGTCCCCGCGTAGAGGTCGATCACCTTCGCGCCGTCGAGCGCGAAGTCCCAGGCGTTGTGCGCCAGGATATTGAAGATCGCCTGGCGCACCTTGTCCGAGGTCGGCCGCACCCGGTTGTCCGGCGGCTCGACGAGATTGCGCCCGCGCATCGTTCCGCCGGTGACCCTCACAGCGTTTTCCGCATGAAATAGCGGAAATGTCCGCCTGAGACCGGCACCTCGCCGAAGCAGTCATAGCCAAGCGCTTCATAGAACGGCCGCGCCTGCCAGCTCAGCGTATGCAGCCAGACCATCTTCGCGCCGAGGCGCCGCCCCTCCGCTTCCGCCATCTCGAGCATCGCCTTGCCGTGGCCCTTGCCGCGCAGGCTGTCGTCGATCCAGACGGTGCCGATATAGAACGAGCCCATCCACACCCGGCCGACGACGCCGCCGACAATCTTGCCGCCGTCGTCACGCACCGAGACCTGCACCTGCTGCGGATCCGAGGTGTCGGCGATGCGCTCGTTGAACGCCTTCAGTCCGGCGTCGAGCGCCGGCGCGACGTCCTCGCCCGGATCGACGGCAATCCTCATTTCGGCTCGTCGGAAACCTGGATCAGCAGCTTGCCGGTGTTCTTGCCGGTGAACAGCATGTCGAGCGAGGGCAGGGCGCTTTCGATCCCCTTCACGATGGTGGTGTCGTATTTGATCTTGCCCTGCATCACCCACGGCGCCATCTCGGCGATGAACTCGCCGAAGCGCGGCAGGTAGTCGATGATGATGAAGCCCTCGATCCGCGCCCGCTTCATCAGGATATTGGTGATGTTGGTTCCCGCCATCTGCCCGGTGGCGTTGTATTGCGAGATCATCCCGCACAGCACGATACGCGCCTTCATCGCCAGATTGTCCATCACCGCATCGAGGATCGCGCCGCCGGCATTCTCGAAATCGATGTCGATGCCGTTCGGACATTCGCGCTTCAGCGCTGCGCGCATGTCCTTCTCGGTCTTGTAGTTGATGCAGGCATCGAAGCCGAAATCCTTGACCAGATGCCTGCACTTCTCGTCCGATCCCGCGATACCGACGACGCGGCAGCCCTTCAGCTTCGCGATCTGCCCGACGATCGAGCCGACGGCGCCCGCTGCGGCGCTCACCACCACCGTCTCGCCCGGCTGCGGCTTTCCGAGATCGAGCAGGCCGAAATAGGCCGTCGCCCCCGTGGCGCCGAGAACGCTCATATAGGCGGGCAGTGGCACGCCTGGAGGCATCTTCTGCGCCATCGGCACGGCGGCATATTCCTGCCAGCCGGTGAAGGTGTTCACGACATCGCCCGGCTTGAAGTCGGGATTGTTCGACTGCTCGACCACGCTCAGCGTCCCGCCGCGCATCACCTCACCGAGCTCGACCGGCGGCATGTACTGTTCCATGTCGCTCATCCAGATGCGGTTGGTGGGATCGAGCGAGAGATAGACGGTGCGCACCAGGATCTCGCCCGGCCCCGGCACCGGGATCGGCGACTCCACGAGTTCGAGATCGCCCGGCTTGATGTCGCCGACGGGCCGCTTCTTCAGGATCCACTGCCGATTACTGTTGCGCATGATGTTCTCCAGGTGCGGGACGGCCATCCTTCGACAGGCTCAGGATGAGGTCCGTGTGGAATTCAATTCCACAACGGCCCTCATCCTGAGCCTGCCAAAAGCTCAAACCTCATCCTGAGCCTGTCGAAGGATGGGGCTCGCGATATCTATCCGCACCCTATCGCCGCATTCACGGATAGGCGAGGGCGCTGGCACCGGGACGCAGCGGCAGCTATAGCGGTCCAATGACCAAATGGCTCGCCGCGTTCCTTCTTCTCCTCGGCCTGACCGGCCCCGCCGCTGCGCAGGTTGATGGCGCGCCCAAAGTCCATGCCCGGCTGATCGCTGCGAAAGACGCTGTCGCCCCCGGCGGCACGCTCACGGTCGCCTTCGAACAGGTCATCCGCCCCGGCTGGCACACCTATTGGAAGAACCCCGGCGATGTCGGCCAGCCCACGACGCTCGAATGGTCTTTGCCGGCCGGCTGGAAGGCGGGTGCGCTTCAATGGCCTTACCCGATCCGCCTCCCGGTCGGGCCGTTCATGGACTACGGCTACGAAGGCAAGGTCTGGATTCTCTCGACGCTGACCGCGCCCGCCGATGCCAAGCCCGGCGATGCGATCACGCTGACCGCCAAGGCGACTTGGCTGGTGTGCAAGGAAGTTTGCATACCGGAAGAAGCGACGCTCATCCTTCCCGTCGTCATCGGCACGCCGGCGCACGACATCGACGCCGCCGGGTTCGCCGCCGCCCGCGCGCGCATGCCTGCTCCGTCGCCCTGGCCGGCGCACTATCAGGTGAGCGGCGATACGCTCGATATCGGCCTTTCCGGTCTGACGACGCTGCCCGCCGCGGCCTCCTTCTTCCCCAACGAAGCCACCGACATCGTCAACACCGCGCCGCAGACGCTCGGCAGGAATGCCGACGGGATCGTGCTGCGCACCAAATCCGACAAGGGTCTCGCCAGGCGGACGACGCTCGGCGGCGTCCTCGTTCTCACCTCCGGCGACGGTTCGGTGCAGGCGCTCGACATCGCTGCGACGCATGGCGTCGTCGCCGCGCCGCAGATGGAAGAACCGGCAGAGCAGGGCTCGCTCCTGCTTGCGCTCGCCTTCGCCTTCCTCGGCGGCCTCATCCTCAACCTGATGCCCTGCGTGCTTCCCGTGCTCGCGATGAAAGCCTTCGCGCTCTCCTCACAGGCCGGCCGCGACCGCGCCGAAGCGGTGCGCGAGAGTTTCGCCTATGGCATCGGCGCCGTGATCAGCTTCGTCGCGCTCGGCGGCCTGTTGCTCGCTCTGCGCGCGGGCGGCGACGCCATCGGCTGGGGTTTCCAGTTGCAGGAGCCGATCGTCGTCGCCGGCTTCGCGCTGTTGATGTTCGGCGTCGGCCTCAACCTTTCCGGTGTGTTCGAAGTGGCTGGCTTCGGCGGCGGCGAAAGCCTGACGCGACGGGGCGGCGAACTCGGCTCCTTCTTCACCGGCGTGCTCGCCGTCGCCGTCGCCGCGCCCTGCACCGCGCCCTTCATGGCCGCCGCGCTCGGTTATGCGCTGACGCAGCCGGCCGTGTCCGCGCTCGCGATCTTCCTCGTCCTTGGCCTCGGCTTCGCCGCGCCCTTCGTCGCCATCGGCATCTCGCCTTGGCTGATGCGCGCGCTGCCCAAGCCCGGTGCCTGGATGATCGTGTTCAAGCAGGCGCTCGCCTTCGCGATGTACGGCACTGCCGCCTGGCTCGTTTGGGTCCTGGCGCAGCAGGCGGGCGCGGACGCCGTCGCCGCGGTCCTCGCCGCGATGGTCGCCGCCGGCTTCGGTGCCTGGGTCTGGGGCGCGACGCGCAACGCATCGCCGCGCGGCCGCGGCATCGGCGCCTTCGTCACGCTGCTTGCCATTGTCGCCGCGCTGTCCTGCCTCGCTTTCCTGAAAACTTCGGCCGCCGCGCCCGTTCCGCTGGTCAATGTCACCGGCATCCCCGAAGAACCTTATTCTGCCGCGCGCCTCGCCAGCCTCCGCGCCGAAAACCGGCCAGTCTTCGTCAACGCCACCGCCGCCTGGTGCATCACCTGCCTGGTCAACGACAAGGTCGCGCTATCCACGAACGCGGTGCGGGATGCCTTCGCCAAGAAGCACATCGCCTATCTCGTCGCCGACTGGACCCGTCGCGATTCCGCGATCACCGCGCTATTGTCCGAACACGGACGATCCGGCGTGCCGCTCTATCTCTATTACGCACCCGGCGCACGCGATCCGGCCGTGCTGCCGCAGATCCTGACCGAAGGCATCGTGCTCGACGCACTGGAGGGCAAGTGACCATCCGTCTCTTCGCCCTCGACTGTGGCCGCGTCACCGGCGCGGCGAACGGTTTCCTAGAAGGCGAGAGCGGCACGCTCACCGTTCCCGTTCCCGCCTATCTGATTGTCCATCCGCAGGGCTGCGTCGTCTTCGACACCGGCCTGAACCCCGGCCTCCGCACCGACAAGGCCGCCTTGCTTGGCAAGCTCGATGCGGATTGGCAGATCGATTTCCCGCAAGGTGCGGAGATCGACGCCCAGCTCGCCCTTGCCGGCGTGAAGCCGTCCGACATCCGCTATGTCGTCAACTCGCATTTGCATTACGACCATTGCGGCGGCAATGCCTTCTTCCCCGACGCGACGCTGATCGTCCACGCGAAAGAATGGCGCGCGGCGCATCGCCCGAACATGCAGGCCGCCGGCATCTACAATCCGCGCGACTTCGAACATATGGCGAGCGTGCGCGAACTCGAGGGTGAGTTCGACATCTTCGGCGACGGCACAATCGTCGTCTTCCCGACTCCCGGCCATACCCCCGGCCACCAATCGCTGAAAGTCGTCACCGAGGCCGGCGCCATCGTTCTCGCCGCCGATTGCTGCTACCTGAAGCGCACGCTCGACACGCTGCACCTGCCGGCGGCTGTCTACAAGCGCGACCAGATGCTGGAGAGCCTGCATCACATCCGCGCTCTCCAGTCCGCCGGCGCGCGCATCTTTTTTGGCCACGACAGCGAATTCTGGAACGCCATCCCCAAAGCCCCGTTACCGGTGATCTGATCGAAGGAGCATCCCATGGCCGTCGAGCTCACGCCCTTCCTCTGGTACAACAGCGAAGCCGAGGAGGCGGTGCAGTTCTATTGCGGCCTCATCCCCAATTCGCGGATCGTGAATGTCACCGCGCTGCCGTCGGACTCGCCCAGCGGACCGGCCGGCTCAGTCAAGGTCGTCGAGTTCATCCTCGCCGGCCGGCCGATGCAGGCGATGTCCGCCGGCCCGTTCGATCCCTTCAACCATGCGGTCTCCTTCATGATCGAATGCGAGACCCAGGCCGAGATCGACCGTCTGTGGCACGGCCTCCAGGCCGATGGCGGCGAGCCCGAGCAATGCGGCTGGGTGAAGGACCGCTACGGCGTCCTCTGGCAGATCGTACCCAAGTCGCTCGCCCGCATGACCCGCGATCCCGACCAGGCCAAGGCCAAGCGCGCCCTCGACGCGATGCTGAAAATGGTCAAGCTCGACATCGCAACGCTTGAGAACGCCTATAACGGCAACTGACGATGTTCGAACCGCGCATCCTGCGCAAAGGACCGTTTCATCCCGCGGCGTTCGATCTCGTCGTCACCGGCGAGCGCTGGCAGCCCGGCGCCGAATACGACGCGCTGGTCGAGACCGCATGGCAGGGCAGAATTGAGGCTGCGGCAGCCCGCGGCCATCGCCTCTGGGACGGCACGCATTACCGCTTCACCGACATCGCGCAGGCGAGCGATGGCTTGCGCATCGATCTCGGCACGGTTCCGTTCCGCTACCTCGCGACCTATCGCCTGCTGCACAAGGAGAATGCCGCGCGCGGCCTCACCCCGACGCATCACATCTCGACGGCGTCGATGCTCCGCACCGCCGACGGCCACTACGTCTTCGGCAAGCGCGCGATCAATGGCGCGATCGACCTGATCGGCGGCGGCTTCCAGCCGGAAGACGGCGTCCCCGTCTGCTTCGAAAACAATCTCTACAAGGAGATCGCCGAAGAACTCGGCGTCGCCCGTGCCGATCTCGGCGAGCCGCAGGGCATCGGCATCGTGCGCTCGACAACGTCCAACGTCCTCGTTATCGCAAAGATTGAGACGACGCTGACCCGCGAGGGCATCCTTGCAGCCTTCGCCCACCGCGACGACGACGAAATGGCCGAGCCGGTGTTCGTGCCTGAGTCCAATATCCGCGACTACCTGCGCAGCCTCACCGATTATCGCGTGCTGATGGCGGAACTGCTAAATTGATCCGCGCGCGAAGGCAGACCTTTGCCCAGCGCGGGAGGGGGTGCGTGTGATTTCCTGTTTGGCCGTTGTTGCGCTTGTCTGCCTTCACAGCGCGAACGCAATCAAGTTCAACGATTATGGGCTGGGGCAAGATGCAGTCGTAACAACCCCTTCCGGCCGGATTACAATTGTCGTCAGCACGGATAATCTCGTCACATTTGATTGGCGGCACGCAGACGGTGTCTGTAATGCGGGACTCTGTGTCGGGTACTATAAGCGCTGCAAAAAGGCGGCAGAAAGCATCTCCTGCGACTATCAATTTTCGACGCATCTCAACACGTTGGCGCGTCGCGTCATCATATCGGCGCCAAACGCCGAAGCCCTGGCCGCAGTCGAGCGCATGGTTGGCGTACTGGATGATCGCGACAGTTTTGCCGGGGAGGTTTTGCTGAGCAAACTGACCGTGGAATCGAGGTCGATCAATCCGCCGCTTTGCGGCGGGAGAACCAATCCGTGTTGGCCGGGAGACAAACCAACGTATTGAGGTCGGATGCCTGATCTCGATGACCACCGTACGACTGTTAGAGACGTGCTTTGAATTCTCCTCCCCACGATGGGGAGGTGAGGGATTGTGTTACTCCGCCGCGTGGCTCCCGCCGACGTAAGTATGCGTCCCGCGTGTCACCACGTGATCCGTTGCCAGCACATCCCCCGGCCGATAGGTCGCGCCTCCCGCCAGCTTGCAATAGAGCGCCGCGAAATCCTTGTAGGTCTCGGCGAACAGCTCGTCGAACGACCGGATGACGAAATAGCTCTCCTGGAAATCGTCGATCCGGTACTCCGTCCGCATCACGCGTTCCAGGTCGAACCCGATGCGGTTGGGCGAGGGGCTCTCGACCGCGTAGATCGACTCCGTCCGGCTCGACACGATGCCGGAGCCGTAGATCCGCACTCCGCCATCGCCGCTCGCGATCAGCCCGAACTCGACCGTGTACCAATAGAGCCGCGCCAAGTTCTTCAGCGCGTGAAACTCGTTCAGGGCCCGCATCCCGCCCTTGCCATAGGCTTCCATGTAATCGGCGAAGACCGGATGGGCGAGCATCGGCACATGGCCGAAGACGTCGTGGAAGATGTCGGGCTCTTCGAGATAGTCGAGCTGGTCGGCCCGGCGGATGAAATGCCCGGCCGGAAACCGCCGATGCGCCAGATGATCGAAGAACACCTCATCCGGCACCAGCCCCGGCACGCTCACCACGCGCCAGCCGGTCAGCTTCTCCAGCCGGTCGGACAGCCGCTCCAGATGCGGAATGCCGTCGGCTTCGAGCTTCAGATCGGCCAGCCCGCTCAGATACTCGTCGCAGGCCCGCCCTGGCAGGACCTTGGCCTGACGGTCATAGAGCGTCTTCCACACCCCATGCTCGGCCGCGCCATAGGTCTCCCAGTGCTGGTCGATGGTGAAGTCGTCCCGGATCTCCGGATGGGTGAGTCGAAGTTGGTCGAGTGTCGCCATGGCCGGAACAGACACCCCGCCCCCCGGGGCTGTAAAGCCTCGCGCCGCCACGCGATTTTTATTGCGCGCCCTGCGCCGCGCTCGCACCAGTGTTGCGAGGTCCCGGCCAAAATACGCAGCCAATTGCGATGTTTAACAGGTATGGTCGCGCAACATTCGAAAAGAGTCGCCCATCCCCATATCGGAAGGGATCAGGACCCCCGCATGACCGTTATGCCCATCTCGCTGGACGACAAGTACGAGGTCGAAACCGGCCGCGTCTTCCTCACCGGCATCCAGGCCCTGGTGCGTCTGCCCTTCATGCAGCACGAGCTCGACCGCCGCGCCGGGCTGAACACGGCGGGTTTCATCTCGGGCTATCGCGGCTCGCCGCTCGGCGGCCTCGACCAGCAACTCTGGCGCGCCAGTAAGTTCCTCGACAAGCACAACATCACCTTCAAACCGGGCCTGAACGAAGACCTCGCAGCGACGGCGGTGTGGGGCAGCCAGCAGGCCAACCTCTATCCCGGTGCGCGCTACGACGGCGTCTTCGGCATGTGGTACGGCAAGGCGCCGGGCGTCGACCGTTCGGGCGATGCGTTCCGCCACGCCAATTCGGCGGGCACGATGCCGAATGGCGGCGTGCTCGCGATCTGCGGCGATGACCACGCCTGCAAATCCTCGACCCTGCCGAGCCAATCCGAGCTCACGATGATGGACCTGGAGATCCCGGTCCTGAACCCGTCCGGCATCCAGGAAGTGCTCGATTTCGGCATCTATGGCTGGGCGCTGTCGCGCTACGCCGGCACCTGGGTCTCGATGATCGCGCTTGCCGAGACGATGGACGCTTCCGCCACGGTCGAGGTCCATCCCCATCGCGTCCCGATCGTCCGTCCGCTCAACTTCCCGCTGCCCAAGGACGGTCTCCACATCCGCCTCGGCGACAATCCGCAGGCCCAGGAAAAGCGCCTGCGCGACCACAAGATCCCGGCCGTCATCGCCTTCGCCCACACCAACGTGCTGAACCGCGTGGTGATGGACAGCGAGAATCCGCGGATCGGCATCGTCACCGCCGGCAAATCTTATCTTGACCTGCGTCAAGCGCTCGACGATCTCGGCATCGGCGACAGGGAAGCCGCCGCGCTGGGCCTTCGCATCCTCAAGATCGGCATGACCTGGCCGCTCGAGCCGACGCAGATCCAGCGCTTCGCCTACGGCCTCGAAGAAGTCTTCGTCATCGAAGAGAAGCGCGACCTGATCGAATCACAGATCAAGTCGATCCTCTTCAACATGAACCCGGAGAAGCGCCCGCGCGTCTACGGCAAGCTCGGCCGCGACGGCAAGCCGTTCGTGCGCTCGATCCTCGATCTCGACGCCGGCCGCGTCGCCGAAGCGGTGGCGAAGATCGTCGGCGAAGCGAACTGGACGCCGCGCATCCGCGCCGTCGTCGCCCGCGTCGAAGCCAAGCATCGCGAGCAGGACAACATGACCGCGCTTTACGAGCGCGCACCGTTCTATTGCTCGGGCTGTCCGCACAACACCTCGACCAAGGTGCCGGAAGGCTCGGTCGGCATGGCCGGCATCGGCTGCCACTACATGGTCACCTGGCAGCCTTCGCGTCACACCGCGCTCTTCACCCAGATGGGCGGCGAGGGCACGCCATGGATAGGCGCCTCGCCCTTCACCGACATGCCGCATGTCTTCTCGAACATGGGCGACGGCACCTATTTCCACTCCGGCATCCTCGCAATCCGCGCTGCGGTCTCGGCCGGGGTGAACATCACCTACAAGCTGCTCTACAACGACGCCGTGGCGATGACCGGCGGCCAGCATGTCGATGGCGAGTTGACGGTGGCCGAAATGGCCGCGCAGGTTTCCGCCGAAGGCATCAAGCGCCTCGTCATCATGTCCGACGAGCCGGAGAAGCACTCCGCCGCCGATTTCCCGGGCGGCACGAAGATTGCCCACCGCAACGATCTCGACACCATCCAGAAGGAGCTGCGCGAGATTCCCGGTGTCACGGTGATGATCTACGACCAGACCTGCGCCGCCGAGAAGCGCCGCCGCCGCAAGCGCGGCCTGATGGTCGATCCGCCGAAGCGCGCCTTCATCAACGAACTCGTCTGCGAAGGCTGCGGCGACTGCTCCAAGGCCTCGAACTGCGTCAGCGTCGAGCCGCTCGAGACCGAATTCGGCCGCAAGCGCAAGATCAACCAGTCCTCCTGCAACAAGGACTTCTCCTGTGTCGAAGGCTTCTGCCCGAGCTTCGTCACCGTCCATGGCGGCGGCCTCAAGACCCGCGCCAAGTCGAGCGGCCCGGCAACCATGTTCGACGCACTGCCGCAGCCCGTGCTCCCCGACATCTCGAAAGAGCCGTTCAACATCGTGATCGGCGGCATCGGCGGCACCGGCGTAACCTCGATCGGCGCCATCCTTGGCACCGCTGCGCATATGGAAGGCCACCAGGCCGCGACGCTCGACATGATGGGCCTCGCCCAGAAGGGTGGCGCCGTCACCAGCTTCGTCCGCGTCGCCGCCGACAAGGCCCGCATCCACGGCCCGCGCGTGCCGACCGCCCAGGCCGACGTCCTCATCGGCTGCGACATCGTCATGGCGTCCAAGCCCGACACCTACGGCTATCTGAACGGCGAGCGCACCGTCTCGGTCATCAATGACGGCCTGACCCCGACCGCCGCCTTCGTCACCGACAACACCATCGACTATGACATGGCCGCGATGCGGTCGCGCATCGCGAAAGCCAGCCGCCGCCTCGAAAGCATCGACGCCGAAGAACTCGCGCTCCGACTTCTCGGCGACACCATCTTCGCCAACATGCTGCAGACCGGCTATGCCTATCAGCTCGGCGAGATCCCGATTGGCGAGGATGCGATCCTCAAGGCCATCGAGCTCAACGGCGCGGCTGTAAAGTCGAACCAGCGCGCCTTCAAGCTCGGCCGCCTCGCGGCGCATGACCGCGCCGCGATCCTGAAGCTTGCCGGTCTCGACAAATCCGACGCGCCGAAGCTCGCGGAGACTTACGAAGAGATCGTCGCCAAGCGCGTCCAATTCCTCACCGGCTATCAGAACGCGGCCTATGCCGAACGCTATCGCACAGCGGTGGACCGCATTCACTCAGCGGAGCAGGCGAAGACGCCCGGCAAGCACGGCCTCGCCGAAGCCGCAGCGCGCGCCCTCTTCAAGCTCATGGCCTACAAGGACGAATACGAGGTCGCGCGGCTCTACACGAATGGCGACTTCCACAAGAAGCTGCATGAGGAGTTCGAGGGCAACTTCACGCTCTCCTTCCACCTCGCTCCGCCGATCTTCGGCGCGACCGATCCGAACACCGGCAAGCCCCGCAAGATGGAGTTCGGTCCCTGGATGATGAGCGCCTTCCGTGTGCTCGCTGCGCTGAAGGGTTTGCGCGGCACGGTCTTCGACATCTTTGCCCGCAATCCGGAGCGCAAGCTCGAAGTGAAGATGATCGCCGACTACGAAGCCACGCTGAACGAGATCGCCGCGTCGCTTACGCCCGCGAACCACGCCACCGCCGTCGCGCTTGCCCAAGTGCCGATGGACATCAAGGGCTACGGCTACATCAAGGACGGCAATTTCGAGAAGGCGAAGGCGCGCGAAGCCGCTCTCGTCAAGCGCTTGCACATCACCGATGCCGCTCCGGTGGCGCCGATGCCGGTCACGGAGGCCGCGGAATAATGAACGTCTTCGACTCGCACGATTTCGATCATCACGAGGAAGTCGCCTTCTTCGACGACAAGGCGACCGGCATGCGCGCGATCATCGCGGTGCATTCCACGGCGCTCGGCCCGGCCTGCGGCGGAACCCGCATGTATCCCTACGCCACCACCGACGCGGCGCTGACGGATGTGCTCCGTCTGTCGCGCGGCATGTCCTACAAGAATGCCATCGCCGACCTGCCGCTCGGCGGCGGCAAGGCTGTATTGCTCGGCAACCCCGCGACCGACAAGTCTGAAGCGCGCTTCGCCGCCTTCGCGCGCACCGTGAACGCGCTCGGCGGCCGCTACATCACCGCGATGGATGTCGGCGTCGTGCCTGCCGACATGCCGGTCATCGCCCGTTACACCAAGCACGTCGCCGGTTACGACCAGCCCGGCAAGGCCGGTGGCGACAGCGGCCCGGCCACCGCGCTCGGCGTCTTTGCCGGTCTGAAGTCCGCCGTTAAGCACCGCTTCGCTACCGACACGACCAAGGGCATGCGCGTCGCGATCCAGGGCCTCGGCAAGGTCGGCATGGGCGTCGCGAAGCGTCTCCACGCCGAAGGCGCCAAGCTCATCGTCGCCGATACCAACATGGCCGCCGTGAAGGAAGCCGTCGAAACCCTCGGCGCCATCGCCGCGACGCCGGACCAGATCGTCACCTGCGACTGCGATGTGCTGTCGCCCAACGCGCTCGGCGCGATCCTGAACGACCAGTCGATCCCGCGCCTCCACGCCAAGGTCGTCGCCGGCGGCGCCAACAACCAGCTCGCCCGCGACCATCACGGCGCGATGCTGCGCGACGCCAATGTGCTCTACGCGCCGGACTATGTGATCAATGGCGGCGGCATCATCCGCGTCGCCGCCCAGATCGAGAACTGGTCCGACGCGGAAGTCGAACGCCGCGTCCTCGCCATCGCCGACACGCTGACCGCAATCTTCCAACGCGCCGACCGCGACGGCGAAGCCACGAGCGTCATCGCCGACCGCATGGCCGAAGAACGCATCGCGCGGGGAAAGACTTCGGCGAAGGCGGCGGAGTAGGGGACTCTCCTCTCCCTCAAGCACAACTGTCATCCCCGGCCGAGCGGCGAAGCCGCGAGGGGTCCCCTCGCTTCGCTCGGCCGGGGATGACAACATGTGCGAATTGGGCGGAGAGTCGCATATGCGTATGGCAACACTCGGCATCACAGCTCTGTTGCTGACCGTACTCCCCACCCTTGCGGACGACGACTCCACCATCGAACGTCTCGCCACCTGCCGCGATTCCTGGCTCGACTGGCAGAAGGCGAACGATCCACGGTTGACCGCACTCGCCGCGCGCCTGCGTGCGGATTACACCCGGAAGCCGGGCGACGCTGTCATCGTGCCGAAAAAGCTCACGACACTCGCAGGCTTCCGCGTGCTCCGCGTTTTCCCGGACAGTGTCGGCATGGCTGTCGGCTTCTCGGTGATGCTCGACGCCACCTTCGACAAGGCGAAGACCGTCTTCGAGAAGAAGCTCGGCAAGACACTGACGCACTGTGAGACCGGCGACGGGATGAAGAATTGCGAATACGACATCGCCGAAAAGCGCAGCTTCACGCTCACGTCGGGCGACAAGCCCGGCGATCATGAAACGCTGGTCGGCTGCTACTACTTCTACGAAAAGTAGCGATTACATCCGCCGCTTCTTCTTTCCCCGCGCCACTTCAAGCGCCAGCGCGTCCATCTTCGGCAGCCATTCGCCGCGGAAGCGGTCGAGCCAGGCATCGACTTCGCGCAGCGGTGCCGTCTCCACAGTATAAACGCGCCGCGTGCCCTCCGCCCGCGCGCTGGCGAAACCGCTATCGCGCAGCACGGCGAGATGCTGCGACACCGCCGGCTGCGAGATCCCGAACTCGCGCCCGATCACCGCGACGATCTCGCCCGAAGCATGCTCGCCTTTGCTCAGCAGTTCGAGAATGCGCCGCCGCACCGGATCGCCGAGGACATCGAAGGCGTGCACCACCCTAATCCTTGTGCTCGCCGCCGGTGTAGAACGCTGTCGTGCGATCCGCCGCGGCGCGTGCCGCATCGGGCGGTGTGCCGCTCGCAATCGACGCCGCGTACCACGCCTCGCTGCAGGCGCGATAGAAGCTCTTGCCTTCCTCGCTCATAGCCCAGGCCATGCCTTCCTCGGGCCCGCCGGCCGCGGCCGGGTTCTCGAGGTGGCGTCCGAGCCCCAGGAAGCCGCCATCCCAGCCGACGCCCACCGCGCCCGGACCGAACTGGTCCCAGAATTCCGGCGGCACAAGCGCGGTGTGTTCGAGGCGCAGCTCGGTGCGTGCGCCCTTCGGCGTGAGGTGCAGGGTGATCCAGCTGACCTGCGGCCCCATCTCCCAGGTGACGCTCAGCCGCTGCGGCTTTTCGCACTCGGTGATCGTGCCGCCGGCATTGCCCTTGAACTGGTACTTGCCGCCCAGCTTCAGCTCGCCATCGATCGGCAGGAACCAGCGCGGGATGCGCTCGGCGCTGGTTAGCGCGTCCCACAGATCCTCGCGCCCGGTGTCGTAGATGCGCGACGCGATCACCATCTTCGCCGGCTTGCCGTCCCTCTCGACGTCGCGGACTTCGCGCACCACCGCGCCCACCACCTGCGCCACATCGACCTTCATATCCGTTCCCCAATCGTATAAGTCGATATTGATATAAGTACAAACTTATATTATAGTCAACGGTATGGCACAAAAAAGCCTTCCCCGCGAAACGCGAGGAAGGCCGACCGTCCGTCGAATGCGATCAGTAGGTCTTCGGTTCGGGCGCGTCGCCCTTCTTCACCTTTTTCTCGGCATCCTTGACCGCAGCGTTCTCGCCGGTCACGGCTTCGCTTTCGCGCTCTTTCGGCGCGCCGATGATGTGCTTTCCGCCCGAGAAGGACGGCGGGTCCGATGCCGGAAACGAATCCTTCATCTGCCGGTCGATCTTGTCTTCGGTCTTCGCTTTGGTCGCGTCAGACATGGTGTTCTCCGGTTTCGCCGCATGGGCGGCTCTGTGACTTAGAAAACGTTTGGCTGCGATGTTGGTTGCGGCAACCGCTATGTGAGCAGCCGCGCCAGGAGGCCCGGGAACAGGCCGAAGAGACCGATCAGGATCAGATAGATCGCGATCAGATAGTTCAGCACCTTGGGTGCAAGCAGGATCAGGATGCCGAAGATCAGTGCGATCAGGGCAGGGACGATGGCGGGGTCGAGATGCATGGGGTCCTCTCTGTGCGTTCCATAACGCACGAGAAGGCGCTTTCGCCGCGTCAGCGACGCGCCCCGATCCCGGCCGCCAGCGACTGCATCGGCGCCAGGAAGCGCCGCGCCGCTTCCGCCTCGCTGAAGGCATTCGGAAAATAACGCACAACCAGCGTCGCCAGCACGCGGTCCCCGGATTGGATCGGCACGGCGAGCCCGGTGACGCGCCGCCGGGTGTCGCGCCATTTGGGCGCCACCGGCTCGGTCATCGCGCGCAGGCGCGGGTCGGTCACCGCATATCCCTTGCGCCGCGTATCTCGCAGCACGGCGGACACCGCCCTTTCGTCCTTTGCGACTGCATCGCTTCGCCGCCGCGACCCCTTGAGCGCGGTGAGGATCTCGCGCCGCTCGCGCTCCGGACAGAAGGCGAGATAAGCGCGGCCGACCGCGCCCAGCAGCATCGGACTCGGCTGGTCGAACACACCGGGGTCCACGGCATAGGGACTGTCGCCCACCGTGCCATAGCGCACGCTCATGCGCAGCCCGTCGCGCACCGCGATGAACAGCGGCCAGGCATGCTCGCGGGTGAAGCTGCGCATCGGTTCGATCGCCGTCTCGACGATGCGCTCTTCGGCATGCACGCCGGCCGACAAGTCGAGGGCCTTCGCCGTCACACGATAGCCGGCGCTGCGCGACAGATGCTGGGCATAGCCCGCCGCGCACAGTGCCTTGAGCAGGCGCACGGTGGTGGAGGGTGCGAGGCCGGCACCCTCGGCCACGGCGGACAGGCTCATCACCGGCCGCGCATTCAGCGCCGCGAGCACGCGCAGGGCTTTGTCGACGGGAAGGCGGGACATTCCATAATTCCGTTGAACGGAATTATAATTCGGCCCGCTGGCGTCCCGCAACGCCAGGGCGCAGGGTCCCAAAAAACAAGCCTCCGGAGGAAGCCATGCAGACTCGCCATCGCGAAAAGACCGTCTTCGACACGCCGCATCTCGAATACAAGGCGATCTCCGTCGACCCGCTGAACCCCGTGATCGGTGCCGAAATCGGCGGCGTCGATCTGTCGAAGCCGCTCTCGCCGGAGCAGGAGCGTGAGCTCCGCGCCGCCCAGGCCGCGCATCATGTTCTCATCTTCCGCGACCAGGTTCTCACCGGCGAGGATCACAAGCGCTTCGCCCGCCTGTGGGGCCGTCTCCATGTCCATCCCTATCACGTGAAGAACACCGCGCCGGAGCACGCCCGCGCCGCCGCCGACGACAAGGCGCCGTTTCCGCCCGGCGATCCCGAGGTACTCGTGGTCAAGGCAGACCAGAAATCCAGATTCGTTGCCGGCGAAGGCTGGCACACCGATGTCAGCTGCGACGCCGAGCCGCCGATGGGCTCGATGCTCTACATCACCCAGACGCCGGAGATCGGCGGCGGCGACACGATGTATCTCTCCACCGTGCGCGCTTATGAGGCGCTGTCCGACACGATGAAGGAATTCGTTGGCAAGCTCACCGCGACCCATGACGGCGCCAAGCCCTATACCGGCGGCTACGGCACCGCGGCGCCCGAAGGCGGCTGGCCGAAGACGGTGCATCCCGTCGTTATCACCATCCCGTGGAGCGGCAAAAAGGCGCTCTATATCAACCGCGGCTTCACCACCCGCATCAACGAGCTCGGCCGCAAAGAGAGCGACGCGATGCTCGAACTGCTCTGGAATCACATCGAGAGCAATTACGAATTCCAGTGCCGCGTGCGCTGGAAGCCGAACACGCTCGTCTTCTGGGACAATTGGTGCACCCAGCATCACGCCGTGTGGGACTACTATCCCTATTCCCGCTACGGTCAGCGCGTCTCGATCGTGAATGGCCGGCCGGGAGCTCGATGAGCTCGATTCCACATTTCGAAGAAACCTTCCTGGAGGAATTGGCTACCAGCTTCCGCAAGCGTCATAAGGCTATCAGGAACAAGGTGCGGCCGGCAGAGTTCGCGAAGACCTATGACCGCCAAGGCTCTGAAAGGAGCGAGCGATTGGAAGTCCGATTGCGTCACCACAGTGATGCCTGGCTTTCATTTCATGCGTGGCCGGACCGGGCAATCTGGCTGGACGCTCGGCGACGGGCGAAAGAAGGTCCGCGTTGGAATTGGAATTTCGAGGGGCGGCTACTTGGTGAGTGTTCGGCGCAGGACGTTGTCGAAGCACTGGAAGAAACGATTGCACGTCTCTTCGAGATGGATGCCCCCCGAACGCCTATACTAAGCGAACCATGGACCCGTCTTTTGGCGCAAGGGCCGAGGCCCGTTCGATGACAGTGAGTTCCGATGAATAGCCGCACCGCCGCCGCGCAGCTGCTGGAAGACGGATGGTGCGTCGTACCGGGTGTCCTCGACGCAGGCGCGACCGCCGATGCGCTTCAGCGCCTCCACGCCGCCGCTGAAGAGTATCGCCGCCGCGGCCACGACACGCATATGCCGGTGCTCGATCCCAACGCCGCGAATGTCCGTGTTTTCGATCTCCTCGATCTCGATCCGGTCTTCCGCGAGCTGATCCGCCATCCCGCCGCGCTGGCGCTGGTTCGTGCGCTTCTCGGCCCCGATGCGATGATCTCGAACTTCACCGCGAATATCGCGCGGCCCGGTGCGCGCTCGATGAGCCTGCACTCCGACCAGGCGCTGGTCGCGCCCGAGCCATGGCTCGCGCCCTGGTCAGTCAACATCATCTGGTGCCTGAGCGACGTCCATCGCGACAATGGCGCCACGCTCTTCATTCCGGGCAGTCACAAGGTCACGCGCCGCGCGGAGCTTGGTGCCGGCCCCATCGCGCGTCTCGTGCCCTTCGAGGCGAAGGCCGGTTCGATCGTCGCGATGGATGGCCGCGTCTGGCATACTTCCGGCGCCAACGTCACGGCGAACGAAGAGCGCGCGCTGCTCTTCGGCTATTACTCGCGAGGCTTCCTGCGCCCGCAGGTCAACTGGAACGTGGTTCTGTCCCCGGAGGTGCAGAAGAGCCTCGATCCCGAGCTGCGCTGGCTGCTCGGACTCGGCGCCGCGGCGAATTTCGCTCAAGCCGCAGAGCTTCTTGCCGCCGACATCGGGCGCACGTAGGAAAGGCGCCGCACCATCTCCCGGAGTCCTGCCGTGAAAACCCGCGCCGCCGTCGCCTTCGAAGCCAAGAAGCCGCTCGAGATCGTCGAGCTCGATCTCGAAGGGCCGAAGCCCGGCGAGGTACTGGTCGAGCTGAAAGCGACCGGCATCTGCCACACCGATCAGTACACGCTCTCCGGTCTCGACAGCGAAGGCCTGTTTCCCTCGATCCTCGGCCATGAAGGCGCGGGCATCGTGCGCGAGGTCGGCGCTGGTGTGACCAGCGTGAAGCCCGGCGATCACGTCATCCCGCTCTACACGCCCGAATGCCGCCAGTGTAAGTCGTGCCTCTCCGGCAAGACCAATCTGTGCACCGCAATCCGCGCCACCCAGGGCAAGGGCGTGATGCCCGACGGCACCTCGCGCTTCTCGTACAAGGGCAAGCCGATCTACCACTACATGGGCTGCTCGACCTTCTCGAACTTCACCGTGCTGCCCGAGATCGCGGTCGCGAAAATCCGCGACGACGCGCCCTTCGACAAGGCCTGTTACTGTGGCTGCGGCGTCACCACCGGCGTCGGCGCCGTGATCAACACCGCGAAGGTGAAAGCCGGCTCCAACGCCATCGTCTTCGGCCTCGGCGGCATTGGCCTTAACGTCATCCAGGGCCTGAAGCTCGTCGGCGCGCAGATGATCGTCGGCGTCGACATCAACCCGGACCGCGAAGCCTGGGGCAAGCAGTTCGGCATGACGCATTTCGTCAATCCGAAGAAAGTCGACGGCGATATCGTCGCCCATCTCGTCGCGCTCACCGATGGCGGCGCCGATTACACCTTCGATTGCACCGGCAACGTCACCGTGATGCGCCAGGCGCTCGAAGCCTGCCACCGCGGCTGGGGCGAGAGCACCATCATCGGCGTCGCGCCCGCAGGAACCGAGATCGCGACCCGCCCCTTCCAGCTCGTCACCGGCCGGGTGTGGCGCGGCACGGCCTTCGGCGGCGCCAAGGGCCGCACCGACACGCCCAAGATCGTCGACTGGTACATGAAGGGCATGATCCAGATCGACCCGATGATCACCCACGTCCTGCCGCTCGAAAAGATCAACGACGCCTTCACGCTGATGGAAGAGGGCAAGAGCATCCGCAGCGTTGTGGTATACTGAGAACTACCCTCCCCCTGAGGCAGGGTGAGTAGGATGGGATGGAGCCCATGAGCGATACCGTCGGCCCCGGCGATCTGGTTCTCTGCGTCAACGCCGCGCCCAACCATGCCACCGGCCGCCCCGTGCCGCTGGTCGCCGGCGAGACCTATCGCGTCGTCGATATCATGGAATTCGGCTGCCCCTGCGGACGCTCCGATCACCTGCTGGATGTCGGCGTCGACTTCGCCTGGTGCCAGACCCGCTTCCGCCTCCTCCCCAAACCCAAAGCCGAGAAAAAGCCGCGCAAGGTCTCCGCCCCGAAGGAGAAGGAAACGGCGCGGTAGAATCAATTGAGCGGGGCGGCTTCACCCTTCGACAGGCTCAGGGTGAGGACATTGTATTGGTGGCGCGAAACGCGGACCAATCCACAACCCTCATCCTGAGCCCGTCGAAGGATCGATGGCGAGCACGATGCTAACCGAGAGCTACTTCAGCGCCACCGCCGACAAGCCGCTCGTCTACGAGACTATCGGCGCCTGCTTCGACCGTATCGCGGACACATTCGGCGAGCGCGACGGCCTCATCGTCCGCCATCAGAACATCCGCTGGACCTACGCCCAATACCGCGCCGCAGTCGATCGCTTCGCCGCCGGTCTTCTCGCGCTCGGAATCAAAAAAGGCGACCGCGTTGGCGTCTGGGCGCCCAACTGCGCCGAATGGTCGGTCACGCAGTTCGCCACGGCCAAGCTCGGCGCAATCCTCGTCTGCATCAACCCGGCCTATCGCATCTACGAGCTCGAATTCGCGCTCAACAAATCCGGCTGCACCGCGCTTGTCACCGCGCAGCAATACCTGACTTCGAACTACGCCGGCATGCTCGCAGAGCTGCGCGATGCCGGAAAGCTCCCGCAGCTCAAGCACATCATCGCCACCGGCGAGACCCCGCCGCCCGGCATGCTGCGCTTCGCCGACATCGCCGCCGATCCCGCCCCGCTCGCCGCCATCGCCAAGACGCTCTCGCCCGACGACCCGATCAACATCCAGTTCACCTCCGGCACCACCGGCCAGCCGAAGGGCGCGACGCTCAGCCATTTCAACATCCTCAACAACGGCCGCATCGTCGGCGAAGGCATGCGCTTCAGCGAGCATGACCGGCTCTGCGTGCCCGTTCCGCTCTATCACTGCTTCGGCATGGTGATGAGCAATCTCGCCTGCGTCAGCCACGGCGCCGCCGCGGTCTTCCCGAATGACGGCTTCGATCCGGTGAAAACCCTCGAAGCCGTCGCCGCCGAAAAATGCACCGCGCTGCACGGCGTGCCGACGATGTTCATCGCCGAGCTCGAACACCCGCGGTTCAGGGAATTCGATCTCTCCTCGCTCCGCACCGGCATCATGGCGGGCGCGCCGTGTCCTGTCGAAGTCATGAAGCGTGTGCAGGGCGAGATGCACATGAAGGAAGTGCTCATCGCCTACGGTCAGACCGAGACCTCGCCGGTCAACCACCAGACGACCAAGGACGATCCGCTCGACAAGCAGGTCGAAACCGTCGGGCGTCCCGGCCCGCATCTGGAGATCAAGCTGATCGACGAGCATGGCGCGGTCGTGCCCATCGGCACGCCGGGCGAGATCTGCTGCCGCGGCTATTCCGTCATGCAGGGTTATTGGGACGAGCCGGGCCGTACCGCCGAGACCATCGACCGCGCCGGCTGGCTCCACTCCGGCGATCTCGGCGTGATGGATGGTGAGGGCTACACCGCCATCGTCGGGCGCTTGAAAGACATGATCATCCGCGGCGGCGAGAACGTCTATCCGCGCGAGGTCGAGGAATTCCTCTTCACCCACGACGCGGTCGAGCAGGTCCAGGTCTTCGGCGTCCCCGACCGGAAGTACGGCGAGCAGGTCTGCGCCTGGATCAAGCTCCGCCACGGCCACAGCCTCGACGAAGACGCCGTGCGCGCCTACTGCAAGGACCGCATCGCGCATTTCAAAGTGCCGCGCTACGTCCGCTTTGTCGACGACATCCCGATGACCGTCACCGGCAAGCCGCAGAAGTTCAAGATGCGGGAGGCGATGGTGACAGAGTTGGGCGCTGTGAGCGGTTAGCACTGGCGTTTTTTGCCACGCCATGCAGCCAACCACCTTCACCATGGCCGGCCTCCGAGCCGGCCACCCAGCAGGCGCGCGTCCGCGCGCCAATGACTCGGCGTTAGCGGAACGGTAAATGTTCACGCGGAGACGCGGAGCCGCGGAGGTTCGAGTTCAACTCCGCGGCTCCGCGTGAGTCCTTTAGTGGCGCTTCGCGCCTGCTGGGTGGCCGGGGTCGCAGCAACAGTATGGCGACGCCCGGCCACGGTGATTGTTTGGTCGGCTTGAAGTTGCACGGGGACACGACCACTTCTCTTCTAGGGTTCCGCGAAACAGGGCGGGGCGGCGGCGGGTACGAGACCTCGAAAACAGTACGATGTATTCGAACTGCTATCGATCCACTACATATAGTAGGTCTCGCTTAAGTCATCCCCCGTTGACATCTGTCCCGGACCCCGGCACCTTGTCATCCACGGATGACAAACACTGCGACCCTCGCCCCCGAGCGGTCCGCGCCTCGCAAGCGGGACGCGGAGGCGACTAAGCGCGCCATCCTCGACGCCGCCAAAATCCACTTCGCCCGCTCCGGCTATGACGGCGCCTATCTGCGCGACATCGCCGCCGATGCCGGCGCCGACGCCGCGCTGATCAATCGCTATTTCGGCGGCAAGGATGGGCTGTTCCAGGCCGCGCTGAAGGACTCCATCGCCCCCGATGCGATCTCGCACTGGAGCCGGGCCAGCTTCGGCCTCGACGTCGCCACCATGATGGCCGGCCACGCCCATCAGCAGGTCGAGCGCACCCACGCCTTCGAATTCCTGCTCCAGGCCGCGACCAATCCCGCCACCGCGAAGCTGCTGAACGTCGCCGTGCAGGAGCGCTTCCTCGGTCCGATCCGCGCTTGGATCGGCGGCAAGGATGCCGAGCCGCGTGCCCGCGTGCTGGCTTCGGTCTTCATCGGCCTTCTGGTCGAACGTCTCATCCGCGACGAGGCGCTCGAAGGCGCCGAACGCGACATCTTCATCAAACGCACCGCGACCGTGTTGCAGTCGCTGGTGGAAAACTAAAGCAACGCCTTGGAGGAGTGGACATGACGGACGGGAATATCACCAAAGACATCGTCTACGAAGCGGTTGCGCCGGACGATTTCGAATCGATGATCGAGCTGGACCGCTATGAGAAGCGCTCCACCGCCTTCGACAAGATCATCTCCGCCACCCACGACCACTTCTGGGATCCGCTCGACAAGAAGTACATCGACTTCGACGAGCCCTTCGACATCGAGCATGTCCAGATGATGCCGGACGACCAGATCTTCCAGCTCCAGATCCCCTACGTCCGCGATCATCTCGAGAAGACCGGCCAGAAGGTCCGCTTCGCCAACGAGATGCAGCTCTGGTCGTTCTCGTCCATCCTGCATGGCGAGCAGGGCGCGCTGAACCTCTCGGCCTCGCTCTGCCACGTGCTGAAGGATCAGGGCGCGCAGGAATACGCCGCCAACCAGACCCGTGAGGAAGCCCGCCACGTCACCGCCTTCGCCAAGTACATCAAGTCGCGCTGGGGCCGTCCGCGGCCCTGCGGCACGGTGCTGAAGGCCCTGCTCGTCGACATCATCTCGGCGCCCGAGGTCTACAAGAAGATCATCGGCATGCAGATGCTGGTCGAGGGCCTCGCCATGGGTGCCTTCGCCACCGGCTACAAATACAACCAGGACCCGCTCGCCAAAAAGCTGTTCCAGCTCGTGATGACCGACGAGGCGTTCCATCACAAATTCGGAAAGATCTGGGCCGACCGCACCATCCCGCGCATGTCGGAAGACGAGCGCAACGTGGTCGAGGACTGGGCGGCGCATTGCTTCCAGTCGCTGGTGATGAACCTCGGCAGCCCGCAGCAGCAGGCGGAGATGTATGCCTCCTTCGGCCTCGACCCGGAGAAGGTGGTCGCCGGCCTGATGGAGATACGCTCGGAAGCCCGCACCCGCGAGCGCCTGCGCGAGTCGACCAACATTTTCCGCGTGCTGATCAAGACGCTGCTGAAGGCCGGCCTGATCTCCGATCGCACCAAGGCGTTCTACGGCAACTACGTCGACATGGACGAACTGAAGAGCGAGGGCGACCGCATGGTCGGCGACGACATCGCCGAGGAAGGCATCGCCTACCTCCAGACGATCAACTTCAAGGATCGCAGCAACGCAGCGGCGATCAGGATCGCAGCGGAGTAACCATCCTTCGGGGCTCCGCTGCGCGGAGCGCCTCAGGATGACGAATGCAACACCATGACTCTCAGGATGACGGCATCCGCACCGTCATCCTGAGGTGCGAGCAAAGCGAGCCCCGAAGGATGCCCAAAGTCACCTACATCGAACACAACGGCAAAGAGCACACTGTCGACGTCCCCGAAGGGTGGTCGGTCATGGAAGGCGCCGTGAAGAACCTTATCCCCGGCATCGACGCCGATTGTGGCGGTGCCTGCGCCTGCGCCACCTGCCACGTCTTCGTCGATGCGAAGTTCGAGGCGAAGATCCCTCCCAAATCCGACATGGAGGAAACCATGCTCGACTTCGCGCCGGAGATTCAGCCGAACAGCCGTCTCAGTTGCCAGATCAAGGTGACGCCGGAGCTCGATGGCCTCGTCGTCCGCATGCCCCAAAGCCAACACTGAAAATGCGTCAGCACTAGGGAACGCGCAACAGAACAGACAATACGGGAGGAAGGCCATGAACGTCGCAGTGGGAAGTCTGGAACAGGCGCGCAACGATGCCTGGTCGCTGCCGTTGGAGAAGATCGATCCGGCCAATGCCGATCGCTTCCAGAACGACACCATCTGGCCCTACTTCGAGCGTCTGCGCCGCGAGGACCCCGTTCACTACACCGCCGACAGCGCCTACGGTCCCTACTGGTCGGTGACCAGGTGGAACGACATCATGGCGGTCGACACCAACCACGAGGTGTTCTCCTCCGCCGACGGCATCGTGCTGTCGACGCTGGAATCGATCGCCGAGAACGAGAAGATCCGTGGTCCGCGCGACCGCAATGCCGGCGGCTTCATCTCGATGGACCCGCCGCATCATGGTCCGAAGCGCAAGACGGTCACGCCCGTCGTCGCGCCCGACAATCTCGCCCGCATGGCGCCGCAGGTGCGCGAGCGTGCCGGCATCATCCTCGACTCCCTGCCCATCGGCCAGGAGTTCGACTGGGTCGACAAAGTCTCGAAGGAGCTGACGGCGATGACGCTCGCCACGCTCTTCGATTTCCCCTTCGAGGACCGGCGCAAACTGACCTACTGGTCCGACATGTTCACCAACGCGCCCGGCCATGGCCCGGCGAAGAGCTGGCTGCACAAGAAGGAAGCGGCCGACGAGTGCTTCGGCGCCTTCGCCCATCTCTGGAACCAGCGGGTGAATGCCGAGCCGAGCTTTGACATGATCTCGATGCTGGCGCACAGCCCGGCGACGCGGAACATGGATCCGCGCGAGTATCAGGGCCATGTCGTGCTTCTGATCATCGGCGGCAACGACACCACCCGCAACACGATCAGCGGCAGCCTCTATGCGCTCAACAAATATCCCGAGCAATATGCCAAGCTGCGCGCCAATCCCGGCCTGATCACCTCTATGGTGTCGGAGACGATCCGCTGGCAGACGCCGCTCGCCCATATGCGCCGCACCGCGCTGCGCGACTTCGAGCTCGGCGGCAAGCAGATCAAGGAAGGCGACAAGGTCGTCATGTGGTACGTCTCGGGCAACCGCGACGAAAGCATGATCGCCGATCCCAACGCCTACCTCATCGATCGCGAGCGCCCGCGCCAGCACCTGTCCTTCGGATTCGGCATCCACCGCTGCGTCGGCAACCGCGTCGCCGAGCTTCAGCTCCAGATCATCTGGGAAGAGATCGTGAAGCGCTTCCCCGACATCCGCGTCGTCGGCGAGCCGACCCGCACCCATTCGTCTTTCGTCAAAGGCTATGAAACGCTGCCGGTCGTGATTCCGGCGCGCAACTGAGGTCAAGGAGTCTCCGATGAACGTCGCGCTCAAGAAAGATGACATCAACGCCGCGCGCGACGCGGCCTATGCGGTTCCGCTCGACAAGCTCGACGTCGCCCAGCCGCTGCTCTTCCAGCAGAACGCGATGTGGCCGTATTTCGAGCGCCTGCGCCGCGAAGACCCGGTGCACTTCTGCGCCGAGAGCGAGTTCGGCCCCTATTGGTCGATCACCAAATACAACGACATCATGGCGGTCGACACGAACCACAATGTGTTCTCGTCCGACTTCCTTGCCGGCGGTATCACCATCGGCGGCGGCCAGGCCAATGTCGATCCGCTGCCGATGTTCATCGCGATGGATCCGCCGAAGCACGACATCCAGCGCAAGGTCGTCACTCCCGTCGTCAGCCCCGCCAATCTGCAATATCTCGCGCCGCTGATCCGCGAGCGTGCCGGCAAGATCCTCGACAGCCTGCCGATCGGCGAGCCCTTCGACTGGGTCGACAAGGTCTCGATCGAACTCACTGCCATGACGCTCGCCACGCTGTTCGACCTGCCGCAGGAGGAGCGCCGCCAACTCGCGCGCTGGTCCGACATCGTCACCGCGGCGCCCGGACACGGCATCATCGACACGCTCGAAGAGAAGATGATGGAGTTCCAGCGCTTCCACGCCCGCTTCACCGAGCTGTGGAACGACCGCGTCAACGCTACCGAAGTGAAGGGCGATCTCATCTCGATGCTCGCCCACAATCCGGCGACCCGGAACATGGAGCCGCGCGAGTATTTCGGCAACATCGTGCTCCTCACCGTCGGCGGCAACGACACCACGCGCAACACGATCTCCGGCTCCATCCTGGCGCTCAACCAGAACCCGGACCAGTACGACAAGCTGCGCGCCGATCCGTCGCTGATCACCTCGATGGTGTCGGAGACGATCCGCTGGCAGACCCCGCTCGCCCATATGCGCCGCACCGCCAAGGAAGACATCGAGTTCCAGGGCAAGACGATCAAGAAGGGCGACAAGGTCGTGATGTGGTACGTCTCGGGCAACCGCGACGACGAGGTGATCGAACGTCCCAACGACTACATCATCGACCGCGAAAATCCGCGCCGCCACATCTCCTTCGGCTTCGGCATCCATCGTTGCGTCGGCAACCGCCTGGCCGAGCTCCAGCTCCAGATCATCTGGGAAGAGATCCTGAAGCGCTTCCCGCACATCGAAGTTGTCGAAGAGCCGCGCCGCAGCTACTCGACCTTCGTGAAGGGCTACGAACGCATGATGGTGGTCATCCCGAAGCGGGTCTAAGTTCCGCTCCTGTTCCTCCCCCGTCGTAACGGGGGAGGGGGACCATCGCGCAGCGATGGTGGAAGGGGCGACCGCCCCGCACTGACCATCGGGCGTGTGCCATGAAACCCATCGACCTCACCTCCGTCGAACACCTCCTCGAAGGCCATATCGACATCCGCCGCCGCCCCGGCTCGATCCAGCCGCTGCGCTATCCCGCCGCCGAGCACGAGTACTACGACGTCTTCACCCGCTGGGTCGCCTCTGCGCCCGCCGGGGTGCGCCTGCGCCTGCGCACCGATTCCGACATCCTCGAACTGAAAGTCCGCCAGCGCGTCGCTGCGCTCGACGGCACGGCGCGCAACGCCGTCTGGAAAGTCTTCGTCGACGGCGACTCGTACGGCTTCGGCGAGGTTACCGGCGGCGCCCAGCTTCTCGCCGACGGATCGCTCAAGGGCGACGAGCACGCCACCGTCCGTATCGAGCTTCCGCACAGAGACAACGAAGTAGAGATCTGGCTACCCCAGACCGCGACCGTTTCCATCGATTCCGTCGCCATCGCCGACGGCGCGCATTGGGCGCCCTGGCCGGACCGGCGCAAGCGCGTCGTCTTCCACGGCTCTTCGATCACCCATTGCATGGAAGCCGACAGCGCTGCGGGCGCCTGGTCCGCCGTTGCTGCGCGCCTCGCCGATGTGAACCCGCTCAATCTCGGCTGGGCCGGTTCGTGCATCCTCTCCGGCCTCGCTGCCCGCATCATCCGCGATCAACCGGCCGACGCCATCGTCCTCAAGCTCGGCATCAACGTGCACGGCGAGGGGTTGCTCAAGGAACGCACCTTCCTCGACAGCGCCCATTCCATGCTCTCGATCATCCGTGAGAAACACGCCTCGACCCCCATCGCCGTGGTGTCGCCGATCTGGTCTCCGCCACGCGAGGATGTCGGCGGGCAGGGCGGTCCGTCGCTCAGGCGGATGCGCGAACTGCTGGAAGATGTCGTCGCCAAACGCCGGAAGACCGGCGACGCAAGGGTCCGCTATCTCTCCGGTCTCGAGCTCTTCGGCCCTGCCGACCACGCCGATCTGCCCGACGACCTCCACCCCAACACGGCCGGCTACCGCCGCATGGGTGAGCGATTCCACAAACTGATGTTGAGTGGGTCTGAAAACCTGCTTGTCGCGGCGTAAATTTGCCTCTCCCGCTCGCGGGAGAGGGACGCAAAATCTTATGCTTAGCGTAGCGCGTAGCGAAGCTAAGCATTAGATTTTGCTGGGTGAAGGGTACCGGCATAGGGCGCTGGCCCTCACCCGAAAACGCTGACGCGTTTTCGACCTCTCCAGCTTCGCGGGCGAGGTTTAGGAACCGGAGGATATGATGACCGACACCAACATCACCAAGGATCAGATGTACGGCGCGGTCGCGCCCGACGATTTCGAGTCGATGATCGAGCTCGACCGCTACGAGCAGCGCTCGACCGCTTTCGACAAGATCATCTCCGCCACCCACGACCATTTCTGGGATCCGCTCGACAAGAAGTACATCGACTTCGACGAGCCCTTCGACATGGAGAACGAGGCGATGATGCCGGAGGAGCAGCAGCCCATCCTCCGCCTGCCTTATGTCGCCGAAAAGCTGAGCGATCCGAAGGAGCGCATCCGCTTCGTCAATTACATGCAGCTGTGGAATTTCTCCTCGATCCTCCATGGCGAGCAGGGCGCGCTTAATCTTTCCGCCTCGCTCTGCCACGTCCTGAAGGATCAGGGCGCGCAGGAATACGCCGCCAACCAGACCCGTGAAGAGGCCCGCCATGTCACAGCCTTCGCCAAATACATCAAGGCGCGCTGGGGCCGCCCGGTGCCCTGCGGCGCCGCGCTCAAGGCGCTCCTGATCGAGATCATCGAAAGCCCGGCGGTCTACAAGAAGATCATCGGCATGCAGATGCTGGTCGAAGGCCTCGCCATGGGCGCCTTCGCCAACGGCTTCCGCTACAACCGCGATCCGCTCGCCCGCAAGCTCTTCCAGCTCGTGATGACCGACGAGGCCTTCCACCACAAATTCGGAAAAATCTGGGCCGACCGCACCATCCCCAAACTCACCGAATCCGAACGCAACATGGTCGAGGATTGGGCGGCGCATTGCGCCCAGTCGCTGCTCTTCAACAACGGCTCGCCGGCACAGCAGCAGGTGATCTATGGCGAGTTCGGCCTCGATCCGGAGCGCGTCATCGCCGACATCATGGAGCGGCGCAAGAACCGCGATCCGCAGAAGCGCTTCAAGGGCGAAACCAATGTCTTCCGCGTCCTGATCAAGACCCTGCTCAATGCGGGGCTGATCACCGATCGTACCCGCGGCTTCTATGCGATGTATCTCGACATGGACGAACTCCAGGCCGAGGGCACGCGCATGGTCGGCGACGACATCGCCGAAGAAGGCATCCGCTATCTCCAGACGATCAACTTCAAGGACCAGGGGCGCAAGGTCTCCATCGCGGCCGAGTAGCCTTGGCCATGCCGGCCCCGGCCAACCAACCGCGCCGGGGCAAAAGACGCGGTCGAGCGCGACCTGCGCGGCCGCCTGATGCAGTGATGGAAACCTCTGGCGTCATCCCCTGGGTTGTCGACAACCGGTTCTAGGGCGCACAGTCCGCGCATGACGAACGCGCAACTCGGCGACCGCTTCACCCTTCCAGGAACCTCGCTCTCGGTGAACCGCGTCGGCTTCGGCGCGATGCAGCTTCCCGGTCCCGGCGTCTGGGGACCGCCGAAGGACCATGCCGAAGCCATCGCCGTGCTGCGCGAGGCTATCGATCTCGGCATCGATCATATCGATACCAGCGATTTCTATGGCCCCTATGTCGCCAACCGGCTGATCCGCGAGGCGCTTCATCCCTATCCGAAGAACCTTGTCATCGTGACCAAGATCGGCGGCCGCCGCGGCGACGACAAATCATGGCTTCCGGCCTATTCGCGCGCCGAGCTGATCTCTGCCGTGCACGACAATCTGCGCAATCTCGGCGTCGATGCACTCGATGTCGTCAATCTCCGGCTTGGCGCTGGTCACGGTGCCCATGTGCCGTCCTTCGAAGAGATGCTCGGCACCGTCATCGACCTGAAGCGGGAGGGCCATATCCGCCATATCGGCCTCAGCAACGTCACGCCGGAGGAGTTCGCCCGCGGCCGCGCCATGACCGAGATCGTCTGTGTACAGAACTGGTACAACCTCGTGAAGCGCGACGACGACGCCTTCATCGACGATCTGGCGAAGCAGGGTGTCGCCTACGTTCCGTTCTTCCCGCTCGGCGGCTTTGCGCCGCTGCAGGCCGAGGCGCTCGACAGGGTCGCGGCGTCGCTCGGCATCACCAGCCGGCAGGCGGCGCAGGCCTGGCTGCTCCAGCGGGCGCCGAACATCCTCCTGATCACCGGCACCTCGGCGCGTGCCCATCTGCGCGACAACGCGGCTGTCGGCGGCATCAAGTTGCCGGCGGACGCAATCGCCGTGCTGGACGCGATCGCCCATCCTACGTAGCCGACGGGCCGCCAAGCGGTCGTTTTCCGCTAGGTCAGGATGCCGCAGGGGCGTATGATTCCGCCAACATCGAAGGTTGCGGGTCTGCCGTGACCGACGGCGCGTACAGGCCGCCTGGCCATGGCGATCACGAGCCCTCGAACAACCAATGTTCGGGAGGGATCGCTTTCATGACCATCAGAAACCCCATCGAGTGGAGCGGATCGCAATTCGTTCAGGCCGCCCACGCGCTCAAAGTTGCCGGCGACTCGCTGCATCACATGCAGGACACGGTGCATTCGCCGATGCCCGTCGTCCGCCGCATCCATGCCGGTGACATCTGGGATGCGTTGAAGAAGGGCTTCCAGGATTTCGAAGCCTATCGCACCGATGTGCTCTTCCTCGGCATCGTCTATGCCGGCATCGGCCTCGTGCTCGCGCGCGTAGTCTTCCGGCTCGACCTGTTGCCGCTGCTGTTCCCGCTCGCCTCGGGCTTCGCCATCGTCGGCCCCTTCGCCGCCATCGGTCTCTATGAAATGAGCCGGTTGCGCGAGATGGGCGCGGAGGCGAACTGGACCAACGCCTTCGACGTGTTCAAGGCACCCGCCATCGGCTCCATTGCCGTGCTCGGCGCTTTCCTGATCGCGACCTTCCTGCTGTGGCTGGCTGCGGCTTGGGGGATCTATCTCCATACCTTCGGCGCGTCGCCGATCGTCTCCATCCCGCAATTCGCACATGACGTGCTGCACACGCCCGGCGGGCAGGCGATGATCTATTTCGGTATCGGCGCCGGCTTCCTTTTCGCGCTCTTCGCTCTCACCATCAGCATCGTATCCTTCCCGCTGCTGATCGACCGCGACGTCGGCTTCGACACGGCCATCGCCACCTCGTTCCGCGCGGTGATGCGCAATCCCTGGCCGATGGCGCTCTGGGGTTTCACGGTCGCGGCGCTGCTGGTGCTGGGCTCGCTGCCGGCCTTCGTCGGATTGATCGTCGTCCTGCCGATGCTGGGCCACGCGACCTGGCATCTCTATCGCAAGATCGTCCCGCGCGACGACGAGGTCCGGCGCTTACGCCCGGCCTTTGACGACATCAATTAGCCGGCCGACATGCTCCACCGGCGTGTGCTGCAGCACGCCGTGGCCGAGATTGAAGATGAAGGGACGCCCGGCCATCGCCGCAATGATGCGTCGGGCCTCTTCGTCCATGGCCGCACCGCCGGTCATCAGCAGCATGGGATCGAGATTGCCCTGCGCCGCGACACCCTTGGGCAGCGGCACAGCGGCGATATCCGTCATGTGGTCGATCGCCACCGCGTTGACGCCGGTCTCCGCCGCATAGTGCGCAACATGGGAGCCCGCACCGCGCGGCAATCCGATGATCGGGATCGAAGGATGCCGAGCCCGCACCGCCCTCACGATCCGCGCCGTCGGCTCCGTCACCGCCATGTCGAACAGCGTCGCCGGCACGGCGCCGGCCCAACTGTCGAAGATCTTGAGCGCCTCGGCCCCGGCATCGGCCTGCGCGATGAGATAGGCCGCGGTCGCATCGACCAGCTTGTCTATAAGTGCCGCGAACAGTTTCGGCTCGCTCCACATCATGCGGCGGCAGTTCTCGTAATCGGTCTTGCCGCGGCCTTCGATCATGTAGGTCGCGACCGTCCAGGGCGCCCCTGCGAAGCCGATCAGCGTGGTCTCCGCAGGCAGACCCGCGCGTACACGCTTCACGGTCTCCATCACCGGCGCCAGCGTCTCGGCCGCCCGCGCATCCGACAGCTTCGCCACGCCGGCGGCATCGCGGATAGGCTCCAGCCGCGGTCCTTCGCCGGCCTCGAACGCGACCGGCTGTCCGAGCGCGTGCGGGATCAGCAGGATGTCGGCGAACAGAATCGCCCCGTCCATCCCGAAGCGCCGCACCGGCTGTAACGTCACCTCGGCGGCGGCCTCCGGGTTCAGGCAGAATTCGATGAAGTTCGGCGCCTTGGCGCGCAGTTCCCGGTACTCCGGCAGATAGCGTCCGGCCTGGCGCATCAGCCAGACGGGCGGGCGGGGCAGGGCGTGTCCGGCGAGGACCTGGAGCAGCGGCTTCATGGCGCCTGACATGGCCCGGCGCGCCCGGCCTGTCAAAGCGCATCTTGACCGCGCCGCGACCCGGCTCCAAACCCGCTTGCCCAATCGCGCGAGGTCCCATGTATCTGGAGAAATTCCGGCTCGACGGCCGTACCGCGCTCATCACCGGCGCGGCTTCCGGAATCGGCTTCTGTGCCGCCGAGGCGCTCGCCGAAGCCGGCGCCAAAGTCGTCATCGCCGATCTCAAGGACGATGCCGTCCGGGCCGCCGCGGCGAAGATCAAGGGCGCGACCGGCATCGTGATGGATGTGACCGACTCCGCCCGCGTCACGACGATCGCCGACGAACTCGGCGCCATCGACATCCTCGTCAACAACGCGGGCATCGCCCGCAGCATGACGCCCGCCGAAGAGGTCGCCGACGAGCATTGGCTCAATGTCCTCGACGTGAACCTGAACGGCACCTTCTGGTGCGCCCGCGCCTTCGGCCGCCACATGCTGAAGGCGGGTAGGGGCGTGATCGTCAATGTCGGCTCGATGAGCGGCTTCATCGTCAACCGCCCGCAGGCCCAGAGCTACTACAACGCCTCGAAAGCGGCCGTGCATCATCTGACCCGCTCGCTCGCCGCCGAATGGGCCCCGCGCGGCGTGCGCGTCAACGCGGTGGCGCCAACCTATATCGCGACCCCGATCAACGCCTTCGCCGACAAGTCGAGCGAGATGTACCGCCGCTGGATCGACGGCACCCCGATGGGCCGCCTCGGCGAGCCGGAAGAGATCGCATCGGTGATCCTCTTCCTCGCCTCCGATGCCTCCAGCCTGATGACCGGCAGCATCGTCCTCGCCGACGGCGGCTACAGCGCGTGGTAGCGGCTCAACGCTCCGCGTCCTTGAGATGCGGCGCGAAGTCCACCCGTCCGGTCTCGTGCACCCCGTCGCGGGCGATGGCGCCTTCGACCAACTCGTAACCCATCAGCGCGAACGTCCGGTTGCCGGCGAAGATCGGCCGCGCATTGCCGTACCAGTCGACGCAGGAGGCGACACAGTTGTCGTTCACGGCGCTCTCCGGATGCGAGTCCAGCGTGCCGAGCGGCTTGAATGCGCCCTCGGTCCGGCGCAGGAACAGCATCGCCGCAGAATTGTAGAAGAGTTGCTGATAGCCCGGCTGTGCCGCACGCGCGATCGGCAGGCCGAGAATGCCGGTATCGCCGTCGCCATAAGCCTTGAAGAAGAAGCCGTGGCTGCGCGTCTCGGCCTGTGACGCATCGCCCAGCACATAGCGGTCGCCGAGATGCGCCACGCGGTCCAGCAGCACCGCCGAGAAATAGACGCTCTTGCTGTCGCTGCCGATCACCACCGCATTGCGGCCCATGACCTCGATGCGGTCGATGGCGTGCGGCAGGCGCAGCTTGGCCGGCGATCCGCCGCTCAGCCGGACCGCGATCAGCGTCGCGCCGCCATCCTGCGGCCCGCTCCAGCCATTGCCGTTGCCGTAGAGCACGAAGTCGCCGACGAACCGGTTCTGCATCGAGAAGTAGTCCTTCGGCACCGGCAGGTTGCGATAATCGCTGAGCGCCGCCTCGCGCCGGCCATTGCCGAATTCGCTGATGGGTAACCGCAGCAGCGCCACCGCGCCGCTGCCGAACTCGGAAGTCCACATCGCATCGCCCGCGCTGTCGCTGCGCACCAGCACGTTCAGCACGTCGCCATCGTCGCGGAAGGAGAACTGGTCCGTCGGCCCGCCGCGCACGGCGACGGCCGACGGCGCGCTGCCGTCGAGCGGCAGGCGATAGAGCAGGGAGCGCGCCCGCTTGTCTTCGTCGCTGCGCGAATAGGGCGTCAGCCAGACATAGACCGCATCCGACGAGACATAGAACTCATGCCCTTCCGGCCCGAACACGCTCGTCGCGCGGCAATCCAGAACTGGCGTTGTCACGTCGCAGGAGGTGACCGTATGCAGCGCGCCGATCATTCCTTCCTCGAGCTGCGGCGGCATGAAGACGTCGCGTGCCGAGCCGATGCGCTTGAACCCGGCCTTGGGATCGCCGCTCCAGCGCCGGAGCGCCGGCAGGCCGATCGACGGATTGCCGTAGGGTAGGTAGTTCGGTGAATAATAGACCAGCCGCTTGCCGATCAGCCGCGTCGCATAGTTGCGCGAGGAGTAATAGTCGTTCGAGCGCAGCTGATAGGCATCCTCGAATTTCAGGCGCCCGGCATCGTCGATGATGAAGCGGTCGATCTGCGTGCCGCCGCGGGCATAGCTGTAACCGATCACGAGCACGCGGTTCTCGGCGATCACCATCTCGTCGTACCAGTCGCCATAGGCATTCGCCCCCGGCGGATAGGCTTCGATGGAGTCGACCGGTTTCATGCTTCCGCCGGCGATGGACACCGTGAACAGCCGCCCGCGGCGCAGGATCACCAGCACATCACCGCGCTTCTTGACGATGTCGCCCTCGTCGACGCCCGCGGTCTGGACGTTCGTGATGGCGTCGCTGCCCGAAGCCGCAGCGGGTGCCGGCATGGCGGTCGGCGCCGCTTCCATCATCGGCGGCGCGGGCGGGGGCGGCGGTATCATGTATTTCTCGACCCGCTTCAGATAGCGGCGCAGTTCCGCCTCGCTGGTGAAGTGTTTCAGCGTGGCATGCGGCTTGGCCGCAAATGCCGGCCCGGCAGCAAGGCCGAGTGCCAGGGCAGCGATCAGTATTTTGGCGGCGCGCATATGCATCCCCTCAAAGCGTGTCGAGGCTGCAGGTTGCGAAGCGGATGTGGCGGAAAAAAGGGAATGTGGCGGCCAACACGCGGCACGCGTTCACACACGGGTGAGGGTGCGGCAACGGGCAGAAGCTGAAAATTCTCGACGAAGGTGGCCTGCCATCCGGTCGCTAGCGGCAGCGTAGCGACGCGCGGAACTGGCTCAGTCCTCCTACGCGCTGCGCGCTTCGGAGGACACCATCCTCCGCTGCTGCGCAGCGTAGGATGGTGCCGCAGGTGAGAATCGAACTCACGACCTATCCCTTACCAAGGGATTGCGCTACCACTACGCTACTGCGGCATCTGTGGTATTCGGCCTAACCGGGCCGAAAGGACGGCTGCTATAGCCAACCCGGGGCCAAAGGGAAAGGCCCTTTTCCCCGCAGATTGCCAGCCATGCCGGACCGTCCGAAGAGCGCCAAACAGACACGGGACGAGCGCCTTGCCGCCGCCCTCAGGGCCAACCTGAAGCGCCGCAAGGAAGACCAGCGCTCCCGGCCGGAACCGGCGGCGCACACCGCCCCCGAACCGTCGCCGGAACGCCCGAAACCCGCCGGAAACCGCGATTAACGTCCCGGTCCGTTGAGCCTGTTCGCTGGAGCGCATGCGGGCTACAAGGGAGAGGGATGGCGGCTTCAAGGCCGCCTGCAAAGGACCGATGGACAAGATTCGCGTCAGGGGCGGCAACCGCCTCAAGGGTGAGATTCCGATCAGCGGCGCCAAGAATTCGGCGCTGAAGCTCATGGCCGCCTCGCTGCTCACCGCTGAGCCGGTCGTGCTCAAGAACATGCCCCGCCTCGCCGATATCGGCGGGATGAGCGACCTGCTCATGCAGTTCGGCGTTTCGATGAACATCCGCCGCGGCCAGGCGCTCGGGCAGAGCGACACGATGCGGCTCCATGTTCCGAAGATCGAGTCGGCACTCGCGCCTTACGACATCGTCCGCAAGATGCGCGCGAGCTTCCAGGTGCTGGGGCCGCTGCTCGCCCGCCATGGCGAGGCGAAGATCTCGCTCCCCGGCGGCTGTGCCATCGGCGCCCGCCCGGTGGATTTCCACATCCAGGGCTTCGAGGCCATGGGCGCGAAGATCGATCTCGAAGACGGCTATGTCATCGCCTCGTCGAAGGGCGGCCTGAAAGGCACGACCTTCACCGTGCCGCGCGCCTCCGTCGGCGCGACCGAGAACCTGATGACCGCGGCGACGCTCGCCGAAGGCCGCACCGTCCTCAAGAACGCCGCGCGCGAGCCCGAGACCGAAGACCTTGGCCGCTTCCTCATCGCCATGGGCGCAAAGATCGTCGGCCTCGGCACCTCGGAGATCACGATCGACGGGGTCGACAGCCTGCACGGCTGCGAATATTCCGTGATGCCCGACCGGATCGAGACCGGCACTTATGCCATCGCCACCGCGCTCGCGGGCGGCGAGGTCGAACTCGTCGGCGCCCGCGCGGAGTCGAACGCCGCGCTCTACAATCTCCTGCGCAACATCGGCACCGAAGTGACCGAGACCAATCGCGGCATCGCGATCCATCGCAACGGCGTGCGCCCGACCTCCATCGACGTCACCACCGATGTGTTTCCGGCCTTTCCGACGGATCTGCAGGCGCAGTTCATGGCGCTGATGGCGGTGTCCAACGGTATCTCGCATATCCGCGAGACCGTGTTCGAGAACCGCTTCATGCATGTTCCCGAGCTCGCCCGTATGGGCGCCAACATCCGCGTCGAGGGCGACATGGCGACGGTTACCGGCGTCGACAAGCTGAAGGGCGCGCAGGTGATGGCGACGGATCTTCGCGCCTCGGTCAGCCTCGTCCTCGCCGGGCTCGTCGCCGAGGGCGACACCATGGTCAACCGCGTCTATCATCTCGACCGCGGATTCGAACGCCTGGAGGAAAAACTCTCGGGCGTGGGCGCGGATATAGAGCGGCTTTCGGCATGACGGGTTTGACGCTGGCGGCGGAGGATGCTGCCGATCTGGAGGTGATTTCGGCGCGCTTGCAGGATGCGGTCGCGCAGATGAAGGACCTCGTCTATCTGCCGAAGAAGCGCCGCTTCGCTGCCATCTTCAACCGTTTCCAATGGGAAGCGGATACAAAGAAGGGCGATCTGCGCGTCCGCTCGGGTCTGCATTTCGAGGGCGTCCTTTCGGTCAAATCGCACAAGCTGAAGCGCGGCGCGCCCGACGCGGTCGTCTCGCTGCTGGCAATCAAGTTCGAATCCAAAGGCGGAGAGGATCCAGGCGGCACGGTCGAACTGGTCTTCGCCGGCGGCGGTGCGTTGCGCCTCGAGGTCGAAGTCATCGACGCCAGCCTGACCGACATGGGCGGCGTCTGGGCGGCACGCGGCCGCCCGCAGCACGAAGACAGCTGACATGGCGCGCCGTCTCGACAGCAGCGCGCCGGACTTCGCGGGCGCCTTCGATGCCTTGCTCAACGCCAAGCGGGAGGAGGAAGAGGATGTGGCGCTGGCCGTGCGCGGCATCATCGCCGATGTCCGCAAACGCGGCGACGACGCACTTGTCGATCTGAGCAACAAATTCGACAAGGCGAACGTCACCGCCGCCACGCTTCGCCTTTCGCAATCCGAAATCGACGCCGCCGAAGCGCAATGCCCGAAAGCCGCGCTCGATGCGCTCGCCGTCGCCGCGTTGCGCATCGAGAGCTATCACCGCAAGCAGCTGCCGAAAGACGAATGGTTCACCGATGCCATCGGTGCGAACCTCGGCTGGCGTTGGACGCCGCTCGACAGCGTCGGGATCTACGTTCCCGGCGGCACGGCTTCCTATCCCAGTTCTGTCCTGATGAACGCGATTCCCGCGCGCGTCGCGGGTGTCGGACGCATCGTCATGGTCACGCCGGCCAGCGGCGGCAAGATCAATTCGCTCGTTCTCGCCGCCGCCAAGCTTGCCGGCGTGAGCGAGATTTACCGCGTCGGCGGCGCCCAGGCTGTCGCTGCGCTCGCCTATGGCACCGCGTCCATCGCGCCCGCCGACAAGATCGTTGGCCCCGGCAACGCCTATGTCGCTGCCGCCAAGCGCGAGGTCTTCGGCAAGGTCGGCATCGACTCCGTCGCCGGCCCCTCCGAGATCCTCGTCGTCGCCGACGCCGCCAACGATCCCGACTGGATCGCCGCTGACCTTCTCAGCCAGGCAGAACACGACGTCTCCTCGCAAAGCATCCTCATCACCGACGACACGGCCTTCGCCGCGAAGGTCGAAGCCGCAGTCGAGGCACGCTTGAAGCTCCTGCCGCGCGAAGCCATCGCGCGCTCCAGTTGGAACGCCTATGGCGCCGTGATCGTCGTCGCCAGGCTCGAAGACGCCGCGCCCCTGGTCGACGCTATCGCCGCCGAGCATCTCGAGATCGCCACCGCCGACCCGCACGCCTTCGCCGCGAAGGTCCGCCACGCCGGCGCGATCTTCCTCGGCCGCCACACGCCCGAAGCGATGGGCGACTACATCGCCGGCCCGAACCATGTGTTGCCGACCTCGCGCACCGCGCGGTTCTCCTCGGGCCTCTCGGTGCTCGACTTCATGAAACGCACGACGCTGCTCGAGATGACACCCGGCGCCATCGCCCAGATCGGTCCCGACGCAATCGCGCTGGCCGAGGCCGAAGGCCTCGATGCCCATGCCCGCTCCATCGCGGCGCGGCTCAACGCGGCCCGCTGATCCGATGGCGGGGGACTTCCGCATCGTCGATATCGTGCTGGACGAAAGCTCCATCGTCCGGCGCACGCGCGAGATCGAGCAGGAACGCGACATCGCGATCTACGACATCAAGGAGGAGAACAGCTTCAAGCCCGAAGGCTCGCATGGCGGCCCCTACAAGCTCGTGCTCGGCATTGAGGACAACAGGCTCACCTTCGACATTCAGCTCGAAGACGGCTCGCCGCACGGCAAGATCATGCTGTCGCTGACGCCCTTCCGCCGCGTTGTGAAGGACTACTTCCTGATCTGCGACAGCTACTTCAAGGCGATCCGCACCGCGCCGCCCTCGCAGATCGAGGCGCTCGACATGGGCCGCCGCGGCCTCCACAACGAAGGTTCGGATCTGCTGCAGGAGCGCCTCAAGGGCAAGGTCGAGCTCGACCACGACACCGCGCGGCGGCTGTTCACGCTCATCTGCGTCCTGCACATGAAGGGCTGAGCGGCCATGCGGGGCCCGAACGGCGAGGAGCTTCCGGGAGCGGTTCTGTTCGCCTGCACCATGAATTCGGTGCGCAGCGTGATGGCTTTCTCCATCATGAAGCATCTCTACGGCAAGTTCGTTTACGTCGACGCCGCCGGCGTGCGCGCCGGCGAGCTCGATCCGATGGCCGTCGAGGTGATGGACGAGATCGGCATCGAGGTCGCGAAGTACAAACCGAAGACCTTCGACGACATGGAGGATTCGACCATGTTCGACCTCTGCATCACGCTGTCGCCGGAGGCGCAGCACCGCGCCGTCGATCTCGCCCATACCAGCGCCATCGATATCGAATACTGGCCGACCCACGACCCGACCCTGGTGGAAGGCAACCGCGAGCAGCGCCTCGACGCCTACCGCGCGGTGCGGGACGGGATCATGCAAAAGATCAAGGATCGGTTCGCGGCAGAGCAGGCGAGCGATACCTGAGGGTCAGTAGCGTGTGAACGCGAAGATGCCGGGGGCGATGGATGCCCAGCCGCGGCTGGTCGCAAACACGGGCTCGATGAAGTGGATCGTCAGCATGATTGCGGCAGCCCACAGGGTCGCCGGATGGATACGGCCGAAGCAGCGCCGATCATGGAGGGCAAGCGGGACCAGGAAGAGGTCGGCAAGAATGTTGGGGCCAAAATCGGTGAAGGGCGGAAAAGACGGGAAGGGAAGGAACCAGCGCGAGATGGCCGGCCCGACGAGGCAGAGCGCAGCCGCATAGGTGAAGCGGCGGTGCCACTCCAAGCCTCGCGTGACATTGGCGATGGACGCCGTCATGAAGGCCGCGAACAGGCCGATATCCACCAGGTTGTAGAGCGTGAACTCGAAGGGGCGCGGCGCATTCGTGTCGAGGCGGTGTTGGGCAGCGGCAAGCGCCGCTGCCAGCCCGAGCGGGATCATCAGCGCCGAAAGCGCGACGCCCGCCAGGCCGATCTCGCGGTGTAGGGCGGTGCGTCCGGTCGCCGCGAGGTGAGTCTGCCAGACATAGAGGAACATCCAGCCGAAAAAGGCCGCGCCATGGACGTGGAACAGCAGGCCGAATTGGCGCGATCCGGTGATCAGGGGGCCGTAATAGGTAAGCGGAAAACTGAAAAGCACCGCGGCGAGCATCGCCAGCGCCGAATTGGCGAAGAATCGCCCTCGCCTGGCCTGCACGCGCGGCGGTGCCAATGTTGCACCGGACATCGCTCGCCCCCCAAATCGCAGCCGACGCCAACAGAAGGGGCTGCGCCTCCAGGTATCGCGAAAATCCGGCCGGGTCCAGAAAACCTTGCTTTTCCCCCTTTTCGATGGCATCTCCTCGGCCTGCTAAGCCCCAAGAGGACGAATGGCGAAGGAAGAACAACTGGAATTCGAGGGCACGGTTGCCGAGCGCCTGCCGAACGCGACCTTCCTGGTCACGCTGCAGAACGGCCACCAGATCATCGCCCACACCGCCGGCAAGATGCGCAAGAACCGCATCAGCGTGCTGACCGGCGACAAGGTCATGGTGGAGATGACGCCTTATGACCTCACCAAGGGGCGCATCACCTATCGCTTCAAATAGCCGCCTCGTTCTCGCCAGCGAGAGCCCGCGCCGCAAGGCGCTGCTGGCCCAGGCGGGGATCGCGCCGGACGAGATCCGTCCTGCCAACATCGACGAATCCATCCACAGGAACGAACAGCCCCGTCCCTACGCGCTGCGTCTGGCGTCGGCCAAGGCGGCTGTCGTTGCGGAAGGCGCCCCCGATGCGCTCATCCTCGCCGCCGATACCGTGGTCGCGCTCGGCCGCCGCGTCCTGCCCAAAGCCGACAGGGCCGAGATCGTCCAGGAATGTCTCGAACGCCTCTCCGGTCGCGCCCACCGCGTCATGACCGCGATTGCCGTCGCAACGCCGGGCGGAAAAATCCGCACACGGATTGTCGAGACCCGGTTGATCTTCGATCGCCTCGACGACGCACGCATCGCGGACTATGTGCGCTGCGGCGAAGGTCTCGGCAAAGCCGGCGGCTATGCGGTGCAGGGCAGGGCCGAAACATTCGTTCGCCACATCGCCGGATCTTATTCCAATGTGGTCGGGCTGCCCTTACGCGAGACCATCTCTCTCCTTCGGGGATGCGGATATCCGTGCTAGCGTAAATTCGTCGCTATCGCCTGAGCACCCGAATGCAGAAGGACGTCCTGATCAATGCAGGGGCGGGTGAAATCCGCGTAGCCGTCGTCGAAGACGGCCGCCTGCAGGACCTGATGATCGAGCGCACCATCGGCCTCGACGACGGCCCGCGCCGCAAGACCGACGGCCGCAGCGGTCACAGCATCATCGGCAACATCATGCTCGGCCGGGTCCAGCGCGTGCTGCCCGGCATGCAGGCGGCCTTCGTCGATGTCGGACTCGAACGCGCGGGATTTCTAGGCGCCCGCGAAGCGCGCTGCCTCGCCGATCTTCCCGGCTACGACGAAGAGCGCACGCCGAAGATTTCCGAATGCGTCCATGAGGGCGAGGAGATCCTCGTCCAGGTGGTGAAGGACCCGATCGGCGACAAGGGCGCGCGGCTTTCCGCGAACATCACCATCCCGGGCCGCCTCGCCGTGCTCGTCCCCAACACGCCCGGCGTCGCGCTTTCGCGCCGCATCGAGGAAGACGGCGAGCGCGACCGCATGCTGGCCCTGGGCGAGCAGATGATCGCCGAAGGCGGCGACAGGCTGGTGCCCGGCGCCGGCTACATCCTGCGCACCGCCGCCATCGAAGCGACCATCGCCGATCTCAAGGAAGACGCCGAACGCCTCGCAGAAGCCTGGCGCCCGGTTCTCGCGCGCCGTCAGCAGGCGCGCGCGCCGGCAACGCTCTATCACGACCTCGACCCGGTCGAGCGCACCATGCGCGACACAGTGCGCAGCCACACCAGCCGTGTCGTGGTCGACGACGCGGCCGCCTATGAAGCCGCGCGTGCCTATTGCCGCCGCGCCATGCCGGAAGCCGAGGACAAGGTCGAGCTCTTCACCGGTCCGGGCGCGCTGTTCGATGCCATCGAGGACGAAATCGCCCAGCTCACCGTCCCGAAGGTCCCGCTGCCCTCCGGCGGCTGGATCACCGTCGAGGGCACCGAAGCGCTCACCGCGGTCGACGTGAACTCCGGAAGCTTCACCGCCTCCACCGGCCTCGAAGAAACCAGCCTGCGCGTCAATCTCGAAGCCGCCGACGAGATCGGCCGCCAGGTCCGCCTGCGCGGCATCGGCGGGCTGATCGTCGTCGATTTCATCCATCTCGGCCAGGCGGCGAATATCGAGAAGGTGCTCGACACGCTCGCCGAAAGTCTCTCGAAGGATCACACGCCCACCCAGATCTCGCCGATGTCGGAATTCGGCCTGGTCGAGATCACCCGCAAGCGCGTGCGCGATCCGCTGGTCAAGCTGATGAGCGAGTGCTGCCGCTCCTGCAACGGCCATGGCCGCAAGCGCACCAAGGAAAGCGTCGCGCTCGAGATCATCCGCAGCATCGAGCAAGCCGCTGCCGCCGCGCCCGGCAAGCCGATCGCCGTGCGCGCCTCCGCCGAAGTCGTGCGCTGGCTCGACGATCACGGCGAGGAAATCCGCAACGCGCTCGCGCGCCGCGGCGCCACCCGCGTCGCGTTCGAGGCCAACGATGCCTTCGCCCGCGAGGGATTCGATGTCACAACCCTCTAGCGTCAGCGCCTGTCCGGTCTGCGGCCGCCCGCGCGATGTGAAGCTGCGTCCGTTTTGCTCGAAGCGCTGCGCGGATATCGACCTCGCCAAGTGGCTGCGGGGCGAATACGCCATCCCGGGCGCCCCGCCGGGCGAAGAGGGGGCCCCGGACGACGGCGAACCCTCTGAATTCCATTGACAAATCCCCTCTGGACAGCGCCCCCGCCGTCGCCTAGAAAACCCGGCCCTTCGGGTAGGCCCGGGTAGCTCAGTTGGTAGAGCAGCGGATTGAAAATCCGCGTGTCGGCAGTTCAATTCTGTCCCCGGGCACCATCCTTCGCTCGCGAAGCGAGGGACGGATGTCGCGCCGTAGCCTCAAAGGGGCAAAGGCGGACCGGTTGCCGCGAGCCACGGCTCGACAGGCCGGTCGCTCAATCCCATCCGAACACGCTAGACTCAAAATCGCCCAAGGCCGGTCTCGCGATGCGCATTCTCACTGTTACGCTGAACCCCGCGATCGATGTCTCGGCTTCCGTCCCCGAGATCGTTCCGCAACACAAGCTGCGCTGCCACGATCTGCGCCGCGATCCGGGCGGCGGCGGGATCAATGTGGCCCGCGTTCTTCACGGCCTCGGCGCGGATGTGCACGCGCTGTTCGCTGCCGGCGGCCCATTGGGTGCGTTGCTGACGCGGCAAATGACGGCCGAGGGTGTTGGCCACACCGCCGTCCCGATTTCCGGCGATACGCGTGAAGACTTCACCGTCACCAGCGCAGCCGACGGCTTGCAATACCGCTTCGTGCTGCCCGGACCGGTCCTTGCGTCGCAGGAATTCGAAACGGTGATCGCCGCTGTCGGCAGCAGCGGTGCGGAATTCGTCGTCGCCAGCGGCAGCCTCCCGCCCGGCGCGCCGCCCGACGCCTATCGCCGCCTGCGCGCCGCGTTGCCCGCAGACTGCTTCTTCGCCCTCGACACCTCGGGCGCTGCGCTCGCCGCGTCGCTCGGTCCGGGCGTGAGTCTGATCAAGCCGAGCCGGCGCGAACTGGCGGAATTGCTCGGTGAGCCGCTTCCCGACCGCGGCGCTTGCGTCGCGGCGGCGCGCCGTCTTGTGGCGGCAGGCGGCGCGGAGAGCGTCGCAGTCAGTCTCGGGGAAGACGGCGCGCTTTTTGTCGGACGCGACTTCGCTTGCGATGCGCGTGCGCCGCAAGTCGTGCCGAAGAGCACGGTTGGCGCCGGCGATAGCTTCCTTGCGGCGCTCGTCTTTGCCATCGCAAATCGGGCTGCGCCTGACGTCGCCCTGCGCCACGCAGTCGCCGCAGGCACGGCTGCTCTGTTGGCGCCAGGGACGGCGCTCGCGCATGCCGCGGATATTGCACGCTTGGAGTCGGGTGTGATCGTAGGACCTGCAGACTGACGCAGGATCGCTGCATCTTCGCCGCTGGATATGGCGGCCGGCGCAGGCGAAGCGCGCCGGCCGTATGGCTCAGAAGTCCATCCGGAACTGCAGACCAGTCGTAACGGCGACCGTGCCGACCGCGCGGCCCTGGGGGTTGATGTCCACAAGGCTGAAGCCCGCGACATGCGCGCGATCCTCGAACACCGGCATGTCGTAGAGCGCCTCCGCACGATACTCGCGCACACCGGACAGGCTCCACGTTTCGTTCAGGGCGCCGAGCGTACCGGCGTCACGGTCGACGACCTGGAGCGAACTGTATTGCAGCGCGCCGCTTTCGACGTGCAGCGGCTGGGCGAAGCTGATCCGCAGAAGATCGCCCTCGCGCGCGAGACCGCTCTTGCTGGCGACGATCTCATAGGCCGTCGAATCGAGGCCGCCATCCTGGAGTGTCAGCGTGGATGTACCGAACCCTGCCGAACGGGTGTGGGCTGCCGTCGCCGACCCTGCCACCGCGTATCCGTCGCCCAGGTCGAATGTCGCCCCGACGGTCGTCGCAGCGGTGCGTGCGGCACCCAGGGTGAACAGTCCGGCGCCTTGCGCACCCAGGAGGCCGTTGGCTTCGCTGAGATCGGTATAGGCGAGGTTCAGCGTCACCCCGCGTGCCGGGGTGTAATCGAAGCCCATCGTCGCTGCCGAAGCGACCTGGGTCGGCAGCGGCATTTCCTTGAGTTTTCCGAAGGTCGGATCGGCGATGTTGTGGCCGTCGCTCTTCTGCGTGATGCCGACGGTGAAATGCAGGTTGTCGGCCACCGTGAACGCGCCCTGGGCATAGGCGCCGCCCGATGCGAGACCGAGCACCGGATTGACGCCGCCGGTCGAAGGATCGAAATCCGAACGGAAATCGAATCCGTTTTCACCGGTCAGACCATGCGCGCCGTCGCCTTCGCCGAAGCGGAGTGCGAGGCCGAGCGACGGATTGGTCGCGACGAACTCGCTATGGAAGGGCAGCGAGCCGTGGCGCACCTCGTCGGCCGAAGCCACCGTGGCGGTGAGGTTCATCCGCCAGCCGGCATTGTCGAACGCAACGCTGTGTGCGTTGAAGGCGAGAGAATTGCCGTTCGCCCAGTCGATCAGGCGCTGATAGAGATAGGACTGGAACGGATTGTCGCCATTGCTCGTCTTTTGATTCTTTCCGACCAGAAGCGTGCTCAGCGGAATCGTGAAGTCGCGATAGGTCGTGCCGATGTTCTCGAATGCGACGATATAGGCGCCCTGCTTCTGCCACAGGCTGAGCTGGCCAGGATTGAGCGCGGCCGATTTGAGCTGGCGCGTCGACCAGTTCGGCAGTAGCGTGCTGAACGCGCTGAGCGCTTTGCCGTTGTAGGTGAAGGGCTGGTAGACGACGAGATTGTCGAAGCTCAACGGCGATTGCGCCGCGGTGACATCGAGTTCGCCCCAGCCATAGACCGGATCGACGCCCGGCGCGCCGAGGTCCTTGGCCGAGCGCAGGATGATCTGCACCGTCTCGTCGGCATGACTCTGCAGCCAGGGCCAGCGGTCGTCGAGCAGTGCGACGGTGCCGGTCACCAGCGGTGCGGCGAAGGAGGTGCCGCTCATGCGCGTCACGCCGCCATTGCCGTCGGACACCAGCATCAACTCGCCCGGCGCCACGAGATAGCGGTATTTCAGCTTGTTCTGCTCGAGGCAGATGCCGAGCACGGTCAGGCAGGCTTCGCCCGGCGTGTTCGAGAAGGACGAGATCTGCCCCGTCGGTCCGACCGAACCGACGATGAGAATGTTGTTCGGGGCACTGAGACCGAGCAGCCAGGGGATGTTCTGCGTCTGGACCTGGCCTTCATTGCCGGCGGCCTTGACGATGACGAGATCATGCGCACGCGGGCTGAGCAGCGGACCGGAAAGGATGTTCACCCACTCCTGCGAGAAGGCGAGCCCCGGCGTACCGAGCGACGCGTTCACGACATGCGCGCCGCTGGCATAGAGCTTGGCGATGCCTGTCGAGACGTCGTTCCAGTTCGCTGTGCCGGTCTGGTCGAAGGGGTTGTAGAGATTGATCTGCGCGTTCGGCGCGATGCCCATCACGCCGGTGCCGTCATGCTGCGCGGCGATCAGGCTCGCGACCGCGCCGCCATGCTGGTTCACATAGAGGTTGTAACCGCCGATGAAATTGACGTTTGCGACGTCGTTGGCGGCGCCGTTGAAGGTCGAGTCGATGATGCCGACGATAGCGCGGCCGGTTGAGCCCTGGGTCTGCGTCAGCTCCGGCGACCAGTTGACCGCCGGCATCCACCAGTCGACATGGTCTACGCCGGTGAAGTTCATCAGCCCGTCGTAGAAATTCAGGAAGAACGCCGAGCGGGTCTGAACGCTGACATTGGCGAGCGACGCGGCGTCGTTTGGATCGATGCCGTATTTCGCGAGCATGTCATCGGCGAAGCCGGCCGAGAAATCTTTGTTCGTGTACTTCTCCACCGCGCCGTTCCAGAAAGACGAAGCCTGGCCGAGGAACTGCTGGAGCTGGCGCTGGAGCTGAGAGTAGTCGGTCGCGTTGGACGATTGCAGCTGGTTCCAGAGAGTGTTGATCTGGCCCCATTGCGGTCCTGCGTTCTGCCAATAGGGCATGACCGTCGGCCAGAAAGCGTTGTTCCCGAACGGCGTGATGCTGCCCCAGAAGGGATTGATGCTGCCGTAGAAGGGATTGATCGAACCGTAGAACGGGGTGATATCGCCCCAGAACGGCGTGATGTCGCCCCAGAACGGGCTGATCGAACCGTAGAACGGATTGATCGAGCCATAGAAGGGATTGATCGACCCGTAAAACGGATTGATCGAGCCGTAGAACGGCGAAACCGAATTGTCGTTAGGATTTGCCGGAGCATCCAGAATGAGCGGCACCGCGGCGCCCGCTGCTTGGGATGCAACACCACTCGCCAGCAGGCAGCCCAAGGCCGCGCCTGCCATCCACACACCACTACGCATTAATACCCACCCACCCGAATTTTTTCGTGTTGTGCCCAATCTGGGGGTGGGACGTTAAACGCGAGTTAATGCGCAATTTTACGGAAACGATTCGCCAAGCAGAGTGAACGCAGCGTTTACGTCTGATGCCTCGCGTCGACAGGCCGTTTACCGTGACAGGCTTCAGGACGCCGCGCGAAGGCCCGTCGTCTCGGCGTTTTCGACGATACGCGCGGCAGGAAGGTGAACGCGCGCCGTCGTGCCGTGGCCGACCACGCTTTCGACGGTGAACGTGCCGCCATGCAGCTGCACCAGCGATTTCACGATCGGCAGGCCGAGACCGATTCCGCCATGGCTGCGCGCATAGGCGCTTTCGACCTGCCCGAATGCTTCCATGACTTCCGCGAGCTTGTCGCCCGGAATACCGATGCCGTTGTCCGCGACCACGATGGCAACGCCATCGCTGTCCCGCTTGAAGGAGACGCGGATTTCGCCATCCGCACCGGTGAACTTCACCGCATTCGACAGCAGGTTCTGAACCACCTGGCGCAGGCGGCGCTCGTCGCCGCGGATCTCGACAGCGCCGCCGTCATCCGCAATGGCGATCGTCTTGCCGTGGTTCGGCGCCTCGCCCTCGAGCGCCAGCGTGGCATTGTCGACGATGGCACGCAGCGACAGCACATCATCGTCGAGCGAGACGGTGCCCGCATCGAGCCGCGCCATGTCGAGAATGTCGTTGAGTATTATGAGCAGCTTGCGCCCGCCGCTGTGGATGTCGGCGGCGTACTCGGTCGTCTTGGCGGCCGGCAGGACGCCCATCGCGATGATCTCGGAGAAGCCGATGATCGCGTTCAGCGGTGTGCGCAGCTCATGGCTCATATTGGCGAGGAAGTGGCTCTTGGCGACGTTCGCCTGCTCCGCGGCGCCCTTGGCAAGGCGCAATTCGGCCTCGACCTCGATGCGCCGCTCGATCTCGCCGTCGCGCTCGGCGAGCGTCTTGGCGAGTTCGTTGCGGTGACGATTGACGGTGTAGTGGCGCCAGCTGATCCACAAAATCAGAAGAATGCCCGCCAGCAGTACGCCAGCGAAGATCGCGGTCTGCGTCGTCTGCCGCGCCTCGCGCAGGCTCATGTCGCGCTTGAGCTGCTCGGCCCGCAGATGCTCGATCTCGAGCTGCTGCGTGGCGAAGTCGAACTGCGCGCCCATGAGCGCGAGATTTGCGGACGCGGTGAGCGACCGGCCCTGGTCGTCGAGACGTTTGAAGGCCTCCAGATGCGCCAGCGCCAGGGGATAGTTTCCCTTGGCCCGATAGACCTTGTAGGCGATCTCGTGCATGTCGCGGAACGGCGAAATGGTCGTCTTCAGGTCGACGCCGCGAAACGCCTTGTCGAGATCGTTCGCCGCTGCATCCACGTTGCCGCGCGCGAATTCCGCCTCCGCCTTCACGCCCCACACGAAGGGCGCCCAGCCGTTCTCGTCCTTGGGTCCGAGCAGGGCCAGCGCGCGGTCGGCGGTCTTCAGCGCTTCGGCGGCGTGATGCCGTTTCGCCAGCACCGCCGCGATGTTGGTGAGGATGCGGGCTTCGAGGAACGGGCTGTCCATCTTGCTCGCGACATCGAGCGCATGGTTGAAGTCTTTCAAGGCCTCGTCGTAACGGCCGAGCTGGAGCAGGGCGAAGCCGACATTGTTGGCGTCCGACAGTTCGAAGGCGGGTTCGTCCGGATAAACCTGCGAGGCGCGGCGGTAGTATTCGATCTCGTGGTCGAAATCGTGCGCCTTGTCGTAGATGCTGCCGAGGCCCTGGAGCGCGAGCGACTGGAATCGCGGAATGCCGAGATGCGCGAAGATGTCGTGCGCGCGGTGATAGCTCTTGAGCGCGAGCGCGAAATTGCTCGTCGCCTCTGCAAGACGCCCGAGCGAAAGCTGCAGGTCGCCGTCGAGTTTGGTGATCTTGCGATCGGAATCGGCCAGCGCAATCGCGCGCCCGATGACGCCCTTGGCATCGTCCGTCCGGTTGACCCGGGTCAGCGCTTCGCCTTCGAGCCACAGGCTCGTCGCCATCGCGTCGTTCTGCCGTGCCGAGTGTGGCTGCGCCGCGGCGAATGCTTCGGCCTTGCGCGCATATTCGAGTGCCGCAGGGGGATCGGCCATCATGGACTTCTTGGCGTCGGTTACGATGCCGTCGAATGCCGTCCAGTCATGCGCCGGCGCTGCTGCCAGGGCGCCAACGGCGCCGCCGATCAGACACAACGCGATCAGCGCGGCTGAGACCCGAACCATACGTTCTCCCGCCGCGACACTGACCGAATAACATTTATGAACAATTACTTGGATGATTTCCGTGAATATTTCAGCGCCATGCTCAAACCGGGTGTTAACAAGCGGAACTCGCGTTTACGATTTGATAATATCCGCACGAATCCTTGAGCCCGGGGGGGGCAGATGAAGCCTTTGGACTATTCACGCCGTGGCGTACTGGGCGGCCTCGCGGGCGCCGTTGCCGCACCCTACCTGGCCTCCACGGCCCGGGCTGCGACGACCGATGTCGATGTCGTCATCGTCGGGGCCGGCGCCGCCGGCATCGGGGCAGCGCTGGCCTGCAAGGCGAACAATGTCCGCTACATCGTGGTCGAGGCGGCGGACCGGATCGGCGGCCGCGCCCTGACCGATACGAAATCCTTTGTCGGCGCCGGCGGCCATGCTGTGCCGTTCGACATCGGTTGCGCCTGGATCCATCGCTACCGCGACGGCGATCCCTTCGCCGACTGGTCACGCAAGCTGAACTTCGACACCCAGGCCCACGATCTCTCGGTCACCGGGCTCTATTACGGCCGCACGCCCTACAGCAGCCTGATGGTCAAGATGCTTGGCGAGGATGAGGAAGCGATCAAGAAGCTGATCGCCAAATCCGTCGAGGCCGGGGAAGACGTTGCCGCCGGCACGCTGATCAAGGATCGGCGCAAGCCGATGGATGCGGCATCGACCTATATGGGTCCGATGGACATGGCGGTGGATTTCGATTCCATGTCGGCCGCTGATTTCCACGCCATGGCGGATTACGATCCGAACTACCTGGTGCGCGAAGGTTACGGCACGCTGGTCAAGGCCGTCGGCCTTGGCAACAGTCTCAACATCGCGCTTGGATCGCCGGTCACCACCATCGACACGACGGGTACCGGCGTGCGCATTACCACCGCTGGCCGTCATCCCGGAACCATCACCGCGAAAGCTGCGATCGTCACTGTCTCGACCGGTGTGCTCGCCTCCGGCGCGATCCGCTTCGTCCAGCCGCTTCCGGCCGAAATGCAACAGGCGATCGAAGATGTGCCGATGGGCCTCCTCGCCAAGATCCCGATGCAGATCCCGGGCGTCGGCCACTATCTCTCCGGCATCCGGCCATACGACAATGTGCTCCAGGAGAATTCCGGCCCCGGCGACATCTACTTCCTCGCCTGGCCCTGGGACAGCGACCTGATGGTCGGTTTCGTCGGCGGCAATTTCGGCTGGGAGCTGTCGCGCGAGGGCCAGCGCGCGGCGATCGATTTCGCCAAACAGCGTCTCGGCGAAATCTTCGGCTCCGCCATGCCCAAACACGTGAAGCGCGCCCTGCTCACGCCCTGGGCGACCGACAAGCTGGCGCTTGGCGCCTATTCGGCGGCAAAGCCCGGAAAGCATGCCAGCCGGGCCGTCCTCGCCCAGCCGCTCTGGGAGAAGCTCTATTTCGCCGGTGAAGCGACGGCGCCGGACGGCATGTTCGCGACCTGCAGCGGCGCCTACACCGCCGGCAGCAACGCCGCGATCGCCGCGATGCGGGGTGTCCACAGCCCCATTGCCGCGCCCTGAAACTGCCGCCTGTCGCGCTGCCCGGTTCGCCGTAATATCGCGGCGTGTCGCGGAGGTTCGCATGCGTCTGGAAAACAAGCGCCGGCTTTACGTCAAGGTCAGCTGGAACGAGATCCATCGCCAGATGCGCGAGATGGCGGGCTGGGTGCTCGAACTGATCGAGGGCGGCCGTCAGATCGACATCGTGGTCGGCGTGTCGCGCGGTGGTCTGCCCTTCGCCGGCGTCCTCGCCCGCGAGCTCAACATGCGCGAGAACATCGAGACCATCGGCGTCGCGTCCTATCGCGGCGAGGACAAGGTTTCCGGCGCGCGCATCATCAAGGACATCCACCCCGACATAAAGGCCAAGGTCAGGAACGGCGGCGAGAACATGATCATCCTCGACGATCTCGTCGACACCGGCGGCACGTTCCGCGAGCTGCGCAAGATCTATCCGAACGCGCTCTATGTGACGATCTATTCCAAGCCGGAGGGCGAGGATCTGGTCGACATGCGCTTCCTCCAGGCGCCGCAGAATTCCTGGGTGGTCTTTCCCTGGGACGCCCGCGACGGCGATCCCGAGGCCGTCGATCCGATCAGCGGCGCGGAGCGGTGATCGGCCGGTCCTTGGCATCGCCGAGATAGAACACGCCCTTTGTGAAGCCGCCGCGCGCCGCGCGTTTCTTCGCGATCAGACGTTCGAACCGCACGCCGCCATGGCCGTAACCGCGCGCCAGCGCGCGGGCAACCTCGACGATGTCGGCCAGCTCTTCGACGCGATGCGCTGCACTGCGGGCCGATGTGAATTCCGCATATTCCTCGGCCAGCTTTTCCAACAGGGCACGCTGCAACCGCTTGCCTGTCAGCCGCCGGGTGCGCGGCTTGCGCCCGGTCGCCGCGATCAGTGCCGGAATCCTGTCCCGAACCAGCTTTGGCGCTTGCGGCATGTTACGGCTCCAGCATCTCATACGCAGGTAGCGTCAGGAATTCTTCGAAGCTCTCGGCCAGCGACAGATCGCGAAACAGCTGTCTCGCCTCCGCGAAACGCCCGCCGTCGAACGCCTCGGCTCCGATATCTTCGCGCACCCGCACCATCTCCTCGCCCAGCAGCCGCTCGAACAGCGCCGGCGTCGCCGTCTGCCCGTCGGTCAGCGTCACGCCGAAGCGTACCCACTGCCAGACCTGCGCGCGTGAAATCTCCGCCGTCGCCGCGTCCTCCATGAGATTGTAGAGCGGCACCGCCCCGCGTCCGCGCAGCCACGCCTCGATATACTGCACGCCGACGCGGATGTTCTCGCGCATCCCGGCTTCGCTTCGCGTGCCCTCATGCACTTCGAGCAGTTCGCGCTGCCCGACATCCACATCCTGGCGCTGGCGTGAAAGTTGGTTCGGCCCCTGCATCAGCCGGTCGAACACCTCCTTCGCCACCGCCACGAGGTCGGGATGCGCCACCCAGGTGCCGTCATGCCCGTCGCCCGCCTCGCGCTCCTTGTCGGCCTTCACCTTGGCGAAAGCGACAGCGTTCGCTTCCGCGTCCTTGCGGTTCGGAATCTGTGCCGCCATCCCACCCATCGCAAAGGCGCCGCGGCGATGGCAGGTCTTGATCAGCAGCAACGAATAGGCGCGCAGGAACGCCTTGCCCATCACCACTTGCGCCCGGTCGGGCAGGATGAAGGCCGGATTGGCGCGCAGCTTCTTGATGAAGCTGAACATGTAGTCCCAGCGCCCGCAGTTCAGCCCCGCCATGTGGTCGCGCAACTCGTACAGGATCTCGTCCATCTCGAACGCAGCGGGCAGGGTCTCGATCAGCACTGTGGCCTTGATCGTGCCCTTGGCGATGCCGAGCGCCGTCTGCGCATGCACGAACACGTCGTTCCACAGCCGCGCTTCGAGATGGCTCTCGAGCTTCGGGAGATAAAAATAAGGTCCGGTGCCCTGCGCGATCTGCGTCTTGGCATTGTGGAACACATAGAGCCCGAAATCGAACAGCGCGCCCGAAATCGGCGCGCCGTCCACCGTCAGGTGCCGCTCGACCAGGTGCCAGCCGCGCGGCCGCACCTTCAGCACCGCCGGTTTGTCCGTCAGTGCATAGTGTTTTCCGCTCGCCGTATCGGTGAAATCGATCTTTTCCTGCCAGCGGTCCTTCAGGTTGATCTGGCCTTCGAGATTGTTCGCCCAGGTCGGCGCGTTGGCATCCTCGAAGTCGGCCATGAAGACATTGGCGCCGCTGTTCAGGGCGTTGATCACCATCTTGCGGTCGACCGGCCCCGTGATCTCCACCCGGCGGTCGAGCAGGTCTTTCGGGATCGGCGCCACGCGCCAGTCTCCGTCGCGGATCGCGCGCGTTTCCGGCAGGAAGTCGGGCAGGGCGCCGGCATCGAACTGCGCCTGCCGCGCCGCTCGTGCCATGAGCAGTTCCCGCCGCCGCGCATCGAAGGCGCGATGCAGCCCGGCAAGAAACGCCAGCGCGTCGTCGCTCAGGATTTCGTCGTAACGCGGCCCCATGGGACCCGTGATCGCGATGCCGGAAACGGTCATGGGAAATCCGCTATATGCGCTCAGTCGAGCGTCTTCAAAACCTTGCCGACCGTATCGGCGAGGAAATCGATATGGCTGTGCTCCGCGATCAGCGGCGGCGCGAAGGCAAGCGTATCGCCGGTGACACGGCAGAGCAGCCCCGCCTCATGGAGCTTCAGGAATGCCTCGAAGCCGCGTTTCCCAGGCTCGGCACCCGGCGCCATCTCCACAGCGCCCATCAATCCGATATTGCGCACGTCGGCGACCTTTGGCCCACGCAGTCCATGCAGTGCATCGGCCCAAATGGGCGCCAGCTCTGCCGCGCGCGTCAGCAGACCTTCTTCCTCATAGGTATCGAGAGTCCCCAGCGCCGCCGCGCAGGCAAGCGGATGCCCCGAGTAGGTGTAGCCGTGGAAGAACTCGATCGCATTCGGCGGCCCCTGCAAAAACGCCTCATAGATCTTCGTCTGCGCGAACACCGCGCCCATCGGCACCGTGCCGTTGGTGATCCCCTTCGCCGTCGTGACCAGATCAGGCTCGACGCCGAAGTATTGCGAGGCAAAAGGTGTGCCCAACCGTCCGAACCCGGTGATCACCTCGTCGAAGATCAGCAGGATGCCATGCCGGTCGCAGATCTCCCGCAGCCGCTTGAGGTATCCCTGCGGCGGCACGATCACGCCCGCCGAACCCTGCACCGGTTCCACGATCACCGCCGCGATGGTCGAGGCATCGTGCAGCGCCACCAGTCGTTCCAGATCGTCAGCGAACTCCACACCGAATGCCGGCTCGCCGCGCGCAAAGGCATTGCGCGGATCGCCATGGCTATGGCGCAGATGATCGACGCCGGTCAGCAGTGTCCCGAACATCTTGCGGTTGGCGACCATGCCGCCGACGCTCATCCCGCCGAAATTGACGCCGTGATAGCCCTTCTCGCGCCCGATCAGCCGGGTGCGCGAGCCTTCGCCGCGCACACGATGATAGGCGAGCGCCATCTTGAGCGCGGTCTCGACCGACTCCGATCCCGAGTTCGTATAGAACACATGCTTCAGCCCGCCCGGCATCATCGCGACCAGCCGGTTCGCCAGCTCGAACGCCTTGGGATGGCCGAACTGGAACGACGGTCCGTAATCCAGCTCGCCAGCCTGCGCCCTTATCGCCTCGACGATGCGCGGCCGGTTGTGCCCAGCATTGCAGCACCACATCGACGAGACGCCGTCGAGCACGCGCCGGCCGTCCGCGGTGGTCAGATACATGCCTTCGGCGGATACGAAGTTGCGCGGTCCGCCCTTGAACTGACGCTGCGCCGTGAACGGCATCCAATAGGCGTCGAGGCTGTTCTTCGGCGGTTCGCGGTCCATGGCCCCCAGTAAAGCCGCTCGCCGCGCGCCGTGCCACTGAATTCCGCCTTTCGCCGCGCCGTCCGCCGGTGCTACGCAGGGCGCGCCGCCGCAAGGGACACGCAGCCATGGCCCAGGTTACCGTCGTCGATCACCCGCTTGTCCAGCACAAGCTCACCCTGATGCGTGACAAGGCCTGTTCGACCAAGCAGTTCCGCGAGCTGCTGAACGAGATCGGCATGCTCATCGGCTACGAGATCACGCGCGACCTGCCGCTCGACAGCGTCGACATCGAAACCCCGATCGCGCCGATGAAGGCGCCGCATCTGTCGGGAAAGAAGCTGGTCTTCGCGCCGATCCTGCGCGCCGGCATGGGCTTTCTCGACGGCATGCTGAGTCTCGTGCCCTCGGCCCGGGTCGCCCATGTCGGGCTCTACCGCGATCCCAAGACGCTGCAATCGGTCGAATACTACTTCAAGGCGCCGCACGACATCGAACATCGCCTCGTCATCGTGATGGACCCGATGCTCGCCACCGGCAACTCGGTCACCGCGGCGGTGTCGCGGCTGAAAGGCCATGGCGCGAAACGCCTTCGCCTGATGACGCTGCTCTCCGCGCCGGAGGGCATCAAGACTTTCACGGAGTCCCATCCCGACGTCCCGGTCTGGACGGCCGCGATCGAAAGCCATCTCAACGACCACGGCTACATCATCCCCGGCCTCGGCGACGCCGGCGACCGCATGTTCGGAACGAAATAGTCGCCCGGCTTCGTCGAGATTGTCCCCAATGGCTTGCGGGAGTACCATGAGCCCATGATCAAGCCCGTGGTTCATCGCGATTCCGACATTCTCGGCGGAACCCCCGTCTTCATCGGCACGCGTGTTCCGGTCCGCTGCTTGCTCGATAGCCTCGAAGGCGGCGAGACGCTCGAAGATTTTCTGGATGGCTATCCGACGGTCAGTCGCGAACAGGCAATCGCATTTCTCGAGCAAGCCAATGACCGGCTACTCGAAACCATTGAATGAAGATTCTTCTCGACGAATGTGTCAACGGCCGCCTGGCGCGTGATCTTCCCGGACATGACGTCTGGACCATCGGACGGATGCGGTGGAAGGGACTGAGCAACGGAAGGCTCCTTCAAAGCGCCTTAGATGCTGGCTTCGAGGGGTTCATCACCGTCGACAGCAATATTTCGTTTCAGCAGGATGTCTCGAAATATGCCCTGACCGTCTATGTGCTGCGCGTTAGACACCTCCGGCTCGCCGAATTGAGGCTGCTGGCGCCAGCTCTGCTTGCTGCTCTGGCATCTCCAGCGCCGGGAAATTTTGTGGTCATTGACAGCCGCCACAGCCAGCCTTGACGGCGCCCCACAGCCACGCGAATGCTGCGTCCCATGTCCAACGTCCAGCCGATCAAGTCCCCGGTCGAGCACGCACGCAATCCCGGCATGGCCTTCGACGCCGATGTCATCGACGGGCTGCGCGTGAACCGCTCCGCCGCCGAACGCCGCACCGCCACGCTCGGCGCGCGCCGCTCTGTGAAGAAGGAATACCAGGCCGCCTGGCTGCTGAAGGCCGTGCAGTGCATCGACCTCACGACACTCGCCGGCGACGACACGCCCGGCCGCGTTCGCCGCCTCTGCGCCAAGGCGCGCCGGCCGGTGCGCGCCGATCTGCTCGAAGCGATGGGCGTCAGTGGCATCACCACCGGCGCGGTCTGCGTCTATCACAACATGGTCGAGACCGCGGTCGAAGCGCTCGCTGGCACCGCCATCCCCGTCGCCGCCGTCTCCACCGGCTTCCCCGCCGGCCTTTCGCCACTCTCGACTCGCCTGAAGGAGATCGAGCTTTCCGTCGCCGCCGGCGCGCGCGAGATCGACATTGTTATCGATCGCGGCCACATCCTCACCGGCAATCACAAGGCCGTCTACGAGGAGATGAAGCTCTTCCGCGCGGCCTGCGGTTCCGCCCATGTGAAGGCGATCATCGGCGCCGGCGATCTCGGCACGCTGACAAATGTCGCGAAAGCCTCGATGGTTTGCATGATGGCGGGCGCCGATTTCATCAAGACCTCCACCGGCAAGGAGCCGACCAACGCCACGTTGCCCTTCGCCCTGATCATGACCCGCATGATCCGCGCCTATGGCGAGATGACCGGCACCCGCATCGGCTTCAAGCCCGCCGGTGGCATCTCCACCGCGAAGGATGCGCTCGGCTACCAGATCGTGATGAAGGAAGAGCTCGGCCGCCCCTGGCTCGAACCCGATCTCTTTCGCCTCGGCGCCTCCAGCCTCCTCACCGATATCGAGCGCCAGCTCGAGCATTACGTCACCGGCCATTACTCGGCCGCGCACCGCCACCCGATGGGCTGATCATGAGCGTCGCATCCGTTCTGCAATCGATGGACTACGGCCTCGCGCCGGAAGCCTCCGGCCCTGCCGAAGCCTGGCTGAAGATGCACGACGCCACCTTCGGCCATTTCTTCGACGGCGCCTGGGTCAAAGGCGCGAAGCATTTCGACTCCATCAATCCCGCCACCGGCAAGAAACTCGCGAACATTGCCGAGGCAAGCGCCGCGGATGTCGATGCCGCCGTGACAGCCGCGCGTGCCGCGCAGCCCGGATGGGCGAAGCTAGGCGGCCATGGCCGCGCCCGTTTCCTCTACGCGCTCGCGCGCCTCGTGCAGAAGCACGCCCGCCTCTTCGCCGTGCTCGAGACCATGGACAACGGCAAGCCGATCCGCGAGAGCCGCGACATCGATATCCCGCTCGTCGCGCGCCACTTCTATCACCACGCCGGCTGGGCCCAGCTGATCGAGAGCGAGTTCGCCGATCATGAGCCGCTCGGCGTCGTCGGCCAGGTCATTCCGTGGAATTTCCCGCTGCTGATGCTGGCGTGGAAGATCGCCCCCGCCCTCGCCGCCGGCAACGCGGTGGTGCTCAAGCCTGCCGAGGACACCTCGCTCACCGCGCTCCTCTTCGCCGAAATCTGCCAGGAAGCGAAGCTGCCCAATGGCGTGGTCAACATCGTCACCGGCGCCGGCGAGACGGGTAGGGCGGTGATCGAACATCCCGGCATCGACAAGATCGCCTTCACCGGCTCCACCGAAGTCGGCCGCCTGATCCGCATCGCCACCGCCGGCACCGGCAAGAAGCTCACGCTGGAGCTCGGCGGCAAATCGCCCTTCATCGTCTTCGACGATGCCGATCTCGACGCCGCGGTCGAAGGCGCGGTCGACGCCATCTGGTTCAACCAGGGCCAGGTCTGCTGCGCCGGCTCGCGCCTCCTCGTGCAGGAAGGCGTCGCCGGGAAGCTCTACGCCAAGCTTCGCGCCCGCATGGAGCATCTGCGCGTCGGCGACCCGCTCGACAAGAACACCGACATCGGTGCCATCGTCTCGCCGAAACAGCGCGCGCAGATCGAAGGCTTGGTGAAGCAAGGCGTCGCCGAAGGCGCGACGCTGTTCCAGCCGAAAGCGATCTGCCCCGAAGGCTGCTTCTATCCGCCGACACTGCTCTCGAACGTCGAACCCGCCTCGACGCTCGCGCAGACCGAGATCTTCGGCCCCGTCCTCGTCTCGATGACGTTCCGCACGCCGGCCGAAGCCGTTCAGCTCGCCAACAACACGCGCTACGGCCTCGCCGCCTCGATCTGGAGCGAGAACATCAACGTCGCGCTCGATCTCGCGCCGAAGATCAAGGCCGGCGTGGTCTGGGTGAACTGCACCAATCAGTTCGATGCCTCCGCCGGCTTCGGCGGCTACCGCGAATCCGGCTTCGGCCGCGAGGGCGGCCGCGAAGGCATGTTCGAGTATCTGAGGCGCAAGCACACCGCGAAGCCGCAGAAGTCTGCCGAACCGGCACCGGCTTTGTCGCCGGTCGAGATCGACGGCATCGACCGCACCGCCAAACTCTACATCGGCGGTAAGCAGACCCGTCCCGACAGCGGCTACAGCCGCGCTGTGCTCGACCCAAAGGGAGAGCTGATCGCCCAGGTCGGCGAAGGCAACCGCAAGGACATCCGCAACGCCGTCGAAGCCGCCGCCAAAGCAGAAAGCTGGGCCGCCACGACAGGCCATGCCCGCGCGCAGATACTTTATTATTGCGCCGAGAACCTCTCCGCCCGCGCATCTGAGTTCGCCGCCCGCATCCGCTGCATGACGGGCGCCAGCGCCGCCGCCGCGAGACGCGAGGTCGAAGTCTCGATCCGCCGCCTCTTCACCTACGCCGCCTGGGCCGACAAGCTCGACGGCGCGATCCACGATCCGCCCCTGCGCGGCGTCGTGCTCGCGATGAACGAGCCGCTCGGCGTTACCGGTCTCGCCTGCCCGGACGAGGCGCCGCTTCTCGGCCTCATCTCGCTCATGGCCCCCGCCATCGCGATGGGCAATCGCGTGGTTGTCGTTCCTTCCGAGTCTCACCCGCTCGCCGCGACCGATTTCTACCAGGTGCTCGAAACCTCCGACGTTCCCGCCGGCGTGGTGAACATCGTCACCGGCGCGCGCGACAGCCTCGCGCTCACGCTCGCCGAACACGCCAATGTCGATGCTCTCTGGTACTTCGGGCCGCGCGCGGGCGTCGCCGCGATCGAGAAGGCCTCGGCCGCCGACCTCAAGCAGACCTGGACAGGCGACATTCATCAGGTTCCGTGGCTCGACACGAGCGAGGGTGAAGGCCGTCACTTTCTCCGCCACGCCACGCAGGTGAAGAACATCTGGATCCCGTATGGCGCCTAATCCCATGCCGTCATGGCCGGGCTTGACCCGGCCACCCATCAAGGCGCGCGTCTGCGCGCCAATGACGGCGCGCAGCGCCAACAATGTTCACGCGGAGACGCGGAGGTTAAGCGCAACTCCGCGTCTCCGCGTGAACAAATTCGGCACTTCGCGCCCAAGGCGGATTGTGAAGCTTTTGCCACTCTGTCATCGCCCGCTAAATGCGGGCGAACCAATTTCATCGCGCGGAGAAAGCGGGTAAATGGATCACCCGCATGAAGCGGGTGATGACAACCGGGAATTACGGACGACAGATGACCATCTCCCGTCGTGACACCATCCTCGCTGCCGGCGTCGCCGGTGCCGCGCTGCTGGCAACCGAAGCGGCCGCCGCCGTGAAGCCCACGAAGCTCTCCGACCTCGCGCCCGGCCAGCAGAAGCTGGTCCAGACCGCGCTCGCCGTGCGCCAGAAGGCCTATGCGCCATACTCCCACTTCCTCGTCGGCGCGGCGCTCATGGCCGCCGACGGCACCGTGTTCAAAGGCTGCAACGTCGAGAACATCTCCTACGGCGCCACGATCTGCGCCGAACGCAACGCACTCTTCCACGCCGTCGCCAGCGGCCACCGCAAGTTCAAGGCCATCGCCGTCGTCGGCGATCTGCCCGCGCCGATCACGCCCTGCGGAATGTGCCGCCAGGTGCTCGGCGAGTTCGGCGGCGACACGCAGGTGATCTGCGCCAACCTGAAGGGCGACGTGATGGTCACCACCGTCGGTGCGCTCCTGCCTGCGGCGTTCAACTTCGATCCCTCGAAGACCTGACGCGTGCTGCCCCAGGAACTCATCCGCAAGAAACGCGACGGCCATGCACTGACCGATGACGAGTTGCACGAGGTCGTCGCCGGCATCGTCTCCGGCGCCTTCAGCGAGGCGCAGGTCTCCGCCTTCGCTATGGCGGTGTTCTTCAAAGGCATGACGACGGCAGAGCGCGTCGCCTTCACCCGCGCCATGACGCATTCCGGCCGCGTGCTCGACTGGAACGACCATGCCCTCGGCGGGCCGGTGCTCGACAAGCATTCCACCGGCGGCGTCGGCGACAAGGTCTCGCTCATGCTCGCCCCTATCGTCGCGTCCTGCGGCGGTGTGGTGCCGATGATTTCGGGCCGCGGCCTCGGCCACACCGGCGGCACGCTCGACAAGATGGGCTGCATCCCCGGCTACAACGCCACGCCCGATATCGAGACCTTCCAGCGCGTCGTGCGCGAAGCTGGCTGCGCGATCATCGGCCAGACAGCCGATCTCGCCCCCGCCGACCGTCGCCTCTATGCCGTGCGCGACGTCACTGCGACCGTCGAATCCATTCCGCTCATCGCCGCCTCGATCCTGTCGAAGAAACTCGCCGCCGGCCTCGAAGGCCTCGCGATGGATGTGAAGGTCGGCTCCGGTGCGTTCATGGAGGAGATCGAAGATGCCCGCGCTCTCGCCGAAGCGCTGGTGTCCATAGGGCAGGGCGCTGGCCTTCCGATCACCGCGCTTCTCACCGACATGCATCAGGTCCTTGGCACAACTGCAGGCCACAATCTCGAAATGCGCGAGGCGCTCGATTATCTTACCGGCGCCGGTCCGCGCGACGCGCGGCTGCACGCCATCACCATCGAACTCGCCGCCGAGATGCTCCTCCTCGGCAAGCTCGTCCCGAACCTCGAAGAGGGCAGGGACGAGGCTCAGCAGGCGCTCGACAGCGGCCGTGCCACCGAAACTTTCGCCCGCATGGTATCCGCGCTCGGTGGCCCCGAAGATTTCGTCGAGAAATCGTCGACCTATCTAAAGCCCGCACCCGTCACCAAGCCCGTCATCGCGGCCCGCACCGGCACGATGCAGAGCATGAACACCCGCGCCATCGGCGTCGCGCTGATCGATCTCGGCGGCGGCCGCCGCAAGACGAGCGACACGCTCGATCTCACCGTCGGCTTCTCGCAGGTCGCGAAGGTCGGCCAGAAAGTCTCGCGCGGCGACACCATCGCGCTCGTCCACGCCGCCGACGAGGCCGGCGCGACAACCGCCGCCGCCGTCCTCGGCCGCATCCTCCACATCGACGACCCGGAGGTGACGCCTCCACCCGCTATTTGTGCACGGATTACGGCGTAGACGTCACTCCCACCACCGTCATCGCCGGCACCAGCCCGGCGATGACAATGTTTTTGAAGGCCGTCGGAAATATTTCTGGGACAGAAAATATCGCTCCCGAACAAGGCTGCCAGACCTTATCCGACAGCGCGCATGTGAAATCTCCGCGCTCTCCGCGGCTTCGCGCGAGTAATCCGTCCGATAGGTCCTGCCGAAAATTATTTTCCGATGGCCCTTGAACCGAGTCTCTGTAATCGCCATTTCCGCTACATCCCGACAATTGCATCCATCCACGAACGGTGCCTATCTGCGCGCTGTCGCCTGAGCCTGCGTCCATGTCTCGTCACGTCTATCGCGCGTCGATCTTCCATCTCCTCGGCGATCCCGCCGCGGGTACCGATCCGCTCGCCGGCTGGTTCGACGATGGCGCGCTGGTGGTGGAAGACGGTCACGTCGCCGCCTGCGGCGCCTGGGATGCGGTCGAACATCGCGACAGCGATCGGGTCGTGCACTATCCCGGCGCGCTCATCGTGCCGGGTTTCGTCGACGCCCATGTCCACTACCCGCAGATCGACATGATCGCCTCGCCGGGCGGCCAACTGCTCGACTGGCTGGAGAACTACACCTATCCGGCGGAGATGCGTTACGCGGATCCCTCAGTTGCCCGCGAGGCCGCTGGCTTCTTCCTCGATCAGTTGCTCGCCCACGGTACGACCACGGCGCTCGTCTTCGCCACTGTGCACAAGCACTCCGCCGACGCCCTGTTCGAAGCCGCCTTCGCGCGCAACATGCGGCTCGCCGCCGGAAAAGTGCTGATGGACCGCAACGTCCCGCCGGCGCTTAGCGACACGGCGGAGAGCGGCTATGCCGACAGCGCCGCGCTCATCGCCAAATGGCACAACAAAGGCCGTCTGACCTATGCCGTCACGCCGCGCTTCTCCGCGTCGTCGACCGAAGAGCAGCTTGCGCTTACCCGCCGCCTGCTCGACGAGCATCCCGATATTCTGCTCCAGACCCATCTGTCGGAGAACGAAGCCGAAATCGCCCATGTCCTCGAAACCTTTCCCGGTGCGCCGGATTATCTCGCGACCTATGAGAAATTCGGTCTCGTCACAGAGCGCTCGTTGTTCGCTCACGGCATCCATCTTTCGCCCAGTGAGTGGCAGAGGCTCGGCGCGGCGAAGTCCGCCGTCGCCTTCTGTCCGACATCCAACCTGTTCCTCGGCAGCGGGCTGTTCGACCTGCGTGCCGCCGAAGCCGCGAATGTCCGTGTCGGACTGGGCAGCGATATCGGTGCCGGCACCTCGCTGTCGCAGCTCCAGTCGATGAACGAGGCTTACAAGGTCGGCCAGATGAGGCGCCAGATGCACGATGCCTTCACGCTCTTTCATCTCGCCACGCTCGGTGGCGCCAGGGCGCTGCGCATGGATGCGAAGATCGGAAATTTCGAAACCGGCAAGGAAGCGGATTTCATCGTCCTCGATCCCGCCGCGACGCCGGTCCTCGCCCGCCGCTATGCCCGCGCCACCACGCCGGCGGACAAGCTCTTCGCTCTCGCGATCCTCGGCGACGACCGGGCCGTGCAGGCGACCTATGTGATGGGCGCCTGCGCCTACAGCCGGCCGCTCGCGATTTCGCTGGATTTCCCGGGCGCACGGCCGCTGTCATAGCCGCGCCACCCTTATCCACGAGATTTCGTCAATCGATTCGAGGGCTTGCGCCCTCGACAAGCCATTCGAACCCCATTACGAGACACGAATGTCGGACCGCGCCAAATTCATCGCCGGCCTGCCGAAGGCCGAACTCCACCTCCATCTCGAAGGCAGCCTCGAACCCGAACTGATGTTCGCGCTCGCCCGCCGCAACAAGGTCGAGATCCCCTTCAAATCCGTCGAAGAGATCCGTGCCGCCTACCGCTTTTCGAACCTGCAGGACTTTCTCGACATCTATTATCAGGGCGCGAACGTCCTGCGCACCGAGCAGGATTTCTTCGATCTCACCGATGCCTATCTGAAGCGTGTCGCCGCCGACGGCGCCCGCCATGTCGAGGTCTTCTTCGATCCGCAGACCCACACCGCGCGCGGCATTCCGTTCGCGGTCGTCGCCGACGGTATCCTGCGCGCGCTTTCGGAAGGCGTGGCGCGCTACGGGGTGACGTCCAAGCTGATCCTGTGCTTTCTCCGCCATCTCAGCGAGGAGGATGCGCTGGCGACACTCATCGCCGCCGAGCCGTATCTGGATCGCCTCGCCGGTGTCGGGCTCGACTCGTCGGAGCGCGGCCATCCACCGTCGAAATTCCGCAATGTGTTCGAGGCGGCGCGCGAGCGCGGCCTGTTGCTCGTCGCCCATGCGGGCGAGGAAGGTCCACCGGAATATATCCATGAGGCGCTCGATATCCTCGGCATCGACCGTCTCGATCATGGCAACCGCGCCCTGGAAGACGCCGCACTGGTCCGCCGTCTCGCCCATGAGAAGATGACGCTGACGGTCTGCCCGCTCTCGAACCTGAAACTCTGCGTCGTGACCGATCTGAAACAGCACCCGCTGAAGCGCATGCTCGACCTCGGCCTGCGCGCGACGGTGAACTCGGATGACCCGGCCTATTTCGGCGGCTATCTGAACGACAACTACAACGCCGTCGCCGAAGCGCTCGACCTCTCCCACGACGACCTGGTCACGCTGGCGAAGAACAGCTTCCTCGGCTCCTTTCTCAGCGAAGCCGACAAGGCGAAGCACATCGCCGCGATCGACGCCTACGCTGGTCGGGCGCAATCATAACCCCATCCACCATGGCCGGGCTTGACCCGGCCACCCAGCGCGGCGCGAAGCGACGCCGACAAAGAGTCTTTGGCGCGCAGACGCGCGCCTGATGGGTGGCCGCCTCAAGGGCGGCCATGGTGGGTTATCTAAACGCCGGCTCGGTAAAGCTGCGCAGCTTGCGCGAATGCAGCGTGCCCTCGCGCGCTTCCTCGCGCATGTATTCCAGCGCGCGAATGCCGATCCGCAGGTGCTGGCTAACCCGCTCCTCGTAGAACGCATCCGCCATTCCTGGCAGCTTGATCTCGCCATGCAGCGGCCGGTCGGACACGCAGAGCAGCGTTCCGTAGGGCACGCGGAAGCGATAGCCGTTCGCGGCCAGCGTCGCCGACTCCATGTCGATGGCAATGGCGCGCGACTGGTTGAAGCGCATGGAAAGTTCGTTGAAGCGAAGCTCCCAGTTGCGGTCGTCCGTCGTCACCACGGTGCCGGTGCGCAGCCGCTCCTTCTGCGCCTTGCCCTGGAGGCCGGTGACGTCGGTCACGGCTTTGGCGAGCGCGAGCTGCACTTCGGCGATGGTCGGCACCGGAATGGCGAGCGGCAGAACGGAATCGAGCACATGATCGTCGCGCAGATAGGCATTCGCCAGAACGTAATCGCCGAGCCGCTGGCTCTGCCTGAGGCCACCGCAATGCCCGACCATCAGCCAGACATGCGGCCGCAGCACCGCCAGATGGTCCGTCGCCGTCTTGGCGTTCGACGGCCCGACGCCGATATTCACGAGCGTGATCCCTTCGCCGTCCGGCTGGACGAGATGATAGGCCGGCATCTGGGGCATCTTGGCGAGCGGCGGCTGCGTCGGCTCCTTGCCGGGCTCGGTGATCCGCATTCCCGGCTCGACGAAACGCTGTGCCCGCCCGGCCGCGATCTCTTCGAGCCCGTATTCGATGAACTCGTCGATATAGCGCTGATAGTTGGTGAACAGCACGAAGCTCTGGAACGTCTCCGGCGCAGTGCCGGTGTAATGCCGCAGCCGGTGCAGCGAGTAATCCACCCGCTCCGCCGAAAACAGCGACAGCGGCCCGTCCTCGTTGCCCGGCCAGCGCCCGCCATCGACCACCAGGTCGTGCGCCGCATCGAGACGGGGCAGGGGAAAGTGCTGCGCCAGTTCGATCCGCTTCTCCGCCGACATCGCGGATGCCGCCCGCTCGACGGCAAAGGTCAGCGGGATCGCCGTCTTGCTTTTGCCGACGAAGATGTCGGCCTCGCTGTTCTGGGTGACAAGGTTGATCTGCTCGATCAGGTAATTGCGGAACAGCCGCGGTGCGGTGATCGTGTTGCCGTAAAGCCCCGGCCGCGCCACCTTGCCATAGGCCAGCGTCGAACCGCGCGGCACCGACTCCACTTCGATGGCGAGATAGGGATAGACCGGATGCCGCTTTGGCGTCCGCCCCTCCTTGGCGAAGGCCTCGAAGTTCTTTTCGATTTCGGCGATGGCCGCGTCGTAGAGTTCGATCAGCCGCTCCACCACCTGGGTGGCGTCGCTGCAGCGGCGAAGTTCGGTTGCGGGGATGTTGCCGGCCTTGGGGCCTTGGGAGTCGCTAGCCATTGTCTTTTTTAAAGGAACGAAGTTCCCACGGGAAGCGGGGGCAGGCCGAGATGCTGCGCCACCGACTGGCCGATATCGGCGAACGTCTTGCGTGGTCCGATCGGTCCGGGCGCCACGCCGGGACCGAAGGCGAGGATCGGCACATATTCGCGCGTATGATCGGTCCCCGGCCATGTTGGGTCGCAGCCGTGATCGGCCGAGAAGATTGCCAGGTCGCCGTCGCGCAGGCTCTCACGAAGTTCTGGAATCCGCCGGTCGAACGCTTCCAGCGCCCCGGCATAACCGGCGATATCGCGGCGATGGCCATAGAGCGTGTCGAAATCGACGAAGTTGGCGAAGATGATCGCCTCCTCCGGGCCGTTTCGCACGAGGTCGAGCATCGCATCGAACACCTCGTCATTGGTGAAGGCCTTCACATATTCGGTTATGCCCTTGCCCGCGAAAATGTCGGAGATCTTGCCGATGCCGAAGGTCAGCCGCCCCGTCGCCGCGTAGCGGTCGAGCAGCGTCGGCGCATGCGGCGGCATTGCATAGTCATGCCGATTGCCGGTGCGTTTGAATGCACCGGGCTTCTCGCCGACGAAGGGCCGCGCGATCACGCGGCCGATATTGTATTTGTCCACCAGACGGCGGGCGATGTGGCAGCACTCGTAAAGCCGCTCCAGACCGAAATGCGTTTCATGTGCCGCGATCTGATAAACCGAATCTGCCGAGGTGTAGACGATCGGCTTGCCGGTCCGGATGTGCTCCATGCCGAGCTGTTCGATGATCTCCGTGCCCGAAGCGTGGCAATCGCCGAGGATCCCCGGCACGCGGGTTTCCGCGATGAATGCCGCGGTCAGTTCCGCCGGAAAGCTCGGTACCGTCTTGGGGAAGAAGCCCCAGTCGTAATCGACCGGCAAGCCCATCATCTCCCAATGGCCGCTCGGCGTGTCCTTGCCGCGCCCCATCTCGGCGGCGAAGCCGTATTTTCCCGCGACAACACACGGCTCCGCAACCCGCACCCGGTCGTCCGCCTGCACCGCCGCCTTGCCGAGGCCGAGTGCCAGCATGTTGGGAACGTCGAGCGGCCCCGTCCGCCCGTCCTTGCGGGGCAGACCCTCGGCGCAGGCCTTGGCGATATGGCCGAAAGTGTTTGCCCCGGCATCGCCGAAGCGCTCCGCATCCGGCGCTGCGCCGAGGCCAAAAGAATCGAGAACGCCGACGATCGCGCGCAAGGCAAATATCCGGTCTGTTTCGACGCCGGCCGATTGCCGCGCCGCCGGGCAATATATAGTCCGAACCAGCGATTTGCGAGGAATGCGCCATGACCGACAGCTATGCGGAACAGGTCGAAGCCGGAACGGCCGCCCTCAAAGCCCGCTTCGCCGACGGCTTCCCGAAGACGGCGCTGATCCTGGGCAGCGGACTCGGTCCGCTCGCCGACCGTATGGAACAGGCCATCGACGTTTCCTATGCAGACATTCCCGGCTTCCCGATCCCCACCGTCGCCGGCCATCATGGCCGCCTGCGCATCGGCACGCTTTCGGGCCATACCATCGCCTGCATGCAGGGGCGGCTGCACGCCTATGAAGGCCATCCCGCGCAAGCCATTGCGGTTCCGATCCGCATCCTGCGCCGTATGGGCGTCGAGCGCCTGATCCTTACCAATGCGTCCGGCGGGTTGAAGCCGCATCTGCCGGCGGGAACGCTGATGCTGATCGAAGACCACATCAACTTCTCCGGCCGCAATCCGCTCGTCGGCCCGAACGACGAGAGCATCGGTCCGCGCTTCCCCGACATGTCACATGCCTACGATCCCGATCTGTGCGCGAAGTTCCGCGCCGCGTCCGAACGCGCGGCGGTCAAGCTGGAGCAGGGCATCTACATCTATGTCCTCGGCCCGACCTTCGAGACACCGGCCGAAATCCGTGCCTTTGCCGCGATGGGCGCCGACGCTGTCGGCATGTCGACGGTTCCCGAATGCATTGCCGCAGTTCACTGCGGCATGACGGTCGCAGCGCTGTCACTTGTCACGAATCTCGCTGCGGGCTTAAGCACGGTTCCGCTCACGCATCACGAGACGCTGGCGGAAGCGGAGAAAGCTTATGTTCGAGTCGAAAGACTGATGCTGGAATTCTTTGCCGCACTCTGAGTGCGGAAGAATTTCGCGATGCCGGTGCGTGGCGTCGCGTTTGTTGCGAACGATGCGATGTGTCTGCCGGTCGCGTCGCGATAAGTCCGCAATCGTCACAAACACGATTGCGATCGTTCAAAAAACTGAAAACGCTCTCTCCTAAATTCCGCGCAAGACACAACGGATGACACGTTGCTGAGTACGTGCGCGCGCAAAAGAGCGCGTGCGCATCGAGTGGGGAACAACAACCAGGCCGGAATTGGTTTCAGCCGGGATGCGCCGCATCCCGGTATCGGGATGTCTTTGTCTTGCGCGTGAAAGGGGAAAGCATGCGGTTCTCAGGAAGTTTGATGGCGAGTTCGGCGATGGCTGCCGCGCTCATTGTATTGGCCCAGCCGACTCCGGTCCTGGCGCAGCAGATTTCGTCGTCCGTCCGCGGCCAGCTGACCGCAAACAGCGACGTGGTTCCCGGCGCGACTGTCAGCCTCATCAACACGAAAACCGGCGCGAAGCAGACGACGACTTCGAGCGAAAGCGGCGCCTTTGCCTTCGCCGGTCTCGATGTCGGCGGCCCCTACACGCTCGTCGTCTCGGCGACGGGATACGACAAGAAGACGATCACCGGCATCTATCTGACCGTCGGCGAAACTTCGAGCCTCAGCGTCGATCTTGCCGCGCTCGATATCGAAACCGTTGTGGTTTCCGGCGCGCGCGAAACGGCAGCCGCGACTGCGATCGTCGAGTCGCGCGGTCTTGCAACCTCCTTCACGGCGAAGGACATCAAGAACACGCCCACCATCGAGCGCGACCTGAAGGACATCGTCCAGAAGACGCCCTATGCTTATGTCGATCCGGTCGGCGGCGGTTCCTCGCCGCCTGTGCCGACGCTCAACATCGCCGGTTCCAACGGCCGTTGCTCCAATCTGCTCGTCGACGGTCTCCAGCAGAAGGACAATTTCGGCCTCAACAGCCAGGGCTATCCGACCGCGCGCGCGCCGATTCCGAACGACTGGGCCGAGCAGATCCAGGTCGCCGTCACGCCCTATGACGTTCAGTACAACGATACCTGCGGCGGCATCGTGAATGTCGTCACCAAGTCGGGCTCGAATGATTTCCACGGCACGAGCTATTTCTACTACAAGGATGCCGGCCTCGGCGGCGACGGCCTCGCGCCGTTCGTTGAACGCAGCTATGGCGCGACACTCTCGGGCCCGATCCTTGAGGATCGTCTGTTCTTCTTCGTCGGTTATGACGAGCTACAGCGCACGTCGTCGCCCGCCAACTCGGCCATCGGCCCGAACGGTTCCGGCTATCCGACGATCGCGACGAACATTTCCCAGGCGCAGGTCGACCAGGTCGCCTCCATCGCCCAGTCGATCTATGGCTTCAACGCCGGCAACTTCGCGGACAATTTCACCGAGTATAACCAGCGCTACATCGCCAAGCTGACTTGGCAGATCGACGACAACCAGCGCCTTGTCGCGACCTACCAGCATACGGCGGGTGGCACGCTCGCCACCGGCGGCGGCTCGACCTCGTCGGTGACGCCGGCTGTGGCGATGCCATCGAACTGGTACATCGACGCCGAAAAGCTCGAAGCCTACTCGCTGCAGTACTATGCCAATTGGGGCAACAACCTCTCCACCGAAGTCGACCTCGGACAGCTTCATGTCCACGGCGATCAGACGCCGCTCGGGGGGACGAACTTCCCGGAAGTCTTCGTCCGGACACCGGGTGCCAACGGGGTCTATGACCTCGGTACTTCGACGACGAGCAACAATGCATCGGACGACGGCTACATCATCCTTGGGCCGGATATCTACCGCCATTACAACTTCCTGACCTACAAGAACGATTACGCCAAGGCGGTCGCGACCTACACGCTCGACACCAACACGCTCAAGGCCGGTTTCGAGTTCCACCGCATTGGTATCGTCAACAGCTTCCTGCCCGGCGCGCAGTCGGTCGTGCGTTTCGACTCGATCTCCGATTTCCAGAACGGAATCGTGGCGCAAACGATCGATACCCGTTCCAACTTCTCGCGCAGCTCGTTTGCCAGCGGCAATGCGGTCTACTTCGCGAGCGGTATCGGCGGCGATCCGAGCACGGCGAATGCGAACTTCAAGTTCGAGGTCGGCTCGCTCTACCTCCAGGACGAGTGGTTCCCGAGCGACGATCTCAGCGTTCAGGTCGGTCTGCGTTACGACCGCTATTTCTCGGACGACCACCCGGTTCTCAACCCGTATTTCCAGACCCGCTACGGGTTCACCAACCAGCGTACGGTCGATGGCCTGAACACGCTGCTGCCCCGCTTCTCGGCAAGCTACAACTGGCGTCCGGATCTGAGCATGCTGAGCCTGGATGACTCGCTGATCCGACTCCGCGCCGGCATCGCCCGCTACTCGGGTGGCTTCCAGACCGTGTGGATTTCGAACAGCTATGCCAATACCGGTATTACCTCGCTGACCACCTTCGGCACGCCGGGTCAGCCGGCAGCCGGACCGTGCACCAGCGCGGCGCCCTTCGCCTGCGTCCCGACGGTGATGCCGACGGATCACGCAACCTGGGTGCAGGATCTGGTCAATGGCCCACTCTCGACGGCGTCGGTCCAGCAGACTTCGACTGTCAACGCGATCCTGCCGAACTTCCGGCTGCCGAATATCTGGCGCGCCAATCTCGGCTTCGACTGGGTCTTTGGTCCGGGTATTGCCGGAGACAACTGGATTCTGAAATTCGACTACCTGTCGGAAGCCGCGCAGGCCGAGCCCTACTGGACCAACCTGCGCATCGAGCCCTCGGCCACGCGCGCACCGGATGGCCGCATTATCTATCAGTGGACCTTTGATCAGGCTGCCGGTCGGCCGGATCCGGTCGGCACGGCTGGCCAGCTCAAGGGCACCGATCTTGCGATGGGCAGCGCCGACGGCGGCGGGTCGTCGATCTTCGTGATCGGCGCGTCGAACAGCTGGCAGCACACGCTGCTCGGCGATATCGACTTCGACATCGGTTACACCCACACCAAGGCGAGCGAGATCAGCCCTGACACGTCGTCGACGGCCAGCTCGAGCTATCTCAACGAGGCGCGGGTCAACTTCAACGAGGCCGAAGTCGGAACCTCGGACTACGAGCGCGTCCACCGCTTCACAACCAATGTCACCTTCACCGAGCGCCTGTTCGACGAACTCGAAACCCGCCTGAACCTGTTCGCACAGCGCATGTCGGGTCAGCACTTCAGCTACGTGTTCAACGGAAATCCGTTCGGTGCCGGCACGCTCACCGGCCGTTCGCTGGTCTATGTTCCGGCCGTCGATCCGGCGACCGGCATGGTCACGGCTCTGTCGGATCCGAATGTGACCTATGCCGGCGGCTTTGATCTGGCGGGCTTCAACACGATGCTGCGCCAGACCGGCCTGATCAAATATGCCGGCCACATCGCGCCGCGCAACTCGGGCGACAGCCCGTGGAGCACGCTCGTGAACATGGGCGTCGAGCAGGAACTGCCGAGCGTGTTCGAAGGCCACCGCTTGGTTGCCTCGCTCGACATCTTCAATCTCGGCAACCTGATCAACAAGGATTGGGGCAAATACGCGACGCCGAACTTCTACCAGGCGTACAACACGATTAACGCATCGATCGTTGGCGGCAAGTACCAGTACAACTCGTTCTCGAGTAACAGCACGATCCAGTCCAACATCAGGGAACGGCCGATCACCTCGACCTATCAGATCCAGATCGGTATCCGTTACGAATTCTGAGGTCCGCCTAAATATATGGAACGCCGGCCCGGGCAACCGGGCCGGTTTTCTTTTGACCTTGTAACTGTCACGGAGCTTCGGCTCGGTTAAGGTTCGGACCGCGTGAAGGAGTGTCCTGTGCCCCGGTTGCTTCCGCTTCTCCTATTGTTGCTTGCCGTGCCGGGCGATGCTCTGGCTTGGGGCTCTGCCGGCCATCGCATGATCGGCGAACTTGCGATCAAGTCTCTGCCCGACGAGATTCCGGAATTCCTCCGCACGCCCGAGACCGTTGCCGCAGTCGGCGAACTTGCGCGCGAACCCGACCGGTCGCGCGGAGCCGGGCCTGTCCACGACAGCGAGCGGGATCCGGGCCACTTTGTCGACGTCTCCGACGACCTCACGGTGTTGGGCGGCCCGCCGCTGAACGCGCTGCCGCCGTCCCGCGGCGACTACGACACCGCGCTGCGTGCGGTGGGTGCGACGCAGTACAAGGCCGGATATCTCCCTTACAGCATCGTCGATGGCTGGCAGCAGCTCCGCATGGATTTCGCCTTCTGGCGTGTCGATGTCGCCGGCGCGAAATATGCGAAGACCGATGCCGCCCGCGCATGGTTCGAGGCCGACCGGACGCTGCGCGAAATGCTGATCGTCCGCGACCTTGGCGTCTGGGCGCATTATGTCGGCGACGGCAGTCAGCCTCTGCATGTGACGGTCCATTACGATTCCTGGGGCGACTATCCCAATCCGGACGGCTTCACCGAGACGCATGGTCTTCATGCCCGCTTCGAGAGCCACTTCGTCGCCGCCAATGTCGCGGAGGACGACGTCGCGCCGCTGGTCGCGGACTATCGCGACTGCGCCTGTGCCATCGAAACGCGAACTGCCGACTATCTCGCCAGGTCCAATTCTTTCGTGGTCCCGTTGTTCCGTCTCGACAAGGATCACGCCTTTGACGGGAAGCATCCGGAGGGCAAGGAATTTGCCGCGGCACGTCTCGCCGCGGGAGCGTCGGAGCTGCGCGACATGATCGTCGATGCCTGGCGCGCCAGCGCGGCGATGCGCGTCGGCTACCAGAAACTCAGCGTCGCGGATATCGAGGCGGGCGCGGTCGATCCGCTCGACATGATGCAGGGCAACGAATAGCTGTCAGCCCTTGACAGCCTTCGCCTGTCATGTGCGGCTTGCGCGGCCGGATACAAATCCAGAAAGTCCGCGCCGGAGAATTTCTATCAAATGTCGGTGACTATGAGTTCCGCCTATTCCGAACCCGAATGCGTCTGGCCGCTCGGCGCCCTTCTGGGCGAAGGCCCAATCTGGGTCCCGTCGGACGGGGCACTCTGGTTCGTCGATATCAAGAAGAACCATATCCACCGCTTCGATCCCGCGACTGGTTCAACCAGAACCGTCGACGCCCCCGAAAGCCCGGGCTTCCTGGTGCCGGATGGCGACGGTCGTTTTACCGTTGGCCTCGCCAGTGGCCTCTACCGCCTCGATCCCGCATCCGGCGCATTCTCTCTTCTTCATCGCGTCGATGCCGACAAGCCGGGCAATCGCATTAACGACGGCGCGCGCGATCCGCATGGAAGACTCTGGTTCGGCACGATGGACAATGGCGAGTCCGAACCGACCGGGAGCCTCTACCGGCTCGACGCCGATGGCCCCCATGCCGTGGACAGCGGCATCTGCATCACCAACGGCCCCTGCTTCAGCCCCGACGGCCGCACGCTCTATCACACCGACACGCGGAACCGGACCATCTACGCCTTCGACCTCGCGCCCGACGGAACGCTCTCGAACAAGCGGGTCTGGGTGACGATTGAAGAGGGCGTAGGGTTCCCCGACGGCTCGGTGACCGATTCGGAAGGCTGCGTCTGGGTCGGCCTATATGCCGGCTGGGCGGCGCGGCGCTATTCGCCGGAAGGCCGGCTGATTTCCACCGTCCGCTTTCCCTGTGCCAATATCACCAAGCTCGCCTTTGCCGGCCCCGACCGAAAAACCGTCTACGCCACCACGGCGTCGAAAGGGCTCGACGACAAGGCGCGCGCCGAACAGCCGCTGGCCGGCGGCCTGTTCCGCTTCCATTCGGATATCCCCGGCCTCGCATAGGAGTTCGTATCATGGCCGAGCGCAAACCCGTCCGACGGTTTCGCTCCCGCGAGTGGTTCGCCGCACCGGATCGCAGCGACATGGCGGCACTCTATCTCGAACGCTTCATGAATTACGGTCTGACGCCGGAAGAGTTGCGCTCGGGCAAGCCGATCATCGGCATCGCCCAGTCGGGCAGCGATCTCAATCCGTGCAATCGGCACCATCTCGAGCTTGCCCGCCGCATTCGCGATGGCATCCGCGATGCCGGCGGCATCGCCATCGAATTCCCGACCCATCCGACCTTCGAGACCTGCCGCCGCCCCACCGCCGCTATCGACCGCAATCTCGGCTTTATGACTCTGGTCGAGATTCTGCACGGCTATCCGCTCGACGCCGTGGTCCTTACGACGGGCTGCGACAAGACCACGCCCGCTGCGATCATGGCCGCATCTGCCGTCGATATTCCTGCCATCGTCCTCTCCGGCGGCCCGATGCTGGACGGCTGGCACGATGGCGAGCTGGTCGGGTCCGGCACGGTGATCTGGAGAAGCCGCCGCAAACTCGCGGCCGGCGAGATCACCGAAGACCAGTTCCTCGACGCCGCCTGTGCGTCGGCACCTTCCGCGGGCCACTGCAACACCATGGGCACGGCGTCGACCATGAATGCCGTCGCTGAGGCGCTCGGCATGTCGCTGCCGGGCTGTTCGGCCATCCCGGCGCCCTATCGCGAACGCGGCCAGATCGCCTACGAAACCGGGCGCCGCATCGTCGACATGGCCTATGAAGACCTGACGCCGTCCAAGATCATGACCCGATCGTCGTTTCTCAACGCCATTGCGACAGTCGCTGCGATCGGCGGCTCGACCAATGCCCAGCCGCACATCAATGCGATGGCGCGCCATGCCGAGGTCGAGATCACGCCGGCCGACTGGAGTGCCGCCTATGACATTCCGCTGATCGTGAACATGCAGCCGGCCGGCAAATATCTCGGCGAGCGTTTCCATCGCGCCGGGGGCGTTCCGGCGGTTCTCTGCGAACTGCTCAAGGCGGGGCGCATCGACGGTTCGGCCTTCACCTGCACCGGCATGACCATCGCCAGAAACATCGAAGGCCGCGAAACCCGCGACCGCGAAATGATCTTCGCTTACGACAAGCCTTTGCGCGAACGCGCCGGCTTCCTTGTGCTCAAGGGCAATCTGTTCGATTTCGCGATCATGAAGACGAGCGTGATTTCGGAGGAGTTCCGCCAGCGCTATCTTGCCCGCCCCGGCAAGGAGAACGTTTTCGAATCACGTGCCATCGTTTTCGACGGCTCCGACGATTATCACCACCGCATCAACGATCCGGCCTTGAACATCGACGCCAACTGCATCCTGGTGATCCGCGGCTCCGGCCCGGTCGGCTGGCCGGGCTCCGCCGAAGTCGTGAACATGCAGCCACCGGACGTACTCATCAAACAGGGTATCATGTCGTTGCCGACACTCGGCGACGGCCGTCAGTCGGGCACCGCCGACAGCCCGTCCATCCTCAACGCCGCGCCCGAGAGCGCCGTCGGCGGCGGTCTCGCCTGGCTGCGCACCGGCGACACGATCCGCATCGACCTCAATGCCGGAACCTGCGATGCGGTCGTCGCAGATGACGAAATCGCTCGCCGGAAAAAGGAAGCGGCACCGCCGATACCCGAAAGCGCGACCGTCTGGGAAGAGATATTCCGCGCCACCGTCGGCCAGATGGATAGCGGCGCCGTGATGGAGCCTGCGGTCAAATATCGCCGGATCGGTTCAAAGACGCCGCGTCACAACCACTGAATCGTCAGCCTGCGGGCGAATAGGGCTCGACATGCGTGATGCGGCAGATTTGGCGGTGGCCGTCGATCGTACTTGTCACCACGGTGTCGCCGCGGCCGATGCAGCGGAAATCGGCGGACAGCGAGATGAAGTCCGCATTGCTCAGGAAAATACAGGTGGTGGTCATCTTAAGCGCGCGATGATCGGCGCCCAGTCGCGCCTTCGCGACGATGTCATGGCCCGAAAGGAACTGCGCCTGATAGGCGTAGCGCGGATCGATGCAGACCGGGTTGCTGCCGGCGGCCAGGGCCGGTGCGCTCGTGAGGGCGAAGAGCAATGCGGCGATGCCGGCTTTCATGGCTGGACCTCCAAGGGCTCGCCATATTATCACCGCGTTGGCCCGCGATAGTAGACGATCCACGGGCATTTGATCATTGTGGCTCCATAGTTCCGAATACAATTTGTCGCCGTCGGTTCAGTTTCCGGAGAAGTCAATCATGTTTCGCCGCGCCGCCGCTTCCGCGATCCTGCTTGCCGCCCTGACGGCAGCGAAAGCTGCGCCGCCGATGGGTGGCCTGCCGACGCCCACGGATTTGCGGCCGCCCAAGGCCCCGCCGGGGCAACTCATGATCCTCACTGCCGAGCAGGATCGCCGCCGCTTGCTCGATCTGCTCCACATCAAATCGATGCGGCCCGTCCCGTCGACGATCGTCGAAAATCCCGTTCTGCCCGATCCGCTCAAGACCAAATCGGGCAAGGCTGTCTCCACGTCCGACATCTGGTGGCAGGAACGCCGGCAGGAGATCGCCGACGATTTCGAGTCCGCCGTCTACGGCCGGACCCCCGATGATGCGCTGAGCCTCGAATTCAAACCGGTGTCTTCGGTGACCGAGAAGCTCGGCAAGCTTGTCGTGTCGAAGCAGGTCCTGGTTGGGCATCTCTACTCGCCGACAAAGCCGCCCATCTCGGTCGACGTCAGGCTGACCGTCACGCTGCCGAAGGCGCACAAAGGCCCAGTGCCTGTCGTTCTCCTCCTCTCATCCGGCGAGGCGCCTGCGGCCTTGCGCGCGCAGGTCCTCGCACGCGGTTGGGCGGCAGCCAGCCTCGACGTCTCCACCATCCAGGCGAACAACGGCGCCGGTCTTACGCAGGGCGTGATTGGCGTGTTCAACAACGGCCATCCGCGCGAACTCAACAATTGGGGTGTGCTGCGAGCCTGGGTCTGGGGTGCAAGTCGCGTTATTGATTATTTCGAGAACGATCCGGCATTCGACTCTGCCCACATTGCCGTTGCCGGTCATGCGGATCAGGGCAAGGCCGCTCTGCTCGCCATGGCCTTCGATGCCAGATTTGCAGTGGCTTATGTTTCCTCATCCGGACCCGGCGGCGCGGATTTGTTCCGCCGGCAACCGATCGAAGCTCTGACGGCGAGCGACACCTACCACTTCTTCGATGGTGAATTTCTCAAATATGGCGGCCCGAAAACGGCAAACGATCTGCCGGTGGACGGTCATGAACTGTTTGCCCTCTGCGCGCCAAGACCCGTCTTCGTTTCGACCGCGTCGCAGGGAGACGACCCCCGTGGCGCGTTCCTGGCCATGGCGGCGGCGGGTCCCGTCTATCGTGTGCTTGGCAAGAAGGGCCTCGGGACGGACAAGATGCCGCCTGCCGGAAAGGCCGTCTCCGGCGGTGAACTCGCATTCCGCCAGCATCCCGGGAACCCGTCCATGGAAGCGGACTGGCCGCTCTTCCTCACATACGCGCAACGCTATCTTGTGCCGCTGCGTAAGAAGCCGTAACCGCGATCAATTCGCCGGCGCCGCCGCTTCGGTCAGCATGCGTTCCAGCCATGCATTCATCCGCGCGTCGATGACGACGTGAATGCGATCCGTCGCGCCGAGATTGGCGACGCGATGGGGATCGCTCAGCCGCAGATACCAGAGGCTGCCCGGTTCGAGGGTGACGGGCCGGCGATTGACCTCGAACTGCACCCCGTCGTTGGTCGTGATCGGCAGGTGCAGCCGCACCGTTCCCTGCTCGGCATCGAGGTCGTGATCGTGGTGCTCCTTGATTTCGGAACCGGGCGTCAGGCGCATGAGGCGCACGGCAAGCAGCGGACATTCGACGCGTGCCAACGCCGCGCGAATGTTGGGGCATCGTGCCAGCAGCGGCATGTCCTCGAACTCGGTCGCCGAGGGATCGGAATAGATCGCGCGGATCGGGTGGGTCGCGCCGGCCGGGCCGCGAAGGGGCAGGGCGCTCCAGTCGCCGCTGTAGTTCTGGCGGACAAAGTGCGCAATCCAGCCATCGAGCCCCGCGAGATCGCGCACAAGCAGTGCGGGGTCGAAGGACAAGGGAAGGCGCAACCGGTCTGGAAATGCCATGTCGAAACAGTATTCTGGCGCCGGTGTCCCATCAAGAACACGGCACGGGCGGCGCATGAGCGATTCCGGACTTGTACGCCTTCGTGCCGCCATTCTGGCGAGCGAACGGCATCAGGCGATGCTCGCTGCATACGAGGATCGTTATGAATTCGCCCGGCACGCATTGTCCCTGGCCGTCGCGCTGGATATTCCGGTCGAAGCAAGCGAACTCGCTGGGGCTGTCCAGCCTGATCCCGTCGGCATCGGGCGTTGGGCCGATGTGGCCCTGACCGAAGCCGTGCCGCAGCGCGGCTGGCTGCCGGTCGGTCTCGTCCCCGGTACCACCAGCCTGCAAGTCGACTGGGTGCATTTTGGCGACCAACCGCTCCGCGAACCGTTTTTTGAGGATTCCGTCCGCATTGCCATGCGCCGACCGATCAATCTCTTCGCAAGGCACCGCACGACGCTCGCAGGACTGCGATCAGCAGTGCTGGCGAACGCATCGGCACCGCCGGCCGGGTTCGTCTTTCACATGTCGCGCTGCGGTTCTACGCTGGCAGCCCAGATGTTTGCCTCGGACCCGCAGACGATCGCTGTTTCCGAGGCTCAGCCGCTCGACCAGGTCTTACAGTTGGCAGCGCGAAATCCCGCGGCTGCCCCCATGCTCGTGCGCGACATGGTGGCGGCGCTCTGCCAGATTCGCGATGACCGCAGCACACGTGCCGTGATCAAGCTCGACAGCTGGCACACGCTCGCCCTTCCGTTGTTCCGGCAGGTCTTTCCCGAGGTTCCCTGGGTCTTTCTTTATCGCGAGCCGGTCGAAGTGCTGGCATCCCAGCTCTATCAGCGTGGCATCCAGACCGTGCCGGAATACCTCTCGCCCGAGCTTTTCGGCCTGTCGAGGGACGATGCCCTCGAACCCGAAGATTATTGCGCCCGGGTCCTTGGCCGGACCTGCGAAGCGGCGCTGCAATTTCCCGAAGGCGGCCTCGTGGTGAATTACCGCGAATTGCCGGACGCCGTGTTCAGCCGGATCGCACCGCATTTCGGCATTGACGTTACGCAGGAGATGCGTGCCGCCATGACTGATGTCGCTGCACAAGACGCCAAGCGGCCCAGCATCCCGTTCGACCCGCAACAGCCGGAGAAGCGAAAGCTGATGACTGCCGAGCTGCGCGCCATCGCAACGCGCCGTCTCGCCCCGGTCTATCGCGAGCTTGAAGCGCGCAATACGGCCTCTGCGATATGAAGTCTGTGCACGCATATCGTATGACCGGCCTTCGGATCAGCAGCGACATCGTTCTGCCGTCAGCGATTGCGGATGCCGCGTCATCGACCGCGCCGGACGTCGTCATCCGTGAGGCTGTGATCGATCCCGAACCGCCACAGCTCGCGACGTTTCGCCTTGATGCCCGCGATTTTCGCTACGAACTCCCCGGCATCGCGCGGTTCCGGATCTTGGACGCAAGGGAGCTGCAGTATCAGCCGCTGGACGGAACGCCCGCTGGCGATATTGCCGCGCTGATCGCAACCACGCTCATGGGTATCCTGCTTCACCTGCGAGGCTCGGTCGTGCTGTCCGCCAGCGCGGTGAAAGTCGGACAGCATGCGGCTCTGCTGTGCGGGCCGGCCGCAGCGGGAAAATCGACCATGGCCGCGGCGTTGTCGCAGCGGGGCTATCCCGTACTTGCCGATGGTCTCAGTGTCATCTTGGTTTCCAGCGGAAGCGCGTCGATCGCTGGTTCCGATGGCTGCCGCTTATCTCTCTGGACGAGATCCATCGAGCGGCTGGGTCTCGCCGACCGGCGTGGCGATCCGGTTCGGCCGGGGTTGCAGAAATTTCTGGTATCGCCGTCATCATTTATCGACGAGCGATTGCCTATCGGGAGTGTTCACGTTCTGCGAGAAACGCGCGCTCCGGAGGGCGACGGCATCAGGCGTGTGAACATTGTCGACGGCGCGCTGCTGATACGGGGCTGCGCGTCCAAACCCCAGCTCGTCAAGTTGCTGCGTCAGGAGAAGACCTATCTCGCCGCCGCTGCCGCGGTGATGGCATCCGCGCCGATTGGCATTCACGATCGTCCGTTCGATTTCGACGCACTGCCCGGGGCGCTCGACAGGACAGAGGCCGATTGGCGCGCGGCCGGGTTGATCGCAGCATGACCAAGACGTGCTGGCTGGCCTCCTATCCCAAGTCGGGCAACACCTGGATGCGCATCATGATCGGCTGCCTCGCGCTTCCGGAGGGCGCGCCGGTCGACATCAACGCGCTCGAGGGGCAGGGCGGTATCACCAGCGCAAGGGGGATGTTCGACGGCTTCTTCCTGACTGATTCCTCCTTGCTCAGCCATGACGAGATCGACCGCTTGCGGCCGCGGCTCTATGAGGCGATGGCCAGCGATCTGACCGAGGATGAGGACGCCGGCCGCTTGCCCGTTCGATTCGTCAAGGCGCATGACGCCTACACGAACAACGCCGATGGCATACCCCTTCTGGCCGGCGCACGCGGCGCCGCCGGTGCGATCGTCATCGTTCGCGACCCCCGGGATATCGTGGCGTCGCTGGCGTCCCACCTGGACTGCTCCTTGGATGAAGCCATCGGCTTCATGAACAGTCCGGCGGCCGCATTTTGCGGCGGGTTGAACCAGGTGCAGCCGCAACTGCGGCAGAAACTTTTGCGTTGGCATGAACATGCCGAAAGCTGGCTTGAACAGCGCGATATCCCGATTCATCTCGTGCGCTATGAGGAACTCAAGCGTGCGCCCGTGGAAGTCTTCGTCCGGGCGATGCGGTTTGCCGGCGTCGAAGTATCCGCGGAAGCGGCAAGATCCGTGGTGGCCCGCACCTCATTCGCATCGTTGCAGGACCAGGAGCAGGCTCGCGGCTTCGCCGAGCGTTTGCGCGGAAAGGAGGGGCGGAACTTTTTCCGGCGGGGCGAGGCCGGAGCCTGGAGGCGCGAATTGTCAGTCGATCAGATCGCCGAGGTCGAGCGCGCGCATGGCGTGATGATGTCCCGTCTCGGCTATTTGCCGCTTCGTTAGGGGGCATCGTCTGGCGGCGGGCGGTTGTCCCGACGGAACCATTCGACGTATCGGGCAAAGTTGTAGGCATGCAGGGCAGTCATGTGCGGCACGGCTTCCGGCCCACGCCGGAAGGCACTTCTGCGAAAGACCGCCAATGCCCGCATGCGCGCGAAATCGAAGACTTTGGCTACGTCCTGCGAACTCCGCTCCATGCGCCCGATTTCCCGCAACAGGTCCGGCCGTATCCGGTCAAATGCAGCCGAAAAATCCGGGATAAGTACATCGTTCGAGCTCGAGCGCTGCTGGTAGGCTTCGGGAAGGAGATCGCGCAACGCCGTTCGCGCCAGATATCTATCGACACCGTTTTTCACGTGAAGTTCGTCCGGAATGGCGAGTGCAAACTCGACGACGCGTTTGTCGTGGTACGGCCGCGTGAGCTCGAGGCCGAGAGACGACGCGTGAATCGTTCCGCCGGGCGCGTGAAATCCCTGCTGTCGCGCCAGAACCTCCGTGAGCATGTCGGTCAGCCGCCGGCTGCGCACCGGAGCACTGAAGTCGAGGGCGCCGAATTGGCCGGCAATGCGGCCAGTCATCTCGGACGACAGCGGCGCCGTTGTCCCATTGATTGGCAGGCCCATCTGGAAGCGGAGCCATGCGCGCAAAACACCCGACGGCAGGAACGGCATGACGACTTCCCGGCGCAGCACTGCGGCCCAGGACAGCCGATTGTGTCGCCGATAGGCGGCAAGCTCCCTCAGGAACAGGCGCAATCTGCCCTCGCGAAGGCGTCGCGCTGGCCAACCCCGGCCGCGCGGATTGACTGTGTAGTCTCCGCCGAAGCCATCCATCAGTTGCCGGGCGCCAGCCGCCGCGGCGGCCGCGTACAATTCGGTGTTGGTGTAGATGTTGGGACTGCTCGGCTGTCCTGTCCGCCGGAAATTGCTCTCGAATGCGGCGAGGATGTCGACCTTCTCGCGCGTGATCCAATGCACATCGAGCTGCGGCCAGCGGTCGGCCAGCAGGGAAACCCATCGCCGCACCCCCGTGGGTGGGTCGGATGGGGGCAGCACCGATGCGACGCCGACCACCTTGCTGCCGGGCAACGCCGAGCAGGTCAGGCTTGCGATCGCCCCGCTGTCGAAGCCGCCGCCCAGACAAACAGCCGGCGGGTTTGTACTTCGCCGGACACGGCAGGCAACTGCCTCGCCGAGGATCGCACGGTATGTCCTGACATAATATTCGGCGTCCCGGTTCAGGTGACTGGGGGCAGCCGAGGGCGTCCAGTAACGTCTATGCTTTGTCGCGCCGTCCGTCGAAACAAGCATGCTGGATCCACCGGCCAGGGCTTCAATGCCAGCAAACGTGGTGGACCGATCTCTGGCGGTGCGCTCGCGCGATAGATCGTATCCAAGCGCGACGACGTCCAATTCGCGCGGCACATCCGTGACAGTCCAAAGGCCGCGCACATCGCTTGCGAACGCGATGAAATCGGACGACCTGTGAAAATAGAACGGCCGCTGCCCCATGTGGTCGCGGGCCGCGAAGAGTTCACGTCGGGCCTCGTCCCAGACTACGAAGGCGAAGTCACCGATCAGGTGTTCGGGCGCGTTTGCTCCCCAGTGCCGATACGCTTCCGCGATCAGCGCGCTGTCCGGCAATTTCTGGAGCGTGGAAGTGTCCAGGCCGAACGCGGCCGCGAGTTCATTGCGATTATCGATCCGAACGTCAGCGGAAATCGTGAGACTGCCGCTTGTGTGCGGCTGGTCGTCGAGAAAATCTTCTCGCGTGAGGCGGCGAAGCCGGTGACCGATACCCGTTTGGCCGACTATTCGTATTGCCGCTCGGTCGCCTCCGGCATGGGCGAGGGCGTTCGACTGACGTTCAAGATCGGCCAATCGCGGATGCAGGCCGTCAAAGCGGAAGATGCCAAAAACGGCGCTCACACAAAGTCCAAGGTCCTGGCAGTATCAATTGACATCGTCGCAAGCGGAGATTTTTCAATCTATATTGAAAAAGCAGGGTGCAAACGGTTCAGCTGCCTGCCGTGCTGCTATTCACGCCACGCGATTCGAAAGTGTATGAGGGATTGATTCCCTTCGTCTGCTCTCGCACTTCGCTCACCACGATCTGGGGTGCAATCCACTTCCGACGGCACAAACTGCCGGTATTTGGTTCGCTGAGTTCAGCACTCTGTACAGGTCGCACCAATTTCATCCCCAACACTACCCTGGTGCCAGACTACTCTTAAAACCAGCTCTTTGCCAGTATCAGTTGTCTTTCCAAGCAAATCATTATCGCCGGTATACAGAATAGTCACAATACCTTCCTGCAAGGGGGCGCACTTTGCGGGATGGAAAACTGTCGACGGTGCAAATTACGCAGAGGTCTGGGTCTGACTCCTGAAAGCATATCCTTCCTGCCTCTCCTTTCCGTTCAGATTTCGCCTTTTGCAATTGCAGGCCTCAAGTATGTGTGGTCTCCATTACGCTCGAGACAAATATTTGTTATCTGAATGATCTTCAAATATGAAAATCGGAATATATTTTGAATTAGCATACGCAAAAATGTTTTGAAGTTAATTTTGATATTGAGGTAGTGCAATTATACATGTTAGTACTCACAGGAATAGTCGAAGTGTTAATAGAATAATCGATCACACGGGCATTGGGCCCTCAATCGAGGAGCAGGAAACGTGAACTTCTTTCTTGGCCAGATCGGCATGTTTGGGTTCAATTTCCCTCCCAGAGGGTGGGCGCTATGCAGCGGCACAATCCTCCCGATTGCGCAGAACACGGCTCTATTTTCGCTGCTCGGAACGACTTATGGCGGTAACGGGCAGTCGACATTTGGTCTGCCTGATCTGCGCAGCCGCACCCCGATGGGTTTCGGCAATTTGACCAGCCTCGGCGAAATGGCCGGTGTGGAAAACGTGTCTCTCCTCATCACGGAGATTCCCCTTCACACCCACCACATGAATGCAACCAGCCAGAACGGCGATGAGCTTAAGGAAGCCGCCAACAGCATATTTGCAGCCGGCGATACGGGACCGCTGCCGGGCACGCCTCAGCCGACCTACAACAACGGTCCGGCGAGCACGATGCTGAATGCAGGTACGGTCGGCATCTACGGTCAGAGCCAGCCCCACAACAACATCCAGCCAAGTCTTGCGATCAACTACTGTATCGCTACGACCGGCTATTTCCCCGCTCGCAACTGACCGAAACCAGCCAGGAGGATTGAACGATGAGCCAGCCTTACCTCGGTGAAATTCGGTTGTTCGGCGGAAATTTCGCGCCGCGGACGAATGCGATGTGCGCCGGTCAGCTGTTGCCGGTCGCCCAGAATACGGCGCTCTTTTCGCTGCTCGGAACGTATTATGGCGGTAATGGCACCACGAATTTTGGTCTTCCGGACCTTCGTGGCCGGTTGCCAGTTGGCATGGGGCAGGGTCCGGGTCTGTCCAACTACGATATCGGAGAGCAGATCGGGTCCGAGACGGTTACGATCACGACTCAGACCATGCCGGCACATACCCATTTCGTGTCCGCCTCAACGCAGCCGGCAACTGTGGCGTCGCCCGTTGGCGCCTATCCTTCGGCGCTCGCCGACCCGCCATGGGTGAGGTACTGGGTGCCGGATGCCAACAAGACCGGCAATCCGCTTCCGATGTCCCCGAACGCCCTCAGCATGATTGGCGGAAACCAGGCGCACAACAACCTGATGCCGATACTGGCCGTGACGGCGATCATCGCCCTTCAGGGCGTATTTCCGTCTCGCAACTAAGGCGCCCACGAGCCCTACAGGAGGAACCTGTGTCAGAACCCTATATCGGTCAGATTTGTTTGTTCGGTTTCAATTTTGCACCGCGGAGCTACGCGTTCTGCGCCGGCCAGCTGATCCCAATTTCGCAAAACGAAGCTCTGTTTTCGATCCTCGGCACGACCTATGGCGGCAACGGCCAATCGAATTTCGCGTTGCCCAATTTTCAGGACCGCGGTGTCGTGAATATGGGGCAGGGGCCCGGTCTGTCAAACTATGATCTCGGCGAAGCTATCGGGTCGGACACGGTCACGCTGAATTCCAACCAGATTCCAATGCACAACCACACCGTCAACGCCTTTGCCGGCTCGACGCAGGCCTTGGCACCGAGCGCAAACGCCTGGTTTGGAAGCAACTCTCCTCCGGGCCGCATTTATTCCGATCAGCCGGCAACGGGCACCATGGCGCTCAATGTCGTAAGCGGCTCCGGCGGGTCGCAGCCGCATATGAATGAGCAACCCTATCTCGGCATGAATTTCTGCATCGCGCTCTACGGCATCTACCCGTCCCGTAACTGAGTTGACGCAGCGCAATGGTTGACCTGGGCCAGTCGGATCTCTCCCTGCGATCCGACTGTTCCGGCGACAAGCAATTCCTGCGGATGCTTTTTGCGACGGCGCGTCTGGACGCGCCGTTGTTGGCGCAATGGCCGGTCGCGCAGCGAGACGCATTCCTCGATCAACAATTTGCGTTTCAGGACATCCACTATCGCCGGTATTACGACGGCGCGGATTTCCTCATAATTGAACAATGCGGCGAACCGGTCGGCCGGCTCGTCCTTGATCGATCGACGCCCGACTGGTGTCTTGTCGATATCGCGCTGTTGCCGGAGGCGCGCGGCAAGGAAATTGGGCGCAAACTCCTCGAAGGCATTGTGGCTTCCGCCAAGGCGGGCCGGGTCCGTGCGATTTCCCTCAGCGTCGAACCTGGGAATCCGGCCTACAGGCTTTACAGCCGCGCCGGCTTCGTCGAAACCGAAAGCGAGAGTGAGGCCAGCATCGCAATGATCCTGCGCCTCAGTTGAAGACTGCCTCGTAGAGGATGCCATCGCGGTCGCGCGCGACCGGTACGATGAAGATGTTCATCGTATCGGTGCCCTTGGCTTTCAGTGGATACATTTTTTGCGGAAGAACGACATGCGACTGGCTTTTGAAGGTCAGCGTAAACGGCTCGGCCCGCAAACCGCTCACGACCCGGGGTGGCCGCCGCCGGGCTTCGACCAGTGTGATGTCGACCGAAGATTCGCCCAACGACAGTGCGAAAGTCTCGCGCAAATGTCCGGCAAAGAATTCATAAGACATCGACTGCATTCGTTCCTCGGAGTCATGTAATGCACCATTTTTCGCTTCTTGCCGGCGACTTGTAAAGTTTGCTCGGGTCAGGTAACCGCGAATTTCTTGGTGACGGAGCAGCCAGTGACTCAGGAATCCGACCCACCTGCGATCCATGCAGGGACAACCCTTCATCGCCGGGGGGAATGGTTGACCGCGCGGGTGGGCGACGAGATGGTGATGATGGACGCGGACTCCGGCAGCCACATCGGCCTGACCGAGACCGGCGCCCGAATCTGGGATCTGATCGAAGCGCCTATGACGTTCGGCGCGATCTGCTCCGCTTTGGCGGAAGAGTACGATGCACCCGCAGGGGCGATCGCGGCCGACATCGTCGGCTTTCTGCAGCAGCTTGCGGCACGCGGGGCGATCAGTCTCGAGCCGCCTGCCTAATTCGCGTGCCAGCTTAATTCGATTCCCGCGACATTGACGTAGGCATTGGTCGTGCCGCTCAGGCTGCCGCGCAGCGCCGCGCCGGTTATCGCGGGCGTAAGGGCGATATTGCTCTCGAGAAAGAACAGCCTCGATGCCGTGACATTGAGGTCGATGCTGCGGCTCATGCGATACCGTACGCCGGCCGACAGCCAGATCCGGTCGGAGTCGGGGATTCGCGGCTCGCGCGTCCCATCCGGAACCGGGCTGCCGTCATAGGCAGCGCCGGCGCGGATCGCCCAGCGGGCCGACGGGCGGTACTCCGCCCCAACCGATCCGAACCAGCCGTCGTGCCAATGAGTGGTCGTCAGGTCGGTGGGCTGCGCCGGATTGTCGGCAGTCACCACGATGTCGCGAAAACGGCTCCAATGGGTCCAGTCGACCTCGAGCATCGCGCTCCACTGTGACGACAGGTCGAAACGCGCGCCGGAGGTCACGGTATCCGGCATCGTCACGCGGGTGGTGTGCTTCGTGTCCGTGAACAGCCCGGTGAGGCTCTGGATTGTCGCGCCGATGCCGGCGCTGTCGAGCGTAAAGGTCAGCGGTCCTCTCAGATTGTGCTGCAGCGACGAGCGATAGGCGAGTCCAAGCGACACGCCGTCTGCCGGCCGATAGATCGCTCCGGCCCCGAAACCATAGGCCCAGTTGTTGCCGTTCGCTCGGGCGATGCTGTCTTGCGCACCCGGAACCGAGCCTGGAATGCTGTTGAGCGCGCCGAGTGTGCCGGTATCGATCACGCTGCTGAGCGTGCCTTGCGCGAATTCGATCTGCATCGATGCCCCGAGCGCCAGGTTCGGCGATATCTGGTAGGAGATCGACGGCGCAAAATTGATGGTCAGCAGTTTGGTCTGAAGAGCGTAGTAACGGCCGCCCCAGCTTGCCGGATATTCCGTGCGCAGACCCCAAGGTGCCGTGACGTTGAGACCGACGGCGACCCGGTTGTTGAGGCGGTGGCGGATAGCGAAAGCGGGCACCTGCGCGTCGCTGATGAACCCGCGCGGATCCATGCCGCCGCCGGTTGCTGTGCTGGCCGACGTCGTTGCGGCGCTGTAATGCGCGTTCGAGCCAGACAGGATAGGCACAAGGCTTAGGGAAAGATCGGTGCTGTCGACCCCGGCCAGCGCGGCGGGATTGTAAGCGAGATAGCTGGCATCCCGATCCGTGGCCGCGGCGCCGGCATAGGCTGCCGCCATCGCGTCGGCGCTATGTTCCTTAAGGCCGAAGCCAGCCCCCATCGCCGGGCCTGACGCAAGCACCGCTGTTCCCAGCAACAGTGCCGCTCCGCTTGCCCCCGCTATACGCCCACGCATGTTTCCGCCCCGTTGTTGTTTGTTGCAATTGTGTGAATCGAATGAATGAACCGTTAACCGTCGGCGCTATGCAATTCTTTACTGGCCGGACGGATGATGCCGTGGGGTTTTCTCGGAAAGGCTGCGACCCAGCGGCATGCAGGCGCCTTCTCATAGCGACGCGCGGTCGGCCCATGGCGGGTACGACCTCGATCGGCTGCGCCTGCGCTTTCGCGACAAGGCCGTCGAAGCGCAATTCGCACGCGAAAGCATAAATGAGTCGCGGCCCCTGATCCGCACCTATTTGATCGCGGCTGCCTGTCTCTATCTGTCTTTCGGCATTCTCGACGCCGTGATCGGCACGCCGGTCGTACACACCCTGTGGTTCATCCGCTACGCCATCGTCTGCCCGACACTCGTGGGTGCCGCGCTTCTGACCTATGTCCCTTCCTTCGACCGGTTTTCCCAGTCGGCGATTTCGGTTGCGATGATCACACCAGGTCTGGGCGTCGCGGTCATGACCTCGATCATGCCGCCGCCGTCCAACAGCCCGTACTACGCCGGGCTGATCATGGTTGTGATCTATGGCAGCTCGCTCGTGCGCCTGCGCTTCGTCAACTCGGTCGTGATCTCGCTGATCCTGGTGACCTCGTATCAGGTCGTTTCCACGGTGATAAATCCGATCCCGTTCAAGGACTACATTAACAACAACTTCTTCCTGTTCATGGCCACGGCCGTCGGCCTGTTCTCGGGCTACATTCAGGAGACCTATATCCGGCGCAGTTACCGCGCCCAGAAGGTAATCGAGGCGAAGAACGCCGCGGCCAACGTCCTGCTGCTCGAAGCCGATAAGGCCAACCGCGCCAAGAGCGAGTTCCTCGCCAATATGAGCCACGAGCTTCGCACGCCGCTCAATGCGATCATCGGCTTTTCGGACATCCTCAAGCGCCAGCTCTTCGGGCCGATGGGCAACGAGCGCTACAGCGAGTACGTCGAGGACATCAACGCCAGCGGCAACCATCTCCTGGCGATCATCAACGACATCCTCGACTTGGCCAAGGCCGAGGCCGGAAAGCTCACGCTCCAGGAAGACGAGGTCGACCTGATGCGTGTGCTCGAGGATGCGGCCCGGATGTGCCGCGGCCGCGCCACGGCGGGAGGCGTCGAGCTCTCCGTCACCGTCACATTGCAGCCTGTCTATGTCAGCGTCGACGAGCGCATCATGCGCCAGATCGTGCTCAACCTGCTCACAAACGCCATCAAGTTCACGCGAGAAGGCGGCAAAGTCGTGCTCAGCCTCGAATCCGATCCGGAGCACGGCATCTTCATCCGCGTTTCGGACAACGGCATCGGCATTGCGCCGGAGGACATCGCCCGCGTCATCCGCCCCTTCGAGCAGGTCGAGACCGTTCTTTCGCGTGTTCACGGCGGCACCGGCCTCGGACTTCCGCTCACCAGCAAGCTCACGGAGTTGCATGGCGGGCGGTTGACCATCGAGAGCCAGGTAGGTGTCGGCACGACGGTCACGGTCGCGCTGCCGGCCGAGCGGCTGCGCGCCGTGCCGGTCAAGCGGCTCCTGAAGGCCGTCTGACCGCCCCATCCATCAGCTCTTGCGCACGAACAGCATGCGCACGCGGCCTGTCCGTTCGGTCTCCGTCCAAGCCTTGGCGCCTGCGAGGCCGTCGGCCCAGGCGATCATGCAGGCATCGTCGCGATACTGCAGCGACCAGTCCGCGATGTATTCCATCGGCCAATAGTTGGAGAGAGGGCACTCGTTCATATTGCCGATGATGAGCAATCCGCCCGGCAGGAGCAGGTCATAGAGCCGCTTTACCAGCGCCTTGGCGCGGTGGTCCGTCAGATAGTCGAGCAGCCCGACCGAGTAGACCAGATCCTGCGGCGGCAGGCCCGCGAGGCCCTCGGTCCCGCGCAGCACGTCCGTGAAGGAGAGATTGTAGCCCTGCACCCGGATGCGGCCATCGGCTCCGATCACGTAAGGGTAGGTCTTCTCATGCGCATAGAGCAGGGCGGCTTCTTCCTGATCGATTAGCGAGAATTCGGCGCGATTGCCTGACGACACATGGCTGCTGAGATAGGCTTCGATCTCCCGCGCCGGTCCGCTGCCCAGGCTCGCGATGCGCGCCGGCCGCTCATGGCCACGTTCGCGAACGATATCGGCGATGTGCGTGCGCACGACTTCCATCCGTGTGCGAATGCACTCTGCCACTTCCAGACCCACGCGATGCATCAGCATCTCATAGGCATCGCCACCCAGGCGTTCCCAGTCATAGACCTGGTTCATGATCTCGAAGTCGCCGGGATAGCCCAGCGGCTTGGCATAGGAACGGTCCCAGATCGCGCCCTTGCGCAGTTCGGGCGTCAGGACGAGTTCGGTGAACTCCTTGGTCGCCTCGCGTGCGTCACGGTCGTTGATCAGCGGCAGCGTGAGTTCGTTGCCGGTGCGCCAGAGCGTACGCCACTGCTGGATGATGCGCGGCTCGCAGGTCTCGAAGGCCTCGATTTGGTCGAGGCCGCGACGCATCTCGCTCGCCACTGCTGAGTTGGACTCGAGCACCATGCGATAGGAGCGCAGCAGCCGAAGCACATCGGCGCAGAAGGCGCGGTACTCGACCGGAACCAGCTGTGATGCTTCCTGGCCGGCAAACGCAGGCGAGCGCGCGGCGATCTGGGCCTGGGTGTTGCGCGTCAGAAGCTTGTCGAACTCGACATAGCGATCGACGAAGTTGAAGGCGATCTTCGAACCGAAGACCGTATTCTCGGCGCGGCAGACGCGGGCCGAACTTTCGAAGATTGGAAGGCCGGACTGCTGAATGCTCAGCGGGACCGTCTCGCCGATTTCCGGAATGTCGTCGCCGGAGGATTTCGATAGGACGGCGAGGCCGCCTAGGCTGATGTCGTGCAGCCGATACGCCGTCGAGCGAACGCGCACGCGCGGGGCCATACCCGGAAACATCTTGCGCGCATCATAGCGCGGCGGGCGGAAGCGGATCTTCTGGCCGGTCGAACCTTTGAGTTCTTCATACGCAAGCATGTTGGTACCCCTTGGAGAACGCTCGAACTCTCCCTCCTGAAGGCACCCCAGTTCCGGTTTTGCCGGAACGCACTACCCAAAACCCCGGAGCCGACGTTGAGTCGTCTGGTCACCGACCAAAAGTCTTAACAATGTCTTAATAGCCGAAAGAGTCAGGGAAATCAATTGGATGCACCCCCCCCCATTTAGGGGGACCGGTAAGGTGAATGATTAACCTTGGTAAATTCGGAGCCAACCGATTCAAATCCTTGAGCAATTCGAATCGGTTAACCGCCGCTAAGGATGCGCATTCGCGACGCCGAAAGGGACCTCGGAAAAGCACTTACAGCGTCCCTAAAATTTTCAAAGTTCCCGAAAAGGCGCCTTAGACTTTTTTGCCCAGACTACGTTCTCATCAGCGCGGATCGCCCGCGCAAGAAGAAGACTGCAGGAGAAGCCTCGCATGTTCCTCTATCGCCTCAAGATCGACGATCTCGACACGCAGGATGCGGTCGAGCTGAAAGACGATCTGATGCGGGAAGGCGAATCGCTCTACACGCAATATCCGATCCGCGAGATGAGTGTGCTTGCGGAGGGCGATCAGAACCGGATCGATGTCTATCTCGCGCTGGACGATATCATCGGCAGCGACCAGCTTCGCCGTCTTTCAGACGAACTCAACGCCATGGTCGATGCGCATGACGCGCATGCCAGTTCCGAACTCATTCACGTATAGCCGGATCGGGAAAACGCCTCAGCCGTCGTAGAAGAACGGCTGATGCAGTCCGATGAGCGAGCGTTCGCGCTCGGTCTCTGCCCGCGCGATGGCGTCGGCCGAGAGATGATTGACCTCTGCCGTCGTCTGTATGCGCTGCGCCAGATCGCGCCGGCCATAGTGGCACTGGAGAAAGAAGCGCCCCTGGCCGGGCTTGGCGGGCGTTCCCCGGTGCCACAGATCTGAGACGAACAGGATCGCATCGCCAGCGCGCGCCGGAAGATAGACCGGCGCCTGGTTCTCGAAAGTCAGATCGAGGTCGGCGAGCCGGTCCTTTGGCGGCAGCCGTCCCGAACGGTGGGAGCGCGGCAACACCGCCGTCGGTCCGGCTTCCATGGGACAGTCCTGAAGAAAGATGTGCACGCCAATCGCGAACACCGGATAGGGGATCGCGTCCGGCCAAGGTACGTTCTCCGCCCGCGGCACATGCGGTCCGGCATCGCAGTGCCACATCCCGCCCTGATGCCCGGCGGCATTGCGCCAGGCCGTGTTGGCGATCACATGACAATCCTCGCCGAGCAACGGCTCGATCGCATCGAGGATAGCGCGCGATGCAATTGCCTTCTGTGCCAGCGGCGATCGATTGAGCATGCCATAACGGAATTCGTCGCGCGCATCGCGCTCGCGATCCGTCCCACTGGCGTCGAAGACGGCGGCGATCTCTTCGCCCAATGCTCTCGTGCTCTCGGGGTCCAGAACCGCACGGATATGAGCATAACCCTCGCGCTCGAGCTGTTCGGCGGCGGCCGGAGCGGGTTCTTTGCGGAGGCGAAGATTGCCATGTCGACGTGTCAGCATGACGCCATGCTAGGCATTGTCGCATCTCACGGGCAATGGCTTCGCACTTGCGAAATGGCTATGGGCGGCGCGTTGGAGGGGCGATATCGCGCCGCCCATGCCGATGCGGCAATTCAGTGATTGCCGCTCATCGAGTTGGTTGGCGTCATGCCGCCGCTTGCCGGAGCCATTGCGTTGTGCGCCGGCGCCATCGAGCCCTTGTTGGTCTTCTTCTTGTGGTCGTCCGGCCTGGCCATCGGCATCATGCCGCCGCCTGTGGGCGCCATCGCATTGTGGGCCGGGGCCATGCCGCCCCCGGACGGGGCCATCGCGTTGTGCGTCGGGGCCATCCCGCCGCCCGCCGGTGCCATCGCGTCGTGCGAAGGCGCCATGCCGCCGCTTGCGGGTGCCATACCCCCGCTGGCCGGAGCGTCGGCCGCCATGGCCGCACCGGTGATCAGGCTCAGCGCGAGCGCCGCAATCGTCGTCTGGAATTTCATCTTGGTCCTCGTTTGTCTTGCGTTGTTGAAGTTTCGCGCAACTGTCGGCGCGAGTTTCGGGCTTCCCCGGAACACGGTCTCAAGGCTTGAAGGCGGCCACGATCGGTCCGCCATCGGGTTTCTGGACAAGCACAGCGGTCAGCAGCCCGGCTGGTGCCGGCGCGACTGCGAATTGGATTTCGTTTCCGCGCCACACGCCCAGGCGGGTGAGTTCGCGAACCACATTCTTGTGCGGCAGCGTCGCGCCGCCGTTTTCGCCGCGTGCGACCGGGACCTGTATGACTCGCGGGTCGTAGCGCACGAGCCAGACGTCGAGCGGCTCCAGCGGCGCAGCCGACGAGGCGACCCGTACCGTACCGCCGGCAAGCGAAATCGCCGGGCCGTCGAGCCGGCCGCCGGCGATGAGCCGCTCGACCTCGCCGCGCACATTTCCGACCGTGTCGGCGCGACCGTTGACGACGATCTGGGGCGTGAACGGCCCGCTATGGCCAAGGCCGCGTTCATAGGCGATCTGGCGCTGGGTGAACTGAGGCTGAGCAAAAGTGTCTTTCCAGCCCAGATAGTCCCAATAGGTGACGCCGAAGCTCAGGGCGAGGACATCGGGCCGGTCGCTGACGGCCGCGAGATTGGCGTTGGCTGGCGGGCAGGACGAGCAGCCCTGGCTGGTGAACAACTCGACCACGACGGGCTGTGCCGCCTGGGCCGAACCGCTCGTGAGCAGTACCGCCAGAATCAGTCCCGCCTTGTTCACGATGTGCCTCGTCTCGCTATGACGAGGGCTAGTTCGGCGCCCGGGTCGGATTGGTTACGCGGGTCTCGCCGATTTGGTGCGGGCGATGTAACCTTTGCCGGGGATCACGCGAACTTGAAATCGAAGGCGCCTGATTGGTCGAGCTTGAAGCAGAGTTGAAGGCGCTGATGGTCCGTTCGCTGGCGGGCGACGGCGCGGCTTATGCCGCGCTCTTGCGCCGCCTCGGCGATCATCTGCGCGCCTACTATCTGCGCCGGCTCGGCCGCGCCGCCGATGCGGAGGATCTGCTCCAGGAAACCCTGATTGCCATGCATGCGCGCCGTTCGACATACGATCCATCCCGACCCTTTACTGCCTGGATGCATGCGATCGCGCGCTACAAGCTGATCGACTTCTATCGCCGCACCAGGCGTCGCGCCGAAGAGCCGCTGGACGATCCGGATATCTTGTTTGGCTCCGAAGATGCGAGCGCCGCGGAGGCCCAGCTCGATGTCGAGCGCCTGCTCGGCCGCCTGCCGGAGAAGACGCGCCGTCTGATCCGCGACGTGAAGATCGAAGGTCTGTCGACGGCCGAGGCGGCAGCACGCCATGGCATCTCGGAATCGGCCGTTAAGGTCGGCGTGCACCGGGGGCTCAAATCGCTCGGCGCCAAGCTCGAGGACGAGCGGCCATGAAGACCGACGATCTGATCTCCGCCCTTGCGACGGAACTCGACCCGGTACCGCCGCGCGCCGTGGCGAACCGGCTGGCGCTCGGGCTCGGTCTCGGCGCCGTCATCTCCGTCGCCGTCATGGTCCTGTGGCTCGGTGTCCGGCCCGACCTTATGCCGGCCATGCACACCGGCCCGTTCTGGATGAAGTTCGCCTATGTCCTGAGCATCGCAGCGTTCGGCTTCGGACTTGTCGACCGTCTGGCGCGCCCGGATGGCGAGGGCGGTGTGTTCGGTCCGCTGATCCTGGCGCCGTTGGGCATCATGATTGTGCTCGCGGCGTGGCAGCTGATTGGCCAGCCGCATGACGTGCGGATGCAATTGATGCTGGGCCAGTCCTACCAGGTCTGCGCGCGCAACATCATGGTCTTGACAATACCGATCTTTGCCGGCCTGTTCTGGAGCCTGCGTGCGTTTGCGCCGACGCGGTTGACCTTCACCGGCGCGGTTGCCGGCGTTCTCGCCGGTGCAGCGGGCACATTCATCTATGCGTTCCACTGCACCGAGAGCGCGGCCCCCTTTGTCGCCATCTGGTATACCCTGGGTATCGCCGCCTGCGGCCTGGTCGGCGCTCTGTTCGGCCGGCTGCTCCTGCGCTGGTAGCTGATCCGCACCCGGCCTGTAACCGTATCGGCTTGCCAGACGAATTCACCGTCGAACAACGGGAGATTCCCATGCAAGGCACGCTCCGTATCTGGCTGGTCACTGCCGCCGTCGCGGCAATCTGCAGCGTTTCATCGGCCTGTGCCGATGCCGTCGACAAGCCGATTCCGGCGGCGAAGCTCGATGTGCCCAAAGCCGGCGCTCCTGCGAGCGAAACTGCGGTTCTGGCCGGCGGCTGCTTCTGGGGCATGCAGGGTGTTTTCGAGCACGTGAAGGGCGTCACAAAGGTCGTCGCCGGCTATTCCGGCGGTGCGAAGGAGACGGCGCATTACGAGATGGTGGGCACCGAAACCACGGGCCATGCCGAATCGGTGCAGATCACCTTCGATCCGCGCGTGGTTTCATTCGGTGAGATCCTGCGTGTCTATTTCTCGGTGGCGCATGATCCGACCGAACTCAATTACCAGGGCCCGGATCACGGCCCGAGCTACCGCTCCGAGATATTCTATGCGTCCCAGACGCAGGAGACGATCGCGCGCGCATACATGGCTCAGCTCAATGCAGCGCATGTTTTCGGCGCACCCATCGTCACAAGGCTCGAAAAGCTCAACGGCTTCTACGCCGCCGAGGGCTATCACCAGGACTTCCTCGTCAAGAACCCGTCATATCCCTACATTGTTTACAACGATTTGCCCAAGATCGATGCACTGAAGCGGGTCTGGCCGTCGCTCTATCGCGACAAGCCCGTGACGCTGGCTGCCAACAACTGACGCCTGCTGACACAATCGTGGGAACGATCCTGCTATCCTGCAGTTGAGTCTGGATACCAAGGGCGGTGCCGGCATGACCATGGAGGCGACGGATTCCGCCGCAGCGGGCGCAGTGGGCGCGCCCTTATCTACACGCTATCGCATCGTTCGAAGCCACACGGAAGACCTTGCAGCGCCGCTGAGTGCGGAAGATCAGGCCTTGCAATCCATGCCGGATGCCAGCCCGACCAAATGGCATCTTGCCCATACGACCTGGTTCTTCGAAGCCGTCGTATTGGCCAAATTCGAACCTACCTATGTGCCGTTCGACCCCGCCTATGCCTATTTGTTCAACTCTTACTACGAAGGTCTTGGACCGCGTCATCCGCGTCCGCAGCGCGGACTGCTCAGCCGCCCGTCCTTGCCGGACATTCTCGCCTATCGCCGACATGTAGATGCCGCGATGGTGCGGTTGATCGCGATGCGTGCCGACGACGTGTTGCCGCTCGTGACATTGGGATTGCATCACGAACAGCAGCATCAGGAGCTTATCCTCACAGATATCCTGCATGCATTTTCGATCAATCCGCTGCTGCCGGCCTATGGACGTCCCGATGCTCCGCATGCCGCATCGCCGCAATCCTGGATCGCGCATCCCGGAGGTATCGTCGCTGTGGGACACGGCGGCAGCGGCTTTGCGTTCGACAACGAAGGTCCGCGCCACGAGGTTTTGCTGAGGCCGTTCCGCATCGCCGACCGGCCCGTGAGCAACGGCGAGTATCTCGGCTTCGTCGAAGACGGCGGCTATCGCCGGCCTGAATTCTGGCTGTCGGACGGCTGGGCGATGATCCAGCGCGAGCAGTCGAATGCGCCGATCTACTGGCGCGGCGGCCCGGATGGCTGGTCGACTTTTGGACTTGGAGGGCTTGGGCCGCTCGACCTCAATGCGCCGGTGAGCCAGGTGAGCTTCTACGAGGCCTCGGCTTATGCCGCCTGGGCCGGCGGGCGCCTGCCGACGGAGTTCGAGTGGGAAGCGGTGCAGCCGCAGCTTTCGGGGCAGGGCGAGGTCTGGGAGTGGACGCGCTCGTCCTACGATCCCTATCCCGGTTTCGTCCCATTCGAGGGCGATGCCGCCGAATACAACGGCAAGTTCATGGTCGGTCAGCTTGTTCTGCGCGGCGGCTCGCGCGCCACGCCGCCGGGCCATATCCGTCCGACCTATCGCAATTTCTTCCCGCCTTCTGCACGTTGGCAGTTCAGCGGCATCCGCCTGGCAGGTGATCTATGAAACCAACTGTTTTGGCCGCCCGCGACGCGTTTGCTGGCGCGCTAACCGATGGCTTGCGCGCAAGCCCCAAGCGAATCGCGGCCAAGTACTTCTACGACGCGACGGGCTCCGAACTGTTCGAGGAGATCACCGAGTTGCCGGAGTACTATCCGACACGGACCGAGCTCTCGATCCTGCGCAACAACATCGGCGAAATTGCCGCGCATATCGGCGACAATGCACAGCTCGTGGAATTCGGCGCCGGCTCGCTGCGCAAGGTCCGTCTTCTGCTTGATGCGATGGACCGGCCGCGCGGCTACGTGCCGGTCGATATTTCCGGAGAGTATCTGCTCGAGGTCGCAACCCGGCTCGAGGCGGATTATCCGCATATCTGCGTCAATCCGGTGGTCGCCGACTTCACCAAGCCGATTGCCCTCGGTCCGCTCGAATGCACCGCCATGCATCGCATCGGGTTCTTTCCGGGTTCGACGATCGGCAACTTCACGCGGCTTGAAGCGGTGTCTTTCCTGCGGAGCGCCCGCCGGACGCTCGAAGGTGCACCGCTCCTGATTGGAGTCGATCTGGTCAAGGATCCCGACATCCTGCATGCCGCCTACAACGACAGCGAAGGCGTCACGGCGGCGTTCAACCTGAACCTCCTGCTGCGCGCCAATCGGGAGGCCGATGCCGACTTCGATCCGGCGGCCTTCGCCCATCACGCCAGTTACAATCCCGTCGCGCAACGGATGGAGATGTACCTGATCAGCCGCAAGGCGCAGCGTGTGCAGATCGGAGACGACGTCATTGCCTTCGCGGAGGGCGAAGCGATCCACACCGAAGACAGCCACAAATACACGCTCGACAGCTTCCGGGCCGTCGCCGCCGAAGCGGGTTATCGGCAGATCAAGGTCTGGACCGATCCCGCACGCCTGTTCAGCGTGCAATGGCTTCAGGTCTAGCTGGCGAGAAACAGGATCGTGCCCTTCCACTTCGCAAGCAAGGCCGCGGCGGTATTCCCGAAATAGAGTTCCTCCCCAGGCCGCCGGCTCACGCCCATCACGATCAAATGGTGGGTTCCGTCCGCGGTCTTCAGAATGGCATTGTCCGCGCTGCCACGCGGCATGAGTGCGGTGCGTAGGCCGACCTCGTAACGCTCGGCAAGCTCGGCAATGTCTTTTAGGACGGCCTCTTCCTGGGTTCTCGTCACATCTCGCTTTCCCTGCGCAGCGGCAGCATAGACCACCGTCACCCGCGCACCGACCGGCCGTGCGATGGCGAATGCCATCTCTGCTGCCCGCCGCGCCGCCGGCGTTCCGTTGACGGGAACCAGGATGCGCATCCGGCTCGAAAGCGATGGCAGCCTTTCTGTTCCTGCGGCCAGAAGCGCGAAGGCACCCTGGAATTCGGCCGCGATCGCCGTCACCGCCGGGCTGAACGCGCCATCGGCATCATGGGTGTTTTCCGTCCCGGCAAGCAGAAGGTCGAAGCCCTTGCGCGCTTCTTCGGTGATCGCCTTACGATCGGTGAGGCTCGCCGGCCGCGTTGTGATGTGGACCTTTTCCGGGGGAGCCTCGATGTCGTCCTCCTTGGAAGCTGCGGCGGCGCGTTTGGCGCCTTCCTTTACCTGCCGGCTCGGGCCGTCCGGCGCCTCTTCACTGTCGTCCAGATGGACGATCGTGATCGGCATGCCGTGCGCGCCGGCGATTAGTCCGGCGATCCGCGATGCAAACTTGCCGCTGGGCGAACCATCCACCGCGAGCAGCAGACGTTCCAGATTGGACACGAAGCCGCGCTGGTCGAGCGCCTCGCGCTCGACTCGGGTCTTCTCCTGCTCGCTCATCGGCAGGCTCATGAGCGCGCGCCGCAGCATCGGCGGCATCATCAAGGTCGTGATCACCGCCATGGCGACGATCATCGTGTAGAGATTCTGCGACAACGCACCCATGGCGAGGCCGATCGAGGCGATGATTACCTCCGTCGAGCCGCGCGCATTCATGGCGGATCCCACAGCTATCGCCTGCCGGACGCCTAGCCCGCCGATCTGGCCGCCCAGGAAGGCGCCCGCGAATTTCCCGAGGCTCGCGATCAGAACCAGCCCTGCCGTCAGAATCGCCAGATGGCCGTCCTTCAGGATCGTCAGGTCGGCGGTGAGGCCGGCCAGGCCGAAGAACACCGGCATGAACAGCGCCGTGATCAGGCCGCGCAACTGGTCCTCGACATGCTGGGTCAGGATCGGCGATTCCCCGATCAGGATACCAGCGACAAAAGCACCGAGAACGGTGTGGACACCTAGCAGCTGCGTGATCTCGGCCATCAGGCCCATGATGATGAGGATCATCGTGATCACGGGGAATTCGCTGCGGAAGCTGTCGTTCGCCCAGCGGATCGCGGCGAACACGATGCGGCGCCCGATGGTGAAGCTGAACAGGAGGAATGCGGCGATCGCAGCGATTTGCGGGCCAAGGGTCCAGACGTCCAGCGAACCATGCGCGGCAATTCCAAAAATCACCGCGATGATGACCCAGCCTATGGTGTCCTCGATGATGGCTGAAGCCACGATGATCTGGCCGGCGTCCCGGCGCATGAAGTTCATTTCGCGCACGATCGTCGCGACGATCTTGACCGAAGAGATCGAAAGCGCCGTGCCGAGAAACAGGGAGGGCACCAGCCGTCCCATATGTGTCGGCAGAATCGAATCCGGCAGCAACTGCCCCAACATGAAGCCGCAGGCGAAAGGCACGACGATACCGGTAAGGGAAACGGCCGCCGCGGCGCGTCCGACTTTGCGCACCAGCTTGAGGTCGGTTTCCATGCCTGTCAGCAGGAGGAGCATCAGGATGCCGAGCTGCGAGACGCCGTTGACCATCGCCTGCTGCGTTTCGGACGCCGGAAACACCGCGCGCTGGACGTCCGGCAGCAGGAGACCGAAGACGCTCGGTCCAAGAATGATACCGGCGAGCAGCTGGCCCATGATCGCGGGCTGGCCGACCCGTTGCATCGCCTCGCCGAGCAGCCGTCCCACCGCCAGTAGCAGAATGATTTGCCCGACGAAGATCGCTTCGCCCGTCCCGCTTGCTGATACGGCTGCGGCAGCAGCCGGCGTGGCAACGAAGCAAAACATCCCCGTGGCAACGATCAGCGAGAGAGCGGATCGGTGCCTTTCGTATCGGAGTCCCATGTGTGTCCCTCTGACCCATGCTGAAAACGCACGGAGGGAACTTTGGTTACCGGCGGTCAGATTGTTCCGTCGAGGAAATCGAACACACTCGCCTTGAACAAGGCATGGGCGATGATCGAGAAGTGATCGACCCCCGGCACCCGCACGGCGCGTCCGTTCGGAAAAACATCAGCCAACGGCTGGGGATCGCCTGCGAGTTCGTCGCGTGCCCCGGCCACGACCAGCACCGGCACATTGAGCTTTCCGAGTTCGTCCTTGGAAAACGGCGCATCTACCGCCCGCGTCAGCGCCGCCAGCGCCAGCCGGTCCTCGCCCTGGTCGTCGGCGAACTGGCGGAAGCTCTTGAGCATCGGCTCCTTGATGCTTTCGATATCCGCCGCTTCCATCGCCTCGGCCATTGGGTTGCCGCTGAAGCTGCGCAGTTCGAACAGCTTCTCGCCGATTCCACCGACCGTCAGTGTCGCAATGCGCTTGGGCGCCTTCAGTGCCGCCGCTAGCGCGAGCCGCGAGCCCATCGAAAAACCTAGGAGATGCGCCCGTTCGATCCCGAGATGATCCATCAGGTTCAGGACGTCGCCCGCCATCGCATCGCGGCCATAGGCGGCAGGATCGTGCGGCTTGGCGCTCTCGCCATGGCCGCGCGCATCGAGCCCGATCACCCGCATCCGCCGCCGCTCGAGCGCGCCATACCAGCCGAGGCGGCGCCAGTTCTCGTTCCGGTTCGAGGTGAAGCCGTGCACCAGGATCATCGGCCGGCCCTCGCCGGGGCCGCCGATATCGTCATAGGCAAGGCTCAGCCCGCCGGATTCGAAGGTCGCCATGGCCCGATTGTCGGGCCAAGCACCCGCGCGCGCAACTAGGCCGGTTTGAACTTCAGCGCCAGCCCGTCCATGCAGTAGCGCAGGCCCGTCGGCTTCGGCCCGTCGTCGAAGACATGGCCCAGATGACCGCCGCAGCGCCGGCAATGCACCTCCGTGCGGGTCATGATCCAGGAATTGTCGGTGGTGGTCTCGACCGCATGGGGCAAGGGTTGCCAGAAGCTCGGCCAACCCGTCCCGCTGTCGAACTTGGTCATGGAAGCGAACAGGGGCAGGGCACAGCCGGCGCAGACGAACGTGCCCTTGCGATGCTCGTTCAGCAGCGGGCTGGTGAACGGCCGCTCCGTGCCCTGTTCGCGCATGATGTGATAGGCGTCGGGGCCGAGGATGCGGCGCCACTCCGCTTCGGAGTGATGCACCTCGAAGGTCTTCGCGAAAGCCGGCAGAGCCCCGAGCGTCGCCCCGGCACCGCCGAGCAGAAGCAACTGCAACAAATTCCGCCGGTCATTCATGCATTTTTCTCCTTCTAGCTTTTCTCCGTGTCGACCATCCGCATCACATCGGTCGATGCACCGGTCGGCGCGGCCACCTCGACGATCCGGTCGTCGACATCGTCATATTCGAGGCGCAGCGCCTTCGAGATCATCGCGTGCATGTCGTACATGCCTACGATGTAAGTGAGTTCGAGGATCTCCTCGTCCGACAAATGTTTCTTGAGAGCGGTGAAAATACCCTCGGCCACCCGCCCGCCCTGGAGGACCATGCCGTCTGTGTAAGCGAGCACCGCCCGCTCGACCGGTGAATAGCACTCGGCCACCTGCCAGTGCGGGACCGACTGGATCTGTTCCTCGCTGAGGCCGACACCGCGCGAGGCCTTGCAATGCTGCGAAAACACGAACTGGCTGCCGCGCGCCCATCCGGCCCGGGTCTGGCCGAGCTCACGCAGTTTGGGATCGAGCTTGCGCTTGCCGCGATAGAACTGAAACCCGGCCACCGCGTGATCGAAGGCATCGGGCACGACGGCAAAGACCGTCCACCAATTTCCCGGCGTGCCGGTATCGGTTCCCGGCGAAACCACCGGGTCGCGGTCCTTGAACAGCAGCTTGTAAATCGCCTGGGCATTGGGGTGGGCAGCGTCTTTTCCGATCTGTTTCAGTCTGGGCATGACGTCACTCCTCCTTATTCGTGTCGGCGAGCGCCCTGGTTACTGCCAGGAGCTCCGGCAGGCGCATGATGGTGTTGTAATGGCTGAAGCTGGCGCGCTGCCCGTCCAGCCCGTGGCGTGCGCCCTTGAGCAGCAGCGCATAAACCTCCTCCAGCCGATGTGTCACAGCCAGAAGGGCCGAAATCGGATAGAGGATGATGCGGTAGCCGATGGCCTCCAACTCTTCGACCGAAAGCAGCGGCGTCTTGCCATCTTCGACCAGATTGGCCAGCAGGGGAACGCCCTTGAAGGTCTCGGCGACCTTGCGCAGTTCCTCTTCGGTCCGTGGCGCCTCGATGAACAGAACGTCTGCGCCGGCTTTCAGAAACGCCTCGCCACGCCGCAGCGCCTCGTCCAGCCCATGCGTCGCCCGTGTATCGGTGCGCGCCACGATCTTGAACGCCGAACTCTCGCGCGCGTCGGCCGCGGCACGGATCTTCTGCGCGGCCTCGGCGGTGGCAACGACTTCCTTGTCTTCCATATGGCCGCAGCGTTTGGGGAAGACCTGGTCTTCGAGCTGGATCGCCGCCGCGCCCGCGCGCTCATAGGCGCGGGCCAGCTTCGCGGCATTGAGCGGTCCGCCATGCCCGTTATCGCCGTCGGCAATCAGGGGCACGCGATCGCACGCACCGGCGATCACGCCAACGCGCTCGATCATCTCACTGGCGCTGACAAGCCCGATGTCCGGCACGCCATAACCCGCGCCGGCAACTCCGAACCCGGTCATGTAGATCGCCTGCGCACCCGCGCGCGTCGCGACACGCGCCGATAGCGCATCGAAGACGCCGGGAACGACAATGGCCTTGGGACCTTTGAGGAGTGCGTCAAGCGACATTGGTTCCCTGTTCTCTGCGAATTGTTTTGCACGCTGTTCCCGGAACGCCACACCGGGCTTGCCGTTTTCTAACCGTAATTCGTTTCATTCACGGAGAGAACAATGGGCAAGGACCGTATCGAAGGTGCCGCCAACCAGGCCAAAGGTGCCGTCAAGGAAACCGCCGGCAAGGTCATGGGCGATTCCAAGCTCAAGGCTGAAGGCGCGGCCGACAAGGCCAAGGGCAAGGTACAGAACGCCGTCGGCGGCGTGAAAGACGCGGCGCGCGACCTGCGCGACAGCTTCCGCAATCCGCCGCAGAACTAAGTTCTGGTCGAGCGAACGGGAAGGGCCTGGCGTGAGCCGGGCCCTTTGCTCGACTAGGGTCTGTACTCAATTAGGATTCCCTTGCGCCTGAGGCTGTGATTCAAGTTCTCCGACTGTGATTTGGAGGCTTGGATGGCGAAGCGTCCGGTTTACTGGATGAGCGATGCGGAGTGGGTC